>NZ_CP097267.1:1542500-2833068 GCF_028473605.1 Acidovorax sp. NCPPB 3576 | reverse complement strand
CCGCGCGTTGACCCGCCGCGTCAGCGCGCTCCTGCTGGGGCGCGGGGTGGCTGTTCACGACGAAAATGGTTGGACCCTGTCCACCACGCGGGCGGCCTCCCATGTCATGGCGGCGCTGCGGGCTTGCACCTGGAACGCCTCCGCCGACGCGGTGCTGGACTGGCTCAAGCACGTGCCCGCTGCCAGCCCGAAGGCCGTGAACGCAGCAGAGAAATGGCTGCGCAAGATGGGCAGCAGCCACTGGGCGTCCATCGACGACCCACGCGATGCCACGCCGCCTGCGCTGGCCGCAGTGCAGGCGTTGGCCGCGCAGGTACAGGCGTGGCGCGCGCCTTTGCAGCCCGCGCGGCCGGTGGCGGCGTGGCTTGCCGCATTGCGCGAACTGCTGCAGGCAACGGGGCAATGGGACGCCCTGGCCGCCGACGCCGCTGGCGGGCGTGTGCTGGCCGAACTGCGGTTGCAGGATGGCTTGCCCTCTGATCTGGAGCGGCTGGCGAGCGCCGGCCGGCCCATGTCCATTGCCGAGTTCACCCGCTGGGTCAACGAGGTGCTCGAAGCCGCGCGCTACCGGCCTGACCATGACGGCAGCGCCTCGGTGTTCGTCGTGCCGCTGCCGCAGATCCTGGCGCGCCCGTTCGCCACGCTGGTGGTGCCGGGCTGCGACGAAAAGCGCCTGCCGCCCGCTCCGGAGCCACCGGGCGCATGGACCCGCGCGCAGCGCGAGGGGTTGGGATTGCCCACCCGCGAGACGCTGGAAACCGCCCAGCGGCAGGCCTGGAGCAATGCCTTGCGCACCGCTCACGCGGACGTGCTGTGGCGCAGCGGCGACGACGGCGGCGAACCGCTGCTGGCCAGTCCGCTGGTGCTGGCATTGCAGCTCGACGGCCAAGCCAGCGCAGGCACGGACCCCCGAAGTGCGCGCGAAGTGCCGCTCTCACCCGTGCCCCGGCCGATGCCGACGGGCGAGGCGCTGCCCATGCTGCAGCTGTCCTCCACCGCCTATTCCGATCTGCGCCACTGTCCGTACCGCTTCTTCGCGCTGCGCCAGTTGGGCTTGCAAGAAGCCGATGAACTGGGCGCTGAAGTCGGCAAACGGGATTTCGGCAATTGGCTGCATGCCGTGCTGCAGCACTTTCACGAAGCACTGCAGGCGGCGCCCGCCGAGGCGCTGCCCGCTCGCCGCGCGCTGATGGATGCGGCGGCCGAGGCCGTCACCCGCGAGCAGCGGCTGGCGTCGGGCGAATTTTTGCCGTTCGCCTCCGGCTGGCGGGCCCTGCGCGACGGCTACCTGCGCTGGCTGCAGGACCACGAAGGGCAGGGCGCCGCCTTCCAGCAGGCCGAGGTGCGCTCTGCCCAGTCGCTCGGGCCGCTCAAGCTGGTGGGGCTGCTCGACCGCATCGATGCCGTCCGCTCCGGCGTGCCGGGCGAAGAGCCCGCCGTGCTGGTGATCGACTACAAGACCGAGAACGAAGCGGTCACCCGCAAGCGCCTGGCCGCCGGCACCGAAGACACGCAATTGGCTTTCTACGCCGCGCTGCTGCACCACGACCACCTGCGCGCGGCCTACGTGAACGTGGGCGAGCGCGGCGACACGCGGACCTTCGAGCAGCCCGACATCGTGGCGCTGCGCGACCAGCTGGTGGAAGGCATCCTGCACGACTTCGAACGCATCGCTGCCGGTGCCGCCATGCCGGCACTGGGCGAGGGGGCGGTGTGCGACTACTGCGCCGCGCGCGGCCTGTGCCGCAAGGATTTCTGGGCATGAAGAAAGCACCATGACGCTCGCCGCCTACGAACACAACGGCCACCCGGTCACGCGCGAGGCGTTCTATGCCATTGCCTGCGATCCGGACCGCAGCGTGGCGGTGGAGGCCTGTGCCGGCGCGGGCAAGACCTGGATGCTGGTCTCGCGCATGCTGCGTGCCCTGCTGGACGGCTGCGCGCCGCATGAAATCCTGGCCATCACATTCACACGCAAGGCTGCCGGCGAGATGCGCCAGCGCCTGCAGGAATGGCTGCAGGAATTTGCCCAGGCCGAGCCCGAGCGCCTGGCCCGGGAACTGGTCGCCCGCGGCATCCCACCCGAGCGCGCGCTGGAAAAACGCGCGCTGCTGCAGACGCTGTACCGCTCCATGCTCGAATCCGGGCGGCCGGTGCAGATCCGCACCTTCCACAGCTGGTTCGCTGCGCTGCTGGGCACCGCGCCGCTGGCCGTGCTGCATGCGCGCGGACTGCCCGGCAACTACGAACTGCTGGAGGACGACGCCGAAGCCGTGCGCCAGGTCTGGCCGCCGTTCCTGCAGCAGGTGGCCGACGATGCGGCGCTGCATGCCGACTACCTCGCGGCGGTGGCCTCGCACGGGCGGTCGCAGACGCACAAGGCCCTGGGCGCGGCGCTGTCCAAGCGCATCGAGTTCGAGCTGGCGGACGCGGCCGGCGTGATCGACGCCTCGGTCCCGCCGTTCCATGCGCACTTCCCCGACCTGCAAGGGCTGGACAGCCCGGCCCACGCGCTGGAGGGCGATGCGGCACGCGCCCGCTGGCTCGCCTGGGCAAGCGCCTTGGGCACCGAATCCAACAAAACCCCGCAAAAGGCGGCGGACGCGGTGGTCGATGCCTTCGCCTGCGAGGACCTGCACGAGCGGCTGGAGCGGTTGCGACGTGCTTTCTTCGTGGCCAAGGAAGACCGGCTCAGCAAGAACCTGGAGAAGTTCGCCGTGGCGCAGGAGGCCGAGGCCGAACTGCAGCGCCTGTGCCTGGCGCGCCGCCAGCACGAGGCCTGGGGCTACCACCATCGGATGGCCCGGCTCACGCGCGCTCTGGTGGCGGCGTTCGCTGCGCTCAAGCGCGATCGCGGCTGGGTGGACATGAACGATGTCGAGCGCACGGCGCTGGTCATGCTGTCCGACCCGGTGCTGAGCGGATGGGTGCAGGAGCGGCTGGATGCGCGCGTGCGGCATCTGCTCGTCGATGAGTTCCAGGACACCAACCCGCTGCAGTGGCAGGCGCTGCATGCCTGGCTGTCAGGCTATGTGGGCGCGGGCGGGGGCAGGGCGCCCAGCGTGTTCATCGTGGGCGACCCCAAGCAGAGCATCTACCGCTTTCGGCGTGCCGAGCCGCAGGTGTTCCTGGCCGCACAGGCCTTCGTGCGCCAAGGCCTCGGTGGCGACCTGCTGAGCTGCGACCACACGCGCCGCAACGCCACCGGCGTGATCGCCGCGGTCAACCACGCCATGCAGGCTGCGCAGGCCCAGGGGGAATACGCCGGCTTTCGCGAACACACCACCGAGTCCACCGACACGGGCAGCCTGTTGCGCCTGCCCGCCATCACCGCGCCGCAGGACAGCGGGGCCGCCGCTTCCGACCCCATGGCGTGGCGCGACAGCCTCACGCAGCCGCGGCACGAGGCCGAGGAAACCCTGCGCATGCGCGAATGCACCCAAGCCGCCCGCTGGGTGGCCGAGCGCATCGCCGCCGGCGTGCCGCCGCGCGAGGTGCTGGTGCTCGCCCGAAAGCGCGACCGCCTGGCCGCCATGCAGGACGCGCTGCGCGAGTTGCACCTTCCCTGCGTGCAGCCGGAAAAGGCCGAGCTGGCCGAAGCCCCCGAGGTGCAGGACGTGGTGGCGCTGCTGGACGTGCTGGTCTCGCCGGGCCACGACCTGTCGCTGGCCCGCGCGCTGCGCTCGCCATTGTTCGGGGTCGGCGACGAGACACTGGTGCAACTGGCCCTGTGGCGCCGGCAGCCAGAGAACCTTGAATGCAGCTGGCTCGACTTGCTATTAAAAAGTGAGCATGATGCCCTAGGAATTATTGCGCTGGGGGCCGATTTGGCTCTATACAAGGGTTGGTTCGACGCATGGCCGCCCCACGACGCGCTGCAGAAGCTGTACACCCACCGCGACGTGCTGGCCCGCTATGCCGCCGCCGCCCCGGCAACGCAGCGCGCCAGCGTGCTCGCCAACTTGCGTGCGCTGCTGTCGGCCGCGCTGCAGATCGACGGCGGGCGTTACCTCACGCCCTATGCCTTCGTCCGGGCGATGAAGCGCGCGGGCCAGCGCGCGCCGGGCCGGGTGGACGCGCAAGCGGTGCGCCTGCTCACCGTGCACGGCGCCAAGGGACTGGAAGCCCATAGCGTGCTGCTGCTGGACACCGACACCCGCCCGCAAAAAGCCGAAACCATGGGCGTGCTGGTGGACTGGCCGGGCGAAGAACCGCTGCCGCGCAGCTTCGTCTTTCTGGCCAGCGAAAGCGCGCCGCCGCCCAGCGCGGTGGGCATGCTCGCCACCGAGCAGACCGAGCGCCAGCGCGAAGAACTCAACACCTTGTACGTGGCCATGACGCGGGCCAAGCAGTGCCTTGCGATCTCGTCGGTGCAACCGTCGTCCTCTGCGCCCGGCAGCTGGTGGAACCGGCTGGCGCCGCTGATGCTTGAGGCGCAAGAGAGCGCACTGGCCGAATCCGGCCGCGCGCCGTCGCTTGACAGCGGTATTGCAGCAGAGGGCCACGCCGTGTTGGCCGAACTGCCTGCCTGGTCGCCGCCGCCCACGCCGGCGGCCGATCGCCAGGCCACTTCCGGCCTGGCTGCGTCCACCCCCGCATCGCGCCAGGGCGAGGCCATGCACCAGCTGCTGGAACAGACCGCCATGGCGGGGGCCGGCGTGCCAGCCTTTTCCGAAGGCGGATGGTCGGCTGCGCGGCTGGCACGGCTCGGCGCAGACTTCGACCTGGTGCCCGAGTCCGTGGCCCTTGCCGCCGGCATGGCGCAGCGCATCCTGGACGGTGAAGGCGCCTGGGCGTGGGATGCCGCCGCCGTCGATCAAGCGGTGAACGAGGCCACCATCGTCCGCGCTGGACAGACCTTGCGGATCGACCGCCTGGTGCGGCGCGCCGATCCCGGCGGTGCGCCGACGTGGTGGGTGCTCGACTACAAAAGCGCGGCGGAGCCCGAACGGCGCCCCTATCTGATGGCCCAGTTGGCGCGCTACCGCGAAGCCGTTCAGGCCCAGATGCCGGGCCACGCGGTGCGCGCGGCTTTTCTCACCGGCGATGGGCGGATGGTGGAGGTGGGCGGAGAGACTGCGCCACCGCCACCGCCACCGCCACCGCCACCGCCACCGCCACCGCCACCGCCACCGCCGGTGCAAGGCGCCCTGTTTTGATGGTGCGGCTCGCTCAAGGCCCTCGTGCCTTCGGTGCTGCGCCCCGATGTTTCCAAAGCAAAGGTTGAAGATGACTGTTTCCGAATCGCTCGCGCCCGTGCTGGCCTGTGATGTCGCCGTGATCGGCGGCGGCCCCGCCGGCCTGATGGCGGCCGAAGTGCTGGCCCGCGACGGCCTGGCCGTGCATTTGTTCGACGCCATGCCATCCGTGGGGCGCAAGTTCCTGCTGGCAGGCAAGGGGGGACTCAACCTCACGCACTCCGAGGCGTTCGAGCCCTTCGCGGCCCGCTTCGGGGAGCGCCGCGCCGCCATCGAGCCGTTGCTGCAGGCTTTCGGGTCCGATGCGGTGCGCGCCTGGGCGCAGGAGCTCGGTGTCGAGACCTTCGTCGGCACTTCGGGCCGGGTGTTTCCGTCTGACATGAAAGCCGCGCCGCTGCTGCGCGCATGGCTGCATCGCCTGCGTGGCCAGGGGGTGGTGTTCCACATGCGCCACCGCTGGCTGGGCTGGAGCGATGCGGCTGCAGACGAAGGCAGCGGGGCAGGCGCCCTGACGCTGGGTTTCGCCAGCCCCACCGGCTTGGTGCCGGTGCGGGCCAAGGCGGTGGTGCTGTCGCTCGGCGGCGCCAGCTGGGCCCGGCTGGGCTCCGATGGCGCCTGGGTGCCGCTGCTGGCCGAAAAAGGCGTTCCGGTGGCGCCGCTGCGGCCGGCCAACTGCGGCTTCGATACGGTGCGCGCAGGCGGGGCTCCTGCAGGCGAGACGCGGCGGGAGTTTCTGCGCGAGTTGATCGGGCGCGCCCCCGACCCGGCGGGTTGGACGCCGCACTTCACCGAGCGCTTTGCCGGCCAGCCTTTCAAATCGGTCGCGCTGCATTTCACCGACAGCCAGGGGCGCACATTCAGCCGCCGGGGCGAGTTCGTGGCCACGGCGACCGGCGTGGAGGGTAGCCTGATCTATGCCGTCTCCAGCCTGCTGCGCGACGAGATCCAGGCGCATGGCCATGCCACGTTCACGCTCGATCTGCTGCCCGACCACACACCCGAACGCGTGCTCAAGGAGGTGCGCCATCCGCGCGGCGCCCGCAGCCTCAGCAGCCACCTCAAGAGCCGCCTGGGGCTGGACGGCATCAAGATGGGCATCCTGTACGAGCAGTTGGGCAAGGACGGCCTGGGCGACGCTGCCGCCCTCCCGCAGGCCATCAAGGCGCTGCCCGTCACCGTGGGTGCGGCCCGGCCGCTGGACGAGGCCATCAGCACCGCGGGCGGCGTGCCGTTCGAGGCGATGGACGGCCACCTCATGCTGGCGGCGGTGCCCGGTGTTTTCTGCGCAGGCGAAATGCTGGACTGGGAAGCGCCCACCGGCGGCTACCTGATCACGGCCTGCATGGCCAGCGGCATCGCCGCGGCGCAAGGCGCCAAGGACTGGCTGCAGCGGGGCTGCTGATCAGGCGTTTTGTTCCACGGGCGCGGCCGATGGCTGCGCGCCCGCGTCGCCATCGGAGCCGAAGTGCATGCAGAAGCGGTTCTTGCCTTCGCGCTTGGCGCGGTACAGGGCCAGGTCCGCGCGCCGGATCAGGTCGGAGGTGGTGCAGTCTGCCTCGCCCCGGGTCATGCCGGCGCTGATGGACAGCCGGCGGCCCTGGAAGGCGGGGTGGTCCGCCGGCACCGCGTACAGCGCGTTCACGGCGGTGACCAGCGCCTGGGCGAGTTCGCAGGCCTCGGGCAGCGTGGCGGCATCCACCACCACGCCGAACTCCTCGCCGCCCAGGCGGCCGCACAGGTGCCGGCCGGCCTGCCGCTTCAGTGCCGAAGCCACGTCCTTCAGCACCACGTCGCCCTGGTCGTGCCCGAATTGGTCGTTGATCGATTTGAAGTCATCGATGTCGATCATCATGAAATACAGGCCGTCGATGTGCCCGGCGTCCTGCAGCGACTGCATGTGCTTGAGCAGGCTGCGGCGGTTGGCCAGGCCGGTCAGCGCATCCTGGTAGGCCAGGGTTTCCAGTTCAAGCTGCTGCCGGTGGCTGTCTTCGCGCAGGCGCGAGAGGCCGATGTTCAGGAGCATCCCGCACAGCGACGACAGGGTGACGATCAGCATGCTCCAGACGGGGTCGTGAGCGGAGCGCATCTGCTGGAAATCGCCGTGCCCGAATGCGAGCCAGATGACGGCCACCGATACCAGGTACTGCCACACCGAAATGAACATGAAGGCGATCAGCAGCGTGAAGGCCACTCCCAGGGACAGGCAGAAGTACACGCCGGCCGGGCTCGGCACCGACAGCAGCCAGAACCCGTGGGCCAGCAGACCACAGGCCGGCAACGCGGCCAGCACCACCCTTCTGGGCGTGCTGGCGAACATCGACGCGGTGATGCAACAAAAGAAGGCGACCGCCAGCAGGGAGAACAGAATGTTGTCGTAGTGGTAGGTGGGTGCGGCCGTCCACCAGGCAGCCAGCCAACCCAGAGAGCCGAACGCGAGGAGAGAGCCATTGACGCGCCGCATCTTCTCGAAGGTGAACTGGTCCAGCGGTCTGGCGCTGGATTCGTCTGCGATCGCTGGCGGGCTGGCGCTGACGACACGCGCCGGCTCGACCGCCGGCGGCGTATCGGCCGTGTTGCACAGGTAGGCGGTTCCTCGCGCTTGACCTTCTGCCATATCGGCTCCTCAAAAGAAACAAATAGTAACTTGAAACTGATAAATGTGAATATTTTGGGGGGATCGGCAGGGGTTTTAAGCCCTGAAAAGCAGGTCTTGTAAGGCGGTCAGTGCCCGACGGGTTTCGCGTTGTGTGGGGAGGCGCCGAGGAATGAGCGCAAGCGAAAGAGGCTTGCACGAGGCGAATGAGGCGTGACCTGATCGATGCAGGCCTTCGCTTGGTTCTGGCCAGTCGGGGGAGGGCGCGAGCGTCGCAGGGGCAAAGCAAGACGCGCATGCCCGGTTCGAGCGGCCAGCGCGCAAGCGGTGCTTGCCGGGCGGACCCAGCCGAGGCGGCGTAAGCGTTCGGGCGGCACATCCGGCGCCTGCCGGTCACTGGATCGACCGGGGCGAATGCTGCGAAGGTGTTGAAAAGCGAAAGAGGCTGCGGCGTGCACCGCTTGGGGACATGCCCTGCGTGAAGGCAACGAAGGCCTGGCAGGGATGGCTGGAAAATGAGTTGACGAGCCTTACCCCCGGCACTGACTCTACAGTTAGGGCTGCTTGGTTCCCCACCTGACCCGGTTGGCTGCTTCACCATGCGGGGAGGCCCGTCACCGGCGATTGTAGGCGATAAAGCGGACCGTTCCGGCAGAGCCGGCCCTGCTCGCCGTGCAGGTGTTGGCCATGGCGGCCTGTCGGCCAGGCGCACCGTGGCGCGGTGCGGAGTCGGTATCCCGGCGATCCGGGAGGGCGGGCTCAGCCACATAGAATCCCTCCCTATGTCTTACCTCGTGCTTGCCCGCAAATACCGTCCCAAGACCTTCTCGGAGATGGTGGGCCAGGAGCATGTGGTGCAGGCGCTGTCCAATGCGCTCACGCAGCAGCGGCTGCACCATGCCTATCTTTTCACCGGCACGCGCGGCGTGGGCAAGACCACGGTCTCGCGCATTCTTGCCAAGTCGCTCAACTGCCAGGGCCCCGACGGGCAGGGCGGCATCACGGCCACCCCTTGCGGCGTGTGCCAGGCCTGCACCGACATCGACAGCGGCCGCTTCGTGGATTACACCGAGCTGGACGCCGCCTCCAACCGGGGCGTGGACGAGGTGCAGGGCCTGCTGGAGCAGGCCGTCTACAAGCCGGTGCAAGGGCGCTTCAAGGTCTTCATGATCGACGAAGTGCACATGCTCACCAACACGGCGTTCAACGCCATGCTCAAGACGCTGGAAGAGCCGCCGGAATATCTCAAGTTCGTGCTGGCCACGACCGATCCGCAGAAGGTGCCGGTCACGGTGCTCTCGCGCTGCCTGCAGTTCAACCTGCGCCCGATGGCGCCCGAGACGGTGCTCGAACACCTGGGGCGCGTGCTGGCGCAAGAGAACGTGCCGGCCGAGCCGCAGGCGTTGCGCCTGCTGTCGCGTGCGGCGCGGGGCTCGATGCGCGATGCGCTGTCGCTCACCGACCAGGCCATCGCGTTCGGCAGCGGTCAGTTGCAGGAAGCGGGCGTGCGCCAGATGCTGGGCAGCGTGGACCGGTCGTATGTATTCCGCCTGATCGAGGCGCTGGCCCAGGGCGATGGCCGCACGGTGGTGGAGACCTCCGATGCCCTGCGTTTGAACGGTTTGTCTGCCGCCTCCACGCTGGAGGAGATGAGCGCGGTGCTACAGCGCATGGCGGTCATGCAGGCCGTACCCAACATGGCCCAGGCGCTGGATGCCAACGACCCCGAGGCCGTGGAAATCGCCCGACTGGCCGCGCAGATGCCCGCGGACGAAACCCAATTGCTCTACAGCATTTGCCTGCACGGACGCGCCGAACTGGGGCTGGCGCCGGACGAATATGCGGCGCTGACCATGGCCTTGCTGCGGCTGCTGGCCTTCAAGCCGGCGGATGGTTCGGCAGCCCTGGCCCCTTCGGCTGAAAAAAAAACTCTGACGCCGGTTGAGCCGGCGCCCGCGCAGATGGCTGCCCGGGTGGCCAGCAGCGCGGCACCAGGAAATGGGTCGATAGCCAACCCTTCGCAAGCAGCCTCCCCCTCGACAGAGGCCGATCCTGCGGAGTCGATGCACCAGCAGGCGGCCAATTCTGCGTCTGTGGCTGAGACATCCGTTGCGGTAGCCGCCGAGCCCGAATCCACGGAGACCTGGACGGAGGCCGAGGCGTCGGGGCATTCGGATGGTCAAGCCGACGTTGCAGCGGCCACCCTTCCGACGCCCTCGGCCCCCGCTGCGGCTCCGGCCCCGGTGCGCCTGCCGGTCCATGCGCCTGAAGATTTCCGCCGTGCCGCACCACCCGCATCGTCGTCCGCACAACGGCCGGCCCAGTCCACGCCATCGCCCGAATACATGGCGATTCCCGTGCGGACGTCCCCCGAGCCAGGCGCGCGCCTGCAGCCCAACGCCCCGACGGGTTCCCTTCCCGCATCGGCCCGCTACACCGCCACGGAAGAGGGCGATGTCTGGCACGCCACGGTGCAGCAACTGGTGGCTGCTGAAGCCATCTCGGCACTGGTGCGTGAACTGGCCCTGCAGTCCCAGTTGGTGGCGCGTGACGCCGGGCACTGGCTGCTGCGCGTGGAGCGCGAATCGCTCAACCAGCCCGTGGCGCGCGAGCGCCTGCGCGCGGCGCTGGAGGCCGCTGGCCATGCGACCCAGATCAGCGTCGAGCTGGGCGTGGTCATCGACAGCCCGGCGCGCCGCAACGCGGCCGCAGCGGCCGAGCGCCAGCGCGTGGCCGAGGAGATCGTGCACAACGACCCCTACGTGCAAGCACTGGTGCGCGACTTCGGCGCCAAAATCGTGCCCGGCAGCATCAAGCCGGCGTGACGGCAGGCCACCGCATCTCTCCGACGAATTCCCCTTTCCAAGCCTTCCCCTACATTCCCATCAGAAAAGGAAACTCACATGTTCAACAAGGGACAACTCGCCGGCCTCATGAAGCAGGCCCAGGCCATGCAGGACAACCTGAAGAAGGCCCAGGACGAGCTGGGCAACATCGAAGTGGAAGGCGAATCCGGCGCCGGCCTGGTGAAGGTGCTGATGACCTGCAAGCACGACGTCAAGCGCGTGACCATCGACCCCAGCCTGCTGGCCGAGGACAAGGACATGCTTGAAGACCTGGTGGCTGCCGCCTTCAACGCGGCCGTTCGCAAGGCCGAAGAAACCTCGCAGGAAAAGATGGGCAAGCTGACGGCAGGCATGCCCGGGCTTCCTCCCGGAATGAAGTTTCCTTTCTGAGGACTTCATGCCCGCATGGCGGGCGTGGGGCTTCCGGCAAGCCGGGCCTGTCTGGCCTGCCTGTTGCCTGAGTCGCAGGGCTTGCCGCGCGACTCCGATGCCCTGGGTGGGCATCGTTTTTTGATTCTTGAACGGTTCCTTTTCATGTCCGACACCAATTCCCTCGATGCCCTGGTCCAGGCGCTGCGCCGCCTGCCGGGCGTGGGCGTGAAGTCGGCGCAGCGCATGGCCTTCCATCTGCTGCAGCATGACCGCGAAGGGGCCGAGGTGCTTTCGCGGGCGCTGCACGAAGCGACGGTGTCCGTGCACCACTGCGATCGCTGCCACACCTTCACCCAGGCAGCGGTGTGCGACACCTGCCTGGACCCGGAGCGCGATGCCTCGCGGCTGGCGGTGGTGGAAACCCCGGCCGACCAGGCGGCGTTGGAACGCACGGCGGCGTTTCGCGGGCTGTATTTCGTGCTCATGGGGCGGCTGTCGCCACTCGACGGCGTGGGTCCGAAGGACATCGGGCTGCACAAGCTCATGGAGCGCGCCACCGACGGCCTGGTGCAGGAGGTGATCCTGGCCACCAATTTCACTGCCGAGGGCGAGGCCACGGCCTATGTCATCAGCGAGGCGCTCAAGAGCCGGGGGCTGCACGTCACCCGGCTGGCCCGCGGCGTTCCGGTGGGCAGCGAACTGGAATACGTGGACCTGGGCACCATCGCGCATGCACTGGTCGATCGCCGTTAGCACTATAAAATTGATAGCTTCCGGCGCAATACCTGATTGCGCTGGGGCATGAAAAGGCTTGAACCATGAATTCCTTGCATCTGGCGCATTTCACCGTCGCCTACTGGTGCGTGCTGCTGATGGCGCTGCTGCCCACGGTGTGCGCCCTGATCGCCAAGCGTGGCAGCTTCCAGGTGTCCGACAACCGGGACCCGCGTGGCTGGGCTTCCCGGCAGACCGACTGGCGCGCCCGCGCCCTGGCCGCGCAGTCCAACACCTTCGAGGCGTTGCCTTTCTTCATTGGTGCCGTGGTGATCGCGCACCAGTTGGGTGCCGCCCAGGCGCTGCTGGACATCCTGGCGTTCGTCTTCGTGATGCTGCGGGTGTTCTACGTGATGATGTACGTGTCCGACCTGCCCACCGCCCGCAGCGCCGTGTGGTTCGGTTCCATGGTGGTCAACATCGCCATCCTTTTCATCGGCTACCGCTAAAGGGCTACGAGGCCGTTCGCTGGCCTGCCACCCCGCTGTGCGGGCCGTTACCTTGCCTTGGCGCACCAGTCCCTCAGGGATTGCCCTGACGGGGCGTTTGCGCACTGGTGGCACGATTGCTGCACTGCAGCATTTTCAATTCGCTCTTTTTCATGGATTTTTCACGCCTCCGCCGCCGCCACTTCGGTACGTTGTCCGCCCTGTCGATGGCGGGTTGGGCGGGCGTGGGCGCCCTGGCGGAACCATCTCCATCCCCATTCACGGCCGGGATCGACCCGCTGCGGGTGGCGGTCGGTGGCTCGGGCTTGCTGTACCACCTACCGCTGACCATTGCCCAGGAACTGGGTTTCTTCCGTGCCGAAGGGCTGCACGTAGTGGTGCAGGATTACGCGGGCGGCGCGCTTGCTTTGCAGGCGCTGCAGGATGGCGAGGCCGATGTGTGCTCGGGCGCCTACGACCACGTGCTGCGCCAGCAACTGCTGGGCCGCAGCTACCGTGCCATCGTGCTGCAGGGGCGGGCGCCGCAACTGGCGCTGGCGGCGTCGGCTCGCGCCTGGCCCATGAAAAGCGTGGCCCGTTTCAAGGGGATGCGCGTGGGCGTGTCCGCCCTGGGGTCATCCACCCACCATGTGGCGCAGCTGATGCTGTCGCGGGACGGCGCACCGCTGGACGAGGTGTCGTTCATCGGCGTGGGGTCGGGCATGGGCGCGGTGGCGGCCCTGCGCCAGGGGCAGGTGCACGCCCTGTGCCATGCCGATCCGATCGTCAGCGCGCTGGAGCAGCGCTCCGAGGTGCGGGTGCTGTGCGACACGCGCTCGCTCAAAGGGTCGCAGGAACTGTTCGGCGGCAGCATGCCGGCCGCCAGTCTCTATGCGCCGCAGTCGTTCGTGCAAAAGCAGCCGGCGCGGTCGCAGGCCCTGGCCAATGCCATGGTGCATGCGCTCAAGTGGCTGCAGACGGCCAGCCCGGCCGATCTGGTGCGCGTCGTGCCGTCCGGCTACCTGCTGGGCGAACGGGGGGCCTACCTGGCGGCATTCCACAAGGTGCGCGACACCTTCTCGCCCGATGGCCTCATGCCCGACGATGGCCCGGCCAATGCGGCGCGTGTGCTGGCCCGTCTGCGCTCTGAACTGGCGCCACTCAAGATCGATTTGGGCCGCACGTTCACGAACGAATTCGCGCGCAAGGCCAAGCAAAAGTTCAACGCCTGAGGGCAAGGCGCCCGAGCGTGCTGGGCAGGCGCTGCCCTGGTGGGCGGTGCGGCACTTTGGCTGAACTGTCCGACACGATGCAGCCAGCATGTGGCGATAGAGTCGAGGGCGCGCGAGCGGCGTTCGTGCCGTGGCCGCTGAACCGCTTTTTTCTGTCTCTGATTTCCGTTACCCCAACAAGGATCTCTCCATGTCGCTGAACCTCAGTATCGGTCCCCTCGTTTCCCTGATCGCAGGCATTTTGATCCTGGTCATGCCACGCCTGCTGAACTACATCGTGGCCCTGTACCTCATCGTGATGGGCGTGCTGGGACTGGTGGGCATGCACAACCTGCGCCTCTGAGGAGAACGGCTGCAAGGCGGCGCTGGCCGCGCCGCCTGAACCGGGACGGCCTCGCCGAGGCCGCGGTTTTTTCTCAGCGCTTCTTGCGCGATGGCGTTCCACCCTTTCGGGTGGGGGCCGCAGGACTTTTCGCGCCGCGCGTGGAGGTCTGCTTGATGGCGGGCCGTGCCGATGAGGTGGCGGCCAGCTTCACCGGCAAATACATCACCACCTGCTGCCCGGCCTTGAAGGCGGCGCCGGCCTTCACATCGTTCCATTCGGCCACGTTGGCAGCGCTCACCTTGTAGCGGCTGGCAATGCTGGCCACCGAGTCGCGCTTGCCTGCGCGCACCGTGGTGCGGCGCGTGACGATCTCCGGCGTGAACGCGACCTGCCCGTTGTCGGCCACTTGGCTCGACACGTCCTGGCGCGTGGTGGTGGCGCGCGGCACCATGAGGGCGGAGCCGGCCTTGATCATCATGCGCGGCGGGATGCGGTTGACGTTGCGCAGGTCGTTCTCGCTCATGCCGACCCGCTGGGCGGCCGCTGTCACCGTCATGGTGGTGGGCACGCTCCAGACCGTCCAGCTGGCGTACTGGCCTTCGCGATGGGCTTCCAGATTCTTCAAAAAGACCTTGGCGTTGTCCCAGGGCAGCAGAATCTGCGGCATGCCCGCGGCCAGGATCACGGGGCGGTGCAGCGAGGGGTTGAGCGCGCGGAAATCCTCTTCGCGCACCCCGGCCAAACTGGCCACCAGCGAGACATCGATGTCGTGCGTGATGTCCACCGTCTGGAAGTAGGGGTGGTTTTCGATCAGCGGCAGTTCGGTGCGAAACGCCTGTGGATTGGCCACGATGTTCTTCACCGCCTGCAGCTTGGGTACGTACATGCGGGTTTCGGCCGGCATGGTGAGTTCGGTGTAGCTCGTGCCCAGGCCCAGCTTCTGGTTGCGTGCGATGGCGCGGCTCACGCTGCCTTCGCCCCAGTTGTAGGCGGCCAGCGCCAGGTGCCAGTCACCGAACATGCCATACAGGCGCTGCAGGTAGTCCAGCGCGGCGCGGGTGGAGGCCAGCACGTCGCGGCGGTCGTCGCGGAAGGCATTCTGCTTGAGCTGGTAGTCGCTGCCGGTGGCCGGCATGAACTGCCACATGCCGGCGGCCTTGGCGCTGGAGACGGCCTGCGGATTGAAGGCGCTCTCGATGTAGGGCAGCAGGGCCAGCTCGGTGGGCATGCCCCGCAGTTCGAGTTCTTCGACGATGTGGAACAGGTATTTGCTGGAGCGCTCGGTCATGCGCTGCATGTAGTCGGGGCGCGTGGCGTACCACTGCTCGCGGTCGCGCACCAGGTCCTGGTCGAGGTCGGGCATGGCGAAACCGCGGCGGATGCGGTCCCACAGATCGGAGGGTGCGTACAGCGATGCCACCTCGCCATTGCTGGCCTGCACCGCCGAGATCGGCTGCAGCGGCCCGGACGGAATCGATGGCGTGTGCGAAGAGGTGGGCGACGTGTCGGTGGCCGGGGTGCCGGAGCCGTCTTTGTTCGCTGCGTTTCCGGACGGGGTGCCTTGGGTAGCGCAGCCGGTGAGCCAGACCACGCTTGCCAGGCCCAGGATATGCAAAATTTTCATTGAAACTCGTTTTTCCATTGGCGCAGCGCCGCCATGACGGCCACTGCATCTTGGGGATCGACCTGCGCATCGTAGGCTTTGGCGGCCTGGGCCACCGTGGGTTGCCGTGTGCGCAGGAAAGGGTTGATGTCGCGCTCGGTCGCAAGGCGCGCCGGCAGCGTGGGCTGGCCCTGCTGGCGCAGCGCCTCGCAGTCGCGGGTGTATTGCCGCAACGCGCCGTTGCCAGGCTCGACCGCCCGGGCGAACTTCAGGTTGGACAGGGTGTACTCATGCGCGCAACACACGAGGGTGTCGCCCGGTAGCGCGGCCAGGGTATCGAGCGACGCCTGCATTTGTGCGGGCGTGCCTTCGAACAGCCGGCCGCAGCCGCCGGAAAACAGCGTGTCCCCGCAGAACAGCACGGGTGCGCCGTTCACGTCGGGGGCGTAATAGGCGATGTGCCCTGCCGTGTGGCCGGGCACATCGAAGACCTGAAAGCGCAGGCCCAGCACCTCGGCCGCATCGCCCTGCACCAGGCGGGTGATCGGCTCGGGCATGGTTTCGTGCGCAGGGCCGAAGACACGGGCGCCGGTGGCCTCGCGCAGCGCCGGCACGCCGCCGACATGATCGGCGTGGTGGTGCGTGACTAGAATCGCCTGCAATGGCAGGTTCAGGGTTTGCAGTGCCTGCAACACCGGGCCCGCTTCTCCCGGATCGACCACGACCGCAGCCTGCGTGTCGTGCAGCATCCAGATGTAGTTGTCGGTAAAGGCGGGCAGCGGCAGCAAGTTCATGAGCGATGAAATTATAGGTTTGCACCACTGGTTCGACTCCTCCCCCGGCCGCTACCTGCTGGCGTGGGAGCAGGAACGCTATGACGAACTGGTGGCCGACGTGTTCGGCTACCACGCCCTGCAGCTCGGAATGCCGGGTTTGCAGGGGCTGCGCGCCAACCGCATGCCCCACCGCTGGCTGGCGCTGGGCGCCGAAGACACCCTGCTGTGGACCGACGAGGCGGCCGGCTGGCACGCCGCCGGCGCCCTGGGCAGTGGCGAGCCGGTGGAGCCGGCCTTGCTGGCCGACCCGGTGGCCTTGCCTTTTTCGGAAAACAGCCTCGATCTGGTGCTGCTGCCGCATGCGCTGGAGCTCAGCATCGACCCCCATGCCGCGCTGCGGGAGGTGCAGCGCGTGCTGGTGCCCGAGGGGCGGGTGGTCATCAGCGGGCTGAACCCTGTCAGCTTGTGGGGCCTTCGCCAGCGGAGGGCGCGGCTGTACCAGCGCCTGGGCGCCGGCGGCCAGCTGTATCTGCCGGACGTGGGCGAGTTCATCGGCCACTGGCGGCTGCGCGACTGGCTGCGGCTGCTCAATTTCGAGGTCGAGTCGGTCAGCTTCGGCTGCTACCGGCCGGCGGTGCGCAGCGCCCCCTGGCTGGAGCGTTTCGACTGGATGGACGGCCTGGGCGCCCGCTGGTGGCCGATACTCGGGGCCGCCTATGTGGTGGTGGCGGTCAAGCGCGTGCATGGCGTGCGGCTGCTGGGCGCGCCCTGGCGCCGCTCGCCCAAGGGCGCTGCGGCGCCGGTGCCGGTGGCCAATCGCGGCAGGGCCCGCCAGGGCGGGCCGGCTTTTCATGTGGATGGACGGGAGTAACGTTTTTGAATCAGGTTGTGATCTATACCGACGGGGCTTGCAAAGGCAATCCGGGCCCTGGCGGCTGGGGGGTGGTGCTGCGTTCGGGCGCGCTGGAAAAGGAATTGTTCGGGGGCGAGTTGGACACCACGAACAACCGCATGGAGCTGCTCGCAGTGATCGAGGCCCTGGGCGCGCTCAAGCGGCCGTGCCAGGTGACGCTGTTCCTCGATAGCCAGTACGTGCGCAAGGGCATCACCGAGTGGATCCAGGGCTGGAAGAAAAAGGGCTGGCGCACCGCCGCCGGCCAGCCGGTCAAGAACGTGGAACTATGGAAGCGGCTGGACGATCTGGTGGCCCAGGGCGGCCACGCGATCGACTGGCGCTGGGTGAAGGGCCATGCGGGCGACCCGGGCAACGAGCGTGCCGATGCGCTGGCCAACAAAGGCGTGGACAAGGCACTGGGCCGAGGCTGAAGCCGCCGCCTTGGGGCTTGGACATCAAGCCCCGGGAGCGATGGCCTGCAGCGCCGTCCTCAGCGGCTCCGGCCCCTGCGGGCGAACGACGCGGTCCACCTCCTTGCCGTCGCGCAGGAAGATCAGCGTGGGCCAGAGCTTCACGCCGAAGCTGCGGCCCAGGCGCTGGCCCGGGCCATCCTCGACCTTGATGTGGGCCACGCCGTCCTGGCCCTCCAGCACGGCCTGGATGAACGGCTGCGCCCCCTGGCAATGGGGGCACCAGGGTGTTCCGAACTCCAGCACGGCCGCACCCTGCAGGCGGTCCACATCGTCGCGGGCGGGCGGCTGTTCGAGGTGGCTGGCGTGATAGGTCATGGCAATGGGTTCCTTGTGGGGGCTCGGCGTCTGCCGGATTGTCGAATGGAGCGATTGGGGGGCACCGGCCAGCATAGGCTCCGGCGTGCGGGCGCTGCATGCGGCGCATACGCCGCGGGGCTGTGGGACCTGGCTGGCAGGCGTTTCACCACGCGCCGTCGAACACCATCACGTCCACGGTCTCTCCCGCCGCCACCGGGCCTCGGAGCGGGGGCAGCACGATGAGGCCATTGGCCTGAACCATCGAATGGAGCAACCCGGAGCCCTGGTGGCCGGTGGTGCGCACCTGCAGCGATCCATCCGGTGCGGTGCTGACGATGCCGCGCTGGTATTCGGTGCGGCCGGGTTTCTTGCGCAGGGGCTCGGTGATCACGGCGCGCAGCAGGGGCGGGGCAGGGCGGGTGCAGCCCATGGCGCGCAGCAGTGCGGGCCGCACGAAGGCCAGGAAGGCCACCATCACCGCGACGGGATTGCCGGGCAGGCCGAACCAGAGGATTCCGTCTGCCGAAGAGACATTGCTATTATTTTGATAGCTATATGCCCTAGTGGAAATTGCGCTGGAGGCTATTTTTTCTATCCATCCCGGCGCGTCCTCGCTGCGCAGCCGTCCCACCGCCATCGGCCGGCCGGGCCGCATGGCGACCTGCCAGAACGCCACGTCGCCCAGCCGCTGCACCGTGGAGCGCAGGTGGTCCGCATCGCCTTCGCTCACGCCGCCGCTGGTGATCACGGCATCGGCCTGCCGTGCTGCCTGGCACAGCGCGGCTTCGAGTTGCGCGGGCGAATCGGGCACCACGCCCAGGTCGATCGGCTCCACGCCCAGCCGGGCCAGCAGGCCGATGAGGGCGTAGCGGTTGCTGTCGTACACCGCGCCCCCGCGCGGGGCGTCGCCGGCATTCAGCAACTCGTCGCCGGTCGAAAAGCACGCCACGCGCAGTCGGCGGAACACGGTGACCGTGGGCAGGCCCAGGCTGGCCACCAGGCCGAGCGCGGCGGGGGTGAGCCGCTCGCCACGGGCCAGCGCCACGCCGCCCTGCATCAGGTCTTCGCCCGCGCGGCGCCGGTGGTCGCCGGGCCGCACCGCGTCGGCCGCGAGGTGCACGGTGTCGCCCTGCACGGTGGCCAGCTCCTGCGGCACCACCGTGTCGAGCCCTGGCGGCATGACGGCGCCGGTCATGATGCGCACGCACTCCCCGGGCGCGGCGCGGCCCGTCCAGGGCCGGCCGGCCAGGGCGGTGCCGGCCACCCGCAGCGCCAGCGGCTGGCCGGCGCGCAAGGCCGAGCCGTCGAACGCATAGCCGTCCATGGCCGAGTTGTCGTGCGGCGGCACGCTGATGGGCGAGACGAGGTCGCAGGCCAGCACCCGGTCGAGCGCTGTCGGCAGCGCGACGGTTTCGGTGCCGGCCACCGGTTGCACCATTTGTTCGAGGAAGGCGGTGAGGGCCTCGGCACTCAGGGCGTGGGCGTCGTAGCCGGGCAGGCCGGCGGCGATCTGTGCAAGGGTCTTGGGCTTCATGCGGCAGAGAAAAGAGGGGAGGCCGGCAGCCACCGCACCATGTGCAGCTTGTCGTGCCCGATGCCCTGGATGACCACCGCGCGCGGCAGCAGGCCCCAGGCGCGAAAGCCCGCGCGCTCGTACAGGCGCACGACATGGGTGTTGGCGGCGGTGACGGTCAGCACCAGCTGTTCCAGCCCGGCCACCTGTTCGGCGAGCTGCACGCAGGCCTGCACCAGCGCGCGACCGACGCCGCCGCGCTGCGCGTGCGGCGCCACCATCATGCCGACCACGCTGGCGCAGTGGCGCTGCTGCAGGCGGGCCTCGCGCTCGCAGCCGATGCTGCCCAGCAACTGGCCGTCCGCGGCGAACGCCCCGAGGAAGAAGGTGCCCGTTGCGGGCGCGCCGAAGCGCTCGGCATACGACTGGGCCGGGCGCAGCACTGCGCTGGCGTGGTCGGAGGTGAAGGCCTCGGGCGCGCAGCGCAGCGCCTCGTCGCGCAGCGCCTTGTAGGCGTGCAGGTGCGCGGGGCCGAGCACGTCGATCCGGAAGGGGGCAGGGGTCATGGGGCGAGCGCGCGTTCGAGCGCGTGCAGTTCGGCCAGGGTGTTGGCGTTGCAAAAGCCGAGCGGGTCGTCGCCGGGCTGGTCGAAGGCGGCCACCGCGCACCGGTGCTGGGCGATCCAGGCGCCGATCTTGCGGCCGCCGCCCGCCATGAATTGCGCGAGCGACTCCCGCAGCGAGGCCCGCAGGAGGCAGAACACCGGCTGCGTGCGCAGGGGCGCGGCGCCCGGTGCGGCTGTGTGGGGGGCATCGGCTGCTGTCGGCCCATCGGCTTGCGGTGCGGCGGCGATGGCGAGGTCCGCGGGCCTGCCATCCTTGGCCATCTCCCAAGCGGCGGCCATCAGGCGGCGGGCCAGATCGGGCGGAAACAGCGGCGTGTCGCAGGGCACGGTGAGCAGCCACGGGGTGTCGCAGCGCGACAGGCCGGCCAGGAATCCCGCCAGCGGCCCGGCGTGGCCGGCCTCGGCATCGGTCACGACCGGGGTGCCGAAGGCAGCGTATCGGTCGAGGTGGCGGTTGGCGCTGACCAGCCGCGGCCCGACCTGGGGCTGCAGTCGATCGAGCGCATGCAGCGCCAACGGCACGCCCTGGAACGGCTGCAGGCCCTTGTCCTGCCCGCCCATGCGCGTGCCCTGGCCGCCGGCCAGCACCAGCCCGGTGATGCGGGTGGCGTCATCCATGCGTCAGCCGCCGATGTAGCTCATTTCCACCCGCCGCGCGCCCTGGCCGGTGTCCGCAGGCAGGCTGCTGCGCAATTCCGAATAGCGGTCGCCGCGGCCGTTCCAGATGCCGGCGATGGCGGCGGCGATGTCGGCATCGGTGGCACCGCCGCGCAGCAGGCTGCGCAGGTCCCAGCCCTGGGTGGCGAACAGGCACAGGTAGAGGCTGCCTTCCATCGACAGGCGGGCGCGGTTGCAGTCGCCGCAAAACGCCTGCGTGACGCTGCCGATCACGCCCACCTCGCCCAGCGCCGGGTCGTGGCGCCCGGTGGCATCGGCGTAGCCCCAGCGGCGGGCGGTTTCCCCGGGGGCCTGTTCGGGCAGGGGCACCAGGGGCAGGTGGGCCTGCAGCCGTTCGATCACGTCGGCGCAGGGCAGCACCTCGTCCATGCGCCAGCCGTTGGTGGCGCCCACGTCCATGTATTCGATGAAGCGCAGCGTCACGCCCGTGCCGCGAAAGTGCCGCGCCATGGGCACGATCTCGTGGTCGTTGGTGCCGCGCTTGACCACCATGTTGACCTTGATGCGCGCAAAGCCTGCGGCCTGTGCCGCATCGATGCCGGCCAGCACCTCGGCCACCGGAAAGTCCACATCGTTCATGTGCCGGAACACCGCGTCCTGCAGGCTGTCCAGGCTCACCGTGAGGCGGTTCAGCCCGGCGTCCCTGAGCGCCTGCGCCTTGCGTGCGAGCAGCGAGCCGTTGGTGGTCAGGGTGAGGTCGGGCGCCGTGCCGTCCGGCATGCGCAGCTGCGCCAGCATGCCGACGAGGTTTTCGAGGTGCTTGCGCAGCAGCGGCTCGCCGCCCGTGAGCCGAATCTTGCGCACGCCGTGGGCGACGAAGCTGCGGGCCAGGCGGGTGATTTCCTCGAAGCTGAGCAGCGCGCTGTGCGGCAGGTAGGGGTAGTCCTTGTCGAACACCTCCTTGGGCATGCAATACGCGCAGCGGAAGTTGCAGCGGTCGGTCACGCTGATGCGCAGGTCCCGCAGCGGGCGCCCGAGCGTGTCGGCCAGCCATCCCGATGGAATCCCGGCCGGGCCCTGCGGCACGGCGGGGCGCAGCGCAGCGATGCGCTGGTCCACCAGGGGGATGACACGTTCAGCCATGGGCGGATTTTGCCGCATGGGGTGCGGTAGGGTTATCGGGCCGCGCGGCCGCCATCCGGCCGTCAGACGCAGCGGGCGCCGTCCACCTCGATGCACACGCCGCTCACGAAGGCGGCTTCGTCGCTGGCCAGGTACAGCGCCGCGTTGGCCACATCGAGCGCGGTGGAAAAGCGCCCCAGCGGAATCGAGGCGAGGAATTTGGCGCGGCGCGCGTCGTCCACCGGCCCGCCGGCGAATTCGGCGGCCAGGCCCGTGTCGGGGTTGAACACGGGGTTGATGCAGTTCACGCGGATGTTGTCGGGGCCCAACTCGGCGGCCATGGATTTGCTGGTGGTGATGACCGCGCCTTTCGATCCGTTGTACCAGGTGAGGCCCGGGCGGGGCCGCAGGCCGGCGGTGGAGGCGATGTTGATGAAGCTGCCGCCCGCCGTGCCCGGGTTGGCGCGCATGGCCGGCACGGCGTGGATGGCCGAGAGGTAGAGGCTTTTGACGTTGATGGCGTACACCTTGTCGAACTCTTCCTCGCTCACCTCCAGCATGGGGCGGTTGCGGTGCGTCCAGCCGGCGTTGTTCACGACCACGTCGAGCCGGCCATGAAGGCGCACGGCCTCGTCCACCAGGGCTTTCATGTCGCCCGAGCGGGTGACGTCTGCAGCGAGGAAGTCCGCCGTGCCGCCGGCGGCGCGGATCTCGGCCACCACGCGCTGGCCCCCGGTGGGCTGGATGTCGTTGACGATGACCCGGCCGCCCTCGGCCGCGAGCCGCTTGGCGATGCCTTCGCCGATGCCGTTGCCGGCGCCGGTGACGATGATGGATTTGCCTTGCACGCGCATGAATGAAGCCTCCGATGGCGCTATGGTTTCGATAGCTGCCTGCGCAATATTCACCAAGGCAGTGGCGGGATTCCGTTGGAATGGTTCTCGCGGCCGGTGGCTGTTCGCTGCGCGGGCTGCCAGGGCAGTGTAGCCACGGCTTTCCCTCCGGACGTGGCCGGCGCTGCCCCTTGCGCGACAGCGGGGCCTGCCTGCCGGCGTGCCCAGAAAGGCGCGTCCGGCCAGCGGGTTTCCATGGCGTAGAAGCCCTGCAGTTGCTTGCGGTACACGCGGTGGATGTCGCGCAGGTGGTCCGCATAGCGCTCGGGCGCCCGCAGGTCGCCCGCCTCGTGCGCCAGCAAGGCCTGCGCGGCGCGCAGCCCGGTGTAGAGCGCGTTGCCGATGCCTTTGGACGACAGCGGATCGAAGGCCAGGGCGGCGTCGCCCACCGCCAGCCAGCGCTCGCCGGCCGCACGGTCGAGTTCGGCGCTGCAGGCATCGGCGCCCTGCACTGCACCGTGGGGGCGATAGCCGTGCTCGGCGCACAGCGCGCCCAGGTGGGCGGTGTGCTGCAGGTGTTGCCACAGGCCGTCGTGCTCCAGCAGGGCGCGGCGGTCCAGCTGATCGGCATCGCCCAGGAAAGCCACCACGCGCTCGCCGCTGGGCAGCAGCACGCTGTACCACCAGCCGTCTTCGACGGCCTCGACCCAGGTGCGGCCGTCCTGATCGGTGCGGCTGTCGCTGCGCAGGCGCTGGTAGAAGGCCAGCAGCCGGTCGTAGTGGCGGCGGCGCGCGCCGAGCCGGCAGGCCTGCGTGGCCATGCGGCCACTGGCGTCGATCAGCCAGCGCGCGGTGACTTGCACGAGCGGCGCGCCGGCGCGGCGCAACTGCAGCCGGTGCGGCGCGCTGGGGGGGGCTGCGGCATCCGTGCCGTTGCCGGCGCTGGGATTGGTGCTGGCCTTGGCCTCTTCGGCGTCATCGCACTGCAGATGGGTGGCCAGGGCCACCTCGCAGCCGGCCTCGCTGGCGGCGGCGCGCAGTGCGGTGTCGAACCGCACGCGGTCCAACTGCAAGCCATTGCCGTGCAATTGCCGCAGGGTGTCGTTCGCGTGGCCTGCCAGTCCACCCCAGTAGGCCAGGGTGCCGTAGCTGGGGCGGTGGCCGTCCTCCAGCACGCGGTCGAGCACGCCGAGCTCCCCCAGCAGGCTGCGCACCGGCGGCGGCAGCCCTTCGCCGATGCGAAAGGCCCGCTCGCTGCCGCCATCGGCCAGCAGCACGCGCAAGCCGGCGCGCGCCAGGGGAATGGCGCACGACGCGCCGGCGGGGCCACCCCCGGCAATGGCCACGTCGAAGGCCTGCGGAGGCTGCAGCGTGGGCACGCGCTCAGCCGCCCGGCGGCCGGCTGCGCACCGGCAGCGGGGCGTTCCTGGCTTCCGCGTGCGAGCCGAAATTGGCGCCGTGCGGCAGCGGGCGTGCCTTGGGGTGGATGGGGGCGGTCCCATCGGCCGCGTCGCCCTCGACGGCGGCAGTGGCCAGCAGGCGGGTCTGCGCGGCCAGCGCGGCTTCGGTGAGGCTGGCGGCATCGGCGGGCGCGACATCGGGGCCGTACGAGGCCACCATCATCTGCGCCGGGAAGGCCGGATCATCCGGCACGCCGGGGCGCACCTCCACCAGGCCCATCGATCCGAAGATGCGCACCATCTCCTCCATCTGTCCGGCCGTGGTGCCGTGCAGCGGCTTGTTCCAGCTGGTGCGGTTGGAGAAGGCTTCGATGCGCCGCGCCATGGGCTGCTTCGGGTCCACGACGATGGCGTAGTCCTCGGCCGTCAGCACGTGGTTGGGCACGCGGGCGGGCCAGAAGGTGGGCGCGAACGGGTCGTAGGCGGTGTCGTACCCCGCGCGGCAGTAGGCCGTGTCGGCCTGCCAGGGCAGGCCCATCCAGCGGTTGATGTCGCCGGGCCCCTGGGCGTAGAGCGGCCCCTGGGCCGACAGGGCGGTGGCCTGGTCGAGCGTGGGGCCGTAGCTGGGCTCGGCCGTGCCCGCCGGGCGCTGGCGGATGCGGAACGGGCGGCTGTACAGCGTCACGTGGCGCATGGGCCAGGTCATTTCGCAGCCGGGGTGGAAGGCGTCGGCCAGGCAGAACTCCAGCGCCGCCTGGTCTAGCGTGGCGGGCTGCTGCGCCAGCGGCACCGCGTCGATGCTGGCCGGCAGCTGGCGCCCGGCATCCCAGTCGGAGACGAAGTCGCCCTGCACCCAGCGCGCCAGCACATCGCTCTGTGTCTGGCTGATGCTGGCGTTCTGGCGCGGGCTCTGGCCTGCGGGCACGGTCATCGCATCGCCGTACAGCCAGGGCCAGGGCATCTGGTTGCCGTCCGGTGGGCTGGGGGGCCGGAAGCTGTTGAACACCTGCCGGCGCAGTTCGGCGTTGGGGTCGTAGCCGCCCGCGGGGGGCAGGGCGGAGAGCCGCTCGATCAGCGCGGGGTTCTCGAAGTCGTACTGCCCCTGGTGGCCGAACAGGGTGGCGAAGCCCTGGTTCACCCATTGCAGGCCCGACAGGCGCTGCAGGATGGGGTACACGTCGTCGGCGAAGGAGATCGTGGCCGGCGGGGGCAGCCAGCCGGCCTGCACGTAGAGGTCCTGCAGCAGATCGTACAGCGTGCGCTGGGTCTTGACCTGCGGGGCGTAGTTGGGCGGTGCGGTCACCACCCAGGCGGATTCCACAGGAATCTCCTGGCCCTCGATGCGCACCGTGGCCGAGACCGGCCCGTCGCAGGTGTCGTCGTACCAGCCGTCGGCATTGATGAACGAATCGCCATCGGTGGGAATGAAGATCGGGCTGCCCGTGGGCGAGGCCGAGACGCCATGGCCGGGCAGGAAGACCAGCCGGCCGCTGGCGTCGGTCTGCAGCTCGCCGATCTTCACCGGCACGCCAGTGAACTGCCCGGTGCAGGGCACCGGCGCCGCGTTGCGGCCCGTGATGCGCTGCACGCCGGCGTCGATGACCAGCGTGTCACGCGCGGTGTTCTTGGCGTTGCGCAGCGGCAGCTGGGTTTTGGCTGCTTCCGGAATATCGAGGGCGATCTGCCACTGATACCAGGCCGCCTTGCTGTTGGCGACGTGCACGGACCATTCGATGTCGGCCGAATCCGAGGTCAGCTCGCGCACCACGTCGCCCGCGGCGTTGTAGCCGTAGATGCGGAACTGCGCCGCCTCGCGCTTGAGCGCGCCGGTGGCGTCGCGGTAAAAGCCCTGGGGCTGGGGCGGCGGGTTCACCACCTGCGGGCCGAGATAGAAATCTGCCGCGCTGTTGCCGACCCGGGCGATGCCGATGGCCGGGTGGATGGCGGCGCGCACGATGCGCGTGTCCTTCGCGGCGGGGTAGTCCACACCGGGCGCGTACTGCGCCGGGCGCGGCACCACGGGCTCGCCCAGCGGCACACCGTTCACGTTGCGGCGGTTTTCGGACGAGGCCCGGTACACGGCCTTGCGCGCTTCGGCGATGCTGCCCATGGGCATGTGCTCGGGCAGGCAATGCCAGGGGTTGTAGGCCAGGTTTTCGCCGTAGCCCGACTGGCCCCGGGCGTCCAGGTCCTGCCGGGGCAACTCCAGGATGCCGACTTCGATCGGCACGCTGGCCTGCTCGCTCCAGCGCACCGTGGCGGCGTCGAGCGGCATGTCGTGGTCGTTGGTCTGGAACTGCACCAGGAAGCGAAAGCGCGCCGGGCCCTTGCGCAGGCGGGCGTGCAGGTCGGCGCGCAGGTAGAACGGGTCGTCGAAGTCCGGCGCCGCGTCGGCCGGCGGCACGTCCAGCGGCTCGATCTTGTATTTGACGAAGCGGCCCTGGCCGAAGCAGGACGGCAGCACGCTCCAGTAGTCGGTGGCCAGCACGGAGTCCACCGTTTTTTCCATGTCATCCAGGATCTGCGCGGTGACGGGGTGCGCCTTCAGATAGGCATCGCCCCGGCCATGCAGCGATTCGCAGGTGAATTCGCACATGTCCCGCGCGGTGTCGGTGAAGAACACGTCGTGGTTCTGAAGGATGAAGTCTTGCGTGGTGGCGTCCTGGTCGGGCTCCAGCAGCTTGCGGCCCTGCACGCCGAAGAGCTTGATCGAAATGCCCGTCGTGCCCTTGAGGTCGGGCTTTCCGGGCTGCACGTCGGCCGAGAAGCGCACCCACACCGGGTACTGCGGCGCCTGCCCGAACACGCCGACCCGCAGTTCGGGCTGCAGGTTCGGATCGATGGTGAACTGGCCGTGCGCCACGCCATGCAGGCGCAGGAACACGGGCCGCGTGGCCGGGTCGCGCCCCGCCGCCATGCCCTTGCCCTGGAAATAGTCCACGAACAGCTGCTTGAGTCCGGCCACCGGATCGCTGTCGCAGCAGCAGGGGCTGGCTGGCAGGGTCGGAGGCAGGGTGATGGGGGTGCCGGTGGTGGCCGACTGCGCGGGTGGAACTGACGTGCTTTTCATCGCAACCCTCCTTTGTTTTATGAATCGTCGTGGACGATGGAACGCTCCCTCCCAGAAGCGGGCGCGAATGCCGTTCACTTTGGGACGAAGCATTCTGCGGGGGAATCGGACGGGGTTTATTCAGGGTTTCCACGGGGTGGAACAAGCGAACCCACAAGGGCGGGACCCTTGTCACGCTGCATTTGCCGGCCCTGAATGGGCACCGGCGACGCCCCGCAAAACCGCGTGGGAATTGTGGTGAATGAAAATAATTATCATTTCCAAAGTGAATGCGTTCGGCCCGGCCTCGGTGCGGTGCCACCGCGACGGAGCCACTCCAAGCTGCGCCCGGCCTCCTTTCCGTTCCCTTGTTTGAAAGTGAAAACCATGCCCCATACGCTTCCCGCTCTGCCTTACGCCTATGACGCGCTCGAACCCCACATCGATGCGCAGACCATGGAAATCCACCACACCAAGCACCACCAGACCTACGTCAACAACCTGAACGCCGCGCTGGAAGGCACGCCGCAGGCCGAACTGCCGATCGAGGCGCTGGTGGCCCAGGTGCAGACGCTGCCCGAGAAGCTGCAGGCACCGGTGCGCAACAACGGCGGCGGGCATGCCAACCACAGCCTGTTCTGGACCGTGATGGCGCCGGCGGGCCAGGGCGGCGGGGGGCAGCCCTCCGGCGCGCTGGCGCAGGCCATCGATGCGGAGCTGGGCGGGTTCGATGCGTTCAAGGAAGCCTTCACCAAGGCCGCGCTCACCCGCTTCGGCAGCGGCTGGGCCTGGCTGTCCGTCACGCCCGCCGGCCAGTTGGCGGTGGAGAGCAGCGGCAACCAGGACAGCCCGCTCATGGCCGGCCTCCTGTCGGGCAACACGCCCATCCTGGGCCTGGACGTGTGGGAGCACGCCTACTACCTGAAGTACCAAAACCGCCGCCCGGAATACATCGCGGCGTTCTATAACGTTGTGAACTGGGCCGAAGTGGCCCGCCGCTACGCGAAGGCGCGCGGTTGACGCCGGGGGGCGGCCGCAGCGATTCTTCGATCGGACGGCACCCCCCGTTTTTCCTGACCACCTTCCCATCCAACCGGGCCCTGCACATGAACGCTGACGACACACTCACCGGGCGCACCGGCTGGCGCATGCGCAAATGGCTGGGCGCGGCCATCGTGCTGGCGGGCGTGCTGGTGCTGGGCCAGCAGTTCTTCCAATTCCTGGCGGCCAACCCGCGTGTGGAGCAGGCCTGGCACGGCGGGCTGGTGGCGGCCCTGGCGACCGCGCTGGGCACGCTGCCGGTGGTGTTCTCGCAGCGGCTGTCCGAGCGGGTGCAGGACACGCTGTTCGGCTTCGGCGCCGGCGTGATGCTGGCGGCCTGCTCTTTCTCGCTCATCATTCCCGGCATTGCCGCGGCCCAGTCGGCGGGCGCGGGGGCGTGGGGGGCGGGCGGCATCATCGGCACGTCCATCCTGCTGGGCGGGCTGGCGCTGCTGGTGATGGAGCGGCTGCTGCCGCACGAGCATTTCATCAAGGGCGTGGAGGGCGGCCCGTCGCCGCGCACGCTGCGGCGCACCTGGCTCTTCGTCTTCGCGATCGCGCTGCACAACCTGCCCGAGGGCTTGGCCATCGGCGTGGCTTACGGCGGCGCCGATGCGCTGCGCGCCGGCACGCTCACGGCCGGCATCGCCATCCAGGACGTGCCCGAGGGCCTGGTGGTGGCCGTGGCCCTGCTGGCCGCCGGCTACAAGCGCTGGCTGGCCGTGGCGCTGGGCATGGCCTCGGGCCTGGTCGAGCCGCTGGGCGCGGTGCTGGGCGCCACGGTCATCGGCTTTTCCGCCCACCTGCTGCCGTGGGGCCTGGGGTTTGCGGCCGGGGCGATGCTGTTCGTCATCAGCCACGAGATCATTCCCGAGTCGCACCGCAAGGGCCACGAAGCCTGGGCCACGGGTGGGCTGATGATCGGCTTCGTGATCATGATGATCCTGGACACCGCGCTGGGCTGAGCCAGGGGCCTTGAAGAAAAAAAGGCCTCCAGCGCAATATTCACTAGGGCATGGTGCTATTGATTTGGTAGCAATCGCTACCCGTGGCGGATGGCCACCGTCTTGAGGGTGGTGAAGCCGTACAGCGCCTCGAAGCCTTTTTCGCGCCCGTGGCCGCTCGACTTCACGCCGCCGAAGGGCAGTTCCACCCCGCCGCCCGCGCCGTAGTTGTTGATGAAGACCTGGCCGCTGGCGATGCGCCGCGCCATGCGGAACTGGCGGGCGCCGTCGCGCGTCCACACGCCCGCCACCAAGCCGAAGCGCGTGGCGTTGGCCAGCTCCACCGCGTGGTCCTCGTCCTCGAAGGCCATGGCCGAGAGCACGGGGCCGAACACTTCTTCCTGCGCCAGGCGGTGGTCCACCGGCACGTCGCGCAGCAGCGTGGGGGCCTGGTAGAAGCCCGTCTCGGGCGCCTCGTCCACCACCGTGCCCTGCGCCACCAGCGGAATGCCCGCCACCTGGGCATCGGAGAGGAAGTCCCACACGCGCTGCTGCTGGCTCTGGCGGATGAGCGGGCCCACGTCCAGGTCCATCGCTGCGGGGCCCACGCGCAGGGCCTCGAAGGCGCGGCCCAGGCGCTCCAGCAGCGGCTCGTAGATGAGCGAATCGATCAGCACGCGCGAGCCGGCCGAGCAGGTCTGCCCGGCATTCTGCACGATGGCGTTGATGACCACCGGCACCGCCGCATCCAGGTCGGCGTCGGCGAAGATCACCTGCGGGCTCTTGCCGCCCAGCTCCAGCGTGACGGGGCAGTGCCGCTCCGCCGCCGCCTGCTGGATCAGCGTGCCGATGCGCGGGCTGCCGGTGAAGCTGATGTGGTCGATGCCCGGGTGGCGGGCCAGCGCGTCGCCCGCCTCATGGCCGTAGCCGGTGACGATGTTGATGGCCCCCGCCGGAAAGCCCGCCTGCGTGGCCAGTTGCGCCACGCGCAGCAGCGACAGGCAGGCGTCCTCGGCCGGCTTGACCACGCACACGTTGCCCGCCGCCAGCGCGCCGCCCACGCAGCGCCCGAAGATCTGCATCGGGTAGTTCCACGGCACGATGTGCCCGGTCACGCCGTGCGGCTCGCGCCAGGTGAGCACGCTGTAGCCGTCCAGGTAGGGCAGGGTCTCGCCGTGCAGCTTGTCGCAGGCGCCGGCATAGAACTCGAAGTAGCGCGCCAGCGCCTGCGCATCGGCCCGGGCCTGCCGGGTGGGCTTGCCACAGTCGCGCTGCTCGATGGCGGCCAGTTCCTCGGCATGCTCGGACACCAGCACCGAAAGGCGCATCAGCAGGCGGCCCCGCTCGACCGGCGCCAGCTTGCGCCACACGGCCTCGTGGCACTGGCGCGCTGCGTGGACCGCTGCGTCGATGTCCTCCTCGGTGCCGCGCTGGATCTCGTCGAAGGGCTGGCCGTCGGAGGGGTCGATCACGGCGATGGTGCGGCCGGAGGACGAGGCCACGGGCGCGTTGGCGATGTAGTGGAGCTGCATGGGCGGATTGTGCGCCCGCAGGGCCTGCACGGCGCTTGGGGAGCAGGCCGCCCCCAGCCAGGCCAGTCAGGCCAGATCGCATCGGGTCAGCCGTTTGACGGGCAGATCGACGGGCCTGCGCTCAGCCGCCCGCTGCCCGCAGCGCCGGCAGGTCGCACACCTCGATCTCTCCGCGGTGCACCTGCAGCAGGCCGCGCGCCTGCAAATCCTGCAGGATCTGGTTGATGGTCTGGCGCGAGAGCGCGAGCATCAGCGACAGTTCTTCCTGCGACAGCGCGATCACGCGCCGCGACCGGGCCCCGTCCGTCCACTGGCCGTAGCCTTCGGCCATCAGCGCCAGCCGCCACGCCACCCGTTGCGGCGCGGGCAGCAGGGCCATCTCTTCCAGGGCGACCAGCGCGGTGCGCAGCTTGTCGGTCAGCAGCAGGGCGAGCGCATGCCAGTGCTGCGGGTGCCGCGCCAGGTGCGCCAGCAGCGGCTCCTGGGGCACATGCAGCAGCAAGGTGCCCGGGGTGGCGGCATGCGCGTCGTGCGTGCGCACCGAGCCGTCGAACAGCGCGATCTCGCCGAACCAGGCCGGCACCTCCAGCCGCGTGAGCAGCGAGGCGCGCGCCTTGTCGCTCTGGCCGCCCACGCCCGAGATGTCGATGGCGCCACGCACCACGGCGTAGAGCCCGCAGGGCGCGTTGCCGCGCAGGAACAGCGCCTCACCGGTAGCCAGCGAGCGGGTTTCCGCCATGTCGATCAGCGCCTGCGCCAGGCCGGGCGGCAGCGCGGCGAACCAGCGGCCAGAGCGCAGCGTGGGCAGGTGATCGGCAGGCGAGGTCATGCAGAAGATAGGGGAGGCAGAGGCGGCGCAGGCCGGTCTCGGGAAACACGTGCCGGCCGGTGCCGCACGCGCCCAGGCCATGGTGGCCGTTGTGTCGGCTGGCCGACAGACACCCTGGCTGCACTGGCGCGATTATTCCGCGCAGCGCTGATGCACAGACCCCGGAGACACCCTATGAAAACCCTGATCGACCACCTGTCGGGCTACGCCGACTACCACCGCGATCCGCGCAATATCCAGACCCATTTCGTCGGCGTGCCCATGATCATGCTGGCCGTGACGGTGCTGCTGTCGCGCCCCACGTGGCTGCTGGGCGGCCTGCCGGTGTCGCTCGCGCTGCTGGCGGCGCTGGCCGTGTGCGTCTTCTATTTCCTGCTCGATGCGCGCTACGGCGTGGCGATGGCGCTGGTGCTCGCCGCCATGCTGGCCGTGGGCCAATGGCTGGCTGGGCAATCCACGGCGCTGTGGCTGGGCGCGGGGCTCGGGCTGTTCTTGGTGGGCTGGGTGATCCAGTTCGTGGGCCACTACTACGAAGGCCGCAAGCCGGCGTTCGTGGACGACTTGGCAGGCCTGATCGTCGGGCCGCTGTTCGTGGCGGCCGAACTGGGGTTTGCGATGGGGCTGCGCCGTGAGGTGCAGGCGACCATCGAGGCGCGTTCCGGGCCGGTGCGCCCGCACCCGCGTGGGCAAGGCAGGGCTGCTTGATAACGCCCCCTTGGGGGCATTGGGGCCGGCTGGCCATTCAAGCGAAGGCCGATTCAATCGCTGGGTCTTTCTTGGCTGGGATCACTCCATGCCCATAAAGAAGGCAACTGCCATTCGCTAAAGCATTTGTCAAAAAATAGCCAGTCGATTTCAACGCGGCGCTGGTTTGAGTCGTTTGTTGGCACGCAGATGTAACCGGTTGAAATTGATTTAAAAAATATCTGCGCCTCGCATAGGCTACGGGCCCTTTCAAACCATTGTGTTCACCATGAATCGTTCCGGCATTAAAAATCGTTCCAACAACGCTGGCCACTTCAAACCCTCCAAAACCACCACCACGGTACTCAGCGCCATCGCCCTTTGCGTGTTATCCGCATGTGGCGGCGGGGGCGGCGGCGATAGCAGCATCGCCGGAACCCCAGGGGGTGCCACTCCCACAACACCCGCTCCCGGCGATACGGCCCCTGCGACGCCCACCCCTGCGCCTTCGACCGTGGCCAGCGATTGCGGTGAGGACGGCAACGTCCTCACGGTGGCGGGCAATACCGCCCAGATCGACGGAAACGTTTATTACACCGACGGCACCACGGTCATTTCCACCCAGCAACGCAGATTCGCCACGTCGAATGGCGCGAGCTTTCGCGACAAGACCGGCCTGTTCCTGGTGAACCAGGTCAATACCACCACTTACAGCAATGCGGCCGTGAATGGCAGTTTCGGCGGCAGCGTCATGACGACGACCGAAAACAATTATTCGAGCGTCGTCGGTGATGTGCGGCAGACCTATGGTTTGACCGTTTCCAATCTCTTTCAGGGCACCACCACCACGGCCAGCAGCTATTTCACGCCTTATGCCTATACCGGCGCGCCGCTGAACCCGGCCCTGGGCACGGCCTATGCGGCCAGCTACTCCACCACGACCGAAAGCGGCGGGACCACGCAGCCTGCGCTGGCACAGACCAGCATCACCACCTACTCGGCAGAGTCGGTCAGCGTGCTGGCCGGAACGTTCCCCGCCTGCAAGATCAAGGTCGAAGTGACTGGCGGCGCCACCGTCGCCAACGTCAGCTACGCCTGGCTGGTCGCGTCGGGCCGGTACAAGGGATTGGTCGTGCGCACGGCCAATGCCAGCGGCGTCAAGACATCGGAGGCGACACGCCTGCTGGTGAACGGGCAATAAAGGGAATCACACCACTGCCGAAAGCCAAAACACCGCTGGGTTGCAGGCAGAACCCATGCGGCGTTTCCCGCCTTCGGCAAGCCGCACGTTCGCTTCGGGCGCATGCTGGACTATCCATAAAGCGCTGCCGATACCTGCGGCGACCGGGATCAGCACGCGTTCGTCAAACGTCTGCCGGCCACTTCGTGGTTGATTTAACTTTAAAGCAATAAAATTATTGTTTTAAAGTTAAACTTGCGACAATGCATGTTGGTGCAAATTTTTGATCTTGAGGGTTCTCTGGCCCATCAATAAAAATTACCGACAGATCCCATTCCGTGAGTTTGATCAACCCTGCGGTTCCCTGGGGGAGTTGCGCCAGAAACACGCTCTGATGAAAGCGAGTGGGGGCATTGAGGGGTTCCCCATTTTTACCTTTACCTTTGACATTGAAGCGCTGGCCACGACTGCGCTATCGGTCTGAAAAATATTTTTTGAAATTCGCTGGAAAAATAATGAGATTTCTTGAAAAGCTGATGCTAATTTTCAATTCGCGATTGAAAAGTGTCCGGCGGTACCTGCTCCTGACGGCTCTTTTCTTGTTCTCGCCGCTGTGTGTTGCAGCTGCTCCCCCGGCTCCTCTTTGGGGGCCTCCCGGCTTTCACGCAACGCCAGGCGAAGCTTGTGAGCAGTCGATCATTGATGCCAATGCGTGGAAGCCAGGGTGGTATGAATCGTATGAATTATTGCCCGGTAGCTTTTCATATCAAAAGGTATGCATGTTTTATGCTCCTGGGCACCTATATGCAAGCGAACAAGAGATCGCCGCATCTTGTCCTTATGGGTGGTATCCTGACGGTCCTTTTGGACACCTTAGACCCAGCGAAGATAACGCCTCATGCGTTTGCCCTCCAGGAAGTCCAGTTTATTCGCCTGAATATCAAGTTTGTATAAGCAGCTTCAGCATCAGTATTGATGGTCCGGCGGCCACAAAAGTCTTGCCTGCTGGGCCGGCATTATCGATGGCTGCAACATTAAAAGCCAATGGTGAGCCGGGTAGGAATTGGCTTGTTACAGTGTCTGTTCCTGGAGGTCTATCAATCAATGGAAAGACCGATATGAATGGAAAGTTCAAATTTACTTATATTCCCCCGCGCCGCCCGATGGTTGCCCGCCTGACCGCAGCCTGCAGAGATTGCAATAACGTTAGTACAGAAATGGATATCAATGTCACAGATGTTCCCATCTGCAGAGCAGATCCAGGGGTACTGCTTGGCAATCCTGTTGCCCCTGTGTCTGGCGCCAAAATTCAAGTTGAAACTGATTGGCAGGACCAAAGTGCTCACCCTTTAAGCCTTGTTCGCACTTATCGCAGCAGCGGTAGCCAGGTCCCCGTAGGTTGGGGAGGCTATTGGTCACACAATTATTCTGCTCAGCTGGTAGGCGGCGATTTCCAACGCAATGCGCAATTCGGCAACGGGACATTGGCCCTGTTCACCCGAAATACCAAAACGGATCCCTGGGTCAACGACAGCGGGGAATACCGCTTGGAGCAAAATACGGATGGATGGCGGATCACTCGCCTGGAGGACGATGCATATTGGCAATTCGATGGTAATAACGTACTCGTCAAAATAGGGCAGCGCAACGGGTGGGTCATGACACTCAGCTATGCAGGCGGTGCGTTGACCCAGGTGACCAATGCCTTTGGTCGCAAGCTGCAATTCTTCTATGACACTCAAGGCTATCTTGCAAGCGTTACGGCCCCTAATGGCCAGACCATCGCATATACCTTGCATGGCACGGGTCGTCCCCTTGGCGTGCTTTATCCAGACAACCGAAGCAAATCCTATCTATATGAGAATGCTCAATATCCTGATTTGCTCACCGGCATCAACGATGAGAGCGGACGGCGCTATGCGACCTTCAGTTATGACGCTGACGGCCGTGCCACATCCACCAGCCACGCAGGGGGGGTACTCAGCTATAGCGTCACATACCCCGAAGGTAATAGTGCGGATAAGGGCAGCCTGACCACTGGCAGTGTCGATGGGGCCCTGTACCAAAGCAGCGTTCAAACCACCGATCCGCGTGGCAATGTGCAAACCTGGAACTACCAAGGTGGCGACGGCACGGTGCGCACCCTAGGCGCGAGCGGTCCCTTTGAAGGCGCTACCGTCGCCAGCCGCAGTTTTGCCGATGGTTTGAATCTGCCCATTCTGGAAACGGACTTCCTTGGTAACAAAACCACCTTTGAATGGGATGTTTCACGCCGTTTGCTGCTTAAAACCACCCGCGCAGCCAGCACCCCTTTGGCACAAACCACGCAAACTCAGTGGCATCCAGCGCTGCATCTGCCGGTCATGATCACGGAGGCGAGCCGCACGACCGCATACACCTACGACCCGTTGGGCAACAAGCTCAGCGAAACCATCACCGACGCTGCGAGCAACGAGAGCCGGACCGTTCGTTGGACATACAACGATCAAGGCTTGGTGGCAAGCATGACCGACACGCGCGGCAAAGTATGGACCTACGGCTACGACATTGCGGGGAACACCACCAAGGTCACCAACCCACTGGGCCATGTCACCCTGTACAGCTACAGCGGCGCAGGCCAGATCACCCAGATTACCGATCCGAATGGTGTTGTCACTGCCAATACCTATGATGCGCGCCAGCGCCTGTTGAGCACTTCGGTTGCGGGTCAGACAACCACTTATGCATACGATGCCGTAGGTCAGTTGACGCGGGCCACGCGGCCCGATGCTAATTGGATTGGCTTTGAGTACGACGCTGCCCACCGTTTGGCCGCCGTTACTGACAACCTGGGCAACCGAATCGATTACACGCTGGACAACGCAGGTAACCGTGTCGCTCAGCAAACCAAAGATCCTGCCGGTGTTCTCAGCCGCCAGATCACCCGTATGTACGACGCTGTGGGCCGCTTGCAAAAGACCACCGGCTTGGAATAAGAGACGCCCAACATGTTTGCATTGATTCAGCCGGCCTCGATGGATACAGCCGCTCTTTTTAAAGCCCCTCTGCGGTCATTCTTGCGCCGTCTTTTTCTCATCCTGTGCTGGTGCCTTGTTCCATGGTTTACCCAGGCTCAGGCCTTGACCAAAACCACGAGCGATTTAACGCTCGCGTCGTCCACCGTCTCTGTGGGGCAATCCACCACACTCACGGCAACCATCAAGCCGAGTGCCGCAAAGGGCACGGTTCGTTTCATGGCGGGAACCACGAACTTGGGTAATGCCACCCTGAACAGCACAGGCGTGGCCAGCCTGGCTACAACGTTCGCTACGGTGGGCACGCAGAGTCTCACAGCCGTATATGCGGGCAATAGCACCTACGCTGCCAGCACCTCTTCGGCAAAGCAACTGACGGTCAAGGCAACCGCCACTGCCAGCACGCTGGCATTGGGCGCCGCCCCTTCGAGCAGCGTCGCCAACGAGGCCGTTACCCTGCGGGCCACCATCAGCCCATCCACGGCCACAGGGACCGTCACATTCAAGGACGGCTCTGCCTCCTTGGGCACGGCCAACTTGAATGCCGGTGTTGCGACGCTGAAAACCAGCTTTGCCGTGGCCGGCTCCCATCACCTGAGCGCCAGCTATGCCGGTAGTGCAGCGGTCTCTGCCAGCAACTCCAATGCGCTGTCTTTCACCGTGGCGGGTGCACCGATGGCATTGCCCAGCCCACCTGTTTCGCCCACACCTGTGGTGAGCTTGGCTTATGACGCTCAAGGTCATCCGACGGTGGTGACCCAGGCACCCGATAGCCCAGACTTGGCTCTGGCAACCAGTAATGAATACGATGCGTTGGGGCGGACCAAGAAAGTTCTCGATCCATCCGGCAACAGCACCGTCATCAGCTACGACAGCAGCAACCAGGTCAGTGCTGTATTCGACCCGATAGGCCTGACGACACAGTATGACCGCGACGGATTGGGGCAGGTCAAACAGCAGCGCAGCCCAGATACCGGTAGCACCGAACTGAGTTACGACCCTGCGGGCAACCTGCTGACCAGCAAAGACAGCCGTGGCGTGCTTGCCACCCATACCTACGACGCCATCAACCGGCTGACTGGCAGCACTTTCAGCCAGGCTGGGCAGCAGAGCCAAAGCTACACATGGATTTACGACCAGACGGGTGGCGATTTCGCCAACGGTATCGGTCGGTTGACCACGATCAGCTTCCCCGAAGGGACGACCACCTATGCCTACAACGCCCAAGGGCGTGTGACCAAGGCCCAGCAAACGCTCCATCCGAACTCGACTGCCAACCAGAAGGCCGTTGTCTTATCCACGCTTTACGAATACGACGCGGCGGGCAACGTGATCGGCATGACCTACCCTTCGGGTCGCAAACTGAATATCGGGTATGGCGGTGGTTTGCCCGTTGCCCTGGGTCTCGGCAAAGATGCTTCCAGCACCCCCACCTCCTTGATCACCGGGCTGCGATACGCACCTTTCGGCGCACCGCAAAGTTGGAACTGGGCGATGACCAGCGGCTCGTTGGCGCACAGCAGGGTCATGGACACCCATGGCCGGTTGATACGCTATCCGCTGGGCGAGTATCTGCGTGACGTGTCTTACGACGGGGCAGGCCGTATCACGGGCTACACCCACTACCGTGCAGTGTCCGGTGCAACGAGCGGCTCATCGGCCCCCTCGCTGGATCAGCAGTTCAGCTACAACGCATCGGGCAGACTGACACAGGTGAGCACCGCCCAAGGAACCTGGACCTACATGTATGACGGTACAGGCAACCGCATCAACGTGGCCTCGGACAACGGCGTATCGAGCTGGTACAACCTCAAGCCCAAAAGCAACCAGTTGGCCTCCATCGATAAGCCAGCGATCACGCTGACCTATGACGCAGCGGGCAACACCACGTCGGATGGCAACTTCGCGCTGCAATACGACTTGAAAGGCCGGCTGGTTCGGGCAACCAATGCGCAGGGCTCCACCAGCTACACCTACGACAACAACGGCCTGCGGGTGCGAAAAAGCACGGGGCTGGCCGGTGGCACGACGATTTTCGTGTACGACGCCGAAGGCCATCTACTGGGCGAATACGACGCGTCAGGCAATCCGATTCGGGAAATCGTCTGGCTGGGAGACATGCCCTTGGCGGTCTTCACTCCGGATTCCGCGTATGGCGCCAATGCGGCTGCGAATGCGCCACAGGTCTACTACATCCATGCAGACCATTTGAATACTCCGCGGGTGGTGGTTGATCGTGCCAACACGGTGCGCTGGCGTTGGATGAGCGAGCCGTTCGGCACCACGGCAGCCGAGAGCAGTCCTGCGGGTCAAGCGGACTTTGTATTCAATCTGCGCTTTCCAGGTCAGTACTATGACGTGGAGTCGGGGATTCACCAGAATTGGAATCGGGATTACGTTCCGGGGTTGGGAAGATATGCGCAGTCTGATCCGATAGGGCTGCAGGGAGGGTTGAATACCTATGCATATGTGGGGGCGAATCCACTACGGTACGTTGATCCCGCTGGATTGGCCGGAATAATTCCAGGCGGGAGCTTTTGGGAGCCGCTTACCCTTGACACCGGGTCAAGTTGCGAACCCTTGATGCCTCCTCCCCGAGTCGATGATGGCGGTTGCATCGCTACCGGTGGTGGACCTAACATTTGCCTTGGACCTGGGGCGATCAGAGATGTTGCAAAAGCCGCTGTTTTTGCAACGAGAACGGCACCTGAACTCAAATCAATCTTGAAGTGGGGAAATGGCATTGAAGGTGTGCGGCGAGCTAGCGGCGGACTCGATGCTGCTGCAATGGCACAAATTCAAGGCAGCATAAGCAGAGCAGAAATTGAGACTATAAGAAATTTGTACCAACAAGCAGCAGCTGCGGGACGTGGCGGCACAGTAGCGCCTGCACGCGCTAATTATATGGATGAAATATTGAGGCTTTGGAAGTAAGTTTTTATATGACTAATTTATTCGTGAAACTGCCTTTGGTAAATGAAGGGGCGGAGCCAGTAAAAGTCCTGCTGGAACCACTTTCTGAGTATTTTGTAATTCAACCTGCTCAGCGTGTTGAGATTAATGGCATTTGTGATGAAAAAACTGCGAATCCACAATTTACTATTGCCTTAAATGATGGGTTTTTGTTGATCTATGCTCCTGGTGAAATTGCTGGATTTATTGATTGCTATGTCACTTGCGACGGTATTCGCTTAGAACCAGATGGTAATTAGTCCGTCCTGAACAATTCCCAAGCTGTTGATCTGGCTTGCAGTTCTTCGGTTTGATGGACGCAGGATTTGCAAGGTATGGTTGTTCCAGTACCTGTTTTCTTGCAAATCGCCCCGAGGAGTTCGATGGGTCCGAAGCCTTCACAGCCGCAGAGCGGCGAGTTGTTCATCTCCCGGCTCGACGAGTTGATCAACATGCAGCACCCGCTGGTCCGACTGGCGGCGCTGATCGACTGGGCCGAGATCGAGCGCACGTTCGCGGTGTCGTTCACTTCTGTGCGTGGCCGGCCGGCCTTGCCGCCGCGCTTGGTCGCCGGCCTGCTGTACCTGCAGCACACGTTCGACGCCTCCGACGAAGCCGTGGTCAATACGTGGGTGGAGAACCCGTACTGGCAGTTCTTCTGCGGCGAGACCTACCTGCAGACCGAGGCGCCCATCGATCCGTCGAGCCTGACGCGCTGGAGAAAGCGCATCGGCGAAGAAGGCGTGGAGACGCTGCTGGCCGCCAGCATCGACGCTGCCCGCCAGGGCGGCGTGATCCAGAAGGCCAGTACGCAGCAGGTGATCGTGGACACCACGGTGATGCCCAAGGCCATTGCGCACCCCACCGACAGCCGCTTGCTGGACAAGAGTCGCCAGCACTTGGTCAAGGCGGCCGAGGACAACGGACTGCGGCTGCGCCAGAACTACAACCGGGTGGCCCCTCGGTTGGCCGTGCAGATCGGGCGCTACGCGCACGCCAGGCAATTCAAGCGCATGAAGAAGGCCGTGCGCACGCTGCGCACTCGTGTCGGGCGGGTGCACCGCGAGGTGCAGCGCCAACTGCACGTGCTGCCCGAAGCGGCCAAAGCCAAGGTCCTGGACCTGCTGCAGCGCACAGGTCGCATCCTGACCCAGGCACCCAAGGACAAGAGCAAGCTGTACGCCCTGCACGCGCCCGAGGTGGAGTGCATCAGCAAGGGCAAAGCCAGGACACCCTACGAGTTCGGCGTGAAGGTCAGCATCGCCACCACGCTCAAGGAAGGCCTGGTGGTGGGCATGCGCTCCATGCCGGGCAACCCCTACGACGGCCACACGTTGGCCCAGACGCTGGAGCAGGTGGGCATCCTCACAGGCACGGACAGGCCGCCCGCCACGGCCATCGTGGACAAGGGCTACCGGGGTGTGGAGATCGAAGGCGTGCGCATCCTGCGCTCGGGCCAGAAGCGGGGCATCACGAGGACGCTCAAGGCCATGATCAAGCGAAGAAGCGCCATCGAGCCAGCGATAGGCCACATGAAGATGGACGGCAGGCTGGGTCGCAATCCGCTCAAGGGTGCGCTGGGCGATGCGCTGCATGCGGTGATGTGCGGCGCCGGGCACAACCTGCGCCTGATCCTGGCCGCGCTGCGGCTTTATTGCGTCCGATTCGGGCTGTCCATGCAGGCAGTCATCTCTGCACTGGTCGCAGCACCTGATGACCGCCGACCCGTCTGATGCTGAAAGCAGAATTGTTCAGGGCGGACTAATTAATGGCGTGGGTGCGTTTTTTTCAATTTCCCCGAAGGGACGACCACCTATGCCTACAACGCCCAAGGGCGTGTGACCAAGGCCCAGCAAACGCTCCATCCGAACTCGACTGCCAACCAGAAGGCCGTTGTCTTATCCACGCTTTACGAATACCACGCGGCGGGCAACGTGATCGGCATGACCTACCCTTCGGGTCGCAAACTGAATATCGGGTATGGCGGTGGTTTGCCCGTTGCCCTGGGTCTCGGCAAAGATGCTTCCAGCACCCCCACCTCCTTGATCACCGGGCTGCGATACGCACCTTTCGGCGCACCGCAAAGTTGGAACTGGGCGATGACCAGCGGCTCGTTGGCGCACAGCAGGGTCATGGACACCCATGGCCGGTTGATACGCTATCCGCTGGGCGAGTATCTGCGTGACGTGTCTTACGACGGGGCAGGCCGTATCACGGGCTACACCCACTACCGTGCAGTGTCCGGTGCAACGAGCGGCTCATCGGCCCCCTCGCTGGATCAGCAGTTCAGCTACAACGCATCGGGCAGACTGACACAGGTGAGCACCGCCCAAGGAACCTGGACCTACATGTATGACGGTACAGGCAACCGCATCAACGTGGCCTCGGACAACGGCGTATCGAGCTGGTACAACCTCAAGCCCAAAAGCAACCAGTTGGCCTCCATCGATAAGCCAGCGATCACGCTGACCTATGACGCAGCGGGCAACACCACGTCGGATGGCAACTTCGCGCTGCAATACGACTTGAAAGGCCGGCTGGTTCGGGCAACCAATGCGCAGGGCTCCACCAGCTACACCTACGACAACAACGGCCTGCGGGTGCGAAAAAGCACGGGGCTGGCCGGTGGCACGACGATTTTCGTGTACGACGCCGAAGGCCATCTACTGGGCGAATACGACGCGTCAGGTAATCCGATTCGGGAAATCGTCTGGCTGGGAGACATGCCCTTGGCAGTCTTCACTCCGGATTCCACGTATGGCGCCAATGCGGCTGCGAATGCCCCACAGGTCTATTACATCCATGCAGACCATTTGAATACTCCGCGGGTGGTGGTTGACCGTGCCAATACTGTGCGCTGGCGTTGGATGAGCGAGCCGTTCGGCACCACGGCAGCTGAGAGCAGTCCTGCGGGTCAGACGGACTTTGTATTCAATCTGCGCTTTCCAGGTCAGTACTATGACGTAGAGTCGGGGATTCACCAGAATTGGAATCGGGATTACGTTCCAGGGTTGGGGAGATATGCGCAAAGTGATCCTATTGGATTGGGTGGTGGCATGAATACTTACATCTATGTTGGGGGGAATCCACTGTCCCGTACCGATAGGCTGGGCTTGGCCACGGATGAGGAAATCAGAAAAGCGGTGGCAACACTTCGATGCGCTAACCCTGGTGAATTCGACAAATTAGCGAGGTCAATCACGATGGCCGACATGGGTAAGAACGGTGCAGGCATGACCGACTGGAGAAACAATATCACGTTGAATTCGAGAGACTACGGCGATAGCAGCACCCCAGTTGATAAACTGGGTCCATACCAATCTGAGCTAATGTTGCAAACAATTGCACATGAGATGCTGCATGTAAACGAGGCACTGGGCAGTCGATTGCTGAGCAATAGCTTTCGAATGGGAAATCCATTGGGGTACTTCCACCGACAGCTTGACGAAAAGGCTGATGCGATGATTACCCCAGCATTTTTGAAGCAATTCCGTGATGCAATGAGCAGCGGCGATGCGGGGTGCACATGCTCACAATAATAAAAAATTGCATAGCCTTTTTGCTGTGCATACTAATGTTGGGTTGTAATCAGCCAAGTGATTACACGCCAAAGCATATGGCCGGATCATATTTGGCCCATACCACCTCGCTAAGAACCGAAATTGCTAAGTCGTTGATAGCCTCCCCTGGGAGGCCTGTACCGCAGGCAGGTCCGTTGCAACTGCCGCAGACACCTGGTTTTAGCACGCCTGAATTCTCCTTCGGTTGGGTGACAACAGGCGGTGCCATCGTGATTCAAAGCACCAAGTACGCAGTGGTTGTGTTGCAAGAACCGACCCTTGATCAAGGTAAAGTGAAGTGGAGTTGCGTAGTGCATCCAGTTGAAGCCAAGCCCAATCTTTGTGGATCGGATTATCAGAATGAATTGCTACAAAATAAGCAGTCTGCTCTGAAAAAATTCCAAGCCCTTGATCTAAATCGGAGTTCTTCGGGTTGATGGGCGCATGATTTGCAAGGTATGGTTTTGGCAGTATCTGTTTCCCAGCAAATTTCTCCGAGGAAATCGATAGAGCCAAAGCCCTCTCCGCAATAGTTCGGTGACTATTCTTCCCGGAACCTCTCAAAACCTCCGAATTTGCAAGTTTGAGCGTCGTACCAATACATCGCTACATTGAAAGGCCGGCGGATTCGGCAACCAATGCGCAGGGCTCCACCAGCTACACCTACGACAACAACGGCCTGCGGGTGCGAAAAAGCACGGGGTTGGCCGGTGGCACGACGATTTTCGTGTACGACGCCGAAGGCCATCTACTGGGCGAATACGACGCGTCAGGCAATCCGATTCGGGAAATCGTCTGGCTGGGAGACATGCCCTTGGCTGTCTTCACTCCGGATTCCGCGTATGGCGCCAATGCGGCTGCGAATGCGCCACAGGTCTACTACATCCATGCAGACCATTTGAATACTCCGCGGGTGGTGGTTGATCGTGCCAACACGGTGCGCTGGCGTTGGATGAGCGAGCCGTTCGGCACCACGGCAGCCGAGAGCAGTCCTGCGGGTCAGACGGACTTTGTGTTCAATCTGCGCTTTCCAGGTCAGTACTATGACGTGGAATCGGGGATTCACCAGAATTGGAATCGGGATTACGTTCCGGGGTTGGGGAGATATGCGCAAAGTGATCCGATTGGATTGAATGGTGGCCTTAATACATATGGTTATGTAGGAGGGAGCCCTATTTTGTATGTGGATCCGATGGGTTTAGCCCGCATTCTAAAGCCTGACTTCAAGTCATTTAATGATGGTGTTCAATGGGTAAAAAGGTATCAAGAGCTTTTTGACCAAAACAATGCAATGAGAGAACGCATCAAGAAAAATTGTCCCAATTTGTTGAAAAAATTTGACGACTGGGCTATTTCTCTCGATCCCAACATTGATCGGGGCTATGGCAAGCGTGCAGGTAGTACATTTGCTACTACAAGATATAGCACTCAAAGCTCTCAGTTCAACTGGCCTTTCTTTAATAGGGAGATAGGAGATCCATCAGCCGCTGCTATATTTGCTCACGAATTCAGACATTTGATGGATGAGAATAATAATATGTCTCGGCCGGGAGATGGTTTCCGCGATCCGAAAAAAACGCCTGCTGAAATGGATGCAGATGCTTGGGCTAGTAAATTTTGGAGTGAACAGTGTGATTGCAGATAATGGGAAAATTTTAACCTTTTTGGCAGCTGTTTTGGGAGTTGCTTCCACATTGCCTGTTTTTGCTCAATCTTATGAGTATGTTAATCCGCTAAATAAACGCCATACTATTTCTATACAGGCTCTGCCACCATCATTCGCAACTGGAGACCGGGCAGTAATTGCGGAATTCTGCAGCCCTTCTGACAACTATGTGTGTATGTCAAGCACTGAATTCAGCTTTGCATTTCCAATTGCAAAAAAACCAGAAGTAAAGAAATGGGAATACAGAGGGTATTCTTATGAGTTAATTGCCCAAGAGCAAATGAGGGTGTTGGGGACTTCGTTTAAATTTGGGATTGTGGAAAGTGTTCAGGATGGTAAAAAAATCCGGTATTCATACTCTGAGCAGTATGGGTTAATGGCCTTTTCTGTTGAATTAAGCGACGCTAGTAACACTTTTCTTTCTGTGCATAGAGTTGGTTTTGGTGGGCGGTTAAAATAAAAAATTTCTGATTGTCAAAATGATTTAATTCAAATAAATAATTGATCTCGTAGTTTTTTCCACGAGATTGTTGTGATATTGCTTTTTCAGGTGCTAAAAAGCACAGGGCTGGCCGTGGCACGACGATTTTCGTGTACGACGCCGAAGGCTATCTGCTGGGCGAATACGACGCGTCAGGATATGATTCGAAGAGAGTTGCTGCAAACCTTGGCGCATGAAATACTGCATTGTCAATCAAGGCATTGGCGGAAAGGCAATAACAAGAGTCAGGATGGGAAATCCACTTGGGGTTTTGCATCGCCAATTGGATGCAAGGGCTGAGGCCATGATTACGCGTCAACTGCTTGACCAGTACAACAAAGCACTTCAAAACGGGGATTCAGGATGCTCATGCACACGATGAGAATGAGGGCTACGGTTTTGATGGCTGCATTTGCTGCAGCTTGCAGTCCTGTGGCTGAAGTCACGCCGCGCCATTACGTTGGTTTGGTTGTTGGTCATTCTTCGCCATTGAAGATTGAAATTGCTAAAGCGTTAATAGCATCCCCTGGAAAACCTGTGCTACAGGCCGGTCCGTTGCAATTGCCGCCACCGTTCAGCTTGGCCCCGATGAAATTCGACTTTGGTTGGGTCACAGCAGGGGGGGCCATCATGATTCAAAGCACCAAGTTTGCGGTGATTGTTTTGCAAGAGCCTATGCTTGATCAAGGTAAGGTGACGTGGAGTTGCATCGTGCATCCAGCTGAAGCCAAACCCAGCCTTTGTGGATCCGATTATCAGAATGGATTGCTTCAAAATAAATAACACTCTATCTAATGCCTATAAGCGCCAGTGGCCCGTTTCTTTTTTAATCTAAAAAAGGCCACCCGCAACCCCCTGCCAGCTGCTAAGGCTTTGGAGGGGCGGGCGGCTTATTTTTTAGCCGCTGGATATTTGACGTTACGCCCTCTTGCGTGTATACATCTTGACTGTTTTAGTCGCATCGACGCTACTCTTTCCAGAATTGGAATCGGGAGCGTCCCAGGGTTGGAAAGATATGCGCAGTCTGATTCCATCGGGTTGCGTGGTGGGCTAAAATTTCAGGGAGTGAATATGGCCGGCAATCAAATTATCAAGATGGCCTACTATGTGGCAGTTGTCGCTTTCCCTCTTGTTTTGTCTCTCACTAATTTCGGAAATTACTTCCATGGAGGTACTCTCGTTGAATTGGTTGCCATGCAGGGGGTGGCTGTAGTGATTTTTATGGTGGCAATCAAAATATTTCCGAGGGTAGGAGCGGCAGAGAAAGTTTTTGTTGTTCTCTGTGCCTTGGTTCCGCTGTTTTTTGTCATTGCTTCCTTGGTGTCATTGCTTGGGTAGTAATTTCCTTAAATAAGCCACCAGCAATCCCTACCAGCTGCTAAAGATGTGGGGTCCGGGGGGCTTCTGTTTTTAGCCTCTGCGGACGAACTGTTTAGTGCGCTTGCTGCAACACCGATCCAACACCTGCAACACAAACTTCGACTGTGCCTTAGGTAGCACACTGATGTACAAGCGGGTCATCAAAGGGAGTTAAGAAATGGCAGAAGTTAAGCTCGTTGACGTTCTTGCTCTTTGGGCGCCAAGTCTTGAGGGAAATCTGTTGGAAAAGGGTGAGGAAAATGTTGCTAGTCAGTTGCGACGTGTCATCGTGCCTGCGCAAAAAATTGCTGGTGAACCGACCGATTTTTCATTTATGGCATTTCCCTATCCCCGACTGTCTGCTGAGCAGCTAAAAGAGGCCCCGCTTGTCGAAGAGGTAAGTTATCTAATTGATCATGGGGATGCTAGATTTAGAGTGGATGTTGATCATTTTGGTCAAATCAATTGGTTTTGTATAAAAGGGGTGCCTGAGATTTATGATTTGATGAAGATTGCACTTGCTTCCACGTCGGAAAATAGCACGCCATTCTGGAAGTATTAAATAATGGCCAATTGCACGGCTTGCTGAAGCTGATCGGATGTCAGGCAATCCGATCCGGGAAATCGTCTGGCTGGGAGACATGCCCTTGGCGGTCTTCAATCCGGATGCCGCGTATGGCGCCAATGCGCTGCGAATGCGCCACAGGTCTACTACACAGCGGTATTAAGTGAAGCCCATGTAGGCTCCCTGCTTCGCAAGCTGTGCGTTCGCTTCAAGCCCCAAACTGAACATCCACAAGGCGCTGCGGATGTTCGTCATTGCCTAGATCTCCTCGCGGTTCGTTGATTTGCCTTGTCGCCATTGCCCGTGCCGGGGGGCTCACCCCCCGTGAAACCGCACCACCAGCGGCACGATCAGCAGCGCCACGATGTTGATGATCTTGATGAGCGGGTTCACCGCCGGGCCGGCGGTGTCCTTGTAGGGGTCGCCCACGGTGTCGCCGGTGACGGCGGCCTTGTGCGCCTCGCTGCCCTTGCCGCCGTGGTGGCCGTCCTCGATGTATTTCTTGGCGTTGTCCCAGGCGCCGCCGCCGGTGCACATGCTGATCGCGACGAACAGGCCGGTCACGATGGTGCCCATCAGCAGCCCGCCCAGCGCCTTCGGTCCCAGCAGCAGGCCCACGGCGATGGGCACCACCACCGGCAGCAGGCTGGGGACCACCATTTCCTTGATGGCGGCGGTGGTCAGCATGTCCACCGCCTTGCCGTACTCGGGCTTGCCCGTGCCGTCCATGATGCCGGGGATGGTCTGGAATTGGCGGCGCACCTCGACCACCACCGCGCCCGCCGCGCGGTCCACGGCCTCCATCGCCATGGCGCCGAACAGGTAGGGGATGAGCCCGCCGATGAACAGGCCCACGATCACCATCGGGTCCGACAGGTCGAAGCGGATGGCCTGGCCGTAGGCTGAGAGCTTGTGCGTGTAGTCGGCGAACAGCACCAGCGCCGCCAGCCCCGCCGAGCCGATGGCGTAGCCCTTGGTGACGGCCTTGGTGGTGTTGCCCACGGCGTCCAGCGGGTCGGTGATCTCGCGCACGCTGGCGGGCATTTCGGCCATCTCGGCGATGCCGCCGGCGTTGTCGGTGATGGGGCCGTAGGCATCCAGTGCCACGACGATGCCCGCCATGCTGAGCATGGCCGTGGCCGCCACCGCCACGCCGTACAGGCCCGCGAGCGCATAAGACACCAGGATGGCCAGGCACACGCACAGCACCGGCCAGGCGGTCGAGCGCATCGACACGCCCAGCCCCGCGATGATGTTGGTGCCATGCCCGGTGGTGGAGGCCTGTGCGATGTGCTGCACGGGCGAATACTGCGTGCCGGTGTAGAACTCGGTGATCCACACCAGCGCGGCCGTGAGCACCAGGCCCGTCGCGCAGGCGCCGAAGAGCCGCATCTGGGTGCCGCTGGCCGCGATGGCGTTGTCCGGCACCAGCCAGGCGGTGACGAACCAGAACGCGACCAGCGAAATCACGCCCGCGATCGCCAGGCCCTTGTACAGCGCCGGCATCACGTTCTTCATGCCGGGCGAGACCTTGACGAAAAAGCAGCCCACGATGGACGCGAGGATGGACACCGCCCCCAGCGCCAGCGGGTAGGTCACCGCGGCCACCGGCGCGGCCGTCACCATGAGCGCGCCCAGCACCATGGTGGCGATCAGCGTGACGGCGTAGGTCTCGAACAGGTCGGCGGCCATGCCGGCGCAGTCGCCCACATTGTCGCCCACGTTGTCGGCGATCACGGCGGGGTTGCGCGGGTCGTCCTCGGGAATGCCGGCCTCCACCTTGCCCACCAGGTCGGCCCCCACGTCCGCGCCCTTGGTGAAGATGCCGCCGCCCAGCCGCGCGAAGATCGAGATCAGCGAGGAGCCGAAGGCAAAGCCGATCAGCGGGTTGAGCAGCGCCGCCAGATCGGCCGTGGGCGTGAACTGCCCGCGCCCCACCAGCAGCCAGCAAAAGCCGGTCACCCCCAAAAGCCCCAGGCCCACCACCAGCATGCCGGTGATGGCCCCGCCGCGAAAGGCCACGTCCAGCGCCGGGCCGATGCCCTGCGTGGCGGCCTGGGCGGTGCGCACGTTGGCACGCACCGACACGTTCATGCCAATGAAGCCGCAGGCGCCCGACAGCACCGCGCCGGCCACGAAGCCCCCGGCCGTCATGGCATCGAGGAACAGGCTGATGAGCACGGCCAGTACCACGCCCACGATGGCGATGGTGCGGTACTGCCGCGCCAGGTAGGCAGCCGCGCCGGCCTGAATGGCGCCGGCGATCTCCTGCATGCGGGGGTTGCCCGGGTCTTTGGACAAGATCCAGCGGCGGGCCCAGAGGCCGTAGGCCACCGCGATCAATCCGCAGATCAGGGCCAGGATCAGGGGAGGGTTCAACGCTGCCGGGTTCGCCATGCTTTGTCTCCTTGGGTGTCGATTGCACGGAAAGGAAACACAACGCATCGGTGGTGTTTCCGCTGCGTTGCTTCCTCGTGCCCCGGGGCCTGCGTGTGTGCGAGCAGGCAGGAGACGATTGGCCAACGGACCCAATTTACTGCCAAGGGCCCGTGCGGGCAAGCGCCGCCGGGCATGCGCCTAAAATCGCGCCACCCCCGGCCCGGCGCGGGCAGGTCCCGCGGCCGCCGGAGCCCATCACCTCCTCAACCTTCAGAGATCCATGTCCCTCAACAACGTCACCCCCGGCAAGAACACCCCTGAAACCTTCAATGTGGTCATCGAGATCCCCATGGACTCGGACCCCATCAAGTACGAGGTGGACAAGGAATCGGGCGCCATCTTCGTGGACCGTTTCATGACCACGGCCATGTACTACCCCTCCAACTACGGCTACGTGCCGCAAACGCTGAGCGGCGACGGCGACCCGGTGGACGTGCTGGTGATCACCCCCTATCCGCTGCTGCCCGGCGTGGTCGTGCCCTGCCGCGCGCTCGGCATCCTGAAGATGGAAGACGAAGCGGGCGTCGATGGCAAGGTGCTGGCCGTGCCCACCACCAAGGTCCTCAAGATGTACGAAAACTGGAAGACCGTGGACGACGTGAACCCGATGCGCCTGAAGGCCATCAGCCACTTCTTCGAGCACTACAAGGACCTGGAAGAAGGCAAGTGGGTCAAGGTGCTGGGCTGGGAAGGCATCGATGCCGCCCACCAGGAAATCGTCGAAGGCCTGGCCAACTACAAGAAGTGAGATAGGGCGCTTTCCTTTCGTTTCTTTTTTCAGGTTCCACCGTCCCGGCCGCCGCCCTGGCGCCCGGGGGCCGAACCTGCCAAAGCCTGCCGGCCTGCGTGCCCGCAGGCTTTTTTCATGGGGCGGTATCTGCCGATGGCCCGGGGCCGAAACGGATTCGAATACTGTATATTTAAACAGTCTTCGATGCCCGCCCTATGTCCCGCCTTGCCCTTGCCTCCCTCCCACCGGGTGCCGCTGCCCGCAGGGAAAGCGCTGCCCGCCTGGAGCTGCCCGGCGTGTGGCAGGGCGATGCGCTCACGGCGCAGCACGGGCGCGTGCAGCCTTCCGGCCATGCGCTTTTGGATGCGGCGCTGCCCGGTGGCGGATGGCCGCTGGGGGCCATGACCGAGGTGCTGCAGCCGCCGCAGGGCGGCGCCGAGTGGCCCCTGGTGCTGCCGGCGCTGGCCCGGGCGGCGGCGCAGCGGGGCGGGCAGGTGGTGCTGGTGGCGCCGCCGGCCGAGCCCTTCGCCCCCGCGCTGCAGGCCGCGGGCCTGCCGGCCGACCGGCTGTGCCGCGTGCGCCCCTTGCCTTCGCGGCACGACCAGTCGGCCGCCTGGGCCAGCGAGCAGGCCCTGCGCTGCCGCGACGTGCTGGCCGTGCTGGCCTGGCTGCCCCAGGCGCCGCCCGAAGCGCTGCGCCGCCTGCAACTGGCCGCGGCCCAGCAGGCGGCGCTGCTCTGGGTGTTCCGCCCGCAGGACCTTCGTCTGCAAGCCTCGCCCGCGCCGCTGCGGCTGTGGGTGGTGCAGGGCGTTCAAGCGATCCAGGGGATTCAAGGGGCCGAAGGTTCGCCAGCGTTTGGGCGCGCGCAGGGGCTGCCGGCTCCGGCGCAAGTCCCGGGATGGCCGGACGGGGGCAGGGCGCCCGGCGTGCTTCAGGTGCATGTTCTCAAGCGGCGCGGGCCGCCGTTGATGCAGCCGGTGCCTGTCTGCGCGCATGCGTCCGCGCTGTCCGCCGTGCTGGCGGCGATGCGGGCGTTGAAGGCGCGCCGGTTTCCTGGCGATGCCTCAGCGCCGGCTGTGCAGCGGCCGGTGCCTGGCGCGCCACAGGCCATGGTGGCCCTTCAGGAGCGGGTCCATGCACTGGATCGCCGTGCCTTCGTCGCTGGATGAACTGCCGCCCGGCGCCCCGGCCGCATCGGCGGGCTGGTGGGCGCTGCGCTTCACGCCCCGGGTGGCGCTGCTCGACGAAGCCCTGCTCCTGGAGGTCTCCAGCACCGAACGCCTCTGGGGCGGCCGCGCCCGGCTGCTTTCGCTGATCCGGCAGCACCGGCCGGCGTTCAGCGGGGAGTTCGAATCGGACGGGCTCGCTGCACCAGCGCAAGCACAAAAACCTGAGCGGTCAGGCACCGGGACAGCACCCGTGCCGCAAGAGGGCCGGGCCGCCGCCGATGACCTGCCCCCGCGATCCGGCAGCGGCCCCGCACTGGCCCAAGGCGCCACCGCCTTCGAAGCCCTGGCGCTGCTGCGGCTGGCCCGCGCCGATCCCCCTGGCCGCCTGCCCCACCGCGCTCCACGCCGGCTGCCGCACGACCTGCCCCTGCGCAGCTTGACCGCCCTGCGCCCGCACGCCGCCAGCCTGGAGCGCATGGGCTGCCGCACGCTGGGCGCGCTGCGGGCCTTGCCACGGGCGGGCGTGGCGCGCCGGTTCGGGGCCGATGTGCTGCGGGCGCTGGACCAGGCCTGGGGCGATGTGCCCCATCCCTTGCCCTGGATCGAACTGCCCGAGTGCTTTTCCATGTCGGCCGAGCTGCCCGCCCTGGCCGAATCGGCCAGCACCTTGCTGTGGTCCGCGAACCGGCTGCTGGGCGTGCTGCACGGCTGGCTGCAGGCGCGCCAGCAGGGCGTGCTGGCGCTGGAGCTGGCCTGGCGCCACGACCTGCGCCGCATCGACGGCGTGGACCTGCCGGCCCAGCAAAGCCTGACCGTGCGCACGGCCGAACCCACGCAGGACCTGGCCCATCTGCGCCGCCTGCTCGCCGAGCACCTGGGCCGCCAGCGCCTGGCCGCGCCGGTGAACCACATCACCCTGAGCGGCACCGAAACCCGGCCCTGGGCCGAGGCCAGCGCCAGCCTGCTGCCGCCCAGCCCCGAAGACGCACGACGCGCGCAGGGCGAGCCCTGGCACCAGTGGGTGGAGCGGGTCTCGGCCCGGCTCGGGGCGCAGCAGGTGCAGGTGGCCGTGCTGCAGGCGGACCACCGGCCGGAATGCATGCTGCGCTGGGAGCCGGCCGCGGGCCATCCGATGGCCGCCGGGCCCGGACCTTCCGGCGCGCGCACCTCCCGGGCGCGCCCTGCGGGTGCCGCAACCGCCAGGCCGGCCAGAGCCGCCGGGGCAGGGGCGGGCGATTTGGGTGATTCGGGTGATTTGGGCGATGCCGCAGGCTTGGGCAACCACGGCAACCACGGCAACCACGGCCGCCACGGCGATCCCCGTCCCGGCGCCGTGGCGGCCGATGCCGCGCTGTGGCCCGGCTGGCTGCTGCGCCCGCCCCAGCGCCTGGCCCTGCAGGGCAGTCGCCCGCTGTGGCACGGCCCGCTGCGCCTGCTGGCCGGTCCCCACCGCTTCGATGGCGGCTGGTGGGACGCATCGCAGCACCTGGAGCGGCGCGACTACTTCGTGGCCCACAACGACACCGTGGGCACGGTGTGGATCTTTCGGCAATGGGCGGGCCCGCGCGAGGCGGGCCGGCACGAATGGTTCCTGCACGGGGTGTTCGGATGAGCGGCGTCCCAGTTACCCCTTCCCCGGGTGGGCCACCGACCCGGCCCGCGCATGCCCTGCCGGACTATGCCGAACTGCATTGCCTCACCAACTTCAGTTTCCAGCGCGGCGCCTCGCACCCCGCCGAACTGGTGCAGCGCGCGGCGGAACTGGGCTATACGGCGCTGGCGATCACCGACGAATGCTCGGTGGCCGGCGTGGTGCGGGCGCACACCGTGGCGCAAAAGCTCGGCCTGAAGCTCATCGTGGGCAGCGAGTTCGCCTGGGGCGACCTGCGACTGGTGGCGCTCGCGCGCAACGCCGAGGGCTGGGGCAACCTGTGCGAGTTCATCACCGCGGCCCGGCAGGCCGCGCCCAAGGGCGAATACCGCCTGCACGCTGGCACCGACTTCGCGCTGCTGCGTGGCTGCGAGGTGCTGCTGTCCCCACGCCGCGATCACCTGGATGCTACTGATTTAATAGCTATCAAGGCATGTTTTTCTAGGGCAATGGGGCAATTGAACCCTTGGGATATCGCCCCCTGGCTGGCGGTGGAGCAACCCCTGGCCCCCGACGACAGCCTGTGGCTGACCACGCTGGAGCAGGTGGGCCAGGCGCTCGGCCTGCCGCTGGTGGCGGCGGGTGATGTGCACATGCACGTGCGTGGCCGCAAGCGCCTGCAGGACGTGGTCACTGCCGTGCGCCTGGGCCGGCCCGTGGCGGAATGCGGTTTTGCGCTGCAGCCCAATGCCGAGCGGCACCTGCGCGCGCGCATGCGCCTGGCCACCATCTACCCACCCACGCTGCTGGCGGCCACGCTGGCCGTGGCATCGCGCTGCACGTTCAGCCTGAACGAAATCCGCTACCGCTATCCGCGGGAAACCCTGCCGCCGGGCATGACGCCGGGCGAGGCGCTGGCCTGGTACACCGGGCAGGGCGCGCACGGGCGCTACCCGCTGGGCGTGCCGGACGACGTGCGCATGCAGATCGCCAAGGAACTGGACCTCATCGCGCACTGCCGCTACGAGATGTACTTTCTCACCGTGCACGACATCGTGCGCCATGCCCGCAGCCAGGGCATCCTGTGCCAGGGCCGGGGTTCCGCCGCCAATTCGGCGGTGTGCTTTTGTCTAGGCATCACGGCGGTCGATCCGACCAAGACGCGGCTGCTGTTCGAGCGCTTCATCAGCAAGGAGCGCGACGAGCCGCCCGACATTGACGTGGACTTCGAGCACGACCGGCGCGAAGAAGTCATCCAGTACATCTACGCCAAGTACGGCCGCGAGCGGGCGGCCATCGCGGCCGTGGTCATCAGCTACCGCACGCGCAGCGCGCTGCGCGACGTGGGCAAGGCCCTGGGCGTGGCGCCTGCGCTCATCGATGCCTTCGCCAAGGACCACCACTGGTTCGACGAGGCCATCGCCACCGACCGCCTGCAGGAGCTGGCCGAGGCCGTGGGCGCCCCCCTGGCGCCGCACGTGGCCGAGCTGTGGCTCAAGCTGGCGCGCGACCTGAAAGGCTTTCCGCGCCATTTGAGCCAGCACGTCGGCGGCTTCGTGCTCACCGAGGGCAAGCTCACGCGGCTGGTGCCCGTGGAGCCTGCCAGCATGGACGGCCGCTCCATCATCCAGTGGGACAAGGACGACCTGGACGACATGCACCTCATGAAGGTGGACGTGCTCGCCCTGGGCATGCTGAGCGCGCTGCGCCGCGCCCTCGACCTGCGCGCCGTGCTGCGCGGCGAGCGCTGGGACCTGGCCGGCATCCCGCGCGAGGACGGCGCCACCTACGACATGATCTGCGCGGCCGACACCGTGGGCGTGTTCCAGATCGAAAGCCGGGCGCAGATGAGCATGCTGCCGCGCCTGCGCCCGCGCGAGCTGTACGACCTGGTGGTCGAGGTCGCCATCGTGCGGCCGGGGCCGATCCAGGGCGGCATGGTGCACCCGTACCTGCAGGCCCGGGAGCGCAGGGTGCCTGGCCAGAAGCCGCCCATGGAACACGAGAGCCTGCGCCCGGCGCTGGAGCGCACCCTGGGTGTGCCCATCTTCCAGGAGCAGGTCATGCAGATCGCCATCATCGCCGCCGGCTTCACGGCGGGCATGGCCGATGACCTGCGCCGCTCCATGGCCGCATGGAAGCGCACCGGCGGCGTGCACCGCTTCGAAGAACCCTTCATGAAGGGCATGGCGGACAACGACTACAGCGAAGATTTCGCCCGGCGCATCTTCCGGCAGATCGAAGGCTTCGGCGAATACGGCTTTCCCGAAAGCCATGCCTACAGCTTCGCCTTGCTGGCCTATGCGAGCAGCTGGTTCAAGTGCCACGAGCCCGCCTGTTTTCTGGCGGCGCTGCTCAATTCGCAGCCCATGGGTTTCTACACGCCGTCGCAACTGGTGCAGGACGCCGTGCGCCACGGCGTGCGCGTGCTGCCCATCGATGCGGTGCACAGCGACTGGGACACGACCCTGGAAGGCGAGCCGCAGCCCGTGCGCGGCGTGGCCGACCCGCAGCCGGCCGTGCGCCTGGGCTTGCGGCTGGTGGCGGGGCTGGCCCGTGCCACGGCCGAGCGGCTGGTCACGGCGCGCGCGGTCCAGGCGTTCGCCGGCACCGAAGACCTGGCCCTGCGCGCCCGGCTGGACCGGCCCGCGCTGCAGGCGCTGGCCGCGGCCGATGCATTGCGCTCTTTGTCGGGCCACCGGCGCCAGCAGGCCTGGGACGCCGCGGCGCAATGGCGCGCGCCGGCCTTGCTGCAGGATGCGGCGGTGAACGAGGCGCCCCTGGCCCTGCCCGAAGCACCCGAGGGCGAAGAGATTCTGTTCGACTACGCCGCCACGGGCCTCACGCTGCGCCGCCATCCGCTGGCGCTGCTGCGCGGCCGGCTGCAGCGCTGGCGGCTGCTCACCGCCCTGGCGCTGCGCGACACGCCCAACGGCCGCATCGTGCGTGCCTGCGGCATCGTCACCGTGCGCCAGCGGCCCGGATCGGCCAACGGCACGATGTTCATCACGCTGGAGGACGAAACCGGGCCCGTCAACGTCATCGTCTGGCCGTCGCTGGTGGAGACCTGGCGCAATGCACTGCTGCGCTCGCGGCTGCTGGCCGTGGAGGGCGTGTGGCAGGCCAGCCCGCTGCCGCCGGGCGTGCCGGCCGGGCAGGGCGGGGCGGTGCGGCACCTCGTGGCCCAGCGCTGCAAGGACATGACGCCGCTGCTCGGGCGCCTGGCCCAGGCGCTCGATGGCAGCCGGGATTTCCACTGACCTGCATTCACCCCAAGGCGGGGCATGGATCGAGCGGCCGGGAAGGCCGCGGTGCCCCTGCCCGCCGTTCAAATAGCCATCAAGGCAAAAAGTGCCTCCAGCGCATATTTATCTAAGGGGTGTAGCTATTAAAAATATAGCAAACGATGTGCGCCTCAGCGTGCGGGCGCTGGCGATGCAACCGGCGGCTTCGGGGCCGCGCCCGCTGCACCGCCTTGCACCTTGTCCCCGGCGCGGGCCAGCAGCACGGCGCAGTTCTCGTCGTCGTCCGCGGCGGGCACCGTGATGGGTGCCAGCGCCAGCGCCACGGGGGCGACCACCGCAGCCGCCACGGCGGCGCCCGCGCGCAGCAGCAGCGGGCCGGCCTCCAGCCCCACCTTGGGATCGGCGAACGGGCCCTTCACGTACAGCGGCGTGCGCAGGGAGAAGAACTTCCACTGCAGCGATTCGGGCTTGATGCGCAGGTCCAGGTGTTCGCGGCCCAGGTCGGCCGTGCCGGTGGCTTCCACCGTGGCCTCGTTGGTGCTCAGCTTCACCGAGCGTGTCTGCGCGATGCCGTCCTTCACCGCGAAGTCGGCCACGGCGCAGCGCAGCTGCACCTCCTTGTCATCGCCGAAGAGCTTGGCCACCACCACGCTGCCCACGTTGAGCGCGGCCAGGTCCAGCATCTGCTTGCTGAAACGGCCATCGCGAATGTAAAGCCGTGTCTCGCCGCTGGCGCTGCCCAGCATGCTGGCCACCGACTGGCCGCTGCCGTTCAGGGCCACGGCACCGTCGAGCCGGCCGAAGCTCTTTTCCATCAGCTCGACCTTGGGGAACAGGCCCGACAGCCGCAGCCCTTCCACGTTGCCGCGCAGTTGGGCCTTGAGCGGCTTCGTGCGGCTGTCCAGCACCACGGTGGAATCGATCTTGCCCTGCGCCACGCCGAACTGCAGGGGCGAGAGGGTGAGCATGGCGTTGTCCAGCACCGCATGCACGCGCAGGTTTTCGATCGGCAGGCTCTCGTCGCGCACGATCTGCTGGCCGCTGAAGGTCAGGTCCAGGTCCATCGCGTTCCAGCGGTCGGTGGCGAACGCCACATCGGGCAGCACCTTTCCGGGCCGCTTGGAGGTGCCTTTTTCCGCCTTGCCTTCGCCCGTGGGCGCACCCAGCACCGGGCCTAAGTCGGCCAGGCGCAGTTTCTTGGAAGTCATCGTGCCCTTGAGGCGGGGGCGCGGCTTGGCCGACGTGTAGGTCAGGCTGCCGTGCAGGTCGCTGTCGCCCACGGTGCCGTCGAAATCGCGGTACTCCCACACGGCGTTGTCCGGCTCCAGGCTGCCCACCAGCCGGCCGCGCGTGCGAAACGGCGGGGTGTTGGGCAGCACCAGGCCGGTCAGGTCGTACAGGTCGGCCATGCTGTCGGCCTTGAGCATCACCTTCATGTCCATGCCCGACAACGCGGCCGGGTTGGAGAGGATGCCTTCCACCTCGGCCTCCACGGTGCCGGCTTTGGCCTTGAACCGCAGCGGGTAGTCCACGACCTTCTCGCGCAGATCCATGACGTGCCCGCCTTCGCCCCGGCCCTGGATGCGGGCCTGGGCATAGCGGCCCCGCACCTCGAAGCGCACGCCGTACGGTCCGGGGGCCTGCCCGGCGGGCGTGTCGATGGTGCCCAGCTTGGCGGTGAAGGCCAGGTCTTTCACGGCATCGGCATAGGCCAGCTGGCCATCGCGCACCACCACCTGGCCCACGCTCACGCTCCAGGGGTTGGGCTTCGCCGGCCCGCCGTCCCTGGCGGGGCGGTCGAAGGTCCAGTTGTTGCTGCCGTCGGCCTTGCGGGCCAGCGCCACGTCGGGCACGGTGAGCCTCAGCGTATCGATGGCCACATGGCGCGACAGCAGTGGCAAGAGCCGAAGCGAAGCACTCACGCTGCCCACGGTGGCCATGGGCTGGCCGGACGCGGGCACCGAGGCCGTGCTGTCCGGCGCGGCAGGCGAGGCAGGCACGGAAGCCGCCGATGCAGCCGACGCCGCCGCAGGCGTGGCCGATGCGGCGGCCTTCTCGGCACGCGCCTGCACGGTGGCGGTGGATGCATCGTCCGTCTGCACATCCAGGGCACCGAAGTGGCCGAAGTCCGCCCGGTTGTCCATCACCAGCCGGTCCGCCTGCACCGTGACGCCCGGCACCCAGCGGCGCCAGCCGGTCTCCACGGGCTGCGGCCACTGCCAGTGGGCCCTCAGATCGCCCTCGATGGCAAAGCGGCGGCCGGTGGCCTCGCTGACCTGCTGGTTGATCCAGGGCTTAGCCCGGTTCCAGTCGAACCACGCGACGAAGGCCACCAACAGCAGCAGCACGACGAGCAGGCCGGCCACCGCGGCCAAAGGAACCCGTGAACGCCGCCGGGGCGGGGCCGGTGCGGCAACAGAGGTTGGTGGGGAGGAAGGCGGGGTCTCAGAGGGCATGGTCATGGGTATTTTCTTTGGGCGATGCTAGCCCGCGCATGCGGGTTCACCCGGCTGCCATGCCGCTTTGCCGCCGTTGTCCTACAGCCCGGGCAACGCTGTTGCACGGCATGGAATCCATTCGGCAAAGCCTGCCGAATGGGTTCGGCGGCACGTGCCAACGGTTTTTTCCTGATCTATTGATCGATGCAACCCGGCCCGTCCCCAAAGCGTGGTGGCTGAAGTCTTTTCGGACGGGGCTACGCCGCTTCGGGGCAGATCGCGACTTCCTGCGAGTGCCTAAGCAATGATGGATGTACCAGGAGGTCATTTATGGATTATTTGAAAAAGCTGGGTCGCTCTTCTACCCAAAACGTCTCTGCCAGAGAAGCCTCTTCTTCTGAAAAGGCAAAGCCGCAAGGCGGCGCTGTGGGCCGATCCAGTTCCATGCGCATTCCGGATGCCCTGAGTTCGCTGCTGGCGCCCCGCAGCACTCGGCGTAGCCAATCCATGGACCTGGAAAGCCGCGAATCCCGCCAGGAGCTGGCCAAGCTGCAAGCCATGCAGAACGACAAAGTGCCGTTCGAGGTCATGCTGAAAGAGATCGACATTGCATTGCTGCCGAATCCGCCGGAGGACACCCGCACCTACGCCGAAATCAAGGCAGAACGGCGTGAGCGGTACGACATCCACAAACGGCGCCAAGGTCTCTCGCAGCAGTTGGCGCAAACGATGGAGCAGAGATTTCAGGAGAGGATGCAGCGTGCGGCTTCGTTGAAACTTGCCTCTGCGTCTGCATCGGACCTGTCGACCCGGCTACCGACCCTTGACGAGCATCCCAGCGGGGCCAGTGCTTCTTCGGAAGAGCCTTCGCAGAACGCTTCGCCAGCAAGGTCCGCTGCGGCCGAGCGATAAAAAAAGGGGCTGAAAAGCCCCTTTTGCGGCGACCCAGAGACGCATCGGCATCTGTGGATCAGGTATCGATTGGAGCGGGTGAAGGGAATCGAACCCTCGTATGAAGCTTGGGAAGCTGCCGTTCTACCATTGAACTACACCCGCATGGCGCTAGAGGCTGGAGCATTGATTTGCAATGCTTTGCGCAGTAGCGCGCCGGATTATATAAGGCCCGTCGGCCTGGTTTCCCGGAGAAGTGGCTAAGACGCCATGCACGCGGTGGCTCGCTCGATTGCCCAGCCCTCAGCGATTGGCACGGCTTCGCCGATGCATGAACAGTGCGAGCGCTGCCATCAACGCCGTCAGAAGGTATCGCCCCCATTCGCTGAGCGTCGGGATGGCCGCCGCCGCAGCCACGGGCGGCACCGCCACGGCGGTGCAGACGACAGCGACGTTGCTCACGGGGCCCGACACCGTGCCAGTGCCGTTCGTCACGGTGCAACTCTGCGCTGGCGATGTGGGCTGGTTCAGCACGGACACCACATAGGTCGCACCGTAAGGCACGGCCGATAGCGAGAACGCGCCGTTCGCCGAAATCGACGCGTTGCCGCCACCGTTGATTTGTAGAACGAGGCCCGTTCCCGTCAGCCCCGAAACCGTTCCGCCGACGGCATAGCTGCATTGGCTGGTGACGTCCGATGCCACCCAATTGGAGACGGTCCCGGCGAGTGCGAAGTTCTGCAGCGTGCCGTTATTGCCCCCGGCCCCATCGGGCAGGCCGGTCTGCCCGGCATTGTTGCCTCCCGCATTGCCTTGGTCGAAAGCATACGAATTCGACGCACCCGCCGGGGCTTGGCAACCGGCCTTCGCCGTGGTGACTTCGGAGGCGGTCAGGACCCGGTTGAAAAGATCGAAGCGATCCATCGACCCGGGGAAAAATTGCGCTCCGTCGGTCCGCGAACCGATCGTCATCAATCCATTCGTGCCGGTGGAACTGGCCCCGCCGGCCACGCTGGGCTGCAAAACGCCATTGATGTAGAGGCCGACGGTGCTTGTCGTTGCATCCCAAGTCATGGCAACGTGATTCCAGGCGCCTGCCGTGACCGTATCGGTGGATCTCGTCGACACCGTGACGCCACCATTGACGACATAGCCAATGATCGTGCCGGGGGTGGTCATCAGCAGTGTGACGAAGTTGGACGTGTCCGTCTCGGCGAAAAACACCCGGGCGGCCGCTGGCAGCGAATCGGGCTTGATCCACACCGTGGTCGAGAAACTGTTGGCTGCACTCAGTGCCGCGGGAACGGGCATCGCGACCTGGTCGTTCGCGCCATCGAAGTGCAGCGCGTTGTCCGCAGCCGAAGCCGAAAAAGCGGCCAAGATGAGGCCGATCGAGGCCAACATCCGCCATGGTTTCCGTGTCCAGGTCATTCCGCAGCCCCTCTTCACCGGTAACAAATTGATAGTTGTGGAATATATCTTCAGTGGCGGCGATAGCAATGGCCGCATCCTTTCCGAAGCCATGCGCCATGCGCCATGCGCCATGCGCCATGCGCCATGCGCCATGCGCCATGGGCTGGCTCGCCCAAGCCGTGCGAAGCAGCCCCCGGGGCGCGGTTTAGCCGTGCAGATGCAGCCCGTCGCGGGTCACCCGCCCGGGCCACAGGGCGGCATGAGGGTCATTCCAAGGCGCCCAATTCCCGCGCACTGTCGAAACGCCGGGGCACTCCGGTGACGGGGTCGTGGAACACCAGCGAACGCGCCAGCAACTGCAGCGGCTGCGAAAAGTCGCCCTCGGGCGGATCGTTGACCACGGGATAGAACGCGTCGCCGCGCAGCGGCAACCCCAGCGCGGCCATGTGCACGCGCAACTGGTGGCGCTTGCCCGTCACGGGCGACAGGCGGTAGCGGGCCCAGGCACCGGCCACCTGCAGCACCTCGATGCGCGTGAGCGTGTTGGGCGCCCCCGGCACTTCCTGCATGCGAAAGAACTGCGGGCTTTCATCCATGCGGCTGGCGTGCTCGCGGGGAAACGCCAGGTCGTCGCGCCAGGGTGCGACGGCTTCGTAGGTCTTGGCGATGCGGCGGTCGCGGAACAGGGCCTGGTACGCCCCGCGCGTTTCGCGCTGCACCGAGAACAGCACCAGCCCGGCCGTGTCCCGGTCGATGCGGTGCACGGGGGTGAGGTCGGGCAGGTTCAGGCGGCGTTTGAGCCGCACGAGCAGCGTGTGCTGCAGGTAAGGGCCCGTGGGCACCACGGGCAGGAAATGCGGCTTGTCGGCCACCAGGATGTGATCGTCCCGGTAGAGCACGGCTTCCTCGAACGGAATGGCGATTTCCTGCTCTAGCGCGCGGTAGTAATACAGCCGGATGCCGGGGGCGAAAGGCCGCTCGGGCGTGGCGGCCATGCCGAACTCATCGACCACCTCTCCCGCCGCCATGCGCTGCCGCCAGCCTTCTCGGCCCACGGTGGGCAAGCGTTCCGCCAAAAAGTCCAGCAGGCTGCCTTGCCCCACGGAGGGCAGCGCCACGCAACTGGGGCTCACCCCGTCGCGCATGGGCAGGACGCGGGGATCGTGGCGGTTGTGCATGGCGCGCCGATTGTAGTGAGCCGCCCTGTCTGGGCCCGGTGCCGCCGCACCCTGCCGATTTCGCGGCTCCCCACCGAAGGGGGATTGGCTGGAATGGCCCGGCATGGTCCATTAGGGGCCCGAATCTTTCACCAAAGGGAACTGACATGCCCAAGCGCGCGACGCCGCCTCGTTCCAGGATTCGATGGCTCTCCATGGGCGTGGCGGCCAGCCTGGCCTGCGCGCTGTCGGCCTGCGCGTTGACCGGCGCTGCGGGGTATCCGCCGAGCGCATCGCGCGTTGTGGCTGTGCCCGCCGACCTGCCCAATCCGCAGTTGTTCGACTGCGCCGTGGCCGGCCTGGCGCGCTTGTCCGAGACCGGCAGTGCCTGGCCCGGGATCACGCGCAGGGACGATGCACAGGGCCTGCTGGAGTCGGGCCACTTTCAGGAGTGGAACCGCAGCGGCTTTCGTGTGCGCATCGAACGCCCGCCCGGGGCCGGCGAGGCCACGCTGGACCTCAAGGCCGGTGGCGCCTACCTCGCCGACCTGGGGGCGGCGCAGGCGATGAACGATTTCGAGGCGGTGTTGAAGCCCTGTCTTGCCGCCACCGCGCGGTGATCGATCGGTGGATCGGGCGGCCGCAGGCGATGGCGGCAGTGGGGCGTCAAGCCGAAAGCTTGAAGCCTTTTTGGCCCGATGCCGGCGGATTCCATGTCTGGAGTGCTATCAATTAAATAGCAAATCCTTCACGCGACGGCAAAACCGTGCGTGCCATCGCGCGCCAGCTGCTCCACGAGCCCGAACTCCCAATCCAGATAGCCCTGCATGGCCTCGCGCGGGGCGTCGGTGCCTTCGTACGGGCGGCGGTAGCGGTCGATGCGCGGGGAGGCCAGGCGCGTCTCGCCATGCTCCAGGGGCAGGTTTTCTTCGATCCATGCCAGGGTGCCGCCTTGAAGCACGGCCGTGGGCGCGCCGGTCAGCCGGGCGACGGCTTCGGCGGCATGGCGGGCGAGGGCGCTGGTGCCGCAGGTCAGCACATAGCGGCTGGCGGGCGGCACGTGTTCCAGTGCCTGCGCCAACTGGGATCGCAGGACGAACCAGGCACCGGGGATGTGGCGCCGAACGTATTGGGCGCTGGCGGTGAAATCCAGAACGGCCGTGTGCCCTTCGGGCTCTTCCCGCAGCCAGCGCGCGAGCTGGCGGGGCGCTACCCAGGTCAGCGGGCCGTGCGGCTCGGGCGTGAGCGGCGGGGGCTGGCCCGTCTCCAGCGCGGCGGCGGGGTCGGCGCCGTCCAGCACCCATACGTCCCAGCCCATCTGGGCCAGCCAGGAGGCGGTCATGTTCGCTCGCGTGCCATCGTCGTCGGCCAGCACGATGCGGGCGCCGCGCACGGGCACCGCGTGGTCGGTTTCCTGCACGAGCTGGCCGCCCGGCGCGCTTTTGAAGCCTGGCAGGTGGCCGGCCTCGTACTCTTCGGGCGTGCGCACGTCGAAGCGGTAGGTGGTGCGGCCGGCCTCCGCGGCAAACCGCGCCAGATCGGCGGGGCTTGCGCGGCGCACGCCAGCGCGGTCCGCCACGGCGCGCGCGCGGGCGGCGGCCGTGGCGCGCTGCTCCGGCGGCACGGGCAGGAAGCGGCGGTCGGCGCCATGCTCCAGCGCCTGGCCGGCCAGCAGCCACCCGATGGTGCCGTTGCGCAGCGCGGCCACGGGGTTGGGCAGGCCCGCATTCACCAGCGACTGCGTGCCGATGATGCTGCGCGTGCGCCCGGCACAGTTCACGATGATGCGGGTGGCCGGATCGGGCGCAAGCGCCTGGGCGCGCAGCACCAGCTCCGCCCCGGGCACGCTGATGCCACCCGGGATGTTCATGGTCTGGTATTCGTCGAAGCGGCGCGCATCCAGCACCACCACGTCGGCCTTGGCCTGCAGCAGCGCCTGCACCTCCTCGGCCGCAAGCGACGGCGTGTGGCGCTCGCTTTCGACCAGTTCGCCGAAGGCCTTGCTGGGCACGTTCACGTCGATGAAGAGTTCGCCGCCGGAGTCCTTCCAGCCCTGCAGGCCGCCTTCCAGCAGCGACACCTCGGTGTAGCCCAGCGCGCGCAGGGTGCGTGCCGCGGGCTCGGCCAGGCCTTCGCCGTTGTCGTACACCACGATGGGCGTGGTCTTGCGGGGAATGCGGGTCCAGGCGTCGAGTTCGATCCGGCCGGCTGGCAGATTGGCGGCGAAGAGCGGGTGGCCTTCGGCGAACGGGGCTTCTTCGCGCACGTCGAGCAGGGCGATCTCTTGCTGATCGACAAGGGCCTGGCGGACCTGGTGGGGCCGGGTGGCGGTGAACGCGAAGGCGTGGGTGTCGGGGATGGCACTCATGGGGCGGCAAAGGCAGTGGGGGCCACGGAAGTGGACGCGGTGTGGGAGGCCGGGCTGGCGAGCGGCTGGTTCCAGAGGTTGGGCAACGTGTCGTTGCTGTAGCCCGAGACGAAGGGGCGCACCGAACCGTCTTCCCGGTACACCGATCGCCGCACGGCCCCGATGTTGGCGCCGTACACATGGATGCTGATCGATGTCTCATCGGCCAGGGCGTTGCTCACGCGGTGCACATCGCCGATGGTGGGCGACACGGCTTCGGTGTCGCCCGGCTGCAGCCGATGGGGCGCACCGCGGGGCTGCCACTGCCCATCGGCGTCCTGCCCGTAGGCTTGAGACAGCTCTGCGCCGCGCAGCATGCCGACCAGGCCCCACACCGTGTGGTCATGGATCGGCGTGGACTGGCCCGGCCCCCAGACGAAGCTCACCACCGAAAAGCGCCCCAGCGCATCGGCGTGCAGCAGGTATTGCTGGTAGCGCTCGGCATCGGGCCGGGCGAAGTCCGGCGGCAGCCAGTCGTCGTGTGCGACCAGGTCGGCCAGCAGCGCGCCCCCGCGCGTCAGGATGTCGGCCTCTGCCGGCCGGTGCTCCAGCAGGGCGGCGATCTGCTGCACGAAGTGGCGCAGGCGGGCGGTGTTCGGCAGGGCGTTCAGGGAAGGGGTGGGCGAAGAGGAAGAAGGTGGCATGCCGCCATTGCACCAGCGCAGCCGTCCGCAAGGGAAGCGGGTTTTTCATATGCATGCATGTTTTTCTTCTTTCTTCCGAGCCGGAGCAAACGGCGTCCTCTGGCAAAAACCGAATGACCACAGGCGGTTTTCTTCTTTGGCGCGGGCGGGGGCGGTGCCCATCATCGGCGGCTTGCTGTCTGTCTGTCTCACGTACCTTCAAGGAGTCTCCCATGGGTGTTCAGTTCATCGGCATGATCCAGCCGCACGAAGTGTCGGAAACCATCGCCCGCAAGGGCCCGGCCGTGGACCCGGCCTATGTGCGGGCCTTTGCCCAGGCGCATGAGCACGCGGGCTTCGACCGCATCCTGGTGCCTGCCAGCGGCACCGGCCCCGACACGCTGCTGACGGTGGCCTACGCTGCCTCAGTCACGCAGAAAATCGCTTTCCTGCTGGCGCACCGCCCCGGCTTCGTGGCGCCGACCCTGGCCGCGCGCCAACTGGCCACGCTGGACCACTACACCGGCGGCCGCGTGGCGGTGCACTACATCTCGGGCGGCTCCGATGCCGACCAGCAGCGCGATGGCGATTTCTTGAGCCACGACGAGCGCTATGCCCGCACCGACGAATACCTCACGCTGCTGCGGCGCGTGTGGACCGAAGACCGCCCCTTCGACCACCATGGCACCTACTACCAGGTGAAAGGCGCCACGTCCGAGGTCAAGCCCCTGCAGGCGCCTTACGTGCCCATCTATTTCGGCGGCGCATCCGCCCCCGCACTGAAGGTGGCCGGCAGGCATGCCGACGTGTATGCGCTGTGGGGCGAGTCGCTGGCCCAGGCCGGCGACCTGGTGCGCCAGGTGCGTGCCGAGGCCGCGCAGCATGGCCGGCACATCGAGTTCAGCATCTCGTTCCGCCCCATCCTGGGCCGCACCGAGGAAGAAGCCTGGGCCCGCGCCGACCAGATCCTGGAAGCCACCCGCCGCCTGGGCGTGCCCCAGGGCTATGCACGCGGCACCGGCCCGCAGCAGAGCGAGGGCGCGCAGCGCCTGCTGGCCGATGCAGCCAAGGGCGACCGCGTGGACGAGCGGCTGTGGACGGCCATCGCACGCGAGACCGGCGGGCGGTCCAACTCGACCTCGCTCGTGGGCACGCCCGAGCAGGTGGCCGACGCGCTGCTCAAGTACTACGACTTAGGGATCACCACGTTCCTGATCCGCGGCTTCGACCCGCTGGTGGACGCCATCGAGTACGGCAGGGAACTGCTGCCGCTGGTGCGTGCCAAGGTGGCCGAGCGGGATCGGGTGAATGCCAACCGGGCGGCGTTGAAGGTGGCGTGAATCTATGTCGATAGCGTCCTTCCGCCTCTTGCGCCTGGGGCGGGGTGCGCCTCGTATCAGTGCGCGGTCAACTGAAGAAGTCGAATTGAACCCTGCCTAATCTTCGTGATTGATGGGGCTTGGCAATGCACGATAGGGCGGATGCAAGTGCCCGTTGCAATCGGTATGGTGATTGCAGCTGTGAAACGCACTGATCTTGGTGAACGCATCGTTGAAAAATGCGCAGCAGGTGTCGGCGGTCAATTGAAAGCCGTAGGCGTCACCAGCCTGCTTAGAGAGCATGCGGAGGTGGCTGCTTTGGCTGGAAGCGAGCATTCAAAGGCGACTGCTTTCCGATCCTCGCGAGCCATTGAAGAGTAGCCACAAACGTCTGAAACGGTACCCGTAGAATTCTCCTGCAACAAAGTAACGAGGAGGAGATCTCACTATGGCGATTCCAGACTTTCAGTCATTGATGCTTCCAGTGCTCAGGGAGTCTGCTGCCGGTGAGGTGCGTATCTCTGATGTCGTCGGCCTGCTGGGAGCCAAGCTCGCTTTGACTGAGGCTGAGCTATCAGAGCTTCTACCTTCGGGCAAGCAGACTACGTTCGCTAACCGCGTGAACTGGGCCAAGAGCTATCTGGGAAAGGCGGGGCTGATCAAACTCACGAAGCGCGCGTACTTCGAGATTAGTGATCGGGGCCGGGCTGTGCTGGCCAACCCTCCACAGACGATCAATATCAAATTTCTCGAGTCCTTTCCCGAGTTCAAGGCATTCCGAGAAGCGGCGTCTGTGAGCCCGATCACGCCGCAATCGGAACCAACAAACTTTAAGGAATTGGCGCCCGATGAGGTGATCCGGTCTGCAAGTGACGAGCTTCAGCAATCACTTAGTGCCGAGCTTCTCGCGAAGATTCTCACCTCACCTCCAGATTTTTTTGAGCGCCTAGTTGTGCAACTCCTAATCGCCATGGGCTACGGTGGGTCAGCGATTGAAGCCGGGAAGGCCCTTGGCAAGAGCGGAGACGGTGGTGTTGACGGCGTTATAGATCAGGATGCATTGGGCCTGGATCGGATATACGTGCAGGCAAAGCGTTACACAGACAACAAAGTCTCGTCAGGTGAGATTCGGGACTTCTTCGGATCGCTAGATAGGTTCAAAGCAAACAAGGGCCTGTTCGTCACGACGTCGACCTTTTCGCCGGCAGCGAAAGAAACGGCCGACATGCTGAGCAAGCGCATCGTACTGATCGACGGCCTCCTTCTCACGCGACTGATGATCCGCTTCGATATTGGTTGTCGGGTTGAAGAGGTGATCTATATCAAAAAGCTCGATGAGGACTTCTTCGACTGATGATGCCTCGCTCGCGTCATTAAAAGCTAGGCTAAACGGCCGCTCAGGGCCCAACCATCCCCACCTGGCGCCCTCATGCCGGCCAAGGTCGGCAGCGCAGCCCGCATCGCATCCAGAAACCGCCGCAGCCGCGCCGGATAGAACCGCGCATGCGGATAGACCAGGTACACCGGCAGCGGCGCCGCCTGCCACGCGGGCGCCAGGTGCCGCAGGCGGCCCTGGCGCAAGTCGGCCTCCACCGCCCAGGCGGAGGCGACCGCCGCGCCCAGGCCCGCCAGCGCCGCGCTGCGCAGGGCATAGAGGCTGTCGGTGCCCATGCGCGGGTGGATGGCGAATCGCTCCACCACGCCGTCCGGCACGCGGGTGAGGGACACCTCGCGCTGGTAGTAGGTGCGCAGGGCCACCCAGGGCAGATCGCGCAGCGCGCTCGCGTGTTCGGGCACCGTGCCGCCGGGCAGCAAATCCGGCGCCGCGACGACGATGCGCGGTACTTCGGCCAGGTGGATGGCGACCACGGAGGGGTCGTCCACCGCACCCACCTGGATCGCGCAGTCGATGCCCTCGGCGATGAAGTCGGGCCGGCGGTCGTGCAGCAGCCATTCGACCGACACCTCGGGATACTCCCGCAGGTATTTCACCAGCGGCGCGATGAGCTGCTCCTGCCCGAAGGCGTGCGGCACCAGCACGCGCAGGGTGCCGCGCGGGGCGTCGTGCGCGCCGCGCAGGTCGGCCTCCATCGCGCGCCAGTCGTCCAGCAGTGCCTTGGCGTGGGCGAAGCAGCGCTCGCCGTCTTCGGTGAGCTTCATGACATGGGTGGAGCGCTGCAGCAGCTTGAGCCCCAGCGACCGCTCCAGCGCCTGCAGCCGCCGGCTCACCGTGGGCTGGCTGGTGCCCAGCTGCTGCGCGGCGGCCGACAGGTTGCCGGCCTCGACGATGCGCACGAAGGTCTGCATCAGTTCGATGCGGTCCACCCCGGCAAGGGAGGCGGCGGCGGCGGGTGTGGCTGCGGCTTGCTTCATGCGCCGAGCGTATAGCAGATCTGCGCCGCAGCCCACTACCCAGCGGTGAACGCATCGCAGAAACTCCGCCCATCGCTTCTTCATTCAAGGGTCTTTCCCATGTCTTCCATTCAAAACGCGCATGCAGAACCCGGTGGCCCCGCCACGGGCGTGCCGGCCCCGCTGTTGCTGCTGCTGGCCACGGCTGCGGGCTTGAGCGTGGCCTCGCTCTACTACAGCCAGCCCATGCTGGGCGTGCTGGGCGCGGACATCCATGCCGGCGACCGGGCGGTGGGCCTGGTGCCCACGCTCACGCAACTGGGCTATGCGCTGGGCATCCTGCTGCTGGCCCCGCTGGGCGACCGCTACGACCGCCGCCGCATCATCCTGGCCAAGGCGGCCGTGCTGGCCCTGGCCTTGCTGATGAGCGGCTTTGCGCCGGGCATCGGCTGGCTGCTGGTGGCGAGTTTGGCGGTGGGCCTGTCCGCCACGCTGGCGCAGGACGTGGTGCCGGCCGCGGCCACGCTGGCGCCGGTGGCCCACCGCGGCAAGGTGGTCGGCACGGTGATGACTGGATTGCTGCTGGGCATCTTGCTGTCGCGCGTGGTGAGCGGTTTCGTGGCCGAGCATTTCGGCTGGCGCGCGGTGTACGTGGCGGCAGCGGGCGCCATTGCGCTGGTGGGCGTGGCCGCATGGCGCGGCCTGCCGAAGTTCGAGCCCACGACCACGCTGCCCTACCGCGCGCTGATCGGCTCGATGGTGGCCCTGTGGCGCCGCCATGGGGCGCTGCGCCGCGCGGCCTGGGCGCAGGGGCTGCTGTCGCTGGGGTTCAGCGCGTTCTGGTCCACGCTGGCGGTGATGCTGCACGGCTCTTTCCATCTGGGCAGCGCGGCCGCCGGCGCCTTCGGACTGGCGGGTGCTGCGGGCGCCCTGGCCGCACCGCTGGCCGGCCGCATCGCCGACCGCAGCGGCCCGGAGCGGGTGACGCGTCTCGGCGCCGGCCTGGCCGTGGTCTCCTTTGCCGCCATGGGCCTGGCCCACTGGCTGCCGCCGCAAGCCCAGCTGGGGCTGATCGTGGCGAGCGCCATCGGGTTCGACTTCGGGGTGCAGGCGACGTTGGTGGCGCACCAGACCATCGTGTACGGCATCGAGCCCGCCGCCCGCAGCCGCCTGAATGCGCTGCTGTTCACCGGCATGTTCGTGGGCATGTCGGCCGGTGCGGCGCTGGGCAGCCTGGCGCTGGCGCAATGGGGCTGGCTGGGGGTGGTGGCGCTGGCCACCGCCGCCTCGGCCGCGGCCCTGGCCGTGCGGTGCCTGCCGGGCCGCGGGGCCGCCACCGCTGCGGCGATCTGAGGCGTGTGGAGCGCGGTGCTCAGGCGGCGGGGTCCGCGCCCGCCAGCACCGGGCCGAAGCTGCGGTCCCACAGCGGCGCCACCTGGGCCTTGCCATCCAGCACACCCAGTTGCTGAAAGGCATCGGCCACGGACTGGTGGCCCTGCACCACGGCATCGGTCACGGGGCGCAGGTCGTAGTCGGTGCTGCGGTTGTTCCACAGCTCGATCAAATCGCCCACCGGCACCCGGGTTTCGGCGGCCTGGGCCCGCGCATAGTCCAGGTAGTTGCCATTGGCCCACAGGTAAGCGCGGCGCAGCCGCTGCAGGTAGTCGGCCAGGGCCGCATGGCGCAGCGGATCGGCCACCGCGCGCGGGTTGGCGTAGAGCGGAAAGTTGCCCGACAGGTAGCCCACGCCGGTCTTGAGCACCCGCGCCCCGTAGCGCAGTCGGGCGATCTGGCCGTTGTAGCCGTAGATGGCCCAGGCATCCAGGTCGCCCCGGTCGAAGGCCGACAGGCCATCGGACGGCGTGAGGCTGACCGGCGTGATGTCCGCGAACGACAGGCCCGCTTCGGCCAACTGGCGGCTCAAAAAATAGTGCGATGTGGTAGCCCGCACGTAGCCCACGCGCTTGCCTTTCAAATCAGCGATGCGCTGGATGGGCGCGTCCTTGCGTGCCAGCGTGACCTGGTTGTTGAGGTCCTCGCGCGTCACGGCCACGAAGCGCACCTGGGCCTTCTGGCGCGCCGCGAACAGCGCCGGGATCTCGCTGCCCGACCCCAGGTCGAGCGCGTCGCCGTTGATGGCCTCGATGTGCAGTACGCCGTTGTTCAGCTCGCGCCATTCGATGCGGTAGGGCGTGTCGGCCAGGCCGGCCGCGCTGATCAGCGGGCGCCACAGGCCCTTGTAGGTGCCGATGCGCAGCGTGACGCCCGACAGGTCGGGTCCCGCCGCCGATGGGCGTGCCAGGGCGGGCAGGCCCAGTGCGGCAGTTGCGCCGGCCACCAGCGAGCGTTGCAGCAGCGCGCGGCGCTGCGGGGAGGGGGGAAGGGCGGCGGTGTTGGGGCGCATGGCAGGTCCTCGCTTCGGGCGGTTGTATCGAATGCCCGAGCGTGCGGCCGGCGGGCGCCACCGCCAACGATGGATCCGTAGCAAGCTCATGCGGAAAAGCCGCGACGGGCCCCGGGTGCGCCTCATGCCGAAACCGCATGTGTTCACGCGCTTTTCTTCGTTGGTGGGGGCGCCGCGCGCTCCTAAGGTGGGCGCAGTCCCATCCCTTCCTCGATCGAAAGCCCGACCCACGATGTCTGCCGTTCTCTCGCTCCCGACCGCCGCGCTGCAGCGCCGCCCCGATCCCCAGCGCAAGGACTGGTTCGATGCCCCGCCGCCGCGCCCCACGGTCGAGGCCGAGCGGCGCCACCGCCAGGAGCAGCTGGCGGTGGCGTTTCGCCTGTTCGCGCGGCATGGCTTCGACCATGGGCTGGCCGGCCACATCACGGCGCGCGACCCTGAATGGCACGACCACTTCTGGGTGAACCCGCTGGGCCTGCATTTCTCGCGCATCCGCGTGTCGGACCTGCTGCTGGTGAACGCGCGCGGCGAGATCGCCATCGGCGAGGGGCCGCTCAACCGCGCGGCGTTCGCCATTCACGCCGCGCTGCACGAGGCGCGGCCCGACATCGTGGCCGCCGCGCACACGCACTCCACCTACGGCAAGGCGTGGTCCACGCTGGGGCGCACGCTCGATCCGCTGTCGCAGGACGCCTGCATCTTCTACGAAGACCATGCGCTGTTCGACGACTTCACGGGCGTGGTGTGGGAGACGGACGAAGGCTTTCGCATCAGCCAGGCGCTGGGCGCATGCAAGGCCGTCATCCTGAAGAACCACGGCATCCTCACGGCCGGGCCCAGCGTGGAGTCGGCCGCGTGGTGGTACATCGCGCTGGAAAACGCCTGCCACACGCAGTTGCTGGCCGAGGCCGCCGGCACGCCGCAGCCCATCCGCCACGAGGTGGCGCGCCACACCCACGGGCAGATCGGCGGGCCGGGCGGGGCGCATTTCACATTCAAGAGCCTGTTCGAGACCGTGGTGCGCGAAGACCCCGGGGTGTTGCAGTGAACGCACCACTCACCGCCGGCCAGCGGGCGCGCACGCTCGCCGCCGAGTTCGGCGCGCGCGCAGTGGCGCACGATCTCGACGCCAGCTTTCCGCACCAGAACTTCGCCGACCTGCAGCAGGCCGGGCTGCTGGCGCTCGCCGCGCCCCGGTCTTTGGGCGGGCAGGGGGCGAGCGCCGCGCAACTGGGCGAGGTGATCGGCGCGGTGGCGCAAGGCTGCCCCGCCACGGCCCTGGTGCTGACGATGCAGTACATCCAGCACCGCGGCATGGGCCGGCCGGGCAACGCGTGGCCGGTGGATTTGTCACGCCAACTGGTACAGGAGGCGGTGCAGGGCGTGTCGCTCGTCAACGCGCTGCGGGTGGAGCCCGAGCTGGGATCGCCCGCGCGTGGCGGCCTGCCGGCCACCGTGGCGCGGCGCACGCCGCAGGGCTGGCGGCTCACGGGACACAAGGTGTACAGCACCGGCGCGCCGGCGCTGCGCTGGTACGTGGTGTGGGCGCGCACGGACGATGCCGAGCCGCGCACGGGCTCGTTCCTTGTGCGGGCCGGCGAGCCCGGCGTGCGCATCGAACCGACGTGGGACCACCTGGGCCTGCGGGCCAGCGGCAGCCACGACGTGCTGTTCCATGACGTGGCCGTGCCCGCCGAGCATGCGCTGGAGTTGCGCTTGCCAAAAGACTGGGCGCGCGGCGAGCCCGCCATGCAGGCCGAGATGGCGGTGATGCTGGGCTCGCTCTACACCGGCGTGGCCCGCGCGGCGCGTCACTGGCTGGTGGGTTTTTTGCAGGAGCGCAAGCCGGCCAGTCTGGGCGCGTCTTTGGCCACGCTGCCCCGCGCGCAGGAGGCCGTGGGCCGCATCGAGGGCCTGCTGTTCACCAACGACCGCCTCATCGCCGGGCTGGCCGCCGCGCTCGATACCGGCGCCGCGTTGCCGTCCGAGGAAAGCGGGCTGGTCAAGGCCACCACCACCCACAACGCCATCGAAGCGGTGCAGTCGGCCCTGGCGCTGACCAGCAACCACGGCCTGGCGCGCAAGAACCCGCTGGAGCGCCACCTGCGCGACGTGCTGTGCGGCCGCGTGCACACGCCGCAGGACGACAGCGTGTATCTCGCCGCCGGGCGCCGAGCGCTGGGGCTGTGATCGTTCGCTTGGCCCGGCCGTGCTGGCGCCGCCTGTTTCTTTTTCCTTTGCCTTCTTCTTCCCTTTCAGAACACGGAGCTTCCATGACCTTGCAACGGCGACATTTCCACCGCTTCATGACGGCCTCGGTGGCCGCGGCGTCCTTTCTCTCGCCGGTGCTGGGGCACACGCAGCAGCGCATCGCACTGCGCGCGGGCGACCAGAAGGGCGGGCTGCGCGCACTGCTCGATGCGGCGGGCGAGCTGAAGGGCCTGCCCTACGACATCCAGTGGAGCGAGTTCCCCGCCGCCGCCCCATTGGCTGAGGCGCTGAACGCGAACGCGGTGGACTTTGGCCCCATCGGCGATGCGCCCCTGCTCTTCACCCTCGCGGCCGGCAGCCAGGTGCGCGCGTTCGCCGCCAACCGCTCCGACCCCTACGGCACGGCGGTGCTGGTGCGGCCCGACTCGCCCTTGAAGACGGCGGCCGACCTCAAAGGCAAGCGCATCGCCACCAACCGCGGCTCCATCGGCCACTTCGTCACGCTCAAGGCGCTGGAGTCCGTGGGCCTCAAGGGCTCGGACGCCGATGTGCGATTCATTCCCCCGGCCGACTCCAAACTGGCGCTCACCCAGGGCTCGGTCGATGCGTGGGCCACGTGGGAGCCCTATACCGCGCTGGCCGAGACGAGCGGGCATGCGCGCGTGCTGGTCAACGGGCGGGGGCTGTCCAGCGGGCTCAGCTTTCTGGCGGCCACGCAAGGGGCGCTCGACACCAAGCGCGAGGCGCTGCGCGATTTCAAGGAGCGCGTGGAGCGTGCGCAGCTCTGGTCGTACCGCAACGCGCGGCCGTTCGCCGAATCGCTGTCGCGCATCATCGGCATTCCGGTAGAGGCGGCGCAACTGCAGTTCGAGCGCCGGGCGACGAAATGGGTGGACATCGACGCCGCCGTGGTGGCCGACCAGCAGCGCACCGCCGACTTCTACCTGGGGGCCGGGCTGCTGCGGCAACGGCTGGATGTGCGGCAGACCTTCGACACGGGGTTCAACCTGGGGAAGGCGTGAAAGGGGCCTGTCAGAGGCGGAGGGTCAAATGGCCAAATTGGCCTCCAGCGCAATGGTGACTAGGGCAATGTGCTATGAAAATAATAGCTAAAACGCCAGAAGATGGATGCCTGCCTGTGCAAGATGGACCAGGGCGGGCAGGAATGCCATGCCCGGCGTGGCCTCTGCGATTGTTTGATCGAAATGGCCTCCAGCGCATATCGATCTAGGGCATTGTGCTATCAATCAAGGAGCGTTTCATCAGAGTGCCCGAAGCCGCTACATAACCGGAATGTCTTAGCAGCCAATTTCAGGGTCGTTGGCGTTTGGGGTGCAACCCCGTACATTCCCGCATCCGCATTTTTCCTTTTCAGCGCCGCCGCGGCCTGCGGGCCCCGGTGGCGCCATGGCATTTTCATGATCGATTTACGGGGTATCACCCAGATTTACCAGGGCTCGCAGGGGCCGGTGGAGGCGCTGCGCGGCATCGACCTGCACATCACGCCGGGCGAAGTGTTCGGCATCATCGGGCGCAGCGGCGCGGGCAAGAGCTCGCTGGTGCGCGTCATCAACCTGCTGAACCGGCCCACCCGGGGCGAGGTGATCGTGGCGGGGCGCGACCTGACCCGGCTCAATGATGCGCAGCTGCGCGAGGCGCGGCGCGAGATCGGCATGGTGTTCCAGCATTTCAACCTGCTGTCCTCGCGCACGGTGTGGGGCAACGCGGCCCTGCCGCTGGAGCTGGCCGGCATGGACAAGGCCGCCATCCGAGGCCGGGTCGATCCGCTGCTGGAGCTGGTGGGCCTGTCGGCCCTGCGCGACCGCTATCCGGCGCAGATCAGCGGCGGGCAAAAGCAGCGCGTGGGCATCGCCCGGGCGCTGGCCAGCCGGCCCAAGGTGCTGCTGTCGGACGAGGCCACTTCGGCGCTCGACCCGGAAACCACCCGTTCCATCCTCGCGCTGCTGCGCCAGGTGAACCAGGAGCTGGGCCTGACGGTGGTGCTCATCACCCACCAGATGCAGGTCATCAAGCAGGTGGCCGACCGCGTGGCCGTGATCGACGCCGGCCGCATCGTGGAACAGGGCCCGGTGCTGGACGTGTTCACCCGGCCCCAGCAGGCCATCACCAAGAGCCTGATCGATGAGATCGTGCCGCAGGAGCTGCCCGCCAGCGTGCTGGACCATGTGCGCCACCTGTCGTCGCAGTTGCTGGCCGCGGGGCAGGGCGGCGTGGGTCAATTGCTGCGTCTGTCGTATGCCGGCGAACGCGCCTACCAGCCCATCCTGTCGCGCCTGATCCGCGAACACGGGCTGGACCTGTCGATCCTGCACGGGCAGATCGACGAGATCCAGGGGCAGACCTTCGGATCGCTCGCGGTGTATGCCAGCGGCGATGCCGCGCGGCTGGCCACGGCGATTGCGCAGTTGCGCGCCGAAGGGGTGGTGGTGCAGGAAGTGCAAGCGAGCGAAGAGAGCGGGGCCTGAGATGTTCGAGAATTTTTCGGAAATGATGCTGGAGCTGTTTGCCACCTCGTTGTGGGAGACGGTGATCATGGTGGGCATCTCGGGCGTGGTCGGCGCGTTGCTGGGCATTCCGCTGGGCGTGTTCCTGCGGCTGACCGACCGCGGCGGCGTGCTGGAGAACGGCCCGCTGAACAAGACGGTGGGCTGGATCGTGAACGCCGTGCGCTCCACGCCGTTCATCATCCTGCTGGTGGCGATCATCCCGTTCACGCGGCTCATCACGGGCTCGTCCATCGGCACGGCAGCCGCCGTGGTGCCGCTGACCCTGGCCGCGGCGCCGTTCGTGGCGCGGCTGGTGGAAGCCTCGCTGCGCGAGGTGGACAACGGCCTGATCGAGGCGGCCCAGGCCATGGGGGCCACCACCGGGCAGATCGTCTGGAAGGTGCTGCTGCCCGAGGCGCTGCCCGGCATCGTCGCGGGCCTGACCATCACCTTCGTCAGCCTGACGGGCTATTCGGCCATGGCCGGCGCGATCGGCGGCGGCGGCCTGGGCGACCTGGGCATCCGCTACGGCTACCAGCGCTTCCTGCCCGACGTGATGCTGGCGGTGGTGGTCGTGTTGATCTTCTTCGTGCAGGCCGTGCAGAGCCTGGGCGACTGGGCGGTGCGCCGGCTGAGCCACCGCTGACCCCGGGACCCGGACAGCGGGGCCGCACGGCGCGGCGGCGGCCTCAGCGGTCCGCCGGCACCCGGTAGTGGTAGCGGTAGATGTCGGCGAACCCCAGCGCGGCATACAGCCGCCGCGCCGTGGCGTTGTCGCCGCGCACCTGCAGGTAGGCCGATTCCGCGCCACCCGCGCGGCCCCACTGCATCAGCGCCTGCACCAGCGCCCGGCCGTGGCCCTGGCCCCGGTGACCGGGCGCCACCACGATGTCGAACAGGCCGACCGCGCCGCGCTCGCGCACGGCCAGGCCAAAGCCCACGGCGCGGCCCTGATGGCGCACCGTGGCGAAGGCGCAGGGCAGGGCGATCGACTGCACCATGGCGTGGTGCGTGGCGTGGTGTGCCTCGGCCACGCCATTGGCGGCGGCAAAACCGTCCAGCCATTCGGGCGTCGGCGTCTGCGCGATCTCGACGGAAGTGGATTGCAGCCCGCCAGCCGTTAGCCGCGCCTGCATGACGCACGTGGGCTCGAAGACGGTGTAGCCCACGTCCTCCAAGGCCTGCTGGGCGCTGTCGCTCACCAAAGGGGAAATGCGGAACACCGGCCGCAGCCCTTGCAGGGCGTAGAGCGCTTCGGCCGTCTCGCGCACGCCCTCGAACGGCGCCCCGGGCTCCAGCGCGTTGACCGAATTGGCGCGTTTGGTGAATCCGCCGGCCAAGCGAAAAATCCAGCCCCGGTGGAAGACGGTCTGGCGCGCAGGCCAGGCGTTGAAGGCGCGCTCTTCCAGGGCTCGCACTTGAAGAAGATCGACAGCAGAAAGAGGAAGGGCAGCAGAGGGCATGCAGGATTTATAGCAGCGCCGCGCCGCCATTCTTTTATGTGCACCTGTAGTAAGGAAATGAAAACGTATTCTTATGGGTTTGATAAGGCAAACCCTAAGATGCGGCCATCTCTTCTCAAAAGGTGTGTTCCGTGAACAAGCGTTTCCTGCTGCAATCGACCCTCGCCCTGGCCCTGGCCGCCGGCTTCCAAACCGGTGCGCTGGCCCAGGACAAGCCGCTGAAGATCGGCGTCACCGCCGGCCCGCACGCGCAGATCTTCGAGCAGGTCAAGAAAGTGGCTGAAAAGGACGGCCTCAAGCTCCAGATCGTGGAGTTCAGCGACTACGTGCAGCCCAATGCGGCGCTGGCTTCCGGCGACCTGGATGCCAACAGCTACCAGCACAAGCCCTACCTGGACGCGCAGGTCAAGGACCGTGGCTACAAGCTGGTTTCGGCGGGCTACACGGTCAATTTTCCGATCGGCCTGTATTCCAAGAAGGTCAAGAAGCTCGAAGACTTGAAAGAAGGCGCCAAGTTCGGCATTCCCAACGACCCCACCAACGGCGGCCGCGTGCTGCTGGTGCTGCAGGACAAGGGACTCATCAAGCTCAAGGAAGGCGCCGGCCTGAAGGCCACGCCGCTGGACGTGGTTGCCAACCCCAAGAAGCTGAAGTTCGTCGAGCTCGATGCCGCGCAGCTCGCCCGCTCGCTGGACGATCTGGACGCCGCCGCGGTCAACACCAACTTCGCGCTGTCTGCCGGCCTGAACCCCGCCAAGGACGCCATCGCCCAGGAAAGCGCCAAAAGCCCCTACGTCAACCTGATCGCCGTGCGCGAGGCCGACAAGGACAAGCCCTGGGTCGCCAAGCTCGTGAAGGCCTACCAGTCGGAAGAAATCCGCCAGTACATCCAGACGGAATTCAAGGGCGCCGTGCTGCCGGGCTTCTGACCGGCCCGCGTTCGATCAAGCCGCCAGCGCCTTCCCGGGTGCTGGCGGCTTTTTTCATGGCTGCGGGGCGTCGAGTTGGGCCGTCAACGAGTCAACGGGCTGCTTAGATGTTTTTCGATGGAGAAACCGATTTTTTATTCGTTGGATTCGCGCCGGAGCGGTTCTACATTGGCTTGGACGGCCAGGCCCCGCCAAACGGACGGCTGCAGCCACCCATTCACACAGGTTCAAAGGAACGATCCATGTCCACCGCTGTGCAAGACACCGAACTGCCCCCCGCACTGCAAGCCGCCCACAACGACGCCCAGGCCTCGGGCCTGGCCCACGCCGGCGGCGTGCCGCCCACGGTCGCGTGGGACCTGTTCACCGCGGGCCAGGCCCTGCTGGTGGATGTGCGATCAGGCGAGGAACGCAAGTTCGTCGGCCATGTGCCGGGCAGCCTGCACGTGGCCTGGGCCACGGGCACGGCGCTCACGCGCAACCCCCGCTTCGTGCGCGAACTGGAGGCCGCCATCGCCAGGGCCGCCACGCGCGATGCGCCCGTGCTGCTGCTGTGCCGCAGCGGCAAGCGCTCGGTGCTGGCGGCCGAGGCCGCGGCCAAGGCAGGCCTGCAGAACGTTTTCAACGTGACCGAGGGCTTCGAAGGCGAGATCGATGCGCTGCAGCAGCGGGGCGCGTCGGACGGCTGGCGCTATCACCGCCTGCCCTGGGTGCAGGACTGATGGCGGCCTCGCGGCCCCACGGGCGGCCCGCAGCAGGCCGCCGTTTCTTTATCCCAGGCAGGAGGCCTTGATGGCTGTCTTCGAAATCGATCACATCGTGCAGTCGCTGCACGCCGTCCGCCGCGAATGGCGCGACTCCCAAAAGCGCTCCCAGGAACCCGGCGGGCGCGAGTTTCCGTCGCGCGATGCGCTGGCGCAGGTGCTGGAGCAACTCAAGGGCGCGCTCTTTCCCATGCGGCTGGGCCCGCACGACCTGCGCCAGGAAAGCGAAGACTGGTACGTGGGCCACACGCTCGATCTGGCGCTGCACACCTTGCTGGGGCAGGTCCGGCTGGAGCTGCGCTACGGCGCGCGCCAGCACGGCGGGGCGGACAGCGAGGCGATCGAGCCGCAGGCGCTGGCGGCCGCACAGGCTTTCGCCGCATCGCTGCCGGACATCCGCCGGCTGCTGGACAGCGACGTGCTCGCCGCCTACCAGGGCGATCCCGCCGCGCGCAGCGTGGACGAGGTGCTGCTGTGCTACCCGGGCGTGCTGGCCATGATCCACCACCGCATCGCGCACCGCCTGTACACGCTGGGTCTGCCGCTGCTGGCGCGCATCGTGGCCGAGCTGGCGCACGGGCAGACCGGCATCGACATCCATCCGGGCGCTCAGATCGGCGCGGGTTTTTTCATCGACCACGGCACGGGCGTCGTGATCGGCGAGACGGCGGTGATCGGCGAGCGCGTGCGCCTGTACCAGGCCGTCACGCTGGGTGCCAAGCGCTTTCCCACCGATGCCGATGGCCACTTGCAAAAGGGTTTGCCGCGCCATCCGGTGGTCGAGGACGACGTGGTCATCTATGCGGGTGCGACCGTGCTGGGCCGGGTCACGCTGGGCCGCGGGGCGGTCATCGGCGGCAACGTGTGGGTGACCCACGACGTGCCGCCCGGCGGCAACGTCACGCAGGCGGTGTCGCGCGAAGGGTAGGCGACGGCAATGCCCCGGAAAGCAGGGTCGGGACAGTCAAGGTTCGAGAAAAAAGAAGCAGGGAAAACGCATGTCGGTACTGATCAAGAACTTCGGGGTGGCGGTGCGCCAGTCGCGCGAGGCACAAGGGTGGTCTCAGGAGCGGCTGGCCGAGCATTCGGACCTCAATCGCTCCTATGTGGGCGAGATCGAGCGGGGCGCCGCCATCGCCTCGCTGCTCACGGTGGAAAAGCTGGCCGGCGCGCTGGGGGTGCGGCCCTCGGCGCTGGTCACGCGCGGTGAAACCATTGGACACGCCAATCTCGTGCGGGGCCTGCAATTGACGGCTATAGCCTGTTGAGCGCCACGCCCGATGCTTTGACACTGCCCAGGTTTTTGTTCAACAACGCACGGAGTTCTTCATGTCTGCAACTGTAGGCGGCACGACCGCCTTGGGTGACAACGCCGCAAGGCAATTGGCCAACGCCACCAAGACGGTCCCCCAACTCGAAACGATCAGCCCCCGCTGGCTCACGCACCTGCTGCAGTGGGTGCCCGTGGAAGCAGGCATCTACCGCCTGAACAAGGTCAAGAACCCGGAATCCATCCGCGTCACCTGCACGGCCAAGGAAGAAGAAAACCAGCTGCCGCGCACCTTCGTCGATTACGAAGAAAACCCGCGCGAATTCTTCCTGAACGCCGTGAGCACGGTGCTGGACGTGCACACCCGCGTCTCCGACCTGTACAGCAGCCCGCACGACCAGATCAAGGAGCAGCTGCGCCTGACGATCGAGACGATCAAGGAAAACCAGGAAAGCGAGCTGATCAACAACCCCGACTACGGCCTGCTGGCCCAGGTGACCGATGCGCAGCGCATCTTCCCGCTCACCGGCGCGCCCACGCCGGACGATCTGGACGAGCTGCTGACCAAGGTGTGGAAGGAGCCCGCCTTCTTCCTCACCCACCCGCTCGCCATTGCCGCCTTCGGCCGCGAAGCCACGCGCCGCGGCACGCCCCCGCCCACGGTGAGCCTGTTCGGCTCGCAGTTCATCACGTGGCGCGGGATTCCGCTCATTCCGTCCGACAAGGTGCCGGTGGCCGACGGCAAGAGCAAGATCCTGCTGCTGCGGGTGGGCGACAAGCGCCAGGGCGTGGTGGGCCTGTTCCAGCCGGGCCTGGCGGGCGAGCAGGGGCCGGGCCTGTCGGTGCGCTTCATGGGCATCAACAACCACGCCATCGCGTCGTACCTGATCTCGCAGTACTGCTCGCTGGCCGTGCTCACCAGCGATGCGCTGGCCGTGCTGGACGATGTCGAGGTGAACAAGTACCACGACTATCCGGACACCTACAAGTGAACCGGAAGGAGCGGCCATGACCCTCTCTTCCTTCTCGCCGGGCGCCGATGCGTCCGGCGCCCCCATCGATCCGGCACTGATCGCGCGCATGGCCAATGCCCTGTTCTCGGCGCTGCCGGGCGAGGCGGCGGCGCCTGCGGGCGTGCACTCCGCGGGCGGCTTTCCTTCGGTGCCGCCTGCGTCCGTGCCCGGCCTCGGTGCCGTGCCGCCGGGCGTGCAGGCGCCGGCCAACATCGCGCCGCCCGGCTCGCCCCTGGCCAGCCCCGCCGGCTTCGGGCCCAGCGTGCCCGGCACGCCGATCCCGCAGGGCCAGGTGCCTGGCACCAACCTGCTGCCGGCCTCGCCCACGCAGGTGCTGTCGCTCGGCCACCGCGCGCCCGCGCTGCTGCCGCACGCCACGGCGGCCAATGGCCTGCCCGACACGGTGGTGAGCACGCTGCCGGCCTACGAGCCGCGCCTGGGCAGCGGGGTGCTGGGCGTGCCCGAGGCCTCGGGCGCCAGCGCATCGCAGGCGGCGGCCCATCCGGCAGCGCCTGCCTCTGCCGCCTCGCCGTACTACTTCGTCGGCGAGCGTCAGGCGCAGCCTTCGCCCGGGGGCGCGCCGGTTCCCACGGCGCAGTCCGGCGACCGGCTGGATGCGCTGGCGCGCCTGCCGTTCGCGCAGCCCCAGGTGCCGCACGCGGCCCAGGCGCCGGCTGCACCGGCTGGCCTGGCGGCCACGCCGTCGTCCGATCCGAAGTTCTACTTCGTGGACGCGGTGGTGCTGCCCAGCGGCTACGTCACCCCGGCCAAGCCCGCGCCGCACGGTACGGTGCCGCTGGCGGGCCAGGGGCAGCACCCGCCGTTCGACGTGCACGCCATCCGGCGCGACTTTCCCGTGCTGTCCGAGCGCGTGAATGGCCGCCAACTGGTGTGGTTCGACAACGCGGCCACCACGCACAAGCCGAAGGCGGTGATCGACCGCATCAGCCATTTCTACGAGCACGAGAACTCGAACATCCACCGCGCCGCGCATGAACTCGCCGCGCGCGCCACGGACGCCTACGAAGGCGCCCGCCAGCGCGTGAAGACGTTCATCAACGCGCCCGACGTGAACGAGGTGATCTTCGTGCGCGGCACCACCGAGGCCATCAACCTGGTGGCCAAGAGCTGGGGCGGCCAGCACGTGGGCGAGGGCGACGAGATCATCGTCAGCCACCTGGAGCACCACGCCAACATCGTGCCGTGGCAGCAGCTCGCTGCCGCCAAGGGAGCGAGGCTGCGCGTGATTCCGGTGGACGACTCGGGCCAGGTGCTGCTCGATGAGTACCAGAAGCTCCTGAACGACCGCACGAAGATCGTCGCCGTCACGCAGGTCTCCAACGCGCTGGGCACCGTGGTGCCGGTCAAGGAGATCGTGGCGCTGGCCAAGCGCGCGGGCGCGAAGGCGCTGGTCGATGGCGCGCAGTCGGTCTCGCACATGCGGGTGGACGTGCAGGACATCGGTGCGGACTTCTTCGTGTTCTCGGGCCACAAGGTGTTCGGGCCGACCGGCATCGGCGTGGTCTGGGGCCGGCGCGAGGTGCTCGAAGACATGCCCCCGTGGCAAGGCGGCGGCAACATGATTGCCGACGTCACGTTCGAGAAAACCGTGTTCCAGCCGATCCCGAACAAGTTCGAGGCCGGCACGGGCAACATCGCCGACGCGGTGGGCCTGGGCGCGGCGATCGACTACGTGAACCGCGTGGGGATCGAGAACATCGCGCGCTACGAGCATGAACTGCTGGTGTACGGCATGCAGCAACTGCGCCCCATCCCGGGCCTGCGGCTGATCGGCACCGCCGACGACAAGGCCAGCGTGATGTCGTTCGTGCTGGCCGGCTACTCGACCGAGGAAGTCGGCAAGGCGCTCAACGACGAAGGCATCGCCGTGCGCACCGGGCACCATTGCGCGCAGCCCATCCTGCGGCGCTTCGGGGTGGAGACCACCGTGCGGCCGTCGCTCGCGTTCTACAACACGTTCGACGAGATCGACCGGCTGGTGCATGTGGTGCGCCGCCTCGCCGGCCAGCGCCGCGCCGGGTAGGACAAGCGCGCGTTTGCGCCAGCCCGCGCACCCCCGGCCGCTGCGCTGCAGCGCCGGGGGTGTTTTGCTTGAATAGGGCCCCAGCGCAATCAGTACTAGGGCGTTGTACTATTAAATTAATAGCAATCTGCGGTTCGGCCCTCTGCGCCGTTTGGCCCTGAACGCGCCGCCTGCAGCGCCTGGATACGGCAGGCCGTGTCTATCATGGCCCGCTGCGGCCGATGCGCCATCCCGTCTTTTGTCGGCTGTTTCACAAGGAGTGTTCATGGACCAATACCAGATCGCCGTCGTCGTCGGCAGTCTCCGCAAGGACTCGTTCAACCGCAAGCTGGCCACCGCCCTGGCCCGGCTCGCACCGCCGAATTTCCACTTCACGCAACTGCGCATCGACGATCTGCCGCTGTACAACCAGGACGACGACGCGCATCCCGCTCCGGCCGTGCTGCGGCTCAAAACCGAAATCGCCCAGTCCCAGGGCCTGCTGTTCGTCACGCCCGAATACAACCGCTCGATTCCCGGCGTGCTCAAGAACGCGCTGGACCACGCCTCGCGCCCTTATGGCCAAAGCGCCTGGGGCGGCAAGCCGGCCGGGGTGATCGGCGCATCGATTGGTGCCATCGGCACGGCCATGGCGCAGCAGCATCTGCGCAATGTGCTGGCCTACCTCGACGTGCCCACCATGGGCCAGCCCGAAGCCTTCATCCAGGCCAAGGATGGCCTGTTCGATGACGAAGGCAACATCGGCGAGGCCAGCCGCCAGTTCCTGCAAGGTTGGGTCGAGAAATACGTGGCCTGGGTCAAGCTGCACGCCAAGCTCTGATCGGCTGGCGCCTTTTTTGCAGTCCTCAGGACCGGCCGCTCTTGCATGGGTGGCCGGTTTTTTTTGTTTGCCATTGCGCCAATTGGTTGATAAAGTCAATTAATTGTTTGATGGGGGCAAGTGAATATGGCGTCGGATTCTGCAGTCTTTCCCGTTCCCGCTGCGGCGGTCAAGGCGCTTCGGCAGTTCAGCCGGTTCTTCACGCGCCGCATCGGCGTTCTCGATGCCTACCTGGGCAGCGATCTGTCCCTGACCGATGTGCGGGTGTTGTATGAACTGGCCCACCGCAGCGCGCCGGTCGCCACCGACATCGCCAAGGACCTGGGCCTGGATGCCGGCTACCTGAGCCGCATCCTGCGCCGGTTCGAAAAGGCGGGCTGGCTGGAGCGGCGGCCGGGCGCACACGACGCGCGCCAGAGCCTGCTGTTTTTGACCGATGCCGGGCACGCGGCCTTCGCCCCGCTGCAGCAGCGCTCGCGCGACGAGGCGCAGGCCCTTCTGGCGCGCCTGTCGCCGGATCAACAGGCCGACGCCCTGGCGGCCATGCAGCGGCTGGAGGCGCTGCTGTCGCCCGAGCCCACCAGCCGTCCACGGCTCGCGGTGCTGCGCGATCCGGTGCCGGGCGACATGGGCTGGGTGGTGCAACTGCATGGCGAGACCTATTGGCGCGAGTACGGCTGGAACCAGGAGTTCGAGGCGCTGGTGGCCGAGATCGCCGCGCGGTTCGTGCGCGACTTCCGGCCTGAGTTCGACAAGTGCTGGATTGCCGAGATCGATGGGGCTCGCATGGGTGCGGCTTTCGTGGTCCGCGAGTCCGACAGCACCGCGCGGCTGCGGATGCTGATCCTCGCGCAAGAGGCGCGCGGCATGGGGCTGGGCGGCCGGCTGGTGAACGAGTGCATCGCCTTCGCGCGGGGCCAGGGCTACACGGAGATGACGCTGTGGACCAACAGCTGCCTGGCCGCGGCCCGCCATCTCTACGCGCAGCGCGGCTTCACCCTCGTGGCCTCGGAGCCGTACACCGCCTACGGCCAGTCCCTGGTGGGCGAGACCTGGACGCGTGCGCTGTAGGCGCCTTGAGGCGCATGCGAAAAAGCCGGCGCAAGGCCGGCTTCTCGGGGGGGGACGCCGTCTTTTCGCGGATCAGGCAGCTTCGGCCACGGCTTGGCGGGATTGCGCCACATGCGCCTGGATGTCCGAGTCTGCGCTGTCCAGGGCCTTGGACTTGGCATCCGGGCCCATGGCCACGCCTTCGGCGCGCACGAAGCGCACGTCGGTGATGCCGAAGAAGGCGAACACGGTCTGCAGGTAGCTCTCCTGGTGTTCCATGGCGCGGCCGGCATCGCTGGTCGAATACACGCCGCCGCGGCTGGAGGCGACGATCACCGTCTTGCCCTTGGCCAGGCCTTGGGGGCCGGCAGCGGTATAGGTGAAAGTGCGGCCGGGCTGGGCGATGCGGTCGATCCAGGCTTTCAATTGCGTGGGAATGCCGAAGTTGTAGAGCGGTGCGCCCACCACGACCACATCGGCCGCGAGGAACTGGCTCACCAACTGTTCGGACACGGCGTTTTCAAGGCGCTGCGTCTCGCTCAGGCCCTCGGTCTGGCCGGTGCGGGGGGCCATGGCATCCATCGTGAAGTGTGCCGGTGCCTGGGCGACCAAATCCAGGTGCTGCACTTGCGTGCCAGGATGGGCCGCCACCCACGCCGCCACGGTGCGGGCGGTGAGTTGGCGCGAAACGGACTGTTCGCCGGTGATGGCGGAATCGATGTGCAGCAGTTGCATGGAATGTTCTCCTGGGGGGTGGGGCCGCACCCGGTGTGTGGCGTTGGATAGATTGTGCAGATGAGTGCATTGATTGATAAGCAGGCCACTTTGCGATAGATTGTTCTACTGGTGGAACAATCTAAGAGGGGCTGCGGTGCAAGATCTCAACGACATGCTGTATTTCGCCGAGGTGGTCGAGCGCGGCGGGTTCGCCGCCGCGGGCCGGGCGCTCGGCATCCCCAAGTCGCGCCTGTCGCGCCGCGTGTCGGACCTGGAAGCCCACCTGGGGGTGCGGCTGCTGCAGCGCACCACGCGCAAGCTCTCGCTCACCGAAGTGGGCGAAGCCTATCTGCGCCACTGCCAGGCCCTGCGCGAATCGGCGCAGGCGGCGGCCGACACGGTGGCCCAGGTCCAGGCCGAGCCGCGCGGCACCATCCGCGTGGTCTGCCCGGTGACGATCGCACAGACGCTGCTGGGCGAGCTGATGCCCGAGTTCCTCGCCCGGCATCCGCTGGTGCGGGTGGAGATGCAGGTGAGCAACCGCGTGGTCAATCTGGTGGAGGAGGGGATCGACGTGGCACTGCGCGTGCGCTCCAAGCTGGACGACAGCGGCAGCATGATCGTGAAGCGGCTGAGCGATGGCGGCGTGATTCTGGTCGCCAGCCCCGAGCAATTGGCCCGCCAGGGCACGCCGCACACGCTGGAAGACCTGGCGCGCATGGACAGCATGGCCATGTCGGCCGCCGATGGCCGTGCCGCGCTGCGGCTGATCGGCCCTGGAGGGCAGGAGGCTTTGTGGCAGCACAGCCCGCGGTATGTGGCCGATGACCTGCTCACCCTGAAGCTGGCCGCCGAGCGCGGGGTAGGCATTTGCTGGTTGCCCGACTATATGTGCCAGGACGAGCTGCGCAGCGGCTGCCTGGTGCAGTTGATGCCCGAATGGGCGCCGGAGCGCGGTGTGATGCATGCGGTGTTTCCGTCCCGCCGGGGCCTGACGCCGGCCGTGCGGCGGTTTCTCGACTTTCTGGGCGAGACCATGCAGGGCGCCACGAAACAGGCGGAGGCGCCGCTGGCCGAGGGGTCAGCAATGGACGTGCCCGCCACTTCTTAAGATCAATTCGCGATTAATTCAAAAGAATATATTCGTTTGGGTTTTAAGGGCGGGATCGCAGAATGGGCCGCATTCACCGTTGAGGAGCCTGTTCCATGGCCATTGCACTGTCCTTCCGCGCCTCCTGCAGGGTCCGAATTTCTCGCTTGCTCCCCTTGCTTTCCTTGTCCCGCCTGCCGGCCGCCGTGCCGCTTCATCCATGAGCCGCAGCGCGCCCACCGCCGGGGCGGGTGGCCCGGTGTCGGTGGTCATCGTGCCGGGTTGGCGCGATTCGGGTCCTGGCCACTGGCAAAGCCTGTGGGCGCAGCGGCTGCCCGGCGCGTGCCGCGTGGTGCAGGACGACTGGGTCACCCCCGCGCGGGCCCCTTGGGTGGCCGCGCTCGAGCGCACCGTGCTGGAGTCGCCGCACCCGGTGGTGTTGGTGGCGCACAGCCTGGGCTGCATCACCGCGACCCACATGGGCGCGCAGGCCGCAGAGCGCGTGCAGGGCGCTTTGCTCGTGGCCCCGGCCGATCCGGAGCGCCGGGCGGTCCTGAGCGACTTCGCGCCGGTGCCCTATGCGCCGCTGCCCTACCGCAGCATCTTGGTGGCGAGCAGCAACGACCCCTATTGCCCGATCCGCCTGGCAGGCGCCTATGCGCGGGCCTGGGGCAGCGAGTTCGTCCGCCTGCCGCAGGCGGGGCATGTGAACGTGGATTCCGGCCATGGCGAATGGCCTCTGGGATGGGCGCTGCTGCATTCCCTGGTGGATGGTGCGGAATGGGGCCTGGGCCATGGCGCAGCAGAGACCCGTTCTGCTGCCTGACGGCCGACTGAATAATTGCTATTTATTTTGTAGCAATATGCCATAGTACCAATTGCGCTGCAGGCCTTTTTCCCTTGAACCCATCCAACAGGCCGGCCGCACCGTGTTGGTTCTATATTCTGGAAATCGATTAATTAACAAGAATATATTCTTTTGAGTTTTAAGGACCGCCGCCCACAATCGGTTTCACTTTTCAGCAACGTGGGTGCGCACACATGACTTCCCGGACCAAACTCAAGACTTTCCTGGCCGTTCTGGCCCTGGTGGCTGGCGCCGCCGCTTCGGCGCAGACGACCACGCTGCTGAACGCCTCCTACGACGTGGCACGCGAGTTCTACAAGGACTACAACCCCGCCTTTGCCGCGCACTACAAGAAAACCACCGGCAAGGACGTCAAGATCGACCAGGCCCATGGCGGCTCCAGCGCCCAGGCCCGCGCGGTGAACGACGGCCTCGACGCCGACGTGGTCACCATGAACACCACGACCGACATCGACTTCCTCGCCACCAACGGCGTGGTTGCCAAGGACTGGGCCAAGCGCTTCCCGAACGACGCATCGCCCACCACCTCGACCATGCTGTTCCTGGTGCGCAAGGGCAACCCCAAGAACATCAAGGACTGGGACGACCTCGCCAAGCCCGGCGTGCAGGTCGTCGTGGTGAACCCCAAGACTGGCGGCAACGGCCGCTACGCCTACCTGGCGGCCTGGGGCAGCGTGCGCGAGAAGGGCGGCACCGATGCCCAGGCCGCTGAGTTCGTGGGCCAGCTGTTCAAGAACGTGCCCGTGCTGGGCAAGGGCGGCCGCGACGCCACCAGCATCTTTCTGCAGCGCAACACGGGCGATGTGCTGATCACGTTCGAATCCGAGGTGCTGTCCATCGAGCGCGAGTTCGGCAAGGGCAAGGTCGATGCCGTGTACCCCTCCAGCAGCGTGCTGGCCGAAAACCCCGTCGCGGTGGTCGAACGCACTGTCGCCAAGAAGGGCACGGGCGAGCTGGCCAAGGCCTATCTGGACTACCTGTACTCCGACGAGGCGCAGGAGATCGCGGCCCGCCACGCGCTGCGCCCGCGTTCCGAAGCGGTGCTGAAAAAGCACGCCGACCTGTTCAAGCCCGTCAAGCTGTTCACCGTGGCCAAGTACTTCGGCTCGCTGGGTGAAGCACAGAAGGTGCACTTCAACGACGGCGGCCAGTTCGACAAGCTCTACACCCCTGGCGCCAAGTAAGACATGAACGCTGCGACCTCTGCCTTGCCCGGCGCCGCCGTGGCGTCCACGGGCGGGTCCCGGCGCAGTCCGAAGCGGGTTCTGCCCGGCTTCGGCTTGACGCTGGGCTACACCATCTTCTACCTGAGCATCATCGTGCTCATCCCCTTGTCGGCACTGGTGTTCAAGACCTTCACGCTGACCTGGGACCAGTTCTGGACGGCCATCAGCGCCCCGCGCGTGCTGGCGTCCTACCGGCTCACGTTCGGCGCGTCGTTCATCGCTGCGGTGGTCAATCTCGTGTTCGGGCTGCTGATCGCCTGGGTGCTGGTGCGCTACCGCTTTCCGGGCAAGAAGATCGTCGATGCCCTGGTGGACCTGCCGTTCGCGCTGCCCACGGCGGTGGCGGGCATTTCGCTCACCGCCTTGCTGGCCGGCAACGGCTGGGTCGGGCAGTACCTGGAGCCGCTGGGCATCCAGCTGGCCTTCAAGCCCGCCGGCGTGGTGATCGCGCTGATCTTCATCGGGCTGCCCTTCGTGGTGCGCACGGTGCAGCCGGTGCTGGAAGACGCAGAGAAGGAACTGGAAGAGGCCGCCACCAGTCTGGGTGCCACGCGCTGGCAGATCTTCACGCGCGTCATCCTGCCCGCGATCACCCCGGCGCTGCTCACGGGCTTTGCCATGGCATTCGCGCGGGCGGTGGGTGAATACGGTTCGGTCATCTTCATCGCGGGCAACATGCCCATGATTTCCGAGATCACGCCCCTCATCATCATCGGCAAGCTGGAGCAGTACGACTACGCGGGCGCCACGGCGGTCGCGGTGGTGATGCTGGTGATCTCCTTCGTGCTGCTGCTCGTCATCAATGCATTGCAGGCCTGGCAGCGCCGCCACGCAGGAGCCCCGGCATGAGTTCCAACGCTTCCCACTCCGGCGGGCGCAACCCCGTGCGCCGCGCCCAGGCCGGCACCACCGAGGCGCCCTGGGTGCGCTGGACGCTGATCGGCATCGCGCTGGCGTTCCTGCTGCTGTTCCTCGTGCTGCCGCTGGCCGCCGTGTTCACCGAAGCGCTGCGCAAGGGCTTCGGGGCCTATGTGGCCGCGCTCAAGGAGCCCGATGCCTGGGCCGCCATCCGGCTGACCCTCATCACCGCGGCCATCGCCGTGCCGCTGAACCTGGTGTTCGGCGTGGCGGCGGCCTGGGCCATCGCCAAGTACGAGTTCCGGGGCAAGGCCTTCCTGACCACGCTGGTGGACCTGCCGTTCTCCGTCTCGCCCGTGGTGGCTGGCCTGGTGTACGTGCTGATGTTCGGCGCCAACGGCTGGTTCGGCCCCTGGCTGGCGGCGCACGATGTCAAGATCATCTTCGCCGTGCCGGGCATCGTGCTGGCGACGGTCTTCGTGACCTTCCCGTTCATCGCCCGCGAGCTGATTCCACTCATGCAGGCCCAGGGCAGCGACGAAGAGCAGGCGGCCATCGTGCTGGGCGCGAGCGGCTGGCAGACCTTCTGGTACGTGACGCTGCCCAACATCAAGTGGGGCCTGCTGTACGGCGTGATCCTGTGCAATGCGCGCGCCATGGGCGAGTTCGGCGCGGTGTCGGTCGTGTCGGGGCACATCCGCGGGCAGACCAACACCATTCCGCTGCACGTGGAAATTCTCTACAACGAATACCAGTCCGTGGCGGCGTTCGCTGCCGCTTCGCTGCTGGCGCTGCTGGCGCTGGTCACCCTGGTCATCAAGTCCATTGCCGAATGGCGCAACGAGCAAGAGCGCAAGGCCGCGGCCACGTTGCCGCCCGAGCGCCCCGCACCCGCCGCCGTGGGCGCGCGCTGAACGAAAGCACACCATGAGCATTGAAATCCGCAACATCAGCAAGCAGTTCGGCAGCTTCCAGGCACTGCGCGACGTGAGCCTGGACATCCAATCCGGCGAACTCATCGCGTTGCTCGGCCCCTCGGGCTGCGGCAAGACCACACTGCTGCGCATCATCGCGGGGCTGGAGACGCCCGACGTGGGCACCATCCATTTCTCGGGCGAAGACACCACCGACGTGCATGTGCGCGAACGCGGCGTGGGCTTCGTCTTCCAGCACTACGCGCTGTTCCGGCACATGACGGTGTTCGAGAACGTCGCCTTCGGCCTGCGCGTGAAGCCGCGCGGCGAGCGCCCGAGCGATGCGCAGATCAAGCAGAAGGTGACCGACTTGCTCAAGCTCGTGCAGCTCGACTGGCTGGCCGACCGCTACCCTTCGCAGTTGTCCGGCGGCCAGCGCCAGCGCATCGCCCTCGCGCGCGCCCTGGCGGTGGAGCCCAAGGTGCTGCTGCTGGACGAGCCCTTCGGCGCGCTCGATGCCAAGGTGCGCAAGGAACTGCGCCGCTGGCTGCGCCGCCTGCACGATGAACTGCACGTGACCAGCATCTTCGTAACCCACGACCAGGAGGAAGCCCTGGAAGTGGCCGACCGCGTGGTGGTCATCAACCAGGGCCGGATCGAGCAAAGCGGCTCGCCCCAGGAGGTATGGGACCAGCCGGCCAGCCCGTTCGTCTATGGCTTCCTCGGCGACGTGAACCTGTTTCGCGGCCGTGCCCACGAAGGGCTGGTGCACGTGGAGGGCATGGCCATCGATTCGCCCGAGCATGCGGGCGCCCAGAACGCCAGCGCCTTCGCCTATGTGCGCCCGCACGACCTGGACGTGCAACGCTATTCGCCCGGCGAGGGCGTGGACGCCGATGGGCGCCCGCGCGGCATCGTCGCGCAGCTCAGCCGTGCCATCGTCGTGGGGCCGATCGCGCGCCTGGAACTTATTCCCGATGCCGACCACAAACCAGCGGACAATGCGAGCCCCGACTCGGTGATCGAAGCGCAGATCCCTGCGCAGCAGTACCGGGAGATGGGTTTCAGGGAGGGTGAAACGCTGGTGGTCACACCGCGCCGCGCCCGCGTTTTTCTGGACCACGCCGCCGGTATCTGATGCAGCCTTCGAGGGCTGCCGACCGCAGCGGCCTTCAAGGACAAGAACAATGGTGTTGAACTGGTTGGATGCCGCGCCTCGCCGCGTGCTGGGCCTCATCGCGGCGGCCTGTGTGGCCATGCTGGCTTTTGGCATGTACCTGCAGCATGTCGTGGGGCTCGAGCCCTGCCCGATGTGCATCGTGCAGCGCTACGCGCTCATCGGAGTCGCCGTCTTCGCCGCCCTGGCCAGCGCCCGGGGCGCCCGTGGCTGGTGGATGTCGTGGGCCTTCCTGGCCCTGCTGTCGTCGGGTTTCGGCGCCTTCGTGGCGGCGCGGCAAAGCTGGCTGCAGTGGTATCCGCCCGAAATCGCCACCTGCGGGCGCGACTTCTACGGGATGATCGAACACTTCCCCATCGGCCGCGCGATCCCCATGATCTTTCGCGGTTCGGGCGACTGCGCTGCGGTGGACTGGACCTTCCTCGGCGGCTCCATCGCCAACTGGTCGTTCATCTGCTTCGTGCTGATGGGCGTCGTACTGCTGGTGCTGCTGGCCCGTGGTGGACGAGGTGGCGCCAACCGCCGCCCGCTGGCTGCGGCTTGAAACCCGCCTGAACCCCGAATGAAAAAGGCGCCTTGAACAGGCGCCTTTTTTCTTGGTCGTTGCAAATCCGTCAGATCGGTGCCGGCGCTGCCATGGGCTCCTGGGCAGGAAACACCGGGCCCCGGGTTCCGGGCACCCAGGGCGCCACCTTGTCCATCACCTGCGTGAACACCGTGCTGGCCTCCCACGCTGTCAGCCACTTTCGCACATGGGGCCAGGGGCCAGCCTCCCAGTCCGTGGCGTCGATGCCCGCGAATTGGCGCACGAACGGCATGATGGCCACATCGGCCAGCGTGGGCTGGGGGCCGCACAGGAAGGCGTGCTGCGCCAGCCGCGCGTCCCACCGGGCCAGGAACGCGGTGGCGGTGGCACGGGGCGTTGATGCGCTCGGCTCCATGCCGTCCTGCGCGCCGGTCTGCTGCGGATAGCGGTTCGGGTATTTGCAGCGGTCCAGGGCCTGCTTGAAGGCACCGTCGCAGTCTGCGATGAGCGCATCGGCGTCCTGGGCCGTTGCTGCATCTTCGGCCATCCAGCCCTGCGGATCGTGGCGAGAAAGCGCCCAGCGCATGATCTCCAGGCTTTGCTCCAGCACCTGGCCATCGGGCAGCACCAGCACGGGCACCGTGGCTTTGGGCGATGCGTCCCGCAACGCTTGCGGCTTGTCGCGCAGCACCACCTCGCGCAATTCACAGGCCTGCCCGCTGGCCGCGATGGCCATTCGGGCGCGCATGGCATAGGGGCAGCGGCGAAAGGAGTACAGCACTGGCAGGCCGCTCGGGGCGTCCGTGGCTTGGCCATCGGGGGCCGCGGCCGCAGGGGCTCCGCCCAGGCGCGCGCCGATGTGGTCCTGCCCGCGCTGCCGCGCCAGCACCATCTGCTGCTCGCGCTCGGCCAATGCGCGCTCCTGCTCGGGTGTGCGCGTGCCATGGCAATAGGGGCAGCTCACGCCGGGGCGGTACTGGGGCGATGCGAGTTCGGCCTCGCCCAGCGGCATGCGGCAGGACCGGCACAGCTGGTGCCGGCCCGTGGACAGGCCATGGCCGACCGACACGCGTTCGTCGAAAACGAAACAGTCACCTTGCCAGCGGCTGTCTTCGGCAGGCACGTCCTCCAGGTACTGCAGGATGCCGCCGTCCAGGTGGAACACCTCGTCGAAGCCTTGCGACTTGAGCAGGGCGGTGGACTTTTCGCACCGGATGCCGCCCGTGCAGAACATGGCCACCTTGGGCCGGTGCGCCAGCACGCCGCCCGGCGCGCGCTGCTGCTCCACCCAGGCCGGAAACTCCGTGAAGCTGCGCGTGCGCGGGTTGATCGCCCGCGCGAAGCTGCCGATGCCCACTTCATAGTCGTTGCGCACGTCGATCACCACCACCTTGGGGTCGTCGATCAAGGCATTCCATTGCGCCGGCGGCACATGCGTGCCGGCGTTGCGCGCGGGGTCCAGCCCGGTCACGCCCAGGGTCACGATCTCGCGCTTGAGCCGCACCCGCATGCGGTAGAACGGCATGCGGTCACCCAAGGCTTCCTTGTGCCGCAAGCCTGCCAAACGCGCATCGGCACGCAGCCACGCAAGCACGGTCTGCACCCCGGCGCGATCGCCCGCGATCGTGCCGTTGATGCCCTCGGGCGCCAGCAGCAGCAGGCCCCGCACGCCATGGGCTTCGCACAGGGATTGCAACGGCGACTGCAGTGCGGCGCAGTCGGGCAGATCGACGAAGTGGTACAGGGCTGCGGTGAGGATCTCGGGCATGGGGTGGCGATGATAAGCGGGGGCTTTTTGAAGAAGGTCCGGGCGCTGACGGAAGATCAGGCCGGCTCGCCCGGTGGGCTGCCGCAACCGGCGAGCAGCCAGCCGCGAAAGGCCTGCAGCGCGGCACTGGGCGGGCGGGACTTCAGTCGCGTGAGCCAGTACGCGCCCAGCGCGATGTGCGTGCCAAAGGGCTGCACGAGCCGCCCCTGTTGCAGCTCCCGTTGAAACAGCCGCACCGGCAGCAGCGCCACGCCCGCGCCTTGCGCGGCGGCCTCGGCCAAGGCCAGGGACGAATCGAACACGGTTCCGCGCACCAGCGGGCAGGGCACGCCGGCTGCGCCGAACCACGCCGCCCACTCGTCCGAGCGGTACGAGCGCAGCAGCGATTCATGCGCCAGATCGGCCGGCGCCCGCAGCCGGGGCGCGATGGAGGGCGCGCACATGGCGGACAGCGGCGCTTCCAGCAGGCGATCAGCCTCGGTGCCATGCCACGCGCCGTCCCCGAACCGGATGGCGCAGTCCAGCCCCTCGCCCGCGATGTCCACGCGGTTGTTGTGCGTGAGCAGGCGCAGGTCCACGAAGGGGCAGGCGTGCTGAAAATCGCGCAGCCGCGGCAGCAGCCACCCCACGGCGAAGGTGCCCACGGCGCCGACGGTGAGCACTTCGCGGGGACGGGTGTCGCTGAACTGCTCCAGCGCGCCGGCGATGCGGCCGAACGCATCGGCCAGCACCGGCAGCAGAGCCAGGCCTTCATCGGTCAGCGCCAGGCCGCGTGGCAGGCGGCGGAACAGCGGCTTGCCCAGGCGCTCTTCGAGGTTGCGGATGTGCTGGCTGACCGCTGTCTGGGTCACGCACAGTTCCTGGGCCGCGCGCGTGAGGTTGAGGTGCCGCGCCGACACCTCGAAGGCGCGCAGTGCATTGAGGGGCAGGTGCATGGCGTTGGAATCAAGTGGGCAGGTAAGCAAGCAGTTTTTCTTGGGGCTCGTCCCGATTATTGTCGATGGTGCTCTGGCCGACATGTCTCTATCGTTCGGGTCTTCTTGCTTCAAACGACAGGTTCATTCCATGCAAAGACGCCAGTTTTCCTTTGATCTCTTCGCCGCCGTGGCCGCCGCTTCGACGGCCGCCTTGTGGGCCGGCCCGGCCCATGCCGCCGCGCCTGCGGGCCAGAAAAACGCGCGGGAAACGGCTTGGCAAGCCGCCATGCAGCGACTCGAATCCAGTTTGGACGGGCACCCTAAAGCGCGGTTGGGCGTGGCGATGCTCGACACGGGCTCCGGGCTGTCGCTGGGCTGGCGCCAGGACGAGCGCTTTCCCATGGCCAGCACCTTCAAGCTGCTGCTGGCCGCCTGGATGCTGGAGCGGGTCGACCGGGGCCAGGAGGCGCTGGACCGCCGGGTGCATTTCGACGCGTCGGCGCTCGTGGCCTATTCGCCGGTGACTGAAAAGCGGGTGGGCGATGCCGGCATCACGGTCGGCGAGCTGTGCGAAGGCACCGTCACCCTGAGCGACAACACCGCGGCCAACCTGCTGCTGGCGCGCCACGGCGGCCCGCAGGGCTTCACCGCCTTCGTGCGCGGCCTGGGCGATACGGTGACGCGGCTGGACCGCACCGAGCCCACGTTGAACGAGGCCATCGCGGGCGATCCTCGCGACACCACCACGCCGCAGGCCATGCTGCAGTCGCTGCGCAAGGTGGCCCTGGGCGATGCGCTGAGCCCGGCCTCGCGCGCCCAGCTGGTCGAATGGATCGTGGCCAACAAGACCGGCGACAAGCGGCTGCGGGCCGGCGTGCCGGGCTGGCGGGTGGGCGACAAGACGGGCACGGGCGCCCAGGGTTCGTCCAACGACATCGGCGTGCTGTGGCCGCCTGGCGGCGGCGCGCCCATCGTGGTCACCTGCTACATGACCCAGACCACGGCCACGCCGGAAAAGCGCGAGGCCACCATTGCCGAGGTGGCGCGCCAGGTGGCCCGGTCGGTCGCTGCCTGAGCGGCGCGGCCGCAGGCCGGGCCGGCGCCTATAGTTTCTTGACCAGCACCTGGCTGCGGCGGTCCCAGTTGTACTTGCGCTTGCGGGCCTCGGGCAGCCATTCGGGGTCCACGGGCTGGAAGCCGCGCTTGATGAACCAGTGCATGGTGCGCGTCGTCAGCACGAACAGGCTGGTCAGCCCCATGCCCCGCGCCCGCTGCTCGATGCGCTTGAGCAGCTTTTCGCCATCGCCCGTGCCCTGGCTGTGCGGCGACACGGTCACGGCCGCCATCTCGGCCGTGCTGCCTTCGGGGTAGGGGTAGAGCGCGGCGCAGCCGAAGATCACGCCGTCGTGCTCGATGATGGTGTAGTTGGCGATGTCGCGTTCGATCTCGGTGCGGTCGCGCTTGACGAGCGTGCCGTCCTTCTCGAACGGCTCGATCAGTTGCAGGATGCCGCCCACATCGTCCGGCGTGGCCTCGCGCAGTTCTTCCAGCTTTTCATCGACCACCATGGTGCCGATGCCGTCGTGCACGTAGATCTCCAGCAGCAAAGCGCCATCGACTGCGAAGGGAATGATGTGGCTGCGTTCCACACCGTTCTGGCAGGCCTTCACGCAGTGCTGCAGATAGAACGCGGTGTCGGTCGGCCGCTGGCTGGGCGGTACGCTGGCCAGCATCTTCCGGGCCTGCGCTAGCGGCAGTTCGGTGTCGATGGGGTTGTCGTCGCTCTCGGGCTCGTCGGGGTTCATGAGAATGCCGGACACCTCGCACACGAAGACCAGCTTGTCGGCCTTGAGGGCGATCGCCACCGAGGTCGCGACTTCTTCCATCGTCAGGTTGAACGCCTCGCCGGTGGGCGAGAAGCCGAACGGCGACAGCAGCACCAGCGCATCCATGTCGAGCGAGCGCCGGATGCCCGCCACATCCACCTTGCGCACCAGGCCGGAGTGCTGAAAATCCACCCCGTCCACGATGCCCACGGGCCGCGCCGTCAGAAAGTTGCCGGAGATCACCCGAACCGTGGAACCTGCCATGGGCGTGTTGGGCAGGCCCTGGCTGAACGCCGCCTCGATCTCGTAGCGCAACTGTCCTGCGGCTTCCTGCGCGCAATCGAGCGCCACCGAATCGGTGACGCGGATGCCGTGCGAATACTTCTCGGCATGCCCCTTGGCCGCCAACTGCTCGTTCACCTGCGGGCGAAAGCCATGTACCAGCACGATCTTCACGCCCATCGCCTGGATCATGGCGAGGTCCTGCGCGATGGCCTGGAGCTTGCCAGCCGCGATGGCTTCGCCCGTGAGCCCGATCACGAAGGTCTGGTGGCGGAACTTGTGGATGTATGGCGCAACCGAGCGGAACCAGGGGACGAAGGTGAAGTTGAAGACGGCGGACATGGCGAAAGGGTGAAGAGAGCGGGGGCTGCAACCTGCGGGGCGGCGCAGTTTGCGTGGGGAGGGCGGGGCGTTTTCCGTTGCGGGCGAATTATCGTCGCCATCGCTGAGGACGGAACGGCGCCAGGTCGATCTCCGGAGGCTGCCCATCGATGCACTGCGCCACCACCCGTCCCGTGCGGGCCGAAGCACCCAGGCCCACATGGCCGTGGCCGTAGGCGTGGACGACGTCCGCGCAGGCGCTGGCAGGGCCGATGCAGGGCAGTCCGTCGCTGGTGCTCGGACGCCGGCCCATCCAGAAGCGGGCGCCGTCCTCCAGCGCGGCGCGGGGCAGCGACGGGTACAGATCGAACAGGTGCCCGAGCAGGATGCGGGCGCGGCGCCAGTCGGGTGCGGCGTGCAGCCCGGCGATCTCCACCTGGCCCGCCACCCGCAGGCCGTGCGCCATCTGATGCACGATGAGCTTGCGGTCCATCACCATCGTGGAGGTGCGGGGGCCGGCGGGCACGGGCTCCCCGGCCCGGGCCTGCACGTCCAGCATCGCGTGGTATCCGCGCTCGGTGTCCAGCCACACGCGGTCTCCGGCGGCGCGGGCCAGCGGCCGCGAATAGGCACCCGCGGCGATGACCGCGCCCTGGCAGGGCAGGTCGCCCTGGTCGGTCCTCACGGCGTGCAGGCGGCCCGCCTCGATGCGCAGCCCGGTGGCCTGGCCCGTGACCCAGCGCGCACCGAGGGATTGCGCATGCTCCACCAGCGCCGCGAGGTAGGCACCGGGATTGGCGCAGTGGCCGGCTTCCGCCACGCGCACGCCGAAGCCGTAGGCCGGGGCCAGGTCCGGCTCCTGCGCGCGCAGGCTGGCGCCTACCACGGTCTCGAACGCGATGCCTTCCTCGCCGCGAAGTCGCCAGCCCAGCGCATCCGCCTCGAAGTCCGCCCGCGAGCGGTAGGCGTGCAGCAGTCCGCGCTGGGCCACCAGATGCGGGACGCCGGCTTCGCTGGCCAGTCGGGCATGCAGCGCCGGCGCATCGCGCAGCAACTGGCGCAGGGCATGCGCAGTGCGGGCCACGTGCGCGGGCGTGCGGCCCGAGCGCAAGAAGCGCCACAGCCACGGCAGGGCGCGGGGCAGGTAGCCCCAGCGCACGGTGAGCGGGCCTTGCGGGTCCAGCAGGTAGCCGGGCACCTGCTTCCACATGCCGGGCCCTGCGGGCGGAAGAATGGAATGGGAAGACAGCCAGCCCGCATTGCCGTAGCTGGTGGCTTCTTCGCCGGCTGGGGCATGGGGGTTGAGCAGCGTGACCTGGCGGCCGGAGCGCAGCATCTCGATGGCGCACACCGTGCCCACGATGCCGGCCCCGATCACCACGACGTGCCGGCGCCGGTCGGCGGGACCGGCCGGCGCGGTCGTGGCGTGTTCGTCAGGGACGTAGGCGGGAGTGGCAGTGGCGGGCATCGGTGCGGCTGCATGGCAGCGAGGGGAGAAGAGGGTGGGCGGATGGCCGGCCCCGGCCGCGCCATTTTTCCATGAAAGAGATCCTTCCCACTGCGCCCTGCGGCCCTGGTGCCCGGTACGCACCGGCGAATCAGCCATCCGCGCCGCGGCGCAGGGCGCGCTGCAACGCCATGCGGTCGGCGCGGCGCTGGGCACCCTGGCTGCGGATGTGCTTGCCTGCGGCGGCGCTGGTGCCGCGCGCCGCCAGCGCGCGGGCCACGGGGTTGCGCGGCGGTGCGCTGGCTTCGAGGTGCAGCACCATCGGCTGTTTCATGCGGCGCAAGGCCTTGACCCGGCCTTGCTGGAAGGCGCGGGAACGTTTCTGAGCACTCATGTGCGATTCCTGAAAAGCAAAAAGCCCCGGCTGAGCAAGCCAGGGCTTTCCTGCGGCGCCCCCCATTCGCATGGTCGGGGGTGCGCAGCCACCTTGGCTGAACGGTGTGTGAGCGACACGGTTCAGCCGGGGCGAGGAACCGTGTTCAGTGGGAGGTGTTGAACGAATGGGTCATGGAAAACAGCTCCTGAAAGGGGCGCCGCAAGGGTGCTCGTTGCGGCGCTGGTGAAGCGAGGGCGCGATTATCAAATCGGCTTGGCGCGCGTGGCAAGGTGCGGCGCGGCCCTTGTTGTGCACGGCCAACGGCGGGCTCGGATAATGCAGCCCTTCATGACCGAATCCGCGCCTTCCTCTTCTTCTCCTTCTTCGTCCACTGCCGCCGCACCCGGCGCGCCGCTGCGCATCACCTTCCCGCCACTGCTGCCTGTCTCCGCGCGGCGCGAGGAAATCATGGCGGCGATGCGGGAGCATCAGGTCATCATCGTGTGCGGCGAGACCGGCTCGGGCAAGACCACGCAACTGCCCAAGATCGCGCTGGCCCTGGGGCGCGGCAAATGCAACGCCGCGCCGGGACAGAAAGGCCAACTCATCGGCCACACGCAGCCGCGCCGCATCGCCGCCAGCAGCGTGGCCAAGCGCATCGCCGAAGAGCTGCAGACGCCGCTGGGCGATGTGGTGGGCTACAAGGTGCGGTTCCAGGACCGGCTGTCGCGCGACGCCTCGGTCAAGCTCATGACGGACGGCATCTTGCTGGCCGAGACCCAGACCGACCCGCTGCTCAAGGCCTACGACACGATCATCATCGACGAGGCGCACGAGCGCAGCCTGAACATCGACTTCCTGCTGGGCTACCTGCGGCAGATCCTGCCGCGCCGGCCCGACCTGAAGGTGGTCGTCACCTCGGCCACCATCGATGCCGACCGCTTTGCCAAGCACTTCGCGTTGCCGCGGCGCCTGACCGGCCGCTCCAGGCCCGGCGAGGGGCCGCAGGGCGATGCGGCGCACGCAGCCGGGCCGCAGGGCGCGGAGCTGATTCCCGCGCCCATCATCTACGTGTCGGGCCGGACCTTTCCGGTCGAGCAGCGCTGGCGCCCGTTCGAAGAGTCGCGCGACTACGGCTTGAACGAAGCCATCGCCGACGGCGTGGACGAGCTGTGGGCCGGCAACGCAGGCGGCGACATCCTCGTCTTCCTGCCCGGCGAGCGCGAGATCCGCGAGGCGGCCGACCACCTGCGCAAGCACCTGGCGCACCAGCCGGTGATGCGCAATGCCGAGGTGCTGCCCCTGTTCGCGCGGCTGTCTCAGGCCGAGCAGGACCGCATCTTCGACGGCCACACGGGCCGGCGCATCGTGCTGGCCACCAACGTGGCCGAGACCTCGCTCACCGTGCCCGGTGTCCGGTATGTGATCGACGCAGGCACCGCGCGCGTCAAGCGCTACAGTTTCCGCAGCAAGGTGGAGCAGCTGATGGTCGAGCCCGTCAGCCAGGCCGCCGCCAACCAGCGCGCGGGCCGCTGCGGGCGCGTGGCCAACGGCATCTGCATCCGGCTCTACGACGAGGCCGACTTCAACGGCCGGCCCCGGTTCACCGATCCGGAGATCCTGCGGTCCTCTCTGGCCGGCGTCATCCTGCGCATGAAGTCGCTGCACCTGGGCGACGTGGCGCAGTTCCCGTTCATCGAGGCGCCTTCGGGCCGCGCGATCGCCGACGGCTACCAGTTGCTGGGCGAGCTGGGCGCGGTGGACGAATCCAACGAACTCACGCCGATGGGCCAGGAGCTGTCGCGCCTGCCGCTCGACCCGCGGGTGGGCCGCATGATCCTGGAGGCGCGCGAGCGCCAGGCGCTGGACGAGGTGCTCATCATCGCCAGCGCCCTGAGCGTGCAGGACGTGCGCGATCGCCCCATGGACGCGCAGCAGCAGGCCGACCAGGCGCACGCCAAGTTCGACGACGAAAAGAGCGAGTTCAGCGGCTACCTCAAGCTGTGGAAATGGATCAACGAAGCGCGCGGTGGCGCGCCCACCCTGCCGTCGGCGCGCATGCAAAAGCAGGTGGCACGCAAGGGCGCGCCCTCGCAGGCCGTGCTGCCCGTGGCGCAGCGCATGGCCGCGGCGGCCGTGGCGCCGCCTGCGGCCACCGAGGCCGCAGCGGCCGCGCCCAGCCACAAGCTCAGCAACCGCCAGTACGAATCGCTGCTGCGCCAGAACTTCATCAGCGTGCGCCGTCTGCGCGAGTGGCGCGACATCCACACGCAACTGCTGACCGTGGTGACCGAACACCGCTGGCGCATCAACGACCGCCCTGCCAGCTACGAGCAGATCCACCTGTCCATGCTGGCCGGGCTGCTGGGCAACATCGGCGTCAAGAGCGACGAGGAAGACTGGTATCTGGGCGCACGCGGCATCAAGTTCTACAAGCACCCGGGCGCGCACTTGGCCAAGAAGCCCGGCCGCTGGATCGTCGCGGCCGAGTTGGTGGAGACCACGCGGCTGTTCGGCCGGGGCATCGCGGCCATCGAGCCGCAGTGGATCGAGCAACTGGGCGGGCACCTGCTCAAGAAGCAGCTGCTCGACCCGCATTGGGAAAAGAAGGCGGCCGAGGTCAACGCGCTCGAGCGCGCCACGCTCTACGGCATCGTCATCTACAACAACCGGCGGGTGAACTTCGGCAAGGTGGACCCGTACGCGGCGCGGGACATCTTCATCCGCGAGGCGCTGATCGGCGGGCAGTGGGAAACCCGGCTGCCCTTCCTGGCCGCCAACCACAAGCTCATCGCCAAGGTCGAAGAGCTCGAACACAAGTCGCGCCGCCAGGACGTGCTGGTGGACGACGAGCTGATCTACGCCTTCTACGACCAGCAGTTGCCGGCCGACGTGTGCAGCGGACACAGCTTCGAGGCATGGTATCGCGAGGCAAGCGCGTCGAATCCCGACCTGCTCAAGCTGACGCGCGAAGAACTCATGCGCCACGAGGCGGCGGGCATCACGGGCAGTGCCTTTCCGCGCACGGTGCGGCTGGGCGGCGTGGATTGCGCGGCGAGCTACCTGCACGAACCCGGTGACGCACGCGATGGCATCACCGTCACCGTGCCGCTGTTCGTGCTCAACCAGGTGAGCGACGAGCGCTGCGAGTGGCTGGTGCCCGGCATGCTGCAGCCCAAGATCCAGGCCCTGCTCAAGAGCCTGCCGCAGCGCCCCCGCAGCCGGTTCGTGCCGCTGCCTGACAGCGCGGCGCGGCTGGCCGGGCTGCTCGGCACGCCCGAACGCTTCGGCCACGGCAGCCTGGTCGAGGTGCTGCTCAAGCAGGTGCGCGATGAGACCTCGCTCGACGTCAAGCGGGCCGATTTCAAGCTCGACATGCTGAGCCCGCACCTGTTCATGAACTTCCGCGTGGTGGACGAACACGGGCGCCAGCTCGGCCATGGGCGCAACCTGGGCGCCCTCAAGGCCGAATGGGGAGCCAAGGCACGTGGCGCCTTCCAGGCCCTGGCAGGACTCAAGCTGGGTGGCGATGGCAAAGGATTAGAAGAAAAACAGGCTCCAGCGCATATAGTACTAGGGCAGGGTGCTATCAAAAATGAAGCATTTCCATCGCCATCGGGACGCCATGGTTCTGCAACGGGGCCGGCATCGGCCGCATCCGCGCCCTCGGCCGCTTCGGCCGGGCAGGCACCAGCGGGCCAGCGCCACACCGCCTGGACCTTTGGCGAGCTGCCCGAGCTCATGGAGATCCGCAAAAGTGGTCAGACGCTGATCGGCTTTCCCGCGCTCATCGACGGTGGCGATGCCGTCACCATCGAGGTCTTCGATGAGCCCGAGCTGGCTGCCGCCAAGCACCGTGCGGGCCTGCGCCGCCTGTTCGCGCTGCAGATCAAGGACGCGCTCAAATACCTGGAAAAGAACATTCCCGATCTGCAGAAGATGGCCGTGGCCTACATGCCGCTGGGCACGCAGGAAGAGCTGCGCAGCCAGATCATCGACGTGGCGCTGGACCGGGCTTTCCTGCTGGAGCCGCTGCCCACTGACGAGGCTGCGTTCAAGCGCCGGGTGGACGAGGGGCGCGGCCGGCTTACCCTGATCGCCAACGAGGTCGCAAGGCTGGCGGGCACCATCTTGCTGGAGTACGCCGCCGCAGCCCGCAAGATCAAGGACACGAAGAACGCACCCGAAGCCGTGCAGGACGCACAGCAGCAACTGCAGCGCCTCATGCCCAAACAGTTCCTGGCCGCGGCACCGTGGACGCAGCTGGCGCACTTTGCCCGCTACCTCAAGGCGATCACGCTGCGCCTGGACAAATACCGCGCCGACCCTGCGCGCGACGCTACCAAGCTGGCCGAACTGCGCCCGCAGGAGCAGCGCTACTGGCGCCTGGTGGCCGAACGCAAGGGCGCGGTCGATGCGCGCATGCAGGAACTGCGCTGGCTGCTGGAAGAGCTGCGGGTCAGCTTTTTTGCCCAGGAGTTGCGGACTCCGCAGCCGGTGAGCGTCAAGCGGCTAGACAAGCTCTGGGGGCAACTGAACAGCTAAAGCATGGCGAGGCAAGCTTGGGCTGAGGGAGGGCGGGGCCACGGTTGGCAGCAGGGCGGTCCTGTTCTTCAATGCGGCGTCTGCATGGCCGCCTCGGCACGCACCAGGCGGTCCAGCTCGGCACAAACATCCGCCATCCGACCGGAGATCATCACGCGCGCCGCCGCGCCGGGGCCGCGGCGATCCAGCACCCGCAATGGGCGTCCATCGGGCCGTGGACGGCTGAGGCCTGCGAATGCCGCGCCGTCATTGGCACTGGTGCTGGACCATTCGCGAATGGGTGCCTGACTTGGCAGGTCGCGCCGCTCCAATCGCTCCTTCCGGTGACGAACCACCGCGAGGCGCCGGGGCGCCTGGGCGAGCGCAGTCGCACCCGGCATGTGATCCGCCCAACCCTCCGAAGCGGCGCACGGCAGCGTGTCCGACCCGTTCCGCAAAGCCGAAGGCGGTTGGAGCGTGCCACTGGAATCCGGGCCGATGGCCACAGTGCTGGCGGCGGCCACAGCGGCCTTCACCTCCACGACACGGCTTGGCCGGCTTGATGCGGCCCTCTGTTGTTGGCCTGGGCTGAGAGGGCGACAGGCGGGCGCTCGCAACCACCGCGCCAGTGCATTCAGCGGTTGAGAAAAGGAAGAAAAGGCGAGCAGGGCAAATCCCATGTGAAAACTCCAGCGAGGTGCAAGGGGGTTGAACACAGGCAGGATTGCCAAAGAAAACACACTGCCGCAGGGTTGGCTGGCCAGGACTGCATGCCCCTGACCGCCAGACGCCCGCCACCTGCGGCGGTGTGCGACGGGCTACATCAGCATGGTGTTGCGGATGAGGCCCACGGCCAGACCTTCGATCTCGAAAGGCTCGCCTGGGTGCACCGTGATGACCGGGTAGTCGGGGTTTTCCGGCAGCAACTCAATGGCGGTGGCCGTGCGGCGAAGGCGTTTGACGGTGACGTCGTCGCCCAGCCGGGCCACGATGATCTGGCCGTTGCGCGCTTCGCGGGTCGATTGCACGGCCAGCAGATCGCCGTCCATGATGCCCGCATCGCGCATGGACATGCCACGCACCTTGAGCAGGTAATCCGGCTTGTGTTGGAACAGGCTGTCCTCCACGCTGTAGGTTTGATCAACATGTTCCTGCGCGAGAATGGGCGACCCTGCGGCCACCCGCCCCACCAGCGGAAGCGACAGTTGCGACAGGCCGGGGATGGGGAGGTTGAACTGGGTGCCGCGGGCGGCATTGATGGAACGCACGGCATCGCCGCGAAGCCGGATGCCCCGCGAAGTGCCGCTGACCAGTTCGATCACGCCCTTGCGGGCCAGCGCTTGCAGGTGTTCCTCAGCCGCATTGGCGGACTTGAAGCCGAATTCGGCGGCGATTTCCGCCCGGGTGGGAGGCGCTCCAGTGCGGGAGATGGCGGTCTGGATCAGATCGAGGATCTGCTGCTGGCGGGCGGTGAGCTTGGGACTGTCGAACATGTGTGACTCCGGTGCTGAACGGAAAGGCAGAGAGAGGCCTGTTTATTAATCCAGTCACTGTATTTTTAACCAGTTTTTGGGAGCGTGCAAGTGGGCACAGGAAAAATCGTGGTGCTTGGCACCGGCGGAACGATCGCAGGCACCGCAACGGAGGCGGGGGACAACATCGGCTACACCGCAGGCCAGGTGGGAATCGGCCAACTGTTGGAGGCGATTCCCGGGTTGGAGCAGGCAGCCGGCGGCCGGATCGAAGCCGAGCAGATCGCGCAGATCGACAGCAAGGACATGGAATTTGCCGTATGGCGGCAACTGTCCCATCGGTGCGCGCAACTTTTGGCCGACCCTGACGTGCGGGGCGTGGTCGTTACGCACGGCACGGATACGCTGGAGGAGACGGCTTGGTTCCTGGATTCGGTCCTGGCTGCCGACCGTCCGGTGGTGCTGGCCTGCGCCATGCGGCCGGCCTCCGCCATGGTGCCTGACGGGCCGCAGAATCTGCTCGACGCGGTTGTCCTGGCCGCGACGCCCGGGGCACGGGGCGTGATGACCGTCGTGGCAGGCACGATCCACACGGCGCGGCATGTTCAGAAAGTGCATCCTTACAAGGTGGATGCCTTCAGTTCAGGAGAAGCAGGCCCGCTGGGCTGGGTGGAGGAGGGGACTGTCCGCCTGGCCAGTGGCTGGCCGGCCCCGTCGGTGCCAAAGCCAGGCGCCCTTCGGCACGTCGCCGACACCTTCGTCTGGCCCCGGGTCGAGGTGCTCACGAGCCATGTCGGCGCGGATGGCCGCATCGTCGATTTGATGGTGCGGGAAGGCGTGGATGGCATCGTGGTGGCGGCGACGGGCAATGGCACGCTGCACCATGCCCTCGGAAGTGCGCTGGAGCGCGCCCATGCGAGCGGAGTGGAAGTGCGCGTGGCCACCCGTTGCGCGCTGGGACGGGTGCTGCCAAAACCGGGAGACACGTTGCCTCACTCGGAGGGCCTGAGCCCGGTGAAGGCCCGAATCACTCTGCTGCTCGAACTGCTGGCGCGCGCTCGCCAGCGATGAAAAGACAACGCCCCGCTGACGGGCGGGGCGTTTCGGGCACGGCGGCGGCGGTGCCGTGCGGGTCGTCAGGCGGAAATCCGCTGGCCCGATCAGCTGGCCAAAGCGGCCAGCGCGCGCTGGGTGATTTCCTCCACGCTGCCGGTGCCGCTGATGGCGCGGTACTTGGGAGCTCCCGCAGGATCGGCCTTCGCCCAGCTGGAGTAGTAATCCACCAGAGGACGGGTCTGTGCGCTGTACACATCGAGGCGCTTCTTGACGGTGGCCTCTTTGTCGTCTTCGCGCTGAATGAGGTCTTCGCCGGTCATGTCGTCCTTGCCTTCCACCTTGGGAGGATTGAACTTGACGTGGTAGGTGCGGCCGCTGGCGGGGTGGGAACGGCGGCCGCTCATGCGTTCGATGATGGCATCGAAGGGTACGTCGATCTCCAGCACATAGTCGAGCTTGACGCCTGCCGCTTTCATCGCATCGGCCTGCGGAATCGTGCGGGGGAAGCCATCGAACAGGAAGCCGGATGCGCAATCGGGCTGGGCGATGCGCTCTTTCACGAGATGGATGATGAGGTCATCGCTGACCAGCGCGCCCGCATCCATGACGGCCTTGGCCTGCTGACCCAGCGGCGTGCCCGCCTTGACGGCCGCACGCAGCATGTCACCGGTGGAGATTTGCGGAATACCGTATTTCTGGCAGATGAATGCGGCCTGCGTGCCCTTTCCGGCGCCGGGTGCGCCCAAAAGAATCAGTCTCATGGATATCCTCTAAGTGTTGAATTCGGCTGGCGCCACTGGCCACGGGCTTGCCTCCGGCCCGGGATGCGGCACTCTGATCGCGGGCAAGGATAGCACGCGTGTCCGCGCGCTTTCCTGACACGGTGGGGACTCTGAAATCCCTACGAAAACAGTGTGCGAACGCGTTCCAGATCCATCGGTGTATCTACGCCGGGGCCGGGTGCGGAGGCCGTGACGTGGACCGCAATGCGGTGGCCATGCCACAGGGCTCGCAGTTGCTCCAGCGCCTCGACGGCTTCCGTCGGTGCGGGGGCTAGGGCCGGAAATTGGCGAAGGAACGAGGCGCGGTAGCTGTAGATGCCGATATGGCGCAGCGGCGAGTAGCCTGTTGGCACGCCCGGCGAGGCGCCATCGGTGCCGTTCGCCCACCAGGCAGTGCCGGCATGGTCGCGTGCATGCGGGATGGGTGCCCGGCTGAAGTAATGCGCCAGTCCGCGGGCATCGAGCACGACCTTCACGACATTGGGGTTGGCATAGTCGGCCAAAGCCTCGATGGCGTGGGCCGCGGTTCCCATGCTGGCCTCCGTGCGGGCCGGCAGCAGCTCGGCGACGGCTTTAATCAGCGCAGGGTCGATCAGCGGTTCGTCGCCTTGCACGTTCACCACGATGTCATCGCCTGCCAAACCGAGCTGCTCGCAGGCTTCCGCCAGGCGGTCGCTACCGCTGGGATGGTCGGATCGCGTGAGCAAGGCGTCGATGCCATGGGCCTGGCATGCCGCGAGGATGCGGGCGTCGTCCGCGGCCACCACCACGCGGTGGGCCCGGCTTTGCGCCGCGCGCTGCGCCACGCGCACCACCATGGGCAGCCCGGCGATGTCGGCCAGCGGCTTGTCGGGCAGCCGCGTGGAGGCCAGCCGCGCAGGGATCAGGACAGTGAATGGCGTGGCGGGGGAGGTCACGCCTCCAGCTCCTCGTCCGTCAGGGTACGCGCTTCATTTTCGAGCAGGACAGGAATGCCGTCGCGCACCGGGTAGGCCAGCCGGGCGCTGCGCGACACAAGCTCCTGCCGTTCCCTGTTGAAGGTAAGCGAGCCCTTGGTGACGGGGCAGACCAGCAGTTCGAGCAGTTTGGGGTCCATGGCGGTTATGGCTTCAATGTCAGTCGGAGGGCGATGATAGCGAGCGATGCGTGGCAGACCGCAGCCGGTCGTCCAGCAGGGAGAAAAAAGCACTGTCGATTTCCAGCTGCAAAGGCACTGCCAGCGCTTGCGGGTGGGACTGCCACAGTTTGGTGGCGTCTTTTTCGGTGCAAATGAGTGGCATGCCGTGGATTTCATTGCGCTGCCAGCTATCAAAATCATAGTGATCCGGAAAGGCGCTGGTGTGCTGCAGCGTGAGCCCTTTCGCGCGCAGCATCGCGAAAAATTCCTGCGGCCTGGCGATGGCGGCCACGGCGTGCAAGGGGTGGTGGCGCAATTGCGCAAGGGGCATGGTGCTGCCGTCCGCGCGAATGGCATCAGCAGCGAGGGAGCGAGTCAGCGCAAATGCGTGTGCCGTGCCTCCAGGCACCTGGCCGGCGTAAAGCGCGCAATCGACCGGACGCGGCCAAGGTTCCCGCAGCGGACCGGCAGGCAATAGAAATCCGTTGCCCACGCCATCGTCGTTGAATACGCAGACCTCGATGTCGCGGGCCAGGGCCAGATGTTGCAGCCCGTCGTCGCAGACGATCACATCGGTGCGGGAATGCCGCGCAAGCAATGCGCGCGCCGCCTGCGTTCTTTGCCGCGCCACGAACACGGGGACGCCGGTGCTGCGCGCGATCAACGCCGGTTCGTCGCCCACTTCGGCCGCGCTGCTGTCCGCATGCACCTCGCGGCAGTCGTCGGTGGAACGCCCATAGCCACGCGACACCACCCCAGGCCGCCACCCCTGCGCCACCAGGTGCCGCACGATGGCCTGTGTGACCGGGGTTTTGCCGGCCCCTCCGGCGATCACGTTGCCCACCACGATCACCGGCACCGCCATGCGCTCGGATCGAAGGACGCCTGCCCGGTAAAGCAATTTCCGCGCGGCGACCGCTGCACGGTAGAGGCACGACAGCGGCCAGAGCATCCACGCCAGCGGCCCACGGCGCTTCCAGGCCGCATGGAGTGTGGAAGCGGTTGAACTTATGGCAGTTTGAGTGTGTGAAGAGGGCGGCTGCGGCCCGGCGGCAGCCATCGCGGCTATTTGCCGGCGCTGGCCGTCGATTGGGTGGCGAAGGTGATCTGCGACAGGCCCACGCGGCGTGCGGCTTCCATCACCGTCACCACTGCCTGGTGCGGAGAATTGGCGTCGGCACTGATGATGACGACGCTGTCCTTGCCGGCACTGGCTGCAGCCGCCAATGCTTGCGCCACCACTTCCACGCTCTTGCCCTCCACTGCCGATTTATTGACCGCATAGCGGCCATCCGCGGCGACCGCCACGATCACTTCCTTGGGATGGTCGCGCTGCTGCTCGGCATCGGCCACTGGCAGCGTCAATTGCAGTTCGGTGAACTTGCTGTAGGTGGTGGACAGCATCAGGAAGATGAGCACCACAAGCAGCACGTCGATGAAAGGAATCAGGTTGATTTCCGGCGCTTCGGTGGGGCGGGATCGAAAGTTCATGTCCGTTCAGCCGATCAATGTTTTTGGCGTGCGCCGAATCCGCCCGTCCGCCTGATCGCGCGCTGACGGCGATGCGAAGGGACTTTTGCGGACAGGGTGTGCACCATTTATTTTCGCAGCCGGCTGATATGCCGTACGAATTGCTCGGAAGCCAATTCGAGGGTCAGCAGGTAAGCATCCACGCGGCTGCGGAAATAGCGCCAGAAGATCAGTGCAGGAATGGCCACGATCAGGCCGAACGCCGTGTTGTAGAGCGCAATCGAAATACCCTGCGCCAATTGGGCCGGGTTGCCCCCGCCGGACTGGCCGGCGCCCGCCTGGGAGCCGAAGATCTCGATCATGCCGATCACCGTGCCCAGCAAGCCCAGCAGCGGGGCAGCTGACGCGATGGTGGCAAGCGCACTGAGGTATTTTTCGAGGCGATGGGCAACGGCCCTGCCGGAGCTTTCCATGGCAGCCCGCACGTCGGCCTCGGTGCTTTGCGGATTGCTGTTGAGCGTGCGCAGCCCGCTGGCCAGAACCTCCCCTAGAGCGGAATTCTGTGCCAGTTGATTCACCACATCGGGCGTGGGAACGGAGCGGGAGGACACGGTGATGGCTTCGTCCAGCAGCTTGGGAGGGGCAACGCGCGCGGTTTTGAGGGCGATGAAACGCTCCACAACCAGTGCCAGCGCCAGGACGGAGCAGGCTATCAAAGGCCAGATCGGCCAGCCTGCGGCTTGTATGATCAATAGCAATTCTCTCTCCGCGCAGATGGAAGCAATCCGCGATTATGGCCCAGTTGGCGTTATGGTCCGCGCTGTAAAACGACCGAACGTTTCGACCATCCTCGACCTTCCGACCGTGCGCCGCCACCCACATTTTCTGTGGATAACTTTGTGGGCAACTGGGTTGCGAGGGCCCGCCAAGCGGCACCAGTCCGTGAATTTGACAGATTGATGAAAAATAAAGCACGAAAAAATCCTTTTAAATCAATGGTTTGCACGTATTTGCTAGCGATGCGCGGTGATTTGGCTGGTGGTGCTGGGCAAATGAGGCATACCCGGGCTCTGTGGACTAGTGCGACGTTGCCATGGCCTGCAAGCCCTTGCCGTATCGGCGTCTGACACCATGAACCTCGCAACGGCGCCACGTATCTGGCAGGTTGGGGCGCTGTGCCGCGCCATTGCTGACACCCTGGAGTCCCGATTCAATCCCGTGGCCGTGCAAGGCGAGATCACGGGCTTTTCGCGCGCATCCAGTGGGCATTGCTATTTCACGGTCAAGGACGGCCAGGGCCAGATCCGGTGTGCGATGTTCCGGCGCGCGGCTTTGTTGCTGGACTTTTCTCCACGGGATGGGGAACTGGTCGAGTTGCGCGGCCGCCTGGGGGTGTACGAGGCACGGGGCGATCTGCAACTCATCGTCGAAAGCATGCAGCGGGCAGGCCAGGGCGCCTTGTTCGAGCAGTTCCTGCGGCTGAAGTCGCAACTGGAGGCCGAGGGGCTTTTCGACAGCGCGCGAAAACGGCCCCTGCCGTTGATGCCGCGCGGCATCGGGCTGGTCACGTCCCCGGGCGCCGCGGCGCTGCATGACGTCGTGACCGCGCTGCGCCGTCGCGTTCCGCACATTCCGGTGACGCTGGTGCCGGCATTGGTGCAGGGTGCCCACGCACCAGCCTCGATGCGGGCTGCGTTGTCCAAGCTCTACGCCCTGGCGGAGGGCGTGGACGGGGCGAATGGATCGAAAGACCCTGTTTCAAAGCAGTCCCCGTGTCCCATCGACGTCATCCTTCTGGTGCGGGGAGGTGGGTCCATGGAGGATCTGTGGGCTTTCAATGATGAGCAATTGGCGCGCACCATCGTCCAAAGCCCGGTACCTGTCATTTGCGGTGTCGGCCATGAAACCGACTTCACCATTGCCGATTTTTGCGCAGACCTGCGGGCACCGACGCCAACGGCTGCCGCTGAACTCGTCTCCCAGCCGCGTGCCGTGTGGCTGGGTGCCATCGACCTTTTGGCCGATCGCTTGTCGGACAGCGTTCAGACGCAATTCGACGTGCGGCATCAGCGGCTCGACTTGGTGGCCCAGCGCCTCGGCCGGCCTTCCGGTCTGGTGGTGCGGCAGCAGACGCGCCTGGCACGGCTTGCGGAGCGTATGCGCCACAGTGTGCTATTAAAAATGCAGCGCTTGACGCAACAACAGAAAGCGCTGGAGGCAGAAATGCGGCAGACGCTGCAAAGGCGGGCAGCCCGCCAGTCCGAACAACTGGAGCGTGCCGCCCTGCGCCTTCAATTGCTGGACCCCCACTTGGTCCTGCAGCGTGGCTATGCGTTGCTCACCGATGCGCAAGGCCAGCCGGTCACGAAGGTCGCCCAGGTACGCCCTGGCGACGCCGTCCGGGCTGCGGTGACCGACGGCGAAATCGATCTGCAGGTATCGCAGCGCCGGCTGCTGTGAGATCCGCACGCTTTTTCTGCCATTGGCGCTCACCTACAGCAGGTGCTGCTATTACTTTCTACAATGCCAGTTCGGACCGTGCTGGCCCTTTGGGGGCGGCGGTTCCATTCCAAGAATTTCAACCCACGAAGGACTGCACCATGGAACATACCCTGCCACCGTTGCCTTATGCGATCGACGCCCTGGCGCCTCATTACAGCCAGGAAACCCTGGAATATCACTACGGCAAGCACCACAACGCCTATGTGGTGAACCTGAACAATCTGCAAAAGGGCACGGAATTCGAGAGCATGACGCTCGAGGAAATCGTGAAGAAATCGAGCGGCGGTATCTACAACAATGCAGCACAGATCTGGAACCACACTTTCTTCTGGAACTGCATGGTTCCAAGCGGCGGCGGCGAGCCGTCCGGTGCGTTGGCCAACGCCATCAATGCCAAGTGGGGCAGCTATGCCGCTTTCAAGGAAGCCTTTGTAAAAAGTGCCGTGGGCAACTTCGGCTCTGGCTGGACCTGGCTCGTGAAGAAGGCCGATGGCAGCGTCGATATCGTGAACACCGGCGCGGCAGGTACTCCTTTGACGACGGCTGACAAGGCACTGCTGACGGTCGACGTGTGGGAACACGCTTACTACATCGACTACCGCAACCTGCGCCCCAAGTTCGTCGAAACCTTCTTCGACAAGCTGGTGAACTGGAAGTTTGCCGAAAGCAATTTCGCCTGAGTGCTTTGCGCCCCATAAAAAAACGGCCCACGTGGCCGTTTTTTTGTTTTTATGCCGACCTTTTGACAGGTCGCACCCTGCGGCGCAGCCAGCCAATTCAACGACGTAGGAACGGGGCGCCTGAAAGTTTGAACCCTGCCTTGATGCCCTTTTTGGAAAACCAACCCTGGTTCATTTCCAGCACATAGCGAACGGGCTTTTCAGAGCAATGCGAATCCTCGGTTTGTGGCTTCATATCGGCAAGGTTGACGACCGTGCCGTCGTCCGCCACGAAAGCGGCGGTCAACGGCAAAATGGTGTTTTTCATCCAGAAGCACTGGACTGCCGGCTCTTCGAAAACGAACAGCATGCCTTCCTGTTGGGGCATCTCCTTGCGATGCATGAGGCCGATCTGCCGCTCCTGCGGGGACACCGCGACCTGGGCATCTATGCGGTGCATACCCGCTCCCAGTTCCACGCGCTGCAAATTCAACTGAGGCGATTCTTGCGCGCCCGCCACCGCGCACCAGGAAATGGCCAACGCAGCAAAAAGAGGGGCGAGGCTTTTTTGAGAGCCGTCCGCGACGCGCACGAGAAAGGATTTCATCATCCGGCTTTCCATAAATGCAATGGGAATCGAAAGGGTAGCAGCCAAAGGCAAAAAAGCCCGCGGAGGCGGGCTTTTTTGAAGTGCGTCGGCGCCGGAGTGGCCCGTGCCGACAATGTGCGCTTAGGCAGCCGTCTTAGCGTGCTTTTTGGTTGCCTTTTTGTGGGCGACCTTGTGTGCTGCAGGCTTTTTGGCTTTGGCCTTGGCATGTGCCTTGGGGGCAGGGGCGGCTGGCTCGGCGCTGGGGGCGGAAGTCACGGCGGGGGTTGCCGGTGCGGCTGGCGTTGCGCCTTGTGCAAAAGCACCAGCGGCGAACAGACCAGCAACCAGGACAGCGAGGAGTTTTTTCATATATGCCAATTCCTTGAAGAGGTTCGGATGGGAGCCGCGCGAAGTGCCGCGAAGCACCTCCACAACGGCGCCGTCACGGGGGCCGTTGACAGGAAATATGTGATTTTTTTAAGGCTTAGAATCGCCGGCTGTACCGCGTTTGCCTAACCAGCTGAAGCCCCTTCATCGTTTCACCGGAGAGACCCGCTCAATGACCAGCTACCAGCACATCAAGGTGCCCGCCGAAGGCCAGAAAATCACCGTCAACGCCGACATGTCCTTGAACGTGCCGGACCAGCCCATCATTCCGTACATCGAGGGCGACGGCACTGGTTTCGATATCACCCCCGTGATGCTGAAGGTCGTGGACGCTGCGGTGGCGAAGGCCTATGGCGGCAAGAAGAAGATCCACTGGATGGAGGTGTTCGCTGGCGAAAAGTCGACCAAGGTCTATGGTCCCGACGTGTGGCTGCCGGAAGAAACGCTGCATGCCGTGCGCGACTACGTGGTTTCCATCAAGGGCCCGTTGACGACGCCCGTGGGTGGTGGCATCCGCTCGCTGAACGTGGCGTTGCGCCAGGAGCTGGATCTTTACGTCTGCCTGCGCCCCATCCAGTACTTCAAGGGCGTGCCCTCGCCGGTCAAGGAACCCGAGAAGACCAACATGGTGATCTTCCGTGAGAACTCGGAAGACATCTATGCCGGTATCGAGTTCGAAGCCGAGTCCGAAAAGGCCAAAAAGCTCATCAAGATTCTTCAAGAAGATTTCGGTGTCAAGAAGATCCGCTTCCCCGATACCTCCGGCATTGGCGTCAAGCCCGTATCCAGGGAAGGTACCGAGCGCCTGGTGCGCAAGGCGATCCAGTACGCCATCGACAATGACAAGCCCAGCGTGACGATCGTTCACAAGGGCAACATCATGAAGTTCACCGAAGGTGCCTTCCGCGATTGGGCCTACGCGCTGGCAGCGAAGGAGTTCGGTGCCGAGCTGATCGACGGTGGCCCATGGATGAAGTTCAAGAACCCGAAGACGGGCAAGGACATCACCGTCAAGGACAGCATTGCGGACGCCTTCCTGCAGCAGATCCTTTTGCGCCCGGCCGAGTACAGCGTGGTGGCCACGCTCAACCTGAATGGCGACTACATCTCCGACGCGCTGGCGGCCCAGGTGGGCGGCATTGGCATCGCCCCTGGCGCCAATCTGTCGGATACAGTGGCGATGTTCGAAGCCACGCACGGCACTGCGCCGAAGTACGCAGGCAAGGACTATGTGAACCCCGGTTCGGAAATCCTGTCGGCTGAGATGATGCTGCGCCACATGGGCTGGACGGAAGCCGCTGACCTGATCATTCGCTCGATCGAAAAATCGATCGCCAGCAAAAAGGTCACCTACGACTTCGCCCGTCTCATGGAAGGCGCGACGCAAGTGAGCTGTTCCGGCTTTGGCCAAGTGATGATCGACAACATGTAATCATCAGCCGTCGGTGTCGAAAGGCACTGCTTGGCACCGCTACCCTCGAAGTCCTGCCGGGATTTCGAGGGTTTCTTTTTTTGGTGATCGTTCTACGGATTTGGGAATGATTGACGGGTGACAGCGGGACAAGGACAACGCGCTTTGATGGAACAATATTTCTCCGCTCCATAACCGATTGCTGGTCTGCACGCCGGCATTTGTGCTCAGTCGCTGACGCTCGCGTGCGGCCGTCAGCGCCGAGCGAGACGCGGGGCTTGGTTTGGCAGGGATTCCAATGCCCGTTCGGCGTTGACCATCAATGGCTTTCCTGCATTTTTCTCGCTGTCCATCAGTAGATTCTTGATCGTTGTGATGTCGAGCTGCGGCGCACTGGATTGCAACAGGGCAATCATTCCGCTCACATGGGCGGCCGCCATCGATGATCCGGTGGCGAAGTCATAGCGACCCTGTGGCTGCAAGGTAAGCACATCTTTGCCAGGCGCAGCCAGAATGCCCCTGGATGCCAGATTGTCGTTGTCCGCCATGCCCACGACGATGACGCCAGGCACGCCAGCGGGAAACCCCGTGCGTTCGCCGTTCGATGGAAGTGCAGCGACCACCGCCCGGCCTTGTTTGACTAGCTGGCCCAGGAGCGTGCTGAGCAGCGGGTCTTCGGGACCGCCCAGGCTCATGTTGATGGTGCGCGCATCGGACGACATCACGGCCACGAGAGCTTTGGCCAAAGTGAAGGAGTTGCAGCGTGCGCCTGCCATGGGTTGATTGGCCGGGTACCAGCACGCTTTATAGAGGCTGACCTTGACATCGGGCGCGACGCCCACGATGCCCTGCTGGTTGTTGCCAACCGCGGCAATGATTCCAGCGACCTGGGTTCCGTGCTGGTCCAGCTGAAAACCGGCGGCATTTTCATCGACGAGGTTATAGGCCGCATCGATTTGCCCGCGCAATTCCGGATGTTCCGTCTGCGCACCCGTGTCGATCACCGCGATGTGGGCACCCTTGCCCGTGCTGAGCTTGTGCGCGCGTGCGACCTGCATGTCCACGAACCCCTGTTGCAAAGGCATATAGGGGTCGTTGTAGGCCACGGCGGCAGCCGCTTCGTCCGATGTCGCATTGACGGAAAAATCCTGCAGGGGCTGCGCCAGTTGAACCCGGGCATCGCGAGAGAGGGCTTGAAGCAGGGCCTCTCGGGAGACGCTGGCGCTGATCTCGAACACCACGCAGTGCGCGTTCATCGGTGGTATGGGCCAGGCTGCCACTTCCTGCAGGCCGTAATCCACGGCAATGGCCTGCACCGTTCTGGCAGCGCGATTGCCCATGGTGTAGCGCGGAGGGGCTCCGTAACTGGAAAGGCTGGTGCCTGCGCGGCCCGGGACATGTTCCAGAGGATTGGGAACCGCCACGATGATGTAACGGGCACTGTCTGCTCTCATGGCCGCCTCGCCGGAGGGCTTGGACGCTGGTGCATTGGCACTGGTCCCGACTGGCGCGGTCATGCAACCGGACAGCGTCAATGAAAGCAGCAAAGCCGCGATCAGAAAGCGGGGCGTCATGGCGGACCTCCGATGGGTTCGACCATCTGCATGCCGGGCGTGCTGCGCAGTCGCTCCAGTGCATGTGTATTCGAATAACGCGCATCCTTGGTGGACACGGCATAAGCGCCCATGGCATTGGGACCGCTGACCACCTGCAGGTTCAGGGACTCCAGCAAGGCTTTCCAGTCCGCCAAGGTGATGCGCCCATCGGGAACGACGCGGATGGCACTGGGAAGGCCGGCGGTCGAAACGCTGGGGGCGGGTGGGCTGCTCAAAGTCTGGAAAGCCGAGGGGTCCTGTTCGGACAAACGATGTCCCATGAAGGCCAGCGCAACGGCTTGCAAGATGGCGAAAGTGGCCAGTGCATAGGTGAACCGGCCGCCGCTCCGGCGTGCCATTGGGGCAGGCTGGGGAAGTGGTTGATCGCATAGAGCGTCCAACTCGATGCGCTCCAGCAGTTTGCCCAAGCCCGCCTGATCATCCGGCATGCGCGTGGGGGGCAATGCCATGGCGGCCTGTACCTGTTGCTGCATCTGAAGCTCGTCACGGCAATCGGCGCATTGAACCAAGTGCTTTGCTACTTCAGCACGTTGTTCTTCGCTGGCGCGGCCATTGACGATCCAGGGCAGGGCCTCCTGGGTGAGCAAATGGGAACGGTCTTGGTCTTGGGATCCTGGGAAACGATAAGGCATGGTCCAGTCCTATTGAGCGGTACTGCGGTTGGCCAAGAGCGGCAGCAGGTTGCGCAGCTTCAAACGGGCATGGAACATGCGCGCCTTCACCGTGCCAACGGGTGATTGGGTGATCACGGCAATCTCTTCCAGCGAATGCCCGCCCGCGTAGGCAAGCTCCAGCACCAATCGCTGGTCCACCGAAAGCTTCTCCATGCCCTTGTCGAGCCAATTGCGCAGCTCCCTGGCCTCGCCAGGGTCGGTGGACAGATCGGGCTGGACTTCCATGTCTTCTTCTGTCATGGACAGCGTATCCAGGCCACCATCCTGGCGCAGCGCTTTCAATCCGCAGCGATAGGCGATGCCCATGATCCAGGTGGAAACTTTCGACTCTTCCCGGAAGCTGCCCGCTTTTTGCCAGACGATCCAGAAGCAATCGTTGATGATTTCTTCGATCAATTCGGCCCGGCGAGTCAGGCGGGTCAGGAACTGGCACAGCCGGCGGTGGTAGGCCCGGTACAACGAAGCCAAAGCGGCGCGATCACCCGAGGCTATGCCATGCAGCAGTTCGAGATCGGCCGAATCGTCGGGAAAGGAAAGGGCAGCCATGGTGGGGCGAAGGTGGGCGGATCGACGTCGTGGATGATTGAATCTTGCGGCGTGTGTGCCTGCCATGCACCAAAAGGTTGCGTTTGCTTCAAAAAGAACGGGCCCACATGAATGACCAATGACCGGCTGTGTTGCCTGGATACACCGAGTTCGCCCGATCATCGGTCGTCAGGTAACTGAGCGTGGCGCGCCAGGGGCCGTTGCGCCAGGCGGCGCCGACACTGCCGTAGGCATAGCGACCCTGGGGCCGGACTTGGGCAAGACCGATGGTGCCCGTCAACGAAAATTGCTCGTCAAGCGGTAGCCGCCCCCCCAAGTCCACGGCCCACCGCATGGGCCGGGCGGCATCCAGGGTGTGGGGATAACGAAACACGGATGCCCCTACCATGATCAGATCGCGGTAGCTGAAGCCCAGCCCCGTTTCCAAACGATCCAGCAACTGCGCGGTCTGATTGTCCGGGTAGGCGTAGTACTGGGTGAAGGCCTGGTACTGCCAGTCGTTTGACAACACGCCGTCATAGGCCACGCGGGCAATCGCTCGGCCATAGCGGCGGCCGTTCGTTTGCATGCCCAGCACGGCACCGGCCGACCAGCCGGTCGCATCGTAGAGCGTCAGCAGCCCCTGGATGATCGGGCGCCTGATCGGCGTTTGGAAACCGCGTTCGGTGAGGTCGCTGCTGGCGGCGATCTCACCGGTGACATCACGGGTCTGCGCACCGCATCCTGCAGTTGCTCCCAAAAGGATCAAAGGCAGCAGGCTTCGGGCGGGGCTGTCAGTCCATGCGTGGGAAAAGGGCATGACCGCAGTTTAGGCGAGCTTGGCGGGTCAGCGGACCAGACAGGGGCGTTTGGGATCGAACGACCAGCCGGCGTGAAGGTATTGCATTGCAATGCTGTCGTCGCGGGCACCGAGGCCGTGCTCCAGGTAGAGCTGATGTGCGCGCTCCACCGCGGCCATGTCGAGCTGCACGCCCAGGCCCGGGGCGGTGGGCACGGCCACATGACCGTCCACGATCTGCAGCGGCGCCTGGGTGAGCCCCTGGCCGTCCTGCCAGATCCAGTGCGTGTCGATGGCCGTCACCTTGCCGGGCGCCGCAGCTGCCACATGGGTGAACATCGCCAGCGACACGTCGAAGTGGTTGTTGGAATGCGAACCCCAGGTCAAGCCCCAGTCGCGGCAGGTCTGGGCCACGCGCACCGAACCGGCCATGGTCCAGAAGTGCGGATCGGCCAGGGGAATGTCCACCGACTGCAGCGAAAGGGCATGCACCATCTGGCGCCAGTCGGTGGCCACCATGTTGGTGGCGGTGGGCAGCCCGGTGGCGCGGCGGAACTCGGCCATGATCTCGCGGCCGGAGAAGCCGTCTTCGGCCCCGCAAGGGTCTTCCGCATAGGCGATCACGTCATGCAGGTCACGGCACAGGCGAACGGCATCCTTGAGCAGCCAGCCTCCGTTGGGGTCGAGCGTGACCCGCGCTTTAGGAAAGCGCTCGTGCAATGCCCGGATGGCCAGGACTTCATCCTCGCCGCGCAGCACACCTCCTTTGAGTTTGAAATCGTTGAAACCATAGCGTGCATGCGCCGCCTCGGCCTGGCGCACGATGGTCTCGGGCGTGAGCGCCTCCAGATGGCGCACGCGGCTCCAGTCGCTCTCCGGTGCGTCGACATCCTGGGCGTGAACGTAAGGCAGATCCGTTTTTCCAGAATCGCCCACGAAAAAAAGATAGCCCAGCATTTCCACCTGGTCCCGCTGCTGGCCTTCGCCAAGCAATGCGGCCACCGGCACTCCCAGGTGCTGGCCCAGGAGGTCGAGCAAGGCGGACTCCACGGCGGTGACGGCATGGATGGCGATGCGCAGATCGAACGTCTGCAGGCCACGCCCGCCGGTATCGCGCCCTGCCAATGCGGCCTGCACCCGCTGGAGCAGTGCCAGATGGTTGCCCACCGGCTGACCGACGAGCAGCGGGCGCGCGTCTTCCAGGGCCTGGCGGATCTTTTCGCCGCCGGGTACTTCGCCCACACCCGTGCGCCCGGCACTGTCGGTCAGGATGAACAGATTGCGCGTGAAGAACGGGGCATGGGCGCCGCTCAGATTGAGCAGCATGCCGTCGCGACCGGCGACCGGAATGACGCGTACTTCGGTGACGGTCGGGGTAGGGTTGGCTGTGGGCATGGATGTGGGCTTCGGAGAGGGCTGTGCGAAGGGGGTTACTTGCCCGGCACCGGGGCGCGGACCGCCCCCGTGGCATAGAAGGCATGCAGGTTGTCCAGCACCATGTCGGCCATGGCGCGGCGGGTTTCGTGGGTGGCGCTGGCGGTGTGCGGTGTCAAGACCACGTTGTCCAGCGCTTGCAGCGCTGCAGGCACCGATGGTTCGTTCTCGAACACATCGAGGCCCGCACCGGCGATGCGGCGTTCTGCCAGGGCGTCGATCAATGCGGCCTCATCGACCACGGTGCCGCGCGCCACGTTGATCAGAAAGCCACGGGGCCCGAGGGCGTCCAGTACGGCGCGATCGACCAGATGGCGGGTTTCCGCGCCGCCGGCCACGGTCAGAACCAAGTAGTCAGACCATCGGGCCAGCTCCATCAGGGAGTCGAAATAGGGAAGGGTGGAGTCGCTGCTGGGGCGGCGGTTGTGGTAGCCCACCTCCATGCGAAAGCCCGATGCGCGCTCGGCCACGGCCAGCCCGATGCGGCCCATGCCGACGAGCCCCAAGCGCTTGCCGGACACCCGGGTTTGCGGCGCGAACCGGGCGGTGGGCCAATCGCCGCGCCGCACGAAGCGGTCGCTGGCGCTGACGCCACGCGACACATCCAGCAAAAGTGCAAAGGCCAGGTCGGCCACGCAGTCGTTCAAAACCCCTGGGGTGTAGCCCACCTGGATGCCGCGCGACCTGGCCGCCGCGATGTCCAGCGCATCGAACCCCACGCCGAAGCTGCTGATGACCTTGAGATGCGGCAAGGCCTCGATCACGTCCCGCTTCAGGCCGATGGAGGCGGAGGTGACAACGCCAGTGAACTCGGCGCCCCGTTCGGCAAGAAAAGCGGCGGGGTCGGGTTGGTCTGCCAGGCAAGTCACGTCGAACTGCGCGGCCAGATCGGCTTCGAGCGCTGGCAGCGGCAGGCGGGCGATTTGCAAAAGGCGGGGCCGGGGTGTGGTGCTCATGGGCTCGGAATGGTACGGCGGCGCTGCCAGTGCCTTCATCAGTGCAGGCCGGTGTGAGGGGAGCGGTCGGGAGCGAAAGGGATCGGCGACCCAATGCGAAGGCTGCACAAACGGCCTTCGATGGTCGAACGGTCAGGATGCCGCGCGGACGGCCTGGCGGGCCAGCAGTTTCCAGTCGGCGCCTTGCTTTTGCCAGACGCCCAGGATCTTGATCTGGACCTTGCCGGGCTTACCCGAGTCGTTGGTGTCGGCCGTCAGGGTGTGGCGCACGATGGCCGCATCCCCGACCACCTTGATGGTCTGGTCGCTGATGACGATGGTGACGAAGTCCGATTTGCCGTCCAGCAGGTCGCTGATGAAGCTGGCCTTGGTGTCCACCCGGCCCCCCGAATGGCCGTAGCTCAGGTCGTCGGCGACGAGTTGGTTCAAGGCGGCTGGGGAGGGGTCGATCATGGCGATGCGCAGCCGCTCGGCAGCGGTGGCGACCGACTGCTGTGCATCGGCGCCCGCGCTGGCCGGCGCCGTGGCGCAGCCGCCCAGGGCCAGGATGGTGACGGCGGTGGCCGCGGCGAGCAATAGCTTCTTGTACATCTCTTGTCTCCGTTGTGGTGTGGTTTTATGGATGCCGCGTGCCCAGGGTTTGACCGGCGCCCGTGCACGGCCGGGCGCCGGATCTTCGGCTACCGCCTTACTGAGGGCCGAGCTTGTCGATGAGTGCCTTGAGTTCCTCCACTTCGCCGGGCTTGAGGTCGGTGAGCGGAGCGCGCACGGGGCCCGCATCGTGGCCGACGATCTTCGCGCCGGCCTTGACGATGCTGACCGCATAGCCTGCCATGCGGTTGCGCAGTTCGAGGTAAGGCATGAAGAATTCGCGCAGCAGGTGGTGCTGGGTCGCCAGATCGTCGTTGGCCACGGCCTTGTAGAAGTCCATCGCCGTCTTGGGGATGAAGTTGAACACGGCCGACGAATACACCGGCGTGCCCAGCGCCTTGTAGGCAGCGGCATACACCTCGGCGGTCGGCAGGCCGCCCAGGTAGGCGAAGCGGTCGCCCATCTTCATGTAGATGGAGTTCATCAGCTCGATGTCGCCCACGCCGTCCTTGAATCCCACCAGGTTGGCGTTGCGCTCGGCCAGGCGAGCCAGCGTCTCGGGGGCGAAGCGGCTCTGGCCACGGTTGTAGACGATCACGCCGAATTTCACGCTCTTGCACACCTCTTCGACGTGCGCGGCCAGGCCTTCCTGGCCGGCTTCCGTCAGGTAGTGGGGCAGCAGCAGGATGCCGTGGGCGCCGGCCTTCTCGGCCGCCTGGGCGCACTGGATGGCAAAGCGCGTGGGGCCACCCGCGCCAGCGATGATCGGCACCTTGCCGCGGCAGGTGTCCACCGCGGTTTTGATGATGCCGGGGTACTCGTCCGCCGTGAGCGAGAAGAACTCACCCGTGCCGCCTGCCGCGAACAAAGCGCTGGCACCGTAGGGGGCCAGCCATTCCAGGCGCTCCGCGTAGCCCTTGGCGTTGAATTGGCCCTGGGCGTCGAAGTCCGTGAGCGGGAACGACAGGAGGCCGGAGCCCATGATGGTCTTGAGTTCTTGAGGTTGCATGGCGGTACGGGGTAGTGGGTGGAAAAAGGGAAAAGTAAAAAATCAGTCGAGCCGGATCTGCGCCGCCGACACCACACTGGCCCAGCGTGCGCGCTCCTTCTCGAAGAACTTGTCTTGCTCGGCGGAGGCCATGGTCACGACCTCGGCGCCCTGGCCCGCCAGGCGGGAGCGGATTTCCGGCGTGCGGATGACGGAGATGAGGGCCGTGTTCAAGCGCTGCACGATCGGATCGGGCGTGCCGCGCGGCACGAGGATGCCTTGCCAGGTGCCGGACTCGAAGCCGGGGATGCCCTGCTCGGCAATGGTGGGTACATCGGCCAGCAGCGGCATGCGGGTGGCCTTGGACAGCGCCAGCACCTTGAGCTTGCCGCTCTGCACGTGGGGCAGGGTGGCGAGCATGCCGTTCATCAGCACCTGCGTCTGGCCGGCCATCGTGTCCTGGATCGCGGTCACGCCGCCCTTGTAAGGCACGTATTGCCAGCGGGCGCCGCTGGCACGTTCCAGCGCCACGCCGGCCAGGTGCGGTGCGCTGCCCGTGGCGGTCACGGCGAAATTCAGGTCCGCCGTCTTGGACAGGGCGATCAATTCCTTCAGGTTGTTGGCCGGCACAGAAGGGTGTACCACCAGCATGTGCGGCGAATAGGCCAGCATGGTCGCGCCACGCAGGTCCTTGGAGGGGTTGAATGGCAGCTTGGTATAGACCGAGGGGCTGATGGCCAGCGCCCCCACGTCGCACAGCAGCATGGTGTAGCCGTCGGGCTGCGCCTTGGCCACGAAGTCGGCGCCCAGGTTGCCGTTGGCGCCGGGCTTGTTTTCCACGATGACGTTCTGCTTGAGCAGGTCCGACAGCGGCTGGCTGATGGCCCGCGCGATGATGTCCGAACTCCCGCCGGGCGGGTAAGGCACGATGAGGCGCAACGTTTTGGTGGGCCAATTGGCGGTCTGGCCCATGGCGGTGGTGCTGGCCAGGGCGGCGGCGCCGTAGACCATGGCGTGGCGGCGGTTCAAAGTCATTGCATGTCTCCTTGCTTGGGTTGGTTCATTTTTTGTTGTACGTCATCATACAACTGAAAAATGGCAAGGCACAAGCGCTCCAGGCGCCATTTCCGCATGTCTTCGGGTTAACGATGACACGCGCGCCAAGTTCTAAAAACGGTGATTACGCTTCGGGAGTGGCGAGTGCGCCGTCCGCCGGGGCTGCAGGGGTTTTGGCTGCTTCCTGCGCCAGGCGCAGGCGCTCGCGGCTGTTGGTCAGGTGGATGCGCATGGCCGCGCGCGCCGACTCGGGGTCCTTGCGGGCGATGGCCGAATAGATCTCTTCGTGCTCGCGGTTCACCCGGCTCAGGTATTCGTGGCCCCGCACCGCGTTGCGGATGCCCGAGATGCGGGTGCGCGGGATCAGCGTGGTGCCCAGGTGGTTCATGATGTCGGCGAAGTACGGGTTTCCCGTGGCCTCGGCGATCTGCAGGTGAAAGCGGAAGTCATGCCCCACCGTGTCGCCGCCCATGGCCACATTGCGTTCGAAGTCGTCCAGCGCCTGGCGCATGGCCTGCAGGTGGGTTTCGCTGCGGCGCATGGCCGCCAGGCCCGCCGATTCGGTTTCCAGGCTGATGCGCAACTCCAGCACCGCCAGAACGTCCACGGACGCGGTCAGCTCGGACGGGTCCAGCCGGAACACGCCACCGGCACGCGGCGGCAGCACGAAGGTGCCGATGCCGTGCCGCGTCTCGACCAGGCCGGCCGCCTGCAGCTTGGACAGGGCCTCGCGCACCACGGTGCGGCTCACGTCGTGGGCCCGCATGATTTCGGATTCGGTGGGCAGTTTGTCGCCCGGCGTGAGCAGCCGGTCGCGGATCTTTCCCGAGAAGTCTTCCACCACCGCATTGGTCAATCCACGGGCACGCCGGACGGGCGGCGCGGACAGAATCAGGGCCTGCGATTCGCTGGGTGCGGGGAATGCGGGTAATCCCTTTATCGGTGTGGCCATGGGGGTGATGATAATCGCTGAGCGTTGTATGACAACATATGACAAATACTAGCCAGAGGAGCTTCATGAGCCAGCCGTCCCGTTTACCCCGTCTTCTTTTGACCGGCGCCGCAGGCGGCCTGGGCCAGGTGCTGCGCGAAAGATTGCGCCCGTATGCCGACGTTTTGCGGTTGTCCGACATTTCCACGCTGGCCCCCTCGCGCGGCCTTGATGAAGAGGTGGTGCCTTGCGACCTGGCCGACAAGGCCGCGGTGGATGCGTTGGTGGCCGGCTGCGATGCGATCGTGCATCTGGGCGGTGTCTCTGTCGAGCGGCCCTTCGAGCAGATTCTGGAAGCCAACATCAAGGGCGTGTTCCACATCTATGAAGGCGCCCGCCGCCACGGCGTGCGCCGCGTGGTGTTCGCCAGCTCCAACCATGTGACGGGCTTTTACCGCCAGGACGAGCGCATCGACGCCAACGCCCGCCGCCGTCCCGACGGCTATTACGGCCTGTCCAAGTCGTTCGGCGAAGACATGGCAAGCTTCTATTTCGACCGCTACGGCATCGAGACGGTGAGCCTGCGCATCGGCTCGTCGTTCCCCGAGCCGCGCGACCGCCGCATGATGAGTTCGTGGCTGAGCTACGACGACCTCACCCAGCTGGTCGAAAAGGCCCTGTTCACCCCGGACGTGGGCCACACCGTGGTGTACGGCGCTTCCGCCAACCGCGACATGTGGTGGGACAACCATGCCGCGGCGCATCTGGGCTTCACCCCCAAGGACAGCTCTGAACCCTTCCGCGCCAAGGTCGAGGCCCAGCCCGCGCCCGCGCCGACCGATCCGGCCGCCATCTACCAGGGCGGGGCTTTCACGGCCCAGGGCCCGTTCGAAGGATGACCGCCGTGAACGCCAGCGCGCAACTGGTGCTGGATGCGCGCTGCGCGACGGGCGAGAGCCCGGTGTGGCGCGCGGCCGAGCAAGCGCTGTACTGGGCCGACATTCCCCAGGGCGTGCTGCACCGCTGGTCGGCGCAGACCGGCGAGCAGGCGCAGTGGAAGGCGCCCGAGATGATCGCCTGCATCGCCCCCTGGGCCGGGCAGCCCGGCCGCTGGCTCGCGGGCCTGGAAAGCGGCTGGTTCCAGCTGGACCTGCCGGACGGCGGTGCCACCGCCGGCCCGCTGCGGGCGCAGCGCCTGGCCACGGCCGATCATGCCCAGGCGGGCATGCGCTTCAACGATGGCCGCTGTGATCGCCAGGGCCGGTTCATCGCCGGCACCATGCTGCAGGACATGGGCGCCGCCGCCCGCGTGGGCAAGGTGTACCGGTTCGGTGCGCAGGAACTGGCCGCCGGCACGGGCACCGACCTCGCGCTGGGCGAGTTGATCGTGCCCAACGGCATCGCCTTCAGCCCCGATGGACGCACGATGTACCTTTCGGATTCGCACCCGCAGGTGCAGGCGATCTGGGCCTTCGACTACGACACCGACACCGGCACACCCAGCCGCCGGCGCCTGTTCGCCGACATGAATCCGCTGCCGGGCCGCCCTGATGGCGCAGCGATCGACGTGGACGGCGGCTACTGGATCTGCGGCAACGACGCGGGCCTGGTGCACCGCTTCACGCCCGACGGCCGGCTCGACCGCTCCCTGGCCGTGCCGGTGAAAAAGCCCGCCATGTGCGCTTTCGGCGGCCCGCAGCTCGACACGCTGTATGTCACCTCCATCCGCCCCGCAGGCGTGGACCTGTCGGACCAGCCGTTGGCCGGCGGTGTCTTCGCATTGCGCCCGGGAACCCAGGGCATGCCCGAGCCAGAATTCACCGCCCCTGTCTGAACGGGGCTTGGCCCTTTCACCGATTTCTCCCCCCAAAACGTATTTCCAACAGCAAAAGAGACGAGGCAGACAAATGAAATTCCTGAAGACCACCCTGGCCGCCCTGGCCGCGCTCACACTGGGCTTCGGCGCCGCGCAAGCGACCGAGCTGCGCTCCGCCGACATCCACCCCGACGATTACCCGACCGTGACGGCGGTCAAATTCATGGGCGAACGTCTGAAAGCCCTGTCGGGCGGCAAGCACACCATCAAGGTGTTCAACAACGGCGCCCTGGGCAGCGAGAAGGACACCATCGAGCAGGCCAAGATCGGCGCCCTGCAGCTGGTGCGCATCAACATCGGCGCGATGAACAACATCTGCCCCGAGACCGTGGTGCCCACGATGCCGTTCCTCTTTCGCTCGGTCGAGCATCTGCACAAGGTGCTGGACGGCCCGATCGGCGAGGAAATCCTCAAGGCCTGCGAAAAGCAGGGCTTCGTGGGCCTGGCCTACTACGACAGCGGCGCCCGCTCGATGTTCACCGCCAAGAAGCCGGTGCGCAGCTTCGCCGACATGAAGGGCCTGAAAGTGCGCGTGCAGCAATCCGACCTGTGGGTGTCGATGCTGGAGGCCATGGGAGCCAACGCCACCCCCATGCCCATGGGCGAGGTGTACACCGGCCTCAAGACCGGCCTGATCGATGCGGCCGAGAACAACTACCCCACCTACGAAAGCTCGCGTTCGTTCGAGGTGGCCAAGTACTACACCAAGACCGAGCACTCCATGGCTCCCGAGATGCTGCTGTTCTCCAAGCGCGCGTGGGATCGCCTGTCGCCCGAAGAGCAAGGCTGGATTCGCCAGGCCGCCAAGGAATCGGTGCCCTACATGCGCAAGCAGTGGGCCGAGCGCGAGATCAAGTCTCTGGCGACGGTGAAGGCCGGCGGTGCCGAGATCATCGAGATCGACAAGGCCCTGTTCCAGGCCGCGATGAAGCCCGTGTATGACAAGTTCATTCCGGACGCCAAGCTCAAGGACCTGGTCAAGCGCGTTCAAGACACCCAGTAAGCCCCCTCCTGCCCACTTCCTGAAGTGGGCTTTTTTTGCTCTTAAATTTATAGCATAGTGCCCTAGTGGATATTGCGCCAGGGCCCTTTTTCTTCATAACAACATGTATACCCAAATTTGCCGCACGCTCGCCCGCGTCTGCATGTGGCTGGGCATCATCGGCCTGGTCGCAGTGATCTGCGCCGTGAGCTGGCAGGTGTTCGGCCGCTATGTGCTCAACAACACGCCCACCTGGGCGGAAAGCCTGGCCCTGCTGCTGGTGATCTACGTCACGATGTTCGGCGTCGCCGTGGGCGTGCGCGATGCCGGCCACATCGGGCTCGAATCGTTCCTGGTGCTGGCGCCCGACTGGCTGCGCCTGAAGATGGAATACCTCATCCACGCGCTGGTGCTCGTGTTCGGCGCCGTGATGGCCTACAGCTGCGCATCGCTCGCGCAGTCGGTGTGGGACTACCGCCTGCCCACGCTGTGGATCTCCGAAGGTTGGAAATACGTGCCGGCCGCGATCGCCGGCGTCCTGATCGTGATGTTCTCGATCGAACACATCATCGCGCTGGCCCAGGGCCGCGAAGTCGAACCCGCCTGGGACTGAGAAAACACCATGACCGTGCCACTTTTGATCCTGAGCGTGTCGTTCACGCTGTTCCTGCTGCTGGGCGTGCCCGTGGCGTTTTCCATCGGCCTGTCGGCCCTGGCCACCCTGCTGTACGAAGGCCTGCCCCTGGAGGTCGGCTTCCAGCAGATGACCTCGGGCATGGGCATCTTCTCGTTCCTGGCGATTCCGTTCTTCATCTTCGCGGGCGAGCTGATGCTGTACGGCGGCATCGCGGACCGCATCGTCAACTTCGCGCGCAACCTGGTGGGCCATGTGCGCGGCGGGCTGGGCATGTCCAACGTGGTGGCCTGCACGCTGTTCGGCGGCGTCTCGGGCTCGCCGGTGGCGGACGTGTCGGCCATGGGCGCCGTGATGATCCCGATGATGAAGAAAGAGGGCTACCACGCCGACTACGCCGTCAACGTGACGACGCACGCGGCGCTGGTGGGGGCGCTCATGCCCACCAGCCACAACCTCATCATCTATTCGCTGGCGGCCGGCGGCAAGGTGTCGATCGCGGCGCTGATCCTGGCGGCGCTGGTGCCTGCACTGGTGCTTACCCTCAGCAACCTGGCGGCGGCTTATTTCGTGGCCGTCAAGCGCGGCTATCCCGCGGGCACGTTCCCGGGCTGGCAGATCGTCGGGCGCTCGTTCGCCGCGGCGTTGCCGGGGTTGTTCATCGTCGTGCTGATCCTGGGGGGCATCCTTTCGGGCATCTTCACCGCCACCGAATCGGCGGCCGTGGCCGTGCTGTATGCCCTGGCCCTGACGGTGTTCCTGTACCGCACGCTGAAGTGGGAGCATTTCATCAAGGCGGCCTCGAAGGCGGTGCGCACCACGGGCGTGATCCTGCTGCTGATCGGCATCTCCAGCACCTTCGGCTACCTCATCAGCCTGTACGGCGTGGCCGAACTCACGGGCCAGATGCTGTCGCAGGTGACCAGCACGCCGTGGGTGATCTTCCTGCTGATCAACATCATCCTGTTCGTGCTGGGCACGTTCCTGGACATGGCGGCCACCATCCTGCTGTGCACGCCGATCTTCCTGCCCATCGCCCAGCACTACGGCATGAGCTCGGTGCAGTTCGGCATCGTCATGCTGATCAACTGCGCGCTGGGCCTGAACACGCCGCCCGTGGGCACGACCCAGTTCGTGGGCTGCGCGATCGGCGGGGTGTCGGTGGGCACGGTGATGCGCACCATCTGGCCGTTCTATGGCGCGCTGATCTTCGCGCTGGCCCTGGTGACCTTCGTGCCGGCCTTCTCGACCTGGCTGCCCAGCATGTTCATGGTGGTCAAGTGATTCCGGAAAGAGAGCAATCCATGACACTTCCTTCTTCCTTCCTGCGCGCTGCGGCGCTGGCCCCCGTGGCCGCCGCCGCGCTGATGGCGGCCAGCGGTGCGGCGTCGGCCGCCACCTGGGTCTATGTATCGAATGCCGACAGCCAGGACGTGTCGGTGTACGAGCTGGACCGCGCCGCAGGCAAACTCCAGCCGGTGGAGACTGTGCCCGTGGGCGGCCAGGCCATGCCCATGGCGGTCTCGCCCAACAAGCGCCAGCTGTACGTGGCCCTGCGCTCGCAGCCATTCCGCGTGGTGACGCTGGCCATCGATCCGGCCAGCGGCCGCCTGAAGAAGCAGGGCGAGGCCGCCCTGGCGGACAGCATGGCCAACATCGACACCGATGCCACCGGCCGCTGGCTGTTCGCCGCGTCCTACCCGGGCCACAAGATCACCGTCAACAGCATCGACAAGGACGGGCTGGTGGGCGCGGTGCAGCAGCTCATTCCCACGGCGCCCAACGCGCACGCCATCCATGCCGACGCGGCCAACCGCTACGTGTTCGCCACCAGCCTGGGCGGTGACCATCTGTCGAGCTGGCGCTTCGACGCCACCACCGGCAAGCTGACCGCCAATGAGCCGGCGCTGACCGCGGTGGCCCCGGAAAAGGCCGGCCCGCGCCACTTCGTCTGGGACAAGGCGCAACGCCACATGTACGTGGTGGACGAGCTGGATGCGGCCCTGCACGTGATGGCCTACGACGCCGAGCGCGGCACGCTGCGCGAGGTGCAGCGCACCACCACCTTGCCGCCGGGCTTCACCGGCAAGCCCTGGGCGGCCGACCTGCACCTGTCGCCCGACGGGCGGACGCTGTATGCGTCCGAGCGCACCTCGAGCACGCTGTCCACCTTCCGCGTCGATGCGGCCACGGGGCAACTGGAGCCGCTCGGTCAGGTGCCGACCGAGAAGTCGCCGCGCGGCTTTGCCGTCGATTCCTCGGGGCGCTTTCTGATCGCCGCGGGGCAGGACTCGCACAGCGTGTCGCTGCACCCCATCGACCCGGCCACCGGCGTGCCGGGCACGCCCACGCGCGTGGCGGCGGGCAAGAACCCCAACTGGGTCGAGATCGTCGATCTGCCTTGACGTTGGATGCGCGGGCGGGCGTGTGACTGTCCGCCCGCGCGATCTTGGGCCTTGGGCCTGCAGCACTTCACAAAAAAACGACCGGAGACAAGACCCATGCAAAGAGCGACAAACGACGCCGCCCCCCAGACACCGCCATCGCGCCGCCGCTTCATGGCCGGCGCGCTGGCCGCCACGGCCACCGGCCTCGCGCAGGCCCAGGCGTTCGACTTCAAGCCGCAGCAGCGCTATCCCGATCCCTCGGTGCAGATCCTGGACCCGTCGTTCGCCAAGTACCGGCTGTTCAGCAGCAGCGTGGAGCAGATCGTCACCGGCTTTCGCTGGGTGGAGGGCCCGGTGTGGTTCGGCGACGGGCGCTATCTGCTGTTTTCCGACATTCCCAACAACCGCATCGTGCGCTGGGACGAGGCCACCGGGCAGACCGGCGTGTTCCGCCAGCCTTCCAACTTCTCCAACGGCCTGGGCCGCGACCGCCAGGGCCGGCTGCTGGCGTGCGAGCACCTGACCCGCCGCGTGACCCGCACCGAGTACGACGGCAGCATCACCGTGCTGGCCGACCGCTTCGAGGGCAAGCGCCTGAACTCGCCCAACGACATCGTCTGCCCGAGCGATGGCTCGGTCTGGTTCACCGACCCGCCGTTCGGCATCGGCGGCCACTGGGAGGGCGACAAGGCCGTCTCCGAACTTCCGCATGCGCTGTACCGCATCGACCCGTCCGGCCGGCTGGACCGCGTGCTGGAGGCGCGCTTTCCCAACGGGCTGGCGTTCACCCCGGACGAAAAGCAGCTCTACCTCGTGGCGCGCACCGCCGATAACCGCCGGCAGATCGTGCGCTACGACGTCACCGCCCGCCAGGGGCTGGCCAATCCGACCGTGCTGATCGAGGGCGGGGCGGGCGCGCTGGATGGCTTCAAGGTCGATGAAGACGGCAACCTGTGGTGCGGCTGGGGCAGCACCGGTGCGGCCGATTCGGTCGCAGCGGACCTGGACGGCGTCATGGTGTTCAACCCGGCCGGCAAGGCCATCGGCCACATCCGCCTGCCCGAGCGCTGCCCGAACCTCGTGTTCGGCGGCCCCAAGAAAAACCGGCTGTTCATGGCCAGCAGCCACTCGATTTACTCGCTCTACGTGGAAACGCGCGGAGCGGTCTGATTTTCAAAACCAGGAGACAACGCACATGCAACGCAGAACCTTCATCGCCGCCGCAGCCGCTGCGGCCGCCGCCGGCAGCTTCATCGGCCTGCCCGCCTTCGCGCAGGGCACCTGGCCCACCGGCAAGACCATCACCTACCTCGTGCCGTTCGCGGCCGGCGGCACCACCGACACGCTGGGCCGGCTGATCAGCCAGCAACTGGGCACCGCCCTGGGCACCACGGTGGTGGTGGACAACAAGGGCGGGGCGGGCGGCAGCGTCGGCTCGGAAATCGCGGCCCGGGCGGCACCGGATGGCTACACGCTGCTGGGCGGCACCATCAGCTCGCACGCCATCAACGTGAGCCTGTACCCGAAGCTGGGCTACGACCCGGTGAAGTCGTTTGCGCCCGTCACGCTCATCGGCACCAATCCCGTGGTGCTGGTGGTGGCGGCCAGCAGCCCCTACAAAACCCTGAAGGACGTGCTGGACGCGGCCCGCAGCAAGTCGGGCGGCCTGTCGTCGGCCTCGGCCGGCACCGGCACGTCGCAGCATCTGGCGCTGGAACTGCTGGCCTACAAGTCGGGCGTGAAGTTCACCCATGTGCCGTACAAGGGCAGCGGCCCGGCCATCCAGGACGTGATCGGCGGGCAGGTGGACATGATGTTCGACACCACCGTGGTGGCTGCGCCGCACATCCAGAGCGGCAAGCTGCGCGCCATCGCCGTCACCTCGGCCAAGCGCCTGGGCTCGATGCCCGACGTGCCCACCGTGGCCGAGTCGGGCTTGAAGGGCCTGGCTGATTTCGACGTGCAATCGTGGCAGGCCATCTTCGTGCCCGCCGGCACGCCCGAGCCGATCGTGACCCGCCTGCACACCGAGATCCGCAAGATCCTCGCGCAGCCCGACATGCAGACCCGCCTCAAGAGCTTCGGCATGGAGCCGGCCGACATGACGACCGCGCAGATCGCCACCTTCCAGAAAGCCGAAGTCGCCAAGTGGGCGCAGGTGATCAAGGCCGCCAACATCAAGGTGGACTGACACCGCGCTGTGGCGTGACGCGGCCCGGTGCCCTGGCGGCCGGGCCCACTGCATGCCGGGCAGGGGATGGGAGACCTGTCCGGCGCGTTCGCGCCCATGGCTGACAGGGGCGGTGGGGCCAGCGCGGCACACTGGCCCGCATCGCGGCGCATTCGCCGCGATCGGCACCCCAACAGCACAGAAGGCAGGTTCTCCCATGCACGCGCGACGCTCCCATCTCCCTCCGTTTTCAACCGCCCGCTGGCCTGTCGCCGTCCTGGGCTGCGCGTTGGCCGGGGCCCTGGCCGGCTGCGGCGACACGGCACGGCTGCCGCCCGAGGCCGGCGTGGGCCCATCGCCCACGCTGCCCGAGCCCCACAAGACCCTGATCCCCACCGTTCACATCGCACCCGCCAAGGGGTGGCCCGACGGCATGCAGCCTACGCCCATGGCGGGCATGAAGGTCACCGCGCTGGCCAAGGGCCTGGACCATCCGCGCTGGGTGTACGTGCTGCCCAACGGCGACGTGCTGGTCGCGGAGAGCAACACGCCGGCCAAGCCCAAGGAAGACCAGGGGCTGGTGAAGAACGTGCGCAACTGGGTCATGGGCAAGGTCATGGGTCGCGCGGGATCGGGCGCGCCGTCGGCCGACCGCATCACCTTGCTGCGCGACACCGATGGCGACGGCGTCGCGGAAACGCGCAGCGTCTTCCTGCAAGGGCTGCATTCTCCGTTCGGCATGGCGCTGGTGGGCGGCGATTTCTACGTGGCCAACACCGATGCGGTGGTGCGCTTTCCGTACACCGCGGGCCAGACCGCCATCACGGCGCCGGCCACCAAGGTGGTGGACCTTCCCGGCCTGCCGTTCAACCACCACTGGACCAAGAACCTCATCGCCAGCCCGGACGGCAGCAAGCTCTATGTGACGGTGGGCTCCAACAGCAACGTGGCCGAGAACGGCATCGAGGCCGAAGAAGGCCGCGCCGCCATCTGGGAGGTGGACCGCGCCAGCGGCGCCCACCGCATCTTCGCCAGCGGCCTGCGCAACCCCAACGGCCTGGGCTGGGCGCCCGGCTCCGGCGCGCTGTGGACGGTGGTGAACGAACGCGACGAGATCGGCAGCGACCTCGTGCCCGATTACCTCACCTCGGTGAAGGACGGCGCGTTCTACGGCTGGCCTTACAGCTACTACGGGCAGCATGTGGATGTGCGCGTGCAGCCTCCGAAGCCGGAACTGGTCGCCAAGGCCATTGCGCCCGACTATGCGCTGGGCAGCCATGTGGCACCGCTGGGGTTGGCCTTCTCGGGCCCGCCATCGGCCGGCAACGGGTTGCCGCAGGCATTGGCCAGTGGCGCATTCGTCGGCCTGCACGGCTCCTGGAACCGCAAGCCGCGCAGCGGCTACAAGGTGGTCTTCGTGCCGTTCGAGAACGGCCAGCCGAAGGGCCAGCCGATCGACGTGCTGACCGGGTTCCTCAGCCCCGAAGGCGATGCCTATGGCCGCCCCGTCGGTGTGGCGCTGGATTCGCGTGGCGGGCTGCTGGTGGCCGATGACGTGGGCAATGCCATCTGGCGGGTGTCCGGCACGCCCCAGTAGCGCTGGGTGAGACGGCGCGGACCCCTCGCGCTGCGTGCGTGTCCCGTCAGCGCCAGATGGCATGAATCGGCACCTCTGCCGGCATCATGTTGATGTACTGCACCAGTCGGGGCCGTGCGCCCCGGTTGGGACTGGCGCCATGGGGCAGGGCCTGGTGCCAGATCACCAGATCGCCGGCCTTGCCGCCGACGGGCCGCGCACCCAGCGCCTGAAAATCCTGGCTGCGCGGATTGGCGCCCGGCGGCAGGGTGGCCAGCCACTCCTTCATCTTGCGGTGAAAGCCCGGCACCACGGTGAGCGCGCCTTGCTCGGCCGGGGTGTCCGTGAGGTACAGGATGCCCTGGGTGCAAAACGGAATCGGTGGCTGCAGGCTCACGTCCCAGTGCAGCCCCTGGGCCTGGTAGAAGTGGCCCGGGCGTTCCGGCACATTGAAGCCGCAGCGGTCCGTGCTGCGCCACAGATCGGCCGTGCCCCATAGCTGCGCAAACGCCTTGTGGATGCGCAGCGCCCGGCGGTTCGCGTCGAACGCAGGGTGCTGGAACAACTGCACCATGATGTTGCGCGGGGCATTGCGATACCACGATTCCACGTCGTCCGGCGTGGCGCCCACCGCGTCCCATACCACCTGCGCCGCCGCGGCGCTGTCGGCCGGCGGCACGGCCTGCCGCACGATCACGCAGCCGTGTTCATCCCAGTGCGCCAGGTCGTCGGCATCCAGCACGGGCGGCATCGCATCGATCTGGGCATGCAGCCAGGCCGCGGCGTCGGGCACGGGCCCGCCGTCCACCAGCGCCTGGATGCGGGCGATGGTGGCGGCATCGGGCACCCCGGCGGTGCGAACGATCCAATCCTCGAAGTCCGCGAACTCCGGCGCATGCCACAGCACATGCTGCATGGTTTGCTCCAGGCCCAGGCCCAATGCCGCGAGCACGATCTGCGTGCGATGGGATTCCGCGTTCTCGCCCGTGGGCAGGCCTTGGCGCGCCGCCATCCAACGGGACCAGCAGCGCTTGAGGTAGGGCACCTGCAAGGCACCGCGCTCGCCGGGCGAACAAAGGGGATCGACAGGGTTCAATGATGGGGGGGTCATGCTGGGAGTTGTGCTTTCAGTTCCGTGTGAGCGCGACACCGCCTGCTAGGCGGTCCGCGACCGACCGCCGCATCGCGGGCGGTGCGTCGGCGATGCGCTCGGGCCATGCCTCTTGGGCCAGGCGCACCGAGTCGCGCAGCAGCGCAAGATGGCGCGGCGCCCGCAGCAGGCCGGCGGCCTTGATCAGCCCTTCCATGTCGTCCCATGAAAAGGCCCGCAGGGTTTTGTCGATGGCACGGTTCACCGCGTACTGGCTTTCGGGCACGCCTTCGAAAAAGGCGGCCACGCACACGGGGTCGTACAGCGGCGACAGTTGCGGGGCGCGCCCGTCCGGATAGACCAGCGCCCAGTTCTTGAGGTGCGCATCGGTGTTGCCCATGAGGATGAAGGCCACCATGCGGGCGAGGAACTCGCGGGTGTCCTGCACCGGCTGTTGGCTCAGGCGGTCCAGCACGCGCAACATGGTGGCGTAGTCCTGCAGGATGCCCTTGCCGTACTTTTGCCGCGGCGTGTAGCCCAGCACCTGGTTGAACTCTTCCATGTGCACCCGCTGGCCGCCGGGCAGGTGGTCGAACCGCTGCACGGCCAGGATCTCGTCGAAGGGCACGGCGTCGGGCAGATCGGCCTCGGCGCGGGTGATGACTTCTGCCTGGGCACAGTGCAGACCGAGCGCACGGCACAGCTGATAGCCGGCGTATTCGTTGGCCACCAAGTCGGGGTGGGCGGTGGTGGGCAGCTTCAGGATCACGCTGCCGGCCGCTCCCTTGCGGTGCACGGTGTAGCGCCGCCCTTCCTGCACGGCGCTGAACTTGGTGACCACGCCGGGCAGCGAGGCCGCGTCCTCCACCGGGTATTCGACGAAGCCCGGTTCCAGCACGTCCAGGCCCTGGGTGGTGTGCCAGTGGCGAACCACGTCGGGCACGCCGTCCTGTGCGGGCACGGGTTCGACCTCCAGCGCGCCCATCAGGTCGTGGCCTGCGGCGGCCAGCAACTCGAACTCGTCGTCGGGCGTGCAGCCGCGCTCGCGCGCGAGGCGCTCGCGGTTGTGGCCTTCGGGCAGCAGGTTCTGGAAATACACCGGCCAGCGGCCGTCGGTGCGCACCAGCCGGGCGTCGCGCGCCGAGGCCAAAATCTGCTGCGTGGCGGCCTCGGTCTCGCCCTGGAAACCCAGGGACAGGGTGGGGCGGCCGGGGTCGTTGATGTAGCCTTCATCGAACGACACGCGCAGGATGTCGCCGTATTGCGATAGGTAGCCGATGGCCATGCGGCCGGCGCCCTGGCTGGCGGGGCGGTGCAGGTACAGCCGCAGGTATCGGATGGAGGTGCTCATGGCAGGTCAGCCGGCAACGCCTCAGCCTTCCTTTCGCAGGCTGTCGATCACCGAGGGTGGGGCGTCCACGCCTTCGGGCTGGCCCAAAAATTTGCCGCCCGACTGGATGAACGCCTGCAAACTGGGCCGAAGGGTGCTGGGAACGGCGATGATGTCCATCCCCAGCACGCGGGCCATTTCGGTGAGGGTGGAGTAGCGGGGGTCCAGGTCGCCCCCTTCGGTCCGCTGCACAGTCATGCGCGAGAGGCCAGCCCGTTCGGCCAATTGGGCCTGGGTGATTTGGCTGGCCTTGCGGGCCACGGTCAGGCTGTGGATCAGATCGTTGGTCATGATCCTGTTTATACTCTTTTTCGCCTAAAAGAGTATTTTGAGTTTCAAATCTGCCCTTGAATGGCGTCAATGGCGTGGACAGGGGGTTCGCAAAAACGAGGGCCATGCGGCCCTTGTTTTGCAGACAACACTTTCAGGCGAATGTGTTGACCTGTGTGCCGAGCGAGCCGGAGGTCGCCAAACCGGGTTGGGGCATCGATTGCTTCATCGAATCGATCAGCAGGGCCGCAGAGGCTTCTTGCGTATCCAGCGCTTTTTTCAGCACCCGGATGTTCAAGGCATCGGAGTTTTTCTGGCTGGCCATCGCCGTGGCGGTGTTGACGACGGATTGGGAAAGCGCGACATCCATGGGGTGCTCCTGTAAAGGCCTCGGGGCGAGGCCACGGCAAAGACCCCTCCTTTTCGGCAGAACCGCCCGGAACTGAAGCGTTGGCCGGGGCAGAAAACTCAATCGAGCGCGCTGGCCCCATAGGCTGAACAGGCCGACAGGTCCGACGCGCTGCCGGTGGGCAGGTGGGAGGCGGCATCGCGCAGCGCCGTGCGCAGGCCCTCCTCCAGCACCGGATGGTAGAAGGGCATGCGAAGCAGGTCCTGCACCGTGAGCGACCGGTCGATGGCAAGCGCCAGCAAATGCGCCAGGTGTTCGCCGCTGGGCGCGCACAGTTCGGCCCCGAGGATTCGGCCGCTCTCGCGCTCTGCGTACACGCTCAGGCGACCCTGGTTGTGCTGTGCCGCGCGTGCGCGGCCCTGGCGGGAGAAATCCACCGAGCCCGTCACGAATTCGTCTTCTTTCAGGTCCTTCCAGGCACGGCCCACCACCGCCGCGTTGGGCTGGGTGAATACGATGGACAGGGGGGTGCGCCGCCGAAAGCCCAGCGGTTCGGGCGCCATGGCGTTCAGGGCGGCGATGTGCCCTTCATCGGAGGCTTCGTGCAGCAGCGGCCGGCGGTCGTCGGCGTCGCCGGCCATGAACACGGCCAGGTCTGCGATCTGCATGGTGTTCGCATCCACGGGCGGCTTGCCGTGCGGGTCCAGCGGCACGCCCAGGGTGTCGAGGCCGAGGTGTTCGATGTTCGGCCGCCGTCCCATGGCCGCCAGCACCTGGTCCACCACCACGGTGGTGCCGCCGTTGGTCACTTCGATCCCGCCCGGCACTTCGCGCAGGCGGGCTTCCTCTCCCAGGCTGACCACGAATTCGCCTTTCAGCAAGGCCTTGAGCGTTCCGTTGATGTCGGGATCGGACAGGCCGGCCACCGACTGGCCGGTGGAGAACGCCGCCACTTCCACGCCCAGCCGGGACAGGGCCTGCGCCAGTTCCGCGCCCAGCGGCCCCAGCCCGATGACGGCCATGCGTGGCCCCAGGGTGGGCTGCTCGAAGAGGGTGTCGGTGGTCAGGATGCGGTCGCCGAAAGCCAGCCATTCCTCGGGAATGAGGGGCCGCGAGCCGGTGGCGATGATGATGCTGCGGGCGTGGTAGGTCTGGCCGCCCACTTCCACCGTGCCGGGGCCGCGCAGCCGCGCATGGCCCGAAATGCCTTGGTCGCCGACCGCCGATGCCTTCTCGGTGCCCGCCACGAATTCGTCGCGCAGGGCGCGCACGCGCCCCAGCACCGCCGGCAGATCGACCGACAGGCCATCTGCGCCGCGGATGCCGAAGGTCTCGAAGGCGTGGCGTCGGTGGTAGGCGTTGGCCGCTTCGATCAGCATCTTGGACGGCATGCAGCCCACCCGCGCGCAGGTGGTGCCCCAGGGGCCATCGTTGACGATCCGCACGCGGTCGCTGCGTTTGCGCACCTCGCGCAACGCGGCAAGGCCTGCCGATCCCGCGCCGATGATGATGGCGTCCAGGGGTTGGCTCATAGGTCGATCTCCTCAGGGGTGGCGAATGGCTGAGTGTCCCCGGGCCGCAGGGCAGGGCCTGTAGGTGCAGGGCACTTTCGATCCCGGGCGATGAAGGGCTATGGAGCGATCCAGCCGATGCGGCCCTGGCAGGCATCGTTCAGCCGCTGCACGAACGCCGCCTCCTGCGGCTGCGGCAGCTGGATGTGCATGGCCACGAGCGAGCCGTGGGCCACCTCGCCCAGCGTGGCGCCGGCCGCCTCGACCTCGCGGCGCACCAGGCCCTCCAGGGCATAAGGCACCTCGCACTGCAGCGCCACCATGCGCTGAAGCGGCACCTTCTCGGCCGGCAGCAGCGCCTGCGCGATGGTGTCGGTATAGGCCCGCACCAGCCCGCCCGCACCCAGCTTGACGCCGCCGAAATAGCGCACCACGGTAGCCAGCACGCCTTCGAGGTCCTGGTGGCGAAGCACTTCCAGCATCGGCCGGCCGGCCGTCCCGCCGGGCTCGCCGTCGTCCACCGCGGCCGACTGGCCGCCTGCCAGCAGCGCCCAGCAGATGTGCGCGGCGCCGGGGTGCAGCTGCCACAGTGCATCGACGGTGGCCTGTGCCGATGCGCGGTCCGCCATGGGCTGCACGCAGCCGATGAAGCGGCTTTTCTTGATGACCAGTTCGCTGTGGGTGGGTATTCGCAGGGTGTGGGGCATGGGCGGCGGAGCTTAACTGCACGCCGGATCCATGGGCGGCGTTCGGCACAAGGCTTGATGCACCTCAAGGCGCTGCATTGGCCCCGTGCGTACGCTCCTTCCATCGCGCTGTTGCGTCGCCCGGCTGCATGGAACAGGCCGGCAACGCCAAGCGCACGGACCTGTTTTATGAAGAAGGAAGACATCATGGCAAACCATTGGAAATTCGCTGCACTCGCGCTGGTACTGGCTGCCGGCCCCACCTGGGCTGCCGACTGCACGGCCGAGATCGAAGGCAACGATGCAATGCAGTTCAACAAAGCGACCCTCGCGGTCCCGCAAAGCTGCAAGCAGTTCACCATCAAGCTCAAGCACGTCGGCAAGCTGCCGAAGACCGCCATGGGCCACAACTGGGTGCTGAGCAAGGCCGCTGACCTGCAGCCCGTGGCCACCGACGGCATCGCCGCCGGGGCCGCCAAGAACTACGTGAAGGACGCGGACACCCGGGTGATCGCGCACACCAAGATCGTGGGCGGAGGCGAGAGCGACTCGGTGACGTTCTCCACCCAGGCGCTCAAGGCCGGCGAGTCCTATGCCTATTTCTGCTCCTTCCCCGGCCACTCCGCGCTGATGAAGGGCACGCTGACGCTGGTGAAATAACCTGCAGCGGCCACCCGGCCCTGTTGCCGGCGGTGGACACAAGGGCCCTCTTTTCGGTGGGCCCTTTTCATTGACACGAAACGGTCACTCCGCCGCCATACGCTGGCGGCAACCCCTGCATGAAAGGAACCGCCATGCTCGCCCGCGCCCTGACCCACGTGATGAATGCCATGGTGTTTCCCGCCGCCCTGGCCGGCGCCAGCCTCCCGGGCCGCGGGGAGGAGGGGGCCTTGGCCTCGGCCGGTCCTGCCTGGTCCGCTGAATTGCAGTCGCCCTATGGCGAGCCGCCAGCCCCGGATCTGGACCAGCGGGTGCGGGCCTCCGGCGAGTGGTGAGGGGCCGGCCAGGGCCCGCCACGGCCCACGCAGATTGTCCAAAAAACGACGCATAGCACCATCGTGCTGGGGGCACGGGAAGATGCGCCTTGGCCTTCTGTTTCGACAGGGAAGGCCCAAAAGCCTAAAATCGCGCCTTCCCCACGCCTTGCCCTCCATGAACGCCCCCGTTGACGTTTCCTTTTTCGCGCGCGCCGCGAAGCCGCTGACCAGCTACCGCCCTTACTGGGCGAAACGCTTCGGCACGGCCCCGTTCCTGCCCATGAGCCGCACCGAGATGGAGCGCCTCGGCTGGGATAGCTGCGACGTGATCCTGGTGACGGGCGATGCCTACGTGGACCACCCCAGCTTCGGCATGGCGGTCATTGGCCGCACGCTGGAGGCGCAGGGCTTTCGCGTGGGCATCATCGCCCAGCCCGACTGGCAGAGCGCCGATGCCTTCAAGGCCCTGGGCCGCCCGAACCTGTTCTGGGGCGTGACGGCGGGCAACATGGATTCCATGATCAACCGGTACACCGCCGACCGGAAGATCCGCAGCGACGACGCCTACACCCCCGGCGACGTGGGCGGCAAGCGCCCCGACCGCGCGGCCATCGTGTACAGCCAGCGCTGCCGCGAGGCCTACAAGGACGTGCCCATCATCCTGGGCGGCATCGAAGGCAGCCTGCGCCGCATCGCCCATTACGACTACTGGAGCGACAAGGTGCGCCGCTCCGTGGTGGTGGATGCCAAGTGCGATCTGCTGCTGTACGGCAACGCCGAACGCGCCCTGGTCGAGGTGGCCCACCGCCTGGCCGCGCGCGAGCCCGTCGAGCAGATCACCGACGTGCGCGGTACCGCCTTCGTGCGCCGGCCCGACGACGAAACCGGCCAGGGCTGGTTCGAGATCGACTCCACCAGCGTGGACGAGCCCGGCCGCGTCGAGGCACACGTCAACCCCTACATGACGACCAGCGAGCAGGCGGCCGCGCAAGGCACGACCTGCAGCAAGGAAGATGCTCCTGATTCGATAGCATCCAAGGCAATGGATACTAGGGCACAAGGGCAAAACGGCTTGAAATCCGCCGAGCCCAACCCGGCCATCCAGCCGATGCTGTTCGTGGCCAACCCGAACCTCAAGGCCAAGCTCAAGGTGCCGCCGCGCGAGCGCAGCGTGATCCGCCTTCCCAGCTACGAGCAGGTCAGGAGCGACCCGGTGCTCTACGCCCACGCCAACCGCGTGCTGCACCTGGAAACCAACCCCGGCAACGCCCGTGCCCTGGTGCAGGCCCACGGCGAAGGGCCAACGGCGCGCGACGTGTGGATCAACCCGCCGCCCATCCCGCTCACCACGGCCGAGATGGACTACGTGTTCGACCTGCACTACGCCCGTGGCCCTCACCCGAGCTACGCCGACGAGAACGGCAGCCACGACGGCGCGACCAAGATCCCGGCGTGGGAGATGATCCGCTTCAGCGTGAACATCATGCGCGGCTGCTTCGGCGGCTGCACCTTCTGCTCGATCACCGAGCACGAGGGCCGCATCATCCAGAGCCGCTCCGAGGATTCGATCATTCAGGAGATCGAGGACATCCGCGACAAGGTGAGCGGCTTCACCGGCACCATCTCCGACTTAGGCGGCCCCACGGCCAACATGTACCGCCTGGGCTGCAAGACCCCCGAGATCGAGGCCGCCTGCAGGAAGCCCAGTTGCGTGTACCCCGGCATCTGCCAGAACCTCACGACCGACCACGGCCCGCTCATCAAGATCTACCGCCGCGGCCGCGCGCTCAAGGGCATCAAGAAGATCCTGATCGGCTCCGGCCTGCGCTACGACCTGGCCGTGAAGTCGCCCGAATACGTGAAGGAGCTGGTGCAGCACCACGTGGGCGGCTACCTCAAGATCGCGCCCGAGCACACCGAGCAGGGCCCGCTCACCAAGATGATGAAGCCGGGCATCGGCAGCTATGACAAGTTCAAGCAGATGTTCGAGCAGTTCAGCGAAGAGGCGGGCAAGAAGCAGTTCCTGATCCCGTACTTCATCGCCGCGCACCCGGGCACGAGCGACGAGGACATGATGCACCTGGCCATCTGGCTCAAGAAGAACGGTTTTCGCGCCGACCAGGTGCAGACCTTCTACCCGAGCCCCATGGCCACGGCCACGGCCATGTACCACAGCAACAAGAATCCGCTGCGCAAGATCACGCGCGACAGCGAGACGGTGGACATCGTGCGCGGCGACAAGCGCCGGCGCCTGCACAAGGCCTTCCTGCGCTACCACGATCCCAACAACTGGCCGCTGCTGCGCGATGCATTGAAGGCCATGGGCCGCGCCGATCTCATCGGCAACGGCAAGCACCACCTGATCCCGACCTTCCAGCCGATGACGGACGGCAGCTACCAAAGCGCCCGCCGCAAGAACAGCACGGTGGCGCCGGTGACGGCGCAGCGCAAGGCGGCGCCGGCCAAGGGCGTGGCGTTCAACAAAGCCGCGCAGCAACCCGTGGCCGGCCGCATGCTGACCCAGCACACGGGCCTGCCGCCCCGCGCCGGCCTAGCCGGAAAGCCCGCTGGCGGCGCCCCCTCCGGCAAAACGTTCCGCAAGGGGCGCTGAGCCTTCCGGCGACGGGGCGTGCGGCCCGGGCGCCTCGGTGGGTGCGAGCGCGAACGCCTGCGGCATCGGTTGGGGCCGGCCGATGGCATGCCCCTGTGCGTGGTCCACGCCCATCGCGCGCAGCGCCTCCAGGATGGCCGGGGTTTCGGCGAATTCGGCGATGGTCTGCTTGCCCATCACATGGCCGATGTGGTTGATCATCTCCACCATGGCGCGGTTGGCGGGGTCTTCCAGCATGTCGCGCACCAGGGCGCCGTCGATCTTGAGATAGTCCACCGGCAGATGCCGCAGGTACGTGAACGAAGACATGCCCGCGCCGAAGTCGTCCAGCGCGAAATGGCAGCCCTGCTGCTTGAGTTCGCGGATCAGCCGGATGGCGTTGGGCAGATGGGCGATCGCCGCCGTCTCGGTCACCTCGAAGCACAGCTGGTCGGCCAGCACCCCATGGCGCGCCATCTGGTCGCGCAGATATTCCAGCAGGGTCTCGTCGCCCACGCTGGTGCCCGACAGGTTGATGGCGCACAGCGTGATCGGCCGGCCCTGCGGCTGCCGGCGGCGGGCGGCGAGGGCGGCGAAGGTGTGTTCCAACACCCAGCGGTCCAGCGCCTGCGCCAGGCCGAAGCGTTCCGCTGCCGGCACGAATTCGCCGGGAAAGATCGCCTGGCCGCCATCGCCCTGAAGCCGCAGCAGCACTTCCACATGCAAGCCGCCATCGCCGCAGGCCCGCAAGGGGGCGATTTCTTGCATGTAGAGCTGAAAGTGGTTTTGCTCCAGCGCCTGGCGGATGCGCTGCACCCAGTGCATGTCGTCCAGGTGGCGCGACATGGCAGCGTCCTGCAGCTGATAGACATAGACCGTGTTGCGCCCGCGCTCCTTGGCGCCGTAGCAGGCCATGTCGGCCACGCGCAGCACCTCCTGCAGGCTGGTGAGATCGGCCGTCAGGTGCACCAGCCCGATGCTCAGGCCCGTGCGCAGGATGCGTGCGCCCCAGGGCAGGCGCAGCTCCTGCGCGTGGTGGCGTATCTGCTCGGCGATGCGCTCGGCCACTTCGTGGGGGCAGTCCTGCAGCAGCACGCCGAACTCGTCGCCTCCCAGCCGCGCCAGCGTGTCGCCCTCGCGCAGCCCCCGCTGCAGCATGCGGCAGACCTCGCGCAGCATCTCGTCGCCCGCGGGGTGGCCGCAGGTGTCGTTGATCACCTTGAACTGGTCCAGGTCGATGTACAGCAGCGCGCCCGCGACCTCTGAGGCGCGCGGGCGCGCCAGCAACAGGCCCAGGCGGCGCTCGAACTCGCGGCGGTTCACCAGCCCGGTGAGCGTGTCGTGGCTGGCCTGCCAGGCGAGCTGTTCCAGGTATTGCTGCTCGCGCGTCACGTCGTGCAGCACCAGAACGGCGCCGTCCAGTTGCCCCTGGCTCATGAGCGGCGAGCCCACCAGCGTGACCGGCACCGTGCTGGCATCCGGCCGCACGATGCGGTGCGGGCGCTCGTCGTGCAGCCCTGCGGTGCCGTGCAGGGCGCGTTCCAGCAATTGCGCGATGCTGCTGTGCGTGGCGGTTTCAGCGCCGCCGGGCAGCGCGTTCGCACCGCCTTGGTGGCCCATGTGCAGCAGCTCCGCCAGCGGCATGCCCACGCTGGCCTCGCGCGTGCGGGCCAGCAGGCTCTCGGCGGCGGGATTCATGTAGCGCACGTTGCCGTGCAGGTCGGTGGTGACGATGCCGTCGCCGATGGCGGCCAGCGTGGTGCGGGCCTGCTCGCGCTCGGCCTCCAGCGTGGCCTCGACCTGGCGGCGCTGCCCCATCAACTGGCGGGTATGGGCGAGCGTGAGGGCGATCAGCGCGAGGACCGTTGCCACGTTCAGCCACAGCAGCCAGCCCATGATGCGCCGCGAACTGTCGCCCATCGCCGCGCTGAAATCGGTCGCCGCCGGGGTCACGCCGACGTCGATCTCATCGATCAGGCGCTGCCATCGCTGCACCATTCCGGGCGTCACGCCGCCCGCCAGGTATCCGGCCCGGATCTCGCGGGACAGGGCGTCCAGCCGCTGCAGGTACTCGTCGCCCTGAATCCAGTGCCGGATGGGCTCGCGCAGGATGTCGTAGTCCCGAAACAGGCGGAGCATCCAGATCAGCCCGGCCACGTCGCTGGGGTGGTTGCCGCCCCGAAGGAACGCGTCGCGGGCGCCGGCCAGATTGGGCTCGGGCGCCTCGATCAGCAGGCGCGCCTCGCGATCGGCCAGCGGGATCTGCAGTGCCTGCTGGAACTGCTCGTACATGCGCCCCTCGCCGGTGGCGACGTATTGGCCGAGGTAATGGATGGCGTCCTTCTGCCCCTTGGTCCACTGGCTCTCACCCGCCACGAACGCACGCACGGTGGACAGCACATAGAGGCTTGCCGAAGCCACGATGGCCTGCAGTATCAGGATGGCGATGAAAGGGCCCGTGAGCCCGGACACCCATGGGCGCCGATGGATTCCTCGCGGAGGAAGTGGCGCGTCCATGCAATTACCGCAACGGGGTTGGGATGTTCGTCGGCGGGCGGCGCAGACCCTGCGGCATGGCCGAGCCCGGCGCTTCCGTCAAGAAAGCGGGGCATCCGGCAGACAACGCGGGGAGGCAGGCCATGGCGCACTATATCGACAGGCGGGCCGAAAACCAAGGCGATGTACCCGTGGAGACGGGGGGCGGGGGGCTGTCCCGGGCAGCAGCAACCGCGCCGCGCCGCAGGATCAGGGCTGCGGCTGCGAAATCAGCTCTTCAATGATGAGCCGCCGGTAGTAGAAGGCGGCTTCAGCGCCAAGGGGCTCGAGCGCCGTCTGCAGGCTTTCCGCGTCGTCGTCATCGCCCGCCTTGACCAGCAGGCCGTGATGCCCGGCGGCCGCCAGCTCCGAGATGCGGCGCACGATGGTGCCTTCGGCGCCCACGGAGGGCAGGGGGGCATCGGCATTGCCCAGGGTTCGCACCACGTGCTGCAGGATGGCGTCCGGGGTGGCGTGGGAGATGTCGCTGCGTTCGCCATCGGCCGATAGTGCCTCGGCCGCATCGCGCGCATGCACCTCGTCGGGGAAGAGGGCGAAGACATAGCCCGTGGGGTAGAAGGTGCCGGCCGAGGACGTCATGTCCGGGTCGAGGACGAAGGGCTTCATGGGATTCCTCTCGCTGTGGATTCACCGGCCATTGGGCCTCGGCCGGCGCGGTGGTGCTGTAGGGCAGGACTCGGCACAGGTGTCGGACACGTCCCAGTCGATCCCCGTCGATGATGGCAGGGCGAATGAGCCAAAACAGCCTCCAGCGCAATAAGGACTAGGGGGTTGTGCTATGAAAAACGGAGCATCCCGTCCCGCGCCCATAAAAGCGCCGCCGCCAGCCCGGCGCAGTTCGCCACCACCGTGACCCAGTAAACCGCACGGAACGATGCCTTGCTCGACTTGTGTCGCAGCCACTGCTGCGCCCACCACGCCGCCGGCCATCCGCCCAGCAGGGCCAGCAGATGCAGCCGCTGCTCGCTGGTGCGCCATCCGCCGCTGCGCGCGGCGGCCTTGTCGCTGGCGTACACGGCGAACGTCACCAGGTTGACGCCCACCAGCGCCACCAGCCACCCCAGGGACAGGCGATGCGTCCAGGCACCCCAGGCCACCAGGGCCAGCCAAGCCGCCATCCACAGACACGCCACGCTTCGGCTCGCAGAGGGCGCGTCGCGGGTTTGCCTGCGTTTCCGGCCCGATGGCGGTTGCGCCGGGTGGGCCGAGGTGCTACTTGGCGGGGCGCCCTTGGCTGGCGAAAGGTTGCCATGTGGCCGGGGCTGTGAGCGCGTCGAAGATGGCTGCGGCGCGCGATGCTGCGCATGGGATCGTGGGCCCGGACGTCCGGCATTGGGCGGTCGGCGCTTTTCCATGGGTCAGTCCAGCGTGTGCAGGGGAATGTCGTCGCCGGTGGCCAGCCTGTCGAGCGTGGCGCGCGGTTGCCCCTGCAAGAACGCGGCGATCGCTGCATGGGTGCCCGGGGCGCGTGGATCGGCCTCTGGCAGCAACCCGGCCGCCCGGGCCAGGCGCGCGAAGAAATGCGGCTCCAGTGCCGCCACCGCCACCCGCCCGTCGGCGCAGGCATAGACCCGATAACCCGCGTGGGCGCCGCCCACATCGCCGTGCGGCAGGGTCAGGCCCCAGCCGCGCGGCTGGGCCAGCCAGGCCGCGGCGTCCGACAGGGCGACATCGATGCACGCGCCGCGGCCGGACGCGGCGCGCGCCAGCTGCACCTGCAGCACGGCCTCGCTGGCCATGAGGGCGCCGCCCATGTCGGCGTAGAGCGTCGGGGGCAGGGCGGTGCCGCTGACGAGGCCCGCATCGGCAAGGTAGGTGAGATCGTGCCCCGGTTCCTCCGCGCGGTCACCCGGAGCGCCCACGATGCGCACCATCGACAGCCGGGGATGCCGCGCCTGCACCGCTTCCCAGCCCAGCCCGAGCTTGGCCAGCGCCGACGGCCGAAACGAGGTGATGAGCACGTCGGTGCGCGCCAGTTCGGCATGCAGCGCGGCCTGGCCTTCGGCCGTCTTGAGATGCGCGTGCACCACGCGGACCTGGGCATGCATCGCCGCGTAGGCGGGCGGGCTGTACAGCGCCATCGGGTCGGCGCTGGCATGGCCTTCGGGCGGTGGCGGCTCCAGCTTCGTGCACTCCGCGCCCAGGCGCTGGCAGCGCAGCAGGGCGGCGGGGCCGGGCAAGTTCAGCGCCAGGCTCAGAAGCCGGACGCCACGCAGGGGCAGCAAGGGGGATGACGTCATGGATGGCGAGGGCGGTGGCGCAGCGATGCGGATGGAGGGTGGAACAATGCGGGGCCCGGCGGGGCCGTGGAACCTGGCAAACGGGTAGGAACTTCGGAACGCCGTGCCGCTCCGTCCCCGCGGTTATACAAAATTCAACCTTTCGCCCCTCCCGTATGCAACGCAGAACGTCCGTGGCCGCCCTGGCCGGCCTGGCCACTTTTCCTGGAGCTTTCATGTCGTCTTGGTCCAGCGCTGCCACGGCCAACGCTTTGCAATCCTTGAAACCCTCGCCGCGCATGCCGGTGCTGTTCGTGGGCCATGGCAGCCCGATGAACGCCATCGAGGACAACGCCTGGCGCCGCGCCTGGCAGGCCATGGGCACCGAGCTGCGGGCGCGGGGCACGCCGCCGCAGCTGATTCTTTGCATCTCGGCGCATTGGCTTACCCGGGGCGGATGGCAGCTGACCGGCATGGCCGCCCCGCGCACCATCCACGATTTCGGCGGCTTTCCGCAGGCACTGTTCGATCAGCAATACCCCGCGCCGGGCGCGCCGGCCGTCGCCAACGGACTGGCGGCCGAGCTGCGGTCGCCGGCCACGGGCCAGCCGCTGGCGGTGGATGCGAGCGAGTGGGGCCTGGACCATGGCACTTGGTCGGTGCTCAAGCCGATGTATCCGGCGGCGGACATTCCCGTGATGCAGCTCAGCATGGACTATGGCCGCCCACCGGCCGAACACTATGCACTGGGAAGGCAATTGAAGGCGCTGCGCGAGCGCGGCGTGCTCATCGTGGGCAGCGGCAACATCGTGCACAACCTGCGCGCCACGCGCCGGGACACCGCCCCCACCGAGGCGTACGACTGGGCGACGGAGTTCGACACCGCCGTGCAGAATCAGATCAAGCAGGGCGACCTGGATGCGCTGCAGCACTTTCAGCGGCTGGGCCCGGTCGCGCAGCAGGCCCACCCCAGCCACGAGCACTATCTGCCGCTGCTGTATGCCGCTGGTGCGGCCGATGCGCGGGAGATGCCGCGCTTTTTCAACACGGGCTACCAGTCGGCCTCGATCTCGATGCGATCGGTGCTGTGGGGTTGATTGCTATATTTTTAATAGCAGAACGCCCTAGAATATATTGCGCTGGTGGCCTGAAACACCCTTAATAAAAAACCGCCCGAAGGCGGTTTTTTATGGGCGGCCGGGGCAGGCGGTCACACCACCTTGGCGATCGACTGGCAGACGTAGTCGATGTTCTTGCTGTTGAGCGCGGCCACGCACATGCGGCCGGTGTCGGTGCCGTACACGCCGAACTCGCTGCGCAGGCGCACCATCTGGTCCTTGGACAGGCCGGAGTAGCTGAACATGCCGATCTGCTGCGTGATGAACGACATGTCCTGCTTCACGCCGGCGGCCTTCAGGCCATCGACCAGCTTCTGGCGCATGGCCTTGATGCGCACGCGCATCTCGCCCAGTTCCTTTTCCCACAGCGCGCGCAGCTCGGGGTTGCCCAGCACGGCCGCCACCACCGCGCCGCCGTGGATGGGCGGGTTGGAGTAGTTGGTGCGGATGGCGATCTTGAGCTGGCTCAGCACGCGGCCGGCTTCTTCCTTGTCGGCGCACAGCACCGACAGGCCGCCCACGCGCTCGCCGTACAGGCTGAAGCTCTTGCTGAACGAGGTGGACACGAAGAAATTCAGGCCGGCGGCGACGAATTTTCCGATCACCGCGCCGTCTTCGGCGATGCCGTGGCCGAAGCCCTGGTAGGCCATGTCCAGGAAAGGCGTCAGGCCCTTGGCCTTGACCGCTGCGATCACCTGGTCCCACTGCTCGGCCGTGATGTCGTAGCCGGTGGGGTTGTGGCAGCAGGCGTGCAGCACGACGATGGTGCCGGCCGCGGCCGCGTTCAGGCTGGCGAGCATGCCGTCGAAGTTGACGCCGCGCTTGGCCGCGTCGTAGTAGGCATAGGAATCGACCACGAAACCGGCATTGGTGAACAGAGCGCGGTGGTTTTCCCAGCTGGGGTCGGAAATCAGCACCTTCGCGTCGGGGCTGATCTTCTTCAGGAAGTCGGCGCCGATCTTGAGGCCGCCCGTGCCGCCGATGGCCTGCACCGTGGCCACTCGGCCGGAGGTGACGGGCTCGCTGTCCGCGCCGAACACCAGGGCCTTCACTGCGTTGTCATAAGCCACGATGCCGTCGATGGGCAGGTAGCCGCGGGCGGCGGGCTTTTCCATCATGGCCTTTTCGGCCGCCTGGACACATTGCAGCAAGGGCAGCTTGCCGTTGTCGTCGAAATACACACCCACGCCCAGATTGACCTTGTTGGGGTTGGTGTCCGCGTTGTATTGCTCATTCAGACCCAGGATCGGGTCGCGGGGGGCCATCTCGACGGCGGTGAACAGAGACATTGAATCGTCCTTGGAGGTTGGAAAACTGACGTTGTGCCCCAAGCTGCGATAGGCTTTCGGGTCAACCGCCGATTTTAGCGGCCCATGCAAGCGAGTCGCCCCCACACCATGCACCCAGTCATCACCGAACCCGTGACCGGCCAGTTCGTCAGCTTCGCGGACTCGCCGTTCGAGCTGTACCAACCCTATCCCCCAGCGGGCGACCAGCCCGAGGCCATCGAAAAGCTCGTGGAAGGGGTCAAGGACGGCGAGGTCTTCCAGACCCTGCTGGGGGTGACCGGGTCGGGCAAGACCTTCACCATGGCCAACGTGATCGCACGGATGGGCCGTCCGGCGATCATCTTCGCGCCCAACAAGACCCTGGCCGCGCAGCTGTACAGCGAATTCCGCGAGTTCTTCCCGAAGAACGCGGTGGAATATTTCGTCAGCTATTACGACTATTACCAGCCCGAAGCCTATGTGCCGCAGCGCGATCTCTTCATTGAAAAGGATTCTGCGATCAACGAGCACATCGAGCAGATGCGCCTGTCGTGCACCAAGAGCCTGATGGAGCGGCGCGATGTGGTGATCGTCGCCACCGTCTCGGCCATCTACGGCATCGGCGAACCCGAAAGCTACCACCGCATGGTGATGACGCTGCGCGTGGGCGACAAGCTCAGTCAGCGCGACGTGATCGGGCAGCTCATCCGCATGCAGTACCAGCGCAACGAGCAGGACTTCAGCCGTGGCAAGTTCCGCGTGCGCGGCGACACCATCGACGTGTTTCCGGCGGAACACTCCGAGTTGGCGATCCGCATCGAGCTGTTCGACGACGAGATCGAGAGCCTGCAGCTGTTCGACCCGCTCACCGGGCGCGTCAAGCAGAAGATCCCGCGCTTCACGGTGTACCCGAGCAGCCACTACGTGACCCCTCGCGACAAGGTGCTGACGGCGGTGGAGACCATCAAGCTCGAACTGGCCGAGCGCCTGGGGCAGTTCGTGTCCGAAGGCAAGCTGGTGGAAGCGCAGCGCCTGGAGCAGCGCACCCGGTTCGATCTGGAGATGCTCAGCGAAGTCGGGCACTGCAAGGGCATCGAGAACTACACCCGCCACCTGTCGGGCGCAGCGCCGGGTGATCCGCCCAGCACCCTGACGGACTACCTGCCCAACGATGCGCTCATGTTCCTGGACGAGAGCCACCAGATGATCGGCCAGCTCAACGCCATGTACAGCGGGGACCGCTCGCGCAAGACCACGCTGGTCGAGTACGGCTTCCGGCTGCCGTCCGCCCTTGACAACCGCCCGCTCAAGTTCGAGGAGTTCGAGGCGCGCATGCGCCAGGTGATCTTCGTCTCGGCCACGCCGGCCGACTACGAAAAGACCCATTCGGGCCAGGTGGTGGACCAGGTGGTGCGCCCCACCGGCTTGATAGACCCCGAAGTAGAGGTGCGCCCGGCCACCCACCAGGTGGACGACGTGCTGCAGGAGATCCGCATCCGGGCCGAGAAAAGCGAGCGCGTGCTGATCACCACCCTGACCAAGCGGATGGCCGAGCAACTGACCGATTACTTGAGCGACAACGGCGTGAAAGTGCGGTATCTGCACTCGGACATCGACACCGTCGAGCGCGTGGAGATCATCCGCGACCTGCGGCTGGGCGCCTTCGACGTGCTGGTGGGCATTAACCTGCTGAGGGAGGGGCTGGACATCCCGGAGGTGTCGCTGGTTGCGATTCTGGACGCCGACAAGGAAGGCTTTCTACGGGCGGAGCGCAGCTTGATCCAGACGATCGGCCGCGCCGCGCGCAACCTGAACGGAAAGGCCATCCTTTATGCCGACCGGGTGACCGAATCCATGAAAAAAGCCATCGGCGAAACGGAACGTCGGCGCATCAAGCAGATAGCACACAACGAGGAAAAGGGAATCACGCCGCGCAGCATCGTCAAGCAGGTGAGAGACCTGATTGACGGCGTGTACAGCGAGAAGGCCGGCAAGGACGCCGAACGGCTGGAGCAGGAATCGATGCGCCGCGCCCAGGTCGAAGACATGTCCGAAAAAGACGTGGCCCGCGAAATCAAGCGGCTGGAAAAACTCATGCTGGAACATGCCCGAAACCTGGAGTTCGAACAGGCCGCCCGGGTCAGGGATCAATTGGGGCAGTTGAAGGCGCGTGCTTTCGGGGCCGCGGGCGGAGATCAAGTGGCCCTGTAAACGCCGCATTGGCGACGGGTGCGGAGAAAACGTGACTGATGGGTTTTGTTACCCGACAAAAACAATAGGGATTTGTGCTATACTTGGGTGAAATACTCAACAAAACAGCCCAACGATGAAGGGCTCCCGAAGTCTCTTCGCTTCAAGCGAGAGGTACACGGAGTTAGGGGCGGAGACGGTGCCTCAGGCGGCAATCAGGTTGCCTCGGGGCGTTTCTATAACGGACAAGCCTGACGACAAGGAGCTTGCGATGCGTCTCACTACCAAAGGCCGTTTTGCGGTCACCGCCATGATCGATCTGGCCCTGCGCCAGAACAATGGCCCGGTCACCTTGGCGGCCATCAGCCAACGACAACAAATTTCGCTCTCCTATCTGGAGCAGCTTTTCGGTAAATTGCGCCGCCACGAGTTGGTCGAATCCACCCGTGGCCCAGGCGGCGGCTACACGCTTGCGCGCAAGGCGGCAGACATCACAGTGGCGGACATCATCGTCTCTGTGGACGAGCCGATCGATGCCACGCAATGCGGAGGCAAGGAGAATTGCCTCGGTGAAGCCGGCCGCTGCATGACGCACGAGCTGTGGGCGTCGCTCAACCAGCGCATGGTCGAGTTCCTTGATTCGGTCACACTGCAGAAGTTGGTGGATGACCAACTGGCAAAGGGCGTGCAGATTGAGGACAAGCCGGTTGTGCGCCGTGCCATCTCGACCACCCCTGTCGTCAAGCCCATTCGCGTCAATGCACCCAACTCGGTCTTCGCGTTGGGCAATGTGTTCGCCAAGTCGTGAGTGAAGGCCCGGCTTTTGCCGGGTACTTCGCACATGCCGGATTTTTGATTTCTGACTTTCGCCAGCCAGACCCCTTACTGAGCCAGCCATGGACATGACCCCGCATTTCCCCATCTATCTCGACTACGGTGCTACCACGCCAGTGGACCCGAGGGTCGTGGATGCCATGATCCCGTGGTTGCGCGAGCATTTCGGCAACCCGGCATCCCGCAGCCACGCCTGGGGCTGGGAAGCGGAAGAAGCCGTCGAAAAAGCCCGCGTGGAAGTCGCGCGCCTTATTAATGCGGACCCGCGTGAGATTGTCTGGACGAGCGGAGCCACCGAGTCCAACAACCTGGCCATCAAAGGGGCAGGGCAGTTCTACAAAGGCAAGGGCAAACACCTGATCACGGTGAAGACCGAGCACAAGGCCGTGCTGGACACCATGCGCGAGATGGAGCGACAAGGCTTCGAAGTCACGTACCTGGACGTGCAGGAAAACGGCCTGCTCGATTTCGATGTGCTCAAGGCAGCCATTCGCCCGGACACCATCTTGTTAAGCGTCATGTTCGTGAACAACGAAATCGGCGTGATCCAGGATCTGCCTGCGATCGGTGCTTTGTGCCGTGAGAAGGGCATCATCTTCCATGTGGATGCAGCGCAAGCCACGGGCAAGGTGGACATCGATCTTTCGACATTGCCTGTGGATCTGATGAGCCTTGCCTCTCATAAAACGTATGGTCCCAAGGGCATTGGCGCTCTGTATGTGAGGCGCAAGCCCCGCGTGCGGCTCGAAGCCCAGATGCATGGCGGTGGGCATGAGCGCGGAATGCGTTCCGGCACATTGCCGACCCATCAGATCGTAGGCATGGGCGAGGCCTTCCGGATTGCCCGCGAAGAGATGGCGCAGGATCAGGCAAAAGCCAAGGCGCTGCAAAAGCGTCTGCTCGATGGGTTGCACGATATCGAGCAGGTGTTCGTGAACGGCGACATGGAGCGCCGTGTGCCGCACAACCTGAACATCAGCTTCAACTACGTCGAAGGCGAGTCGCTGATCATGGGCATCAAGGGCTTGGCCGTGTCGTCGGGCTCTGCCTGCACCTCAGCCAGCCTGGAGCCCAGCTACGTGCTGCGCGCCCTGGGCCGCAGCGATGAACTGGCGCACAGCAGCCTGCGCATGACGATCGGCCGCTTCACCACTGAAGAAGAGATCGACTACGCGGTTTCCACCATTCGCCACAACGTGGCCAAGCTGCGTGAACTGAGCCCTTTGTGGGAAATGTACAAGGACGGCGTTGACATCAGCTCCATCCAGTGGGCCGCGCATTGATGGCGCCGCTCAGCAGATTCAAGAGGTAAATATCATGGCTTATTCAGACAAAGTGATCGACCATTACGAGAACCCCCGCAACGTGGGTTCGTTCGACAAGGGCGACGATTCGGTGGGCACCGGCATGGTGGGCGCACCGGCCTGTGGCGACGTGATGAAGCTGCAGATCAAGGTCAACCCCGAAACCGGTGTGATCGAAGATGCCCGCTTCAAGACGTACGGCTGCGGCTCGGCGATTGCATCGTCGTCCCTGGTGACCGAATGGGTGAAGGGCAAGACGCTGGACGAAGCGGCAGCGCTCAAGAATGCAGAAATTGCACAGGAATTGGCGTTGCCGCCGGTCAAGATTCACTGTTCCATCCTCGCGGAGGACGCGATCAAGGCAGCCGTGCAAGATTACAAGGCCAAGCATACCGCTATGGCCGCTGCTTGAACTGGGTGAGGTGACATGGCGATCACATTGACCGAAGCTGCGGCCCGACATGTGAGCCGCTATCTCTCCCGCCGCGGCAAGGGCGTCGGGGTTCGACTGGGCGTGAAAACGACAGGCTGCTCCGGCTTGGCTTACAAGCTGGAGTATGTAGACGAGCAGGGTCCGGAAGACATGGTGTTTGAAGACCATGGCGTGAAGGTGCTCATCGACCCTAAGAGTCTGGCCTATATCGATGGCACCCAGCTGGATTTCGTGCGCGAGGGTTTGAACGAAGGCTTCAAATTCAATAATCCCAATGAGCGCGACCGGTGCGGCTGCGGAGAGAGCTTCCGGGTTTGATTTTTTCTATTCACGCTGGTTGCAATGAACCGCCAACGCGTTCCGTGCTGGCGGTTTTTTTCTTGACATGAACCTTCAATCCGACGACTTCGAACTCTTCGGCGTGCCGCGCCAATTTGCCCAGGATCGATCAGCCCTGGATGCCCGGTGGAAAGAACTGCAGCGGGAAGCCCATCCGGATCGGTTTGCCATGCATGGTGCATCGGCGCAGCGCAAGGCCATGCAATGGTCGGTACGCATCAATGAGGCCTACCAGCGAATCAAAGACCCGCTGAAACGCGCAGCCTATCTATGTGAATTGGGCGGAGCGTCGATTCGGGCCGAGGACAACACGGCCATGCCCACTGCATTCCTGATGCAGCAAATGGAATGGCGTGAAGCGCTCGACGATGCAACAGATGCTCCATCGCTCGACGTGCTGGACCAAGCAGTGCGGAAAGAGCGAACTGCGGCTTTGCAACGCTGCGAGCAGTTGTTGGACGCTCAGCGTGACTACGCTGCTGCCGCTAATGAAGTCAGAGCCCTCATGTTCATTGCGCGATTTGCCGACGATGTCGATCGCCGCAGAGATGCGCTGGGACAATAGCGTTTCTCTCTACCGACTGAATGGAGACGGCAGCCAGTTCATGCCGTCTCCTACCTAGAAAAAGACCCCATGGCGCTTTTGCAGATTTCAGAACCTGGTCAATCTCCCGATCCACACCAACGGCGCATTGCCGTGGGAATCGATTTGGGTACCACCCATTCTTTGGTGGCCGCCGTACGCAACGGCGTAGCCGAATGCCTGCCCGACGACCAAGGCCGCGTTTTGCTGCCTTCCGTCGTTCGCTATTTGGAAGAAGGCCGACGCCAGATCGGGTACGAAGCGGTCGCTGCCCAGGCGGTGGATGCCCGCAATACGATTGCATCGGCCAAGCGATTCATGGGGCGCAGCCTGCGAGATATCGCGCATCCCGAAAAACTTCCGTATGACTTTGCTGCGCCACAGGGCGAAGGCGAGGGCGGCATGGTCTCCCTGAAAACGGTAGACGGCGCCAAGTCAGCCGTCGAGATCAGTGCTGAAATTCTTGCAACGCTGCGCTTTCGTGCCGAAGACAGTTTCGACGATGAGATTTTTGGCGCCGTCATCACCGTTCCTGCCTATTTCGACGACGCCCAACGCCAAGCCACCAAGGATGCAGCGAGGTTGGCGGGCTTGAACTTGCTGCGGCTCATCAACGAACCCACAGCGGCTGCCATTGCCTACGGACTCGACAACGCCAGTGAAGGCATCTATGCGGTGTACGACCTGGGAGGCGGCACGTTCGATGTGTCGATCCTTCGCCTGACCCAAGGTGTTTTCGAAGTGATTGCCACGGGGGGCGACTCAGCGCTGGGTGGCGACGATTACGATGCAGCGCTAGCGGACTGGGTACTCCAGCAGAACGGCGTGGTGGCCGTGACGCCGCAGGACAAGGCCACCGTTCGGTTGGCCGCCCGTGCCTGCAAGGAGGCCCTCAGCGCTGCGGAGACTGCGAATTTCACCGCCGAGGTGTCGGGAGCCAGCATTAACGCCTTGGTGCATCGGACCGACTTGGAAGCCGCCACCGCGGCGCTCACCCAGCGCTCCATTGCAGCGGCACGCCGCACTCTTCGCGATGCGCAGTTGTCTCCAGAAGAGGTTCAAGGTGTGGTGATGGTGGGCGGCTCTACCCGCATGCCGCAAGTGCAGCGCGCCGTCCATGAGTTTTTCGGCTCGGAGCCGCTCAACAACCTGAATCCTGATGAGGTCGTCGCACTGGGTGCGGCCATGCAGGCAAATCAGTTGGCGGGCAACAATCCCTCGGGCGACATGCTGCTGCTGGACGTGATTCCTTTGTCTCTCGGGATCGAGACCATGGGTGGTTTGGTAGAGCGCATCGTGTCCCGTAACGAAACCATTCCTACGGCCAAGGCGCAGGACTTCACCACGTACAAGGACGGTCAAACCGCCTTGGCCATTCATGTGGTGCAAGGCGAGCGCGATCTGGTGGCAGATTGCCGGAGTTTGGCCCGTTTCGAACTCCGAGGCATTCCGCCCATGGCCGCAGGTGCAGCCCGAATCCGGGTCACGTTTACCGTCGATGCAGATGGCTTGCTCAACGTGAGTGCGAAAGAGCAAGGCAGTGGCATCGAAGCGCGCGTTGACGTCAAGCCTTCCTATGGCCTGTCCGACGACCACATTGCGCGCATGCTTCAGGAAGGCTTTGCCACGGCTGCGCAGGACATGCGCGCGCGCGCACTGGTAGAAGCCCGTGTCGATGCCGATCGGATGCTGATGGCCACCCGCAGTGCCTTGAACGCGGATGCCGATCTGCTTGAATCGGGCGAACGAACAGAAATCGATGCGTTGATGGTTGCGTTGCAGCAAGCGCGCGAGCTGGACGATGCGGCTGCGATCGAAGCCGCAACCCAGGCGCTCGCCCAAGGCACCGAGGCATTCGCCGCGCACCGCATGAATCGCGGCATCCAGCAGGCCCTTGGCGGCAAGAACGTGCAAACCCTCTGAAAGACGATCCAGCCCCATGCCCGTCATCAAAATATTGCCCCATCCCGAGTACTGTCCTTCGGGGACCGATATCACTGCGCCTTCCGGTACATCGATCTGCGAGGCCCTCCTCGACAACGGCATCAATATCGAACACGCTTGTGACATGAGTTGTGCCTGCACCACCTGCCATGTGATCGTGCGTGCAGGGGGCGAGTCCCTCAACGAAGCAGAGGAAGAGGAGGAGGACCTTCTCGATCGTGCCTGGGGTCTTGAGCCTCAGTCGAGACTGAGTTGCCAGGCGATTCTTGCCCAGAGCGATGTGACGGTGGAAATTCCCAAATACACCATCAACCATGCCAAGGAGAACCACTGATGTCTCGGCAGATCGTTCTGGACACGGAAACCACCGGCCTTTCGGCCGAAGGGGGTGACCGCATCATCGAGTTGGGCTGTGTGGAACTGCTGAACCGCAAGCTGACAGGCAACAACCTGCACCTTTACTTCAATCCAGGGCGAGACAGCCACGAAGACGCACTCAAGGTGCACGGCATCAGCAATGAATTCCTTCGGGACAAGCCGAAGTTCGCAGACATGGCGGATGACATCCTGCAATACCTGCAGGGCGCCGAAATCATCATCCACAACGCGGCTTTCGACGTGGGTTTCTTGAACAAGGAACTGGAGCTTACAGGTCGGCCTGGCTTCAAGACTTATGTCGAGAGCGTGACCGACACGCTGGTGATGGCCAAGGAGATGTTCCCTGGCAAGCGCAATTCGCTGGATGCACTTTGCGATCGACTGGGCGTTGACAACTCGGGCCGGACGCTGCACGGCGCCTTGCTGGATGCAGAGTTGCTGGCCGACGTCTACATCAACCTGACTCGCGGGCAAGATCCTCTGTTGATCTCTGACGAAGAGAGCGAGAGCAAGTCCGGCATTCGCGTGGTACCTGTCGACTTGAGCGCCCTGGTCTTGCAGGTGCTCACCGCCAGCGAGCAGGAACTGGCTTTGCATGAAGAGACGCTTGTCCACATCGACAAGGCCAGCGGCGGAAAAACAATTTGGCGGGTTGAGTCTGCAGTCGAAAAAGCTGTGCAATAATCGAAGGCTTGTCGCAAGACAACACGGGTGATTAGCTCAGCGGTAGAGCACTGCCTTCACACGGCAGGGGTCACATGTTCGATCCATGTATCACCCACCAGTGTTTTTGATCTGAAAGTGCGTCGCGCCTTTGGATCAACGGGTGATTAGCTCAGCGGTAGAGCACTGCCTTCACACGGCAGGGGTCACATGTTCGATCCATGTATCACCCACCATATGAAACCCCTGCAGGTCTTGCCTGCAGGGGTTTTTTGTTGCTCTACAAGCCATTCATCGATAACGATATTGGCTGCATTCTGTTGGGCCACAATCGGCGGTTTCGATTCTCGAGACTGCAGACCATGCTCACTTTCCACAATCCCCTGCACACCGCCCATGCCCCGGCGCACGAGTTTTTTCGCGGCGAACGTGTTCCGTGCTTCGAGAAGCCGGCGCGCCAGGATTATGTGGAGCAGCGCCTGACAGAGCGTGGCCACGCGTTACTTCCGCCCGATGTGGATAGTGCTGCAATACTGAAGCAGATCCACTCAGAACGGTATCTGTCCTTCCTTCAAACCGCCTGGCAGCAATGGGTGGCGCAAGATCCAGCGAATGCCACGGTTCAGCCGTTTCCTTCTGTCTGGCCGGTACGCACCTTGCGTTCTGATATCGAGCCTGCAAATTTCACGGCACGTTACGGCCTTTATTCGATGGACAATGGGACACCGCTGGCCGACGGCACCTGGGCCGCAGCCAAAGCTGGCGCAGACGCGGCTGCCAGTGCGGCCTCGGCCGTAGCCGGTGGCAAGGCAAGTGCGTCTTTCTGTGTGACGCGGCCACCGGGCCACCATGCGGGACCGGATTTCATGGGCGGGTATTGTTTTCTCAACAACGCCGCTGTTGCAGCCCAGACGCTGCTCAACGCAGGCATGTCGCGTGTGGCGGTATTGGATGTGGATTACCACCATGGCAATGGAACCCAAAGCATTTTCTACGAGCGTCCGGATGTGCTGTTCATCAGCATTCACGGCGATCCGCTGACCGAATACCCTTTTTATCTTGGCCATGCAGACGAATCCGGACACGGCAGTGGAGCCGGCTTCAACCTGAATTTGCCGCTGCCCGCAGGCACTGCATTTGAAGCCTGGTTTGCTGCGTTGGAAAAGGCCTGCGCGGCCATCCTGGCTTATGGGCCGCAGGCTTTGGTGGTTTCGTTGGGGTTGGACACGTTCGAAGGAGATCCCATTTCTCGCTTCTCATTGGCATCCAAGGACTTTTCGCAGATCGGCCAGCGTTTGGCCCAGTTGAACCTGCCTACCGTGTTCGTGCTGGAAGGCGGCTATGCCGCCGCAGAACTGGGCCTCAATGCGGTGAACGTGATCGAAGGGTTCGAGGCACAAGGCCACCAGCCATGACCGAGTCGGTGGACTGTGTCGTCATCGGCGCGGGCGTGGTGGGCTTGGCCGTTGCGCGCGCACTGGCCTTGCGTGGCCGGGAGGTTCTGGTCCTCGAAGCGGCCCATGGGATTGGTACTGGAACCAGTTCCCGAAATAGCGAAGTGGTGCATGCCGGCATCTACTATCCCAAGGGGTCGCTCAAGGCGCGGCTGTGCGTGCAGGGCCGCGACATGCTTTACGCATATTGCGAGGCAAGGGGCATTCCGTACCAGCGCTGCGGCAAGCTCATCGTTGCCACGTCCGACGAACAGCGGGCGTCGCTGGAAAGCATCCAGCAACGGGCGCATGCCAATGGCGTTACCGACCTGCAATGGTTGACGCGGGAGCAAGCCCAGGCACTCGAGCCCGCTTTGGAATGTGTGGCCGCTTTGCTGTCGCCAAGCACCGGCATTGTGGACAGCCACGCCTTCATGCTCTCGCTCCAGGGCGATCTGGAATACAGCGGCGGAATGGTGGCACTGAATTCGCCCGCAGCGCATGCAGAACTAGGGGGTGATGCTATCGTTTTGGAAGCAGTTGACGGCACGCGTTTGAACGCTCGGACGCTGGTGAATGCGGCCGGGCTGCACGCGCCCAATCTGGCCTCGCGTTTTTTTGGACTTGATCCGCGCCACATTCCCAAAGCGAGCTACGCCAAAGGCAGCTACTTCACATTGACAGGGGCATCGCCTTTTTCCCGCCTGATCTATCCCGTTCCCGAAGCCGCCGGATTGGGGGTGCACCTGACGCTGGACATGGGCCGCCAAGCCAAGTTCGGTCCTGACGTGGAGTGGGTGGGATCGGCGGACGACCTGTCGGTCGATCCGGCCAGAGGCGAGGCTTTCTATGCGGAGGTGCGTCGATATTGGCCCGGCTTGCAGGACGGCGCTCTGGCGCCTGGCTATGCAGGCATCCGGCCCAAGATCCACGGACCTAACGAACCCTCGGCAGATTTTTGCATTCAAGGCCCTGAAACACACGGTATCCGAGGTCTTATCCAACTTTTTGGAATCGAATCGCCTGGACTCACGAGCGCGCTGGCCCTGGGTGAATGGGTCGCGGAGCAAGCCTCCCGCTGACTTTCTCATCCAAGCGGCCATGGCCTACGGCCGTATGTAAAGCGTGTGACTAAGATGGGGCATCCGCCTACAGGCTCGCCATAAGGGGCGGATTACCTTTATTCCATGCTATGAAAGGCTTCTTCATGACTTCTGCATCCAACACGCTTTCTTCCGCGCAAAACGAACTGGAAAAGCTGGTTTCCGACTTGCGTGGCCTGCTGTCCAGCAAAGACTTGGATAGCGTTCCAGAGATCAAGCAACTGCGCCAGCGCCTGGATGACGGCATTCACTCCGTGCGCGATTCGGCAGTGCGCGCTGCCCAGGATGCGGCTTACCAAGCCAAGGAAGCGGCCCGTGCTGCTGACCAATACGCCCATGACGAACCTTGGCGCGTGGCGACCGCTGCCCTGGCAGCAGGTGCACTGGTCGGCTTTTTGCTGGCACGCCGGTAATCCTTTTTAAACAATGACCTGATGGCTCAAGAGAGGCTCGCATGAATTGGTTGGCACTTCTGGGATTGGATGGCTGGGTCGCGCGGTGGCGCGCTGCTGTCATTGAAGGGGCCATTGCTGCGGAAGACCGGCTGGATCTGGCGAGGCTCGAATGGGCCGAGCAGAAGCGGCGCTTGGGCCTGATGGTCATGCTGGTGGTTGCCGTGGGAGGCCTCACGGTGGTCACCTTGGTACTCGCTTCCCTGGCCGTGCTCGTGCAGTTCTGGGATTCGCCCCAACGCACGATGGTGGGTTGGCTGGTGGCAGGCACTTGGCTGGTTCTTTGGGCAGGGGCCCTGATCGGATTGATCTCCGTGGCCAAGCAGGCGGGCAATGCGTTTGCCTTGACCCGCCAAGAACTGGCGCAGGACTGGCGTGACATCAAGGAAAGGCTGTAAGCATGACCTCAAAGTTGCAAGATGGCTCCGGTTCTCTGAGTGAACGCGAACAGAAGATCCTCGAGCGAATTGCCTTGCAGCGCCAGCGTTTGCGGGCGCGGCGTGCCGCACGCACCCAGGCAGTGCATATCCAGGCGGCGCAGCAGCAACGCCAAGCGGCAGACCCCGATACCTCGATGTCCATCAAGCTGCTGGCTTTTGCGCGATCGCACCCTGCGGCCGTTGCCGTGGTCGCCGGCCTGGCTTTGGTGGCGGGGCCATCGCGGTTGATCCGATGGGCTGGGCTGGTGATGCCGCTCGTCATGCAGATGCGGCGTTGAGGCTGTATTGCGAAAAACCATTGCGCACATCGCAGCATCGGAGCAAGGACCCACCCAGGGTCCTTTTTTGCATTTGGTTCAGCGCATTCAGCGCATCGCCTTTATGGCCCGGGCCGCCTGCGGGACCAGTGATGGGCCTTGGTAGATCAACCCCGTGTAGATCTGCACCACATCGGCCCCTGCGTGGATTTTGCTTACCGCGTCTTCCGCACTCAGAATGCCGCCCACTCCGATGATCGGAAATTGCGGCCCCAACGCTTGGCGTAGCTGGCGGATCACGCGATTGCTGGCTTCCAGCACCGGTGCCCCGCTGAGGCCGCCTGCTTGCTCGGCGTGCGCCATCCCCTTCACCGCATCACGGGCGATCGTGGTGTTGGTGGCCACAACACCATCCATGCCGTGGCGCTGCAACGTCGCAGCAATGAGCTGGACCTGCGCTGCATCCAGATCGGGAGCGATCTTGACGAATACCGGCACGCGGCGCGCATTCCCCTGGGCGTTGGCATGGCGCCGTGCCAAGACCTCACGCCTCTCGGCGATGGCGCCCAATAGCGCATCCAGGGCTTCATCGCTCTGCAGCGCCCGAAGGTTCTGGGTGTTCGGCGAGCTGATGTTGACGGTCACGTAGTCGGCATGGGGATACACCCCATCGAGGCAAGCCAGGTAATCCGAAGTGGCGTTCTCGATGGGCGTCGTGGCGTTCTTCCCGATGTTCAGCCCTAGCAGCATGGGGTGCTTGCGGGCCTGGGTTCGAAAGCGCGCTTGCTGCACATTGTGCAAGAACGCGTCCAACCCTTCGTTGTTGAAACCCAGCCGGTTGATGAGCGCGTTGGCTTGGGGGAGCCGGAACATGCGCGGCTTGGGATTGCCTGGCTGGCCCTTCGGCGTGACGGTGCCGACTTCGACAAAACCGAAACCCATGGCGCCCAGGGCATCGATGCAGCGGGCGTTCTTGTCCAACCCCGCGGCCAAGCCCACGCGGTTGGGAAAGGTCAGGCCCGCCAGCGTCACGGGGTCGTCCACCGTGTCGTTGCACCATGCCCATTGCAGGGGCGTACGCTGACCGCGGGCCAGCATGTCCATGGTCATGTCGTGGGCGGCTTCGGCATCCATGCCGAAAAGAAGAGGGCGGGCGAGGGCGTAAGGGATCAAGGACATGAGGATAATTCGGTGAACTACTCACGATTTTCCTCTATGACGACTCCTTCCTCCATCACCCAAGAAGAACTCAAGGCCCTGGTTGGTCAAGCGGCCTTGCAATATGTCGTTCCCGGCGAGATCGTCGGCGTGGGCACCGGCTCCACGGTCAATCACTTCATCACCGCGCTTGCCAGCATGAAGGACCAGATTCGGGGCGCCGTGTCCAGTTCCGAGGCCAGCACACAGCGGCTGAAAGCCTTGGGCATTCCTGTGTTCGATGCGAACGATGTCGAGTCTCTGGCTGTCTATATCGACGGCGCGGACGAGATCGATGGCCAGGGCCACATGGTGAAGGGGGGCGGGGCTGCACTCACGCGCGAAAAGATCGTCGCAGCGTTGGCCCGGCAGTTCGTTTGCATCGCCGATGAGTCGAAGCGGGTGGATGCGCTGGGCCAGTTCCCTTTGCCAGTGGAAGTGATTCCCATGGCCGCACGACAGATTGCGCGCCGGTTTGCGGCCCTGGGTGGCCAAGCCACGCTGCGACAGAAAGACGGCGCACCTTTGGTGACGGACAACCAGCAGCACATTCTGGATGTGCGCGGCCTGCACATCACCGATCCGGTGGCCTTCGAGTCGCAAGTGAATCAGTGGCCCGGCGTCGTGACGGTGGGCGTGTTCGCGCACCAGAAAGCCCATGTGTGCCTGCTTGGCACGGCGCAGGGCGTGCGCACGGTTCAATACTGAAGCTGTCGGCTCGGAAGGCGGTTGATACGGCGTTCGCGCCAAGCCTCCACATGGACAGGTACAACCTTCGATAGGAGCGTGCATGCTTTGCACGCTGACCTCGATAGGTCGGTGCAGGAGAGGGCCAGGTTCAGGCCGCACTCCGCACACTCTCGTCAGGCATCAACTCAGAAGCTGATCCCTGCAGGGTTGCTCGGCGTTCTACCACCGTTGCCACTCGGGGCGGCCGGCTGCGGTGCTTCCGCCGGCACTACCGGTGCTGTCGCGGCGGCTGGTGCTGCCGGCTTGGCGGCAACCAGCGGTGCAGCCGGTGCTCGGCGGTAGCTGGGAGGCAACTGCGATTGCTTGGGGTATCCCGCCGCATCCAGGTATTGCATCCATTCGCTGTCCGCAAAGCCGACGAGCTGTTGGGAGCCGATGGTTCCGAAGGGCAGGCTGGTCGAGCCGCTGAGGCGCTTGAGCGCTTCGGCATCTTCTTCAGTGTTCACGGTGCGCTCGGCAAACGGCACGCCCCGGTTGACCAACAGATTGCGCGCGCTCACGCAGGGCACGCAGTCACTGCCGGTGTACAGCGTGACCGGAAACCGGGTAGCGACCTGCTGCAGTTCATAAGGCAAGGCCGGGCCGCTGGCTCGGCCACCGCCGACCTGGGCGGGCGGGGTCTTGGCATCGGGCGCGCGGTCCGAGAAGGTCACTTTTCCATCGGGGCCGACGATGCGATACACCTGCTGCGCCTGGGCGGGCAGGGCGCTCACGGCCACGAGGGTCGAAGCCAGCGCGATGGCGAAGAGCGGTTGCTTCATGTCGTAGGACTCCACAGGGAACAAGTAAGGGGTCGATCGGTGTCTCTGGGGTCAGGCGTTGCCGGCCATGCCCTGGTGGCGCAGCAGCGCGTCCAGGCTCGGGGCGCGACCACGGAACGCCTTGAACGATTCCATGGCAGGGCGGCTGCCACCCGCTTCCAGAATGGCCTGGCGGTAGCGGCGGCCCGTCTCGGCACTGGGCAGGCCGTCCGCGCCGGCCGTCTCTTCGAACGCGGCGTAAGCGTCCGCGCTGAGGACTTCGGCCCATTTGTAGCTGTAGTAGCCCGCGGCATACCCGCCCGCGAAGATGTGGCTGAAGGTGTGGGCGGTGCGGCTGAAGGCCGGCGGCGTCAGCACCGATACCTCGCTGCGGACCTGGTTCAGCAGCGGCATGAAATCTTGCGACGGGTCATGCGAGGTGTGCAGCAGCATGTCGAACAGCGCGAATTCGATCTGGCGCAGCGTGCCCATGCCGCTTTGGAAGTTCTTCGCCGCGATCATCTTGTCGAACAGAGCGCGCGGCAGCGGCTCGCCGGTGTCCACATGGGCCGTCATGTGCTTGAGCACATCCCATTCCCAGCAGAAGTTTTCCATGAACTGGCTGGGCAATTCCACGGCATCCCACTCCACGCCGCTGATGCCCGAGACATCGCGCTCGTTGATCTGGGTGAGCATGTGGTGCAGTCCGTGGCCGAACTCATGGAACAGCGTGATGACGTCGTCGTGGGTGAGCAGCGGCGGCGCGCCGTTCACGCCTTCGGCAAAGTTGCACACCAGGTGCGCCACGGGCGTTTGCAGCTTGCCCGTGTCGGGACGCAACCAGCGGGTGCGGACGTCGTCCATCCAGGCGCCGCCCCGCTTGCCGTTGCGCGCCGGCTGGTCCAGATAGAACTGGCCCACGAGCTCGGTGCCGCGTTCGATGCGGTAGAACTCGACGGCGGGATTCCACACGGGCGCGCTGTCGCGGCGGATGGCCACTTCGAACAGGGTCTCGACGATCTTGAACAGGCCGGCCAGGGCCTTGGGCGCGGTGAAGTACTGCTTGACCTCCTGCTCGCTGAAGGCGTAGCGCGCTTCCTTGAGCTTCTCGGAGATATAGGGCCAGTCCCAGGCTTGAGGATCGGCAATGCCCAGATCCTTGGCGGCGAACTCGCGCATGTCGGCGATATCTTTTTCGGCGTAGGGCCGGGCGCGGCGGGCCAGGTCGCGCAGGAAGTCGATCACTTCCTGGGGCGAGTCGGCCATCTTGGCGACGACCGACACTTCGCCGAAATTGGCATAGCCCAGCAATTGGGCCTCTTCCTTGCGCAGGGCCAGGATTTCGCGGATGAGCGCGCTGTTGTCGAAGCGCTTGGCATCGCCTTCGGCCTGATCCGATGCGCGGGTGACATAGGCGCGGTACAGCGTTTCGCGCAAGGCGCTGTTGCGGGCGAACTGCATCACCGGCAGATAGCAAGGCATCTTGAGCGTGAGCTTGTAGCCGGCCTTGCCTTCGGATTGCGCGGCGGCCGACGCGGCCTGCTTCACGTCGTCGGGCAGGCCGTCGAGTTCGTCTTCGCGGGCGTAGTAGGCGAAGGCATCGGTGGCGTCGAGCGCGTTTTCGCTGAACTTCTGGCTCAGCTCCGCCTGGCGTTCCTGGATCTGCGCGAAGCGTTCGCGCGCAGCACCTTGCAGTTCCGCGCCCGACAGCACGAAGTTGCGCACCGCGTTGCGCAAGGCCTGGCGTTGCTCGGTGTTCAGCATTTGCGGGTCGATGGCCTTGTACTTGGCATACAGGCGCTCATCGGCGCCCAGGCGGGTCCAGAACTCGGTCACACGGGGAAGGGCCTCGTTGTAGGCCGCGCGGAGTTCGGGGGTGTCGGCCACGCTGTTGAGGTGGCTGACCGCGCCCCAGGAGCGGCCCAGCGCCTCGGTCGCGACATCCAGCACCTCGGCGATCGATTCCCATCGTGCCGGAAAGTCGGGCGCCGTGACGGTTTCCAGCGCGGCACCCGCGCGTTGCAGCAGCACATCGACCGCTGGAGCCACGTCGCTGGGCCGGATGCGGTCGAACAGAGGGAGGTCGGATGGGTCGAGGAGGGGATTGCTCATGCGCGGATAGATGGCGTTGGATGGGTCAGGTTCAAGCCGGCCGGGGCAGCAAAATCTTCGTCAAGCGGCTGCCGCGCGCTCTGCGGCCGCCAAAGTGTTCACGAGCAGCATGGTGATGGTCATGGGGCCGACGCCGCCGGGCACGGGCGTGATCCAGCCGGCCACCTCGCTCACGCCGGCAAAGTCCACGTCGCCGCAGAGCTTGCCTTCATCGTTGCGGTTCATGCCCACGTCGATCACCACCGCGCCGGGCTTGACCATGTCGGCGGTGAGCACGTTGCGCTTGCCCACAGCGGCCACGATCACGTCGGCCTGCAGGGTCTGCGCCTTCAGGTTTTGCGTGGCGCTGTGGCACACGGTCACGGTGGCGTTCTTTTGCAGCAGCATGAGCGCCATGGGCTTGCCCACGATGTTGCTGCGGCCGATGACCACCGCATGCTTGCCCTGCAGCGAGTAGCCAATGGATTCGAGCATCTTCATGCAGCCGTAGGGCGTGCAGGGCCAGAAGCCCGGCATGCCGGTCATGAGCGCGCCGGCGCTGGCGATGTGGAACCCGTCCACGTCCTTGGCGGGCGAGATCGCCTCGATGACCTTCTGCGCGTCGATGTGCCCGGGCAGCGGCAACTGCACCAGGATGCCGTGGATGGCCGGGTCGTTGTTCAGGGCCTCGACGCGGGCGAGCAACTCGGCCTCGCTCATCGTGGCGTCGTACTTTTCCAGCACCGAATGCAGGCCGCTGTCCTCGCAGGCCTTGACCTTGTTGCGCACATAGACCTGGCTGGCGGGGTTGTCGCCCACCAGCACCACGGCCAGGCCGGGGACGGTGCCGCGCGCTTTGAGGGCTGCGGCGCGCTGGGCCACTTCGGTGCGCAGTTGGCGGGAGAGGGCGTTGCCGTCGATCAGTTGGGCTGTCATTCGTCAAGAAACTCGGGTTGGCAATAAAAACGGCTGCCTGCCGGCGGTTTGATTGTGCAGGCAGCTATCAAATCAGGAGCAATCAGCCTTTGGGCGCATTCTGGCCGAGGGCGATCTTGAGCAGGTCGGCCACGGTGTTGGCGTTCAGCTTTTCCATGATGTTGGCGCGGTGCGCCTCCACGGTCTTGATGCTGATGCCCAGGTCGTCGGCGATCTGCTTGTTCAGGCGGCCGGCGACGATGCGCTCCAGCACCTGGGCTTCGCGGCCGGTGAGCTTGGACAGCAGGGCGTCGCGGCTGGCGGCCTGCTGGTGTCCGGCGAACGATTCGCGTGCCCGGTCGAGCATGCGGTCCACCAGGCCGACGAGTTCTTCCTCGTTGAATGGCTTCTGGATGAAATCGAGCGCGCCTTTCTTCATGGTGTTCACGGCCATGGGCACATCGCCATGGCCGGTGATGAAGACGACGGGCAGGGGGGATTTGCGTTCGAGGAGCCGGTCCTGCAGCTCCAGGCCGGTCATGCCGCCCATGCGGATGTCCACGATCAGGCAGGCGACTTCGCGGGGGTCGTAGCGCGAGAGGAAAGATTCCGCCGAATCAAAGCAGCGCACCCGGTAGTCCTTGCCTTCCAGCAACCACTGCAGGGAGTCGCGGACGGCTTCGTCGTCATCCACGACGTAGACGGTGCCTTTTTTCGGAATCAAGCTCATGCAGGGGTCCTTGGATGTGATGCGTTTGCTACAGAATTCGTAGTGGCATCCGCAGGCTGGGCCAGCGGAAGCCAGAAGGAGAACCGGCAGCCGGTGACCTCCGGGCCATTGTAGAGGTTCTCCGCCTGCATCCTCCCCTGGTGGGACTCGACGATGCTGCGGCACAGGTTCAGGCCCATGCCCATGCCTTCCTGCTTGGTGGAGAAGAACGCCTCGAACAAATGCTCCAGCACTTCGGGGGCCAAACCCTTGCCGGTGTCCTGCACCGTGAACTCGATCACGTCGCGGCCTTCGACCTGGCGGGGCACGACGCGCAGCTCCACGCTGCGCCGGGGCGGCGGGCGCTGGGCGTGCTCGATGGATTCGGCGCCGTTCTTCATCAGATTGACCAGCACCTGCTCGATCAGGATGGTGTCGGCCATCACCTGGGGCAGGCGCGCTGCCACATAGTGGGTCAGGCGCACGTTGTGCCGGCGCAGTTCGATATCGGCGAGTTCCACCGCTTCGGTGACCATCGTTTCGATGTCGGCCAGGGCGCGATTGGGTTCGCTGCGCTTCACGAAGGCACGGATGCGCTGGATGATCTGCCCCGCGCGCTGCGCCTGGTGGGCGGTCTTTTGCAGGGCGGACAGCAGCGCCTCTTCGGTGATCTGCCCGCTTTCGATGCGCGAGACCATGCCGCTGCAGTAGTTGCTGATGGCCGTGAGCGGTTGGTTCAGCTCGTGCGCCACGCTGGAGGCCATCTCGCCCATGGTGATGAGCCGGCTGACCGACTGGGCGCGCTCGGCCTGCCTTGCGGCCTGCTCCTCGGCCTGGCGGCGCGGCGTGATGTCGGTGGCGATCACCATCTGGGCCAGTCGCCCGTCCACCCAGTTCAGGTAGCGCGAGCGCACTTCGAGCCATTTGCCCAGGTCGGGCAGGTAGATTTCGGCGTTTTCCGATCGCGCGCTGGTGAGCGGGTCGGTGGGAAGGCCCATCAGGCCGTCCTCGTCGTCCATGCCGCGCGCACTGGAGGTGGTGGTGGGCAGCACGCCCGCCTGCGCCACCAGTTGCAGGTGTCCGCCGGTCTGGGAGCCGAACCACTGGCGGTACAGCTTGTTGGCGAACAGCAGTTCCTCGCTGCCCAGCGGTGCGACCGACACCGAGGCATCCAGCGACTCCAGCACGATGGTGAAGCGCTCGTGCGATGCCGAGAGCTGCTCGCGTACGCGGTTGGGCTCGGTGATGTCGGTCATCGACGTCATCCAGCCGGTCTGGTGGCCGTGGGCATCGATCAGGGGAGAGACGTACAGGCGTGCGTCGAACAGCGTGCCGCTCTTGCGCTTGACCCGCACCTGGAACCCGCCCAGCGTGACCTTGCCGCTCAACTCGTCGCGCAGCTTGGCGTGCAGCGCCTCGTGGTCGCTCTCGGGCCAGTAGGTGTAGGGCGGCGACTGGCCGACCAGATCGGCTTCGTTCCAGCCCGTCATCTGGCAGAAGGCGGCGTTCACATAGGTGATGCGCCCTTGCATGTCCAGGGCGCGCATGCCGGTGAGGATGGAGTTTTCCATCGCCCGGCGGAAGTTGGTTTCGGCCACCAGCGCCTGCTGGGCCTGCATGCGCCGGCGGGTGTGGCGCCAAGTGGCGATCAGCAGCCAGGCCGTCATGGCGCTCAGCGTGCCCACCAGCCAGAAGAGCCCGCTGCCGACCACGCCCAGCGAAGTGCGGTAGGCCTGCGCCCGCAGCACCAGCCCGTTGCCCACGGGCGAGACGGGCACCTCGTATTCATTGGCGCGCGCGGTCCATGGCGGCAGTGCCGATGGGCTGCGTGGCGTGAGCGCGCTGCCCGCCAGCACCTGGTCGCGGCCGTCCAGCATGGTGACGGCGTAGCGCGCCAGCACCTCGGTGGGCGTGCCGTAGCGCAGCAGGCTGTCGATGGAGTATTCGGCCAGCACCACGCCGGTGAACTTGCCCTGCGCGGCCAGCGGCACCTGCAGCTGCAGCAGCGGGGCGGTCTCGCCCTCGGTGCCGTTGGGCTGGGCGTAAACGGGTTGCTGCAGGTCCCGCGCCAGGCTGAAGGTGTCGGCCGTGTCGCCGTTTTTCAGCACCTCGCCCGCCACGCGCAATTGCCCGCTGGTGATGGTGGGGGCCGCGTGGCTGGCGCGGATGCGGCGGCGGTCGTCGATCCAGCTGATGGCTTGCAGTTCGGGGTATTGGCTGATGAGGCCCTCGGCGCGAGCCACGAAGTCGGCGCGCTCCAGGTCCTGGTTGGAAAGGTCGCGCGCGATGCGCATGATCTGCTCCTGCCGCTCCAGGAGCCGCAGCCGCACGCGCTGCTGCGCGTATTCCACGTCGCGCTTGAGGGCTTCCTGCTCGCGCTCGCCTTCTTCCATGCGCAAATACCAGAACGCCGCCACGATGGCCGCAAGAAACATCAACACGGCGGCCAGCGGCGCGAGGGCCGCGAAGCGGTCCTGGCGGGTGGGGGAGAGGCTGCGCCACCAGGTGCGCCACCAGCGCACGGGTGCGGCCACGGCGGGCCCGATGGCGGGAGGCGGAGAGGGCGGGCGTTCCATGGGCGCAGTGTAGGGGAGCGCTGGCGCCTCTATGACAGAGGCAAACAATGTGCACTTGCAGCAATATTTTGCATTATGAAAATCAAAAGCACAATTTGAAATAATAAAAAAATATGAGAAACTCGCCCGAAATTTCCAACGCCAGCACCCATAAAGGAGACAGGCATGTCAGCTCAGACCGCCCCCCAGGCCGGAAACCCGGCGTCGTCCACCCCCGACACCGACCAGCAGGAAACCCGTGAATGGATGGATGCGCTGAGCGCCGTCATCGACAAGGAAGGTGCCGAACGCGCCCACTTCCTGATCGAGCAGCTGCTTGAACATGCCCGGCAAAGCAGCATCGACCTGCCTTTCTCCGCCAACACCGGGTACGTGAACACCCTGGAATCGAACCAGGAAGTCCGTTGCCCCGGCAACCTCGAAATCGAAGGCCGCCTGCGCGCCTACATGCGCTGGAACGCCATGGCCATGGTCGTCAAGGCCAACCGCCACCACCCGCCCGAAGGCGGCGACCTGGGTGGCCACATCGGCTCGTTCGCCTCGCTGGCCAACATGTTCGGCGCCGGCTTCAACCACTTCTGGCATGCCGAGAGCGAAAACCACGGCGGCGACCTGCTGTACATCCAGGGCCACGTGTCGCCCGGCATCTACGCCCGCGCCTACCTGGAAGGCCGCCTGTCCGAAGAGCAACTGCTCAACTTCCGCCAGGAAGTGGATGGCAAGGGCCTCTCCAGCTACCCGCACCCCAAGCTGATGCCCGAGTTCTGGCAGTTCCCCACGGTGTCGATGGGCCTGGGCCCGCTGATGGCGATCTACCAGGCGCGCTTTCTGAAATACCTGCACGCCCGCGGCATCGCCAATACCGAAAACCGCAAGGTCTGGGTGTTCTGCGGCGACGGCGAGATGGATGAAGTCGAATCTCTGGGCGCCATCGGCCTGGCGGCGCGCGAGAACCTGGACAACCTGATCTTCGTCATCAACTGCAACCTGCAGCGCCTGGACGGTCCGGTGCGCGGCAACGGCAAGATCATCCAGGAGCTGGAGAGCGAATTCCGCGGCTCCGGCTGGAACGTCATCAAGCTGCTGTGGGGCAAGGGCTGGGACGACCTGCTGGCGCGTGACAAGGACGGCGCGCTGCGCAAGATCATGATGGAGTGCAACGACGGGGACTACCAGTCGTTCAAGGCCAACGACGGCGCCTACGTGCGCAAGCACTTCTTCGGCCGCGATCCGCGCACGCTCAAGATGGTCGAGCACATGAGCGACGACGAGATCTGGAACCTGCGCCGCGGCGGCCATGATTCGCAGAAGGTCTATGCCGCCTTCCACGCCGCCAACGAGCACAAGGGCCAGCCCACCGTGCTGCTGGTCAAGACCGTCAAGGGCTTCGGCATGGGCAAGATCGGCGAGGGCAAGAACACCGTCCACCAGACCAAGAAGCTCGGTGACGAAGACATCAAGGCCTTCCGCGACCGCTTCAACATCCCGATCCCGGACAGCCAGATCGCCGACCTGCCGTTTTACAAGCCGGCCGACGACACCCCCGAAATGAAGTACCTGCACGAGCGCCGCAAGGCCCTCGGCGGCTACTTGCCCAAGCGCCGCGTGAAGGCCGACGAGAGCTTCACGGTGCCGTCGCTGGACACGTTCAAGGCCATCCTCGAGCCCACGCCCGAAGGCCGCGAAATCTCCACCACCCAGGCCTACGTGCGCTTTCTCACGCAACTGCTGCGTGACCAGGCGCTGGGCCCGCGCGTGGTGCCCATCCTGGTGGACGAGGCCCGCACGTTCGGCATGGAAGGCCTGTTCCGCCAGATCGGCATCTACAACCCGCACGGTCAGCAGTACACCCCGGTCGACAAGGACCAGGTCATGTACTACAAGGAAGACAAGGCCGGCCAGATCCTGCAGGAAGGCATCAACGAAGCCGGCGGCATGAGCAGCTGGATCGCGGCCGCCACCTCGTACAGCACGAACAACCGCATCATGGTGCCGTTCTACGTGTACTACTCGATGTTCGGCTTCCAGCGCATCGGCGACCTCGCCTGGGCGGCGGGCGACATGCAGGCGCGCGGTTTCCTGCTGGGCGGCACCTCGGGCCGCACCACGCTGAACGGCGAAGGCCTGCAGCATGAAGACGGCCACAGCCACATCCTGGCCGGCACCATTCCCAACTGCGTGAGCTACGACCCGACGTTCGCCCACGAAGTCGGGGTGATCATGCACGACGGCATGAAGCGCATGGTCGAGCGCCAGGAAAACGTCTTCTACTACCTCACGCTGCTGAACGAAAACTACTCGATGCCCGGCCTGCAGCCCGGCACCGAAGAGCAGATCATCAAGGGCATGTACCTGTGCAAGCAGGCGCCGGCCCTCAAGAAGGACGCCCCCACCGTGCAACTGCTGGGCAGCGGCACCATCCTGCGGGAATCGTTCTTCGCGCAGGAACTGCTGGAAAAGGACTGGGGCGTGGCCGCTTCCGTGTGGAGCTGCCCGAGCTTCAACGAGTTGACCCGCGACGGCCAGGACGCCGACCGCTGGAACCTGCTGCACCCCACCGACACGCCGCGCGTGTCGTTCGTGGAGCAGCAGCTGTCCAAGACGACCGGCCCGGTCATTGCCTCCACCGACTACATGAAGGCCTACGCCGAGCAGATCCGCCCCTTCATCCCCAAGGGCCGCGCCTACAAGGTGCTGGGCACCGACGGGTTCGGGCGCAGCGATTTCCGCCGCAAGCTGCGCGAGCACTTCGAGATCAACCGCCACTACATCGTCGTGGCGGCGCTCAAGGGCCTGGCGGACGACGGCGTGCTGCCGTTGGCCAAGGTGGCCGAGGCGATCCAGAAGTACGGCATCAACACCGACAAGATCAACCCGCTCTACGCTTAAACACCGACCGGAGACGCACATGGCATTGGTAGATATCCAGGTCCCGGACATCGGGGATTTCGACGAAGTGGGCGTGATCGAGTTGCTGGTCAAGCCCGGCGACACGGTCAAGGCCGAGCAATCGCTCATCACCGTGGAATCGGACAAGGCCTCGATGGAAATCCCGTCGAGCCACGCCGGCGTGGTGAAAGAACTGAAGGTCGCCGTGGGCGACAAGGTCAAGCAGGGCTCGGTCATCGTGGTGGTCGAGGCCGCTGGCGAGGCAGCCTCTGAGTCAAAACCGGCTCCGGCGCAATCAGCACTAGGGCATGGCGCTACTAAATCAGTAGCATCCGCGCCCGCGCCTGCCGAGGCGCCCGCCGCCGCACCGGCAGCGGCGCCCGCTGCGTCGGGCCCCGTGGAAGTGCACGTGCCCGACATCGGCGACTTCAAGGACGTGGCGGTCATCGAACTGCTGGTCAAGGTGGGCGACACGGTCAAGGCCGAGCAGTCGCTGTTCACCGTCGAGTCCGACAAGGCCTCGATGGAAATCCCGTCGCCTGCGGCGGGCGTGATCAAGGAACTGAAGGTCAAGATCGGCGACAAGCTCAACGTGGGCGATCTCGTGGCGATCATGGAAGGCGCCGCGGGCGCCGCCCCGGCGGCGGCTGCTGCGCCTGCCCCGGCCGAGGCCAAGCCAGTGCCGGCTGAAGAAGCCGCGCCCCAGGCCGGTGCCAAGCCCGCCGCTGCCCCCGCGCCGCATGCCCCGGGCGCTGCGCCCGTCGGCCTGCCGCACGCCAGCCCTTCGGTGCGCAAGTTCGCCCGCGAACTCGGCGTGCCGCTGGACGAGGTCAAGGGCTCCGGCCCCAAGGGCCGCATCACGCAGGACGACGTGCAGGCCTTCACCAAGCAGGTGATGAGCGGCGCGGCCCAGACCAAGGCGCAGGCGGCCAAGCCCTCGGCCGGCGGCGGCTCGAGTGCCGGGCTGGATCTGCTGCCGTGGCCGAAGGTGGACTTCGCCAAGTTCGGCGCCGTGGAGCGCAAGGACCTCTCGCGCATCAAGAAGATCAGCGGCGCCAACCTGCACCGCAACTGGGTGATGATTCCCCACGTCACCAACAACGACGAGGCCGACATCACCGAACTGGAAGCCTTCCGCGTCTCCACCAACAAGGAGAACGAAAAGTCCGGCGTCAAGGTGACCATGCTCGCCTTCGTCATCAAGGCCGTGGTGGCCGCGCTCAAGAAATTCCCTGAGTTCAACACCAGCCTGGACGGCGACACCCTTGTCTACAAGCAGTACTACAACGTCGGCTTCGCGGCGGACACGCCCAACGGCCTCGTGGTGCCGGTGCTGAAAGATGCCGACAAGAAGGGCATCATCCAGATCAGCCAGGAAATGGGCGAACTGGCCAAGAAGGCCCGCGACGGCAAGCTGGGCAGCGCCGACATGCAGGGCGGCTGCATGTCGATCAGCTCGCTCGGCGGCATCGGCGGCACGCACTTCACGCCCATCATCAACGCGCCCGAAGTGGCCATCCTCGGCCTCTCCAAGGGCCAGATGAAGCCGGTGTGGGACGGCAAGGCCTTCGTGCCGCGCCTGGTGCTGCCGCTGTCGCTGTCGTACGACCACCGCGTGATCGACGGCGCCAGCGCCGCGCGCTTCAACGCCTACCTCGGCCAAGTGCTGGCGGACTACCGCCGCATCCTGCTGTAAAGGAGCATCCCCTATGGCAGTGATCGACATCAAGGTACCCGACATCGGCGACTTCGCCGAAGTCGGCGTGATCGAGTTGCTGGTGAAGCCCGGCGACACCATCAAGGCCGAGCAGAGCCTCATCACCGTGGAATCCGACAAGGCCTCGATGGAAATCCCGTCGAGCCATGCCGGCGTGGTGAAGGAACTCAAGGTCCAGATCGGCGACAAGGTCGCGGAAGGCTCCGTGCTGCTCACGCTGGAGGCGTCCGACGCCGCCAGCGCGCCGGCCCCGGCGCCCGCACCCGCTGCCGCGCCTGCGGCAGCCTCCGACACAAAACAGGCTCCAGCGCAATCAGTACTAGGGCATGATGCTACAAAAAGCGTAGCAAACACTCCAGCGGCCAGCTACAGCGGCACGGTCGACCTGGATTGCGATGTGCTCGTGCTGGGCGGTGGCCCTGGCGGCTACAGCGCCGCGTTCCGTGCGGCCGACCTGGGCCTCAAGGTGATCGTCGTCGAGCGCTACGCCACCCTGGGCGGCGTGTGCCTGAACGTGGGCTGCATCCCGTCGAAGGCACTGCTGCACGTGGCCGCCGTCATGGACGAAGTCAGCCACATGGCCGACCTGGGCGTGAGCTATGGCGACCCCAGCCTGGACATCGACAAGCTGCGCGTCCACAAGGAAAAGGTCATCGGCAAGCTGACCGGCGGCCTGGCCGCCATGGCCAAGATGCGCAAGGTGACCACCGTGCGTGGCCTGGGCCAGTTCGTCGGCGCCCACCACCTCGAAGTCGAGGAGACCAGCGGCACGGGCCAGGAGAAGACGGGCACCAAGAAGGTCATCGCCTTCAAGAACGCCGTCATCGCCGCCGGCTCGCAGGCCGTGCACCTGCCGTTCATGCCCAAGGACCCGCGCGTGGTGGACTCCACCGGCGCGCTGGAACTCAAGGCGGTTCCGAAGCGCATGCTCATCCTGGGCGGCGGCATCATCGGCCTGGAAATGGGCACCGTGTACAGCACGCTCGGCGCGCGCCTGGATGTGGTCGAGATGATGGACGGACTGATGCAGGGCGCCGACCGCGACCTCGTCAAGATCTGGCAGAAGATGAACGCCAAGCGCTTCGACAACATCATGCTCAAGACCAAGACGGTGGGCGCCGAAGCCACGTCCGAAGGCATCAAGGTCACGTTCGCCGCAGCGGAAGAGGGCGGCACGGCCCCCGAACCCCAGGTGTACGACCTGGTGCTGCAGGCCGTGGGCCGCACGCCCAACGGCAAGAAGATCGGTGCCGACAAGGCCGGCGTGGCCGTCACCGACCGCGGCTTCATCGACGTGGACATCCAGATGCGCACCAACGTGCCGCACATCTTCGCCATCGGCGACATCGTGGGCCAGCCCATGCTGGCGCACAAGGCGGTGCATGAGGCGCATGTGGCGGCGGAAGTCATCGCCGGCGAACTGCAGGGCAACAAGGAGCTGGCCGCCGCCGCCTTCAACGCCCGCGTGATCCCGAGCGTGGCCTACACCGACCCCGAAGTGGCCTGGGTGGGCCTCACGGAAGACCAGGCCAAGGCGCAAGGCATCAAGGTCAAGAAGGGCCTGTTCCCCTGGAACGCCTCCGGCCGCGCCATCGCCAACGGCCGCGACGAAGGCGTGACCAAGCTGCTGTTCGACGATTCGCCCGAGGCCCATGGCCATGGCCGCATCCTGGGCGGCGGCATGGTCGGCACGCATGCGGGCGACATGATCGGCGAGATCGCCCTGGCCATCGAGATGGGCGCCGACGCGGTGGACATCGGCAAGACGATCCACCCGCACCCCACGCTGGGCGAAAGCATCGGCATGGCGGCGGAGATCGCGCACGGCTCCTGCACGGATGTGCCGCCGCAGAAGAAGTAAGCCAGGCTCACTGCTGAAAGATAAAAGCCCGAACTGGCAACGGTTCGGGCTTTGTGGTTTGAGGCCTGCGCCTGGGTTGGCCCATTGCGCCCCAACCCCGCGCAATACTTTTTCACATTTGGTTGAAACCCTAATGCCCCGTTCGCCTCGTTCGTAATCAATGACCCAAGAAACCAATAACCTCGCCGCCGACCTGTGGGCGCTGGCTGATTTACTGCGCGGCGATTTCAAGCAGAGCCAATATGGCCGCGTCATCCTGCCCTTTGCGCTGCTGCGCCGTTTGGAATGTGTGCTGGAGGGCAGCAAGCGCGCCGTGTTGGCCGCAGCAGCCAAGGTCGAGAAGATGGCCATTGCGGAAGAGGCCAAGGAGAAACTGATCCTGCGTGCCTCCGGCGGGCTGGCTTTCTTCAACACCTCACCCATGGACCTCGGTACCCTGGGCGAGTCGGGCATCAAGGCCAATCTGGAGCGCTACATCCAGTGCTTTTCCAAAGACGCCCGCGAGATTTTTGACCACTTCAAGTTTTCTGAATTCATTGGCCTGCTGAACGACGCCAACCTGCTCTACAAGGTGGTGCAAAAGGTCCGCACCATGGACCTGCACCCCAACGCCGTGTCCAACTACGAAATGGGCCTGGTGTTTGAAGAGCTGATCCGCAAATTTGCCGAAAGCTCCAACGAGACGGCGGGCGAGCACTTCACCCCCCGCGACATCGTTCACCTCACCACCTCGCTGGTGTTTATGGAAGACGACGAAGCCCTCACCAAGCCCGGCATCATCCGCACCATTTACGACCCCACAGCGGGCACGGGCGGTTTTCTCTCGGCGGGCATGGAATACGTGCACGAGCAGAACCCCCAGGCCGTGATGCGCGCCTTTGGCCAGGAGCTCAACCCAGAGAGCTACGCCATCTGCAAGGCCGACATGCTCATCAAGGGGCAAGAGGTCGGCAACATCAAGCTCGGTAACACCCTTTCCAACGACCACCTCTACGCCAGCAAGTTCGACTACATGCTCTCCAACCCGCCATTTGGCGTGGACTGGAAAAAGATCGAGGGCGACATTACCAACGAACACACCCTCAAAGGCTTCGATGGCCGCTTTGGCGCCGGCCTGCCGCGGGTGTCCGATGGGTCGCTGCTATTTTTGCTGCATCTCATCAGCAAGCTGCGCGATGTGAAGAATGGTGGCTCGCGCATCGGCATCATCCTCAACGGCTCGCCGCTGTTCACTGGCGGCGCAGGCTCGGGGGAATCGGAAATCCGGCGCCATATTTTGGAAAGCGACCTGCTTGAAGCCATCGTCGCGCTGCCCACCGACATGTTCTACAACACCGGCATTGCCACCTATGTGTGGGTGCTGTCGAACAAAAAGCCAGCCGAGCGCAAAGGCAAGGTGCAGCTCATCAACGGCGCCAACCTCTGCGGCAAGATGCGCAAATCGCTGGGCAGCAAGCGCAATGTGATGGATGAGGCCGACATTGCCACCATCACCCGTTGCTTTGGCCAATTTGAGGTGGTCGAAGCGCAGGCGCTCAACAAACAGGCGGAAGCGAAAAGCAACCGGGGTCGCCCAGCCGCTAACCCCAAGCCCGAAACCGCCAAAACCTTTGCCAGCAAAATTTTTGCCACGCACGAGTTTGGCTACCGCCGCATCACCATTGAGCGGGCACTGCGCTTGTCGTGGCAGTTCAGCGATGAACGCATTGCCAGCCTGCGCTTTGAGTTTGGCGCGCTGAATGCAGCCATGCAGTGGGCCTACGCCGAGTACGGCCAGCCCTACTGGCAAGACGCTGCCGACTGTGACCTCTACGGCCAGCTTGACGACTACGCCGAAGAAATACGCGCCCACCTCAAGCACGACTTTGCCAGCCTCAAGGAAAAGCAGATCAAAGACCTGCTCGACGCCCGCACCTGGCTGGCACAAAAGGCCGTGTTGCTCAAGGCCCGCGCCCTGCAAAGCGCAATCGGCAGCGCCCAGCACGACGACTTCAATGCCTATGACGAAGCCATCAAGGCCGCCAGCAAAAAGGCAGGCATTACGCTGGACGCGAAAGAGAAAAAGCAGATCGCCGATGCCGTGAGCTGGAAGAACCCCGCCGCCGAAAAAGTGGTCAAAAAGGTTCACAAAGGCAAAGCCAATCCCCTCTACGGTTTGTTCGAGGTGAAGAAAGAAGTCATCGAATACCAAGCCGATGGCGAGCTGCGCGATTTTGAAAACGTGGCCCTGGACCCCAGCCGCACCGTGAATGAAGTCAACGAAGCCTACTTCGTTGCCGAAGTGCAGCCCCATGTGCCCGATGCGTGGATAGACGCCAGCAAGCGCGACGCCAAAGATGGCGAGATTGGCATTGTCGGCTACGAAATTCCCTTCAACCGCCACTTCTACCAGTACCAGCCGCCACGGCCACTGGAAGAGATAGATGCCGATTTGGACGCCGTGAGCGCCGAGATCATGGCGCTGCTGCGTGAGGTGCATTCGTGAGCCGCTATAAACCTTATCCCCAGTACAAAGAGTCGGGGGTGGAATGGGTTGGTAGTTACCCCGGCGGCTGGGCTCTCACTCGCGTTAAGTTCGAGTCATATGTTAAAGCGCGGGTTGGTTGGCACGGACTCAAATCAGATGACTTCACTGATGAAGGACCATATTTGGTGACCGGCTCCGACTTCAGTGGCCCGGAAATTCGTTGGGAAAACTGTTACCACTGCGATCTGGCACGGTATGAGCAAGATCCATACATTCAGCTCAACGAAGAAGATTTGTTGATTACCAAAGATGGAACCATTGGCAAAGTTGCCTTAGTGCGTGGTTTGAATGGCAAAGCAACGCTGAATAGTGGCGTGTTCGTTGTACGGCCGTTAGAAAATAAATACACGACAAAGTACTACTTCTGGCTCCTGCAATCCAATGTGTTCGATGGTTTTGTTCAATTCAGCAAGACCGGCAGCACGATTGTCCATTTGTATCAGGACACTTTTGTTAACTTCAAATATGCGATGCCAACTTTCGGCGAGCAATTGGGCATTGCGGCCTTCCTCGACCACGAAACGGCGAAGATTGATGCCTTGATCGAGAAGCAGCAGCGGCTGATCGAGTTGCTCAAGGAAAAGCGCCAAGCCGTCATCAGCCACGCAGTCACCAAAGGCCTCAATCCCAACGCCCCGTTGAAAGACTCCGGCGTGGAGCGGCTAGGCGACGTACCTGCGCATTGGGTGGTGGGCAAGTGCGGGTTCCACATATCAATTCTTCCTGGATACGCTTTTCAGTCGTCCGGGTTTTCAGTCAACGATGAAGATACAAAACTTCTTCGCGGAATAAACGTCAGCGTAAACAGTCTGAAATGGGATGAAGTGGTGTATTGGAAACGTAAGCCATCGGACGGTCTCGATGCTTATGTGGTGCGGAAAGGCGATATTGTCATTGGTATGGATAGACCTTTGATTAGCGAAGGAATTCGAGTTGCCAAAGTTAAGGAGTCTGATCTTCCATGTCTATTGCTACAGCGGGTTGCATTAATAAAGACAAGCGAGCATTTGGATGCGGACTATCTATTGATGCTTTTGTCCTCAAACATGTTCCCCGCCCATTTCACGCCAGATACCACCGGTGTCAGCGTTCCACACATAAGTCCGAGCCAAATTGGGAATTTTGTCATTCCAATTCCTAAAGTTGACGAGCAAAAGCAAATAGTTTTCTTTGTGAGCAGCGAGTCACGCAAGTTACTTGAGTTGATTTCAAAAGCAGAAGAGGCGATTGCATTGATGCAAGAACGCCGCACTGCCCTGATCTCCGCCGCCGTCACCGGCAAGATCGACGTGCGCGACTGGCAAGCCGCTGCCTGACTGCCTTCACCCACACAGCCCCACCTCTCCGACCATGAGCGACGCAGCCACCGAACGCATCTTTCAAGACGACATCATTCGCCAGTTGCTGGCAAATGGCTGGTTGCTTGGCTCGCCGGACAAGTACAACCGTGAGCTGGCCCTTTACCCCGAGGATGCGCTGGGCTTTGTGCAAGAGACGCAAGACGCGCAGTGGCAAAAGTTTTGCGCCAACCACCCCAAGGATGCGGAGCAGAAGTTTTTGCAACTGATTGCCGCGCAACTAGGCAAGGCCGACCCGAATGCCACGCACAAAGACAGCCGCACCTTTGGCACGCTGGGCGTGTTGCGCCACGAGTTGCGCGACCGCAATGCGCGCTTGTCGCTGTGCCAGTTCAAGCCCGAGCACGACCTGAACCCGAACACGCTGGCCCGCTATGCCAAAAACCGACTGCGCGTGGTGCCGGAGCTGGTGTACAGCCCGTGGTGTACCGATGCCTGCTTTGCGGAGACAGGTGCCAAGGCCAAGGCGTGGCGCATTGACCTGGTGCTGTTCTTCAATGGGCTGCCGGTGGCCACGCTGGAGCTGAAGAGTGAGTTCAAGCAAGCCGTGGACCGCGCTGTTCGGCAGTACAAAACCACGCGCCTGCCCGTGGACCCGGTGGCCAAAAAACCGGAGCCGCTGCTGACCTTCAAGCGCGGTGCGCTGGTGCACTTTGCGGTGAGCCAGTACGAGGTGCACATGGCAACCAAGCTGGAGGGGGAGGGCACGTACTTCTTGCCCTTTAACAAAGGCACGGCAGACGGCGGCGCGGGCAACGATGTGCCGCAGGACATGAACCGCTACGCCACCGATTACCTGTGGAACGAGGTGCTGCTGCCGGACAATCTGCTCAACATCCTGGCCCGCTTTGTGCACCTGCAGATTGAGGACAAAGAAGACTGGGAAGGCCGCAAGTACAAGAAGGAAAGCCTGATCTTCCCGCGCTACCACCAGTGGGACGTGGTGGGCAAGCTGCTGGCGGCGGCGCGCAGCGAGGGGCCGGGGCAGAAGTACCTGGTTCAGCACAGCGCGGGGTCTGGCAAGTCGAACTCGATTGCCTGGGTGGCGCACCAGCTCTCGTCGCTGTACAAGGCCGATGGCAAAAAGCAGTTTGACTCGGTGATTGTGGTGACCGACCGCACGGTGCTGGACGCGCAGTTGCAAGACACGATCTACCAGTTTGAGCACACCGATGGCGTGGTGGGGCGCATCAACAACAAAGAGGGCGATGGCTCCAAGTCTGAAAAGCTGGCCGCCGCCCTGGAGGCTGCCCAGCCCATCATCATCGTCACCATCCAGACCTTTCCGTTTGTGCTGAAGGCGATTGAAAACAGCGTGAGTCTGAAAGACCGCTGTTACGCCATCATTGCCGATGAGGCGCACTCGTCGCAAAGCGGCTCGACGGCGCGGCAGCTCAAAGAGGTGCTGATGAAGGAGGCCGGGGAGGAGGGTGAAGAACTCGATGGCGACGACATCATTGCCGCCACGGTGGCGGCGCGGCGCGCATCGGGCAACCTGAGCTACTTTGCCTTTACCGCCACGCCCAAGGCCAAGACGCTGGAGCTGTTTGGCCGCGTGCCGCGCCCGGACGAGGTAGCGTCAAGCACCAACAAGCCAGCGGCCTTCCACGTGTACAGCATGCGCCAGGCGATTGAGGAGGGCTTCATCCTCGACGTGCTGAAGAACTACACCAACTACAAAGTGGCCTACAAGCTGGCCCTGAAGGTGCAGGACGCTGACGCAGAGGTGGAAAGCAAGCGCGCCAAGGTGAAGCTGAACCAATGGGTGCGCCTGCACGACCACAACATTGCCCAGAAGGTGATGGTGATTGTGGAGCACTTCAAAAGCAACGTGATGGGCTTGCTGGGCGGGCAGGCCAAGGCCATGGTGGTGACCAGCTCGCGCAAGGAGGCGGTGCGCTACAAGCAGTGCTTTGACAAGTACATCGCGGACCAAGGCGAAAAACCTGGCTACCAGAAGATTCACGCCATGGTGGCGTTTTCGGGCGAGGTGGAGTTCACCGACAAAGACCCGGCTGCGGCGGGCCAGACCACGGCGGGCGATAAATTCACCGAGACGAACATGAACCCGAACCTCAAGGGCCGCGACATGCGCAAGGCTTTTGATTCGGACGACTACCAGGTGATGATCGTTGCCAACAAATTCCAGACCGGGTTTGACCAGCCCAAGCTGTGCGCCATGTATGTGGACAAGAAACTGGCCGGGGTGGAGTGCGTGCAAACCCTGTCGCGCCTGAACCGCACCTACCCGAACAAGGCCGAGACGGGCACCTTTGTGCTGGACTTCTTCAACGAGCCGGACGAGATTTTGGCGGCGTTTCAGCCCTACTACCAGACGGCGGAGCTGCTGGATGTGTCAGACCCGAACCTGATTTTTGTGCTGCAGGACAAGCTGCGGGCAGGGGGCATTTTTACCTGGCAGGAGGTGGAGCAGTTCTGCGCGGCGTTTTATGTGAAGAACAAGAGTAACGCGGCGATTGCGAATATCTGCAAGCCTGCGGTGCAGCGCTGGCAGCTGCGCTACAAGTCGGCGGTAGAGGCCTTCAAGATCGCCAAGGAGATGTTTGAGCGCACCCAGAAGACGGGCGATGCCGTGCTGATTGCGAACGCCGAGAAAAGCCTGAAGGAATGCCAGAAGGCAAAGGACGCGCTGGAAATCTTCAAGAAAGACCTGGGCACCTTTGTACGGTTTTACGAGTTCATGTCGCAGATCGTGGATTACGACGACACCGACCTGGAAAAGCTGAGCCTGTACGCCCGCAACCTGCGGCCCATGCTGCGCGAAACTTTGCTGGACGAAGACGACATTGACCTGGGCAACGTGGTGCTGAGCCACTACCGCGTGGCCAAGATACGCCAGCAGGATCTGGTGCTGAAAGAAAACAGCGCGGAGTACAAGCTGGAGCCCGGCGAAGGCCTGGGCACGGCCAAGCCGCAGGAGCAGAAGGAAGAGTTTCTGTCGCAGATCATCCACCGCCTGAACGATGTGTTTGTGACCGACCAGCTCACCGACAAAGACATGGTGAACTACGCCTACACCATCCGCGACAAGGTGGGCGAGAACGCCAAGGTGATGAAGCAGATCGAGAACAACTCGCCCGAACAGGCCCTGCTGGGCGACTTCTCCAAGGCGATAGACGACGCCATCATGGACAGCAGCGAAGCCCACCAGAACCAGATGATGCAGTTGCTGGCCGACCCAGGCAAAGCGGCAAACTTTGCGCGGATTGTGTTTGATCTGCTGGTGCAGGGGCAGGCCAAAAACTATTGATGTTAGAGATTGATGTCAGAGGCGGTGCGGCTCATCGGCATGGCGGTGGAGATGGCGCATGGCAGCTTCACGGCCGGGCCGCCGCTGAAGAAGCGAGCAAACCCTCTATCTAGGTTGCTACCGAATCAGTAGCTGGCCGCGCAGATACCGTAAGGGCTGCGCGGCTTTTTTACTTTTGGGATGCGCTGGCCCCCTATGATCACCCATCCATCTGCGCCTGTGAGCTGCGCGCGCGGACGTGCAAGACCACCACAACGGAGACATTTCCCATGCGATTGAAGTTCTGCGTGCCGGCTGCGATGCTAGTCCTGTCCGGCGCTGCCCTGGCCGCCTGGCCCGAAAAGCCCATCACCCTGGTCGTGCCGTTCCCGCCCGGCCAGGCCACCGACATCTTCGCCCGCGCCCTGGCGGAAAAGCTTGGGCCGCGCCTGGGCCAGCCGCTGGTGGTGGACAACAAGGCCGGCGCGGGCAGCAACATCGGCACAGAGCAGGTGGTGCGCGCCAAAGCGGACGGCTACACGCTGGTGATGGCCGGCAGCGCGATGGCGGTGAACCAGACGCTGTACCGCAAGGTCAACTTCGATCCGCGCAAGGACCTGCAGGGCATCAGCCTCGTCGCCAAGGTGCCGCTGGTGTTCCTGGCGCACCCCCAGTCCGGCATCAAGACCATGAAAGACCTGGTGGTCAAAGCCCGGGCCGAGCCGGGCAAGCTGAGCTATGCCAGCGCGGGCATCGGCGGCACGCAGCACCTGAGCGGGGAGATGGTCAAGGCGCGTGCCAGGATCGAGATCGAACACATTCCCTACAAGGGCAGCGGGCCAGCGCAGGCCGACTTCATCGGCGGGCAGGTGCCCTTGATGGTGGATTCGGTGACGGCGGGCCTGACGAACATCCAGGCGGGCAAGGCCGTTGCGCTGGGCGTCACGTCTGCCACGCGCTCCAGCCAGTTGCCGAACGTGCCGGCGATTGCCGAAACCGGCCTGCCGGAATTCAAGGGTTTCGAGGCCGTGGGCTGGCTGGGCCTGATGGCGCCCAAGGGCACGCCGCGTGCCATCGTGGACCGGCTGAACCACGAGGTGGTGGACATTCTCTCCAGCGCCGAGATGCAGAAGTTCATGCGCGACCGCGGCTCCGAGCCATCGCCCAGCACGCCCGAGGCGATGGACCAGTTCGTCGCCAGCGAGATCGTGGAATGGGGCAAGGCCGTGAAGCAGTCCGGCGCGTCGGTGGACTGATCGATGCCTTAAGCGCCTTGGAGGATGTAGCGGCCCAAGCCTGTGGCGAGTGCCGTGAAGGTCACGGCGCAACGCGGGCTCTCGCGCAGGTCTTCGTGCATGACGATCCAGGTGTCCAATGCGGGCGAAAACCGGGATGTCAGCACGCGAACCAACGATGGGTCCCGGGCCGCCAGCGCGACCTGGCAAGCGCCGATGCCAAAGCCTGCCCGGATGGCGGCCAGTTGCGCCAAATCGCTGTCCGCACGAAACGCCAGGCCCGGACGCGAAAACACCGGGAACTGGATCTGCATCTTGCGGATGAACGCGGTCCCGTGGTCGAAGCCGATCATCGAATGGTTGGCCAGTCCCTTCATCGACTTGGGCACGCCATGGGTCGCCAGGTAGTCCTTGTGCGCATGGAGGCCCAATTCGATAGCGCCCACACGCTTGGCGACCAAGGCATCTTGCGTGGGCTTGAACATGCGCACTGCAATATCGGCCTCGCGGTGCAGCAGATCGTCCGCTGCATTCGATAGCACCAGCTCGATGGTCAGTTGCGGATGCTTGCCGCGCAGTGCTGACAGGATCGGAGGCAGCACCTCGACCCCGATGATCTCGCTGGCCGTGATGCGCACGGTGCCGCGAACGCCTGCCCCGTGGCTGCTGGCAACGCGGCGCAGCGCCGCCGCAGTGTCCGCCAGGCCGGCGGCATAAGGCTTCAGCTCCCACGCTGCGTCGGTGGGCGTGAAGCCGTCGAACGATCGCGTGAAGAGCTTCAGTGCCAGTGCGGTTTCCAGGCTGTCGATGTGGCGGCCCACGGTGGGCTGCGTCAGGCCCATGGCGCGCGCAGCGGCTGAGAGCGAGCCTGTTTCCAGAACCTGAAGGAAGGTGCGATACCACTCCCAGTTGGGCTCGGCGTCGGTCATGGTATGCATTTGTTTATAGGTGGAATGCAATTTTAGGCAATTTTCTTTTGAGTGCATTCATCGCAAACTGCTGTCTCGCACCGCAAAAACAATGCCGTCGAATCAATGCAGGGCTCCTTCTCAGCCCTTTCGCTTCACGCCCCGCCTCAGGAAAATCACCATGTCCCCAGTCAAATTCGCACTCTTCGGCTCAGCAGGCGCCATAGGCCAGAGCATCGCCGCCGCACTGCGGGCCAAGGGCCAGCATTACCGCGTGGTCGGCCGGACCCGGTCCAGCCTGGACAAGGCCTTCGGTGCCGATTCGCTGGCGGACATCGTGACCTGGAACCCTGACTCCCCGGATTCGGTGCAGGCCGCAGCCAACGGCGTGGAAACGCTGATCTACATGGTGGGCGTGAACTACTGGCAGTTCGAACTGCACCCCGATCTGATGCGCAAGACGCTGGCAGGGGCCATTGCGGCGGGGGTCAAGAACATCGTGCTCATCGGCACGGTGTATCCCTATGGCCGCCCCCAGGCCCGCCCGGTGCGCGAAGACCATCCGCGCGCACCGCACACCTTCAAGGGGCGCATGCGCAAGGAGCAGGAAGATTTGGTGATGCAGGCCCATGCCGATGGCCGCATCCACGCGACGGTGTTGCGCCTGCCGGATTTCTATGGCCCTGGCGTGCAGGCCAGCCTGCTCGACGGCGCCGCGCAGGCTGCCGTGCGTGGCGGCACCGCCAACCTGGTGGGCCCCATCGATTCTCCGCATGAATTCGTTTACGTACCGGACGTGGGCCCGGTGGTCGCGCAGTTGGCCGATACCCCCGCTGCGTTCGGCAAGATATGGAACCTGGCTGGTGCAGGCGTGACCACGCAGCGCCACATGGTGGCTGAAATGGAGCGCCAGACCGGCAGCAAGATACAACTTCGGGTGGCTGGCAAGACGATGCTGCGGCTGCTCGGCCTGTTCAATCCGTTCATGCGCGAGTTGGTGGAGATGAATTACCTGATGACCGACCCACTGATCATGGACGACTCGGCCCTGCGGCAACTGATGGGCCCCATCCACAAGACACCGTATGCGGAAGGAATCCGCCAAACACTGGCCGCCGCGGCGAGCCTGCGGTAGCCAATGGCGTTCTGATGCGGGATAGACCCGCTGAGTCGAATCGGAAGGCTTGCGCTGCACCGCCATTTCACCGCTCATTGCCTGGGGTACGAAGCACTCGAAAGCAACGCATACCTCGCGCCTTCGAGCCTGCAGCGCAGTTACGGTGTTTGGCCTGCTTACGGTGTTTGGCCCTGCGTGCCAGTCTCGGTGCTGGCTTGCAGCCGTCCATGGGCTGCGCCGAGCCGCTGCAGCATTTCGACTCGGCCTTCCGCCTGCGCTTCGTCCATGCCCGCCTCGATGACGGATTGGGCGCGCTGTGCGAGGTCGCGCCATTCACCCGGCTCCAGCAGGGTATGGGCCGCCTGCAGCCAGTCGCAAGGGGGCGAATGGGCCGCCGACAGCTTGCGCACGGCATTGAGCGCAAACGGCGGACACAGAATGGCTTGCACTGCCACCGAACGGGCCGTGCGCCGGGGTGTGTGGCCGCGCTGTCCGTGCCGCCGCGCCAGCAGTGCGATCCAGAGGGCGAACCCATAGATCAACGCCAGGGCGCCCAGTTGCGCGGTTTCGCTGGGCCGGATGAACAACACGGTAGGCAGCAGCGCGAACAAAGCGGCGCCAAGCCCGTACAGCGGCAGCGCGAAGCCGGTAAAGCTGGCGGCATGTGCCTGCAGGTGCCGGACCGCCTGCGCATTGCCGGACAGATGGACATGTGCCGGGTCCCAGCGCAGCGTGTAGACAGGCTGGTGCGGCAACAGCAGCGCAGGCCACGCCAGGTAAGCCCAACGCACCTCGAACCCCTGCATTGCCAGCAGCCCCCGCCAGCCCGACCGGCCACGGCGCAATTGGCCCGCATCCGCGGCCAGCGGCACGCAGGCGTCGTACACATAGAAGGCGCAGATGGCGAGCATCACCTGCGCTTCAGGGCCGATCCAAGTGAGCACGGAGTGTCAGCAGTCAGGCAGGCGGGGTGCCGGGCCGCGGTACTCAGGCTTCTTTCTTGCCGCGGCCGAACAGCTTGCCGATGGCGCCGAAAAAGGCGGCCGCGCCGACGAGCAGAAATTTCCAGAACGCGGCGATGAAACCTCCGATGACCGTCCACAGGCCCTTTTTAGAAGCCACGGCTGCCGCTCCACCCAGCACGAGTGCGGCCAAGCCGATCTTGGCAAGCTTGTCACCATTTTTGAACTCGGCGTAGGTTTGGCCGCTGTTGTAGTTGAAGCCGGTCAGCACCTGCTTGAACTGCTCGGTGTCTTTTGCGAGGCTTTCTGGATCGGACACCAGGATGGCGCTCATCACGCCCGTGCGGCCCAGGATGCGCGAGGTGTAGTTGATGGCCTGGTGGCCGCTTTCGTCCCGCAGGCGCAGGCCCCATTCCAGGCGCTTGCTTTGCGCGTCGTAATGCGGCTCGACCTGCCAGCCCTCGGTGTACAGGGCCTCCATGCCCAGCTTCTTGCGCTGCTTGTTGCCTTCTTCATCCGCCGCCTTGATGGACGACAGCAACTCGGGTGCGTTGATCTTCTCGTCGTCCTTGATGTAGCCCGTGTCGTCGAACGAGAACACCGCGAACCAGTCCAGCGACCGCGGGGCGATCAGGTAGTGGTTGGGCGTGGGCGGGTTGCCGTACAGCTCCAGCAGCTTGGCGGTGTCCTTGTCGCCCAGGAAGGCATAACCCTTCGGAATCTTGACGGTGGCATTGCTGCCGATCTCGCCCTGGCCCTGGTCGATCCAGTGCAGTGCCTTCACTTGCTCCGCCAATTTTTCCTGGCGCTGCGATTCCGGTGCCTGTGCCCAAAGGCTCATGGACATGCTGATGCCAATAATGGCCGTAGCCAACGACTTGATCATTTCGAACCCTGTTATGAATTGGTTTTGAGGTTGCGCCAAGCCTTCTGCCAACCTGGGGCTGCAGCAAAGACCTCTCCTGCCCGGCGCAGCGCAAATGTACCCGGTGCTTTGCATGGGAAGGCCGCTTCGGCTGCACCTCGGCAGGTGTCCGTGCCTTTCTTCGAGAAGGTGCGCCGTGCGCCTGCGATATCGATTCCCTGGCGGTTTGCGCAGGCAGAATGCGCGCTGAAACCACCTTCTCTCCCCTGCGCGGCGCTGCCTTGCCCCGTGTGCCAACCGACACTCCTTCCATGCAACCCCTGCTCGATGCCATTGCCGCCATGGCTCGCCCCACCGATGCCCAACGCATTTTCCATGGCCGTGGCGGACTGTTTGCGGGATGCGAGCATTGGTCGCTGGACGCCTATCCGCCGGTCTTCGTACTCACCAGCTTCCAGCCCGTGGAGGAGGAAGACCTCGCCACGATCGGGGCCGCGCTGGAGGCCCGCTGGGCGCAGGTCGCACCGGGCGAGCCATTGAACTGGGTATTCCAGTGCCGGCACGAGCAACTGCGCGTGCAGGGCCGCGCGGAGACACGCCTGATGGCCGGCACCGTGCCGGACCCGCATGAGGTCACCGAGCAGGGCGCGCGCTTTCGCGTGCATGTGCTCAAAGGGCAGAACCATGGCCTGTTTCTGGACATGGCGCAAGGCCGGCGCTGGGTGCACGAGTACATCACGGCGCAGAAGGCCCGCGAGCCGCGCGGCGCCAAGGTGCTGAACCTGTTCGCCTACACGTGCGCGTTTTCGGTGGTGGCGCTGCAGGCTGGGGCCCGGCAGGTGGTGAACGTGGACATGAGCCATGGCGCCATCGCCATCGGCCAGCAGAACCACCAGCTCAATGGATTGACCACGGGCGCGAGCTTTCTTGCGCACGACATCTTCAGCACGTGGGGCAAGATCACGCGCGGCGGCCCCTACGGCCTCGTGATCGTGGACCCGCCCAGCTACCAAAAGGGCAGCTTCGTCGCCACCAAGGATTACGCGCGCCTGATGCGGAGGCTGACGGATTTGCTGGCACCCGGCGGCCACGCGTTGCTGTGCCTGAACGCACCGGAGCTGGGTGTGGATTTTCTGCAGGGGCAGATGCAGGAGCTGGCACCCGAACTGACGTTCGTTGAGGGGGTAGCAAACCCCGCCGTGTTTGCCGACGTGCAGCCGGAGCGGGCGCTGAAGGTGCTGGCCTACAAAGCGCCTGATTGATGGCGGGCGGCGGCAGCGCCGCACTCGCCTGGGATCGCGCCGCCACCCACCGTGTTTTCAAGGTCTCAAGAAAGAAATATGCCCATGAGCCGCTCGACATTCAGGGGCTTGGTCAATGCATGATTGAAAACCAGCCCGTCCTGATGCTGCGCCACTTCGGCGACGCTGCCCGACAGGGCGACCAGAATGGGTGCTTCGGTGGTGAGCCTGGAGCGGATTTCACGCGCCACCTGGGCGCCGTTCATGCGGGGAAGCATGAGGTCAAGAATGACTACATCGAAATGGCCGTTGAGCGCCTGCTCCAGGCCTGACAAGCCATCGTAAGCTGCCTGAACAGACAGATCGGGGTCTCGGATCATCAGCAGTTCGCAAAGCATGTCTGCAGAGTCGCGATGATCGTCGACAACCAGGACGCGTTTGGACTTCATATTTTCCTAGTAACTGCACACGTTACTTATTTTTAAGGCCGATCGGAGTATTGCCATGCGCCTTGCGCAGTTCATTCGCCACGCCCGGGAACAGATTCTTGCCGAGTCGTTCGCCTACGCGGCCCAGATTCCCGCACTGCAGGGCCTGGCCGCGAGCGTGCTGCGTAATCATCTTCCGCTGGTATTGAACACCATAGCACTGGATCTGGAGCAGCCTCAAAGCCGCACGCAGTCGATCGAAAAATCATTGGGTCATGCGGCGCCCCCTGCCGAGGAGACGCCTGCGCAATCCCATGGCACGCTGCGTGCCCGCGTCGGGCTCGACATCGAACAACTGGTGGCGGAATACCGTGTGATCCGTTCCTGCGTGCTTCGGTTATGGGCCGATCATGGCGATCCGGACAGGTTCGCCATGCAGGACACGCTGCGTTTCAACGAGGCCATCGACCAGGCGGTGGCCGAGTCGGTGGCATACCATGCCGCAGAAATCGGTAAGTGGCGGCACATTTTTCTGGGCGTGCTGGGCCACGATTTGCGCGGCCCCTTGAACGCGATGCTGCTGACCGCAGAATTGCTGGAGCGGGTCGAGAGCCAAGGCAACGGGCAGGCGATGTATCTGATCGGTGCACTGCTGCGCAATGGCCGCCGCCTGAATTCGCTGCTCGATTCACTGCTCGAATACAACAAGGCGACCCTGGGCGTTGGCATGCAATTGCATCGCGAGACGGTCGATCTGGGTGTGGAATGCCGGGAAGAGTTCGAGATGCTGCAGCGGGCATTCCCGAAACGGCAGATCCACCTGCAGATCACGGGCGATACCCGCGACGCATTCGACAAATCGCGGGTGCGGCAGGCGGTCTCCAACCTGGTGTCGAATGCAGTGCAGCACAGCCCGGAAGGCAGCCCGGTCACGGTGATCGTCGCCGGTCACGAGAAGGCCGTGGAGATCATCACCGAAAACGTGGCCGATCCGATTGAGCAAGAGGTCCTCGATACTCTGTTCGATCCTTTGCGACGCAACTCCAGCGAACTCGGCGCCTCGTCCGGGCATCTGGGCCTGGGCCTGTTCATCGTGCGGGAGATCGCCAAGGCGCACCAGGGCGAGGTGACTGCTTCGACGGCGGATGGCCTCATTCGCTTCAAGATGGTGCTTCCCAGAGCGCCGAAGACGGCTTGAGCGGCCTGCGCGCGCTTCTCGTTTTCATCCGATCGGGGAAATGGCAGACGCCAACGGGTCGATGGCGCGGTCGATGATCGTCTGCTTTTCCTCCTCGGCAAAGGCCTGCAGGACGCCTGCAGCGTCCGACCGGATTCGAAGTGCCGTGTGTTGATGGGGCGCAGGCCGGGCAATTCGGTCAGGTGGATGCCACGGGCGAGCCGCCTGCATCAGACATAGCGCTGCTCCAGCGCGTCCCATGCGGGCTTGCCCACCAGGCGTTGGCGCTCCGCAAAGGGGGTCACCAGAGCCTGGTCTTCGGCAAGGCGCTTGGTCTCGCGCAACACGGTGAGCGCCTTCTGCATGCCGGCCACCGCGCCCTGCAGCGCTGCGTTGGCGTACAGCACGATGCCGTAGCCCAACTGGCCGAGTTCTTCGGCCCCGACGATGGGCGTGTGCCCGCCGATCACCATGTTCATCAACTGCGGTTTGGCCAGGCGCGCGGGCAGTGCACGAATGCCCTCGGCGGTCGTGACGGCCTCGATGAACAAAACGTCCGCCCCGGCGTCTGCGAACCGTTGGGCGCGCTCGATGGCGGCCTCCAGGCCCAGGGTGGCGGCCGCATCGGTGCGCGCCATGATCAGCAGGTCGGGGTCATTGCGCGCATCCACCGCTGCCTTGATCTTGCCGACCGCCTCCTCGCAGGCAATCACCTCCTTTCCCGCAAAGTGCCCGCAACGCTTGGGCGCGACCTGGTCTTCGAGCTGGATGCAATCGGCGCCGGCACGTTCCAGCACGCGCACGGTGTGCCGCACGTTGAGTGCGTTGCCGAAGCCCGTGTCGGCATCGACGATCAGGGGCAGGGCGACCGCGTCGCGGATGCGTGCCGTGTGGTCGGCGATCTCGTGAAGGCCCATGAAGCCCTGGTCTGGCAGGCCGAACCACATGTTGGTCACACCGGCTCCCGTGACGTAGAGCGCTTCGAAACCCAGGTCTTCGACGACCCGGGCCGACAGCGCGTTGAACGCCCCCGGCACCAGCACGCCGCGGCGGGCCTCCACCAGTGCGCGCAGATGTTTGCGTGGGTTGCGGGCCATGGCGTCAGATCACGTAGAGGTCGATGTATTCGTGCACCGGCATCGCCTGGAGCCCTTGCGGGTCGAGCGAGGCCGCGAGGATCGCGTCCTGCTGCTTGCGCGGAAAGCTGCGCGCGAGGTTGTGGCGGAACTTGGCCTCCAGCAGCGGAATGCCTTCGGCACGGCGGCGCTGGTGGCCGATGGGGTATTCGACCGCCACCTCGGACAGGGCGCTGCCGTCGTTGAACACCACGGTCAGGGCGTTGGCGATGCTGCGCTTTTCGGGGTCGTGGTAGTCGGCGGTGTATCCAGGGTCTTCCACGCAATGGATCTTCGCTCGCAGCGCGTCAATGCGCGGATCGGCGGCCACGCCAGCTTCGTAGTCGGCCGCGGTGAGCCGGCCGAAAATCAGCGGCACCGCCACCATGTACTGAATGCAGTGGTCGCGGTCCGCCTCGTTGTTCAGCGGGCCCTGTTTGTCGATGATGCGGATGCAGGCCGCGTGCGTGCGGATGGTGATGCGCTGCACGTCATCCACGGTCTTGCCCGCGTCCTGCAGTTGCTGGTGCAAAGCCATGGCGGCCTCGACCGCGGTCTGGCTGTGGAACTCGGCCGGGAAGCTGATTTTGAACAGCACGTTCTCCGCCACGTAGCTGCCGTAGGGGCGCTGGAAGCGGAACGGCTGCCCCTTGAACGACACGTCGTAGAAGCCCCAGGTTTTGGCCGTCAACGCCGAGGGATAGCCCATTTCCCCGGTCTGCGCGATCAGCGCCAGGCGCACGGCGCGGCTGGTGGCGTCGCCCGCAGCCCAGCTTTTGCGGCTGCCGGCGTTGGGCGCGTGGCGGTAGGTGCGCAGGGCTTGTCCATCGACCCAGGCCAGCGACACGGCGGCCAGCGTTTCGTCGCGCGACAGGCCCAGCAGTTGCGACACCACGGCGGTCGATGCCACCTTGACCAGCACCACATGGTCGAGCCCGACCTGGTTGAAGGAGTTCTCCAGCGCGATCACGCCCTGGATCTCGTGCGCCTTGACGATGGCGACGAGCACGTCGCGCACCATCAAGGGTTTCTTGCCCGCCGCCACGGCGTTGCGGCTGAGCCAGTCGGCCACGGCCAGGATGCCGCCCAGGTTGTCCGATGGGTGGCCCCATTCGGCGGCCAGCCAGGTGTCGTTGAAGTCGAGCCAGCGGATCAGCGCACCGATGTTGAACGCGGCCTGTACCGGGTCGAGCTGGAACTGGGTGCCGGGCACTTTCGCGCCATGGGGCACCACCGTACCCTTGACGATGGGGCCGATGAGCTTGCGAGCGGCGGGGTATTCCAGCGCTTCGAGCCCGCAGCCCAGGGTGTCGATGAGGATGTGGCGGGCGGTGCTGAGCGCCTGTTCGGAGGTCACCTCGTAGGTGAGCGCGTAATCGACGATATCGGCGATGGCCTGGTCGTATTCGGGGCGGATGTTGCTGATGGGCGCGGACATTGGAGGCTGGGGTATCGAGTAGTGGTGAAAAAGGAAGGGCGGAATGCACCGATGCGGCTTCAGGTGCGGTCCGCCAGGGCGACGAAGGCCTGGTCTTCGGGGCCGGTGTAGTTCGCGCTGGGCCGGATGATCTTGTTGTCGATGCGCTGCTCGATCACATGCGCGGCCCAGCCGCTGGTGCGGGCGATGACGAACAGGGGCGTGAACATGGCCGTGGGCACGCCCATCATGTGGTAGCTCACGGCGCTGAACCAGTCCAGGTTGGGGAACATGTTCTTGACCTCGCGCATCACGGCCTCCAGCCGGTCTGCGATATCGAACATGCGGGTCGATCCCGCCTCCTGCGACAGCGTTTTCGCGACGCCCTTGATGACCGCGTTGCGTGGATCGCTCACGGTATAGACCGGGTGGCCGAAGCCGATCACCACCTCCTTGGCCTCGACGCGGCGGCGGATGTCGGCCTCGGCTTCGTCCGGGTTGTCGTAGCGCTTCTGGATTTCGAACGCGACCTCGTTGGCGCCGCCGTGCTTGGGGCCGCGCAGCGCGCCGATGGCGCCCGAGATCGACGAATACAGGTCGCTGCCCGTGCCGGCGATAACGCGCGCGGTGAAGGTGGAGGCATTGAACTCGTGCTCGGCATACAGGTTGAGCGAGGTGTGCATGGCGCGCTCCCAGCTCGCTGGCGGCTTGCGGCCATGCAGCAGGTGCAAAAAGTGCGCGCCGATGGAGTCGTCATCGGTTTCCACATCGATGCGCCGACCCTGCGTGGACCAGTGATACCAGTACAGCAGCATCGATCCGAGCGATGCCATCAGCCGGTCGGCAATGTCGCGTGCGCCGGGCGCGGGGTGTTCGTCCTTCTCGGGCAGGGTGCAGCCGAGCGCCGACACGCCGGTACGCATCACGTCCATGGGGTGGGCATGCGCCGGAATCTGCTCCAGCGCCGACTTGACGCTGGCCGGCACCCCGCGCATCGCCCGCAGCCTGGCCTTGTAGGCGCGCAACTCGGCGGCAGTGGGCAGCTTGCCATGCACCAGCAGGTGGGCAATCTCTTCGAACTCGCAGACTTCGGCGATATCGAGGATGTCGTAGCCGCGGTAGTGCAAGTCGTTGCCGGTGCGTCCCACGGAACACAGCGCCGTATTGCCCGCCGTGACGCCGGACAGGGCCACGGATTTCTTGGCTCGGGCGCCCGTGGGCGCGGTTGCGTTCGCGAGAGTCATGCGAGGTCCTTTGAAAAGCGGAAGAGGGGGCGGCTCGGGGTTGTCATGCTTCGCAATCTACGCACAATGGATGCTTTGATAAAGCACTGAAAAGGCGAATCTTTGCGAATGACCAATCGCCAGTTTGCAAATTCTGCGAATGCAATGATGGGAACGCTTCCATGAAGAAGACCTTCATGGGCGTGCGCCTGCGCAAGCTGCGCGCCGAGCGCGGCCTGTCGCAGATCGCCATGGCACAAACGCTGGGCTTGTCGCCCAGCTACTTGAACCAGCTGGAGCAGAACCAGCGGCCGCTCACCGTGGCCGTGCTGCTCAAGGTCAGCCGCACGCTCGGGGTGGACGTGCAGCAGTTCTCCGAGGACGAAGAGGCGCGGATGGTCGCGGGACTGCAGGAGGCGCTGGCCGACAACCCGGGCGGCGAGCCGGTCGCGCTGCCGGAGCTGCGGGAGATCGCCTCGCAGATGCCGGCTGTGGGCCGCGCGTTGCTGGCGCTCCACCACCGCCATCTAGAGGCCACGCAGCGGCTGGAAGCCCTCGCGATTCGCCTGGGCGACGGCCGGGGAGATGGGCATGTGGAGGGTTCGGACACCGGCGATTCGCACCTTGTCCCCTTGCAACCCCTGGCCTTCGAGCGGGTGCGCGACTTTTTCCTGTCGCACCAGAACTACCTGGACTCCATCGACCGTGCCGCCGAACAGCTCGCCACCCAGGCGCGCGCCCAGGGCGGCCTGCTGTCCGACTGGCTCGTCCAGCGTCTGCAACATCGCCATGGCGTGCGCGCAGTGCCCTCGCAGGACGACAGGGGCACCTACCTGCGCAGCTATGACCCGGGCAGCAAGGTGCTGCGGCTGTCCCCGTCTTTGGACCCTGGCCAGCTCGCGTTCCAGCTGGGTACCCAACTGGCGTTGCTGGAGCATTCACCGCTGCTTGATGCATTGGTGGACCTGCCGGAATTCGGGCAAGACCCGCAGGCCCGCACCCTGGCCCGCATGGGCTTGGCGAACTACTTCGCCGGCGCCTTGCTGTTGCCCTACGCGGTGTTTTTGCAGGCGGCCGAGGCCACGCGCTACGACATCGACCGGCTGGCGCGTCGTTTCGGCGTGGGCTTCGAGACCATCTGCCACCGGCTGAGCACACTGCAGCGGCCAGGCGCGCCCGGGGTGCCGTTCTTCTTCATCCGCGTGGACCGGGCAGGCAACATCTCCAAGCGCCAGTCCGCCACCCATTTCCATTTCTCGAAGACGGGTGGCACCTGCCCACTGTGGAACGTGTACGAAGCGTTTTCGCAGCCCGGCAAGATCCTGCCGCAACTGGCCCGCATGCCGGATGGGCGCAGCTACCTCTGGATCGCGCGCACGGTTTCGGCCGGACAGGGCGGCTTCGGCGCGCCAAGCAAGACGTTTGCCGTGGCCCTGGGCTGCGACATCCGCCATGCGCCCCGGCTGGTCTATTCGCGGGGCATGGATCTGGACGATCCCGAGATCGCCACGCCCATCGGCATGGGATGCAAGGTGTGCGAGCGCACGGGCTGCCCGCAGCGGGCGTTTCCATTCCTGGGCCGGCCGCTGGATGTGAGCGAGAACGAAAGCCGGTTCACGCCCTATCCGGCAGGAGAAGGGGCGGATCGGCGTTGACCGGGGGCGCCGTGGCCGTGGCATCGGATCGCTTTTTCAGGATCGGGCGCATGCAGTTCGAAGTGAATCTCATTTACCGCATCTTCTATACTCGCGCCTTCACTTGCCTTTGGCGCCACCGGCTCCGCTTTCGCCGGGTCTGGCCCTGTCGATGGGCATGGCCTTATTCCCTGGTTCAGATTTCCGTGTTCGTGCGCTATTACCGAGAGTTGCTGAGGTTCCTTCAAGGGTCCGTCAAGGATCGCGAGATGGCGGCCGATCTGGCGCAGGAAAGCTATGCACGGGTGCTGGCCGTGCAGCGATCGGGCGAGGCCATCGCGGAACCGCGTGCACTGCTGTACCGCACGGCACGCAACCTGGTCATCGACCAGCATCGCCGCGACGCGGTGCGCGGCCAGCATGCCCCGCTGGACGATGACAGTGCCTTCGAGCAGGCCGCGCAGACCTTGGCCGCTCCGGCCGCCTGCGAGCCCGAGGTGGCCGCCATGTCGTCCCAGACGGTGGATGCGCTGCTGGCCGCCATCGGCGAATTGCCACTGCGTTGCCGCGAGGCGTTCATCCTGTACAAATTCGATGGCCTGCCGCAGGCCGACATTGCGCGCCGCATGGGTATCTCCGTGACGATGGTGGAGCGCCACATCCAGCGGGGCATGCAGGCTTGCCGCGACTGCCACGACCGTCTGGAGGGCGTGCCGCGGCCATTGCGCCAACCTGCCGATTCCATCGAATGCACCGATCCGAAAGAAGGCCCGTGGTGATGCACCACGCATTTTCTGGCCGGCGCGGGTTGGGATGGCGCCGCGCCGTGCGTCTACTGCAAGGCAAACCCCTCAAACCCGCATGACCGACCTCCACCGCGCTGCCCCCTCGCCCAGCGACCTCGATGCTGAGGCGCTGGAGTGGTTCGTGCGCCTAAATCGCGGGCGCGGCGCCGAGCAGAACGCCGAGTTCCAGGCCTGGCTGGCAGGGCATGCGGGCCGGCAGGCGGCGTTTGCCCGCTGGCAGGCCGACTGGCAGCGGCTGGACGGCTTGCCGGCGGCTGGCGTGCAGCAGTTGCGCCGACAGTTGGCCGCCGACCAGGCCAAGGCGGATCGCACGCGGGCCGCACCGGCCTCCGCCACGCGCAGGGCCTGGCTGCAAGGGTGGTCTGCCCTGGTGCCGCAGGCCGCTGTGGCGGCCGCGGTGCTGTTGACCGCTGGCGGCGGCAGCTATCTGGCCTGGGACCACTGGCAGCAGCAGCCGGTTTTCGTGCAGAACTTTTCGACGGAACGGGGCCAGCAGCTGGACGTGCAGCTGCCCGACGGCAGCCGCTTGCGGCTCGATACGGCCACGCGGGTCGAGGTGGCGCTGTACCGCCAGCGGCGCGAAGTGCGCCTGCCGGAGGGGCAAGCCCTGTTCCAGGTGCAGGGCGATGCCACCCGGCCGTTCGATGTGCTGGCCGGCGCCGTGAAAGTGACCGTGGTGGGCACGCGCTTTTCGGTGCGCCATACCGCCAACGTGCCCGGCGACGACGGCGTGCGGGTGGCCGTGGAAGAAGGCCGTGTGCGCGTGGCGACGGTCCCCGCTGCAGGGCAGTGTGCCCACCCCGGAGCGGCGGTGGTGACGCTGGCTGCGGGGCAGCAGGTCGCCGCCGATGCGGCGGGCCACATGGCGCCTGTCGGCCCGGTGGCAGCCGCAGGGGCGGCCCCTTGGCGCGATGGGCGAATCACCTTGGACGATGTGCCGCTGGCGCAGGCCTTGGCGGAGTTCGAGCGCTACGGGCCGACCGGCCTGGTGGTGCGCGATGCGGCCGTGGGCGCACTGCGCATGACCGGCACCTTCGACCCGCGCCGCCTGGACAACTTCCGGCAGGCGCTTCCCAAGGTGCTGCCGGTGCGGCTGCAGGGCGAGGCGCCGCACACCGAAATCCTGGCGGCCCACTGAGTCCGTGATCTTTCAGGCCTCACGCGGGGTCGATGGCACGGGTCGTTTCACTTCTTCAAAAAAAGCGCAAAGCCCAGGTTGGGGTTTTGCCAAGCCATGCGTCTACCTGAGAAGGCTTCTTATTCTCAACCTTCCGGAGATCGCTCGCATGTCCCGTTTTCGCTTCCATCCCGCCCCGCTGGCCGTGGCCGCCGCCCTGGCTTTGGGCGCCTTGTCCGCCCATGCCCAGTCGGGGGCCGGCGCACAGGCTGCGGCATCCGTGCCGGTGGACATCCGCATTGCCGCCCAGCCCCTGGCCCAGGCCCTGGATGCGCTGGCGCGGCAGGCGCGCCTGGAGCTGATGGTGCAGCCTGCGCTGGTGGAGGGGAAGGTCGCACCGGCTGTGCAAGGGCGGCTGACCGCCCGCGAGGCGCTCAACCGCCTGCTGGCGGGCAGCGGGCTGTTCGCGGAAATCGAAGGCACGTCGGTGGTCGTGCGCCGGGTGCCGCAAGGCGCAGGCACGGCGACGCTTGCGCCCGTGACGGTATCGGCACAGGCCGAACGGCCGGTGGCGACCGAGCACACGGGCTCCTACACCACGCGTGCGGTCACGGTGGGCAAGGGCGCCCAGGCGCTCAAGGACATTCCCCAGTCGATCAGCGTCGTCACGCGCCAGCTGATGGACGAGCAGAACATCACCTCGGTCTATGACGCGCTCGCCAGCACCACGGGCATCACGCTGGCCCAAAGCCCGCAGGGCGGCAAATACATCTACTCGCGCGGCTACGACCTGACCACGGTGCAGTACGACGGGGTTCCGCTCAACCGCGGCATGTACGGGCGGGCGAGCAACTATGCGTCCGGCATGGCGATCATCGACCGGGCCGAGGTCCTGCGCGGCGCCGCCGGCCTGCTTCAGGGCGAAGGCAGCCCCGGCGGGGCGGTCAACCTGGTGCGCAAGCGTCCTCTCAACACCAACGCCACCACGGTGGAGGCCCGCGCGGGCTCGTGGGACCGCTACGGCGCGCAGCTCGATGCCAGCCGCGTCTTGAATGAAGAGGGCACGCTGCGCGGCCGCGCGCTGATCGACTACGAAGACCACCACTCGTTCATGGACTACGTGAACCGCCGCAGCCCGACCGTGTACGGCACGCTGGAATACGACGTCTCGGCCGCCACACGCATCAACTTCGGGGCCAGTTCCGAAGAGACGCGGGGCCGCCCCTCGATGAACGGCCTGCCGCGCTACGCCACCGGCGGCGACCTGAACCTGCCCCGCTCGACCTACCTGGGCGCCACCTGGAATCGGCAGGAGTCGTCCAACCGCGGGCTGTATTTCGATGCGGCGCACCAGTTCAACGACGACTGGAAGCTCCAGCTCACGGCGATGCACCTCAAGGAAGAGCACGACCTGAAATACGCCGGCGTCAACCGGGCGGTCAACCCGGCGCTGATGCAGAGCGCCAACATCGTGGCCCGGTCCATCGCAGACATCGAGACCTCGGGCATCGACGCGAACCTGACCGGAAAATTCGATGCCTTCGGCCGGCGGCACGAACTGGTGAGCGGCGTGAACTACACGCACACCACGAACGACACCATCTACGGCTTTCGGACCAACTACAACATCTTCGGCCTGAACCGCTACAACCCGGATTTTCGCGAGCCCACGGACGCCGAGATCTACACCGGCACCCGCGAGGCGCGGCAGGGCAAGGCCCGGCAACTGGGCTTCTACAACGCGGCGCGCCTGCAGCTGACCGACCCGCTCAAGCTGGTGGTCGGTGCGCGCGTCAGCTGGTTCCGCACCGACTGGGACACCGTCACCACCGGCGCCACGCCGTCCACATCGGCCACCCACAGCCGCGAGAACGCCAAGGTCAACCCCTATGCCGGGCTGATCTACGCGCTCAACCCGCAATGGTCAGCCTACGTGAGCTATGCCGACATCTTCAAGCCGCAGTCCGAACTGAACGAGGCGGGCCAACTGCTCAAGCCCATGGTGGGCGCCAATTACGAAGCGGGCCTCAAAGGCGAGCTGATGGACGGCAAGGTGAATGCCTCGTTCGCCCTGTTCCGCGTGGACCAGAAGAACCGCGCGCAGGAAGACTTCAGCACCAGCCCCACCTGCCGCAGCGACTACTACTGCTACACCGACACGGGCGAGGTGCGCAGCCAGGGCCTGGATGCGGAGGTGAGCGGCGAAGTGGCGCGCCACTGGAACCTGTTTGCCGGCTATACCTTCAACCAGACCAAGTACCTCAAGTACGTGAGCAGCCAGGGCCTGTCCTTCAACAGCTACACGCCCAAGCACCTGTTCCGCGTTTGGAGCACCTACCAGTTGCCGGGCGAGCTGAACGCCATCACCCTCGGGGGCGGCGTCAACGCGCAAAGCGGCAGCTATCGCCAGATCGGCGCCGTGCGCGCCACTAACGGCGGGCGGGCGGTGTGGAATGCGCTGGTCAAATACCAGATCAACCGCCACTGGACCGCGGCGCTGAACGTGAACAACGTGTTCGACAAGCGCTACTACAGCTCGGTCACCGCGCTGGTCAACGGCAGCTACTACGGCGACCCGCGCAACGTGATGCTGACTCTGCGGGGCGCCTTCTGAACGTGCGCAGTCGATTGCACAGCGAATGGCCCGTGATGGGGGCCGCATGAAGGGCAACGGCAACTTCCGCCAGTCCATGTCCTGGCTGCACACCTGGTGCGGCCTGGTGTGCGGCTGGTTGCTTTGCGCCATCTTTCTCACGGGCACGCTGAGTGTGTTCCGCGAGCCCATCACCCGCTGGATGGAGGCCCGGCCCGTGCTTGCCGGCGCCGATGCCGGCACGGAAGGTGTCGGTGCGCCGGCCATGGCGCAAGCCGTGCGCCATCTGGCGGCGCAGGCGGGCGATGCGCGCTTTTGGCGCATCGAGCTGCCCCAGCGCCCGGGCGATGCCCTGCTGCTGGCATGGCGAAACGGCCGCACCAACCAGATGGCCGCGCTGCATCCGGTGACCGGTGCCGTGCTGCCCGCGCCCTGGGGCCGCGCGACAGAGGGTGGGCGGCACTTCATGTCGTTCCACTACATGCTGCAGTGGAACGCGCTCGGGTTCTGGGTGGTCGGCTGGGTGTCGATGTGCATGCTGGTGGCGCTGGTGTCCGGCGTGGTCGTGCACCGGCGCATCTTTCAGGACTTCTTCACCTTCCGAACCGGCAAGGGCCAGCGGTCGTGGATGGACGCGCACAACGCCACGGGCGTGCTGACGCTGCCCTTTCTATTCATGATCGTCTATACCGGGCTGGCGATCTTCTACACCTCGTACATGCCATGGCCCCTGCAAGCGGCCTACGGCTTCGGCGACCAAGCCTATGCCCGGTTCCAGGCCGAATTGCATGCGGGCGGTGGCGAAGAACTGCGCCGCCCCCGCACCGGCCGGCCCGCTGAATTGCACGACCTGGCCCCGCTGCTGCTGCAGGCCCGCACACTGATCGGCCAACCGCCGCGCATGGTGGTGGTCGAGGCCCCGGGCGATGCGAATGCCACGGTGCGCGTGCTCGGCCCGCGCGAAGGCGAGCCCGGCGAAGGCCAGCGCCGCGCCTTGCTGAATCCCGTGGCCAGCGTGGCGTTCGACGGCGTGACCGGCACCGTGCTGCAGGTGCGCCGCCACGGGGCCGATGCCGCCTTCGCCTCCGAGCAGGTGCACGCGGTGATGGAATCGCTGCACTTCGCCCGCTTCGGCGGCTGGCCGATGAAATGGCTGTACTTCGCCAGCGGGTTGCTCGGCACCGTGATGGTGGCCACCGGCACCGTGCTGTTCAGCGTGAAGCGCCGCCGCGCGTCCGGCAACGAATTCGGCCGTGCCACGGCCGGCATCTACCGCGCCATCGAGGCACTGAACGTCGCGGCCGTGGCAGGCATCGGCATCGCCTGCATCGGCTACCTTTATGCCAACCGCCTTTTGCCCACGGACCTGCCTGGCCGCGCGCTGTGGGAGATCCGGGCCTTCCTGTGGATCTGGCTGGCCACGCTGCTGCACGCCGCGCTGCGCCCGCCGCGGCGGGCGTGGGTGGAACAGCTGAGCGTGGCTGCATTGCTGTGCGTGGCACTCCCCGCACTGAATGCCTGGACCACGGGCCAGCACCTGGGCCGCTATGCCATGGCGGCGGACTGGCAGCGCGCTGGGGTGGAATTCACCGCGCTCGCTTTCGGCGCGGCCCTGGCCTGGGCGGCCTACCGCACGGGGCGCGGCTGGCACAAAGCACGGCCTGGCGCCGCGAAGCGCCAGGTGCCGGGCAATGGAGTGCAGGGATGAGCCGGCAACCGCACCCATCGATGCGTTGGCCCGCCCGGCTGGGCGTCGCCAGCAGGGTGTTGGCAGCCTGCGCGGGCGGCTACGTGCTGGCCTCTTTGCTCGCCGCCGTCCTCGCGCTGGCTGCGCCGCGCCTGTGGGGATGGAGCCGCGCCGATGGCGTGTTGCTGGCGACATTGCTCAGCTTTGCGGTGTATGCGGTCATCGCGCTGTGGGTGTTCTGTGCGCGGAGTGCCTTGCGGGCCTGGCTGGGGTTGGGCGCGGTGGCCGTGCCTTGCCTGGCGCTGCTGGGGTGGTGGCGCTGACCATGGGTCGCCTCGGTGGCAGGCGTGCTTTGCGCGATCGCGTGCCTCCGATTCGATAGCATCCCTGCCATGAAACGTCGAATCCTTGCGGCATTGGCTGCTGCCTTTGCATGCCTGGCTGTCTTGTACGGTGCAGGTGAAATGCTGAGCCGCCCCCACCATCGATCGATCGGCCCGGCTCCCGTGGATCTGCCAGCCAGCCGCGTCCAGTTCGACACCCTCATGGGCCAGTCGATCTCGGGCTGGATGGTGCGTGGCGATGCCGGCGCCGGGGCCGTCCTGCTGCTGCATGGCATCAGCGCGGACCGCCGGCAGATGCTGGGCCGGGCCCGGTTCCTGCATCGCCTGGGCTATTCCGTGCTGCTGATCGATCTGCCCGCCCATGGCGAGAGCGCCGGGGACCGCGTGACCTTCGGCTGGAACGAAGCGCAGGGCGTTGCAGCGGCGCTGGACTACCTGTCCGATGCGCTGCCCGACGAAAAGATCGGCGTGATCGGCGTCTCGCTGGGAGCCGCCTCGCTGGTGCTTTCGCGGGCCGATGTCTCCTTGAGCGCCGTGGTGCTGGAGTCGATGTTTCCAACGCTCGAAGACGCTGTGTCCGACCGCCTGGCCCTTCATCTGGGGCCGGTCGGCCGGTGGTTCACGCCGCTGCTGCTGTGGCAGCTTCCGGTGTGGCTGGACATTTCCGCGGACCAACTGCGGCCCATCGCCGAAATGCCCTCGCTGAACACGCCGCTGCTGATCGCCGCGGGATCGGAAGACCGCCACACGCCGTTGGCGGAAACCCGGCGCATCTACGCGGCGGCAGACGACCCGAAAGAGTTGTGGGTGGTGGACGGCGCGGCGCATGTCGATCTGCACGCGTTCGATTCAGCCGCCTATGAAACGCGCATTGCGGCTTTTTTGGCCAGGCACCTGCGCGACGACGATTGAGGCCACCGGCAGGAGGCGGCCTAAAGCAAGCCCACCACCCGCTCCCAATCTGCGGCCTCCACGGGCGTGATGGACAGGCGGCTGCCTTTTTGCAGCACCTGCAGGCCGGCCAACTCGGGGCGGGCGCGCAGCTCGGCCAGGGACAGCAGCCGGGTCTTGCGCAGCGCCTGCACATCCAGCAGCAGCCATCGCGGTTGGTCCGGGCTGGATTTGGGGTCGTGGTACGGCGATTCGGGATCGAACTGCGTCGGGTCCGGCCGGGTGGCGGAGGCCACGCGCGCCAGCCCGGCGACGCCTGGCGCGGGGCAACTGGAATGGTAGAAAAGCACGCCGTCGCCCACCTGCATGCCGTCGCGCATGAAATTGCGCGCCTGGTAGTTGCGCACGCCGGTCCAGGGCACGGTGGCGCCCGGGGCGGCCAGGGCGTCGTCGATGGAGCATTCCTGTGGCTCGGACTTCATGAGCCAGTACCGGGGTTCGCGGGGCGGGGTCGTCGTCATGGCGCCATTTTGGCCGGGTGCCGCACATGGATGGGGTCGCCCGCGCGTCCAGACGGTGTTTTGCTATTAATTTAATAGCTGCCACCGCATGATTATCTAGGGCGTGAAGGCTAAAACACTCTGATTCCATGAATTAAAAGGATTGGACAGTGCCTTCAGCGCCGCACACCCGTGCCACCCCATCGGACCGCGTCATGCGCGGGAATCGCCAGCGGGTTGTCTTGCGGCTCAGCCAAGGGTGCGAGCAGGGCGTTCAGGTCCGCCTCGCTGAACTTGGCGGCGCCTGCCGCGTCGTGCCCCAGCACACCCTGCGCGAGTGCCTGCTTGCGCGCCTGCAACTCCAGCATGCGTTCTTCGATGCTGCCCTCCACCACGATTTTGTAGACGAACACCGGCTGGTCCTGGCCGATGCGGTGGGCACGGGCGGTGGCTTGTTCTTCCACGGCAGGGTTCCACCAGGGATCGAGGTGGATCACGGTATCGGCGGCGGTCAGGTTCAGGCCCACTCCGCCAGCCTTCAGGCTGACCAGCAGGATGGGTGGCGTGTCGGGGTCGTCACTGGCCTGAAAACGCCGCACCACGGCCCCGCGCGCGCGGGGCGGGGTCTCGCCAGTGAGCGCGAGGCAGGGCAGGGCGAGCGCATCCAGCGCCTGGGCCACCAGGGTGAGCATCTCGGTGAACTGCGAAAACACCAGCACGCGGCGGCCTTGCGCCACCAGGGCGGGCAGGGTGTCGGCCAGCCACTCGAGCTTGGCGCGCTCCATGGTGGCGGGATGCGCCCGGGCGGCCTCGCTGCCTTTGACCAGGCGAGGGTCGCAGCACACCTGCCGCAGCTTCAGAAGGGCGTCGAGCAGGGTGATCTGCGCGCCGTCGAAGCTCTGGCGCTGCAGCACGCGGCGCACCTGCTTGTCGGCGGCAGCGCGCACGGCTTCGTACAGCTCGCGCTGGCGTCCCTGCAGCGGCACGCGCAGCACGACATCGGTGCGCGGCGGCAGCTCGGTGGCCACGTCCTGCTTGCGGCGGCGCAGGATGAAAGGGCGCACGCGCCGGGCCAGCACCTGCGCGCGCACGGTTTCGCCGTTGTCTTCGATGGGCTTGCGCCAGCGCTGGGAAAAACTGCGCGCGTCGCCCAGAAAGCCGGGCATGAGGAAGTCGAACTGCGCCCACAGCTCGCCCAGGTGGTTTTCCAGCGGCGTGCCGGTCAGGCACAGAAGGTGCGGCGCTTTCAACCGTCGCAGGGCGCGGGCGCTGCGGCTGCCGGCGTTCTTGGCGATCTGCGCCTCGTCCAGGATCAGCAGGTGAAACGGCTGCGCCGCCAGTGCGTCGATGTCTCGCCACACCAGCGGGTAGGTCGTCAGCACCAGGTCGTATTGGGCGATCCGGGCGAAGCGCTCTCGCCGGCCGGTGCCGTGCAGGCTGAGCACGCGCAATCCAGGCGCCATGCGCTGCGCCTCGGCCTGCCAGTTGAAGAGCAGCGAGGTGGGCAGCACGACCAGCGCGGGGTGCGCAAGGCGGCCGGCCTCTTTCTCGGTCAGCACATGGGCGAGCGCCTGCGCCGTTTTGCCCAGCCCCATGTCGTCGGCCAGGATGCCGCCCAGGCCCTGGGCGCGCAGGTATTGCAGCCAGGCCAGGCCGTCCAGCTGATACGGCCGCAGTAGCACCTGCAGCCCGGCGGGCGCTGCCACGGGGGGCGGCGTGCCGGTGGCCTTCAGCCGTTGCGCCAATTGGGCCAGGCCGGCATCGCCCTGCAGTTGCCAGGCGTTGTTCCACCCGCTGACGGTGCCCACGCGGTGCGCCTGCACCAGCCCTGCGCGCAAGGCTTCGATGCGGCGGATCTCCCAGGGGCCCAGGCGCAGCGGATCGCCATCCTGGCGCTGCCGGCCTGGGTGATTGCGCAGTGGATCGGTCAGCAGATCCACCATCGCGCCGATGATGGCCTTGAGCGGCGCAGCGGGCGCATCGATGCGGCGCCCGCCAGGGGCGCGCAGCGAAATGCTGGCGTGGTCGTCGATGGCGGCCATCTGCGCGGCATTCAGCCATCGCGGCTCGCGCTTGAGCAGATCGGCCAGCAAGGGGGCGAGGTCCAGCGTCTCGCCGTCCACCTCGATCCCCAGGCTGAGCAGCCAAGCGCCTTCGCGTTCGGGCAAGTGGAGCTTTTGCACCGGGCGTTGGCGCTCGCCCAGCGGGCCGGCCAGTTCCTTTCCCAGCAGTTCGCCGGTGTCGGGGTCGATGCGCAGCGTCCAGCGCTGCACGGGAACGCTCTCATGCGCGAAGCCGGGCAGCACCGCCACCGCCCAGCCGTGGGCCTGCAGGCGGGGCACCTGCTCCGCCCAGAAGTCGCCGAAGGCGGCCTCCTGCGGCAGCGTCCAGACGGGGCCCAGCACCGGGGCGCGTGCGCGGTCGCGCCACTGCAGGCTGGCATCGGGCACGGGCAGCAGGCCCATATCGCGTACCAGGTCGATGGCGTCGGCCTCTGCGCCCACGTCGCGCTGCAGCCGCACCACGGGGCCTCCGGTGTCGTACAACTCCTGCACGGACGGCGGGCGGCTGTTGAGCACGGAGGTGGGGGCAGGCGTATCCCAGATGGCACCAGCAGGGGTTCGGTAGGTCCAGTCGATGCGCGCCAGCGTCACCTGATCGCCGCGCGGACCGATCGGCCCGTGCGGGCGCAAGCCCAGCAGGCCATCTCCACGGCTCAGTGTTTGTAGCGTGAGGCGGGGTTGGAGTTGGCCGAGGGTGGCCGGTGGGTCGTCCTGAAGGGTTTGACGTGCCGTTGCGGCGCTCTCACGCCTTTTCGGTGGCGAAGATGCCGGGGAGTGCTGCGTGGACGGTTCAAGAACGGATTCGCCACGCAGCTGCGCCATCACCTGGGCGGCATCGGCATCGGACAGGGCGGGCAACCGGGCCAGTGCGGCCGCATCGGCCTGGCGCTGCAGCGCGGCCACCCAGGCGCCGATGGCGTACTCACGCGCTTTGGCCGCCATGGCGGGGCGCGGAGAAGGAGACGAACTGAACGGCGGTGGGCTCTGGGGCATGGCCGACCATTTTGCCGGGCTGGCGGCTGCCGTCCGGCTCCGCGCCGACTGATCGAATACGGCCAGTCAGCGTTTGGACGGGTCTGTTGGCCCAGGCAATGTCAACTGCGCCGCCTTGGCAACCTCCACGCAATCGCGAAGGTGCTGCTCGCCCAGCAGGCGAAGCGTCGTGTAGCCCAGCACGGCCGCCACGGCTTGGCCTGCCAGCGGCACGTACTTGGCGGCCTGTTTGGCCGTGAGGCGCATGCCCACGGCCCGGGTGGCGCGGATGACCAGTTCGCGTGTGACGAACTTTCCGATCAGGGCCGACCCGACCAGCGCGACCGCCTTTTGCACCTGTTCGCGCTTGTGCGGCGTGAGTCGGTCGATCTGCTCGGGCGTCAGGCCGAACTCGGCGTTGATCTGCGGCACCAGGCGCGACAGCAGCGCCGCATCCACCGCCCAGTCGAGGCCGGGAATGGGCACGGTGCCCGCGGCAGCGGCCATCAGCGCGCGACGGTGCAGGATGCGCCGGCTGCGCTGCACGGCGGCCAGCAGATCCGGATCATTGCCGGCCAGTGCCGAGGCGCTGGGTACACGTTTCGCCACAGAGCTGCCGCCTGTTATTTCTTGCTTCTGATGAAGCCGTAGATCACCAGCAGCAAGATAGCGCCCAGGATGGAGGCGATCCAGCCGGCCGGTTCGCCCTCCTGATACCAACCCATCGCCAACCCGATGTAGGTGGCAAGAAACGAGCCGGCCACGCCGAGCAATGCCGTCATGATCCAGCCGAGCTTGTCATCCCCTGGTTTGAGAGCGCGGGCGAGAAAACCCACCACGAGACCGACGAGAAGAACACCGAGGACGGAGAACATGGGCAGGCACTTTCTGTAAAGGTTGAGATAGGGCGAATCTACCCGGCCGGTCACAAGGCTTCATGTCGGACGAAACGCACTGTGGCTTTGACAAAAAATAAGGTTTTTTTAGGAGAAACGGCCCAGCGACCCGGGGTGCAAGACGGCTGGTCATCAAATGGCCCAACCCGAGGCGACCGATGTGGGAGCGCGCCGACAGACCGACGCGCGCGAATCCCGCGGCAGGCCGATTCCCGGCTGGATAAGGTCAGGGTTCTTCCATAAGAAAAGAAAGGACAGCTCATGCCCATCCGTTCCACCCGCACCTTCTTGTCCGTCACCGTCTTGGCGCTGGCTGCCGTTACCGGGGGAGGCCTGCTGCCTGCCACGGCTCTGGCGCAAAGCGACCAGGCATCGCTGGACCGTGGCGCACGGCCCGACACCACGCCCGCGCAGCGCTACCAGACAGCGATACGCGAAGCGGGCGGTGGTTTGAAGGTGGCTATGGAAGAGTGCCGCAGCGCAGAGACGACTGCGGCGCGCAAGTCGTGCGAATCCCAGGCACGCGCACGCTATCAGGCCGATATGGCCGCCGCACGCGAAATGCTCCGCAACCCCGATGCCAAGCCGGTGAACGTGGTGGGCGAGCCCATCCGCAGCACTGAAACCACCACCGTCATCAAGCCCTGAGCGGCTTTGAACAGCAACATGCGCGCATGGCGCCCGGCGCAAAAAAGGTCAGTTGGTGGACGTTTTCGCGTCGGTTTCTTCGATGCTCACGCGGCGTGCACCATTGAAACGGCGCTGCCAGTACGACGCTTGCATGTCCTCCACCCGGACTTCGGCGCCACTGCGGGGCGAATGAATGAACTTGCCGTCACCGACATACATGCCCACGTGGCTGAAGGCGCGGCGCATGGTGTTGAAGAAGACGAGATCGCCGGGCTGAAGGTCTTTTTTCTCGATCGTCTCGGTGGCCGCCGCCTGCTGGTCGGCCCGGCGGGGCAGTATCAGACCTGCGGCCTGCCCGTAGATCGTGCGGATGAATCCGCTGCAATCGAATCCCGTTTCCACGTTGTTGCCACCCCGGCGGTAGGGCACGCCGAGAAATCCCATCGCGGTCGCGACGAGTTCACCGGCCTTGTCCTGCACGTTGTGCCGGGCTTCCTGCAACTGCGAAAGCATGGTCTTCTCGCGAACGAGTCGGTCCAAATCATCAGAGGGCGCATTGTTGGGGGCGGCGTGGGCGCTGGCGCAAGCCAGCAACAATAGGCAAATCCATCTAGACATGGGGCGCGAGGGTAACACGCGTCTTTGCGCGTCCATTAGCAAGAAATGTCGCAAATGGCATGCCCCATGGCTTTTGGCTATGGATCAGCTCGCGTACGATCTTCTGCACGGGGCACTCGAAGCCTTTTCACGTCCCTTTCATAGCTACGCTGCGTCAGCGGCTACCATCGTTACAAAATTTCCGCCCCATGAAATTTGATAAATCTGCACGTTTGGGCCGTTTTTTGCGAATTGCGCTGACATCGGGCGCTGCCGTCGCCATGGCTGCGGGATGGAGATCGGCAGGTGCCCAGCCTGCGCCCCCCGTCATTCCCCAGGCTGCCAAGACGCAGGCGAACACGATCACCGTCGCGCAGGATCTGGCCAACCCATGGGGTTTGGCGTTCTTACCCGGCGGGCGATTTTTGGTGACGGAGCGGTCCGGGCGCCTGCGCGTGGTCGATGCCAATGGCCGGCTCAACCCGCCCATTGCCGGCGTGCCGCCGGTCGTGTTCGGCGGGCAGGGCGGGCTGCTGGATGTGGTGACCGACACCGATTTCGAGCGCAACCGGCGCATTTTCTTTTGCTATTCCGAGCCCGCGGCCAAGGGAGACTCCGGCAACAGCACCGCCCTGGCGAGCGCGATACTGCCCCCCGGCGAAACCGCTTTGAGCGATGTGCGGGTGATCTTCAGCCAGCGGCCCAAAGTGCAGAGTTCGCTGCACTTCGGTTGCCGCATCGCACAGGCGCGTGACGGATCGATCTTTATGGCGGTCGGCGAGCGCTCCTCCCGCAAGGAAGACGCGCAAAAGCTCGACGGCCACCTGGGCAAGGTCATCCACGTGCAACCGGACGGCTCGCCGGGCCCGGGCAACCCGTCCGTGGCCGGCGCGCTGCCCGAAATCTGGAGTTGGGGCCATCGCAATCCGCAGGGCGCGACGATCGCCCCGGACGGCCGCCTGTGGGTCCACGAGCATGGCCCGCAGGGAGGCGACGAGATCAATGTGCCGCAGGCCGGCCGCAACTATGGCTGGCCCGTCGTCACCCATGGTGAGAACTACGGCGGCGGCAAGATCGGCGAAGGCCTGACGCAAAAAGAAGGCATGGAACCGCCGCTGCACTACTGGGTGCCATCCATTGCCCCTTCGGGCATGGCGTTTTTGACCAGCGACCGCTACGGCGCCGACTGGCGGGGAAGCCTGTTCATCGGCTCGCTCAAGTTCAGCCGTCTGCACCGGCTGGAAGTCGCGGATGGCAAAGTGGTTCGCGACGAATATTTGCTCGGCAGCGTGGGCGAGCGCATTCGCGACGTGCGCCAGGGCCCTGACGGCTGGATCTACCTGCTGACCGATGGCCCCCAAGGCCGGCTGCTGCGCCTGACGCGCTGAACGCTCGGCGAAGGGGCGCGCGCGCTGCCCCAAGGAACCCGCGCCGCCAGGTGCGGCTGCGACAATCCCCGCATCTTTCACCTTTTGCCTTGTGCACCCCGCCCATGCTGCTCGATGCCTCCGAATCCCAACTCGTCTTGATCGACTACCAGGAACGCCTGATGCCGGTCATCTACGAAGGCCCGGCTGTGCTGGCCAATGCGCTGCGCCTGGCGCGGGCAGCCCAACTGCTGGAGGTGCCAGTGTGGGGCACCGAGCAAAACCCCTCGCGCCTGGGGCCCAACGACCCGGCGCTGCGCGCGCTGTGCCGCAAGACACTGGCCAAGATGCATTTCAGCGCTGCCGAGGAAGGCCTGGGCGAATGGCTGCGCCCCGAGCCCAAGCCACCCGCCGGCAACGCGCGAAGCCTGCCCAAGCACCTGCAGAAACCCCAGCCCACGGCGCAAGAGCCCGGCGCCATCGTCATCGCTGGCTGCGAGGCCCATATCTGCCTGCTGCAGACCGCGCTGGACCTGTTGGAAGACGAATTCGACGTGTGCGTGGTGACCGATGCCTGTGGCTCCCGCACCGAGCGCAACCGCGACGCTGCTTTCGACCGCCTTGCTGGCGCGGGTGCCGAACTGGTGACGACCGAGATGGTGATCTTCGAATGGGCCCGCACGGCGGAACACCCGGCTTTCAAGGATTTGCTGGCGCTGGTGCGATAAGCCTCGCGCTGCTGCGATGCACGCCTTTCATGACCCCAGGCAGAGGAGCGAGGTGGTCAGCAGGCCCCTCTCTCAGCGCTGGCGGGACGGGTGGCATTCGCCGCTAGCCAACCACCGGGCGCATTCACTGCCCAGTTCATCGATGGCGAGCTGCTGGTATTTTTGGTTGGTTTCTGCTGGCAGCAGGCCTTGCCATCGACCGTTGCGTCCTTGGTGGAAGAATGCTTTGCCGCCGTCCTTCCACAGGCCGGTGCCCTGTGGAACATACCGGGCTGCGTTTTCCTTCATATAGTCGAACGCACAATGGGACAAGATGCGGTCCCATTGGGATTCTTCGATCGGCGTGCCGATGAAGTCAGCAATGCGTTGCGCTTCGCCAGGCAGGTTTTCGAGAAGATCGGAAAAATGGACCAGCAGGACGTTTGGTGCGTTCCGTATGGCCCACCATGAACGAACCCCTTCCCAAAACGGCCAGAAGGGATGGCCGTTCTTCTCGAGCCAATCGTTGAAGTACTCGATGACAGAAGCCGGCGGCGGCGGAACAACCCGCAGGCGGCCCGAAGGGTTGGCCCCTGGATCGAGCAATGCCTGTGCGTTCTGGCTGACTGCAGCCTGATGGGCGTGGAGGCTCCATGCAATGTCGCGCCCGTCGCGGCCTATGTAGATGTATTTTGCCGTTTCGGAAAAGACGAGAGCATCTGCAGGCAGGTGTGTTTTAAGGAAGCGGCGATGGCTCTGCGCTTCCACGAGCTTGATTTTCGTGGCCTTATCGGGATATACGGAGTCCAGCCAAGGCGATATTTTTGATATTTCTACAGCTTCATCCCCGGCGAATAGCAACTGGGCCACGACTTGCTGTAGAAATGTCGTGCCTGCCTTGGCGTAGCTCGCAATAACGATATCTCCGTCCCGGTATGGCTTTGTTGCATAAACCAGAAACAGGCCGAGATAACCCCTACCCCAGACGCAGCTACGCCACAGCAGCCGCAGGTACCGTTGTCGGGCGTCCCAACTGCGTGAAGCGATTGAGCAGTGCCACACGCACATGCAATTCAGTCACCTGGCGCTCGAACGTGCGTGCCATCACCCGTTCGCCCAGGCGTTTGAAGCAGTGCATCTTGGTCTCCGCCAGGCTTCTTCGGTGGTAGCCGCTCCATTTCTTCCAGATACCGCGCCCCAGCTTTTGGCAGGCCCGCAGCGCTTCATTGCGCACAGACGCTCCCTCCCAAGTCTCTTTCCATGGCTTTGCGTTCTTGCGCGGGGGAATCACCGCCTGCGCCCCCCTTTGGGCTATTGCCGCATGGCACCCCCTGGTGTCGTACGCGCCATCCCCTCCAACGCTGGCGACCGCCTCATCGGGCGGTATCTGGGCCAACAATTCAGGCAGCATGGGTGCGTCGCCCACGCTGTTGTCCGTCACCTCTATGGCCCGAATCTCCAGCGTGTGGGCATCGATACCCAAGTGCACCTTGCGCCACTGCCTGCGGTATTCAGCCCCATGCTTCTTTCTTTTCCATTCCCCTTCCCCCAGAAACTTTATGCCCGTGCTATCCACCAGCAAATCCAGCGCTGTGCTGCTGCGCCGATAAGGCAGCCGCACCTGCAGCGTCTTTTGGCGACGGCTGATGGTGCCGCAAGTCGGGAACCCGCCAATCGAGTTCGGCCAGTTGCAGCAAGCTTTGCACCAATCCCAGACCCTGGCGCAGTGCCAGACCGAACAAGCATTTGATGCTCAGGCAAAACTCTATCGCCGCATCCGTGAACGTCTGCTGGCGACCCCGCTTGCCACTGCCGCAGGCGTACCACTGCATGTCTTTGTCCAGCCAGATCGTCAGCGTCCCTCGGGCCTTGAGCGCCGCGTTGTACGTAGCCCAGTTGGTGGTCTTGTAGCGCGTCTTTGGCCCTTGGCTTTCATTCATGCCCCAACGCTACCAGCGTCATGGAGCCTGTTTGTGCAACAAAGCCTGCCGCGACTGTGCGCAGATCCCTTCCCCTGTGGAACGAGGCCATCCAGGGGCGTCCCGACTGGGATGCGATCTTCGATGGCTATGCCGCCACTACCGACTATCCGGGATGCTGTTTCTGGCGCGAGCTGCTTGGCCACTATCCGCAGGCCAAGGTGATTTTGACGGTTCGAGATGCGGAGGGATGGTTTGAATCGGTGATGCGACGATTTTTGCTCCTGAGGGACGAAAACCGCTTTTGGGTACTGCCGGGGAAGCCCTGAGCCAATTCATGAGGCGCGATTTCGGGCCGCAGATCGGCAACCGAGCATTCATGACCGACTATTTCAATCGATGGAACCAGCAAGTCATCGACGAAGTGCCTGCCGAACGCCTGCTGGTGTTTTCCGCCCATGATGGCTGGGAGGCGCTGTGTGCCTTTTTGGACGTGCCGGTTCCCGCAATTTCATATCCGCGCAGCCATGAGCGAAGCGATAAGGAAGGCGCCAGCCGCAGCGTACCGTCCGATCCCGCAGAACTTGAAACCCGGATGAGGGCGTATCTGGATCGACTGGCTGCAGCGACTGGGCCGGCTCTGGCGGAAGGCGATCCGCCGCAGTGAAGTCCGCAGGGCGCGTGATGGAGAAAGCCCGAGACTTGATGCGTTCGCCTTGTGGACGCGGAGTTCTGTGGCTCGCCTCTCGCTCTTATTGAAGCTGGCGCGGCACGTTACTGCCAGCAAGGGCAATGGATGATCGCGCCAGGCTCCCGCTCCCCATCGCATTGAGCCGAAACCGCGCCACGGTCGCAGCCAGGCGGCTGGCCTGGTCGTTCAGGCTTTCCGCTGCAGCGGCGGACTCCTCCACCAGCGCCGCGTTCTGCTGGGTCATCTGGTCGAGCTGATTGACGGCGGTGTTCACCTGGCGGATGCCGTCCGACTGCTCGGAGGTGGCGGCGGTGATCTCTCCGATGATGTCGCTCACGCGCTGCACGCTGTTCACGATCTCTTCCATGGTCGTGCCTGCGTCCTGCACCAGACGCGATCCGGCCGCCACCTTCTCGACGGAGTTGCCGATGAGGGCCTTGATCTCCTTGGCCGCGTCGGCCGATCGGCCGGCCAGGCTGCGCACCTCGCTGGCCACCACGGCAAAGCCGCGGCCCTGCTCACCGGCGCGCGCGGCCTCGACCGCCGCGTTCAGGGCCAGGATGTTGGTCTGGAAGGCGATGCCGTCGATCACGCCGATGATGTCGCTGATCTTGCGCGAGCTCTGGTTGATCTCATCCATCGTGGAGACGACCTGCGTCACCACCTGCCCGCCGCGCGCGGCGACTTCGGCGGCCGAGGTGGCGAGCTTGTTGGCGGTGGCGGCGGAGTCGGCCGACTGGCGCACGGTGGCGGTCAGCTCTTCCATGGAGCTGGCGGTTTCCTGCAGGTTGCTGGCGGTCTGCTCGGTTCGCTGGCTCAGGTCGGCATTGCCGGTGGCGATCTCGCGCGTGGCCGTGGAGATGGAGTCGGCCACGTTGCGCACTTCCATCAGCGAGCCTTCGAGCGCGCCGCGCATGGAGGCCAGGGCGTGCAGCAGCAGGCCGGTTTCGTCGGTGGCATGGCGGCCGTGGTCCTGGCCGGTGAGGTCCATGGCGGCGATCTGCTCGGCCACCTGGCGCGCCTCGGCCAGCGGCCGCGTGATGCTGACCGTGAGGCGCCAGGCCAGCAGTGCCGCCAGCAGCAGCGAACCCACGCACAGGGCCGTCAGCAATCCGGTGGCGGCCTGGCTGGCGTCGCGGATGCGCTGGCCCGCCGCGTCCAGTTCCCTGCGCTGCAGCTCCACCATCTTGCCCATGGTCTGCTGGAAGTTGATCGAGGCTGGCTCGTACCGCTCGGCGAACGCGCGGGCCGTCGCCTCGGCATTGCCTTCTTTCTTGAGGCGCGTGACCTCGTCGCGGGTGGAGAGGTAGGCCTTGCGGTGCTCGCCGATCTGGGCGAACAACGCCCGGTCGGCATCGCTGTCCAGCATTTTTTCGATCTGCTGCTGCAGGGCGGACGACTGCTTGCTCGACTCGGCCGCAGTGGCGGCAAAGAAGTCGGCCAGCACCGGGTCGCTGCTCTTGGCGATCGCGGCCACGCGCTGCGCGCCGTTGGTGATGTTGCGATACCAGTCACTGGCGGCCCGCTCCGTCGCCAGCGACGTGGTCAGCATGGCGTTCATCTCCTGCGTGACAGCCCGCAGTTGGAAGATTCCGTACAGGCAGCTGATCAAAAACAGCACCAAAATGGTGCCAAGAACCAGCGCCAGGCGGCGTCCGATGGTGAAACGGGTAGGGGTCATGAAGGGGCCTTCCAGACGCTGAGCAAAGGGGGAGGGGTTTCGGGTGACTTGGGTTGGCGCCTTGCCCCGATGTTTCAAAGTGTATGCGTGCCATGCGCCAAATTGGGGAGGGCAAACGAGAGCATGGCGCCTCTGTGGCGGAATTCGCCCCATTGAGACAGGTGGCGCCGGGCCTGCCGCCGTCAGGGCGGCGTCGGAATCGGTGGGCAGAATGGCTTCGTCCTGGCAAAAAAACGATCCCAAGGAGACAAGCCATGCCCCGTTACGCCGACTTTCACCGCCGGTCCCTCGACGACCGCGACGCCTTCTGGGCCGAGCAGGCCCGACTGATCGACTGGCACACCCCGCCGCAGCAGATCTGCGATGACACCCGGCCGCCGTTCGCCCGCTGGTTCGTGGGGGGCACGACCAACCTATGCCACAACGCGGTGGACCGGCACCTGGCACAGCGGGCCGACCAGCCGGCGCTGATCGCCATCTCCACCGAAACGAACACCGAGCGCACCTATACCTTCGCCGAACTGCATGCCGAAGTGCAGCGCATGGCCGCCGCGCTGCGGTCGCTGGGCGTAGGGCAGGGCGACCGGGTGCTGATCTACATGCCGATGGTGGCCGAGGCGGTGTTCGCCATGCTGGCCTGCGTGCGCATCGGTGCGCTGCACTCCGTGGTGTTCGGCGGTTTCGCGGCTGCGTCGCTCGCCACCCGCATCGAGGATGCCGAGCCCGTGGCGATCGTGAGCGCCGATGCCGGCTCGCGCGGCGGCAAAGTGGTGCCCTACAAGCCACTGCTGGACGAGGCCATCGGCCAGTCGCGCCACCAGCCCGCCGCCGTGCTGCTGATCGACCGGGGCCTGTCGCCCATGGCACTGCAAGCCGGCCGAGACCATGACTGGGCGGCGCTGCGCGAGCAGCACCTGCACACCGACGTGCCCTGCGAGTGGGTGGATGCCACGCACCCCAGCTACACGCTGTACACCAGCGGCACTACCGGCAAACCCAAAGGCGTGCAGCGCGACACGGGCGGATACGCGGTGGCGCTGGCGGCCAGCATGCGGCACATCTTCGGCGTGGGCGTGGGCGTGGGCGTGGCTGCTGCAGCGGCCGAAGGCGCCGGCCCGAGCCCGGGCGTGTTCTTCGCCACCAGCGACATCGGCTGGGTGGTAGGCCACAGCTACATCGTCTATGGCCCGCTGATCGCCGGCATGGCCACGCTGGTGTACGAGGGCCTGCCCACGCGGCCGGATGCGGGCGTGTGGTGGGGTCTGGTGGAAAAGTACCGCGTCACGCACATGTTCTCGGCGCCCACCGCCGTGCGCGTGCTCAAGAAGCAGGACCCGGCCTTCTTGCGCAGACACGACGTGTCCAGCCTGCAGGGCCTGTGGCTGGCGGGCGAGCCGCTGGACGCGCCGACCGCAGAGTGGATCGCCGATGCGCTGGGTGTGCCCGTGATCGACAACTACTGGCAGACCGAAACCGGCTGGCCCATCCTCACCCTGGCCCGCGGCGTGGAGCCGCAGGCGGCGCGCCTGGGCAGCCCGGGCCGCGCGATGTACGGCTACGACGTGAAGCTGATCGACGAGGCCACGGGCGACGAACTCACCGAGCCCAACCAGAAGGGCGTGCTCGCCATCGAGGGGCCGCTGCCGCCCGGCTGCCTGCAGACGGTGTGGCGCGACGACGACCGCTTCGTGCAGACCTATTGGCAAAGCCTGCCCGGGCCCATGCGCTACAGCACCTTCGACTGGGGCATCCGCGATGCCGATGGCTATTACTTCATCCTGGGGCGCACCGACGACGTGATCAACGTGGCCGGGCATCGCCTGGGCACGCGCGAGATCGAGGAAAGCATCGCCGGCCACCCGCAGATCGCCGAGGTGGCGGTGGTGGGCGTGGCCGACGCGCTCAAAGGCCAGGTGGCCATGGCCTTCGCCGTGGTGCGCGATGCGGCGGTACTCACGGACGAGGCGGCGCGCCTGCGGCTGGAGGGCGAGGTGATGCAGCAGGTGGTCCAGCGCCTGGGCGCCGTGGCGAGGCCGGCGCGCGTGCACTTCGTGGCGGCACTGCCCAAGACGCGCAGCGGCAAGCTGCTGCGCCGCGCCCTGCAGGCCGTGGCCGAGCGGCGCGACCCCGGCGACCTGACCACCATGGAAGACCCGGCGGCACTGCATCAGGTGAAGGAAATGGTGGGCTGATGCACCGATTCGCTAATGAAAACCGGCTTTTGCGCTAATGCGCCAGGGCCGGTGCTTGCCTGCGTGACCGTCGGGACATCCACAAGAGCAAGCCGATCATGCCCGCCGGGCAAAGGGCGACGGCCAGCAGCCCGATGTGGATTTCCGAGTATTCGATGATGATCCCCACCAGCCAGGGGATCAGGCTGCATCCGGCATTGCCGAAAGCGGTCAGCACGCCGAACATGGTTGCCCCACCACGAGGGTAGGCGTCCGCCGTGATGGCCAGCATCGTGGGCCACAGGCAGCTGCCCGAAAACCCGGCGGCGATGCTGGCGGCGATGGCCACGGCCGGGCTTGGCGGAAAGCTGATGATGAAGAAAAGGCCGATGGTCACGGCGCAGCAGCCCAGCATCAGGGAAATCGGCGCGATGCGCTCATGCAGCAGGGCCGCGGCCATCCTGCCGAGCGCCATGCCGACGGAAAACCCGGCCAGGGCAAAGCCACCCACTTCCTTCGAATACCCCAGGCCCTGTTCCGCATAGGTGGGCAGCCATTGCGACAGCCCCGTTTCCGTGGCGCCCCCGAGAAAGATGGCGATCAGGCATGCGATGAAGTAGGGCTGCTTGATCAGTTGGGGCATCGATTCCCGTTGCGCGTCTTCCTGGATCAGGGGCGGCAGCTTCAATCCGAGAAACAGCAGAAAGGTGACGACCGGCGCGATCGTGATGCCCAGGGCAACCATGCGCCAGGACACATCCCATTTCAGGCCGATGCTGGCGATCAGCACGGCACCCACCGCTCCGACGCAGAAAAACGCATGCAGCCAATTCATGGCGGCGCTGCGCCGGTCGGGCTGGAGTGCGACCACGATGGGACTGAGGATCATGTCCAGCACGCCCGCGCCGAATCCCATCACGGCGACCGCAAACAGCAAAAAGGCATAGGACGGAGCAAAACCGACCAGCACCAAGCCGGCAGTGGTGGTGACGAGCCCGAAAAGAATGATCCGCTTGGCATCGCCCCGGTCCGCCAAAGGCCCGGTCACCAAGATGGCAATGATGAAGCTGAGGAACATGATGGCCGGGATTCGCCCCAGCTGCTCCGCAGTCAGCCCGCCCTGGTTTCCGAAGGTGTCGCTGAACGTGGTCAGATACACCGGCAGAAAGTTCAGGGCGATGGCCAAGCACATCATGGCCGCGTAGCAGGCGTAGAGCGCGCGGCGGTTCTGATCGACGGAAGTTTTCATTGTGAATATGGATATGGGTATGGCTTATGTCTTAGAAGCGGTTGGAGCCGTGCTCTTTCCAAAGGCATTCCGTCCACTCGATGTCCGAGAAATGCGCGTCGAATGACGAGTCGCCCGGGCTGCTGGCGAAGAACCCGAATCGAACCGCGCCTTGCGCTTCGAATAAATGGAACATGCGCATCATGCTAAAGCGGATTCCATCGAGGGAGTTTTCAAGCAGAAAATCGCTGCCCCGGCGGCTTAGCCGGTAATGCATGGTCTGCGTGGTTTGGTCGAAATTGGCCATCGACCAGTCTGAAAACCCATGATTCGTCACGACGGCGAACAATTGCTGATAGCCGTTGCTCTGGTATTCGATGCCGCTCTTCATCCAATGGTTTCTGTCCTGATAGATGAACAGGCCGCATTGGTCGAAGTGCACTGCGGAATCGAAGGCGACCTTGGCTTTCAAGGTCCAGAATTTTTCCTCGCTGGAAAGAACGAGCGCAGGGGCGTTGTCATATTCCAGCCCGTAGTAGGTGCCCTGCCAAAAATCCGTATCCGGGGCGGTGCGAATGACGATTTCCTGTTCGGTGATGGAAGATGACGCCGGCTGATTGATCCAGTTCAAATCCGCGATATTGAATTTTTTCATTGTCATTGCTCAAGAAACCATTTCGCGATTTCGTCATGGTGGCGCACGCACCGATCCGCCGCGCTCAAGTCTTGCAGTCCCGAATGGGGATTGACGAATCCGATGCAAAACATGCCTGCGGCTTTGGCAGCGGCCACGCCGTGGCTCGAATCTTCGATCACCGCACATTCATGGGGAGCGACACCCAGCCGGCCGGCTGCCAAAAGAAAGATTTCAGGGTCGGGCTTGCTGTTTTTGACGTCCGTTCCACACACCACATGATCGAAAAAAGGCCGCAGTTCGGTTTTCTGCAAAATCACCCCCACCAGTTCAGCGGGAGAAGACGAGGCCACGGCGCAAGGTATTTCCGCTTCTTTCAACGTACCGAGAAAATCCGGCACCCCGGGCATGGCCGAAAGAGGGGCATTACCCATGGCCTGAACCACCTGCTTTTGGTGTTGTGCCATCAAGAAATCCAGCGGCTCGGCCAGGCCATGCTCCGCCTTGATGGTGCTCCACATGTACCGCTGAGTGGTTCCCACGAAACGCGACAGCCCTGCCGTGTCGAGGGTCACGCCGTAGCGGGCATAGGAAAGCCTTTCCTGCTCCATATAAAGGGGTTCGCTGTCGATCAGTACCCCGTCCATATCGAAAATGACAGCGCGGATTTCCGGCATCAATGCGTCCTTTGCGGTGCCAGCTCGCGCTTGAAATGCATGAGGTTGTAGTTGGAGCGCGCATCGAAGGCATGCAGCTTGAATGACTTGGTCATTTCGATGTTTCGATAGCCTTCGCCGTCGGTCAGCGTGGTCGTTTCCGAGCCGCCGATGATGATGGGCAATTGCATGAGGATGATTTCGTCCACCAGGTCGAGATCGAAAATCTGCCAGTTCAACTGGCCACCGCCCTCGACCATGATGTGCTTGATTCCGCGCGCTTCGAGCAAGGGGAAAAGCAGCTTGAAATCCACCTGCGATGCGCCGACGAAAATCACTTCTTTTCCCTGGGTGCGAATCTGCTCCACCATCTCGTGGTCACGCGCCTGCTCCGTCGTGGCGATGATGGTTTCTTCGGGCGAACTCAGGACCTTGGCGGACACGGGGAAGTCCAGCGATGCCGTCGGAATGATGCGGATGGGGTTGCGCCCGGCCTCATAACGGTTGGTCAACTGGGGGTCGTCAGTGACGATGGTTTTGCGGCCGACCATGATGGCGTCCACCTCGCCGCGAAATTTATGGATGAAGCGCATGTCGTCATCGTTGAAACGCTGGAACAGCGCCTTGCTCGATGCCCCATTGCCCCCCAATGTCAATTTGCCGTCGATGGAAATCTGGCTGAATACAGTGACCTTCACGGTAACTCCCTTTGGTTTTTTTGATTGATGGCCGAGGTCACAGGTATTGCGGGTTCGGCGTGAAAACACCCTTGATCGTGGGCACGGACGGGTCGTTCAGCAGCCCATCGAATGCCGTGGCGTAAGCCTCCAGTCCGTAGCGGTGCGTTACCAGGCGGCCCAGTTCGGGCAACATTTTTGCCATGCGCAGTGCACGGGGAAAATGCTGGTTATATTCACCGGCGGAAATAATGCTGATGGCGTTGACAAGAAAATGCTTGACGGGCAACGGGTATTGATAATTGCCGTTGAATCCGAAAAGGACGATTCTGCCGCCCCGGCGAATATACCGAGCGGCCGTTCCCAGCTGATTGCCAACGGTGTCGATGGCGGCATCCACGTGGCCCTGCTGCATGCGGGCATCGAGGTCGTCGGGATGCACGACCTCCAGTCCGAGCGAACGGCCGAATTCGATCCGGTGCGGGTTCAGATCGGTGGCGAGGGTATTGACCCCCATCGCGCGCAAAAGCAGTTGCGCGACCAGGCTCATGGGCCCCGAGCCGAGCAGCAAAACCCTTTCGCCTGCCTGAATCGCTGCCTGGTCGATGTTGTTCAAAATGCAGGCGACGGGTTCGATCAATACGCCGGTTTCCCAGCTCATGTCGTCCGGCAGGGGATAGACGAACCGCTCGCGGGTGACGAAGCGTTCGGCAAACGTGCCATGCTTGTTGACCCCCGCGATATTCAGCGCCGCATTGGCGCCGCCATTGCACAGGTGGGTTTGGCCGCACGAGCAGAATTCGCAGGTTCCGCAATATTCGTTGGGGTCCACCACCACCCGCATTCCTGCGCGCAGGTATTTGACGCCTGCGCCCACCTGGGTGATCACGCCGACCGCTTCGTGGCCGCGAACGACGCCGATTTGCCCTTCCTCCCGGCCGGACAGGACCGCCAGGTCCGTTCCGCAGATGCCTGACAGGACGATGTCGATTTCCACGCCATCGGCTGCAAACGCATCGATGTCGTGGTGGGTGATCAAACCCAGTTTTTGCTTATCGATCAAACCAATTGCGTGCATACCTTCTTCATACCTCCGAATTATTTTTGGTGCGAAATGCCAGGGCGGAATCCGCATTGGCATTGCGTCGCAGAACATAGGTGAAAACCGCCAGTTGCGGCGTCAGTGATCCATTGATAACCTTTGTATCGACAGGGATGCAGCCATGTCATTCGTACGCTGCCAAAAATCGCCCCCATGCCAATGGCATTTAAATCAATGGCATTTAAAACAATCGCATTCGAGCCTGCTTTAAATGAACTGTCCGGCAATACTTTATCTCAGTTGATGCCCAGAATATTTTATTCAGAGAATGAGTATTTTAAATATCAACGATATTCTTATGGCATTAATCAATATTGCCTTATATGTATTTAAATCATTCTTGTTTTTCAGAATGAAATGGCAAGGGCGGGGTGGTGCCGGCGAGGCGCAGCCCTGCGCTTGCCGTGCTGCGCGAGCGAAAGGGGTGTTGAACGGGGCGCCTTGTCGGCCCCCGCGGTGGGCCGAGCCGGTGACTCGGCTGGAATCGTCGCCAGGCGGTGCAGCCATTTGCTATTATTTGTATAGCAATATGCCCTAGTGGATATTGCGATGGAGGCCTTTTTGACACCAAGCCTCACGCGGCATGCAGCGGTGCGCTACGCGGCGCCGTTCGGTGCCACGGTGGCCGGTTTCTGGCGGAACCGGCCTGCCGTCAAAGCCCGCGCCGCGGTTGCCAGCCTTCGGGCGCATGCCATTGCGCCAGCCACTGCGGCAGTTCATCCGCCGGCATGGGCCGGGCGATGCAGTAGCCCTGCGCCAGCGCGCATCCCATCTGCTGCAACATCTGCCCTTGCTCCACGGTTTCCACGCCTTCGGCGACGATGGAGTAGCCGAACGAGCGCGCCAGCCCGATCACGCCCTGCACGATGGCCAGGTCGCCCGAGTCGGTCATCATCCCGTGCACGAAGCTCTGGTCGAGCTTGAGCGTGTCCATGGGCAGGCGGCGCAGGTAGGTGAGCGACGAGTACCCCGTGCCGAAATCGTCCAGCGACACCGTGACGCCCAGGTCGCGCAACTGCTGCAGCTGCAGCGCGACGTGGCCGATGTCGTAGAGCGCCGCGCTTTCGGTGATCTCCATGTCCAGCAGGTTTGCGGGCACGTCGGGCCGCTGCGCCAGGCGGCCGGCCAGCCAGTCGGCAAAGCCTTCGCGCTGCAGGTGCTGGGCCGAGATGTTAACGCTCACCGGTAGCCGCAGGCCGGCGCGCAGCAGGGCGGCGATGCAGTCCAGCGCCGTGTCCACCACCCACTCGCCGAAGACGGTCTCCAGGTCGGTGCCGTCCATGAGGTGCAGGAAGGCGCCGGGCGACAGGGTGCCGCGCTGCGGGTGGTGCCAGCGTGCCAGCGCCTCGGCGCCTACCACCGTGCCCAGGCGCATGTCCACCTTGGGCTGCAGGAAGAGGGCGAATTCGCCCGCCGCGATGGCATCGCGCACCTTCTCGCCCTGTTCGCGGTGGCTTTGCAGCGCGCGCTCCTGCGCGGCGTCGAAGGCGTGGAAGCGGTTGCGCCCGGACTGCTTGGCCGCGTACATGGCCTGGTCGGCATGGCGCAGCAGGGCATCGGCGTCCGCGTCGTCGTCGGGGTAGATGGTGTAGCCCACGCTGGCCGTCACCGTCACGGCGACGCGCTCAGTGCCCAGGGTGTAGGGCGCGGCCACGCTTTCCATCACCCGGCGCAGCAGGCGCTCGCCGTCGGCGCGGGTCGCCAGGTCGGGCAGCAGGATGACGAATTCGTCGCCGCCCAGCCGCGCCACGCAGTCCACGGGGCGCAATGCCCGCGTGAGACGGCCGGCCACGATCACCAGCAGGCGGTCGCCCGCGTCGTGGCCGAGCCGGTCGTTCACGGGCTTGAAGTCGTCCAGGTCGAGGTAGGCCACGCCCAGCAACTGGCCCCGCTCACGCGCCCGCGCCATGACCTGCTGCAGCCGCGTGGCCAGCAGCACCCGGTTGGGCAGGCCGGTGAGCGCATCGAAATGGGCGAGCTTTTGCAGCAGCTCTTCCTGCACGCGCTGGCTGCTCACGTCGATGCCCACGCCCAGCATGCGCTGCGGCCGGCCGGCCTCGTCGTGGTCCACGATCTTGCCCAGGTTGCGCACCCAGCGGCCGGGCCCCTGGGGCAGCGCGATCTGCCAGGTGGCGTCGAACGGCGTGGCGGGGTGGGCGGTGTGGCGTGCCAGTTCGGTGGTGACCGCCTCGATGTCGGCGGGCGCCATGCCGGCGGTCCAGTGCACCGGCGACGGGTCGCCGCCGGCGGGTGGCAGGCCCTGCAGGTCGCGCCAGCGGCGGTCGCCGGTGAGCGTGCCGGTCTGCAGGTTCCAGTCCCACAGGCCGATGGAGGCGGCCGAGATGGTGAGCGACAGCAGCGCCTCGCGCTCGCGCACCTGGTCTTCCATGCGCTTGCGTTCGGTGATGTCATGCCCCGAGAACAGCCAGGCCGGCACGCCGTCGATCTCGGTGGAGTGCATGGACTGCAGCACCGTGCGCGAACCGTCGTGGCGCGTGTGCATCGTGATTTCCACGCCGTTGATGGCGGTGCGGTCCTGCACGGACTTCACGAGCGCCGCGCGCTCTTCTTGCGTGACGATGCCCAGCTCGACGGAGGTGCGGCCGATGGCCTCGTCCCGGGGAATGCCCAGCATCGCCTCCCAGGCGGGGTTGACGTCGATGTAGGCGCCGTCATCGCGGCGCGACAGGCCCATGGGGTAGGGCATGAGTCGGAACACGCGGGCGAAGCGGTCCTCGGACTGGCTCAGCCGTTCGGTAGCGCGCCGGGATTCGTCGATGTCCTGGATCACGCCGCGCACGCGGGTGACGTGGCCGTTCTCCAGCACGGGCTCGGCGCTGGCGCTGACCCAGACGCTCCGCCCGTCGTCGGCCCGCACGATCTGCACCTCCATGCTCCACTCGGCCTGATCGACGATGCACTGGCGGAACCGCTCGCGCAGCATCTCGCGGAATGGCGGTGCCACGAACCGCTCCAGGTAATCGTTGCGCGGCAGCGGCGCGTCGGGCGGCAGGCCGTGAATGCTGTACGACACATCGGACCAGTACACCAGTCCCTCGCCCACGATGTGCTCCCACGCACCCATGCGGGCCATGCGTCCGGCCTGCTGCAGCAGGCGGTTGGCGTCCATGAGCTGGGCGCGGCTGCGCTCTTCGGCCGTCATGTCGTGGAACACGAAGACGATGCACTCCTCGCCCGACATCGTCACGGGCCGCGCCGACATCAGGCCGGGAATGGGCCGGTTGCCGCGCTGGGCCACCATGGGCATGCGGTCCACGTAGCCGTCGCGCCGGTGCATCGCCACCATCTGCGCGCGCTGCTCGGGGTAGACCCAGATGTTCAGCTCCAGCGAGGTGCGGCCCAAGGTCTCTTCCCGGGTGTAGCCCAGCAGTTCGGTGAAGGCCTCGTTCACGTCCAGGTAGCAGCCGTCGGCCAGCCGCGTCACCCCGGCGGGGTCGGGCAGCATCTGGTAGATGGTGGTGTATTTGATCTCCGACAGCCGCAACGCCTCCTGCATCTCGTGCAGGGAGGTGACGTCCAGGTCCATGCCCACCAGGCGCACCGGCCGTCCGTGCGCGTCGCGCTCGGCCACCTGGCCCCGGGCGATCACCCAGCGCCAGCGGCCCTCTATGTCCTGCATGCGGAACTCGGCGTTGAAGCTGTCTTCCTGCCCCTCCATCGCGCGCTGCAGGTAGGTGGCCAGGCGGGCGGCGTCGTCGGGGTGGCGGCGCTCGTTCCAGCGCTGCCAGTCGCTCGCATCCCGAGCCGCCGAGCCGGCGCCACGGCGGGTGTCGCGGTCTTCCAGCCCGAAGGCCTGATAGAAGCTGCCGCGGTAGGAGAACCGGCGCTGGGGCACGTCCCACTCCCAGCGGCCGCCGCCGGTGGCATCGAGCGCCATGAGCAGCTCTTGCTCCTGCCGGAGCAGCGTCTGCAGCGACTGGGCCCGGCCGCACAGCAGTTGCGTGCCCCCGCCCAGGATCAAAAAGCCCATGCCATAGCGCCAGGGCATCTGCTGCAGCCAGGGCAGCAGGTCTCCGTCCGGCAAGAAGCCCGCCGACCCTTCGCGCCACCACAGCATGAGTGGCGGCAGGCAGGCGGCCAGGGCAACGATCGCCACCCAAAGATTCAGCCCCGTGCCCTGGCGCACCGCACGCCACAGCAGGCTCACGGCCAGCACCGAGGCGATCACGCCCAGCCCTGCGTTAAGCGGGCCGGCGGACAGCACCCAAAAGCCGACGGCGGTGGCCGCCGCGCAAAGGGCACCGGCCAGCGGGCCGAACATGAGCGCACACACGGCCGTCACGGTGGGGTGGGGCAGATCGGCATACAGGGGATCGAATGCCCGGGTGAACACCATGATCAGCACCGAGGCAAGCCCTGCCACCAGGCCGGCCTGCACCCGGGTGCGCCGCGACGGCTGCAGCAGCTCGCTGCCGGGCAGCAGCGCCAGTACGGCGATCAGCAGAAGATGCAGCCCGCCGAGAAAGAAGATTTCATAGCCCATCGTGCAGCGCCGGCAGAGGGGAATCGCTGCGGCCCATGGCGCGCGCCGATGGAGGGCAATCCGGGCGGAAGTGGGACGCGGGCGCGACAGGCATGGACGGAGTTTAGGGCCTGCGCGGCCCAGGCCGGAGCGGCTTTTCGGGCCACGGAGGGCCGAGTGGAAGCTTCTGCGGAGCGGAACGCGCAGGGGCGCCTGGGCCGCGCCCGATCCACGGGCTTACCTCACCCTGGCCTAGCCCGCACCCGTGCGCCGCCGCGGCCCGATGAGCCCGGTGGACAGCATCGTGCCGCAAACGATCACCATCCCGCAGCCCACCATCCACGGCGTGACGGCCTCGTGCAGAAAGACCGCGCCGTAGAAGACCGCGAACACCGGCGCCAGAAAGGTCACCGCCAGCGCCCGGCTGGGCCCGGCGTGCGAGATCAGGCGGAAGTACAGGATGTACGCAATGCCGGTGCACAGCACCGCCAGCGCCACCACTGCGGCCCAGGCGCGCAGGCCGGGTGCCTGCGCGGGCCAGAACCACAGGGCCGGCAGCGCCAGGCCCAAAGTGGCGCCCAACTGGCTGCCGGTCGCGGTGGCCAGCGGCGGAATGCCGGTGAGATAGCGCCGCGCAAAGCTGGCCGCCACCGCGTAGCACGACGAAGCCAGCAGGCAGGCGGCCAGCGCCCAGCCGGCATGCCCGGTCTTGAGACCCATGCCTGCCGGCGCACGCCAGGCCAGCAGCGCCACGCCGATGAACCCCAGCGCCAGCCCGAGCCAGCGCAGCCGCGTGATGCGGTCGCCCAGCCACACCCAGGCCACCAGCGCACCGAAGAGCGGCACCGTGGCGTTCAGGATGGATGTGAGCCCGGTCGCCAGATGCATCACCGCCCAGGCGAACAGCGCGAACGGAATGGCGGAGTTGACCACCCCGGCCAGCATGATCGGCCGCCAGTGCTGGCGCAGCGCCGGCCACTGGCCCTGGCGCAGCAGGATCGGCCATAAAAAGAGCGTGGCCAACCCGACGCGCAGGCCCGCGGCAGGCAATGCGCCGAACTCCGCCGCACCCAGCCGCATGAACAGAAACGAGGCGCCCCACAGCGCCGACAGCAAGATGAATTCGCCCAGCCACGCCTTGGGTGCGGTGCCTGGCGCGGCCCCGGGCGCGGCGGATGCCCGCGCGCTCATGCCGCGGCCCCTGCGGCGGCCATGTGCGTCTCCCTGCCAAACAGCGGCAGCTTGCCGGGGCCGCCGTCGTGCCACCCACCAGCAGAGGGCATGGCGCCCTCGCGCTGCAGCAGCCACGCCTTGCGCGGCAGGCCGCCGGCATAGCCCGTCAGGCTGCCCGCCGCGCCCACCACGCGGTGGCACGGCACGATCACGCTCACCGGGTTGCGGCCCACCGCCGCGCCCACGGCGCGCACGGCCAGCGGGCGCTCCAGCAGGCGGCTCAGGGCGCCGTAGCTGGTGGTGGCGCCGCAGGGAATGCCCAGCAGCGCCTGCCACACGGCCTGCTGGAACGGCGTGCCGCCCGACAGGTCCAGCGGCAGGTCGAAGCGGGTGCGCCGGCCGTCCAGGTACTCGTGGAGCTGCGCTGCGGCGCGCAGCAGCAGCGGATGGGCGTCGTCCACTGGCCAGGCACCGGGGCCGCCGAGCAACGCCTCGGGCTGGTGGCGCTGGCCGTCGAACCACAGGCCCGACAGGCCCAGCGGGGAGGCGGACAGGCGCACATCGCCCAACGGCGTGGGCGTGCGGCTTTGCACGGTGAGGGGATGGAACTGCATGATGGGGTATCCAATAAAAAAGGGCTCCAGCGCAATCGAAACGCCGGCACATTGCTATTGTTTTTATAGTGAGGGCGGTTCGGGTGCCGTGGGTGCCACGGCCCCGCCCAGCGTCCACGCGCGGATCACCGCATAGCTGCGCCACGGCCGCCAGGCCTGCGACGCCACCGTGGCCGCCTGGGCCGCGCGCCGCTCGCCCTGCACCCCGAGGGCCTTGTGCAGCGCCACGTCGCCCGCCGGAAACGCATCGGGCCAGCGCAGCGCGCGCATGGCGATGTACTGCGCCGTCCAGTCGCCGATGCCCGGCAGCTCGCACAGCGCCGCCGTGGTGGCCGTCACATCGGCCGCGCCGTGCAGCGCCAGGCGCCCGCTGTCCACCGCCTGCGCCAGCGCCACGATGGCGGCCTGCCGCTGGCGCACGATGCCCAGCTGGCCCAGCGCATCGCCCGCTGCGCCCGCCAGCACCGCGGGCGAGGGGAACAGCCGCGTCAGCGCGGGCCAGGGCGTGCCGATGGGCTCGCCGAAGCGCTCCATCAGCCGCTGCGCCAGCGTGCGGGCGGCAGCCACCGTGATCTGCTGGCCCAGCACGGCGCGCACCGCCAGCTCGAACCCGTCGAACGCGCCGGGCACGCGCAGCCCGTCGCCCTCGGGGAAGGCCCCGTGCAGCACGGCGTTGATGGCCTGCGGGTCGGCGTCCAGGTCGAGCAGGGCGCGCACCCGCGCGATCACCATCGGCAGCACCGGGTGCAGGTTGTCGCTGGTCTGCAGCAGCACCTGGGGGCGGTCGGGGTCGAACCGGGCGCTCAGCCAGCCGGCATGCACCTGCCCGCCCACCACCAGCCGCACCGTGCGGCGCAGGGCCTGCTCGCCCTCGGTGGACACCGACTCCACCGCATGGATCTGCCGCTTGGCGAAAAACGCCAGCAGGGCCGGCACGTCCAGCGGCGGCCGGTAGGCCAGGCGCACCGTGCTGCTGGCGCCACCCGCCGCCGCGCCGGCGCCGGTCTTGCGCAACTGCGTGGGATTGAGCCCGTAGTGCCCGGCAAACGCCGCGTTGAAGCGGCGCACGCTGCCGAAGCCGCTGGCCAGCGCCACCTGCGTGACGGGCAGGTCGGTGTCGGTCAGCAACTGCTTGGCGGCCAGCAGGCGGCGCGTCTGCAGGTATTGCAGGGGCGACACGCCCAGGGCCGTCTCGAAGATGCGGCGCAGGTGCCGGTCGCTCACGCCCAGCCGGGCGGCCAGGCGCTGCAGGGGGGACGGGCCGGTGGCCGCGGCCTCCCAGGCGCCTTCGCCCTCCAGCAGGCGCAGCGCCTCGCGCACCAGGATGTCGGGCGCATCTTGCACCGACCAGGCCAGCGCGCGCGGCGCCAGTTCGGGCCGGCAGCGCAGGCAGGGCCGAAAACCCGCGCTCTCGGCCTGGGCGGCCAGCGCGAAGAAACGGCAGTTCTCGCGCCGCGGCGTTCGCACCGCGCACACCGGCCGGCAGTAGATGCCGGTGGAGGTCACGCCGGTGAAGAACCGCCCGTCGAAGCGTGCATCCCGCGCCGCCATCGCCCGGTAGCGTGCATCGTCGGCGTCGGTGGCCAGGGCAGGGCGGGGGGTAGTCATTGGAGGGCCATCATAGGCCGGCGATAGGGCAGCGCTGGCCGTTTCCGGACATGTGCCTGACGCGCCGGCGACGCGCCCGGCGCGGCCGAAGATGCGGCGCCGGCCTACGCGCCGCGGCCCCGGCGGCGCCCGACCCCGCGCCTACAATGCCGCGACCCCGTCCAACGAGAAGGGGCGCCGCAGCGCACCATGCGCCCGCCGCGCCCCGCGATTTCTCCCGAACCGCGAAGGAACCCCCTGTGCAGCCCACGCCCGCCATCTTCAAGGCCTACGACATCCGCGGCATCGTGCCGAGCACCCTGAACGACGAAGTGGCCCGGGGCCTGGGGCGCGCCTTCGGCACCGCTGCGCGGGCCGAAGGGCAGACGGTGGTGGCCGTGGGGCGCGACGGCCGCCTGTCCGGCCCCTCGCTGGCCGCCGCGCTGATCGCCGGGCTGGTGGACGCCGGCATCGAGGTCATCGACATCGGCCCCGCCACCACCCCCATGCTCTACTTTGCCGCCCACACCCTGTGCCACAGCGGCATCCAGGTCACCGGCAGCCACAACCCCAAGGACTACAACGGCTTCAAGATGGTGCTGGCCGGCCGCGCCATCTACGGCGAAGAAATCCAGGCCCTGCGCCGCACCATGGAAGAAGAAAGCTGGAAGCTGGCCGAAGGCGGCCGCGTGCGCCAGGCCGACGTGCTGCCCGCCTACGTGGAGCGCATCACCTCCGACGTCAAGCTCGCCCGCCCCATGAAGATCGTGGTGGACAGCGGCAACGGCATTGCCGGCGCCTCGGCCCCCGGCATCTTCCGCGCGCTGGGCTGCGAGGTGATCGAGCTGTTTTCCGAGGTGGACGGCAACTTCCCCAACCACCATCCCGACCCCAGCAAGCCCGAGAACCTGCGCGACCTGATCGCCACGCTGCAGTCGAGCGACGCCGAACTGGGCCTGGCCTTCGACGGCGACGGCGACCGGCTGGGCATCGTCACCAAGGACGGCCAGAACATCTTCCCCGACCGCCAGATGATGCTGTTCGCCCGCGACGTGCTCTCGCGCGTGCCCGGCGGCCACATCCTCTTCGACGTGAAGTGCACCCAGCGCCTGGCGCCCGCCATCGCCGAAGCGGGCGGCCAACCCGTCATGTACAAGACCGGCCACTCGCTCATCAAGGCGCGCATGAAGGAACTCGACTCGCCCCTGGGCGGCGAGATGAGCGGGCACATCTTCTTCAAGGAGCGCTGGTTCGGCTTCGACGACGGCACCTATGCCGGCTGCCGCCTGCTCGAAATCCTGAGCCGCGAAAGCGACCCCGGCGCCGTGCTGAACGGCCTGCCCACCAGCCATTCCACGCCCGAGTTGAACGTGTCGTGCGCCGAGGGCGAACCCCACCGCCTGACCGCCGAACTGCAGGCCCTGGCCGCCGAAACCTTCGCCGCCCCGGCCGAGATCAACACCATCGACGGCCTGCGCGTGGACTGGCCGGACGGCTTCGGCCTCATCCGCGCGAGCAACACCACGCCCGTGCTGGTGCTGCGCTTCGAAGGCCACACGCCCGAGGCGCTGGCGCGCATCGAAGCGGCCATGCTCGCGCTGCTGCACCGGGTCAAGCCCGACGCGCACGTGGGTGCCGCGGCCCACTGATCGCTTGGCCAGCAACCGCCCGCCATCCACCGCCCGCTTCACGGACCACCCGCCCTTGAATCCCCGCGCGTTCCCACCGCTGTACACCGTGGCCGCGGCGCAGTCGATCTCCCTCCCCGGCGATGTACCGGCCAACGTGCAGGCGCACCTGGCCATGGTGCAGGCCGCGGCCCTTGAAGGCGTGCAACTGCTCGTCTTCCCCGAGCTGTCGCTCACGGGCTATGAGCTCGAGCTGGCGGCCCGCCATGTGCTCGGCGCGGACGATGCCGTGCTGGCGCCGCTGCGCGAGGCCGCCCGCGCCCACGGCATGGCCGTGGTGGTCGGCGCGCCCGTGGCGCCCGCCGTGCCGGGCGGCCTGCCGGCCATCGGCGCCTGGGTGTTCGAGCCCGATGGCCGCGCCGCCCTGTACCGCAAGCGCCACCTGCACCCCGGCGAAAACACCTTCGCCAGCCCGGGCACCGAGGATTTCCATGTGCGGCCCCTGGCCGGCCAACCCACCGCGCTGGCCGTGTGCGCCGACACCACGCACCCTAAACACGCCCGCGCCGCACGCGGGGGCGGTGCGGCCCTGTACGCCTGCGGCTCGGTGATCTCCGAAGGCGCCCATGCGCGCGAGACCGCGCAGCTGCAGGGCTACGCCACCGAGTGGGGCATGGCCGTGCTGCTGGCCAACCACGGCGCGCCCACCGGCGGCTACGCCTGCGCGGGCCGCAGCGCCTTCTGGGCGCCGGGCGGCGCGTGCGTGGTGGCCGCCCCGGGCACGGGCACCTGCCTGGTCATCGCGGAGCGCAACGGCGACGACGGGTGGCGGGGCCGCGTGCTCCACACCCAACCCGGCCGGCCCGGCACCGCGGGCGTGGCAGGGCAGTGACCCCCGCCCGCGCCCTGTACTCGGCCATCACCTGGCTGGCCCAGCCGCTGCTGCGCGCCAAGCTGCGCCGCCGCGCCGCCACCGAGCCCGGCTACGGCGTGGCCGTGGAAGAACGCTTCGGCCACTACCCGCAGGCGATGGACAGCCTGGGGCCCATCAGCACCACCGGCCTGGGCAACCCCTTCGTCTGGGTGCATGCCGTCTCGCTGGGCGAGACCCGGGCCGCGGCCATCCTGCTGGCCGAGCTGCGCCAGTTGCTGCCCGGCATGCGCCTGCTGCTCACCCATGGCACCGCCACCGGCCGCGCCGAGGGCGAAAAACTGCTTCAGCCCGGCGATGTGCAGGTCTGGCAGCCGTGGGACACGCCCGGCGCGGTGCGGCGCTTTCTGCAGCAGTTCCGCCCCGAGATCGGCATCCTCATGGAAACCGAGATCTGGCCCAACCTGCTGGCCGGCTGCCGCCAGCGCGGCATTCCCGTGGTGCTGGCCAACGCCCGGCTGAACGCCCAATCGCTTGCCGGGGCGCGCCGGCTGTCGTGGCTGTCCCGCCCCGCCTACGCAGGCCTGGCTGCCGCCTGGGCCCAGACCGACGCCGACGCCGAACGCCTGCGCGCTGCTGGCGCCCGCGTGCAGGGCGTGTTCGGCAATCTCAAGTTCGACGTCGTGCCTGATGCCGCCCAACTGGCGCAGGGCCGCGAATGGCGCGACGCCGCCGGCCGCCGCGTGGTCCTGCTGGCCAGCAGCCGCGAAGGAGAAGAAGCGATGTGGCTGGAGGCCTTGCAGTCAAAACGGCCTCCAGCGCATATTCCACTAGGGCATGTTGCTATCAATTCAGGAGTATCCGGCGCAGCGGTAGCGGCATCGGCAGCCGGCCTGCCCGTGCAATGGCTGGTGGTGCCACGCCACCCCCAGCGCTTCGCCCAGGTGCGGGAACTGATCGAAGCCGCCGGCCTGACCGTCTCGCCCCGCAGCACCTGGGGCGCGGCGCCCGGCGCCGCTGATGTGTGGCTGGGCGACTCGCTGGGCGAGATGGCGCTGTACTACGGCCTCTCGCACGCGGCCCTGCTGGGCGGCAGCTACGCGCCGCTGGGCGGGCAAAACCTGATCGAGGCGGCGGCCTGCGGCTGCCCGGTGGTGACGGGGCCGCACACGTTCAACTTTGCCGAGGCGGCGCGGCTGGCGTGCGAAGCGGGGGCGGCGCTGCGGGTGGCGGACATGGCCGAGGGGGTCGCGGCGGCCGAGGCGCTGGTGGGGAATGGGCCGAGGCTCGTGGAGGCGCAGGGCAGGGCGGTGGCGTTTACCGGGGCGCACCGGGGGGCGGCGTTGGCGACGGCGCTGGCGGTGGCGCAGATGTTGCGCGCGCAGGTGGAGGGCTTGGGGACTTCAGTGAACCAAGTCCGTCAGGCGCCGTAAATACCCGATGAAGAACCAGCGCAGGTCACTCGTCACCAGCGGCTTGGAAGCGGTTTCTACGATCAAGGGGTGATGTGACCTGCCCTCCGGGAGCCTATCGATGCATGACAAGCTATTGATCAAGCGCTGAACCGCCAAGCGGTGGCGTGCCGGGCCATGCCGCAACGCCCATCAGTTCCGTGTAGATTGCATTGTCGGCGGCATAGCAATCACAGGCCTGGGCTTGCATTCCCCCGCGGTTAAGCATCGTCATCTCGCCTCGTCGGTAGGAAATGAGTCCAATCTCCTGCAGCTCACTGGCCGCCACAGTGATTCCAACGCGGCGCACTCCCAGCATCAGCGCCAGAAACTCCTGGGTGATGGGAAAGCGGTCGGTGCCTGAACGGTCCTGGCTCATCAGCAACCAACGCGCCAAGCGGGGGCGTATGGTGTGAAAGCGCTCGCATGCAGAGGCTGTCGCCTGCTGGTGCAGCCGCACCAATACGCTGGCCTGGAGCAAATGCAGCAAGGCGGGGCTGTTCGCGGATTCTGCGCGCAGCGCCTCGGCACCGATGCGCCAGCCAGTGCCCGCCCCTTGAACCAAAGCCCGCCAGGGCGTACTGGCAGACCCCAGGATGAGTTCGGCACCTAGCATGGCTTCGCGCCCTATCATGCCGACTTCCAGAGAGGGGTGTTTGTCGACGCCCACGACGAGCGACACAAAGCCCTCGCGGGGAAAATAAGCATAGCTCAGGGGGGTACCAGGAATGCTCAGCTCGTCCGACAGGATGAGCTTGAAAGGTTCGCATTGGTCAAGCAGTCGCTTGCGTGCGGCTTCGGGAAGCCGCTCGATCAATTGGTTCTCTGTGGTTGGCATAGCCTTCTTTGCTCGTGTCATGCAGCGCCCTCGGACAGGCGCGCCGCCTGTCTTCTCAAAGCGGCCCTTCACTGTGTGCGGAGGACCAGTGTGAGTGCAGCGGGAAGACCGGACCGTCTGCTAGCGCACATGGGCTCTGGCGGGAGAGCCTAAGTCGCGATGTTGCCCGGCAGCAGCCGGTCATATTCTCTTTTGACGACGCCGTAGCACTCGCAGGTGCGCTGTTCAAGACCCGGCCGGTCAAGCACGCGGATATGGCCCCGCGCGTAGCTGATCAGCGCGGCCTTCTGCAAATTGAGCGCCGCTTCCGTCACGCCCTCGCGTCGTACGCCGAGCATGTTGGCGATGAGTTCCTGCGTCATGACCAACTGGTTGCCTTGCAAGCGGTCCAGGCTCAGCAGCAGCCAGCGACACAGCTGCTGGTCCAGCGAATGGTGGCGGTTGCATACCGCTGTCTGGGCCATCTGGGTAATCAGGGCCTGGGTGTAGCGCAGCATCAGGTGCATGACCGGCCCCGAGCGGGCGAACTCTTCCTTCACCGCGTCGGCTCGCAGCAGGTAGCCAGATCCGCCGCTTTGCACGACGGCACGGCTCGGCGTTGACCCAGCCCCCATGAAGATGGAGATGCCCACGACCCCCTCGAACCCCACCACGGCGATCTCAGCCGAAGCACCGTCTTCCAGCACGTAGAGCAGCGACACGATGGCATCGGTCGGGAAATAGACGTACGGAGTTTTGCCACCTGACTCGTAGAGCACCATTCCCAGCGGAAGCTCAACGGACTCCAGCTCGGACAACCAACGAAGCCACTCTTCCTTGGGAAGGGCCGCCAGTAATTGGTTTTGCAAAGCAGGATGGGACAAGGTCACAGGCAATCCGTTCATAGGTTAAATCGAAGGCAGACAAACTCGCGCGTTGTAGTCTTTGAGGTTGCCGATTTGCCGCACCATGGTCTGTACGGTATCGCACATAGCCACCGGCTACCGGAAATTGTTCGCGACGCTGGCGAGTTGCGGTGGCCCATGTCCTTCGTTTTGACTTTGTGCGGCAGCGCACAGACGGAGCAGCCCTGCGTCCGCATTCTTCATACAGGGCTGTTGCACCGCTCAAGGATTACGGCCTGCGCCACGAACCCGCTGCTGTGGTCGTGCTGTAACGACCAAATTCAAGCGCACCTGCGAACCAGGACATCTGTGAAAGACAAGCCACATGCCGCCCACGGAATCTGAAAGTCAAGCCGCTGAACGGGCACAGTTCGTCGCCATGGCCGCCGTGGCCCGCTGGGAAAAGATCGACGGTGTTCTAACCCCCCTCCTGGGCCGGCGGGGGATGGCCGCGTTGTATCGCCGCACCCTCAACGTGGCTGGTAGTTCACATCCTTGCCTGATCGAGGCGCACGAAAGTGAGGAATCCGTCAGTTTCAAGCACTTGCGACGCGTTCTAGCCCGGCAGAGTCCCGATGCTGCAGCCGCTGCCACCGATGCGTCTCTGGAAACCTTCCATCAGCTGCTGGACAGTCTGATCGGAACCTCCCTCACCCAGCGGCTGCTTGGCTCCGTATGGTCCCCTATCTTCAGCGGCTCGCCCGCTCAGGACTCCAATACATGAATAGCAAAGTGAAGATCAGGCAACTGGCGACTGGAGTTCCAGGCCTGGACGAAGTGCTTGGCGGTGGTCTGAATGAGTTCTCCTTCAACTTGATTGCGGGCCAGCCCGGCTCGGGGAAAACCACGTTGGCGCACCAGATCATGTTTGCCTTGGCCACGCCGGAGCGCCCGGCGTTGTATTTCACGGTATTGGGTGAGCCGCCGTTGAAAATGCTGCGCTACCAACAGCAGTTCGATTTTTTCGATAGCGAGAAGGTGAATCACGCGATCCGGTTCATCAACCTGTCCGAAGCAACCGTAAAGGGAGACCTGGACACGGTTCTGTGGAGCATCACCGAGGAAGTACAAAAGCAGAATCCTGCATTCGTCTTCATCGACTCATTTCGCTCCGTCGTGCTGTCCAGCCAAGTGCACGGCAAATCACAGGCAGAACTTCAACAGTTTGTTCATCAGCTGGGCATGCTGATGACAAGCTGGCAGGCGACGACCTTCCTGATCGGCGAGTACCTCAACAAAACCGAGGCCAATCCGGTCAGCACCGTGGCGGACGGGGTCATTTCGCTGTGCCAAAGCGTGCAGCGTAACTCCGTGGTCAGGAAAATGGAAATTCTGAAGATGCGTGGCCAGTCCACGCTGGCAGGGCTTCACACCTTTCGCATCGGACGCGAGGGCATCTGCGTCTTTGCCCCCGTGGGGCAGGGTCGGAAGACTGGGGCTCTGCAGAACGAGCCGGTGGGCCGCACGAACCGTCTGTCCATCGGTGTGCCGGAGCTCGATGCGATGCTGGGCGGGGGCTTGCCACGCGGCTACTCGGTGTTGGTAGCGGGCCCCTCAGGCTCGGGCAAGAGCATTCTGGCGGCGGCCTTTCTCGCCGAGGGCGCACGGCAGGGAGAAACTGGCGTGATCGCCGCCTTCGAGCAGCAGCCCAGCGGCTCACGCAACCCTGTCGTCGCCGCACTCATTGCGCAAGGGCTGGTCGGCATCGTGGACAGCCGCGCAGCCGATCTATCGATTGAGGAGATCGTGCATCAGCTTGTTGCCGAGATCGAACGCCTGAAGGCCGTCCGAGTCGTAATCGATTCGTTATCGGGGTTCGAACTGGCACTGGCCCCCGCGTTCAAGCAGGACTTTCGCGAATCGTTGTCGCACATGGTCGCTGCATTGGCAAGCACGGGGGTCACGGTACTCATGACGTCCGAACTGGAAGACCGCCACACGGACCTCCGCTTCAGCCCTTACGGCACGGCATTTTTGACCGATGCCATCATCATGCAGCGCTACATCGAGATCGACAGCCGGCTGCGTCGCATGATCTCTGTGGTGAAAATCCGCGCCAGCTCGCACTCCGATGAAATGCGCCTGTTCAGCATCCGCGACGATGGCCTCCACATCGAAGAGCCGGTAGAAGGCTACGAAGGCCTGTTGAGCGCGCGCCCCACGCGGCAACCGGCCCCCTGCAAAAACGGCACTGGCGAGCAACGCGATGCCGCCGTCTGACACGGATCGCGAGGCACACGCGGAGCCGGTGGCTTGTGCCATGGCGCAGGTCGCCACAGTCCTGCGTACGACGTCGCAGGAGATGAACGAGCTGGCGCTGCAAATCGACAACGCGCGCGGCCTGCTGGCTGAACTGCGCACCGAGTTGCAGGATGCCAGAGCGCAAATCGAACCCGGCATCAGCCAGCAGTTGGTGGAGGCCAACGCGCATTTGGTTGTCACCGCCTTGCAAAGCCAGGCCGATGCCGAGCAGGTCGCGCAGGAGTTGACCGCGCTATCGCGCGCGGCAGAGCTCGACGCGCTCACACAGCTGCCCAACCGGGCGCTGCTGAATGACCGCTTCGTGAGGGCCATTGCGCACGCCAAGCGGCACCAAAACCGACTGGGCCTGCTGTTTATAGACCTGGACAAGTTCAAGGCAATTAACGACACCCTCGGCCATGCGGTGGGGGACACCGTTCTCAAGCAGACCGCCCGATCGATGGAGGCCTCGATCCGGGATGTGGACACGGTGAGCCGCTACGGCGGGGACGAGTTCGTCATCTTATTGACCGACATCGCTGATGTTTCGGCGGCTCACCTCGTATCGGAAAAGGTAGCCGCGGCCATTGCCACGCCGATGCAGTTGAGCACTGGGCAACTGGTGGTTTCCGCCAGCATCGGGGTGTGCGTTTATCCGGACGATGGACTCGAGTTGGAGGATCTGATGATCCATGCAGATGCCGCGATGTACATGGCGAAGAAAACAAAGGAAGCGCAAGTGCCGCCGTCAACCTGATGGGGCCCCTTTAGAGGACCAGCCAATGGACGCCGCAGCAAGTGCCCATGGCCAAGCGCTCACTCGCCCAGACGTGCGAGAAAGAGAAAGAGCCTGACGATATCGAAATGCGTCAGTGCTTCCCAGCAAGGTATCCGACCTGGACGAGCAAGGCTGGCTTTCTATGCAAACTTGATTTCGCCCTGGAATAGGCGCCTTGCGGCTCCATCCCTGGCAACCGAAACACCGCCACCGCCTGCACCAAATGATCGGCCTGGGATTGCAGGCTGCCCGCGGCCGCGGCCATTTCCTCGACCAAGGCCGCATTTTGCTGCGTCACCTGGTCCATCTGGGTTACGGCTTCGGTGATTTCCTGAACGCCCTGGCTCTGCTCGTTGCTGGCCACCGTGATGTCACCCATCAACTCGGTGACGCGCCGGATGGAGTCGACCAGTTCCGACATCGTCTGGCCTGCCTCGTTAACCAGCTGCGCGCCTTGTTCGACCTGCTGTACGCTCGCGCCGATCAACGTCTTGATTTCCTTCGCGGCCGACGCGGAGCGGCCGGCGAGGGTGCGCACTTCGGTCGCCACGACGGCGAAGCCGCGACCGTGCTCGCCCGCGCGCGCCGCTTCGACAGCGGCGTTCAGCGCCAGGATGTTGGTCTGAAAGGCGATCCCGTCGATCACGCTGATGATGTCGCTGATCTTGCGCGAACTCTCGCTGATGCCGCGCATCGTTGCCACGACGCGCCCGACCACCTGGCCGCCCTTCTGGGCGACCTGACTGGAGCGCAGCGCCAGTTCGTTGGCCTCGCGCGCATGGCTCGCGTTCTGCTTGACCGTCGCACTGAACTGCTCCATCGAAGCGGCCGTCTGCTGCAAGGCGCTGGCCTGCTCTTCGGTGCGCTGGCTCAGGTCGTGATTGCCCTGTGCGATCTGCGAGGAGGCTGTAGCCACGCCGTCCGAACCTTGTCGGACGGTTGTCACGACATCGGCAAGACTGCGCTGCATGGTGCGAAGTTGGGCCATCATGCTGATGCTGTCATTGGGTCGCAGAGTGATAGCCGTGGTGAGGTCTCCGCTGGCGACGTCATGCGCCAATCCGGCGGCATCGCCGGGTTCAGCGCCCAGTGCCCGGGTCAGACCGCGGGTGATGAGCGTGGCAAGAATCACGGCTATGCCAACAATGACGAGATTGACCATGAGCATGGTCGTCTTGGCCGCCGCATAGTCCGACTGCGCATCGACAAATTGCTGTTGATTGTTTTTCTCCTGCGCATCAATGCTGGCGTCGATGGCAGATTGCCAGCGCTCTGTCGCCGGACCGGCTTCGCGCAAAAGCAAGGCCGTGGCCTCGCCTTTCTTGCTGGCCTGGATCAACTCGATGACGCGGCTGTTCAAGGCCCGCGCTACCTGCGCGGTTTGCTCGGTCGTGGCTCGACGGGCTTTGCCCGCACCTTCGGCTGGTGTTGCTTGTATAGAGGCCCAGCTCTTGTCATAAGCATCGCGCGCCTGCGTCACCTTTTTCAGCTCCTGGGTGACGTCTTCCTTGCTTTCAAGCAGTGCTGCCGTGCGAATCACCCGTGCAACGATGTGCACGGATTCCGACATGCTGTTGTTCAACTGGAGCCTGACATTGTTGTCCTGCACGATGTCTTCGAGGTTGTCCTGAATGGAGGCCAGGCTACGTAAGGACAACGCGGCGGACGCGGCCGCAAGAACTACAAGCGTGCCAAATGCCAGCGCTAGCCAAGAGCGGACTTTCCAGTCAGTGAATTTCATGAAGTTTCCCTTTTATCCGGACAACCGGGAGTCATCCCTGCCGACTGCTGGTATGGATCATTGTCGGAGCGACTCTGAACCTTGTATGTGCTGTGGCGCACATGGCAGCCATCGGCTGAGAATTGATTCCGTCTCTCCGAACAGGCTGCTGAAAAACCCTCTACGGCGTAGAACGGCTAAAAGCGATTTTTTCAAGTGGGGCCTGGGGGACGTGTTTGCCTGCTTTCTGGCCTGCGTTGCCATCGCCGCGTCCGCGGGGGCGATGCGGTTGAGCGCGCTGGCAGCGCACGTCGCCCGGCGTCGGCGCCCCACCGTGGCCGCGATGCCGCAAAATGCCAGCCACTGGCGCCCATTCGTCCGTCCTCGCCGACCGATGCGAGGGACTGCCTGCCTGCCTGCCTGTCTGCTTGCCCGCTGCCTGCCTGCCATGATCGAAAAACACTACCTCACCCCGCTCTTCGCCCCCAGTTCCATCGTGGTGCTGGCCGGCCGGGCCGATGCGCCCGAGTCGCTAACGCCGTGCGCCCGCGCTCTGCACACCGCGTTGCGGGCGCAGCGCTTCACCGGCACGCTGCAGTTCCTGGACATCCACACCAGCGGCACGCTGGCCGACCTGGCGCAGACGCGCGCGGACCTGGCCCTGATCGCGCTGCCGCCCGAGGATGTGGTGGCGGCGCTGGAGGTGGCGGGGCGCATCGGCTGCCGCGCGGCGCTGGTGATGTCGCACGGCATGGACGCCGACCAGGCGGCGCGGCTCAAGCACATCGCCCGGCGCGAGGGCATGCACCTGCTGGGCCCCAACTCGCTGGGCCTGCAGCGCCCGCACCTGCAGCTCAACGCCAGCGCGGCCGGGCCGCTGGCGCGGGAGGGGTCGCTGGCGCTGGTGTGCCAGTCGGGGGCGCTCACCGCATCCATCCTCGACTGGGGCACCAAGAACGCGGTGGGCTTTTCCACGGTGGTGTCGCTGGGGCCGAACACCGACGTGGACATCGCCCAGGTGCTGGACTTCCTGGCCAACGACGCACGCACGCAGAGCATCGTGGTGTACATGGAGGGCATCTCCAGCGCGCGCCGCTTCATGAGCGCGCTGCGCTCGGCGGCCAACGCCAAGCCGGTGGTGGTGCTCAAGGCCGGGCGCAAGCCCGCGGGCAACGAGGCGGCGCACACGCACAGCGGCGCCATCGTGGGCAGCGATGACGTGTTCGATGCGGCGCTGCGCCGCGCGGGCGCGGTGCGGGTGCGCTCGTTCGTGGAGCTGTTCTCGGCGGCCAAGTGCCTGGCCTCGCGCTACCGGCCGGTGGGCCGGCGGCTGGCGATCGTCACCAACGGCGGCGGGCCGGGCGTGCTGGCGGCCGATTGGGTGAACGAGATCCTGCTGGAGCTGGGCCGCCTGTCGCCGGCCTCGGCCGAGGCGCTGGCCCCGCAGTTGCCGCCGCTGGCGTCCCTGGCCGATCTGATCGATGTGTCGGAAGAGGCGGGGCCGGAGCACTTTCGGCGCGCGGTGGAGGCGGCCGAGAAGGACCGGCAGATCGACGGCGTGCTCGCCATCTACTCACCCAAGCCCGGCACGGATGCCGCGGCGGTCGCCACCGCGCTGGCCGAAACCAAGCGCCTGATGGGCAAGCCGCTGCTGGCTTGCTGGATGGGCGATGCCTCGGTGGGCCCGGCGCGCGAGGTGCTGCGCGCGGCCGCCATTCCCAGCTTCCGCACGCCCGAGGCGGCGGTGGGCGCCTTCGGCAACATCGCGTCGTTCTACCAGAACCAGCAGTTGCTGCAGCAGACGCCGCCGCCGCTCACCTCGCTGGCCAAGCCCGACATCGAGGGCGCGCGGCTGATGATCGAAAGCGTGCTGGCCGAGCGCCGGCATGTGCTGACCGAGATGGAGTCCAAGACGCTGCTGGCCGCGTTCAACGTGCCGGTCACCAAGACACTGCTGGCGCGCAGCGCGCACGAGGCGATGATGATCGCAACGCAGCTCGGTTTTCCGGTGGCGCTCAAGATCGATTCGCCCGACGTGAGCCACAAGTCCGACGTGGGCGGCGTGGCGCTCGACATCCACACCGGCGCGGCGGCGCGCGATGCCTATACCGACATGGTGCAGCGCGTAGCCCGCCTGCAGCCGGGCGCGCGCATCCAGGGCGTGACGGTGCAGAAGATGGCGCGCGCCCGGCGCGGGCGCGAGATCTGCATCGGCCTGGTGACGGACGACCCTTTCGGCCCGGTGATCACCTTCGGCGCGGGCGGCACGATGATCGAGCTGATCGACGACCGCGCCATGGAGCTGCCGCCGCTCAACCAGTTCCTGGCGCGCCGGCTCATCGAGCGCTCGCGCGTGGCCGAAACGCTGGGCGAGTGGCGCGGCGCCAGCGCGGCCAACCGCGAAGCGCTGGAGCAGGTGCTGCTGCGCGTGTCAGAAATGGTGTGCGCGCTGCCGCAACTGCGCGAGATGGACATCAACCCGCTGATCGTGGACGAGCAGGGCGCCGTCGCGGTGGATGCCCGCATCGTGGTCGGCCACGCCGCGCAGTCCATGGGCGGGCGCAGCGACCATTACAGCCACCTGTCCATCCTGCCGTACCCGGCGCGCTACGAGCAGGTGTGGCCCCTGCGCGGCGGCGGCGAATACCTGGTGCGCCCGGTGCGCCCCGACGACGCGCAGATGCTGCAAAAGCTGGTCAAGGAGCTGTCGCCCGAGAGCCGGTACTTTCGCTTCATCTCGCAGATCGCCGAGCTGCCGGCCTCGATGCTGGCGCGCTTCACGCTCATCGACTACGACCGCGAGATGGCGCTGGTGGCGGTGTACCGCGAGCGCAGCGCGGGCGAGGACGGCGAGATCATCGGCACCGAGCGCATCGTGGGCGTGTCGCGCTACGTGACCAACCCCGACCAGTCCAGCTGCGAATTCGCGCTGGTGGTGGCCGACGACTTCAACGGCCGCGGCCTGGGCTCGCGCCTGATGCTCAGCATCATGGACGTGGCCCGCGACCGTGGCCTGTCCGAGATTGACGGGCTGGTGCTGGCCAACAACCCCAGCATGCTCAAGCTGATGCGGCGCCTGGGGTTCGAGGTGAAGGCGTACCCGGACGATCCGGATTTCAAGCTGGTGACGCACCAGCTTTGAGCCTGGCCTCGAGCGGGTCTTCTTTCGCCATCCCGCCATGGCTCGGCAAACCTTTGATCTTCAACCGCACTGCACCGCACGGCCCTTCATGAAAAAACACCTCGCCCATTGGATCTTCGCCCTCGGCGTCGCGCTGCCCCTGGCCGGATTCGCACAGGTTCCCGTTCAGCCGGCCGCCGATCAGCAGGCGCTGCTGGCCAGCGCGGACCCGGTGCTGCGCGCGAACAAACGGCTGGTCTACGACTTCTGGCGCGAGGTGTTCGAGGCCGGGCAGGTGGCGCAGGCCGAAAAATACGTGGCCGAGTCCTATGTGCAGCACAACCCGAACGTGCCGACTGGCCGCGCCGCCATGGTCGGTTTCGTGCAGCGCAGGAATCCCTCGCCCCAGCCGGTGGAAGAACGCATCAAGGCGCCGCTGGTTTCGATCGTCGCCGAGCGCGACATGGTGATCCTGAGCTTCGTTCGCGAATACCCCGAGCCCAAGGACCCTGACCGCAAATACACGACCACCTGGTTCGACATGTTCCGCATCGAGAACGGCAAGATCGCCGAGCACTGGGACGGCGCGGTGAAACCGGTCAATCCCTGAACGCTTGCGCTGGCGGCGGCGGGTCATCCTTTGCTGGTACCTGCCGGTTGCTGCCGGGTTCGGAAGATCGCTCGGCGCTTCGGGTCTGCGCGTACGAAATGGTCCCAATTGGGGTCTAGTGGGCGTCCTCCTGTCGTACGGCCCTTGGAGCCCGCCCAGCCACCATGATTTCTCACCCGCTTTCGGCCAGTCCCCGACCGGGCGCGCAAGAGAGTCGAACGCCTGCCAGCCCGGAACCTGGTCCCGCGGCGAATCCCCGCCCGCCTGAAGCGGAAGCGGACGACCCGCCTGCGCCCCTGCTGAAGCGGCGGCGCCTCCGACTGGGCGAGCAGGCGGGCGAGGGCCTGCGGTTCAATGCGCAGCTTCCATCGCTGGCCGATCGCATGGCGGGGGCATTCAGTCCACGCTCCTTGCCGGGTGGGGCAAGTCCGTTGTCGACGCCGCGCTTCAGCCCGGGCGCGAAAGCGTTTCCCAGTCCGCCTTCGATGCTCGCTGCGCTTTTGGACCCGCCCACGCCGGTGTCCCGGCACAAGCCGTCGGATTCGTGGAATGCGCCCATGGCACTGGGGAACGAGCGGCGGCTGCACAGCATCATGCGTTCGACCAGCCCGGGCGTGGTGATCAGCCCGCGCCTGGTGCGAAGGCTCAGCCTGCAATCGAACATTCCGGACCTGGCGGAAAGACTGGCCGCGTTAAAACCGGGCGCAGCGGAAATCAGCAATGGATTCACTGCGGTTGCACTGGACCGTTCGTGGGAAGGCTCTTCCGACTCCGCCCAGGGCATGCGCCGACTCGGCTCGGGTGCCTTCGCATCGGCGTACGCGGTGAGTCTGGCCGAGAACTTCTGGCGCGATGGCAAGGATTGCGGGAGAGACTTCGTCTTCAAGGCGATGCTGTGCACCGACCCTGAAAACCCGGTGTTCAAGAAGTTTTTCCACACGCTGCCCGCAGGCGAGAACAGCCTGTCCGATGCGATCGAACAGGAGAAAGCCAAGATCTGCAAGGAATACCAGGTAGCGGCTTCGCTCGGAGACACCGCCCAGATCATGCGCGTGTATGGGTTGGTGCAGATCGATGCCCTGTTCGGAATCCTCCTGGAGAAAATCGAGGGGCCCACGGTCCTCCAGGTGATCGGACAGTCCCGCCACGCGCTGGACCAAGGCACCATCCAACCGCTGGACTACCTGGCCCTCGGGCGGCAGATGGTGGCGGACGTCCTGATCGGCGCTTCCCGGTTTGCCGACGAAGGCCTGGTGCACCAGGACATCTCGCACAACAACGTTATCTACGACGAACACCAGAAGATGTTCCGGCTGATCGACATGGGTCTGGGCTGCGAGGAGGGCGAACCCAGCCAATTTGGCACGGCGGGCTACTTTGAAATGCGGCCATCGGCCAGCCACCACAAGCGCGATGTCTACAGCGTGGCCCAGTTGCTCGTGCACTTCCTGAAAACGCCCGCCCGCGCAATGGGCCTGGTCGGCCTCAGCAGCGCCTCGTCGGCTGAGACCTTTCCGTTCATGGAAGCGTTGCAGGCGCTGCCGGCAGGCCACAAAGCCGACATTGTCCAGCTCATCAACCGAATGATTGCCCGAGATCCTGAAGAGCGCGCTAGCGCCGAAGCATTGCTGCAAGACCCATTTTTCGGCGAGCTGCCGCCCCGCGATGACGTCCATGCGATCTATAAACGGTTGAGCAGCCCGGCTTGAAAGCGCACTGCCGAGCGCATTTCGGCAGATTCACTGCGCCAACGTGGGCCCCGATACGGGATGGCAACGCCTGCGGTCATGGCACGGCGGTACACCGGCGGCGGCTGGCCAGTTGGTTGCCGGCCCGCCATGTCTGCAATTGCTCCGGCACGCCATGCAGACGCTGGCTGCAGTACACGTCCAGCCATCGCAGATGCGACTCGAAGGCAAAGATGGCCACTCCTTCCTTGCGCTGCAGCAGGCTGACGAAACCGCGTCCAGCCTGGTCCTCCTGCCGCGCGACGGTACCGGGAACCAAGGTGAAAGCACCCAGCGAATACAACCGGTATCGCTCGCGCACGGCGGCATTGCTGAACGGCGGGTAGACCGCCTCGAACGGGAAGGCGGCGCCCCAGACCACAATCGATCCCGACGGCATCGAATCCAGTTCTCTGCGCGCCTGTTCGTCCTTGTGCTGCAAGGCTTGCCACAAGCCGACGGCCATCCAGGCGCCCACCACGGCAGCCAGCACCACCGTGGCGAAGACGACGGGGCGCCGCCGATGGCGCTCAGCATCGTTGAAGAGCAACGGCGCGACGGCCAGCAGTGCCATCAGCGGCACATACACGCGCAGGACGCCAGGCCGGCCGAGCAGCCCCATCATGAACACGGCCGCGATGCACAGCAACCAGGTGGCGGCCACCTTGCGATTGGGCAGCAGCAGGCCCAGCGATAACGCTGCGGCCAGCGAGACCCGAAGATCCGGCTGCCACAGCGCGCGGACGCCTTCCCAGCCCGAGGCCAGCGCATTGGTGCGCAGCGCCAAAAAGCCGACATCGGCCAGCATCGCTTTCAAGCTCATGGGATCGGCCAGGCGCGGGTCTGAGAAGAACCAGTTGCCCAACAAGGCCAGGTCGTTGGCGGTGTAGCCGTACCGGTCCAGGATCTCGGGACGGGCGATGAGATGTTGTCCGGCGCCGAAATCGGTGAATGCGGCCCGCACCAGGTTCAGGTCGTTGAAATCCTTCCACTCCGGCGCCCTGTAGGCCTGCCAGTCCAGCCATGCAGCAGCCAGCAGGGCCAGGGCGAGCACGGCGAAAGCCCAGCGTGGCGCGTGCCCTCGTGCGAGGGCACGCCAGGGCAGCAGGGGCAGGGCGACCAGCATGACCAGCATGCATTCATGGCTGCGCACCATCGCGCTGAGAAACAGCAGCCCGACGCCCAGCCACAGCCACTGCATCTGCCTAGCCTGAGCGTACACGTTCAAGCAGATGACGGCGGCGACCGCCATCAAGCCCGCGTTGACCGTGAACTGGGGAAGCAGCACCGGCCGGACCAGCAGGAAAGCGACCACGCATCCCCCCAGCCACCAGCCGTGTCCGAGGCGCCGCAGGCCGTACAGCAGGGCCGTGCCGACCGCCACGAGCACCGCGAACGTCGCCACCGCATAGCCGCTGATGCCGCCCAGCGAAGGAACGAGGCGCACGATGTGGCCCCAGACCACATTGGAAAAAATCAGGTTCGGCGAGCCGCTGGCGGCCATGCCGTAGCCGTGCGCCACCATCGCCATGCCGACGTCGTCATTGGTCTCCCAGCGCGGCGGATGGGTGGCGCACAGCGCCAGCACCGCCAGTGAGACGGCCAGCAACGCGCCCAGCCACCAGCGGTGTGTGGCGGCGAACGGCTCAGCCACGGTCTGCATTCGTCACGCACCCACACGTCAGTGGTGGGCAGGACCGCCGACCGCCCGGTGAACGGACATGCAGACCTTTCAAACGCCGGGGATGCACCCATGGTGCGTTCCGACAGGCACATTGCCGATGCGCAGCGCGGTCGATGCCGCAGCACGCGGCGTTGCATGGGAGCAGAAAAGTCATATTTCTTTCAATGGCGGGGCGGCACCGCCAATGCCTTCGAACGCAAGGGTCCCAGGCTCGGCAGCTGCCTTTTAAAACAGTCGCACTCTCAGCGCACCATCAGCGCATCAATCGCCAGCAGATCATCCTGCGACAGCGTACCCGCCGCCTGGCGCAGCTTGAGCGCGCCCAGCAGCACGTTGTAGCGGGCCTGCGCGAGGTCGCGCTTGGTCTGATAGAGCTGGCTCTGGGAGTTGAGCACGTCGATGTTGATGCGCACGCCCACCTGGTAGCCCAACTGGTTGGCCTCCAGCGCGCTCTGGCTGGACGCTTCGGCGGCCTCCAGGGCGCGCACCTGGCCCTGGCCGGACTGCACGCCGTAGAACGCAGCGCGCGTGGCCTGTGCCACGGTGCGGCGGGCGTTGTCCAGGTCGGCCAGCGCCTTGTCTTCGAGCGACAGGGTTTCCTTCACGCGGTTTTGCACCGAGAAACCGGCGAACAGCGGCAGCGTGAGTTGCACGCCCACGGTCGCGTTGTTGGTGCGTGAGTTCACGTTGGGAATGGTCGGCGTGCCCTTGGGGTTGCGCGACACGCTGTAGCCGGCTTGCAGGTCCACCGTGGGCAGGTGGCCGGTTTCGGCCTTTTTGGTTTCCAGGCGCGCCACGTCGAGCGCGATGGCGGCTTGCCGCACCTGCGGCTGCAGTTCTTCGGCGGAGCGCACCCAGGTGCCGACATCGGCTGGAATCACCTCGGGCAATTGCACCGGCTGGGCCAGCGGCTGCGGCGCCACGCCCGTGCGGCCCACGACCTGGTCGAGCGCCAGTTGCTTCACGCGCAGGTCGTTGTCGGCCGCGATCTCCTGGGCGACGACCAGGTCGAAACGCGCCTGCGCCTCGCGCGAATCGGTCACCGTGGAGGTGCCCACCTCGAAATTGCGCTTGGCCGAGGCCAGCTGCTCGGCCACGGCGGCTTTCTGCGCCTGCACGAAGGTGAGGGTGTCGCGCGCGGCCAGCACATCGAAATACGCCTGGCTGACCCGCACGATCAAGTCCTGCGCCACGCCTTCCAATTGCGCCCGTGCGATATCGATGCCGCGCTGGCCCTGCTCGAAGGTGATGCGGTTGGCTGGCCGGTACAGCGGCTGCGAGGCGGTGAGGCCCACGCTCTGGCTCGGCGCACTCAGGTCCACGGGCGGGCGGTTGACCTCGGTGTTGGCGTAGTTGGCCCCGGCGGAGAGGCCGGCACTCGGCAGGAGGCCGGCCCGCGCCTGCTCGGCACGGCTGCCGGCGGCGTCGTACTGCGCCTTGGCGGCCTGGAAGGGCGCGTCATAGCTGCGCGCCATCTCCACCAGTTGGGACAGGCTCTGGGCCTGCGCGCCGAAGCTGGCCAGCGCAGCGGCCACGGCCAGGGACAAGGGAATGCACCGAAGCAAGGTCGTCATGAACGTCTTTCAGGAAAAAGGAGGCGTGGCGCCACGCGTTGCCGGGCCACCAGGCCACGGCCGGGTGAATCGATCAGTACCGGGGGACCGCCGCGTCGCGCTCGTGCGACCACGCATCGATGCCGCCGCTGATGTTGGCCACGCGGTCGAAGCCCTGCTGGTCGAGGAAGTTCGCCACGCGCAGGCTGCGCACGCCGTGATGGCACAGGCAGGCGGTGGGGCGGTCGCGGTCCAGTTCGGCCAGGCGCGAGGGCAGCTCGCCCATCGGGATGGCGGCCACATCGAACCCGTCCTCGGCGGTGACGCTCGCGGTCTGAAGCTCCCACGGCTCGCGCACGTCCAGCACCAGCGGTCGGGCACCGACGGGGGTGGCGGCAAGCCACTCGGTGAGCTGTGCGGGGCGGACGTGGTCGATCATGCGGATTCCTGAGAAAGACGGAAAGGGATCAGAAGGTGAAGCGCGAAGGCTCGGGGAAGTGCAGCAGGCGCGGCGCGATGGTGTCCCACGGCTGCGTGGTCTCGAAACGATCGCCGGTGCGGCGGATGAATGTGGCGCGCATCATGGGCTCCTGGCCGGCGATGGCGGCGATCCGGCCACCTTCGCGCAGCTGGGACAGCAAGGCCTGCGGCACTTCATTGACCGAGCCGCTGAGCAGGATCACATCGAAGGGGCCGTCCGCCGCCGCGCCCTGGGCGCCGTCGGCCTGGCGCACTTCGGCGTTCAGCACGCCAGCGCTGCGCAGGTTCTCGCGGGCGAATTCGACCAGATCGGGTTCGATTTCAAGCGACAGAACGTGTTCGGCACGGTGGGCCAGCAAGGCCGCCATGTAGCCCGAGCCGGCGCCGATCTCCAGCACCCGGTCGGTCGGCTTGACCTGCAGGTCCTGCAGCAGGCGGGCCTCCACACGGGGCGCCAGCATGCACTGGCCCAGGCGCTGTGCCTGCTCGTTGGAGGCATTGAGCGGGATCTCCATGTCCATGAACGCCATGCTGCGGTAGGCGGGCGGCACGAATTCTTCGCGGCGCACCACGGACAGCAGGCCCAGCACGTCGATGTCCAGCACGTTCCATGGGCGGATCTGCTGCTCGATCATGTTGTAGCGGGCCTGCAGGATGGGATCGCTGATGTTGGCGGACGTGTTCAGGGGCATGTTCATGGGGTTACTCCGGGCGGGATCGTGGATCGGGTCAACCCTCGATTTTAGGGGCCGCGGACGGCGAGGGCGGCGCGCAGACAGGGGCGGCAGCGCCCGGCACGGAGAGCCCGCACAGCAGGTTGTCCACCTGCGCGGCGATAAAGCGCTCGGGCGTGAGGCGTTCCAGATCAGGCATGCAGGCCGTGGAGTGCTTCCACATCGTCATGAAGATGAGCGGCGCCAGCACGACGTGGATGCCGCAATCCATGTCGGGCACGCGGAACTCGCCCCGGTCCACGCCGCGCTGCAGGATGCGGCCGATGAGCCGCTGGCCGGGCTCGACCACTTCATTGCGGTAGAACGCCACGATGTCGGGAAAGTTGTTGGATTCGCCGAGCATCAGCTTGGTGATGCCGGAGGCGGACGTGGCACCGATGCGTTCCCACCACAGCTGGTAGGCATAGCGCAGCAGCTCGGCGGTGCTGTGGGGGTACTGGTCGATCTCCAGGTCCCATTCGGGGAAATGGCGGCCGATGTTCTGGCGCACCACCTCTTTGAAAAGGTCTTCCTTGCTCGGGAAGTACAGGAACAGCGTGCCTTTGGACACTCCGGCGCGGGCGGCCACCTCGTCCACCTTGGTGGCGGCGTAGCCCTTCTCGACGAAGAGTTCCAGCGCCGCATCCAGCAGCTCGCCCGGCCGCGCCTCCTTGCGGCGCTCGCGCTTGGAGGCCTCGGTGGACAGTGTGGGGGCGGGGGAGGAGGACGACTTCATAATTAATGACTGACTGGTTAGTAATGTAGCAATCCCGCAAGGGAGCGTCAACGCGGCGGGACTTCCATAATGGCCCGATCGCCACTTCTTTCTCTGTAAGACCACCCCATGACCCTGCAAACCATCACCTTGGGCGGAGGCTGCTTCTGGTGCACAAAAACACGTTAGCTATAAGAGAGAGTGCAAATTGCACTCTTTGGCAAATTTTTGGCAAATCTTAATAGCCCAGCACCTGGGCCAGCTCCTGAGCGCTCACAGGCTCAGGCGTGGGGGTGTCGAAGTCGTTGGGTATCCACATGCCACCACATAGCCAGATCGCCCAGCGCTGGGCGTCCTGGCAGGCTTGCGCAATGGGCAAGCTGCTTAGATGACAAACTATCTTTTCAAAGTCTGCGAACTTATACAAAGCATTCTTTGCAATTTTGTCTTCGTGTATGTCATAGCTACTAATAAAGACGTATTTCAATTCTTTATAGCCCAACGCATTAAATATTAAAGAAAAAGTCAAATCGTGTTTTGAATAATTCAAGTATTTGTATTGCAATAAATGCGCGAATTCGTGCAAGCAAATTTGATTTAAATCTCTAACGCTATCTATGCGATACGTAATCAAATTTTCTTTGCACGTTGCTTGACCCCAAAATTTGAAGTCTTCAAATTTATCACGAACAAATTTAATCTTTGCTTCATCGTTGAAGTAAAGTTTATTTATTTTGTTATGGAAATTTAAAAGCTCTTCTTCTGTTTTGTGCTTGAGTTTCATCATTTTTATTGTTATCTTTCATTTTAATATTGTTATTGCTAAAACTGTCAAAAGAGCTAGATTTGTGACTACTGCTGTGATTGTCAATACAAACACTTGTTGTCTTAGTTTTAACAAGCTCTCTTTCATCTCTTGTCTTGTCTTTCTCACTTCTGCTTTTGTATCTACTCGCAAAGTAAGCAAGCTTTCTGTAAAGAGCTTCGTTGTATCGCTCTTTAATTCTATTAATCCAAGCTTCGTAATCAGAGCGATCTCGTCTCTGAGGTATTGCTGATTGTCTTGCATTCTCTGTGTAAGTGTTTTCGTTGTCATTTGTTCTTCTTTCATATATACCTTTCTCTAGTCTTATATTTCTACTCTCAGTTTTTATACTGATTGAACTGTCTGTCACTCGTGCAATTTCAAAACCGTTGAATTTTAAAAAGTCAATAACTTCTTGACGGTTTTGCAGTAAGTCGTTAGCAATGTTTTCTCTTATCACTTCGTCAATTTGTAGTTTTAGCTGTGTGTGAGACATTTTTCTTAAAAGACCCTGATCTATCATTCTTTTTTCTTTTCTAGAAATTGGCAGATTGTCAATATTGTTTTCTTCTATGTGTTCAAGATTGAACTTGTCGCGTGTGACTATTCCCCATAAGTTCCAGATGTTTTTTTGACTGCCGGGGGGCGCAATGTTTAAATCAGTTCCCGTTTCTAAATTGACACGCGGGACTACGATATGAATATGCGGGTTTTCGGTGTCTAAGTGAAGATAAGCGAGATAGTCATAGCTTGAACTCTCTAAATTTCCAAAAGCTGATTTTAAAAAATCAGCTAAAACTTTTTGAGCGAGTTCTTTTGAGTATTCTTCTTTCGTAAAAGAAATTACACAAGAAGTGTATTTATGCTTACGACTGATAGAGTCGATAAGTCTTTCCGTTCTTCTGCTGTTGCCGTGCAAGAGCACGGGAGCTATTGAGCGGCGTTCGCCATTCCACTTCGTGCCTGAGCTAATGTAGTAAGTTGGGCCTTTTCCCGGGCCTGTGCCGTGGCTGGAGAAACCTAAAATCACTTGTCCACCTCTTCGCTGAGGTGTTTGACTTCTTGCGCACATTCTTCTAATCGTTTTTCGATTAAAGAGAAGTTATAAAAGCTTTTGTCAGCACTGCTTTTTATAATATTGAGTGCTTGCGCAACTTGATTGAAGTTTGCGTTAAAGCGTTTGAATTGACTGATTAAAGCAATGTAGCTTTTGTCTTTAATCTCTATGTCAAGAGCTTTGCTTCGTATGTATCTACTGCGATTTGTCGATTGACGTAAATCGTCTATGCGTTCAATTTCCTCTTTTGACAAACGCAAATTTAGTATTTGACTTCTTCTTAAATCACTCTCTTTTTTCTTTTCTTGCATTGTTGTCTTCTTTCTTTTTGTTATTAATAAACTCTCTTAACACTTCGATTCTCAGCATATGTTCGTTGTAAAGTTCAAGTGTCATTAGTTCTTTGTTCAGTCTGTCACCTAATAGAAACTCGCACTCTGTCGCGAGCTTCTCGAATTCGACTGACAAAAATTTGTAGTCGTTTTCTGTCATAGCTTGAACTTTTTCTTTGGCTTTTCTAAAAGCATTTTTTCTAAGTCACGCTTTTCGATTGCTTCTCTCGTTGTAAGCAGAGAAAAAATTTCTGGTTGTGCGTCATATGTTTTTATATCTATCAAGTGACGTTTGTCTAAATCGAAGTAGTCAAGTTGATAGTCTTGCAAATATTCTTTGCTGATTGTTTTTGCTGCAAATATAAAATCATTCAATAGCCCTTCGAACTCTTCGTCTTCAAATTCAAAGAATTTTCTTTTTGCTGCATCTATTTTTTCTTTGTTAAATTGATTTTCTTCAACATATTTAACAAACTCTTTTAAATCGTTAGCTTCATCGTCTTCAATTAATTTGTATAGAATATCAACTTCTATTTCTCGTTTAAATGATTTATTAAAAATAAACAAGTATTTTAAAGCCCCGCATATTTCTAATTTATCACTATGATCTTCATCTGTGTAAAAAATAGAATTATTTGCCAAATCGTTTGCATAATTTATGCAACTTTTTATATACGCTTTCACTATAATCCTCATAATAAATACCTTTCTTTATGTTGTGAATTTTTGAAGTTCGAGGGGTAAAGGGGTCACCCCTTTCAAGCCACAAATTAACTACTTTGTAGTTCATTTGTGTATGCTTGCTTTTTCTTAAACTTCATATATACTATTAATAGCAGAATGAATATTAAAAGTCAATATGAACTACAAAAATAAATACAAATATAGAGATTTTAGGAAAATCAAAGCTTCACGCACTGCTTTTGTTGCTTATCTAGAAGCAACAAAAAGAAGAAGAAAAGCTATTGAAGTTGAAAATCTCGCGTCTTGCGAGATTGAAACGAGAGAGCTTGAACGCTGCGAACGTGAACTTTTAGCGTGTCAAAACAAAGTTTTAGACGAAAAAAAAGAGCCTACCGGCTCCCTCTTTCTGGAAGTTTTCATTGACTTACTAATGCAGATGGCTCTTAGCTATCAAAATAATGAAAACTATACTTATAAGACACATCGTAAACATAAATATTGCTAGTATGTGATACATATCTCCAGTGTGTTTTAAGTATGCGATAACTTCTTCTTTATCTCTTTTCCTTCGTGCGCGTTCGCGCTCGATTAGCTCTTCGTAGTTCATTTGTGTTTGATCCCCGTTGTTGTATTTTTTGGTGGCGGCTTGTGGCCTCCACCTGAGCCCTGGCCCTGGGTGCCGGAACTGCCGGAGCTATTGGAGCCCTGGCCCTGCGTGCCCGTGCTAGTGCCCCATGGGGGCAAACCTGCGCCCTCGCGCACCTTGTTGACATTGTCAACGTCTATGCTTTCTATTGTTTTCTTAGTCATCATCTATCTCCTTTAAAAAATTCTTTTGCTGCTTCTTCGAAAAAGTCTTCTTCTTCTTGCTTTTCTTTATAAAATATTTCTGCGATTTCTTTTGAGTCTTCTTTTTCTTGCTCTATCGTTTTTACATATATCTTTAAATTAAAAGCTTTTTCTAATTCTGCAATACGCTTTGCATATATGTTGAAGTCGTTTACGTTTAATGCGATAGCTCTAAAAACTTGCTCAATAGTTTGTTTTGTATCGAGTGAAATAATCAAGTTTTTATTTGACAAAACTTTAATTAAATTGTTTTTTTCTAGTTTTGCAAGCGAGCGCTTTAAAGCTGTAATGTCTTTATAAAAATCGTCATTACTATTTGATTGTGCAAAAACTGAGTTTTTGAGAGTTGTAAAAGTCTCTTCTTTGTAAATGCCGAAAATTTGATATTTAAACGTAGCTCTTGCGCATATTGTGAAATAAACTAATCTATCGTAGCAGTTGAGATTTTTTGAAAACAAAACATAGAAATGTTTTTTATCTACGTTTAAAAATTGCTCTTTATTTGAAGTTGTCATAATTATTCTTTCTTTGTAGTTGTATATACAAAGTAGCAGAAGAATTATTTAAAGTCAAATATATTTTGCGTTTTTCGTGTTGCGCCTTTTTTATTTCTTTGTTTTATATTGAATAGTATTTATTAATATCAATAGAATACTATTGATTTTTCTCTAAAGAGGGTTGTAATCAATGATCTTGTCATTAATACAAAAAAAAGGTGTCAGCACTCCCCGCTAAGCCAAGCTGGGCTTAGGTTTCGGTGGTGTCAAAGTCAAAAACCCAGTTGTCACGCTCTAGTGTCAGCACTCCCCGCTAAGCCAATACTGGCGCGGGTTTCGGTGGTGTCACAAGGTGGTGTCAGGGTTAAAAGGAAAAGTGCGAAGTGTCAAGAGCACTTCTAGGAGCCGTTTTTAGCCCCTCCAAGGGGCTAGGGCTCAAAGGTGAGGGCTACCCCTCAACAGCGTAGAGAACGGGCCTTGCGGCTCGTTCTGGTGGCTTGGTTTTCTCTGTCTTGAAGAGAAATTAAAAAGAATGGGAACGGCAAGCGGTTGTGTGTATGTGTGCAAGTCGTAGACTTGTGCACATATGCACAATGAGCGCGTCAGGGCTGTTGTCTGTTGAGAACTAAAGTAAGCGTAAGCTTTTATCAATAGCTTTAAGCTGTTGATAATTTAGTTATCAATAGACTTGACTTTTAAATAAAAATCGTTAATATAAGAACAAGTCAAGCTGCATCTTTCTTTGTAGTTACTGAAAGTTTGTAATTCGCTTGATTATTTGTGTAGAGAAAATTGTTTGAGAAAAAGAAAAAGGCCCAGGGAGAGGGTCTTTTTTCTATCTGCTAAGTTCATAATGAACGTGTCTTTTAACTTTGTTATCTACGCAGTTATTGCACAGATGCAGTTTATATATCTTAAATATTGCTGATTCGTTTAAGATGAAAATGAAGAATATCGGTTATCACGTTTTGCAGATATAAAAAGAAAAAGGCCCCAAAGGGCCTTTTTTCTTTGGTAGCTGTGGGTTAGCTACCGCGAGTTTTGCGAGCTTTAAAGATTGACTCAATAACCTTTGCGCCTTCTGTGTCAAATCCTTTTTGCTTGCCCAGCGCCAGGGCAGGGCGACCCAGTGCTTGAAGCTTAGCTTTCATCACGTTAGACATTTGACCAATTTGACCTTGGCGACGAATGAATTCGGTGCCGTCTTCAAAATTAATATGAAAAATGACAGGTGCCAAATTTTCTGAATAGTATTTTTCGAGGTCTGAAAAGCTGATTTTGTTACTTTCAAGATACTTAAAAGCTTCAATGAAGTTCTTGTTGTCAAGCTCGTAAAGCTGCTTATCAAGTTCACGTTGAGCTTGCAAGAGCGCCTCGCGCTTTTGCTCGATCTCTTCGCGTGTCAGTTCTTTCTTTTCATCAGTCTTCGCAGTTGCCATTTTTCCCACTCCTGAGCCCCTCGGGGCTTTGTTAAATTAGTGTCATCATCTATCACACTTTTTCTTTAGTCAAGAGTTTTTGTTCTTCTTTTTTCAATGTCAAATAATGATCTTTGGTTGTCTGTGCATTCATATGCCCGCCGCTTTGCAAGATGTTTTTTTCGCTTGCAAGGTCTTTAACGACTTTCGGGGCGTGTAGTTCTTTGAACTTTCGCACGCTACTAACTCCCAAAAATTCACTCAACAACGTTGCATTGTCAGCCCCTAGGCGCTCAAAGAAGATTGAAAAAGCCTCTTTTCTAAAAATGTGGAAAGTAATGTGTTCTAAGCTGTGCGTGTGCATTAGCTTAGTGAAGGAGCCCTCGAATCCTGCAACTGTTGAGTAGCTGCCGAACACCTTCGAGGTATCGGCACTTCGGGGCAGGGCGCTTAGAAGCTCCTGAGCTTCTTGCGTTAGATATACGTCCCTCGGGCGGTTGCTTTTCGTCGTTGGTAAATGGATGTGCCCCTGGCCTACTTGCCACCACTTCAAATTAACGATCTCACTGCGGCGCATTGCCGTAGCTAAGCTGAGTAAGCAAATCGTTTTTAACTCAGGATTGCTATAACTATCAAGAGCTAAGAACAAGCGTTCTTTGTCTTGGTCAGTCAAGCGGCGTTTTGGCTTCTGATCACGCTTACCACTTAGTAACTTTTTATTTCGTAGCTGAACGGGGTTCATCAAACCTTTGAGCGCAGGTGTTGAGTGTCTGCAATGCTCAAAAATTTGAGAAATGATTGATAGCTCTCTATTGATCGTTGAGCTTTTCTTTTTCTCTTTCAGTCTTGCAACTATATAAGCATTAACGTCATACTCGCTGAAATCTTCAATTTCAATACTTCCGAAGTCTTTCAGCTCCTTTTTGTCTCCAGTCATGTTTTGCATCATGCTCGGGACTTTTGCGTTGATAACTCTCTCAATTTTTGTTGTTCTAATTGTCTTCAAGAATGATAAAAGATTAGACTTTTTTCTCTTTTGAGACTCTGTTGATGTGTCGATTGTTTCAACAACATCTCTTTGATAGCGATAGACAAAAGTGCGAATGAACGACTTTAAAAGTTGCGTTTCCATCCATTTTTCAAGCAATTCTTTTTCGTGCGCTTGCATCACTTCATGCTTGCTTTGAAGCATTGCACGACCTGATTTCGTTTTGGAGTTCAACAAGAATTGTTGAGCCTCTGTAATGTCTTTAAACAGCTCGTCAGACTTGAAATCCTTGCGCTGTATCCTGACTCTATAACGTAGAGACTTGGTGCCGTCCTGGTTCTTCCAAGCCACGGCCTGAATGCCTCGGGGTAGGGTAGTAGTCATTTGGTGATTTTTTGGCAAAAAACACATCTTATCGGAGTAGCTCATATGTCGCAAAATTCGACGCTAGACGGCGGAAATACTCAATTGTCTGCTATCACTTTAGGAAGCGGCTGCTTCTGGTGCACCGAAGCCGTGTTCGACCGCGTTCGCGGCGTGACCGACGTGGAAAGCGGCTACGCCAACGGCCGCGCACCCAACCCCACCTACGAGGACGTCTGCACGGGCACCACCGGCCATGCCGAGGTGGTGCGGCTGACGTTCGACCCCGCCGTGATCGCGCTGCGCGACCTGCTGGAGATCTTCTTCGCCACGCACGACCCCACCACGCTGAACCGCCAGGGCAACGACGTGGGCACGCAGTACCGCAGCGGCATCTACACCGAGACCCCCGAGCACCAAAGCGAAGCCGAGGCGATGGTGCGGCAGATGTCGCAGGACAAGCTGTTCGGCGCCCCGATCGTGACCGAGGTGGTGCCGCTCAAAGGCTACTGGCCGGCCGAGGACTACCACCAGGACTACTTTCTGAACCACCCCGGCCAGGGCTATTGCGCCTTCGTGGTGGGCCCGAAGGTGGAGAAATTCCGCAAGACGTTCACGCGTTTCCTGAAGCCGGACTGATGCGGCGGCGCCAGCACGGCCCCTGGCAGGACACCATCGAATCAACCGAAAGTTACGTAAATCATCGGCAAAACCCCGGTGTTTTTGTCTAGGGAAGGTCTGCAAAACCTCCCCGCCTGATCCTCCCCCAGCGCCAAGCATTCAAGACAATGGCGCCATGGATCAATACACCCTGGGCCTGGACCCACTGCCCAAGAAGACCCGCAAGGAGATCTTCCTCGAAGAGATGAACCAGGTTGTGCCCTGGGCAACGCTGGTGGCCCTCATTGCTCCGTTCGCCCGGGGCGCGCACCAGGCCCTGGGTGGCCGCCCTCCATTCCCCATCGAAACCATGCTGCGCATCCACTGCCTGCAGCTGTGGTGGAACCTGAGCGATCCGGCCATGGAAGAAGAACTGCACGAGCGGCCCCTGTACCGCCGCTTCGCCGGCCTCGATGGTGCAGCGCGCATGCCCGATGAGACCACCATCTTGCGTTTCCGCCATCTGTTGGAGAAGCACCAACTGGCTCCGCAGGTGCTGGCTGCCATCAACACCGGTCTGGCCCAGCAGGGCCTGATGCTCAAGACAGGCACCATCGTGGACGCCACCATCATTGCAGCGCCCAGTTCGACCAAGAACAAAGAGGGTGAGCGAGACCCCGAGATGCATCAGACCAAGAAAGGCAACCAGTGGCACTTCGGCATGAAGGCGCACATTGGCGTGGATGCCGACTCGGGACTGGTGCACACCGTCATCGGCACAGCCGCCAACGTCAACGACGTGACGCAGGCAGCAGGCCTGCTGAATGGCAAAGAAAAGCATGCCTGGGGCGATGCAGGCTACCAGGGCGTGGACAAGCGCCAGGAGATGCAAGGGAGCAAAGCCAAGGCCAAGATCAAGTGGCACGTGGCCATGCGCCCGGGCAAACGCAAGGCACTTGATCCCGAGCGGGAACTTCACAAGCTGCTGGACAAAGCCGAGCGCCTGAAGGCCAGCGTGCGAGCCAAGGTCGAACACCCGTTCCGCGTGATCAAGCAGCAGTTCGGCTACGCCAAGGTGCGCTACCGAGGTCTGGAAAAGAACACGGCGCGCCTCATGATGCTGTTTGCGCTGGGCAATCTGTGGATGGCCAGGAAGCGGATCCTGGCGCTGCAGGGATAGGTGCGTCTGCGGGGTGCCGAGGTGGCGCCGCAAGGGCTGAAACGGGCCTGTAAACCGTGCCAATCGGGCCTAAGCAGCGGATTGCGCAGGAATCAGGCGGACCTTCCGTTCAACATCAGGCTGTGCCGGGCTGACGAATGGGGTTTTGCAGACCTTCCCTAGACTTCCGCCTGTCGAAACAAAACAAAACGAAGCGGAGGTCGAACCGTGTCGGCAGGTGCAGAGAATGAACCCCGGTGGCTGGAATATTGGCGGGAGAACATGGAGGCGCTCGGTATTCCCGTGCCCGCCACCGCGTTCCCGAATTACGCGTTGATCGTGGGCACCATCAAGACCCTGGTGGACGCCGCCCGGGTGCATGGGCCGCGGGTGACGGTGGGCGAACTGGTCGTTGCCGGCACGCTGCCCGAGCGGCTGGCCATGCTGGGCGCGCTGGGCGTGGCCTACTTCGCCGGGGCGGCGGTGGGCAGCGCGGCCGTGGCCACCGGCCGGGTGATCTCGGGCGGCACCGGCCTGTCGGACGTGCTGTTCTATGCGTCGCGCCACGGCTTTCTCAACCCGCAGGTGGGCACGGTGCTGCAGACCCACCCGCAGATCTACCAGCGCCAGCACGCGGGGCGGCTCACCCTGGCGCTGTCTCCGCAAAGCCTGTCGCGGCTGAGGTGAATCCCATGGCTCCATCCCCCTTCAAAGACGGAACGTACTTGCTGGTCACGGCATTGGCGTGCGCGGGCGCATCGTGGCTGGCATTCGCGTATTTCGGGCAGGCGGTGTTCTACGGGCTGTTCGGGCTGTCCTGGCTGGCGCTGGGCCTGGACAACGCCAGGCTGCGGCGCAAGCTGAAGCGGCTGCAGGAAGAAAAGCAGCCGCCCCCGTAAAGGCCAGGGCCGGGGCGGGCGGGGCCGCGCAAAGCTGCCATAATGCAACCCGTTTGCGTTACCAAACCCTTTGCAAAGCCCGTTCCCGGCGCCATCGCCTGCGCCGCGGGCCGCCCGCCATGCCCCGTTCTCCCCACTCCGATCCCTCCGCGCCCCGCGCGCTGCCGCCCGGCCTGCGCTCCACCCGCGCCACGCGCGCGCTGCTGGCGTTGATGTCCTCGCAGCCCTCCGTCGCGGTGTCCGGCGCGGAGGTGGAATCCGCCCTGGCGCGCCGGGGCGTGGTGGTCAACCGCGTCACGGTCTACCGGCTGCTGGACCGGCTGGCCAGCGCCGGGCTGATGCGCCGGCACATCGATGCCCAGCGCGTGGCCCGCTACACCCTGGTGGGCCACAAGAGCGAGCCGGCCGCGCCGCATTTCGAATGCAATGACTGCCACCGGCAGTTTCCCGTCACCGAGGGCGCAGCGCCGCTGCAGGCGGCCGCGCGCCAGATGCTGAAGGCCCTGGCCTCCGCCGGCCACGACCTGCTGTCGCTGGACGTCGCCGTGCGCGGCCGGTGCGCGGTGTGCGCGCAGTCCGCGCATCCCGGGGACGGCGAGTGATTCGCACACAGGCGCTGGCATTCGCCCACGCCGGCATCGCACCGCTGCGGTTTCCGGATGTGGACCTGCCGCAGGGCGGGTGCCTGCTGCTGCAGGGCCGCTCCGGCTCGGGCAAATCGACTTGGCTGGCCCTGGTGGCCGGGCTGCGCCGCGCGAGCGCCGGCACGGCCGAGGTGGCCGGCCAGGCGCTGGACCGCCTGGGCGGTGCGGCGCACGATGCCTGGCGTGCGCGCCAAATCGGCTTCGTGCCGCAGACACTGCACCTGAGCGCCGCGCTCACCGTGGCCGAGAACCTCGCGCTGCCGTACTTCGCCGCCGGGCTGCCGCGCGATGCCGCCGCCATCCACGGCGCACTCGACCGCCTGGGCGTCGCCGGGCTGGCGGCGCGCCGGCCGCATCAACTGTCGGGCGGTCAGGCGCAGCGCGTGGCCCTGGCGCGCGCCGTGCTGCTGTCGCCCCGGGTGCTGCTGGCCGACGAGCCCACCGCCAGCCTGGACGACGAGGCCGCCGCCGATGCGCTGGCGCTGCTCACGGCCTGCGCCGAGGCCTGCGGCGCCAGCCTGGTGGTCGCCACGCACGACCGTCGCGCAGCGCAGGCCCTGGCGGACCGGCCGGGGAGCCAGCGGCTGGATCTGAATGAAATCGGCCTCCAGCGCAATAAACCCTAGGGCATGCCGCTATGAAAAATATAGCAAACGTCCTGGGCCTTTCGTGGCGCTACCTGTGGTCGCGCCCGCTGCCGGCCGCGCTCAACCTGCTGCTGCTCGCGCTCGGGCTGGCCGCAGTCACGCTGGTGCTGCTGGTCAGCCGCCAGATCGACCAGGCGTTCGAGCGCGACGTGCAGGGGATCGACCTGGTGGTGGGCGCCAAGGGCAGCCCGCTGCAGTTGATCCTGGCGGGCGTGTTCCACATTGATGTGCCGCCCGGCAACATCGCCCTGGCCGACTTCGAGGCGCTGGCCCGCCAGCCGCTGGTGGCCGAGGCCATTCCGCTGAGCCTGGGCGACAGCTTCTCGGGCTACCGCATCGTGGGCACCACGCCGCAGTACCCGGCGCACTACGGCGCCGCGCTGGCCCAGGGCCGCCTGTGGCAGCAGCCCATGGAGGCCGTGCTGGGCGCCACAGTGGCGCGCGCCATGGCCAGCGCCGCGCAGGATACCGCGCCAGGGCAGGGCGATGCGTTGCTGGGCCGGCGGTTCGTGGGCAGCCATGGCCTGGCAGGTGGCGGGCACGCGCACGGCGACCACCCCTACACCGTGGCGGGCGTGCTCGCGCCCTGCGGCTGCGTGCTGGACCGGCTGGTGCTCACCGCCACCGAATCGGTGTGGACGGTGCACGAGACCGCGCAGGCCGACGACCCCGACGACCTGGAGGCGCTGCGCCAGGAGCGCGAGGTGACGCTGGCGCTGGTGCGCTACCGCAGCCCGCTCGCCGCCGTGACCCTGCCGCGCACCATCAATGCCGACACGCCCATGCAGGCGGCCGCGCCCGCCGTCGAGGTGACGCGCCTGCTGCGGCTGCTGGGCGTGGGCGCCGACGTGCTGCAGGCCTTCGGCGCGGTGCTGCTGGGCGTGGCGGCGCTGAGCGTGTTCATCGCGCTGTGGAACGCCGTGCGCGAGCGCCGGGCCGACCTGGCCATGCTGCGCATGCTGGGCGCCTCGCCCGCGCGCGTGGGTGGCCTGCTGCTGGCCGAGGCGCTGTGGCTGGCGCTGATCGCCTCGGCCCTGGGCCTGGCGGGCGGCCATGCGCTGGCGGCGGTGGTGGGCTGGATGCTGCAGGCGCAGAACGCCATGCCCGTCACCGGCGCGCTGTGGCTGCCCGAGGAATGGGCCGTGCCCGGCCTCGCGGTGGCCGTGGCGGTGGTGGCGGCGCTGCTGCCGGCCGTGCAGGCGTACCGGGTGGACGTGGCCGACCTGCTGGCGCGGCCTTGAATCTTGAATGCCTGGATGCATGACGCCTGGATGTGCGGACAGCCCCGAACCCTTTCCCCTGTTTCGTCACCCCCCTTCCTGAAAGGACTTTTTCCATGACCGCCACCTCCCGACTCCGCGCCCTGGCGCTCGCGCCGCTCTTCCTGCTGGCCGCCGCCGCGGCCCAGGCGCAGCCGCATTCCGACGCCGACACCCAGGCCGACATCCAGCGCCACCGCGCCATGGCCGCCGCGCACGAGGCCGCCGCCAAGTGCCTGGAATCCGGCAAGGGCCACGACACCTGCGAGAAGGAATTGCAGGCCGCGTGCAAGGGCCTGGCCATCGGCAAGTTCTGCGGCATGAAGCACCAGCATTGATCCATCCCCGGGCCCGACACCCGCCGGGCGCTGCGACAATCGCACCGGCCGGGCAGGGCGCCCAGCCGCCGTTCGCCGCCTTTTTTGAGGACCCCGCATGAAAGCCATCCCCTTCGCATTCGCCGGCCTGCTGGCCTGCGGCGTGGCCGGGGCGCAGGCGCCGGACGGTGCCGGTGCCGCGCTGTCGTCCCCGCTGGGCGGCGGCGGGCTGCCGCCGGGCAACGGCGCCGGCTACCACAGCCCGCAAAGCCCGATCAAGCCGCTGCCCACGCGCAGCGACGTGGTGCCTTGGTCCACGCTGACCAACCTGCAGAAGAAAACCCTCAAGACCCGCATCGAGCCCGTCTTCAACCCCGAGCAGAAGGCGCTGGACCAGACGGTGCAGCGCGTGCAGGGCTTCATGGTGCCCATGACGGCCAAGCCGCAGCAGCGGCACTTTCTGCTCACCTCGGTGCCGCTCACCTGCGCCTTCTGCATTCCCGGCGGGCCGGAGAGCATGGTCGAGGTGAAGGCCTCGTCGCCCGTCACGTATTCGCTCGAACCCGTGGTGGTCGAGGGCCGCTTCGAGACGCTGCGCAACGACGAGTACGGCCTGTTCTACCGCATGGTCGACGCCAGGCCCGTCCAGTGATGCGGGCGCTTCGCTGAACAGACCCGCCGCCCCCACGTTCCCCATGACACCCGCGCGCCCGCAGCCACTGCCGCACCGCCAACGCATCGCCGTCTGGTGGATCGCGTTCGCGCTGCTGCTGGCGCCGTTGCTCGGCCGCATGCACCAGGTGGTGCATGGCGGGGCGCCGGGCCTGGCCTCGGCCTCCGTCTCCTGGCCGGCGGGCCTGGCGCACCATGCCACGGCGCCCATGGCGCCCGATGCGCGGCCAGGGCAGGGCGGCGACGCGCTCCACGCGTTGTTCGCCGGCCACCATGGCGCCGACTGCCAGTTGCTGGACCAGTTGCTGCTCGGGGGCGCGCTGCTGGCGGCGCTGGTGCTGCCGACGGTGCACGGCGCCGCGCAGGCACCGCTGCCGCAACACGCCTCGCATGCCGGCACGCGGCAGCGGTCGGCCTTTCTCGCCCGCGCGCCCCCTGCACAGGGCTGAAGCGCGCACCCCCTGCGGCCGCCGGCTGCAGCGCGGGTTGACTCCTTTTTTGATAGCTACCTGCCCTAGATGAATATGCGCTGGTGGCACTTTTTTGCCTGACTGCCTGCACTGCGCTGGGGCCGTCTCGCCGGCCTGGGCGTTGCCCGGCCGGTGCGGATGGCGCCGCGCGTGCAGGCCGCCGCTCTCTTTTTTCGTGAAGCCTTTTTCCATGAACTCCCACATCTCCACCACCGCGCGCGGCCCCCGCACCGCCGCTTCGCGCCGCGCCACGTTGCGCCCGCTGGCCTGGGCCGCACTCCTTGCGCTGGGTGGCCCCGGCCTGGTGCCGGCCGTGCATGCCCAGTCGGCCGCCGCCACCGTCCAGGCACCTGCCGAGGCCGCACCCACGCCCACCGCCCGCCTGCCCGAGGTGACCGTCACCGGCAACCCGCTGGGCGCCGCCACCGTGATCGCCCCCGCCGCACAGCTATCGGGCGATGCGCTCACCTTGCGCACGCAGTCCACCCTGGGCGAGACGCTGGACGGCCTGCCGGGTGTGAGCAGCACCTACTTCGGCCCCAACGCCAGCCGCCCCATCATCCGCGGGCTGGACGGTGACCGCATCCGCATCCTGCAAAACAGCGGTGCCACGCTGGACGCCTCGGCCCTGAGCTTCGACCACGCCGTGCCCACCGAGGCGCTGGTGACCGAGCGCATCGAGGTGCTGCGCGGCCCGGCGACGCTGCTGTATGGCGGCAGCGCCGTGGGCGGCGTGGTCAACGTGATCGACAACCGCATTCCCCGCGAGCCCATCAACGGCGTGACCGGCAAGGCCGAGGCGGCGGCCGCCACGGGCAACGGCGAGCGCTCGGGCGGCGCCATGGTCGAGGGCGGCAATGACCGCTATGCCCTGCACGTGGACGTGTTCGACCGCGACACCGACGACGTGCGCGCCCCGGCCGACCTGGCCTGCGAAAAGCCCGGCTCGCCGGGTCTGGCGCGCCGCATCTGCAACTCCGCCAGCCACACGCGCGGCGGCGCGGTGGGCGGCACGGTGTTCTTCGACCGTGGCTACCTGGGCGCCTCGGCCAGCACCTACCGCAACGACTACGGCACCGTGGCCGAGGACGACGTGACCATCGGCATGCGCTCCAACCGCTATGCGCTGGACGGCGAGTGGCGCATCGACGCCGGCCCGCTGCAAAGCATCAAGATGCAGGCCAGCCACACCGACTACGTGCACACCGAATACGAAGGCGGCGAGGCCGGCACCACCTTCCGCAACCGGGGCAACGACCTGCGGCTGGAGGCCAGGCACGCGCCGCTGGGCGCGCTGCAGGGCGTGATCGGGCTGCAGGCCGAATCGTCGCGCTTCTCCGCGGTGGGCGAAGAGGCCTTCGCGCCCTACAGCCGCAGCCGCTCCACCGCGCTGTTCGCGCACGAGGAACTGGCCACGGGCTGGGGCAAGCTGACCTTCGGCGCCCGCACCGAGCAGGTGAGCGTGGAATCGTTCGGCAGCGCCGACACGGACCGCTTCGAGACCGGCAAGCACACCTTTCACCCGCACAGCGCGGCGGTGGGGGCGCTGGTCAACCTGGCGCCCGATTGGCAGCTCACCTCCAACCTGTCGTACACGCAGCGCGCGCCCAAGGACTACGAACTGTTCGCCAACGGCCCGCACATCGCCACCGGCGCCTGGGAGACGGGCGACAGCCGCCTGGGGCTGGAAAAAGCGACCAGCATCGACGTGGGCGCCGCGTGGAAGAGCGGCCCCGACCGCTTTGCCGTCACCGCGTTCTACAGCCGGTTTTCCAATTACATCGGCCTCACGCCCACTGGTGCCAGCCTGACGGAAGACGGCGAGCGCGTGCCCGCCGGCACCGCCGACGCGCTGCCCGAGTACCGCTACGAGGGCGTGCGCGCCAAGTTCTACGGCCTGGAGGCCAGCGGCAGCGTGCGCCTGGTGGGCGAGAGCGGCCTGGCCAGCGCCACGCTGTTCGGCGACACCGCTTCCACGCTCGACCTGCAACTGCGCGGCGACATCGTGCGCGCGACCAACGAAGACACGGGCGAGCCGCTGCCGCGCATCGCGCCGATGCGCGTGGGCAGCACCCTGGCCTGGGCCAGCGGACCGTGGCGTGCCGGCGTGGGCTTCGACCACCTGGCCGCGCAAGACCGCGTGCCCAGCGACGGCACCCGTGCCACCGGCGCGTACACGTTGTGGAACGCCTCGCTGGCCTACCACCAGCAGGTGCAGTTCGGTGCCACGCGCAGCAATCTGCTGTGGTATGCGCGCCTGGACAACATCACCGACAAGCTGGCCTACAGCGCCACGTCGATCCTGACCACGACGGCATTTCCGAAGTCGCCGCTGCCGGGCCGCAGCTTGAAAGTAGGGGTGAAGGCGACGTTCTGAGGCCAACAACCGCCCAGGTTGTCGCAGCACCGCAGGCCCATAGGCCAACAGGCGCATAGGCGCCTGCGGTGCGCCGGCTGACTTTCTCATCCGCTCATGGGCTCACGGCCTCACCGTGAGCGCTGGCAGTGCAGCGCCGGCTTCAGTCCAGCCCGTCGAAGTCCGCATCGTCCGGCCCGACGTGCGCTGGCGATACCCAGCTCGCGTCGCGCATCGAACGCGCCACCTGTTTCTCCACCCCCATCAGCACCGCGAAAAGCGCCATGCGGATGGGGATTCCGTTGTCGGTCTGCCTGAAGATCGCAAGCCGGGGGTCATGGTTCAGGTCCACGCTCAAATCGTTCGCGCTGGGCCGTTCGTCCCGTGGCAAAGGGTGCATCAGGACGGTGTCCGGTTTGCACACCCGGTCCACCAGCGCCTTGCACACCTGAAAGTCGGGTGCGTACCCCTCTATCGCCTCGCCATCGGCAAACCGCTCTTTCTGCACGCGCGTGGCGTACACCACATCGGCCCCGCGCAGGCCGTCTTGCAGCGACGACGTCTGCTCTATCACGTGGCCCTGGTTCGCCACCAGTTCCACCAGGTAGGCGGGCATCTCCAGCGAACGCGGAGCGATCAGCGTGAATTTCAGGCCCCGGTACAGCGACAGCAGCCGGATCAGCGAATGCACCGTGCGGCCATATTTGAGGTCACCCACCATCGCGATGTGCGTGCCGTCGATCAGCTTGCCGATGCGCGAGAACTCGCGCTGGATCGTGTAGAGATCGAGGATGGCCTGGCTGGGGTGTTCCCCCGGCCCGTCGCCCGCATTGATGACGGGAATGTTGGTCGCCCGCGCGAACTCGGCCACCGAGCCCTGCGCGGGATGGCGCACCACCAGCGCATCCACGTAGCCGCTCATCACGCGGCTGGTGTCGTAGATGGACTCGCCCTTGGCCATCGAAGAAAAGGTGAAACCGGTCGTGTCGCAAACGGTGCCGCCAAGCCGGCAAAAGGCCGCGCCGAAGCTCACGCGCGTGCGCGTGCTGGCCTCGAAAAACAGGCTGCCGAGAACGGCCCCTTCCAGAACGCGCGTGACCTTCTGCCGACGCGCAATCGGCTGCATCACGTCGGCCACCTGAAACAGCTCTTCGAGGCTCCCACGATCGAACTGCGAGACCGACAGCAACTGCGGTTTGCCTTCGGCCCCGATCCGCTTGACGAGCGGGGCCGGGTCTGCTCGTTCGCTGCCTGGCGAATTGCCCGTTGCTGTGCTTCGAAGAATCTCGGAGACGAACCGGGCCGCCATCTCCGGCATGGCGCGAGCCTCTTTGGAGTCGGATGGCAACAGCCATGTGTCCAAGGCACGGCGGCGGACTCCAAGCCGATCCGAGAACGCATCCCGGGTGAGGTTGAGGCGGCGCATTGCGTCCCGCAGAAGGTCTTGCTGCTGATTCATGCCGAAAGTGTACGCTTTGCGTTTTTTGAAGATACGCATTGCGTATTTAATGCTCGACTCCAGGAGCTTTTGCGATGGACGCTATCGGCCAAACAGGCGGTCTTGCTCACGCTCCACGTCCCACTCACCTTCGGCGCCGCCCCAGTTCGAGGACCAGCCTCGGCGGTGAAGGCGCCAACTGGACACACTGTCCAGCAAGCTTGCGAACGTGCCCTCTATGATCCACGCGCAGCGCACATAGGGCGATCATCCCAAGCCACAGCGCCCACCTGAAACAACCCTCTCAGTCCAACGCCATGGCAACCAAAAAATCCAAATGGACGAACAGTTCGTTTTCCCCCATCCAGGTGCTCAACCACACCAGTGAGCTGAACCTGGAGCGCTTCACCAGCGAAGACCTGGACCCCATTGCCGGCTGCGATGATGTGCAAGCGCTGTGCCTGCGCAGCAGCAAGATGGCCGAGCCCGTGGACCTGGCGCGCATCGCCCACATCACCAGCCTGACCTCCCTGCTGCTGGATAGGGTGAAGTTCACTAACCTCGCCGCGCTGCGCGCGCTGCCCCGCCTTCAGACGCTGTACATCGACAACTGCCGGTTCTCGGACTTCGAGGCGCTCAACGGCTTTCAGGCTCTGAGCGACCTGACTCTGCGCAACAACAAAAAGGCGATGTTTCCTGCGGGGCTGGACCTGCCGCAGCTCCAGTCCCTGCACCTGTCGAGCAACGGTATCACGGACCTGAGCTTTGTCGATGGGTATGCGCGCAGCTACCCCGGCATGGTCAAGCTGGACCTTTCGGGCAACCAACTCAGCGACCTGTCCCCCCTGATCGCGTGCACCCAGGTAACGGAACTGAACCTGAGCTTCAACGAGATCAGCGACTTGTCACCGTTGGCGGCATGCCCTCAGATCGTGAAGCTGAACGTGGGGTACAACCCCATCAGCAGCCTTGCGCCCCTGGCGGGCCGCAAGTTTGTGGACTTTCACGCCAGCGCGCCGCAGCTCGAGGAGCGGCTTGCCCTGAAGCTGGACTTGCCCCCGCAGCCCCAGGAACACCAGCCCGAGAACATGGAAGCATGGCGCCTGGCCGCCTTGATGCAGGCCAAGAACTGGCCTGCGGTCTACGCCATCACCGACCTGGACCTGCTGGCCCGCGGCTTCTCCAGCTTTGTGGGTGACCACTACGACGAGGAGGCCCTGCACGGCGTGCTGGCCCACCCGGCCGAGGGCGCCTTCCACACCCTGGTGGCCAATGGCCTGCGCCCGCACTACACCGAGGAATGGGCGGTGCTGGTAGAGGTGCTCAGCAGCTTTGGCGAGCGCACCATCGCGCCGATGACCGAGTGCTTTCACACGGCGCTGGCATGGCACCCCTACCGGCAAGAGTTCCTGGCCGGCAAGCTCAAGAGCGACCACGCCACCATCATGAACGTGCTGCTCAAGGTGGCCAGCCCGGCGTACACCGACCTCTTCCTCGCCTTCTTCAACGACCGCGACCGCTTCTCGAACGCGCACCTTGGCAACTACAAATGCCTGCTCGAAGTGGTGGGCAAGACCAAGGCGCCGCAGCTGGTGGAGCCCATCATGGACCTGCTGCGCCTGGAGCGGCACATCGTCGGTGGCGACGCCGTCTTCATGAAAAGGATCTTCAAGGCCATTGGCCAACTGGGCAGCAAGGCCGACGCCGCTGTGCTGACCAGCCGGTTCGATGCCGCCGCCGAAGACCGATCGGATGTGCTGCAAGCGTATGAGGCGGCGCTGGCGCGTTTGGAAAAGAAGAAAGTGTGATGCGCGGATCGATAAGGACGGCTTTGGGCCTTGAGCCGACGATGAAAAACGCCACCCGGAAGCTGCCATTGATTTGCTGCCCGCTGGCTCACAGTCCCAAACGTGCTGTTGAAAGTTCCGGTCTCTGCCTGCTGGCAAGCTATAGTTTGCCGAGTAAACGCCTGCCGGGTTTCGCGGAGTTTTTATGCCTGGATGTTTAAACAGGCTATCACCTGAAAACCTATGCTGCAAGCCAATTCCAGGAGGAATCAGTGTCCAGAATATTCCGCACGGTTCACTTTATCCCGCAGGTTTTGCGGGATAAATCACGTTAGCAATCCAATGGAGGCCATAGCGAAGCTCGAACTGGAGTACTTCCGCCTCAGATTTGGATACGGCAGCGGCGAGGCGTGCGTCGATTGGCAAGTGAACGCTTGCAATACGATCAAGAGGGTGATGACCTTGAAGTAGTTCTTCTCGCGGGCGCGCGTGGACGCGACGAAGTTCTGCCTCTTGTCGAGGTGATCATTGATCGTTACTGCGGAAGCATGCGACTGGATGACGAGTTTGCCGCCGGGAAGTACTTGGTGACGCTGCGCTCCGAATACGTTCAAGCGCGAGCAACAATTGAGTCGGTGGATGCTGTGCTCTCCATTCTTTACCCGAAGCTCGGCTATCCCAATTGGCTTGTTATTCTTGCGCGCAATTGTGAATACGCGACCGATGTCCCAGCTTTTAAGGAATCATTCGAACGTGAGTTTGAGTATGTCACTTCGTTGTGGGCCTCGGCCGCAAACAAGGCAGCGTTTGAGGCCCAGTACAGCCGTGAAATCTCAAATCAGCATGATGCGAAGTATTGCTAACAGGTTGCTCGTCGCGGACGGGCAGCGTCACATTGCCGCTTCGCGCCCATGCTGCCTGCCGGATAGCGCCAAGTTATGCCTCTCAAGCACTTCGCTAGCATTCCTTACGCCACCTGCTCTTGATCCAACCATGAGAAATGACACGAAGCCAGATGAAGCCTTTGATGAGGGGTTCCAAGGCATTAGCCGGTCTCAACTTGAAGCAATGAACGATCTTGCGCTTGCAGAGTGGCAGTCCGGATGGAAACCAAGAACAGCCAAAGACATTCTTGCGGAAAAGGAATGGCAACGTCGGATGTTTGTAAGGCAGTTGCAAGAACAGTTCAAACTCGACTCCAAGCTCTCCGAAGCAACAAATCGAGCAATGCAATTTGCAGCAATCATTGGTGTTCTCGGCACCTTGGCTGGTGCTGGCGTAGGAGCCTATGCCACGTTCAAGGCAGGTAGCGCCCAAATTTCGACATCAGCAGGCCAACCCCAAACGCAATCCACACCCGCCAAGGTGCCAGCATCTTCAGCCAGCAAATGAACTCTTGGGCAAAAGCACTCATCGCCGTAGCTCTATCGAGGCATAACATTTCATTTAAGAACGGATGGCCTACAGCCCCCGTTTAATTCAGACGTTGAACGTCCGCTTTCATCTGCCGCCACAGACCGCTCCTGGCCGATGGCGGGCGCTCAGCATCGTAGCCCAGCCGTACGCTCCTCCTTGGATGGGCAGTAAAACCTGCTCAAGTTCGGGGGTGCGTTTACTGCAGTGTCGTGCCGCACCGTGCGCGACAGGTTAGTCCGTCGATCGACGACAGTTGCGGTCCACTCCTGTTGACGGTTCAACCGCGAGCACGGCAAGCGATTAATCGGAAAACTGCGGCACGATAATCCAAGGCTTTGCCCGAGTGCCTACCTGGCCGCCCGTGCAAGCTTTTTCCTTTTTTGCTGCAGGACCGCCGCCGTGAATTCCCCCGTCTTCGCTTCCATGATCCCGGTGATCCTGTTCATCGCCATCGGCTTTCTCGCCGGGCGCCTGGGCTGGGTGCGGGCGTCGGCGGTCAAAGATTTGTCGAACCTGGTTTTTCTCGTGCTCACGCCCGCGCTGCTGTTTCGCACCATGGGCACGTCGCGCGTACAGGACCTGAACTTCGAGCCGGTGGGCCTGTACTTTCTGGCGGCCGGGTTGGTGTTCGTGGTGTCGCTGGCGGTCATGGGCTTTTCCACCCGGTCGGCGGCGTTCGGGCTGGCCAGCATGTTCAGTAACACCATCATGATCGGCGTGCCGCTGGTCGGGCTGGTCTATGGCCAGGAAGGGCTGGTGACCCTGTTCACGCTGATCTCGCTGCATGCGCTCATCCTGCTCACGGCGGCCACGGTGGTGTTCGAGCTGGCGCAGGCGCATGAAAGCCAGCGCGACGGCCGCAGCCCGCCGCGCCCCATGCTGCACACGGTGCTGCAGGCGGTGCGCAACGGCATCCTGCACCCGGTGCCGCTGCCCATCCTGGCCGGGCTGCTGTTCGCGCAGACCGGCCTGCACCTGCCCGAGGTGGTGGACAAGCCGCTGCAGCTGCTGGGCATGGCGCTCGGCCCCATGGCGCTGCTGCTGGTCGGCGTGACGCTGGCGTTCAGCAAGGTGGGGCGCCATGCGCGCGATGCGCTGCGCATTTCGCTGGTCAAGAACGTGGCGCACCCGTTGCTGCTGCTGGCGCTGGCCTGGGCCTTCGGCTTGGGCGGCACCTCGACGGCGGTGATGTTCCTGGCCGCGTCGCTGCCGGTGGGGGCCAACGTCTTCTTGTTCACGCAGCGCTACGACACGATGCAGGACGAGGTGACGGCCAGCATCGCTGTTTCTACCGCACTCGCGCTGGTGACGGTGCCGCTGATGCTGGTCGCCGCGCAGCGGTTTTTCCACTAAAGGGTGGCGCCGGGCCGGGGCGCCGACCGGTCTTGGGCGTCAGGGCGCGAGGCGCTCGCGCACCCACTGGTCGCCCTCGGCCCGGTAGCGCAGCCGGTCGTGCAGCCGGCTCTTTCGGCCCTGCCAGAACTCCCATTGCTCGGGCTTGAGGCGATAGCCGCCCCAGTGCGGGGGGCGCGGCGGGCTGAGCAAAAACTGCGCGCCGTACCTGGCCGCGTTGGCCACCAGCACGCCGCGCCCGGGGATCACCTGGCTTTGCGGGCTGGCCCAGGCGCCGATGCGCGAGTCGAGCGGGCGGCTCTTGAAGTATGCGTCGCTTTCGGCGGCGTCCACTTTTTCCACGGTGCCTTCGATACGCACCACGCGCTCCAGCTCCACCCAATGGAACTGCAGCGCCGCGAACGGGTTGCCGGCCAGTTGACGGCCCTTGCGGCTGTCGTAGTTGGTGAACCAGACGATGCCGCGCTCGTCATAGCCCTTGACCAGCACGATGCGCGTGCTGGGCCGCAGGTCGGGGCCGACGGTGGCCAGGGTCATGGCGTTGGGTTCGGGCACCTGGGCGGCCAGGGCCTGCTGCAGCCACTGGTCGAACTGGGCCAGGGGATCGGCCAGGGAGGCGTCTTCGCTGAGTTCCGCGCGCTCGTAGCTCTTGCGCAGGTCGGCGATGGAGGAGGAAAGGGGGCTGCTGCTCATCGGGCGATTGTGCCCCGGCGCGCCGCGGTCAGCGCTTGCGGCCGGGCGCCAGCGCCAGCAGCTTGCCCAGCGCCCGGTCGTGGATGCCCAGGCGGCGCAGTTCGTCGTAAGTGGCCTGGGCGTAGTCGCGCGTGGTGCCGTAGATGCCCGTGGCCTGCTCGAAGATGCGGCGGTATTCGTCGTCGGGCAGCACGCCGGCGTGGCTCGGGCTGCGGCGCGACAGGGTGAAGGCGAGGGCGCGCACGGTGCCCTGTGGCGTCTGGCAGGGCAGCCAGCGCGGGTCATACACCGCCAGCGCCATCTCGCGCTGCCAGAGGTTGACCAGGGTCTGGCGGGCGTGCTCGCGGTCCACGCGGAACACCATGCCGCGGCAGCTGCCGCCCGAGAGCATGCCGAACACCAGACCGGGCCGCTCGGGCGTGCCGCGGTTGATGCGGCTCCACATCTTGAGGGCGCGATGCCAGCCGTGCACGCGGGCCGGGCGCTGCTCGGCGAAGTCAAAATCGGGCCGCCAGATCAGCGAGCCGTAGCCGAAGATCCACAGATCGTCGTGGCCGCCCCATTCGTCCAGGGTGCGCTGGAGCAGGGGGGCGGGGTCGCGCAGGGGGGCGGGCAGCGGCGTCATGACTCTACAATCGCGGGTTGTCTTCAGCCCCCATTATTTACTTTACGGAGTTCTTTCCATGGCCTTCAGCAGTTCCGACGACGACAGCCCGCAACGTTTTGCCCTCGGGTTCCTGTTCGCGCTGATTGCCCTGGTGGTGTCCTCGGTGGTGGGTGTCACGGTGTACAAGCAGCGCAGCCTGGCGCGCGCACCGGTGGTCGAGCCCGCCGCCGTCGTGGTCGCACCCGCCGGCACGCTGGTGGTGGCCGAGGACGAAGTGGCCCGCGTGGTGGTGGATGGCGGCGTGGTCCGTTTCTATTTCGCCTCTGGCCGCTCCGACCTGGCAGCGGGCGCCGCGCCGGCCCTGGCTGACGTGTCCCGCGCCGTGGCCGAAGGCCGCTCGGTGGTGGTCTCCGGCTTCCACGACGCCACGGGCGATGCCGCCGCCAACGCGCAACTGGCAAAGGACCGCGCCTTGGCCGTGCGCGACGCGCTCAAGACGGCCGGCGTGCCCGAAGAGCGGATCGACCTGCGCAAGCCCGCCGTCACGCAAGCCGGTGGCAACAACGCCGAAGCCCGCCGCGTCGAGGTCACGCTGGCGCCGCTTTGAACCGGGCTTGAGGGAGGATTGCCGCGGGCCCGCCGCCAGGCTCAGCCCCGATGCCCCGACAGCAAGCCCGGTCCGCCGGGCTTTTTCTTTGGGCGCCGCGTTCCCGAAAGGGGCCTCAATGCAGCCACTGCGCGATCTGCTGCGGGGTGAGGTTGCTGCCGCACAGCACGGTCGCCAGCTTCTGCGAGCGCAGCGCGGGGTGTTCCATCACGGCCGCCACGCCGACGATGCCGGCGGGCTCCACCATCAAGCCGGCCGTCTGGAAGACCACCTGCATCGCGCGCCGGATGGCCACATCGTTCACCAGCAGCACGTCGTCCACCAGGCCTTGCATGTCGTCCAGCGCCTGCGGGACGGGGCGGCGCACCGCGATGCCATCGGCGATGGTCTGCGTGGCGGGCCGCTCGATCAGCCGGCGGGACTTCCAGGAGGCGGCCATGGCATCCGCGCCTTCCGCGCAAACGCCAATCACCCGCGTGGCCGGCGCATGGGCTTTCGCCCACAGGCCCATGCCGTTGATCAGCGCGCCGTTGCCCAGGGGCACCAGCAGGGCATCGAAGGTGTCCCGCGCAAGCATCTCCAGCGCGATGGTGCCGGCGCCTTCGCTGATGCGGGGCTCCAGCCCATCCTCGACCAGCAGCGCGCCGGACGACGCGCAAAAGCGCCGTGCCTCTTCCTTCGCCGTGTCGAAGTCGTCGCTGTGCAGGCGCACCTCGGCGCCCATCGCACGCATGCGCTCGACCTTGAAAGCATTGGCCGTGGAGGCGGTATAGACCACCAGCGGCCAGCCGCGGGCGCGGCACACATAGGCCATGGCCTGCCCCCAGTTGCCGGCCGTGGCGCAGACCAGGGGCCGGCCGGCCAGGGCCGCAGCGTTTTCCTTGAGGAGGAAGTCGGCGCCGCGCCCCTTGAAGGAGCGCAGCGGGTTCAGCGTTTCGACCTTGAGCGTCAGGGCGGCGCCCAGTGCCTGGCTCAGCGGCTCGCATTCGTACTGCGGGCTGTGGAGAAACACGGGATCGATCAGGGAGGCCGCACGCTCGATGTTGCGCAGCGAAAGCCGGTGGGGGGTGTCGATAATGGTCATGCCCAAAGTATGCGAACCGGGGCGGTGCGTCGGGCCGCGATTCCACCCCCTGGCGCAACGCTTCGCCGCATCCGGGGTGCCTTTCGTGCAGCTTTTTCGCGCCCCTCCGACGCCATGACCCTCGACGCCTTCGACCGACAGATCCTTGACCTCTACCAGCGGGACACCCGCGTGCCCAGCGAGCAGATCGGTGCGCGCATCGGCCTGTCCCCCGCCGCCGTGCAAAGGCGGTTGAAGCGCCTGCGGGAGGCGGGCGTCATCCGTGCAGAGACCGCCCAGCTCGATTGCACCCGGCTGGGCCTGGGCATCACGGCCATCGTGCAGGTCGATCTGATCGACGAATCGGCACGCGCCACGCGGGCCTTCCGGGAGACCGTGGGGCAGCGCGGCGAGGTGCAGCAGTGCTACGGCGTGGCCGGCAGCGTGGACTATGTGCTCGTTGTCATCGTGCCCGACCTGGCGGCCTACGAGGCTTTTTGCGAAGCATGCCTGCTGCACGACCCCAACGTGCGCAGCTTCACCACGCAGATCGTTCTGGACGCGCACCAGCGCGGCGCACCGCTGGCCATCCCCGCGCTGGATCGGTGATCAGGTGCTGCCGCGCACGATGAGTTCGTAGCCCAGCTCGACGCAGCCCGGCCCGTTGGGCGCGCCGCGCATCAGCCCGAGCAGCATCGCCGCGCCGGCGCGCCCGACTTCGGCGCGCGGCGTGCGCACGGTGGTGAGCGGCGGCACCATCTGGTCGCTGCCGGCCAGGTCGTTGAAGCCTGCCACCGCGATCTGCGCGGGCACGGCCACGCCCAGCCGGTTGGCGGCCAGAAGCCCGCCCTGGGCGATATCGTCGTTGCAAAAAAAGATGGCATCCACTTCCGGCATGCGTCGCACCACTTCTTCGAAAAGCCGCGCGCCCAAAGCCACTGAAGAGCGCTCCGGGCTCAACACTTCCAAGGCCGGGTCGTACAGGCCGGCCTCGCGCAGGCAGCGCCGGTAGCCTTCGGCGCGTTGCAGCGTGCGCGGGTCCAGTTGCGCGGCGCAAAAGGCGATGCGTCGGCGGCCCCGGTCCAGCAGGTGGCGGGTGATGGCAGCGCCCGCATCGGTCTGCGAAAAGCCCACGCAGGCGACGTCCGGCGCCGTGCTGGTTTCCATCAGGTGCACGCAGGGCACGCCGCTGCGGGCGATGAGCTGGCGCGCGGTTTCGCTGCGGTCAAAGCCGGTCACCAGCAGGCCAGCGGGCCGGTGGGGCAGGTAGGTGCGCAGCAGCAGTTCCTCTTCGGTGGTGTCGTAGTGGGTCACGCCGATGAGGGGGTGAAAGCCCTCGGGGAACAGTGTGCGGTGCACGGCCTCCAGCAGATCGACGAAGAGCGTGTTGGAGAGCATGGGCACCAGCACCAATACCTGGGTGCTTCGCTGGGAGGCGAGGGCGCGTGCCGCCGGGTCGGGCACGTAGCCCAGGCGGTCGGCCGAGGCGCGCACGCGCTCGGCCAGTTGTGCGTCCACGCTGCGTTCGCCGCGCAGCACGCGAGACACGGTGATGGGACTCACGGCGGCATCGCGCGCCACGTCATCGAGCGTGATGCGGCCGCTGGAACGGCGGGGGCGTCGGGTGGCGTCGGTCAAGGGTTAATCCGGAGCAGTCTGGGTGGCATTGTTTCCTAAGATAGCGCTATCTTTCACAGGGTAAACAAGCATTGGGGGCCTGCGGCGTCTCTGCCGGTGTTGCCCTCCATGCCACCCAGCCCTGCAACCGGCGGTGCGGCCCCCAGGCCCCACCGCATTTCTTCAAATGCAATGGATAGCGCTATCTCAATCTTTCGCCCCCAGGCCATCGTCGTGATGGGCGTATCGGGCTGCGGCAAATCCAGCGTGGGCGAGTCCTGCGCGCAGGCCCTGGGCTGGACGCTGCACGAAGGCGACGCGTACCACGCCCCCGAGAGCATCGCCAAGATGCGGGCCGGCACGCCGCTGACCGATGCCGACCGCGCTGGCTGGCTCGGTCGGCTGGCCGGGTTGCTGGCCTCCAGCGAAGGCGGGCAGGGCGTGGTGCTGACGTGTTCCGCGCTGCGCCGCAAATACCGTGACCGCCTGCGCGAGGCGCACCCGGCGCTCGGCTTCGTCTTCCTGAAGCTGGAATACGACGAAGCCTTGGTGCGGGTGCAGTCGCGGCCCGGCCATTTCTTTTCGCCCGCGCTGGTGGCCGACCAGTTCGCCACGCTGGAATCGCCCGAGGGCGAGCCCGGCGTGCTGACGCTCGATGCCACCCAGCCCATCGCCACGCTGGTGCAGGACGCCGTGGCCTGGGTGCGCGGCCCCCAGGGTTTCGCCCCTGAAAAAACAGGCCGCGGCCCAGCGGCAGGAGACAACGCATGAGCATTCCGCAGCCGCCGATGAGGGATCCGGCCGCCCCTTCCACCCCGTCTTCTTCCACGGCAGAGCCGCCCCGCCGCAAGCCGGCACTGCAGCGGCTGGCCGAACTGTTCATGGTGCTGGCGCTCGCCGGCATGGTGGTGGCGGTGTTCGTCAACGTGGTGCTGCGCTATGTGTTCCACACCAGCATCGTGTCGTACGAGGAGGTCTCGCGCCTGCTGTTCGTGTGGCTGGTGGCGGTGGGCTCCATCGTCGCGGCCTTCGAGGGCAAGCATCTGGGCTTCGACATGCTCACATCGCGCGTGAAGGGCGGAGCGCGCAAGGGCCTGTTCTGGGTGAGCCAATTGCTCGTGGCGGTGTGCATGGTGCTGCTGTTGAAAGGCTCCTGGGAGCAGGTGGTGGCCGGCATGAGCAGCTACAGCACGGTGCTGGGCTATCCCCTGGCGCTGGCCGCTGCCGCCACGCTGGTGCTGGCGGCCGGTCTGCTGGTGGCGCTGGTGTTCGACCTGCTGCGCGGCGAGCCGCCCACGCCGGCCGGCCCGGCGGGCGACATCGAATAAGGGGCTGGACATGATCGTGACCGCGATTTTTCTGCTGGTGCTCATCGGCGGCATGGTGATCGGCATGCCGATCGCCCACGCGCTGGTGCTGACGGGCGTGGCCCTGATGTGGCACCTCGATTTTTTCGATTCGCAGCTGCTCGCGCAGAACCTGCAGGCCGGCTTCGACAACTTTCCGCTGCTGGCGGTGCCGTTCTTCATCCTGGCGGGCGAGCTGATGAATGCGGGCGGGCTGTCGCGCCGCATCATCGACCTGGCGCGCGCCTTCGTGGGCCACATCCGCGGGGGCCTGGGTTTCGTGGCCATCGGCGCCGCGGTGCTGCTGGCCTCGATGAGCGGCTCGGCCATCGCCGACACCGCGGCCCTGGCCACCATCCTGCTGCCGATGATGCGCCAGCAGAACTACCCGCCCAGCTACAGCGCGGGCCTGCTGGCATCGGGCGGCATCATCGCGCCGATCATTCCGCCGTCGATGCCCTTCGTGATCTACGGGGTGACGACCAACACCTCCATCAGCAAGCTGTTCCTGGCGGGGGTGTTTCCCGGCCTGATGATGGGCATCTTCCTGATCCTGGCCTGGTGGTGGATCGCCCGCAAGCACCAGTTGCCGTCCATGGAGCGCGTGGCGTGGGGCGCGCGCATGAAGGCGCTGGTCCGCAGTTTCTGGGCCATGATGATGCCGGTCATCATCCTGGGCGGTCTCAAGGGCGGCATCTTCACGCCGACGGAAGCCGCCGTGGTGGCCGCGGTCTATGCCCTGTTCGTGTCGATGTTCGTCTATCGGGAACTCACCTGGCCCCAGTTGTACGAGGTGTTCCTGGCGGCGGGCAAGACCACCGCCGTGGTGATGTTCCTGTGCGGCGCGGCCACCGTGACGGCCTACATGATCACCCTGGCCGACCTGCCCGCCATGCTGGCGGACAGCTTCTCCGGGGTAATGGGCAATCCCATCGTGTTCATGGCGCTGATGATGCTGTTCCTGCTGGTCGTGGGCACGGCCATGGACCTCACGCCCACCATCCTGATCTTCGGGCCGGTGTGCCTGCCGCTGGCGGTGAAGGCCGGCATCGATCCGGTGTACTTCGGCTTCATGTTCATCTATGTGGGATCGCTCGGCCTCATCACGCCACCCGTCGGCACGGTGCAGAACGTGGTGGCGGGGGTGGGCGGCTTGCGGATGGAGACCGTCATCAAGGGAACGACGCCGTTCCTGCTGATGTACATGGTGCTGCTGGTGCTGTTCGTGCTGTTCCCGGTGCTCATCACCGGCCCGCTGCGCTGGATGCACTGACCCGTCTGTCCAGCCATTTTCATTTTTCGTCAGCGTTTTCAACATAAGGAGACAAGCAATGCGCATCCGTTTCGCTCTCGCCGGCCTGGTGGCCGCACTCGTGGCCGCCGGGGCCGCCCAGGCCCAGGACTTCAAGCCGCGCCTCGTGCGCTTCGGCTACGGCCTGGTCGATGATTCCAACCAGGGCCGCGCGGCGCGCCTGTTCGCGCAGGAAGTCGAGAAGGCCACCGGCGGCAAGATGAAGGTGCGGACCATCGGCAACGCCGCCCTGGGCTCCGACACCCAGATGCAGCAGGCGCTGATCGGCGGCGCGCAGGAAATGATGGTGGGCTCCACCGCCACGCTGGTGGGCATCGCGCCCGAGATGGCGGTGTGGGACACGCCGTTCCTCTTCAACAACGTGAAGGAAGCCGATGCGGTGCTCGACGGCCCGGTCGGCGAAAAGGTCAAGGCCAAGCTGGAGCCCAAGGGCATGGTCGGGCTGGTCTATTGGGAGAACGGCTTTCGCAACCTCACCAACAGCAAGCGACCCGTCAACAAGCTGGAAGACCTGGGCGACATCAAGCTGCGCGTGATGCAGAACAACGTGTTCCTCGACAGCTTCAAGGCCCTGGGCGCCAACGCGGTGCCGCTGCCGTTCTCCGAACTGTTCACCGCCCTGGAAACGCGCGCGGTCGATGGGCAGGAGAACCCGTTCAATACGGTCGTGTCGAGCAAGTTCTACGAAGTGCAGAAGTACCTCACGGTGACCAACCACGTCTATAGCCCGTGGATCGTCACCGTCAGCAAGAAGTGGTGGGACACCCTCTCCGCCGCGGAAAAGAAGGTGCTGCAGGACGCCGCCGTCAAGAGCCGCGACTTCGAGCGCAAGGACACGCGCGAAGAAGCCGCCAAGGCCCTGGCCGACCTCAAGACCAAGGGCATGCAGGTCAACGAACTGCCCGTGGCGGAGGCCAACCGCATGCGCGAAAAGCTCGCCAGCGTGAACACCGGCATCGCCAAATCGGTCGGGCAGGACACCTGGGACGCGGTGAACGCCGCCGTCAAGCAGGCCCGCGGCGCCCAATAAACCGGCACGCCTGGACACCTCCCACCCCGCCCGCCAGCCGCTCTGCGGCCAGGGATTGGGGGAGGTGGAGACATGCCCCTTGCCTACAGACGGAGCGGCCTGCGGGTTTACCATGGGCGCTCCGCCAGCCCGTTGCCAACACTGCCAGCATGCCCATCCACGACACCGTTGAAGCCGTCACCCGGCGCATCCGCGAGCGCAGCGCGCCCACCCGCGCCGCCTACCTTGCCCAGCTCGAAGCCCATGCCCACCGCGACCGCGGCGCCGACCGCCTGGGCTGCGCCAACGTGGCGCACGCCTTTGCCGGCATGCCCGGCAACGACAAGCTGCGCGTGGTGGCGCAGAAGGCGCCGAACGTCGGCATCGTCACTGCCTACAACGACATGCTCTCGGCCCATGCGCCGCTGCAGCACTACCCCGATCTGATCAAGGACGAAGTCCGAAAGCACGGCGCCACGGCGCAGGTCGCCGGCGGGGTGCCCGCCATGTGCGACGGCGTCACGCAGGGCACGCCCGGCATGGAGCTGAGCCTGTTCAGCCGCGACGTGATCGCCATGGCCACGGCGGTGTCCCTGAGCCATGACGTGTTCGACGCCGCGCTCATGCTGGGCGTGTGCGACAAGATCGTGCCGGGCCTGCTCATCGGCGCGCTGCAGTTCGGCCACCTGCCCACCGTCTTCGTGCCGGCCGGGCCCATGACCTCGGGCCTGTCGAACAACGCCAAGGCCAAGGTGCGCGAGCAGGCCGCCCAAGGCCTGGTGGGCCGCGCCGAACTGCTGGCCGCCGAATCCGCCGCGTACCACAGCGAAGGCACCTGCACGTTCTACGGCACCGCCAACAGCAACCAGATGCTGCTGGAAGCCATGGGCCTGCACGTGCCCGGCACCGCCTTCATCAACCCCGGCCAGGCGCTGCGGCAGGAGCTGACCCGCGAGGCCGCACGCACCGTGCTCGGCCCCGCGTGCCCGCCCATCGGCAAGGTCATCGACGAGCGCGCCATCGTAAACGCCATGTGTGCCTTGCTGGCCACGGGCGGCTCCACCAACCACCTCATCCACTGGGTGGCGGTGGCACGTGCGGCCGGCATCGTCATCGACTGGGACGACTTCGCCGCGCTGTCGCACGCCGTGCCGCTGCTGGCCCGCGTGTACCCCAACGGCAGCGCCGACGTGAACCAGTTCCAGGCCGCGGGCGGCCCGGGCTACGTGCTGCGCGAACTGCTCGATGCCGGCCTGATGCACGAAGACGTGCTCACCGTGCGGCCCGGCGGCATCCACGAATACACCCGGCTGCCCCATGGCGACGCCGAAGGACGCCTGGGCTGGACCGACATCGGCGCCAGCGGCGACGACGGCGTGCTGCGCCCGGCCACCGCGCCGTTCAGCGCCACGGGCGGCCTCAAGCTGCTGCAGGGCAACCTGGGGCGCAGCGTGATCAAGGTTTCCGCCGTGCCGGAAGACCGCCATGTGATCGAAGCGCCCGCCGCCGTGTTCGGCTCGCAGGCCGAACTGCAGGCCGCCTTCCAGGCCGGCCAGCTGGACCGCGATGTGGTCTGCGTGGTGCGCTGGCAAGGGCCGCAGGCCAACGGCATGCCCGAGCTGCACAAGCTGACCCCCCCCCTGGCCGTGCTGCAAGGCAAGGGCTACCGCGTGGCGCTGGTGACCGATGGCCGCATGAGCGGCGCCTCGGGCAAGGTGCCCGCCGCCATCCATGTCTCGCCCGAAGCCAACGCTGGCGGCGCGCTGACGCGGGTGCAGGACGGCGACGTCATCCGGCTCGACGCCGTGGCTGGCACGCTCGATGTGCTGGTCGATGCCGCCACCTGGCAGGCCCGCACGCCCGCCGTGCTGCCGCCTGCGCAAGCGGAAGACAGCGCCCGCGGCTGGGGCCGTGAACTGTTTGCCGGATTCCGGCGCAACGCGCTCAGCGCAGAAGAGGGAGCCTGCTCGTGGCTGTGAACGACGACGACACCAACCAGAACCACGGCAACTCGGCCTTCACCGCCGTGCAGGTCATGCGCGACGCACCGGTCATTCCGGTCATTGTGCTGAACGACGTGGCTCACGCCGTGCCCATGGCCCGCGCCCTGGTGGCCGGCGGCATCCGCATGCTGGAGGTGACGCTGCGCACCCCGCAGGCCCTGGCCTGCATGGAAGCCATCGCCCGCGGCGTGCCCGAAGCGGTGGTCGGCGCCGGCACCGTGCGCAGCGCGGCCGACGCCCAGGCCGCCGCCCGCGCAGGGGCCCGCTTCGCGGTGAGTCCGGGCTTCACCCCCGCGGTCGGCCGCGCCTGCCGCGACCTGGGGCTGCCGCTGCTGCCCGGCGTGGCAACAGGCAGCGAAATCATGATGGCGCAGGAAGAGGGCTTCAATGCGCTGAAGTTCTTCCCCGCCGTTCAGGCCGGTGGCTTGGCCATGCTCAAGGCATGGCAGGGGCCGTTCGGCGATGTGGTCTTCTGCCCCACGGGCGGGATCCAGCCGGGCAATGCGGCGGAGTTTCTGGCGCTTGGGAATGTGGCCTGCGTGGGCGGGTCGTGGCTGGTGCCGGGGGATGCGCTGGCGCAGGGGGACTGGGCGCGGGTAACGGAACTGGCGCGAGGGGCCGTGGCGCTGCGCGCGAAGGTTTAAATCAACCATGAACGTCGATCGAGCCGCCATTCTCGAAATCAGAAAGCTCTCCCCTACCGAATGGGAGCTGGCTTTTCCAGTGATGCGTCAGTTGCGCTCACTGAATCAAGCCGAGTTCTTGCTGCGGGTGCGCCGGCAATCGTTGTCTGGCTATGAACTGATCGGGGCCTTTCAAGCCGATCTGCTCGTTGGCGTCATGGGAATGAGACCCGTGCACACGTTGGCGCGGGGTGCATACCTTCATGTGGATGACCTTGTGGTGGACCATGAAGCCCGTGGAAGTGGGGCAGGCTATGCGCTGATGGCCTACGCAGAAGCCGATGCCCGTGCACGCGAAATGACAGCAATATTCCTCGATGCGCGACAAGAGGCCATTCTTTTTTACGAGAAGGCAGGATATGCACTCCATCCGGCGCCTTCGATGAAAAAAATGATCTCCAACGGATAGCCGCATTGGCGCTGCGGCTGGCGTTTTGTTTGGAAGCGGCTCGCGGCGACTGAACCGCTTGCGAGCACGCTTGTCGTCACGGACCTATATCCGTAAATGCTCGGCCAGGTGGCTCAGCAAGCGATCGACCTTTGCCAGCAATTGCTTGCTTCGAGGCCAGACGACATGCAGCGGCAATCCTTCCAGATCGTGTTGAGGCAGGATCGGCACCAGTTGCCCCGCGCGAAGCGCATCCCCTGCAAGCCATGTTGCCATCTGTGCAATACCCAGCCCGCCCAGCACGGCATCCAGTTGCGCCTCCCCATCACCGACCACGATCCGGCTGTCCACCGCGCGGCGCTCCGCGGGGCCTGCGCCGGCGCAGATCAGCCACGGACTGACAGCGCCATCCGCGCGGCCGTAGGTGATCGCGTCATGCAACGACAGATCTTGGAGCGTGGCGGGTACGCCCTTGCGCGTCACATGGGCGGGTGACGCACAGAAGATCAGGCGCTCCTTGCCGAGGAACCGGTGCCCGAGGTTCGCGGGCCAGATATCGCCGCCGCCTATGCGCACGGCCACGTCGATGCCGTCATCCACCACGTCCACGAAGCGGTCAGTGAATGAAATGTGCAGCTGAACGGCAGGGTGATCGGCCGCGAAAGCCATCAGCAACGGCATCACCTGACGGCGGCCAAAGGTGGCGGGCACGTCCACGCGCAGGCGGCCGGATGGCTCGGAGGTGTCCGATGCCAAAACGCGCTCCGCCGACTCGATGTCTTCCAGAACACGCAGGCAGACACGGTGGAAGGCGGCGCCGGCATCGGTCAGCTGCAGCTTTCGGGTGGTGCGTTCGAAGAGACGGGTGTTCAACCGGTTTTCCAGCCGTGCGATGGATTTGCCGACCGCAGACGCGGTGAGGTTCAGCCGATCCGCTGCCGCCGCGAAGCTTCCCGCAGCGGCGACTGCGACGAAAACGTCGATGCCTTTCAGGCGTTCTGAGCTATTCATGGCGGTGGCTGACTCCATCAATTAAAGAATTCATTTCCATTGAATCAGGAAAAACCTTCTTACAGCGGAAAGCATGGATTGAATAAGCTCGGTGCGCTGATCCAAAAGAAAGTCGTGCCCATGTCCACGCTCGCCACAGAGCCTCCCTCCATCGAATCGACCGGCGCGAAAACCGGCACATCGTCCATCGTTGCCCTGGCGGTGGCCGCGTTCGTGATCGTCACCACCGAATTCCTCATGGTGGGCCTGTTGCCCGCGCTGGCCAGAGACCTCGGCGTTTCGGTTTCCACTGCCGGCCAATTGGTGACGCTATTTGCCGTGGTCGTGATGCTGTGCGGGCCGGTGTTGACGGCATGGCTGGGGCACATCGAACGCAAGCGGTTATTCATGGCGGTGCTGGTGCTGTTTGCCGTATCGAATGCCGTCGCGGCGATGGCGCCGAACCTGTGGGTCTTGGCGATTGCCCGCATCGTGCCCGCCCTGGCTTTGCCGGTGTTCTGGGGAACCGCCAGCGAGACGGCCGCACAGTTGGCCGGGCCGCAGCGGGCGGGTAGGGCCGTGTCGATGGTCTATTTGGGCATTTCGGGCGCCATGTTGTTCGGCATTCCGCTCGGCACGCTGGCGGGCGATGCGATCGGCTGGCGCGCCGCTTTCTGGATTTTGGCGGGTCTGTCGTTGCTGGTCGCGGCGTTGCTGCTGATCGCCATGCCCACCATGAAGGCCGGCCGCCGCGTGGGCTTTGCGGAGCAGGCGCGCATCCTGCGCAATTCCGCCTTCGTCGCCAACGTGGTTTTGTCCGTGCTGGTGTTCACCGCGATGTTCACTGGCTACACCTATTTGGCGGAACTGCTGGAGCAGGTGGCGCAGGTGCCGCCGTCGCATGTGGGCTGGTGGCTGATGGGATTCGGTGCGGTGGGCTTGATCGGCAACTGGCTGGGCGGGCTGTGGGTGGACCGCAAGCCTCTGGCGACGACGGCGGCATTCAGCGTGATGCTGGCCGTGGGCATGGTGGCGGTCGTTCTGTTGGCGCAGCAGCCCATTGGATTGGTCATCGCGCTGGCGGTCTGGGGCGTAGCCAATACGGCGCTTTATCCGATCTGCCAGTTGCGGGTGATGAAGTCTGCGCCAGATGCGCAGGCGCTGGCCGGGACGGTGAACGTGTCCGCGGCCAATGGCGGGATCGCGCTGGGCGCCATGCTGGGGGGCGCCAGCATTCCGCTTTGGGGCGTGGGCAGCGTGGCGCTGGCAGGCGCGGTGGTTGCCGTGGTGGCTGTGGCGGCGTGTCCTTGGGTGGCACGGTTGGCCCGCAAGGGGCAGGCCTAGCCGCTGGGGCCAAGGCCAGGCCAGCCCGCGAGGACGGGCGGACAGGGGGCCGATGGGCTAAAAAGGATCAGGCCGCCAGCTTGGCTGGCGATTTCTCGATTCAGGTCAAATCAATGCCCAGCGCATGTTTCACTAGGGCATTGTGCTATCAAAAATATAGCGATTGACCCGCTGTTAGCGCAAGCCGGTTCCAGTGCCCACGTCGTTCTTGCGTTCGATCAGCTCGATCTTGTAGCCATCGGGGTCCGTGACGAACGCGATCACCGTCGTGCCGCCCTTGACCGGACCCGCCTCGCGCGTCACGTTGCCGCCGGCGGCCTTGATCTTTTCGCAGGCCGCGTAAGCGTCCGGCACGCCCAGGGCGATGTGGCCATAGGCCGTGCCCAGATCGTAGCTTTCGGTGCCCCAGTTGTACGTCAGCTCGATCTCGGCCTGGCCGGGGTTGCCACCGTCGAAGCCCAGAAAGGCCAGCGAGTATTTGTACTCGGGGTTCTCGGACTGGCGCAGCAGTTGCATGCCCAGGACGTTGGTATAGAAATCAATCGAGCGCTGAAGGTTGCCAACGCGCAGCATCGTGTGGAGGAATCTCATGCCCGCGATTGTGCCGGCAACTCGAAGACCAGGCACGTCGTCGTGGCGTGGGCGTAGAGCGTGCCGTCCGGCCCCACCAGCCGTGCGTCGGCCGTGGCCAGTTGCCGGCCGCAGTGGATCACGCGGCCTTCGGCGCGCACGCGCGGCACCTTCGGCGTGAGGGCCTTGACGATGTTCACGCTCAGCTCGGCCGTGGTGTAGCCGCGCCCCACCGGCATGCGCGTGTGCACGGCGCAGCCCAGGGCGGAGTCGAGCAGGGTGGCGAACCAGCCGCCATGCACGGTGCCCATGGGGTTGAGGTGGGCCGTACCCGGCGTGCCCTGGAAGATGGCCGCGCCTTCGCCCACTTCGATGAGCGAAAAGTCCAGCGTCTGCGCGATGGGCGGGTAGGGCAATTGGCCGGCCAGCATGGACTGCATGACCTCCAGCCCGGTCTTGCCGGCAATCTGTGCCGGCGTGGCAACGCCGGCACCGGGCCCGGCGTTCATGCGCTCCATCACGGCCTGTTCTTGTGCAAGCCACTGCGCCAGGGTGTCTTCTTTCGCCATCGGCATCTCCTTGATTGCATCTGCAATTGTTGTAGATACAATCATATGCCATGGACGCACCCCACAAACCACGCGGCTGTACGAACCTCAAGCTGCGCCAGGTCACACGCCTGGTCACGCAGCACTACGACACCGAGGTCGGCAAGACCGGGCTGAAGACCACGCAGTATTCGCTGCTCTCGCACATCCTGAATCTGGGGCCCGTGCGGCCGGGCGATCTGGCGCGCGCCATGCGCATGGACGCGTCCACGCTCACCCGCAACCTCCGGCCGCTGCAGGACGCGGGCTGGGTAGAGGTGGCGGCGGGAGACAACGCCCGCAGCCGCAGCGTGCAGCTCACCGAATCGGGCCGTGCCAAGCGCCAGGAGGCGCAACGCCATTGGCGCATTGCGCAGGAGGCGCTGAACGAGCGATTGGGCGTGGCGCACGTGGCCGCGCTGCACGCGCTGCTCGACGAAACGGTGCGCTTGCTGGATGCCGGCGCGGCCTCTGGCTCGCAGCCCTGAGCGGCCTCGCCCGAACGACATTCCCGGTTACCACCCCACACTTTCTTCACCCAAAGGCCCGCCCATGCTGTCTCAATCCGCCGCACGCTGGCTGCAGCGCCATGGCATCCACTACGGCTGGCTGGTGGCCGGCATCACCTTCCTGACCATGCTGACGATGTCGGCGGCGCTGGGCCTGCCGGGCGCGATGCTGCAGCCGCTGTCCAGGGAGTTCGGCTGGACGACGGACCAGATCTCCACCGCGCTGGCACTGCGCTTTGCGCTGTTCGGGCTGATGGGGCCATTCGCCGCCGTGCTGATGGAGCGCTGGGGCCTGCGGGCGGTGATGTGCCTGGGCCTCGCCCTGGTCGGCACGGGCATGGCACTGGTCACATTGGCCAGCCAGTTGTGGCAGTTGTTCGTGCTGTGGAGCCTGCTGCTGGGCCTTGGCACGGGCCTGACAGCGCTGGTGCTGGGCGCGGTGGTTGCCAACCGCTGGTTCGTCGCACGGCGCGGTCTGGTCGTCGGGCTGCTCACCGCCAGCGCGGCGACGGGGCAACTGGCGTTCTTGCCGTTCGCGGCCTGGATGATCGAGCACTGGGGGTGGCGTTATGCCATCGCGCCGATCTTCGTCGCCTGCGCGGCGGTGGGCATGCTGGCACTTGCCTTCGTGCGCAACCGCCCATCGGACCTGGGGCTGGCGGCTTATGGCGACACCGCGCCGGCAGCAGCAGCAGCAGCGCCACCCGCCATGGCGATGAATTTCGCCACGCCGTTCAAGGCGCTGGCAGAGGCTTCGCGCAGCGGCACGTTCTGGATCTTGTTCGCCACATTTTTCATCTGCGGCCTGTCCACCAACGGGTTGCTGCAGACACACTTCATCTCACTGTGCGCCGATAACGGCATGAGCGCGGTGCCCGCCGCATCGGTGCTGGCGATGATGGGCGCGTTCGATTTCGTCGGCACGGTCCTGTCGGGCTGGCTGTCTGACCGGTACGACAACCGCAAGCTGCTGTTTTGGTACTACGGCTTGCGCGGGTTGTCGCTGTTCTGGTTGCCGCATTCCGAGTTCACGTTCTATGGCCTGGGCCTGTTCGCCATGTTCTATGGGCTGGACTGGATCGCCACGGTGCCACCCACTGTCAAGCTGGCCGGCGCCACGTTCGGTCCGCAGAAGGTCGGGCTCGTCTTCGGCTGGATTTTCGCGGCCCACCAGATCGGTGCGGCCGTGGCGGCCTGGGGCGCCGGCATGACGCGCACGCTGCTGCTGACGTACACCCCGGCGCTCTACGCGGCGGGTGCGGCCTGCCTGCTGGCGGCCGGCCTGGTGCTGCTGATCCAGCGCCCGGCCCGGCCCGCGAAAGCCGTGGCACAGCCCGCCTGACCGGAGGCGCCATGTCGTCCACCGCCACATCCGCGTCTGCCCTGGTTTCGGCTTCTTTGGCGTCAGAGCCGCCCGAACTCGATCCCCGCACCCGCCGCATGCTGGAGGCTCCGCTGGCGCCCTTGCTATTGCGCATGGCGGCGCCGAACGTGCTGATCATGGTGGCGCAGGCTTCGGCGGGCCTGATCGAAACGTGGTTCATCGGCCGCCTCGGTACGGATGCGCTGGCTGGCATGGCGCTGGTCTTTCCCATCGTCATGCTGATGCAGATGACGTCTGCCGGCGCCATGGGCGGTGCCATCGCGTCCGCCATCGCCCGCGCTTTGGGCCGCCGCGACCTTGCGCAGGCTGAATCGCTGGCGTGGGCCGGGCTGGTGATTGCCATCGCCTTCGGCTTTTTGTTCACGGTGGTGCTGTGGTGGGGCGGGGCGGCGCTTTACCGTTCGATGGGCGGGGAGGGCGCGTCGCTGGAGGCGGCACTCACCTATTCGCACACGGTATTTGCCGGCGCGGTGCTGGTGTGGCTGTTCAACGCGTTATCGGCGGTGGTGCGCGGAACGGGAAACATGGCTCTGCCAGCCAAAATCACGACCGCCGGCACGGTGCTGCTCGTGCCGCTGTCGCCAGTCCTGATCTTCGGCTGGGGGCCGATTCCCGGCCTGGGCATTGCCGGGGGCGCGCTGGCGCTGGTGTTGTATTATCTGGGCGGAATGCTGGCGCTGTGCGCGTATCTGCGTTCGCGGCACAGCTTGCTGCGGCTGTCTCGCCAAGGGCTTCAATGGCGCGGCGCCTTCTTCGGCAGCATCTTGCGCGTTGGGCTGGCGGGCGCCGTATCGACGCTTGCCACCAATCTCACCATTGGCATCGCCACGGGACTGGTCGGGCATTTCGGGCCGGCCGCCATCGCAGGCTATGGCACGGCATCGCGGCTGGAATACATCCTCGTCCCCTTGGTGTTCGGACTGGGGGCGCCACTGGTCACGCTGGTGGGCACGTGCCTGGGCGCTGGCAACCGCGCCCGGGCCCTGCGGGCGACCTGGATCGGGGCAGCTGTCGCGTTTGCATTGACCGAGGGCATCGGCGTGGCCGCCGCGCTGTTTCCCCACGCGTGGCTTGGCCTGTTCGGGTCCGATCCAGCGATGCTGGAAGCCGGCACCCAATATTTGCGGGTCGTGGGACCGGTCTACGGTTTTTTCGGCCTGGGACTGGCGCTGTACTTCGCGTCACAAGGCGCCGGACGGCTGGCTTGGCCGGTGGGCGGAAACGTTGCCCGACTGATGATCGCTGGCATCGGCGGCTGGTGGGCGATGGAATCCGGCGGAACGCTGATCCAGGTGTTCACGGCCCAAGCAGTGGCGCTGGTGAGCGTGCCGACACGATTTACCTGCTCGTGACATACCGACTCTCCCTACAGGCTGATGCCTTTGTGAGGGGTAATTCTGTCGTTCCACGGCGTCAAGACACCCCAAACCAAAGAGCGTGCGACACGATTTCCGTCACGGAATAGCAGAGCAGGTTGACCTCAAAAGACTCCGCCCCCCTGGGATATACCGATAAATGCGAAAAATGCCAACCGATGGCGACCGTAAGGTGGTCGTTTGGAGAAATTGCTTGACCTTGGCGTATCTATGCCTAAGACTGGAACTCCGCAACCCCGGAGGTACACGTATGCATTGAACGCCAAAACGGCGAAGGGCCGACTGCGCTAACAGTCGACCCTTCTGGGTAACTAACGAAACCCGCCATCCCCGGACACCACGAGGAAACGACCATTCTAGATTAGGCGCTGCGATGCCCGAAGTCAAGCATGGCGAAGGTTTTTTGCGTCCTTTTTTCCGGTGGGCTTCGTCTCCCCAGGCGATGCATAGTCGTGCGCCTCCAAACCGGAGCCAACTATGGCTGCAAAACAGTCCTTCCCGCAAGCACGGAACACGGCGGCACCCTCGGTGCTGTCTAAGCCGAAAAAAATCGCCTCTAAAGGTCCCCGTATTGGCACCCGCCTGCGCGGCAAACTTACTGATGCCTATGGCGCTCGTGGCCATCACCTTAGCAATCTTTGGTACGCATACAGCCCCAAGTCCAAGGTTGACGTTGTACTTCACAGCGACGTCGAATTCGGTCACTTCCTCCTCGTCGAGTCCGACCTAGACATCGTGGAAGTAGACTACGCCCCCCAAAAGCGGATTGCCTTACTGGGAGGCGAGGCTCTCGGAACCATCGTCGACGCCGAACTGACGCGCCGCAGCGGCGCCAGGGTGTGGCGCGAAGTCAAGCGAAGCGAAGACATCGAACAAGGCGCCCAGAACAGGGCGAATCTGCAGTTGCTGATTCAGATGAAAGCAGCTGACTTCGACGGCGCCACGCACGAGCTGTTCACAGAAAAGCAGGTCTTCTCCCAGCCTCAGCGCATCCATAACTGGTTCCGCATCATCGCCTGGCTGTCCCAGTGCCGTACGTATCCCCTAGATAACTACACCAGGGCCGTCCTCAAGATCATTCGAACGCGGCGCGAGGTCCAACTGGCCGACGTCGCCGCTCTCGGCCCGGACACCGAAATTGGCCTTTACTGCGCTGCGATCTTCAAAGCCCTTCAGCAGGGCCTCGTCCTTAGCGACCTTGACGTCGTGCCTCTCACCTGGGACTCCAGGTTCTACCTTGCGGGAGACGCCTGATGGAGCCTCGCTACACATATAAGACCTTATCCTCGGAGTGGCGTGACTGTGAGCACTGGCCCGCAGCTGACGTGACCTTTAGGAACGACACCGTCAAGGATCGGTTTGAGCGAATGGCTCGAGGGATGCGGCTCTATCTGCAAACCGGTGCCTTACGTGCCGCCGCTGAGGAAGCTGGCTGCTCGGCTACTGTGCTGCTGGATGCGCTGAACCGGTGTGTCCAGGTGGCAGATGGGCGGATCGTCGGCTGGCTCGGCCTCGTCAAAGGGGTGCGACTGCGCGAGTACACGCGGACGAAGCCGACAAGTGGGAGGCACCCGCGCGGCAAGTCCGGCAGCTTCGAACAGTTTCTGCAAGACAACCAGAAGCTGCGGGAGAAGCTTCATGCGCTCATCCGTGCTGGCGGTGGCGAGGGCAGCGCGAAGTCATCTTCCCCGACGCAGAGAGGCGTGGCGCGGAGGTTCCGCGGCTACTGCTTCACGCAGGGGATGACAGATGACGACTATCCCTTCAACACCAAAAGCAGGGGCCGCCGCTCCATCGAGAGATACGTTAAGGCCTTCATCGCAACAGACCCGAACGCAAGCAAGGTCTGGCATGGTGCCGACACCTCCGAAAATAGGAATCTCGGGACCGGCAGGAAGTCGTTCTCATTCGCCGCCGCGCCGTTTGACATTGTCGCGATGGATACCCACACCTTGCACTGTGTCGGCACGCTGATCGTCGACGGGCCCGCCGGACCTCAGGAAGTCGCAATCGAGAGGATGGACCTGCACGTCCTGCTTGATATGCACACAATCTGCGTGCTCGGGTACGCCGTTTCCATCGCATCGCAAATAAACGCTCTGGCTATTGAAGACGCCTTGCTGTGCCTCGTGACACCTTGGATTCCTAGAGAGCTCACTTCTAAGGGGCTCAGTTACATACCGGGCGCAGCCCTACCCGTGGGCAACATTCCGGGTCTCGACGAAATCCGGCCGGGCGGGTTTCAATTCGACAATGCGTCGCAGCATTTCGCCACTCGCTTCATCCAAGCTGCCCGGATGCAGTTGGGGTGCGTCTTGAACTTCATCCCTGTCGGTGCATGGTGGCGCAACGCCCCCGTAGAGCGCCTCTTCCGAACGCTCGAGCAGTGGGGATTTCAAAAGCTGCCTTCCTCCACAGGCTCTAACCCAGCTGACCCGCTGAAGCCGAACTCGGTTCAAGCGGCGCTAAAGCATCACATCACTTGGGAGCACTTGGTCGATCTGGTAGACGTAATTTTGGCCTCGTACAACGCCACCAAGCACTCCGCGCTGGGAGGCCAGACTCCGTTGCAGGCGCTAGCCGCATACCTAAACAGCAGCAAGACGCCGTTGGTGCTACGGCCGAGCATCCCGTCGACAGCTCATACCCCGAGGCTGGGCGTCACCGTGGAAAGGAGGCATGTCCGCGGCAGCGTCGAGAAGGGGGCAGTCCGAACGCCCTATATAGAAATAGACAAACAGCGCTACTGCGGGCCAGACCTTGCAAGACGGTTCGACCTTATCGGGACAGCTCTCGTCGTGCACATCAACGAGCGCGACATGAGGACGGTCACAGCCTTCAATCCGTCCGGCGAATCTATGGGAGAACTGGCCCTGCTGAACCGTCGGTGGGCCCAGACCAAGCACTCGCGGGCGCTCCGCAAGACCATCAACGAGCATATTCGAAACGGTGACTTTGCGCCCGACGGTTCGGACGTCGTCCTGTCCTTCTTGGCTTTCCTGGGTAGGAGGGCCAGGCAGCAGATGAAAGCTCGCCCTAACCACGTATCGGGGGTAGCCACAAAGCTCGTCGAAGCCTCCCGACAGACGGGCGTGCCCATCGACGCGATATGCAAGGCCACCGACCCCGGGCTTCCACCCGTCCCGCATCGCCCCTTGCCGTCGCACCTGACGCCGCCTAACTGGCGCAACACCTGACCGCTCTCTGCGGTCCTTCAGCCAACGGCCCCTTACATAGCTATCCATGCGATCCACTGGGCGCCATCCCCAAATTCCGGAGCACACCATGCAATCTCATCAAGAAATCAACTTGAGGTCTCTGGCCCTTCGTGAAGCCGCTTTGACTCCTGGCGAAGACCGTGACCGCCTCTACGAAGAACACCCCTTGGTGTTGAACGCCATCTGTATTCCCACAGGGCCTGTCCAAGAGGCTTATGACATCGTCAGGCAGGTACTGGTTCACCGAGACCCCGGCACCTGCCTCACCGCCGACTTCCGCATTGGGAAGACCACCGCCATCCACGCAATTACCCGCCAGCTCTCGCGTACCACCCCGGATGTGCCGTTCGGGTTCGTCATTGTAAAGGGGCATGACAAGCCCACGGAGAGGAACTTCTTTACCGATATCCTTCTGGACTTCAAGCACCGCGCTGCAACCAGCGGAACCACGACGGATCGCCGGACCCGCGTGCTCAGCACGATGCTCTCGCAGGCAATGCAGAAGAAGAGCACGCGCTACCTACTACTTGTCGATGAGGGGCAGAACTGGGGCGAAAGTGAGTTCACCTTCCTGCGTGACCTCACGAACGACTGTCAGGAACGCAACCTCGCCGTGATCACGGTCATCTTCGGCCACCCGGCTTTGAAGCAGATAAGGGCCCATCTTGTAGGGAAAGCCAGGATGGACCTTGTGGCACGGTTTCTCCTAACACCACGGGTCTTTCGGGGAATCCAGGACAAGGAAGACTTTCTGGCGACATTTCGTGCCCACGACGACGCCGGTCTGCTTGAGTTCCCCCCGCACAGTGGCATCTGCTATTCGGAATTTTTCTTTCCTCAAGCCTGGCGCGCCGGTTGGCGACTCGAGCATGAAGGCGATCAAGCGTGGGACGCTTTTTGTCTTGTCAGCAGCGACTTTGGCAGGCATGAAAAGAATATTGGGATGAACTGGATTGCTGGCGCGATCCGCAACTTTTTCTTCTCGCAGGCCGAAAGCGACTCGCCAGGCTACATGGCCTCCCGCAACGTCTGGCGCGATGCCGTGGACGCAAGCGGCTACGCGGCCAGCCTGGTGGTGTAGCCATGACGCCCGAAACTATCCTTTCCGGCCTGGTTGACTATCGGCGGTGGGCTCGGACGTATGAGGGCCCCTACAGCCGAGCCTGCAAACTCGGTGTCCTCAACGTGCTCGGGGCCGACAACCTCTGTCGGATGCTGTTCGGCAGGGGGCTGCTCACCAGTCATGCCAAGCCTCTTCACGGCCGCAGCCTGCTTGGTGGGGCTTGGCTGCGTGAAACGGGCAAGCAGCATCAGCTCGCGTGCTCCGTGGCCACCAGTTCGCTAGACAAGATGTGCGGCCCCTGGGCGCAATGGATCGCCTCCGATGCGAAGGTGCGATATTGTCCCGAATGCATGCGCGTTGGGTTTCAGTCCGTGGTCCACCAGATCGATGGCCTGAATACCTGCCCGCTGCATGGCTCAGCCCTCCTCGACACCTGCCAGGACTGCGGGCACCCGATGCCACCATACGCCGTCACGCGTGCGACCCTCGATACCCCGCTGTGCTGCAGCAGGTGCGGCAGCCCCTTCTCCAAGGCTTGGGAGGCTGACGCACTTCGGGCGTGCCGGGAAGCGCCGTTCGACGAGCGCCCCTTTGCCATGACCCACTCCTGGCTCAGACGATTGGGCGGCCTCGCTATCGAATGGCCGGAGCTGACTGCCTAGCACCCAGCGTTTGCCGCGACGTGCTACTCACCGCAATTCCGGCGAGCCGTTTTCTCCACGTTGACCTCGCTTTTGCCTTGCCCCATCCAACAGGTGGGGAAACAGTACGTTGCTGTGCTGGCGCACGGGCCATGCCCTGACCGGTCCAAGCTTCTGCTGCCCGCGCTGGACGAAGTCGCGACGTTAAACCTGCGAGCCATCTACAAGTCCATTCGCCGCCATGTCTGGCGACTTCTCCGCAAGCTCTCACTGGTGCAGTTTGAGGCCGGTGTCGACATGAAGCTCTTGGACTGGAACACGCTAGCGCCGCTGCCCGAATCTCGTGGCCAGCTCACAAACGCACATGCCTGGTTTCTTTGGCGTAAGCGTTTTGAAGAGGCGTTTGTACCGATAAATGCCCCCATCCGATGGAACTCCCCAGTGAGGGGCAGGCGCATACTCCGCCTTCGACGCGAGGTTCTCAGTTGGCCTGTCTGTTGGGCCGCACGCCCCACCGAATGGGGGCACTTCGCGTGGCAGTGCTTCCTCGCGGACTGGGAGACGGCGCGTGGATGGGCCGCCGCCTTGGCTGGCTTGGCGCCCGTAGGGACGGGCAGCCTTGTGGGCGATAGCCAGCGCAGTGCCGCGGCCAGGTTTAACGACGTCTACGCTGTCTGGGCGCCTCGCTTGAATCCGGAACTTCGCGTATGGCCGCGCACGCTTGCCCAGTTCACTTGGTCAGCCCCGGCTCGGGCCGGGAAGGAGCTTGTGCTGATTGGCCCCACTACATTCGAAGAAGGATTCCAACAATGAAGCCCCAGAACATGTTTGAGCAGGAATGTCTGTCTGCTGGCGGCATGCATCCAAGCCAAATCGCTCCATTCGAGCGTCTCGTAGCGTCTTCCGACCTCGATGGCCGCCATGGAAAGAGGCGTGTCCGTGAAGGCTGCAAGATTCCTGTTGAATCCGACCTTGAAGCGGTGCAGTACTGGATCGAGCGGACCTCCGAGAGTGATTCGACCGCACGAATGCGGCGCGGTGTTGCAGAGAAACTTTTCAATTGGGCATACGTGCAACTGAAGAAACCCCTGTCTTCGTTCGAGCGCGAGGACTTCGGAGCCTTCGTTGCTTTCACTGCCAATCCCTGTCCCGCCGATGTGTGGATCGCACCGAGAGGGACAATGCGCAACTCAACAGCTTGGCGCCCATTTGCAGGTCCAGCCGACGCCTCTTCACAGGCAGCAATCAGCTCGAACATCTCGAGCTTGTTGAAGTTTCTTCGCCAACAAAACTACGCTGACTTGCAATATGTTCACGGCAAGCGTGCAGCAAGAGAAGGGTGCGCTGATTCCAGATTCGCCTGCCAGCGCGAGGCCGGAGCCAATCAGACCGAGGTCATGCCCCTGCGCGAGTGGGAATGGGTCACGCGGCACTTCGACATGAATGAAGGGGACGGCAAAGTGCGTCTTGAACGCATCGTCGCCGAACTGCTTTACTACGCTGGTATGAAGCTCTGCGATGTCGCAGCAATGTCTCAAAGCGAGCTATGGACTCCAATCGAGGCGGGGCTGATACTCAGGATTGTGTTCAGTCGGCCTTCTGGCAAAGAAATTCGCAAGGTATATGAGTTTCCGGATGAGCTGGCTGCCACCATGAATCGTTGGTTCATGCAAATGTCGGAACATCAGTTCGCCGCCATCAGTCGAGGCGATCCATTGATCGGCCTCAGCGTTAACAGCCTCGCCGATTTGCTCCATAACCTCTTCCTCGCCGCTGCGGAACTTGCAGAGGCTATGGAGGATGTCGATAGCGCAACAGGCCTGCGCACGAGAACCAGCATGTCGCTGCGCTACGCGCGGAAGTCCCACGAGGGCGATCCGCAAAGGGTGGGCTTCGGCGGCGGGATAGTTCACTCGATCAACAATCGGGTGTTGCTCGAGTACGTCCGCTGCTGCGTTGATGGACTTGGGCTTTGAAAGCCGAACGGTCGAAGTCGCCAGGACGTCGCAAGCCCCCATGACTGTCCTGCCGGACTTCCCAAGGCAGCTCCTTGGGGCGACTTCTGATGTTCAACCCAGCGTCATCGGCCGCTTGGTTGGTTGCCGGTTCGTCGGTGGCTTGACCGACGAGGAACTCTACGAGCGCTATGACGCCTGCGTCGACCTGGTTATGCAAGTCCTGATTCAGCGTCCAAGACCACCGCAACCTCAGGCCGGCGGACGGCAAGGCTTCCGTCGGTAGGAAAATTCTCTCTTGTCATTCAAGCACGGGATCAGGCTCTGCAGAAAACTCAAGTCTGCGATTTGAGCTCACGTCCTGAGTCACCGCCAGAGCCGCATATGGTCGTATCCAAAGCTTGGATGTGTGCGGCTTAGTCTCGCCGAGCGGCGGTCGCCTCCCTCACCCAGGCCAATCCCTCGTCCAAGTCCAGATACAGGCTGGCGTACGCTTTCCTTAGGAGCCCTTCCGGTAGGGACCAATCCCACTTTTCCCGTGCGAGGTTCTTCACGTCTGCCAGCAGAATGTCCAGAGGCGGAGTGTCGTCAACCGCAGCATCTTCGAGCGCGTCCAGAATGTTTTCCGTGGAGCGGTCCCCTTTGACTACTTCCACTCCGGGTCCAGATGCCGTGGCTACGAATCCTCGGCGAATCAAGAGGCAAGCGATGGCTTCGTTGGCTGAATCGCCAAGCCAGGTAAGGAGAATCAGCTCCCTTCCTTGGTCAATCGCGAACTCGGTGGTGAGGTTGAGCCGGACATACGCGTCTCGCCCCTCAGCAACTAATTTCTTGGCAGTCTCGTCCAAGAATGCGAGTTCAGTGCTCGCGTCCAGCAGGTCGCGCATTCGCTGTCGCACCTTGGTGTGTGTACGCCCCGTCCCGCCGGAGAAGGCGGGTGGGACGCCGCCCTTGGCGCGAGTCACATAAATGGTCTTTTGCTGCTCGTCCACCTCGTCGACGCGCCATGTTTTTCCAGCAAATAGGATGCGCTGCCCCGGCAGTAGGACCTGGTCGACAGGTAGGGTGCCAAGGGTTCGGCCTCCAGCAACGACCCGAAATTCTTCTTCGGAGGCGAAGGCTGCGTAGAAACTGTAGTGATTCACAAACTTTTCGCCGACACGGCCGTGCAGCAAAACTCCGGACGAGTCCTGCACTACTAGCTCTTTCTGTCCGAGATGCCGAAGCAATTCAATGAATTCCTGTTTAGTCAGCCCCGTAAAGGGAGTTCCCGGTCCGCAGAGTAGTGCGTAAAGTTGGCCCGCAGAGGCCCCTCCCGTCTGTGCAATGGAGGAGAGTAGCTGCTGCACCAAAGTTGAAAGGTGTAGCCCCTGTACCCGGGGAGGCTCGAACCACTTTTCGACGAGCAGCGAAATCATGGCGGCCATTTGCAATGTGTCGAGCCGGAGCTTCTCACGCAGGTTGGCGTTCGGCCCAAGGGCGTCTTCAACGCTGTATCCACGCAAGATGGCGGGTTCGCCTTTACGCCGACCAGACCGCCCCAAGCGCTGGCGTAGGCTGGCCACTGAAGGCGGAGGCCCAATCTGTCCCACACTTTTCACCGCTCCGATGTCAATGCCCAATTCCAGGGTGTTGGTGCATATGGCGGTAGCTGGAAGCTCCTTCTGCTTGAGGGCCGCCTCCGTCTCAGTACGAATTTCCTTGGAAAGACTGCCATGGTGCGGCCAAAACTCGTTGGGCACCTTCCGCTGTTCGCACATTTTGTTCAGAAGGTGCGTATATCGTTCGACCTGCCGGCGCGAGTTGGGAAACACGAGGTTGTTGGAGCCGCGGAGCACCTTGAAGAGGTCGGCGGCAATCTGCCCAGGCGTAACCGGCTCATCATCTTCTTCGTTGCCGTCCTTCTCGCCCTGCACAACGAGAGGCTCCTCATACCCCTTCACAAGTACCTTGAGCTCGGAGCCGGCTGATTCGGAGTTGACCTGTGCCGGCTCACCGCCAGGCCGCAGGAAGCCTCCGGCCAGCTTCATGTCGCCCAAGGTGGCGGACAGTCCAACGCGCGGTACTTGGCGGTTCAGAGCGCGCTCGATGCGATGCATCAGCGATTGCAGCTGCTTGCCCCGCTCGGAGCCGATGAATGCGTGCAGTTCGTCGACGACAAAGAATGTGACGTGCTTGAAGATTGCAGCGACCGAAGAGCCGCGGTTGCAGAGCAGGGCTTCCAGGGATTCCGGGGTGATGAGAAGTACCCCGTGTCGCTTGGCCAAAAAACGAGTTTTCGTGCTGGCTGAGACATCCCCGTGCCAAGGCCAGACCGGCACCTCCAACTGCTCGCAAAGCCTGTCCAGACGTCCGAACTGGTCGTTGATGAGGGCTTTTAGGGGACTGATGTAGACGATGAGGCCCTCACCGCCGGCGGCAAGAAGGTGTGTCAGGGCAGGCAGGAATGCCGCTTCGGTCTTTCCCGCAGCCGTGGCGGCCGAGATGATGACGTCACAGTCGCCCTTGAGGATGAGGGGAATAGCTTGTTCTTGAGCATCCCGCAACTCCTCCCAGCCTTCGGACCAGATGAAGCGCTGGATGCGCTCCTCAAGAAGATGGAAAGAGGAACTCTCGCCAGCCATCAGCGTGTCAAAGCTTGAAGGAGGCGAGTTCGTCGTCTTCGTCGACCTTCAAATCCGTGGCGCCTCCGGTATCTGGCGCCACATCCAAGCCGCCCAGAAGCTGCCTCCAGTCTGTGCCAGGGTTCTGCTCCAGTACCGCGAGCATGTTCACGAAGGAAGTAATTGTCGTGCGCGGTGTGCGGAAGTAGGTATCCCCAATGCGGTTGGAGCAGTGCTCCATAAAGCTGAAGATACCTTGGTCTGGCAACATGTGCTTGGAGGCATCGCCTAGTGCGTACACGTGCTGAATCTTCTGCAGCAGGACGTAGAAGTCCTCTGGTGTGAGACTGGAAAGTCGCACCACTGGTCCGCTGAAGTCCACCAGGCCGTCTGAGGCAAAGCTATTCTGGGACAGTCGGCTTTGCAACGCGGCGTAGCTGTAGAGACCGCGCCGGGTGTCCAGCAGGAATTCCGGAGTGCCGCCCAGGATGAATCCAAGGCCAATGGCATTACCTTGCAAGGAGTCATTCAGGATGCGAAGAATCTGCTCGTAATTCGAGTTGCGCGCCTGTGAGTTGGCGAGCTTGTAGAGATTAACAAGTTCATCCAAGTTCACCAGCAGGCCGGCAAAACCGGCCAGGCGCACAAAGCGGGCCATCAGCTTCAACTGGTCATAGACTGCCGCGTCATCCACGATTGTTCGGACGCCAAGCGCCGCACGCGCGTCGGTTTTCGTGGCGAACTCGCCTCGCAACCAACGAATAGCATCCGCCTTCAGTTGCTCATTGCCCTCCTCAAACCCACGGCAGTAAGCCGCGATGACGTCGGCGAAGTCAAAGCCGTTGACCAGCTCGGTCAGATGCTCCAGCTTCTTGCGGATGATGTTTTCCGTTGGAACACCAGCAGCTTTCGCCTCAGCCTTGGCAGTAGCAATGAACTTCTCCACGATGCCGCCCAGCGCGCCCCCGTCGGGCTTCGTGCGGGTGGATATGTTGCGCATCAACTCTGCATAGAGGGAGCGGGCCTGGCCGCCGCTCGCCTGCAGACGTCGGTCGGGATTCAGGTCGGCGCTTGCCACCACCAACTTCTTCTCTAAGGCGACCGCGCGCACCAGGTTCAGAAAGAAGGTCTTTCCCGCGCCGTATTCGCCGATGACCAGGCGGAACGTAGACCCGCCATCTGCGACTCGGTCGATGTCGCCAATTAGCGTCTCGATTTCCCGGGTGCGGCCTACCTGAATCAGGTGCTGGCCTGTGCGAGGCACGACGCCAGCGCGCAGCGATTGAACAACGGCGTCGCGGTCCTTGGGACGAATGGCGGTGGCGGTCATGCGGGTACTTTCTCCAGGATATCTCGATTGATGGTAACTGGGTCGTCGCCTTCCGTTAGCGGCCCGTCGTGAGCGTCGAACGCAGCCTCGTTGATGCGCTCCAGTGCTCCGTCGAGCATGAGGTCGAGGTCGGATGCGAGGTCCAGCAACTCCTCGCGGGTCCATTCTGGCCATGAAGCCAGCTGGTTCACGAAGGAAGTATGAGCGCCATCGAGCCCTTTCAGCCCGAACGGAGCCTCGGCTTGCTCTTCCTCTGGCTCCGGTGCCATCACCGGGTTCTGTTGCGGTGCCGCGGCCTCGATGGCCTCCTCGGTGAATATGTTGGCAAGTAGGGCAGATACCTTGTCGGTATCCTGCTGCAGGGCTGCGACGCGCGCGGCGTCCAGTTGGAAGCCTGTGTTTGCGTGCTTCTGGTCGGGTAATGCAGCGCCCGGGGCGGAGGTTGCGCGCTTTCCGCCGGGTGCCGCTGCGGCAACGGCGTGAACGTCGCTAAACACCTTCTGGGGGTCCACCCCGAGAGCCTTGTAAACCTTCTCCAACATCTTGATTTCGACCGGCGACACATTCCCGTCTGCTTGTGCTATCACCGACATGAACTTGGCGATGGCCTCCTTTGCCGGCGTAGCGAGCGGTTCGAGTTTCTTTTTCAGCACCGTCAGGGACGGCGGCGTGTCGAGCAGGTATCGCATGTGGGCGCGCAGGCGCTGCTGGTGCGCAGGCGTCAGATGCGTCCATCCTTCAATTTGGTGTCGGAGATGACGGAGCTCTTCGGCCCCGATATCTCCGTCTGCCAGAGCCACCGCAGTGGCGAGCTGCAAGGTTAGTGCTGCGGTCTGGTACGTGGCGCTGCCACGGTTCACCGTCTCGCCGGCCGCCACTGAGAACAAGACTACCGTGTCCTCAGCCTTAGGCGTCTTGGCCCCACTGAGTACGTCCGGCTCCATCCCAACATGCACTGCTTCGAGAGCGCGCGCAAGGCTGGTAACAAGGTTTCGCTCCAGGCTCTGGGCCTCGCCGAGGGATGACGCCAGCTCCTGCAGCTTCATGGTCACCATCCCGTCGTCTGGCATTTGGGCCAGCAGGACATCGAGTTTCTGTCGTGCATCCGCCCCCCACAGGGTTGGCGGCAGCGTCAGCAAGCCTTCCAGTGATTTGGCAGCGCCGGGCGAGCGGCCCAGAAGGCGGCTATAGCTGTCCAGCTCTGTCGTTGTGGCCTCGGCCACTTCCTGCAGCTTCTTCACGGGACCCGTGAGGACGGCCACATCAGGGATTTCCCCGAACGTCAGTTTGATTTCTCCGTATTCGTGCAAGCCTGAGGAGGCGGCGCGATAGACGAACTTCAGCTTCGTCTTGTTCTTGGTCAGGACCAAACCGCCGTTGAGCATTTCAGCGTACTTCTGCTGAAACAGTCTTTCGAACTGCTCCGGGCAGCGCGTGGCTGGCGTGCGGAGGTAGACGTTTGGGTCCATGCGAACCCAGGCGAGCGCCAAGGCCGCCGGCACCTGCACCTTATCAACTGCGCATTGACCCAAAGCCAGGCGCAGGTACAAAGGAAGCTCGTGACCGCCGGTGAACGCCGGAACGGGTTTCAAATAGAGCTTGTCCGTGAAACTGGCAAGGTCCACGACGGTGAGAAAGTCGTTTGCGTATCGCTTGAACGAGCCGTTTCGGTCCCCGTAGATGCTCAGAAGGCGTCGGACCTCTTGTGCGATAGCTGGGTTGTCTGCTTCGGCCGTCTTTGCCTCGTCCCCGTCTCCGCTGCCATCCACGATGGCACGTCGCTCGAGGCCATAGAGAAAGAGGAACACGTAGCCGATGTCGGCCTTGGGGTCTTTGCGCCCGCCGGCAAGCCACTGCAGGTAGGCATGACGAGCCTCCGGAGAAATCTCAGAGTAGCTCGGCCAGTACCCCATGAGGCTTCGGTCGGTGTAGTCGCTTCGTGCCGCCACCTTCTTGGACGGGTCAATCAGGGCGGGGTCGGGACGGCCAGAAGGATTGCGGAGTGTCGTTCCAACATAGACCATGCCACCGGGAATCGAAATCCCCGCCACAGTGATGACTTGCCCCGGCGGAATCCAAGTAGCAGCGCCGTAACCTGCGGGGGCGGCCGGCACATGGTTTCTGCTTTGAGCCGGCGTGCCCGAGTACACGGACACTGGTTCCTGGGCGGATGCAGCCGCTCTTCTGGCATTTGTCTGCGCCCTGACGGCGGCCGGAGCTGGGGGAGCAGTCCAAGGCTGACGTGGTTGGGGTGCGGGCTCAGGTGCGTCCTTCTTGCTCTTTCCAATGAAGTACAGAACCGCGCCTATCGCCCCAACCACTGCCAAAATTATCCAAACTTCCTTTGGAACGGCTGCAAGTAATGCTATTACGCCTCCGAGCAGAACGAGACCAACGCCTCCTCCGGATTTCTTAGCCATGGGTTTCCTTTCTCTTATCGGCGCGCCAACGGCTGCGGCCATGAGCTTGTGTTACCAAATGCATCTTAAGCGACCGGCGATGCACCGCCTAGGCGCCGCCCTTGCTCATCTACTTAAAGACTCCGTGCTTCTGCCGAATGTCAGCAATAGATGCTCAGTCATATGGTCTCGTACGAGAACGAAGGTGCAGTGCTCTTTCGCGATGTTCTGGAAGCCTCCCCTTGCCGCACGTAGGGCAGACGTCTATCCGTGGACGGTCGTGCGCGTCGCGCGGCGCACGACATACTTGGACGCCCTTGAGGCCGCGAGCGTTAAAGCACCGGACCCAAGAGACGAGGTGCTAGTTCTCCAGGGCAAGTTTGGCCAGCTTCTCGAAAAGGCTCATTTTTGAGTTGTCCCCGCCGACCAGGACGCCGTTCGTCATGGTGTGCAGGTACATCTGCACAAGGGGCAAGTCCAACATGCCAGCAATCGTCTGGGCGCCGCCGGCGCCGTAGTGCATGAGGTCGCGCATTCCTGAAAGCGCATCCCCCGAACCGCTGATGCCCCCTTCCGGAGGCACGAACACCCTCACGAAGGTCGCGCAATCCTGCACCGGCATCCTCAGCCCTACGCGCTCGCCATGCTTTCCATGCGCTGGCTTGAACATGGAGATGTAATACGGGAGGATGTTGAACTCCCGACCCTTGGAAAGAAACCGACCCGGACTGCCTTCCGCCTTCTGAGCCGCTTGGTGTGCATCTTGGGCCGCGATAGCGTGCTCGATGCCTTCGTAGGCGTCGTTCAGGATGATTTTGGGCACAAAGTTGCCCGACCAGACAGTGAGGCGCTCGCCCGAGTTGCTGTCTACAACCCAGAACTGGCCATCTCGCACCCAGTCCTTCCCGTTTTCCTGGAGGAATGGGAACTCAAAAACGAGGTCCAGCAACGCGCTGGAATCACCCCAGGGCGTACGCCGGACGCGGATGATTGACAATGAATCACCTTCTGCCTGTACGTCCACGGCGGCCACGAGCTGCTCGGGCGATTGCCGACCCGGCATCCGCACGCGGCGGCTGGCCAGCAGCGTCAGCTGGGTCGGCATTCCTGGAGGCATCGCTGGCACCTTGACCACCTTCTTGCCCAAGAGCACTTCCTTAAGCGACAACTCCACCAAGCAGCGTTTCAGGGCCTCTTGCAGCTGCCGGCCGCCGGCATCGTCTGCCTTGCCGGGACGAAGTGCGGCAAGCGCTTTGGGGCTGTAGTCCAGGCCCTGCATCGCAATGCTGACCCCAGCCTTGGCGAGCAGGTGCCGGAACTTAGCCTCTGTGTATGGGTCGGCGGTCCCATCGCCGCGGGAGAGCGCGGCGTACGCCACCTGCGTCTTGACGGGCTGGAAGTCCGGTGTCGCGGAGCTCTTGGCAAGACGGACGCTGCCCAGGTCCTCATCACCTTTGCCGTTCAGAAACAGGTAGTTCAAAGCCGGGTCGAGTGCGGTCGGCACGGCCTCGGCGACCTGCACGCTCGGAGCTGGAAAATGCGTTTTCTTGTTCCCGGCCACGTGGTAGCCAGGGAGATATTCGGGGAACCGAGTGAGCGGGGCTAAGGCATCGTGATCCAGCGGGTCCACCGTTGTGTTCACAACCATCAAGGGACGCTGCAGATTCGCTAAGGGTTCCAGGGGGATGTACGCGTCATCGACGCAATGTGAAGCGACGAAGGTCTCCCGTTCGAAGGGGACGCCCGCCTTTGTGAAGAGCCGAATCGCGAACTCAGTAAGCAGATTCAAGTAGTACAAGCGGGTGCGCCGGACCTTATCTCTGTCCAGGCTCAACCCCTCCATTGGCGACTTCCTGGCGTCGTGCTCATAGAAATCCTCGGGCACGATGCGCGTGACCCCCACCAGATAGCCTTCACCTGCATTCGCGAGCTTTGTAACCGCGGCCTCTTCGGCTGCGGCCGTCGCCTTGCGACCGAATCGCTTGGCCGTCACGCCACAGAGCAAGAGCCCATGCTTGGCATTGACTGTGAACTCAGCTTCGGCCAGGTGGAGGAATTTCTTTGAGGCCTGGCTCATGCTGCCCAAGTAAACGCCAGGGCCAAAGCCACCACCTACGAACGTGTCTTCGGAATCGAAGGACGCCGACTCGATGAGCTCCTTCAGCAGCATGAGCTCAATGAACTTGGCCGGCGTGCTGGCCACCGCATCCAGCATTAACTGCAGGTCGAGTTTGGGCCGAGGGCCCAGGTACCAGGCGTCCTTGCTGGTCATCGTGAACGACAGTTTGGCCGCAGCCGACGGTTCTAGGCCCAATTCCTTGGCGATTTGAGAACGAACCTGCTTGGCGCGCTCCCGGTAGAAGCTGACGCCCTTGGCTGGTTTCTCCTCAGCAGCTTTCGGCAGCGGGAACGCGATTGGCACCAGCAGTCCTCCTGCGCCTGCCTGCCACTTGGCCAACAGCCGTGCGGTGTCGGCCACCGAGGAGGTGAACCGCAAGGCGTTGAGACGGGCGAGTGCAGTAGTTTGGGGATCAAGGGGACGAATAGGCATTACTTCCCCAGCACCGCGTCGCGGAGGTTGGCATTCGGCATCCACATATTCGCGCCCGTGTTGGGCACAAACAGGGACATGAACCGGATGGTGCCAGCAGTCGGCTTGGAAACTGCGAACTTATGCGCCCCATACAAGTTCACGTACAGGGCGTGAACAGTCGTGTCGGGCAGAAGCTCACCCAGGCGTTTGTGTTTCTCCTGCGCTTCTTCTTGAAGCTGCATTTTCTTCAGGCTGTCGGTGCTCCGGGCCCAGTTCTTAAGGTCGACGGCGACCAGCACGTTCGGCTCTGGGACAAGGTAGTAATCGAACACCTGATATAGCTGGGCGTAAAGCGGATGCTCCGCAACCTGCAGGTACTCCACCGGGCTGCCGCCCAGGGCTAGCGTTTTCGGCCAAACGTTGAACTGCTCGCCGATGTATTGCTCGAATTCGAGTTCCGCGATGTAGCCCTTCATGATTTCAGTTACAAACCAGGGCTGTGGCAGAAGACGCTTGGTCTTGTCCATCAGTTTGAAGCCGCGCCATTCTTTCAGGTAACCCTGCGTGCTCGAGGAAAGGTGCGAGACGAGCCCTTCGGGAGCCACCATGCCAACCCAGTTGTAGGCGTCGGTTCCATCTTCCGCATCCGTAACGAGGGTCTCCGTCATGCCAGACAGCGCGTATTGGCAGTTGTACGGTTCCGCCATCGCGGGCACCTCAAGGAAGCAGCCATTGATGTACTCGGCGGGCACGCCGGCCAATGTCAGCCTTTCCAAGTACTTCAAGGGATCGGTGAACATCATCGAATCGAACAGTCGTTCCCAGATACGGCGGGCGGTCGCGTCCGAGCGGAATCGCGCAGGCGTCTGGCTCGTGAATTTGCGGAAGGCAACCGCCTTCTTGAGGCTGTCCCGGTGGTCTGCCTCTCGCACCGACTCGGACGGGAAGATGGACGTCTCGATGTTGTGCCTTCTCAGCTGCGTCAGCACGGCGCGCTGGGCGGGTGAGGCCCGCTTGCGCAGCTCTGGAGCGTGCCGCAGGCCAAGGTGCACCATCCGGGCAGCCTCCGAACTCACGTAAAGGTGCTGGCAGGGCATTTCAGTGGTGGGCCGACGCTCACCACGTCCCAAGGCCTGGAACACCGTGCGGGTGATGTCAATGACATGCTCCTTCCGCAGTCGGCGCCAGCGGTTTCGGGAGTACTCGAAGAGTAGGTCGCCTTTGGACATTGCCGCCCAGTTCTCATTTTCATCGCGCAGTACCTGGGCAAAGCTTTGGAACATCTCCATGGAGAAGCCACCGGTGCCGGGGCGGGTATGGCGGGTGTAATACGGGTCATTTAGCAGGCAGAACAGCTCGAAGTCACGTTCCTTGCCGTTCTGCGTGGTGAGAAAGTTGATACCTCGCGAAGCGGAGGCGTAGGCAGACCACAGGAGCACCTTCTTGCGGCTGATGTCTAGCGCGTCTTCCAGCTCTTTGTTGAACTGCCCTTGGTCGTCATCTTCCTGCAAGGCGCCTGTTTTCGAGCGGTCCTTGTTCCTGAATCGGCCGGCGGTATAGAGGATGACTGTCACCTCTTCTTGAACACCGTACTCGTTGTACGTCGGGATTGCGCGGGGGCGGATGACGAAGTGGTCGCCCGTGGTGTCCATCTGGCGCACCAATCCGGTATTCATGTTCGCCAGGCGCATCAGGCACTTCCTGACGTGCATGGTCGTCTGGCACAGGACTAGCCCCGAGCGGACGCTACTGGCAAGTAGCCGGTCAAGGCTCGCCACCAAACCGGCAAGCTCACTGCGTTTGTGTCGGTTCATCTGGGCGTAACCAGGCTCCTCCTTCTTTGGACGGGCGTCCTCAAAGACCTGGAGTAGGCCCTTGTATGCCTTGGAGACACCGAACGTCGGCGCTGGGTCGCTGTCGTCAAGGATGACGACTTTGCGTTCCCGTTTTCCGAGCATCTCTTCGGCCTTGGCGGCAACCACCTGGAGCTCATCTTCGCTCATCTCGGCGAAATGGCCGCCGCGAGCTTCGATGCAGCGACGCAGTTGCTTGGTATTAAAGGCCCCAGAAGATGCGGAGTCCAGCCCGCCGGTGGCGCTCATCAGGTAGACCCCATTGGTGCGACCCAAAGCGCGAATGATGTCTTCTTCCGGGGTCGCACGCAGGGAGGTAATGGTCAACGTGAGGCTAATGTCAGCCTCCATGTTGTATTCCTCGGCTTGCACCCGACTTTCCTCAAGGGTCACTACGCTCTTGGTGTCCTGGAACAGGAACGCATCCGTGAGCAGCTCCTTGTCGCTGGAGTCGGTCGAAAGGCCTTCACTGGCGGCTTTGCTTTCGAAGAGTCGACGCACGTCTTGCCGGAACCGGTCCAGGCTCGGATATCGCTCCTGGTCCGTCTTCGACATCTCGATGGTGTCTTCGCCGCTGGTCTGCGCCAGGACCTTGGCCATGAAGACTACGAGCTTCAGGTAGTCCAGCAGCGTGTATGCACCCAGCGGGATGTCCCCGTCGTGATAGTGGAGACGGATGGTCTGGTGGGCAGTATCCTTCGTAAGCTGAACCTGCCTCAAGAACTCCGTATCCATGACGCTGGCCGACTCGGTGAAGAACGTTTGCCCCGGCTGGTCCAGTACCTCGCCGTAGGTGGATCGGCTCATGGTGAAGAACTTCTTATCCGCCACCAGATCATGCAGGTCGAGGAACGTCTCATAGGCGCTGCTTCCAGAGCGCGTGATTTCTAAGACGTAGTCCCGTATGCGCTGCAGCACTCTCGCTTTCTGCCGAAAGCGCTTGAAGTTCGCGTGAGCATCATTCCGGTCGTGCAGCTGGTTCAGAACTGCCAGCAGCTCCGTGTCATCAAACCGTTTCGCTGTATTGGGAAACTGGGCGGACAGATGATTCCGCAGGATTTCGACCCGCCGTGCGTCCGGGGTGTATTTGGCTGAGGTGCGAGCCACCTCCATCGCGAATTCGTCGTCAAGGACTTTGCTCACCCTGGCGAACTGTTCCAAGTGTTCGTAGACCTTTGTGGCAAGCCCTCGGTCATTCGGCCCGTCCCGGCGCAGCCTCTCAAAGGCCATGGGCCACTTCAAGTCGAAGTACTGGAAAAACTCGGAGATAACCAAGTTCAGGTCATTGCGCCCCCCGGAGTTAACGACCGACTTGCGTTGGTCGAAGAGATACCAGTAGGAGTCCTCTTCCTCGTCGACGAAAGTGACGACACGAGCGGAATCCGGCCGGCGCGACACCATGTGGCCGAACTGGCTACCGTCCCGATTCAGCTCCTCGAGGAACAGGGGCAAGTTGTCAAACTTGTGCGCCTTGAAGCCGCCCTTGCCGTCGGCTCCATATACCTTGTGTCCGACTTGCGCCTTCGACGCTGTACTCACGATGATTCCGGGGTCGTCCAGGAAGGACTGCAGCGGGTGAAGCCGACGAACGAGTTCTCCGATTTCCTTGACCCGCATCAAACGGTCTTCCTCGCACTTCTGAGTACGCGTCTCGATGTCCAGCTGAATCAAACGCCACACCAGGCTGTCTGCCAGGCTGCGCGCTCGCTGCGCGGACTTTATATAGGCGCTGCGCGTGTCTTCGTAGGTGTCATCCGAAGGCGACATCCCAAGGAAGGAGGACTGCTCACAAAAAGCCGCCTTCTGGCGAAGCTCGTTGACCCGGGCGCGCACGCCCTTGTCCGTCTCCGCGTGCTTGAAAGACTGTTCCATACGGATAGAGACTTCCCGATGGCCTTCCAACCAGGCGACGAGCGATAAGCACGCCTGGAAGAAGCTCCTGTCGTTCAGGTGGTACTCGATGGAGTAAAGCCGGTGCACCGGGATAGGGGTGCCGCGCTCCAGGACGGCACCTTCGATTTCGTCGGCGTACTCCCGGGACTTCTGGTGCTGGTTCACCTCATCGCTGAATCCGGCGACGAGCGACTGCAGCGGCGCGATGAAGACGGGGATGACGTCGCATTTGATGAACAGCTCGATGCTGAACGCAGCGGCCGTGTAGGTCTTGCCGAATCCCGTGTACCAATTCAGCAACTTGACGAATGGGCGTTCTGACGCCCGGAGAAAGGGCTCTTTGAACCCCTTTTCGAAGATGGCGGCGGTGGTACGGGGTGGCTTGGTACTCATTTACTAGGAACTACCTCGTGGACTGCGCCAGTGGTTGCGAACACCACGTAACCTATAGGCGTACCGGTCATGGTCAGATACGACCGCACTTGGGCTTTGTAGTGCGCGATTGTGTCCGCGGTGGGCTCTACGTCGCTCTTCCAGTCTACGACTGCGGTAGGGGTCCCCTCACTAGAGTAAGCAATAGCGTCGATGATTCCGGTCCGGACATGCTCTTTGCCTTCTTCTTGAGTTGACGAGTAGACATGGAATTCGGGGACCAGCGTCGGACGTAGAGCTGCGATAACGTCGAGGGATAAAGCCCTAAGAGTCGAAGTGGCCAGCTCTATTGGAGACATCCCACCCGCCGAGTCATCAGAGATGTGCGCGCCCAGCATTTCCGCCAATTCGGCCGCACGAGCGGATAGAGCCTCCGCGGCTTCTGACACCTCTCCCGTGAGTACCTCTTCGAGCAGCTTGTGGAGAACCAGGCCACGCTCTCGACCGCCCTGGATTACGCCAGCCGTGGCGGTCTCAGGCGAACCATCTGCGGTAGCGATGTATACCTCAGGCGTCTCTTCTTGCTCAAGTGGCCTCGTAAGGTCTTCCTCGCGGCTGGGAATCTTCCAGACAATTGGGTGCGAAGTCGCGGCAATCCTCGCCGCTTCCTCGTTGAAGACCTCCGGAGTCTGAGTATTGGGTTCCTCCGCCTCCGCGGCAAACGCCGGCTGCGCATCTTCAGGGACTTCTAAAGGCGGAAGGCCGGCGACGCCCAAGTCAATCAGTGCGCTCCACGCATTGCTAGGCAGTTGTGCATCCACGCGCGGTATGACCATGAGCTCCCTGGCGCGGGTTGCAGCCACGTACCACAGGCGAATGCGCTCTCGCTGCAACTCCAGTTTCTCCGCTTCGAGCGCGCCCTCGTGTCCGGTTGGGGCGACGCCCAGGATAGGGCAATAGAGTGTGCTGGTCGCGCGAGTCACTACATCACGGCTTGGTGGCATCACAGTCGTTGCCCCGTTGATGGGAACGACCACAGGCCATTCCAGACCTTTCGCGGCATGCATCGAGTACAAAGCGACAGATTCCTCCTGCGCGTCTGGCCTGCCTTCGACCGCACGTGCTTCGTCCTCCCACGCGCCGCGCATGGCGTCAGCGAAAGCTGCAAGGCCGCGGATGTCATAAGCCCGACTCAAGTTCAAGAATAAATCCACATTGGCTAATGCGCGTTCGGCCTGCCGTCCGCTGCGCTGCATCAGAATAGGGCGGATGCGTAGCTCATCGACTGCCTGTGCAAGCAGGTCGTGAGGTGTCGTGCTTCGAGCCTTCAGGCGCAGTCCTTGTAGAGTCAGCAAAACGTGTTTTGCCAGAGCATGGGCGACGCGAGAAGCGTCCAAACTCGGGCTAAGTGAGGCCGGTCTTCCTGTCTCCGCGTCGCGCAAGCCCCAGAGTACGTCAAGCAATTCTTCTTCAGTGAGTCCGACTACTGGACCGCGAAACAATGTGCCTACGGCAAGGGTGTCGCGGCTGTCCGCAAGCACTCGCGTCACGGCTATCAAGTCCTGAATCTCCTGGCGGCGAAAGAATCCTTTTCCAGCCTGGGTCGCAACAGGGATACCGTGGTCCTCCAAGGCCTGTTCATATCTCCAGAGCTGCGCGCCAGTGGGAGCGAGCAGAGCGATGTCGCCGGGCTGGCATGGCCGGCGAATGCCGGTGTCAGGGTCCTTGATGGACTCTCGCCCAATGAGGTGTGCACAAAGGCGGGCCACAGCTTCTGCTTCAGCGTCTCGGATTTGGTCCGCAGTCGCCTTCCCGTTCTCGTTTGCTGCGGCAACATCGAGCGCGGCGACGCTCGGGCCTTCGTCGCGGGCAGGGTGGAATACCTCAAGTGGGATAAAGCCGGGCTGGTCGGGTTGCCCCAAAGGCACGGCGAATCGTTGGTTAACATGTTCCAAGATGGGGCCGCAGGAGCGGAAGTTCACCGCAATTGAGCTGACACTCTCTGCGTCCTGTGCGCGCAGCGTCTCTCTGGCCTCAACATATGCACGCACGTCTGCGCCTCGAAAGCGGTAGATGGCCTGCTTCGGGTCACCCACAAGGAAGAGGGCACCCGGGCGGATGCGAAAGGAGCGCCAGTCTGCGTTGTCTGCGCCGTTGGTAGGGTCACCGCATAAACGCCAGAAAATCTCCGTCTGGACTGGGTCGGTGTCTTGGAACTCGTCGACTAGGACGTGTCGGTACTTCTGAGCCAGGGCAACACGCACGTCGTCATGCAAGCGCAGGAGGCTCCGGGCAGAGCGAAGCAGGTCGTCGAAGTCCATTAGCGCCGCCGAACGCTTGTACTCCTGCATGCGGGCGATAGCTGGCCTGAGGATAGGCAGCAGCTCGCGAAGCACGTGAGCAGCCGCACCGGCCACGAGCGCATCCCACGCTCCGCAGCAGTTCTGGTGGAGCGTCAGGGCAACTCCAGCCAGGCACTCACCTTCTGCCTTCGAACGGCCTGCGGCGGCGGCGGCGGCCACCCATTTGCCCTTCTTGCTGTAAGCCTTGAAGCCAGTTTTTGTGCACAGGCTCTCGTGTGCCTTCGACTGAACCAGACCGACTTGGCCAGCCGAGGTCGTGATGTCCCACTGGTTGAGGCCTTGGGCCATGTCCTGCCAGGCAGCTGCCGCTTCGGCGGTTTCCTGCTCCGCAAAACCTGCGCCGTGCAGGAGGTCGCTATACGAAGCACTTGCGCTCTGGTACACGGCCACCAGGTCCGCTAGCGGAGGTGCAGCCGGGGCCTGGAGGTCTTCGTGCGCCTTTAGGTGCCCCAGTATCTGGTTGACCATCTCGATGGTTTTTTCGGGGTCCGCCAGCATCAGTTCGGCAAGGAGGCCATGAGCCCCTCCGTCCAGCCTCTCCCGAAGCCACTGCTCTACGACGTCGTGGAAGGCGAGCTTTTCCTGGTCGGGGTCCATGATGGACGCGCCTGGGTCAATGTTCGCCTCGACAGGGTAAGGGCGAATCAGACGCTGGCAGAACCCATGGATGGTGGAGCAAGTAACGTCATCGATGTGGCTTTGTGCATGCTGGAGCGCTGCTCGCTGCGAATCGCTGACGCCAGCGGGCAAGACCAGCCGCAGCTCGAGCGGTATTTCTCCCTCCAGAAGGCGGTTCACGAACTGCCGCACTCTGAGGAGGAGCTCACTTGCCGCTAGCTCAGTAAAAGTGACGGCGGCAATGCTCTTAGGCTCGATGCCCGCGAGAAGCATCATGGCGATTCGTCCCGCCAATACTGCTGTCTTGCCAGAGCCCGCGCCGGCTTCCACAAGTAAGGTTCGGTCGTGTGCGCTGAGTGCGGCGACGCGGGCCGGCGCGTCGACAAGGGGTGCGGTTGACATTATTCAGCCTCCCAAACCTGCGTGGCCTCACCCATCAACTCCGTGACGGCCGCCTTCTTGCGCTTGCAGTACCCTGCCGCGGCGTTCGCTGGCAAGGCGAACGCTAGGTCGTCGTAGTCGCCGGCCGCGGAGATACCAGCCAGTGCATTCCCAGCTGTGAGACTGGTTCGCCCGGTCGAGAGGTAGCCTTGGAGCGCCGTGAGCACGGCATCGGGGTCCTCCATGGTCATCGAGTGCTGACCTCGCAGGTACAAAAGCGACGGTTGCACAGATACGGCATTTCCGAGAAGAGACTTTACGGCGAACGCGTATAGGCAGCGCTGCAACTCCTGGCCCCCGTTCAGCACGGAATCCTTGGAGGGCGTGCGACCTGTCTTGTAGTCCGTGACAATGGCATGAGTATTCCTGTGGGCCGAGTCCAGTCGGTCGATGTAGCCTTTGATGTGGAAATCCGCTTCGGGAATTAGCACCTCTTGGGCTGCATCCCATGGCAAAGCGGCGTCCGACTTTGGCTCGGAGCCACCAAATGGGATTTCGCTGTATGAGGTCCAGCCCGGCTGGGTCAACTGTGTTGCCTCCAGGGCGTAGGTCGCCAGCCTCATTGCTTCGTGCAAAGTGCGATTCCAGATGAAAGCTGGGGGAATTGGCTCCAGCGCTTCCCACTTGATGCGAACCTGCTCACATCCAACGGTAACTGCGGTGGAAATGTCTACCGGCTCGCTTCGCGTGCGCTGACCCACAGTGGCCTGAAGTGCAGCGTCGAGAACCTCATGGACAAGATTTCCAAATTCCAGCGAACTGAGCACGAGCGGCTCTTCCGAGAGGTCGGGGGCACGCAGCCCCATGCCGTACTTCCACATGAAACCGAGAGGATTGCGAAGTAGCAGGGAAAGAGAGCTGGCAGATTGGGTTCTTCCGAGCGCTGCGAGCACGACCGGGTGCTCAGGACGGATGCGGCCATCGTTGCCGGTTATGGCGGGCTGCCACCAGGCCCGCCAGCATCGGTCGGCGGATACGGCTTGAAGGTTGTCCCTGAACTCCGCGGGACGAACGGTCAGCCGGTCCGATTCGCTGAAAGCATGGTCCGCTCGCCTGTGCCGGCGCATGTACTCGGGCAAGGGCATCCCCTGCAACAGACTGCTCAGGCCGAGGAGACGTCCCTCGCCATCTCGCCGTGAAAAAGAGAGCATTACCTGGCGCTGCGTAGTTCGCAGGATGGTCTCAAAGTCCCGGCGGTCTGCCTCGGAGACTGGCAGCGGTTCAAACCGCTCACTGGGAACGATGTGGTCGGACAGCAGGCGGTCTTCGGATGCGCGTCGTGGCCAACGGGAAGAGTTGAGCCCGAGCAGACGCACGAAGCGCCGCGGGGATGCTGCCAAGTGTGCGGCCGGCATCCAGACCACGCTCTCGCATGCCTCAAGACCGTCGTCCTCGCGCATGCTTTGCAGCGTCAAGTCCAGAGATGCGGCAGGTCCCGCGGCCAGGGCTTTCTTCCAGATATTTAAGGTACGACCCCGCAGTAGTGCAGCGCCGGCGGCCTCCGCCCCAGCAGGGCCTGCTTGCAGGGCTTCGACAATTGCTCTAAGTGCCGGGGTCTGGTCTTGCGCGTTTGGCCAACTCTCGGGATTCAGGCTCGCCAGCAGCTTTCCCCAAGATTGCGAGGACGACAGCGGGGCGTCTCCAGGTAGCACCTTCAGCCAGCCTTCTGGGAGCTCTGCGAGAGGGCCCCCACTGCTCCTGACCAACGCTGCAAATCGGCGGAATCTGCGCTGAGTGAGTCCTCGCAGGAGGATGTCGGCTAGGGCAGCTGCCGCTTGGCCGTCCCGACTGGCGGCTATCTTGGTCCCGTGTATGAAGTGAATGTTAAGGTTCGCGTCCGAGCGAAGTGCCAGAAAGTGGTCGTCGAACTCCGCTGTGGAGGTGGACGCGACGGCTATCTCGCCGGGACGCGCCGTGCCGCTTACGATGAGCTGCCGGGCCCAGCGCATGGCCTCGACGGCCTCGTGGAGTGCAGACGCCGCGCTCACGGTCCTGACATCGGGGGTGTCCGCGGACCCAGTCACGACCTCTAAAGGCATTTCAGCCAGCCACTGGGGAGCGGTCCGCGGGCCGGCAATCCATTTCACCCTTGTTACGGCTGCAACTTGGGCAAAAAGAGGCCTCCAGCACGGCTCCAGTTCGGTCATCCCAAGCACGTCAACGCTGCCAAATACTGCAGGCGCGTGCTGAACGCGCTCTAACGCAGCATCGACGAGCTCGCCGGGGCGCTTCATTCCCGCAGGCAGCAACGCCATGACAGCTGCTTCCAAAGCGGCCAACGACGCCAATCGAGGGTGCTGACCGCCTGTTAGGTCAATTCGGGCTGCCCAGACCTTCCGCAGCGTGCCAACGCATGCGTCCACCATTCCAGGTAGCGACTTGATGGCATCGAGTTCGCCAAGTTCGGTGTTCGCGAGCGCCTGTTGCAATGCTGCGCGTAGCGCTTCGTCTTCAATGGGACGGCTGAAACCACCGGCCAGGCGGCAGGCTAGCTGCTCGATGGTCATCACTTGAAGTCCGGCCTCGCGATTGCGGGCCGCGCTGAGTCGAAGTTCTCGAGACTGCAACCGCCCATAGACGACAACCGTACGCCGCACTGGTGCATTCATCAACGTCCTCCTAAATTTCGGTGCGCGATGCGTGCATAGGGCGACATGCCGTTAAATTCCCTCCGCTTTGTCCGGACCGCTCTGCGCATTGCATCAGAAATACCGCTTGGTAACAAGGTGTGTTTCCTGTATATCTATCCGACGTTAACCGAAGCGGGCGTGCAAGGAGGGAGACGACCCACCACACCGGGTAGCAGCCTTGGCTGGAAGAGAGGGTTCCATCCGGTATTCACCCAGCGTAGAGTGAGCAGACGCCTGCAAAGCCGGGGCGCGCACTACAGCAGGTGTCTTGACTCTCTGCGAGAGCCTATTCAGTCGCTTCGGGCCCTTAGCGTTAGTTGCCTCTTCTCTGAAGCCGACATTCGGTGATCAATACCAGCGAGATGGTCGGCGTTTACCTGGACACAAAAAAGGGACAACACGTCCTGCTCCACGAGAGCAGCGTCGTGTCCGCCGTCGACATCAGTAAGGACGGAATTGCCGTGAGGATGTAGAAGCTGGAAAAGTGACCAAACCAGCAAACCGCTAGCCAACCTGCGCTGCCCGCGTTCCCTGCTGTGGGTCCCGGCGCCAGAACGTTGATGAAGGTCGTTGCCGGGTTCAGACAAGCCTGCGTAGCAGCGGTGACCCGGCCGGTTCATCGGTGTTGTGGCGGTCCTGCTCACCGCCTGTGCTGAGACTGCTATTGCGATAACCCTTCTTATCGCAATAGCTGACCTTTGGGGCCAAAGTGGAAGCGGCAAAACCATTGAGGCCGGTGGACTGCGCCACTGCAGTCGCACGCCCTATGCGGGGACATGTGGCAAATACAAATTAAACGTTGTAAACTCGAAATACAACCTATGAGTTGTAAAACAGAAATACAACGGAGGGCTTGTATGACAGAGTTTCCGGTACGCACGATAGATCAGTTGCCTCTGCTGATCCAGGCCTTTCGCAAGCAGTCCGGAATGACGCAGGCCGAGGTCGCTCTCAGGATGGGCATTACTCAGCAGGCGCTCTCCTCGCTTGAGCGCAACGCATCTACTGTCAGCACGGGGCGGCTGTTCAGGCTGTGCTCCATCCTCGGCGTCGAAATGGTTCTCCGTAACGCGGATTTCAGTCCGCCCACGCGCGCCCCAGGCGCCGAGCCCCACTGGTAGCCGCCCCCAACCACCAGTGCCCGCAATGCGGGCTTTTCACGACCTGGGGCGCTCACTCAGGGTTCTACCGTTCAGACAGGTACGCCACGCGACGAAAGATGCTCAACCAATGTCCACCAAAGTAGAATTTTTCGCAAAAATTCTACTTTGGTGGACATTTGTAATTGAATTGCGGACCCTCTCTGCAGCAGCACTACTTATGCCGGCCGACAGCCCTTGTCGAAGAGCGGCTAGCAGCGATACAAGGACGGCGATATTCTCCTTCGAGGAGGTCTGGGCAATAGGATTACGCCTAGCATCCGGATATTCAGGACAAAATGGGGAGCTCTCCGCTGGCTTTTTCGCGCGCAGTTCAAAGGAACGCCTCGAATCGCGTACAGCGGGACGAGGTGCCTAGCACGCATATACGACCTGCTATGCGGCTGCATATTGCCTGTTTTGCCCATCAGCAACCTGAAATTCGTTTCACTGAAGCACCCATTTGCACCATTCATGAGGCTGGTTCAGCTTACCTCCGCATGCTGTGCTAAAAACTACCTAGCCAGCAAGCCATTTTGGGCTGGACAACTTATGGTTGTCTGAGTCATGCCAGGCACCCCAGTTTTCCATCAACATGGCCATGAAATGCTTTATTGCGTGGTCATCATTTAGTTAACTGCACAATTACATAAGACGTATCCCAGGGAGGGGTTGAGATGAGGTTCATCCACGCTGCGGACATCCACCTAGATAGTCCGCCCTGAACAATTCTGCTTTCAGCATCAGACGGGTCGGCGGTCATCAGGTGCTGCGACCAGTGCAGAGATGACTGCCTGCATGGACAGCCCGAATCGGACGCAATAAAGCCGCAGCGCGGCCAGGATCAGGCGCAGGTTGTGCCCGGCGCCGCACATCACCGCATGCAGCGCATCGCCCAGCGCACCCTTGAGCGGATTGCGACCCAGCCTGCCGTCCATCTTCATGTGGCCTATCGCTGGCTCGATGGCGCTTCTTCGCTTGATCATGGCCTTGAGCGTCCTCGTGATGCCCCGCTTCTGGCCCGAGCGCAGGATGCGCACGCCTTCGATCTCCACACCCCGGTAGCCCTTGTCCACGATGGCCGTGGCGGGCGGCCTGTCCGTGCCTGTGAGGATGCCCACCTGCTCCAGCGTCTGGGCCAACGTGTGGCCGTCGTAGGGGTTGCCCGGCATGGAGCGCATGCCCACCACCAGGCCTTCCTTGAGCGTGGTGGCGATGCTGACCTTCACGCCGAACTCGTAGGGTGTCCTGGCTTTGCCCTTGCTGATGCACTCCACCTCGGGCGCGTGCAGGGCGTACAGCTTGCTCTTGTCCTTGGGTGCCTGGGTCAGGATGCGACCTGTGCGCTGCAGCAGGTCCAGGACCTTGGCTTTGGCCGCTTCGGGCAGCACGTGCAGTTGGCGCTGCACCTCGCGGTGCACCCGCCCGACACGAGTGCGCAGCGTGCGCACGGCCTTCTTCATGCGCTTGAATTGCCTGGCGTGCGCGTAGCGCCCGATCTGCACGGCCAACCGAGGGGCCACCCGGTTGTAGTTCTGGCGCAGCCGCAGTCCGTTGTCCTCGGCCGCCTTGACCAAGTGCTGGCGACTCTTGTCCAGCAAGCGGCTGTCGGTGGGGTGCGCAATGGCCTTGGGCATCACCGTGGTGTCCACGATCACCTGCTGCGTACTGGCCTTCTGGATCACGCCGCCCTGGCGGGCAGCGTCGATGCTGGCGGCCAGCAGCGTCTCCACGCCTTCTTCGCCGATGCGCTTTCTCCAGCGCGTCAGGCTCGACGGATCGATGGGCGCCTCGGTCTGCAGGTAGGTCTCGCCGCAGAAGAACTGCCAGTACGGGTTCTCCACCCACGTATTGACCACGGCTTCGTCGGAGGCGTCGAACGTGTGCTGCAGGTACAGCAGGCCGGCGACCAAGCGCGGCGGCAAGGCCGGCCGGCCACGCACAGAAGTGAACGACACCGCGAACGTGCGCTCGATCTCGGCCCAGTCGATCAGCGCCGCCAGTCGGACCAGCGGGTGCTGCATGTTGATCAACTCGTCGAGCCGGGAGATGAACAACTCGCCGCTCTGCGGCTGTGAAGGCTTCGGACCCATCGAACTCCTCGGGGCGATTTGCAAGAAAACAGGTACTGGAACAACCATACCTTGCAAATCCTGCGTCCATCAAACCGAAGAACTGCAAGCCAGATCAACAGCTTGGGAATTGTTCAGGACGGACTAGATAGCCCGCTCAACGGGCTATCCGCCTACCCGGATGCCCCTGCGGAGCAGCTTCGCGGCGCGACCCGGGATGCCTTCACCGCGCTGGTAGACCGCGCCATCGAGGAGGCCGTGGACTTCACGGTCATCGCCGGCGACCTCTATGACGGTTCCTGGCGCGACTACAACACGGGCATCTTTTTCTGCAAGGAGATGGGTCGCCTGAAGCGTGCCGGCATCCCAGCGTATGTTCTGTTCGGCAACCATGACGCAGAGAGTGAGATGACCCGGAAGCTGGAACTCCCGGACAATGTGCATGCCTTCGGCGCCAACAAGCCGCAGACTTTCAAGATCGACGGACTGGCCGTTTCCCTCCACGGCCAGAGCTTCAAACAGCGAGACGTCACCACCAACCTGGTTACGGGCTACCCCGCACCGACTGCTGGTCACTTCAATATCGGCGTGCTCCACACCGCGCTGGAGGGGTATGCCTCCCATGCCACCTATGCGCCATGTACTGTCGACGAGTTGCAGGCCAAGGGCTACCAATACTGGGCCCTGGGGCACGTGCACGAGTTCGAGCAGTGGAAGGGCGCTTCGACCATCGTGTTCCCCGGCAACCTGCAGGGTCGCAATGTTCGCGAGTGCGGCCGGCGAGGCGCCGTGCTGGTTTCGGTGGATGAGGCAGGGGATGTCGAGGTCGAGCGCATCTTCATCGACATCCTGCGCTGGGAGCAGGTCCCGGTGGACGCCTCGGACTGCGACACCCTTGAAGAGGTAGTGCGCAAGACAGGGCGCGCATTGGAAGCCCTTCTCGATACCGATGGCGAGGTGCCACGCGCGGCCCGCATCACAATCACAGGGAAGACAAAGGCCCACGGTGAGCTGTTTGGCCTTGAAGCGCAACTGCGCAACGAGGTGCTCGCCCAGATAGCGAGCATCGGCAACGACCGGCTTTGGCTCGAGAAGGTTCGAATCCAGACGCATCCCGTGGTCGACGCAGCAAAGCTTCACGAACGCATGGACGCCTTTACCGATCTGCAGGCCATCCTTGAAGAAGCAGCCACGGATGTCACCTTCATTGAGGAGCTGCAGGCCGCATTGGCTCCGTTTGCCGGCAAGGCGCCGCTGGACCTCCAGCCGCTCGTGCCGCTCATCGAGCAAGTCCGCAAGGGCGACCTGAAGGACCTTGTCGACGAAGTCGCGCCCGGCCTGCTGGCGCACCTAGCTCAGGTGGAGTGAGACATGCGGCTGCAGAACCTGAACCTGGTCCGCTTTGGCAAGTTTACCGACACCGACATCCCGCTGCCGAATGCGGAACACGACTTCCACCTCATCATCGGCCCCAACGAGGCAGGGAAGTCGACGGTCCGCGGCGCAATCGCAGACCTGCTCTTTGGTTTCCCAGCTCGCTACCAGTCGATGTCTTTTTTGCACCAGCAGTCAGAGTTGCGCCTGGCAGCCACTGTGGCGGAAGGAGCTGAGCAGCTCGCTTTCATCCGAACCAAGGGGAACAAGAACACGCTGCGCACGGTTGCCGACGCGCCCCTACCAGACAGCGCGCTCACGCCATTCATGGGGCAAGCGGACCGCGCATTCTTTGAGACGATGTTCGGGCTCAGCCACGAGCAGTTGGTCAAGGGCGGCGACGCGATCCTGGATGCCTCAAAAGACGTGAGCCAGGTACTGTTTCAGTCGGCCGCTGGCATTGCCGGTCTTGGAAAGGTGAGGGACGGGCTCATTGCTGAAGCCGACAAGCTTTGGGGTCCCCGACATTCCAGCAGCAGGGCGTACTACCTTGCGAGCGACCAGTTTGAACAGGCCAACAAGGACCTGAAGACAGCCACGGTGCGGACCAAGAGCTGGGGAGATGCTCGGGCAGCGCTCGACGACGTCGAAGCGCGCATCGCCGCAGCGACAGAGCGTAAGGGGAAGCTCCAGATCAGCCGGTTGAAACTGGAGCGGGTTCGGCGGCTGGCACCGATGGTCGGCGAGCTGAAACAGAAGCTCGCGGAGCTCGAGGCTTTGGGCGAGGTGCTGGAACTACCCGCGAACGCGTCAGAGACCCAAAGCTCAGGTGAGCAGGAGCTGTCGGTCGCCGAGACAACGCTTCGGCAGTGCGAGCTCGCCGTCGAGCAGCTCACGCAACAGCGGGACGAAGCGGTCTTCGACGCCGCCGTTCTTGCCTCAATAGACGACATCCAGGGATTGTCAGCCTTTGGTGAGAGCGTGCGAAACCACTACGCCGGCTTGCTCGCCAGGCAGGCGGAGGTCGATAGGGGCTTGGAGCTCGCTAGGGCGGCTGCAGCAGAGCTGGGCTGGCCAGATTCGGAGGATGAGGCAGCGTTGCGCGCCAGGCTGCCAAATCAGCTCACGCTTCGGGAGGTGCTGCGTCTGGTCAACGAGCACGGCGGCCTACTCCAGAGCACGACCTCAACCGCAGAAACCGTTGAGAACAAGAAGGCTGAGCTGGCCGAGGCCGAGGAGGAACTGAAAGGGATGGTCGTTGCCGAAGTTTCGGCAGCGTTGCGCAGCGCCTTGTCAGAGGCGCAGGCCTTCCGAAACACCTCGGCGGCTCAAGTCAAGCTGGATGCCGCGGTGAAGGCTGCTCAGCGCGCCTTGGACGCAGCGAAGTCAAGCCTGGGGCAGTGGGGGAGGGCGATTGAGGCCCTTCAGCAGATGTCGGTCCCCTCGCCCGAGCGGTTGACCGGCCTAGTGGCCAAGCGCCTGCGGCTGGAGTCCGAACTCACCACTGCGGTGGACCGTGTCGAGCGGGCCGGGCAGGAGCTTGATGAGGCAGAGCTCGAGGTCAAGCAGTTCGCGGAGGCACGCCACATCGTCACGGGCGCGGACGTTAGCGAGGCACGAGACAAGCGGGATGCCGAGTGGCAGTCCATCAAGCAAGGAACTACTCTTCTCGCATCCGGCGCAGCCGGCCTGGATGCTGCTATCGCTTTGGCCGACGAGCTTGTGGATACCCAGCTTGGTTCAACGACGGATGCAGCTAAGCTGCAGAGCCTGCGGCAGCGAGTAGAGCGCGCTGATGCGGACCGCGCGGCTGCGGTTCAAACCAAGGAGCGCAAAGAAGCTGACCTCGCAGCGTTCGACGATGAGTGGCAGGCTGTGACGACCTCTCTCGACCTACCAGGGCTCGCGCTTGTCGATACCCATGCGTTGATGTCCAAGCGCGACCTGGTCCTGTCTGCGCACATCGCTCTCAGCGAGAAAGAGGACGCCCTTAGCCAGGAGGTCGAGGCATCTCAAGCGGCGATTGCCCGGCTAGAGGCCCAAATGGCTCAAGTGGGTGTGGCGGTGCAGCCTCAGAGTCCCCTCCCAGCCACCTTGACCCAGGCTGAGGCACTGGTTTCCGATGCAGACAGCGCAATGGCCCGGCGAGCGCAGCTGGTCAAGCAGCGCGACGGTGGTACGAGCGCGCTCGGCCGACTACAGGCCGCCTCGGACGCCGCGACCACAGGGTTCGAGGCCTGGGAGGCGAAGTGGAATGCCGCGGTAGCGGCAGCCGGGCTTTCCGACTACGTGAAATCGGTTGAGGACGCCGAACAGGCCGTCGCCAACGTGCACGCGGTGAAGGACAACCTGGACAAGGCAACCTCCATCAAGCGTGACCGCATTGACACGATGAATCGCGACCTTGAGGAGTTGAAAAGGCTCGCGGCTGAAGTCATCGAAACCCTTGGAATTGCGAGGCTGCGTGGCATCGATGCAAGGGAAGTCGTACGCGCGCTGGCGCCGAAACTCAGGGAGGCTGAAGCGGGCAGGGCGCGCCGCGCCGCGGCCGACCAGTCTCTGAGTGCGGCCATAGAGCAGCGAGACACAGTGCAAAGGCAAGTCGAGCAGGTCCAGGCGAAGGTGGCGCCGCTGTTGGCCGCCGCCGGCGTTGCGTCTCTTGCTGAGGCTGCACCTTTGGTGAAGAGATCAAGCGGGGAGCGCAGGCTTTCTCGAGAGATTGAGCTTGCACGCGCGGCGCTCACGCACGGCTCGGATGGCCTTGGACTCGATGCAGTCATCGCTGAGGTTGATGCCTGTGACCTGGGCCAGGTCACCGTCGATTTGACGAGCACAGAGGACACCATCGACCAAGTGCAAACGGAACAGACCAGGCTCGCTGTCGAGTACACGCAGGCGAAGCTTGCTGTGGAGGCCTTCGGCGGTGGACGGGATGCTGCGAATGCCGAAGCTCGGAAGCAGGAAGCGCTGGCCGGCATGGCCGACGCCTCTGAGCGCTACATCAAGGTGACGGCGGCAGCCAAGCTGCTGAGCTGGGCCATCGAGCGCTACCGCGAGCAGAACCAGGGGCCGCTGTTGACGCGCGCGGGAGTCATCTTTGCGACGCTCACGCTCGGTCGATTCGCGAGGCTTCTTGTCGACTTCGAGAGCGCGCCGCCCAGACTGACGGCGCTTAGAGCCTGTTCAAAGTCTTTTGAGCAGTAGCGCCAAGAACGCCAGGTGAATCAACTGCAGGCTGGTGTTGAGCAGTCTCTCGCAGTTCTTCCACAACCGCCGGTTCTTCTCCAGCCATGCAAAACTACGCTCAACCACCCAGCGTTGGGGCATCACCTTGAACGTATGCAGTTCACTGCGCTTGGCAATCTGCACCCTGACATGTCCGCCCAGAATGTCTTGGACGCCCTGAGCGAAAGGTTTACCCACATAGCCGCTGTCACACAGCAGGGTTTGCATCCGACCCAGAGCTGGTTTGCAGCGCTGCAGTGCCTGCAAGGCCCCTTTGCGGTCCGTCACCTCTGCTGTGGTCACCGCAATGGCATGCGGCAGTCCTTGGGTGTCCACTGCAATGTGGCGCTTGATGCCGGAGACCTTCTTGCCCGCGTCATAGCCCTTCGAGGCCGCCGTGTCCGTGTTCTTCACGCTCTGCGCGTCCACGATCAAGAACGCGCTGCAGGCGCTGCGCCCCAGTCTCTCTCGGACCACGCCAACCTGATTTTTTTAAAGCCTGCTGAAGCAGGCTGCCACCCTCACGCGGCTCACTCCAGATCGCAAAGTACGCGTGCACAGTGCGCCACTTGGGGAAATCCTCGGGCAGCATGCGCCACTGGCAACCGCTTCTGAGCAGGTACAGCACTGCACAGAACACCTCGTACAAATCCACCCTGCGCGGCGCAGTCTTCCTGCGCGCACTCTCCAGCAGCGGCTTGACGGTCTCGAATTGTTCGCGACTGATGTCGCTGGGATAGCTCTTTCTCACTTCCCGAGCTTCTCACACCCTCAGCGAGACTTTGAACAGGCTCTTAGAGCCGACGGGCAAACGGTTGAGGTCCCCGGGCTCAGCGAAGGAACGCGCGACCAGCTGTACTTGGCGCTGCGACTGGCCGCGCTGGAGGTGCACTTGGCCAAGGCAAAGGCCCTTCCGTTTGTTGCCGACGATCTGTTCATCAACTTCGACGACGAGCGGTCAACGGCGGGGCTTGAGGCGTTGCGCGAGCTGTCGACGCGAACGCAGGTGCTTTTCTTGAGCCACCACGACCATCTTCTGCCGCGAGTGCAGCAGGTGTTTGGGTCAGGGGTCAATGTCGTGCAGTTACAGCGCTAAGCCAAGCGACGTGTCGCGTTTACCGCTTCTTCTGCCGCTCGACTGCCGACTTGCGCCAACCATCTAAGTCGTTGATGTCGGCAGTCATTTCGTCCAGCGACGGCGACGGGACGTTGGCGACCATCGCGCCATCGTGGCCAGTGAACGCTGAGCACCTGCCCATGCCGGCGGTGATTGCTTTCAGGTCTTCTTGCTCAACCGCAACCTTCTTCAGGCGGTTGGTCTCGACGCCCCTGCGGAAGCGCAGAACGACTTCGTTCAGCAGGATTTCTTCGACGCCACGCTCCCAGGACATGCGCAGGTCGTTGTAGAGGTCTCTGGCAAGAAGCTCATAGCCGACCTTATCTCCGGATTTGTGCCTCCGCGCACATTCGACCTGCTTGTTGCGGAGCATACCAACGCGCTGTGAGACGTTGGCGCCAGCGAAGGGCAGGGTCTCCTCGGCAACCCCGAAGCCCTCAGGCGTCTGATTTAGGGTCAGGGCCTTCGGGTTCAGGCCGAGCGCGCCGGCCTCGTGCATGAGCACATTGAGGAAGAAGATGTCGTGTGTGAAGACGACGAGTTGCCTCTCCTGCGCTTCAGCTGCGAGACGACGCGCGACGCGCTCCCGGCGGGCGTGATCGAGCGAAGAGACTGGGTCATCGAAGACGATGCCTCCCTTTCCTTTGCCGAGCTTGACTTCGGCAAGGAACGACGCGATGGCAATGGCGCGCTGCTCGCCTTCACTCAGAATATCCTGGGGAACCGCCCCGCTCTCACACTTCAGCACGAGCTTGAACGTGGTCTTGGCCTTGGTGGAGGAGGGCTGCATCGCGACGCTGATGTTGTTCACACCAAGCGCCAGAAGCTCCTCGCTCAACGCCTCCGCGACCTCTTTGGTGGCCATGGTGCTGGTGAGTTCGGTGGACTTGCGCGAAATTTGGGTCGTGGCCGTGGCCGTCGCGCACTCAGACAGCTTCGCGCTGAGCACGAAGCTATCGATGGTGGCAAGCGCCGTTGCCTTGAGTTCAGCCAGTTGGTGACGCGCTTGAAGCTCCGCCAGCTCCTTTTCCATCTTTGCGCGGGCTGCGGCGTCCCGAGATTGCTCTAACTTGGCGGCTGCCTCCCGCCAGGCCGCGACAGTCACGTTGAGTGTGTCGCACGGGTCCTCGGATAGGGTTGGGACCTGATCCCAGGTGACGCCGGACTCGACATTGACTGCCGCGCGGACGGCATCGCGACGCTCCTTGAGAGCCTTCTGTAACTCGGTGCAGCGGATTGCCAGTTCAGGGACGACTTCGAGGTCGTGCGCCAGCGTCTCATCGAAATTGAGTTCCAGCGCGGCGTCAACGATGGTCTTGAATGCAGCACCTGCTTCCTTGCGTGCGTTAGCCGCGGCTTTGGCAGCCTCGCCTTCGATGTACTGGTCAAAAACCCGCAGGCGCTCGGCGCCGGCCTCGCCTACAAGGTTCTGGCAGAGCGGGCACTTCGCATCGCCCTTGAGGTGAGGGAAGTCATGCACTGCGTGGGATGTCGCGCAGAACTGTCGTGCGGCCTTGAACATCTCCAACCAGGGGTCGCCGCCTGTGCCCTCGAGGGTGTCCATCGCTTTGAAGCTCTGAGCTACTGCTTGGGCAACCGCCTTTGCCTGGTTTGATTTATCCACCAGGGCATGCAGTTCGTCTGTCTTGGGCTGGGCGACGATGGCGACCGCTGCATTGATGCGCTGGATGAGCCCCTCGACGCGTGAGGCCTTCACGCGCAGTTCGGCCGCTTTTTTCTTCGGGTCGGCCTCACCCAGAGTTGTGGTGAGGGTCTCAAGTTGCTTGAGTTCCACCTCAGAAAGGGTTGCGAGGCGCTCGATGTCTGCCTTGAGGGTCTTGACAGAGAGGGTTTTGGCGAGGATGCCGGCCGGTGTAGGACTGAGGGCGAGCTTGGCGAAGGGCTCAAGGTTCGGTTTGCCAGCCCCTGGATCGCGCGCGATGCGATCCTTCAGCCAAGCGCACACCTTGGCGAGGCCTTCAAGGATGTCGAGCCCATAGGGCACGTAGGAAAAGTCACCTTGGTTGTCGACGTACGCGCGGGCGCAGCGAGAGTCAAAGATAGCGATGCTGGAGAGCTCAGCCGGCGAAGGTTTTCCGTCGGCCCAGTGAAGCTTGGCGTCGACACCATCGACGATGGCATCGAAATCGGCGGTTGCGGCGTCAGCGAGGATAGGGTGCTTATAGGCGTTTGGCCGGATCGCTTCAGAGCGGTCGCGAGCGCGGCAGGCCTTCTTGAGTACCCGGGTATAGCCAGATTTGCCGACGCCGTTGTCGCCATAGATCGCGGTCAGCCCAGTTGGAGCCAGAGGAAGCGTCTTCCCCGGCGCCATGGCGTTGACGTGCTGGAGGTTCTTGATGGCGTAGAGCTGAACGAGGGACTGGCCTGCTTGAGGAACAGCGATTTGGTCCTCGGTCAGTGTCCGCGCTTCGCGGCCGATGAGGTCAGGTATTCCATGAGCATCCTGGAGCAACGCCAGAATGTCTTCGAGGTCCTCGGGCGACGGCGTTGGGCGCTCGTAGAGCACAGCGATTGCATGCTGCTGCCAAGCGGGCAGCTTCGACGCCCACTTTTGGATTTCGGTCAGGATGGTCATCTGGCTGCCTCCTAACAGGCTGAAGAAATACCCCCGCTCAGCCAGCCCGGCAACCCAACCCCGGTAAGCTCACCAGTCCCTCCCATCTCCATTGCCTGACCCCATGCGCGGCGCCGACACCTTCACCGAGAGCCTGTTTTCCGTTCGCAAGCTCGACGACTTTGTCCCAGCCTCGCATCCCCTGCGTCCCATCCGCAAGATGGTCAACGCAGCCTTGGCCAAGATGGATGCCCTGTTCTCGCGCATGTACGAAGCAGACATCAAAGGCGGGCGCCCCAGCATCGCCCCCGAGAAGCTGCTGCGCGCCATGCTGCTGCAAGTGCTGTACAGCGTGCGCTCGGAGCGCCAGTTGATGGAGCAGGTGCAGTACAACCTCTTGTTTCGCTGGTTCATAGGCCTGTCCATGGACGACGAGGTCTGGGTACCCAGCGTGTTCACCAAGAATCGTGAGCGCCTGATCGAGCACGACGCCGTGATCGAGTTCTTCAACGAAGTGCTCAAGATCGCCGACAAGAAGCACTGGCTCTCGGGCGAGCACTTCAGTGTGGACGGCACGCTCATCCAGGCCTGGGCGGGCCACAAGAGCTTCGCGCGCAAAGGCGACGATGACGCGAGCGGTGATGGTCGTGATGGCAATAGTGACAACACAGATGATGGCCATGGTGCAGATGCCAAAGCCAACAGCGATGGCGGCAACTTCAAGGGCCAGCGGCGCAGCAACGACACCCACGAATCCACAACCGATGCCGATGCCCGGCTGTACCGCAAAGGCAATACCGCCAGCGAACTGCGCTACATGGGGCACACCCTGAGCGACAACCGCCACGGGCTGGTGGCCAATGCGGTAGTCACGCTGGCCGATGGCTACGCAGAACGGGAAGCAGCCAAGGCCATGATCAACGACGCCAGGCAGGCGCAGGCCGATCCCATGCGAACCATCACGCTGGGGGCAGACAAAGGCTATGACGCATGCGAATTCATTGAAGCGTGCCAGGCCATGAACGTCACGCCCCACGTGGCCCAGAACAAGTCAGGCAGAAACTCGGCCGTGCCCGAAGCCATTGCGCAAAGCGAAGGCTACGCGGTATCGCAACAAAAGAGAAAGCTCATCGAGCAAGGCTTTGGCTGGGCCAAGACCGTGGGCGGCATGAGGCAGGTGATGGTGCGAGGAATCAAGCGCGTGGACCAGATGTTCGTGCTGACGATGGCGGGCTACAACCTGGTGCGCATGCGCACGCTGGGGCAATGGGGACAGGTGCGTGCGCAGGCAGTGCATTGAGGGAAAACGGGTGCAAAGGTGGCCCCAACATGCGCAAGAACGCCTGATTGGCCGCTCGGATCCCGGGATGTGAAAGCCAGCGAGCCCGCCGACGACCGCAGGCCAGGACTGGCTTGGAATCTGGGGAGTATTTCTTCAGCCTGCTAAGGCCTGTTTATTACTTGTAAGTTAACGTGACAATGATAGCGAGGCGGGGCCAGCGAGCTTCACGTATAGCGGAATCGCAGCAATCCGTAGTAATCGCGAGCGCCTGTGCGACGGCATGCTTAACGGTAAGGCGGTGCGACAAGAATGCCCAAACCAACGACCGGGAGACGCCGTTGGCGCGTTTGGACATTTCTGTCTCCAGCGGGAGGCAACGGGCGCTGAAGGTTCCCACGCCCCCATGAAAAGGCGCAGGTTTGTGATGCGTCGTGTCCTGGGGCACGCGACGACGGCAGCGACAACAATGTCCGAACCGAATTGCGGATCGGTGACTTGGACACGATTGGCTCGCTATGACGGGAGCTCTGAAGCGACACGAAGAGGCAAACGAACGTACGGATTGGCTGTTCGGAACATCGTGTCGCGGTTACGGCCGTTTCGTGAGGGGGAATCGTGTCGGCGCGCTGTTTTGGCCCAGCTTGGCGCGAAACCAGCCAGGCGAAAGCGGCGAAAAGCAGGAGCATCGCACTAGATACGATGTATATTCTCAAGCACCTCTTTTGAGGGCAAATAATAATCAGCAATGATTATTATTGAGAATATTTAGAGCACAGCGGTTTGTTTTCTTTCCTTCGCTGGATCAGGTACATAACCTGATTCAGCGAGGATTCCATGCTCACACTCACCGTCGTCGCCACCAAGGGCGGCGTAGGCAAAACCACACTCTCAGCCAACCTGGGAGGGCTGCTGGCCGATCTCGGCTACCGCGTCCTTTTGGTCGATGCGGACGTGCAGCCGTCGCTCACGCGGTATTTCAAGCTGTCCCATGCGGCAGAAAATGGCCTCACCAACATGGTAATGGGCGGCATTTTGTCCGCCGATTGTGTGAGCCATATCGAATTGCCTCCGGAGGATTTTCCGGGAGACCATTCTCGCTTGAATGTGCAGGGTGGTTTCATGCACCTGGTCGCCTCCGATACCCGCGACGGACGGCTGCAGGACTGGCTGTCCAACCGCCTGGATCGCCTGGTGCGCATCCGCATGTCGCTCGCCAGCGCCGACGTGCAGCGCGACTATGACGTGGTGATCATCGACACGCAAGGCGCCGTGGGCCACCTGCAGGATGCCGCGGTCAACGCGGCCGACATCCTGATCGCCCCCGCCTCGCCCGACATCGTGTCGGCGCGCGAGTTTGTGGACGGCACGCTCAAACTGATGGAGCGCCTGGAGTCCTCGGTGAACATGGGGTTCACCGTGCCGGCCATGAAGGCCATCATCAACCGCGTGGAACGCACCGTGGATTCGGATGCCATGTCGGGCCTTATCCGAAACCAGTTCCTGGAAATGCGCGGGCGCGTGTCCGTCCTCTCCACCACCGTGCCTAGCACGGTCGCCTACAAGAAAGCCGCAACGGCGCAAGTGCCCGTGCACTGGATCGACCCCATCAAGGCGGGCGACGTGATGCATGCGCTTCTTTGGGAATTGATCCCCTCACTCGTCAACAAGTACGCCCCGAACCACCGAGGCGAGATCGTGCAGGCCATCCGGCCAGCACATGAGTCTCCAGCCGAGCCGGAGCTCAAGGAGGAAGCCGGCCCTGCCGGCAGCACGGCATCGGCGTGAGAAGGACGGTGGTGAAACCCCATGCCTTCGCACACCCCCGAAACGCTGACGGCGGCGCAGCGGGCCGAGCGCCTGCGCCTGAGCGGTCATGATGCCGGCCCCTCCACAACACAGGACGCCACCATGAGCACCGAAACCAAGAATCCGCCCAAGGCGAGCACCAAGAACGAGAAGTACCGCGAGCAGGCGAGGGCGGCGCTTTCCTTGCCACCCTTGCGCAACGCGACGGAGGGCCTGGACCCCCGCTCCGACATGGACATGTCGTTCTCCCTGTTCTCGGTCCACGACATCGAGCCCTACGAGTACAACCCGCGCACGCAGCCCAACCCGCTCTACGATGAGATCAAGGCCAGCATCCAGGCCGATGGCATCACCAATGCGATCACGGTGACGCGCCGCCCCGGCCAGGACAAGTACACGACCTATGGCGGTGGCAACACGCGCCTGATGATCGCCAAGGAATTGTTCAAGGCGGGCGACCAGCGCTTCGCGCGGCTGCACGTCATCGTGAAGGCCTGGGCGGGCCATGCGCGAACGATCGCGGCGCACCTGGCCGAGAACAAGATGCGCGGCGACATCTCTTTCTGGGAGAACGCCCAGGGCGTGCAGACCTTCAAGACCGAATTGGAGAAGGAACGCGGCCGGCCGCTCACGGCCAGCGAACTCAATTCCGAGCTGAAGGCCATGGGGTTGAATTTTGGCATCCGTGTCCTGCAGAACCTGGCGTTCGCGGTTGAGCATCTGGCGCCTGTCGGACCTTGGCTTCGCGCCACCGAAGTCAACACGGTGGTACGTCCGCTGGTAGGCGCGCTACACCAGTTGGGTGAGCGGCTGGGCCGGCGCGTGGAGGCACAGCAAGCCATCCAGGAGACGCTGCATCGCCACGCCAGTTCGATGGCAGCGCAGGCTGCAGCGAAGACCTTGCAACAGCAACAGGCAGGTGGCGAGGAGAAAGCGACGCCGCCGACGCTGGATGTGCCGCTGCTGGTGCAAGACCTGCACGAGACGGTGGCCACACTGCTGAAGCTGGACGCACGGGCAGTCCCGGCGATGATCTCGGCGCTGGAGTCCGATGCGCACATTTCCGCAGAGACGTTGCGGCAGGTCAAGGTCGCGCCCCCTGCGGCCGCGCCAGTTCTGGCTCCGGTGCCGACCCCGCATCAGCCGCCGCTGGCGGGCATGCTGGCCCCCGTTCCTGCGGCCCGTGCGCCGGCACCCAGTGCCGCGCCGACTGGACCTGCCGCCAGGCCCTCCGTGCCGGCATATGCCCCCGATCTCCCTGCGCCGGTCCCCGACTCGTCCCTGCTGATCGCCGAATCCCCGAATGCCGACCTGCAGGGCCTGGTGCTGGAGCATCTGAGCAATCTCAACAACGTCGTGCCGCTGCACGACATCCTGTGTGCCGTCCAGACCATGCCCTTCGGCTATCTGGCCGATCTGCCCGAGCAGGACATCGCCCATGCCAATGGGCAAGCTCTCCCCGACGCGCAGGTGGTGCTGCGCGCCGCGCTCTGGAAGGTGCTTGCGGCCCTCTCGGGCCAGTACGACCGACGCATCACCGCCACGATCACCGACGTGAACGCATCGCGCTGGACCCAGGCTGTGGCCCGCGGTCCCCAGGGCTTCGAGGAAGCGTGCCTGGAGGCGGCGACCGTGCAGGTCCAGTCCCTGGATGGTCAGCCCGCGATCGCGCTGCCCGACCTCTACCAGGTCCTGGCCGCGCCCGACGTGGGCTTCTCGCTCACCCGGCTCATGGCCGTGATGGAGCGCATCCGGCTCAACCACCCCGAGCGATTCCTGCCCGGGTGGGAGCCGCTCTTTTGATGCGAAGCGCCTGACACGTCAGGCCTGATCCACACGCGGCACTGCAAGAAAAATCGAAGCAAAAGGAGAGGTCACATGCCCGCCACGTTCGTCCACAGCGACGGCACCGAATTCATCGCCGAGGGCCTCGCCCTCGGCATCCCCATCGATCCCCGGTTGCCCGAGGACTTCGACAGCACGCCCAATTCCACACGTCCACCGTCGCACGGCAAGTGGTGGTACTTGCCGTTCATCCGCACCGAGACCATCGAAGCCATGGATGCGTTCTACGCACAGCGCACCGATGAGCACGCACCTGCGGCAAGAGAGTTCTGGCGCGAAGGTCGCGCGACGTGGCTCGCCGCCTGGCCCTCGGGCACGCGCTACGACGTGCGGTGCCTGGATGGCGGCGCATGGGATCGATCCACGAACTGGGGATCGTTTCCGACGCTGGAGCAGGCCGTGGAGTGCGCGTTGACCCAGGGCGCGAACATGAATCGCATCGTCTGCGCGACACCCGATCCGGTCGCTGCAGGAGGGACGCTCTGATGGCGGTCGAATTCTTCCTCATCGATGCGCCGCATACGGTGCCCGTCGAACACGCGGCTTGGCAGGAGGCGCTGGCACGCTGGCGCATCGCTGCCGATCGTGTCTTCAAGTGCGAGAGTTGGGACAACTCGCAGTTCGAGCGCCTGAACCATGCCGCTGTCGAGGCCAAGCAGGAGGCCGATCGCCTGGAGCAGATTGCACGCGCCGCTTGGCGCACCGCGCCGCTTGGCACACCGCCGGTGAAACCGCGCCCGGAAGGGAGCCTGTAGCCCATGCTCTCCATCACCAATCCCATGCTCAAGCGCATGCTGCTGGAGCATCTCGTGGAACACATGGATCAGGGCGGCTTCGATGCCTTGCTGGCCGCGGGCTTCGCACCCGACTTCCTCGACAGCTTGCGCCACCGGCCCGCGCGCGACCTGATCAAGATCGCGGAGACCAAGCTCGACATTCGCGTGGCACTGCCCCAACGCGCCATCGCGGACTGCCTGGATCGCCTGGACCGGCAGCGCCGCGATGCCGAACTGCGCGAATACTTCATCCGCCACGGCGCGTCCCGCCAGATGGTCTGCCAGTTCTTCAAATTGACGGCTGATGAATTCCGCGATTTGCGAGAACTGCTGGTGCCCGATGGCGTGCCCAGCGGCCGGCCCTCGATGCCGGGTGAACGGCTGCGCGACGAGATCCACCGGGTCTGGCACGACATGGAGCGATCGGGCGATCACGCGACGCAGCGCGAGCGCTTCTACGCACTGCACCAGCGGTTCCCCGATTTGCGCATCCAGGCACTGCATGCCACCGTGACCGAGTTCGACGAGGACGTGGCCACGGTCGGCGCACCCAGCAGCAACTTCGGCTCCCTCTGAAAGGAAACTCCCATGGGCGCGAACAAAGTCACCCACCTCTCCAACCGGCACGAGCGGCGCGCGCGCAGGGCCACCAGTGCCGCACCGGAAATGGCGCTCACGCCGAAGGATCTCGCGCCCATGGATGGTGGGACGGCCAGTCCACCCGCTGCCAACGACCTGCGCGGTGCGCTGCTGGGCCAGGCGGTCCTGCTCGACTGGCTTGGTCAGGCGCCCATCTCGTTTCACCGAGCCTACGTGGACATCGCCGGCGGCGTGGTGCCGGCGCTGTGGTTGTCCAGCGCCATGGCGCGCATGGTCCATGCGCCTCGGGAGAGCTTCCAAGGCGACACCTTCGTGTTCGCCATGTCTGGTCAAGAGTGCGAGCAGGAAACCGGCATCAGCCGCGGGCAGCAGGAAACCTGCCGCCGGCAGCTGATCGCAGCCGGCCTGGTCTCGGAGCAGTCCGGGCAGCGCAAGCCCATCGTCTATCGCCTGCACCTGGACGCCATCGCCCGGGCCCTGATCGAGCAGGCCGAGCCGCTCGCGCAGATGCTTCATCTGCTGGAGCCGCAGGATGCGGCAATGGACTCTGGGTTACCCGCACTACCGACAGTGCGGCAAATCGCAAAGTGATCACCGGCCTTCGGCGGATCGAATCCGCCCCCGAGCAGCCCTCGTCCCACGACGCCTTGTCGCCGGACGAGGCGCTGCGCCTGCTCGCGGCCCAGGGGTTCATCCAGTTCCACCCGGCCCTGGCCGAGCGGCTGGACAACTTCAAGGCCGCGGTGTTCCTCGGGCACGCGCTGTATTGGACACGGCACCTGGCCAAGACCGGTGCGCACCGTGGGGGGTGGTTCTTCCTCACCGCCAAGCAGTGGCAGCAGGCCACCGGCCTGACGACACGCGAGCAGACGACGGTCCGTGAACTGCTGGTGCGCGAGCAGTTGCTGACCGAGCATCTGGCGGGCAAGCCCGCACGGCTGCACTTCAAGGTCAACCTGCAGCAGCTCGCCACCTGGGCCAACCTGCCGCAGGAGCATGCTGCCCCCCAGCATGGATCACCGCTGGGCTGGGAGGCGCTTGCGCCCTGGTTCGGTCAGTGCGTGAGTTTCTACCGGCCGCTGTCGGACCTCACGGGAAGCGTCGCTGGTGGTCTGTACCTGTCCTATCTTCTGCAGCAGCAGCGTCGCGCCCTGGTCGCTCGGGCGTCATGCCGAGGGCCGCAGGGCGACGGCTACTTCCGCGTCTCCCAAGAGGACATTCGCATCGCCCTGTGCCTTGGCCCCAAGACACAGCGCAATGCGCGTGATCGGCTCAAGCGGGCCGGTCTCGTCCACGAATATTCCACCACGGTCCGGCTCAACCTGGGAGCGATCATGGCCTGCCTGCAGGGCCAGGAGCAAAAACTGCTTCCCTCCAGGGGCAGGAAGCCGCAGCAAGCGATGCATCTCGTGTCGGCCCCGGCCACGGTCCCGCCCGTGCGCAAGCCAACACCCATCGCACCGATGGCACGAGCCGTTCGCCCAGTGCCGCCGGAGATGACGGCCGAGCCGTTGCGGCGCTGGTTGGCTTCGCCAAGCAAGCACGCGGCAAAGCAGTTGCCCCTGTTCGGTCCCATGGTGGCAAGTTCGGTGGCGGGTTCGATCGGCACGCAGCCCGAAGGCAGCGCGGCCAGCATCACGCCTGTCTCGCAGGTCATGCGCATGTTCGTTCCCCGGGCATCCAGCCAGGCACTTCACCAAGGCGGTTCAAATTCCGCAGGGCAGAACGCGGTCCCGCCCGCGTCCCCTCCACGTCCCGACACGCCCGAGTGTCAATCGTTTGCCCTTTTGTCGAAACTTGAATCGACAAATGCCGAAACGTCGAAACTTGAATGCCCAAACGTCGAAACTAAATTGCCGTTTTGTCGAAACCATATAAATAAGGTATTCAATAAACCTCCAACTCCTCTTACGCGCGACCCTGGGCAGCCTCGCCCTGTGGACAACTCAGCGGTAGCGCAGGACGCGGAGTGTGGTCGTGGTCGGAGGGATGAGCATTCCCAGGACTCCCGCGAAGAGACCGCCGCGCCAGCACCAGCGCCGAAGGAACCCGTTGTCCAGCCGCAAGAGGCATCGGCGCCATCGGCAGAGCCAGCCGCCGAGACAGCAGCGCCGCTGGTGATGCCAAACCGGCTGGAGGCAGAGTGGCTCGTTGGGGTGCACAAGGTCCTGGCGACGGCGCCGCAGGCGATTCGGCAGCCGCTGCTGGACGAGTTGCAAGGGCATCTGGGCAGCAACAAGGCGATCCACAACCCACCCGCCTGGCTGCACGCCCTGGTGCGGCACCACGAAAAGGGCACGCTGGTGCTGACCATGGCCGACCGGATTGCCGCCAAGCGCGAGATCGAGCGCGAACGTGCAGCAAGGCAGGAAGCCCGTTCGGCACAGGAATGCACTGCGGCGGAACAGACTGCCGCTTCCGAGCCGCACCGCAATGACTCGGACACGGCGCTGTCCGCGCGGGCCAAGCTCGACAAGTTGCGCCAGGAGCTTCGGCAAAAGGCTGGAACGACCGGCATCCGGCGGGGAAAGGCTGGGTCACGATGAGCCGGTTTCACAGAGACCAAACCTGCGGCAGAAGCACTGGTTGCCACGTGGAGCGTTTTGCACCAAACGGCACGCCGTGCCACGTGGAGCGTTTTGCACCAAACGGCACGCCGTGCCACGTGGAGCGTTTTGCACCAAACGGCACGCCGTGCCACGTGGAGCGTTTTGCACCAAACGGCACGCCGTGCCACGTGGAGCGTTTTGCACCAGATTGCCTCAGTCACATCCAAGATCGATCATTTCAACAGAAGGGAAGAAAAAACCATGGCAAAAAAGATGACCAGCGAGCGCCTGTTCGTGGAATTACTGCACCGTCTGGGCAAGTACAGCGATGCACTGATGCTTCATACCGCGCTGCGGGAACAAGCGGATGTCGCAGAGTGGAAGACTGCGATCACCCAGGTTTCGCAGTTCGCGCTGGACGGTCAGATCAACAAGTGGCAAGCGCAGCGCGCACTGGACCGCCTTACCCAGTTGGGCCTGATAGAAGTGCGTATCCACACCAAGACCGCAACCCATATCAAGGTGGACCGAGATGCCGTCATGGAACTGCTTCAGCAGCCCGTTTCCAACCTGCTACCCGGCATGCGCGGCAAAGACTTCGCGTTCCTGCAAGCCTGGAATGAGTCTGCCGCCGCGGCTGCGTCCGCCGTCGAGGATGCCGCGTGATGCTGCATATCGGTGTTTTTCGCCCCTGCCTGCGGTGGGCCGGCGCCATCCTCGCCTCGGCCGGCGCGGCATCCGCCATGGCCGCCACCGCCAGCCAAGCCGAGTTCAAGCTCTCGTCCTTCTTCTTCGAGGCCTCGTGCTCTGCCGATGGGCAGTTCCAAGCCCAAGACGCCTGGTTGATGTACTTCATGCCGCAACTGATCCTGGTTCTTGTCGCAGGCATGGTGATCCTTGAACTCGCGTACCACATCATCCAGCGCGCTCGCGAAGGCTGGCCCGCCAACGATTGCAAGCTCTCGTTCTGGCCCTGGCTACGACTGAACTTGCCGCCCGCCGTCGCCAGCGGTGCGCTGGCAACCGCACCCGCATTTTCGATGCTGGCCTACTTTGCGCTCACCGGCCGCATCGATCCGGTCGATCCTGTCCTGGTCATCCTCGGCCAATGCACTTCCGCCACCTCGTTCACCCTCACTCCGGGCTGGAGCGCGCTCTTCATCACGATGGTCGGGCTGTCTTTCCTGCTCGCATGGCTCATGACGTTTCGGGTATTCCCAGTCATGCAGAAAGCCATTCGGCGCCGCATTCGCAGGAGGATGGCTCCCGGCACACCGGCCCACCACTGAGCTACCGGCCAACCGTCCCGGTCCCGCTTTCTTCATCGACAACCCCTCTCACCCCTCAAATCAAGGAGGATCCCATGGCCAAAGCCACAAAGAAAAACGCTTCGTCGAACGCCATCGCCGCGGCCACCGTGCCCGCACCCGTCCAGAACAGCACGATCCTGGCGCCACCCCGGTCACGCCTGACTTTCTCCACCGAGCCCAATTCACCCTTCCAGGACGGCTACTCCATCTCGGGCGAGGAGTCCGTGCTGGCCGAATTCCTCGCGGGCGACATGCCTGAATCCGACCCGCTGTATGACCGCTACGTCGAACTGGAAGACCGCAAGGATCGCTTCGAGCGCATGCAAGCGGACTTCAAGACCCGCCGCGGTGCCGACCCGCTCGTCATGCCCAAGGAGTTCTTTTCCATGCTGGAGGTGGGCAATCTGGTCGATACCGATGTCGACCAGATGTCGGTCCACACCAAGGAAGCCATCCGCATGTTCATGGGGCGCACTCGCGAGCCCGGCAAGGAAGCGGCTCCCATCATCGGCGGCAAGCGGATCGCGGCAGCGCTGCGCAACCTGTGGATGCTCACGGCCAATGACAACCCCTACGCAGACTGGGCGCTCCTGCGCCACGAAGACTCCATGCAGCAGGTACAGCGGCGTCTGGCCCGCGAATCCAAGGAAGCCTTGGGCGTGCTGGAGGAGCAAAAGCGCAAAGGCCTGACCTATTCGCTGCTGCAATCCTCCCAGCCGCAAGTGCTTAACCTGGGCTTTCGCTCGCCTTATGGCTACGCCGTGTCCAGTCTCATCGTGGACTTCGACCATTACGTCCGTGTGCAAAAGACGCTCGCTCGCAAGAACCTGCGCTCCGACGATCAGACGCGCCAAGCCATCTCGGAGATCACTCGATTCATCCGCCGCGTTTTCAACGAAACCGCGCGGTTTGATCGCTGGCTCACGCGCGAGGAAGTCCGAGGTCTGTGCCGGGCGGACTTCGTACCGGAGGCGGGTGGCGATGCCAGCGTGCAAGCGGCCAAACGCCTGGAGTTCGCCACCGAGGTGTTCGGCGCGGTGCCGGCTGACGTCTTCACCACCAAGCTGCAGCCACGCCACTCGCGCCGCCGCATCCAGATCACCGCCGTGGAGCGCCAGTTACTACAGACGGTCGGCGCCAGATTGGCCCAGGCCGAGCAGGCCGATGGTTCTACCGTGACCGAGGGCGCTTCCGATGCTGCACAGACAGCGGAAGTGGCTCGCTGATGCCGTGGGCCGGACTCTGGGGCACGCCCGTGAATCGCGTTGCCGTGACCGCCGTCGATGATGAAAGGGCTGCGGTGATGAAAGGGCGTGTGGATGAAAGGGCTGAACAAACCACGATGCAAGTGGAGCGTGTTGTCAATTCAGTCGAGTGGGCGCGCGAATCGCTCAAGGACGAGACGTGTCAAGAACGAGCTGACACAAAGGCCTTTACGGGTAAGGGCACCCGCCAGGAGCTGCGCCAACTGATTGCCGAGATCGACCGGCTGGAGCAAGCCATGCGTGAACTGGCGAGCGTTGTCCGCCAAGTCCCTGGCGCATCCATCTACCTGATGCTGCACCACAAGCGTTCAAACGGCTACACGTTCCTGCGCTGGCGCGAGCTGGGGGCCGGCAAGCGGCACCTGTCCTGGACCGACGTTCAAACCTTGCTGCAATCGCGGGAGGCAAGTGTTCGTGCCTGGTACGGCCAAGCCTCCGAGCAGGCCCTGTCGCTCAATGCGCAGCATCTGACCGCGCGCAAGCGCATCCGTGCCCTGCGGTACATCTTCACCCGGGCGCAGCAGCCGGTGTACGCCCGCCGCATTCCCGGATGAATTATTTCCGGATGACTTCCAACCGCCCCAGGCTTGGTGCAGCCAGGGATCGGACATTCAACGCACTGTGGAGAAACTGATGCAGAACCTTTTTATCGGCAAGGGCAACCTGGCCAAGCCGCCCACGCTGGAACGCAACATCTCGCGCAAGACCGGCGAGGAGTTCATCGTGGCCAAGATGCGGGTCATGTTCAGCCGCTATGGGCAGAACACTCATGGCGACTTCGAGCAGGTCGGCGGCTTCTGGCGCGAGGTGGAGATCTACGGCAACAAGGCCGAGGCCTGCGCGAGGTTCCTCAAGACGGGCGCGCGTGTCCTGGTGGTCGGCGAGGAGCGTGACTTCATGGCCAGGGACGAGGCCGGCAACGAGGTACAGGTCATCAAGATCGTGGCCGAGGACGTCGCGCTGCAGCTGTCGCGCATCGAGTCGATCCAGTTCACGCCGTCCCGTGGGCAGCAGCAAGCGCCCAACCAGGGGGGTGACCAAGGCGAATATCAAAACCAGCCGCAGGAATTCGACGACATTCCCATGTGACCCTCAGCACTCAGTAACTCACCTTTCCGGGTAAACGTCGCCAATACGAAACCAAAAATCAACCGGAAACAGGAGTCGAATATGAGTGAAACAGTGGACGACATTCAGGTCGTCGATTCTCTCGGTAAGTTCGATGAAAATGCCTGGAGTGGCATTTGCAAAAAACTGGCAGACCAGGCCTTCAAGGGATGTGGGCTCTCGCATGACTATTACGTCAAGCGCTTCAGTGCGGAAATCGACAATGCACTGAAAAGTATTCCTGCGGAATTTCATCCGCAGGCATTGATGGCGGCACAGTTTTTCGACTATGCGTCGATCGATGAAATACAGGAAACCGAGCAATCGAATGCCGATAACGGATTTTGTGCCCATGGAATCGATGAGGACTGCTGTCCCCACGGTTGCGGCGATCGCGGTGGCTGATTTCAAGACAGGAGTCGAAGATGAATTCTGAATCAGCACAGGACTTTCGGACCATCGATGACCGAGGACGTTTCGATGAGACCGCCTGGCGCAATATCTGCGCGCGCACGGCCGTTGCCGCCTCCAAGGATTGCCGTCAGTTTTTCGATCAATACGTCAAAGCGTTCAGTGCCGGCGTCGATGCGCTGCTCAAAACCATTCCTGCGGAGTTTCACCCAGTGGCCTTGGAAATCGCCGCCCAGTGGGACTATGCCCAAACGCCCAACGACATCGCAGCGGGAATTCGTGAGCACAACCGGGCGGTTATGGAACGGATTCGGGCTTTGGGTCCGTCAGTCTCGACCGATGAAAATCAAGGTGCGCGCGCTGATTAAAATGTGACAGCGGCGTTTGCGTTGAATTAAATAGTCAATTGCAGGCGGTGAAATACACGCCAAAGCCTGCGATCCCTTTGTTATCGAAAGAAGTTTTTCATGAATACCACCACTCCAATCACGGTCCAAGACAAAAAGGCTGCTAGAGAAGCCTACTTTGCTGGCAAGCGGCGCGAAGATTATATGGAAGATCTCCGCAATCAATCGATCGCCGCTTTCCTTGTGAGCCATTTTGATGCCTTCGAGCAATGGCTGGAAGAAAACATCCAGGATGTAGAGATCAAATGTGCATGCGTCGGCTTTATTGGACGGGCCGAATCGCAAGCGGACAAATGCCGCGCCATCCTCGAATTCTCGGAACAAATGGCTGCATTGCGAACAGAACGTAGCAATGCAGCCATGGAAATCTATGGAGAGAGAATCAGGAGTTCCACCATGCAGGCAAAACTTGACCGGCTGTGGGCCCTGGGTAAACCGAAGCCGGAAATCATCTCTGAAGCCTGAAAGGAGCCAGCTCCAGGTCGGTGATGTCCTCAAGGACTTGCTCGTATAAATCAGCCACTTCAATAGCTTTATCGTCATCCTCGGTTTCACGCGCTTCGACCCATGCGTGGAATTTTCTCAAGGTATTACCGATTTTCTGCTCCAGTAACGCCAAATCCTCCAGCGTGGCGGGTTGAGTGTTCTTGGGCTTTTCGTTCATGGAAGAAATCCTCATAAAGGTTAGGGTAGGGAAGGGTGGTTGCCGGGCTTGCGACCCATGTGGCAACCGCCGCGATCATAGCCGAGGGTTTCTTCCACCCTTTTCCTCAATATCCGATTGCGTTTGGCTTTGGTTTTCTCGGGCTGAACGCGGTTTGGCCATTTATTCGATTCGATAATCGATATCGCGCATGAACATTCTCCCCTCGCATATGCCGAACCTGGAACCCGTCTCCCTGCGCGCTCCGGATCTGCTGATCCAGGCCGTCTCGGATGGCAGGCGCATTGGCCTGCAGCTGCATTACATGGCTGGAATGGGGCGCACCCTGCAGCAAGCCGGCGCCTGGTGGGTCGCAGGCCGGCGCATGTGGGCGCAGGAGCAGGCCGATCCCGAGCAGCTGGTGCATTGGCTGCGCGCGGTCTATCGCGGCCAGCATGTGGATCTCGATGACGCTCTGCCGTTGCTGCGCGCTGCCGTGGCATCCCCAGAGTCGGATTACTTTTCGCAGCTGCTTGACGTGCAAGTCTTTCCGCTCGCCAAGGGCGACATGACCCGGGGCCGGCATGCGGTGAGCTTCGCCTTCGACACGCCCTGCGTGCGGGCCGTCAAGGCGCTGCAGGGCCACTTCCATCGCCATGCCTCTGCCTGGCAGGTGCAGGGCAGTACATCGGAGATCTTGGATACGCTACGCGAGTTCGGGGGCGTGGTGCCCGAGTTCGTCTTCGTCCATGAGCAGCCGGTCGTCCTGGAGGACCTGGTGGGCTCCACCTCGCAGGCCTCGCCCATCCAGGTGCCCGCTGCCCGTCCGGAATTCGGTGACAGTGGCCCGGGCGAAGCCAAGGGCGTGGCGTTCATGTCGGCCGAGCTGGATGACGGCGTGGACGTGGATATCGACGAGACCGAGCTGGCTCGCATGGCTGTGCATGCCGGGCTACGCGACTACCAGGTCGCCGGTGTCCGGCACCTGGCCTCGCAGACGGGCGCATGCCTGGGCGATGACATGGGCCTGGGCAAGAGCCGCCAGGCCGTCGTGGCTACGCGCATGGCTGCGGGGGAGGGCAGGGTGCTCATCCTGTGTCCTGCGTCGCTGCGCATCAACTGGGAGCGGGAGATCCGGGCGGTGTACCCGGATGCGATCGTGGGCATGGTCGGCGAGGACCGCATGGCCACCTTGCACGGTTGCGAGTGGATCATCGCCAACTATGAGCGCCTGGGAGGCCTGGTGCGCGAGACGGATCTGTCGTTCGCGGTGATGGCGGTGGACGAGGCCCACTACCTGAAAGAGCATCACGCTGGCCGCACGCGCAATGCCTTCATCATGGCCACGCGCATCCCGCGCCGATATGTCATCTCGGGCACGCCGCTCTTGAACCGCGAGATCGAACTGCACACACTGCTGCGGCTCACGGGCCATCGGCTGGGGCAGATGCCGCTGAAGGACTTCCGTGGTCAGTTCACGGGCTCGCGCGAGAAGAGGACGCTGCTCGCAGGGGCCCTCAAAGGGTGGATGCTGCGCCGGCGCAAGGACGTTCTCAAAGACCTGGGAACCAAGAGCCGCCAGGTGCGGTACATCTCGCCAGCCGAAGGTCTGGGAGCCTACAAGGCGATCCACGACGACATGACCCTGCAGGCCATGCCCAAGATCACCAAGCTGCGGCAAGCCCTGGAGGCGCTCAAGACGCCCTTCCTGATCGAGACGGTGGAAGGGCTGTCCGAGGGCGACAAGATCATCGTGTTCTGCGAGTACATGGCGACTGTGGAGGCCATGAAGGGCGCCTTCGCCGCAGCCGGCATCCAGTGCGTGACGCTGGTGGGCAGCGACACGGCCACCAAGCGCCAAAAGGCTATCGATGCCTTCCAGAACGATCCAGCGGTCACCGTGTTCATCGGCACCACGTCCGCGGCCGGCGTGGGCATCACGCTGACAGCGGCGAATTACGTGGCTTTCGCATCGCTTCCCTGGACGCCGGCACTCATGCGCCAGGCCGAGGACCGGGCCTACCGCCTGGGGCAGCGCCGCAACGTCATGGTCATCGTGCCGCTGATCGCAGGCACCCTGGACGAAGGTGTCTGGAAACTGCTCGATCGCAAGCAGGAAACCGAGCGTGACGTGGTGGAGCCGGAGATGGCTGGACCAGGTGGTGCAACGGCTACGGCCGCCGAGTCACCCTGGCTGGCCGCTGCCGCGTAGGACCGCAAATACCACTTCAACGCTGAAACAGGAAAGTTCTCATGGGGTCACCGGATCACCGATGCGAGGAGTTCGACCTGGCGGCAGATGCCTGGGAATGGCTGCATACCGAGTCCGCCCTGAACAACCCGCAAGTCATTGATCTGGTGTGCAGTTTTGCTGATTGATGGGCGCGGGATTTGCAAGGTATGGTTTTGCCAGTACCTGTTTTCTTGCAAATTCCTCCGAGGAGTTCGATGGGCCCGAAGCCTTCGCGGCCGCAGAGCGGCGAGTTGTTCATCTCCCGGCTGGACGAGTTGATCAACATGCGTCACCCGCTGGTCAAGCTGGCCGCGTTGATCGACTGGACAGAGATCGAGCGCACGTTCGCGGCCTCGTTCACATCCGGCCGTGGCCGGCCCGCCTTGCCCCCGCGCTTGGTGGCGGGGCTGCTGTACCTGCAGCACACCTTCGACGCCTCCGATGAGGCCGTGGTGAACACCTGGGTGGAGAACCCGTACTGGCAGTTCTTCTGTGGCGAGACCTACCTGCAGACCGAGTCGCCCATCGACCCGTCCAGCCTGACGCGCTGGAGAAAGCGCATCGCAGAAGCAGGCGTGGAGACGCTGCTGGCGGCCAGCATCGAGGCGGCCCGGCGTGGTGGCGTCATTCAGAAGACCAGCACACAGCAGGTGATCGTGGACACCACCGTCATGCCCAAAGCCATTGCACACCCCACCGACAGTCGGCTGCTGGACAAGAGCCGCCAGCACCTGGTCAAGGTGGCAGAGGACAACAGCCTGCAACTGCGCCAGAACTACAACCGGGTGGCCCCGCGCCTGGCCGTGCAGATCGGTCGCTACGCGCACGCCAAGCAGTTCAAGCGCATGAGGAAGGCCGTGCGCACGCTGCGCACCCGGGTCGCCCGCGTGCATCGAGAGGTCACCCGCCAACTGCAAACGTTGCCCGAATCGGCCCAGGCCAAGGTGCAGGACCTGCTGCAGCGCACCGGCCGCATCCTGGCCCAGGCCCCCAAGGACAAGCACAAGCTGTACGCCCTGCACGCACCCGAAGTGGAGTGCATCAGCAAGGGCAAGGCAAGGACACCCTACGAGTTCGGCGTGAAGGTCAGCATCGCCACCACGCTCAAGGAAGGCCTGGTGGTGGGCATGCGCTCCATGCCGGGCAACCCCTACGACGGCCATACCCTGGCCGAGACACTGGAGCAGGTGGGCATCCTCACTGGCACGGACAGGCCGCCGGCCACAGCCATCGTGGACAAGGGCTACAAGGGCGTGCAACTCGACGGAGTACGCATCCTGATGTCAGGCCAAAAGCGAGGCATTACCCGAACACTCAAGGCCATGATCCGCCGGCGCAGTGCCATCGAGCCGGCGATCGGGCACATGAAGATGGACGGGCGCCTCGCCCGCAATCCGCTCAAGGGCGCGCTGGGTGATGCGCTGCATGCGGTGATGTGCGGCGCCGGGCACAACCTGCGTCTGATCCTGGCCGCGCTGCGGCTTCTGTGCGCCCGATTCGGGCTGTCCATGCAGGCGGTCATTACTGCAATGATCCCCGTAGCGCATGAACTCCGATCTGCCTGCAGCTGAAAACGGGATTGTTCAGGACGGACTACCGAAGGGTTCGTGGCCACCTGGGATCACCTGGCATTCGAGCATCCAGATGGCCGCCAGGCCCGCCTGTTCCTGCCGCGGGGAGAGAGGCCGGATGAGACGGCATCGATCACGATTTTTGAAAGCCGGGCCAAGCGATTTGGCTTCGGTTGCAGGGATTACCGCCTCAGCCCTTTTGAATCACGGCGCAATCAATGAAAAATACCGATACAGAGGAAATCACCTACAGCAAGGTCTATCACGTCAAAGGATGCCCGCACTGCGGCGCCAAGCCAGTATTGACTGCGATCGACAATGGCTTTGAACTCGATTGCCTGCAGCACCGCGATTTCACGGTGCGCTCTACGGAATACATCGTCCGTTGGGTTGGCTCTGAGGTTCTTGACACGCCAGTGCTTGAGAAGCGAACTCCCGACGAAGCACTGTCTGAGTTGATCGACGATTGGAATGACAACCGCGACTATGAAAAAGCTTGGCGCAGACCGGAACATGCTGGAATCCAGTCAGTCATATGAAGTCTCCGTCGATGCATTTACGAAGTGCGATTTATGAAATTCCGCGACTACTCGCTTCGCAAATTAGCAACCTATTTCGCTTAAATTCTTTTTTTATGATTAATAACGATAATGCTACTGTTCTTCAAAAGGAGCGCTTACATGGGTCAATGTGCATCGACTGGGAAATCAGGTTCTACTAGTCACAACTCTTATTATTCAGCGGCCACTTCGCCCACCTCATCTCCGGAGCGACAGCCTACGGCAAGAAGCCATGACGAAGGGGTACTCGCCGGATTGTCAAGACGAAATAATCAAGCAGGAAATGCTACCCGCGGTGACCGCGCAACCCATGTCGTAGACTTCTCTGCGTCACAAGTAGAGCAGCAAACTATTACCACGCCTGGTCAAACACTACGAACGTCGGCATTGGATCTCTGTACTGGCGTTGCTGTCGGCGGTGTTCGATACAACCATGACGGAAGCATTTCCGATAGTTCTGTATCAGTTTTTCATGTGCTGCCAAATGTGCGAATGCCCGGTGTTGCAGTAGCACGGCAAATCAATGAGTTGCGATCAGCTGGTTTCAACGTGAATGCGTACGTTGCTGGTGGCGATGGCACTTCTCAGGCAGGGCGACAACAGCGCTCTGCCATGGAGGGAATGCTGCAGGGCATGGATGTTCCTTACCAGTCGGGCCCTCTTTCCGATGGTCAAAGCTCACAGTACCTTTCAGCGGCGATTCAAGAAAGCGGGGAAATCGATTACGAGAATTCACGCGGCAGCTATTGAAATTGCGTCGGCCCAACAACACTACTTCGTCGAACGCGAGCCAGCCGCAAGGGCCTCCAGGCGACCACGCAGCGTAGCTGCTTCCTCCCGCGCCTGATCGCGCTCGGCCTGGGCCGTTGTCTGCCTCTCCGCCTGACGTAGCGCCTCGGCAGCGACGGTCTTGCGCTGCTCCTGGTGCAGCTGCGCCGCCAACTCGGCCGATCTTTTTCAGTCTCGCGAAGCCGCGCGCCATGCATACTGATGGCACATCCACCATGGGCCGCTTCGCACGCCAGTTCAACGGTTCGCGCTCGTCATGGTTTTTCCGCGGAAAAGAATCTGAAATTGGTCTCCTTTTAATTTGGGAGATGAATAAAACTATGGGCAATTACATTGGCGGTAGCGTTTCACATGCTCGCCACTACAGGCACCCCCCACGGAACCTGCTCCGGACGGCACGGCCGTAGGCAATCCAGAAAGCGGAACTAGCGGGTATTCAACCTCTCTCCTGAACCGTACGCAGGCATTGCAGAAATCCGAACATGCGCTAGCGCCTCGGAGTCAACTGCTGCCCGGAAAATTGCCAAACAAGACTGGCGGCTGTGCGAGCAAGCCAGATACCGAGGAGGGAAGGTTCAACAGTTCAAGCTCTGCCAGTTCCAGCACAAACTCACCGGCCAGGCCGAGTACCTCCGTATTCGAATACAGAACGGCTGAACTCTCAGAAGCGAATGTAGATGGCATCTGTGTTGGCCTCACAGCGGAATGGCTGCTCAATCTCAACAACGGTGCGTCCAATCGGATGGCCGCGTTGAGGCCAGGCTCGGAAAGCCACGCCTCTGCTGGCATGCGGCAGCAGCAGTATCAAGACCTGAAGGATTCCCTGCGAAGGCAAGGAGCAAGGTCCGCTCAAGCAGATTTCCAAGCACAAAACACCATGCTGCAGGAAGCCGGATTGGCTCCATCCGGAAAGGAAAAAAAATATCGATACGGCGAGCCTTCAAGCTTCTCGCGCATGCTGGACAAGATCACTGCGGATGGATCGACGCATTTGCTCAGCCTTTACTTCGCCGAAGGTGGCGCACACACGGTCGCGACGCAAGCGTTGAATGGCATGACCACGCTCTTTGATCCCAATTATGGGGAATTCACTGTTCGGTCGAGTGAGATGGACTCATTTTTTCAAAGCCTTAGCAACCGCTATCGAAATCCCAACGGACAACATCTATCGACAGTCACCACGCAAACGATGCACTGACTGACTGGACAGCATAGATGCATATCAACAAGGGACACGCACGAAGCCTGGACTTCGCCCCTTCGTTCAAGAGCTGCGTCGGCGGGCCAGCCCTCACTGTGTGAGGCACACCTATGCCACCCATGCTCTGGAGCGCGGGGTGGACCTCACCACGGTGCGCGACAACTTTCGTCACGCCTCCCTGTCGACCACCTCGATCTACCTGCACACCGACGAGGAGAAGCGGGCACGGCAACTCGGGCAGGCCTTTGCCGGGCGGGCGCGCGGACCCTGGCGGCAGCTACCTCACGGAAAAAAATTGACTTCGGGCTTCAATGCCCAGTCCTGCAAATCCCAATGCAGTAAAGGGGGAGTCGTGGGAAGCTCACCACCACAATAAAACATCGTGGTGTTCCAGCGCTTTTAGCCGACCGAGCAGGGACACGCGCTTTCCCGGCTACTTTTGTGAGCGTGAGCCAGCCTTAACGCCCTCCAGACGGCCGCGCAACGTAGCGGCCTCCTCCCGCGCTTGGTCGCGCTCGACCTGGGCCGCTGTCAGCCGCTCTGCTTGCCGCAGAGCCTCTGCAGCGATGCCCTTGCGCTGCTCCTGGTGCAGCTGCGCCGCTACTTCGGCGCCGGCCTGCAGCTTGGCCAACTCGGTGCGCGCTTGATCCCGCTCCTCGCTTGTTGCCTTCGCCGCCTTTTGCGCCTGATCCAGGGCCGAGCGTGCCTGGTCAGCCGACAGATTGGCCCGCTCCAGATCCGCACGCAGTTCATCGGCACGGCGCTCGATCTCCGTCGCTCGACTCGTCGCCCCGGCCAACTCGGTGCGCAGAGCTTCGATTTGAGCGGCATGGACCGTGACCAAAGCCTGGGCCTTGTCTCGCTCGGCACGCACCTGCAGGGCGTCGCCATGGGCGCGATCAAGCTCGATGCGCAGTTCACCGGCACGGGCGTCCGCCTTGGCCGCGCTCGCGTTCGCCACCGCCAGCTTGTTCCGTAGATCGTCAGCCTCGGCCCTCGACGTGACCAGCAGTTCCTGGAAGGCGTCGCTTCGGGCCTTGGCCTCGTCCAGTTCTGCAGCGAGCGCGTTGGCCAACTCCTCTGCCTCGAGGCGCGCAGCCTGCGCCTGGTCGCGCACGACTTCCAGGTTATGTCTCTCCGCGGCCAGCCGGCCGTTGGCCGTCTCCAGGGCCAGGGACCACAGGTCGCCCGCCAACTCCCCGAGCTTGTCGGTGAACGCCGGCGGCGCCGGCTCCACGGCGGGCGTCTTTCGCGCAGTCTGCCGGGCGCGCCATTCCACCATCGCTTCGGAGATTGTCGTGAAGCTGCCGCTGCCCAGCTGCTTGCGCACCGCCGCCAGGGTGGGACTGACGCCGGCTGCGTCGAGTCCATCGGCTACCGCGTGAATCTGATCCTTGGTGATTGCTGCCATGTGCTTTGCTCTAATGTATGTTGTATTTTGTATGATACTACAACATACAAATAATGTTGAATGCTTTTAGCCCGTGCCAGCGGGATGTTTCGGCGCGCGGCGGCATATTGACAATCGAGGTCGGTTTGAATAACGTTCGCCCCGTGAACTGCCGAAAGGCAACACAGAAGCGCCTCAACTCCTGAGAGGCGCTCGAATCGACTCCCAAGGTCGATTCCGGAGTACCTTCATCCTCGTAACCCGGACAGGGAAATCATGTTTCCCTGTCCTCAGCCGCAAGGCTGTGGGTTGGGTGCGTGATTTCCTCAAGTTCATCTTTTTGGAAATCACCATGACTGCAACCACCCAAGGCAACGACTATTTCAATCTGCATACCAACGGCATCGGTTACCTCAACCGCGTCCGCTGGGTTGAAACCAAGAATGGCGGCCGCCGTGCCGACACCTTTCTGGCATGCAGCATTTCCGCCTTGCGTGGAGATGCAGACAAACCTGACTACACCTACTTCGATCTTCGGGTCAGTGGGGACGAAGCCATCGACATTGTCGAAAGACTGGGAGTCGATGTTCGGGAACAGCGCAAGGTCGTCGTGTCCTTTCGGATCGGCGACATCTACCCTCACCTGTACGAACGCGATGTGCTGGATCAGAACCGTCGCAAGACGGGTCAAAAGGAGATGGCTACCCTCATCAAGGGGCGCCTGCTTCTGATCAACAGCATCACCATCGACGGCGAGAACGTGTACCGCCGTGAGGCGGATGCACCTCAAGACGACCTGCAACCCGGTTACGACGAACCGTCGCAAGGGGAGGGGGTCGATCAAGAGTGGCACGAGCCAGAGCAAGAGCAAAGGCTGGAGCAACCGGCGCCAGCGCCGGCGGCACGGCCTGCAGAGCGCTCCTCGCAGCACGCTGCCCAGCAGCCACGCCAACAACGTGGCCCAGTGAACCGCCCACCGGCTCCACCACGGCACCCACAGGCTGCCCGCCCACCCGCTGCACCTCCTCAAGGAAATGCAGCGTACAACGCGGGCTATGCAACGGGAAGGGCTGTCCGCAGGACCGTCGATTCCGCCCCTGCCTGATTCGCCATAAGCCCTCAAACCCCTGAACCTGCGTTGCAGGCAAGGGGGTTTTCTTTTTTCTTCCATCCCCTGGGGACCACCGATCCCCAGTGGGGGCAGGTGTCCCTTTTATTCACGAAAGGCATACACCATGAACCAAGCTACTACCGTCTCCAGCACTGCACCCACTCTCCATGGACATTTGGCCAAAGAGTGGTGCGGCAAGCTACTGCCCCTGCAGGTTCTGCAATCACAGCGTGGCTACTACGTCGGCACCGCCGGTGAAGAGGGCCCCGTCTCTCGGGAGTCCAACGAATACTTTCGGACCGACGAACTCGCCCGGCAGGCCCTGCAGGACGGCAAGTGGACCCAAAAGCAGGAACCTTGATCCCCACCGACGAAACGTCTATGCACTGATGCACGGAAAGTGCGAGGGCGAGTTTGACTCGCCTTCAAAAGCGCGTATGCTTTGCACCGTTTTGCGAGTGTTTACCGGTACCACTGGAATAACCGGAGCTGGTTCGCCAGCACATGAGGCACGTCAACCCCTGAAGCGTGCACGCTCTTCGGAGCTGGGGTTCCTGTCGGCACGGACCGCTGAATCGCACACCTCAAAAGTCCACCAGTGCCCAGCCTGCCAGGTCGCAAGCCTGTCAGACATTCAAAGCCCACTGCATCCCACCTGCCTCGGCAGGTGCGGTGCTTTCTTTTTCATACCCGCCGGGACCAGCTGTCTCCTGCGGGTGGACGGTGGCCCGCGCACATCGCGAAAGACCACCAGCACATGATCAGAGTTGACGACGCGACCTTGCGGATCAAGAAAATCCGCCAGAGCCGCAACGGCGCCTTTTGCATCGCGGACCTCACCACGAACTTTGGCGAATTCAAGGTAAAAGACCCGCTCCTCGACCAGTTCGAGGAAGGGGAATACAAAGCCACCGTGTGGGTCAGCGAGATCTACCTGTCGCAGTACATCTCTTTCGGCAAGGGGGTCACGGAAATCCGGGCCAGGCTGCATGACCTGCAAGTCGTCTCCCAGGACCGACTTCCCGCTGAACGCACACCCACTGAACTCGATCCACTGGATGAGCCGAAACCCGTCCAGGTCCAAGCCAAGCCCTCCGAGCCACCCAAGGAACAGGGCAGGGGAGCCGCAAAGAACGCCGACAAGCGTTGGGACGATTTCAAGAAACCCCGACCTGCGCCGGCTCCAGAGTCAGTCGAAGCCGTGGATGACGGATTGTTCGATGCGGACCTTCTTGAAGCCATTGAGCGCGCAGATCCGGTGAAGCTCGATCCCACGGTGGACCGGGCTTTGCTCCGATCCCAGGCCGCATGGCTGCGCAAGCAAGGGTACGACTTCGATCCCAAGCTGCAGACCTGGTTCGCCAAGCGCTGATCTCCGCAACGTTTCAACAGCCCGCCCTTCAGGAGGGCTGTCCCGTGGCCGCTCCAGGAGCCCAAGGGACAGCCCTTCGCTGCTTGCAGCACGGGCTCTGCTCTCAACTGGGTGGCGGCAACCTGATGTGCCGCGGCTTTGCGGATGAACCCATGCGTTCACCGCGCCATTACTCGGCCACCTGGACCTTCACTCGCGGTGGCCCGCCTGCGCAACACGACAGGCCCCAACAGGTCCGACGTGGCGCAGCGAGGAGGTATCCATTCAAGACTTGATCTCAATCCAGCGGAATCCTGGAAAGGGGTTCCCCCAGCAGCCGGCACATGGCTCTTGAGGGAAACCATTTCCATCCCACTGAAACGATGGTTTCAAAGAGGCACGTTCAACTCTGAAAACGTGCCAGGCCGCTCCCCGCGGCCCGAGCGCTTTCCCTTTCTTCCATCAACCCCCGCGGGCTCCGAGTCCCGCAGGGGCCGGGCCTGCATCCATTGCAGGAGTACTCATAGCATGACGAAACCGAATCGCAAAGGAAGCAACGAATTGGCTCGCCTGCGACGCACGGCTCGACAATTCCCGGTACCGCTGACCACCCAAGCAAGAACGCAGGTCACCGCGCTCTTGAGGCGGCATGAAGAAGCCGTCGTCGGCACGACGCTGTTGGCGGTGGACCGTGACGATTTCTTCACCACCCCCGACAACAGTACCGGCTTCTACATCCTCGGCCTCTCGGACGACGTGTGCGCAGCGGCCGAAACGGTGGACCAGGCGGGAATCGCGGAGGCGATCCGATGGGCTGAAGCCGAGCCTGTCTGGTCGTGATCAAACCCCGAGGAACCCAGATGGGTTCCCCCAGCAGCCGCAGGTCGGCTGGTGAGGGAAACCATTTGAGTCAAACCAAAAATGGTTTCAAGCAGGCACGTTCAACTCTGAAAACGTGCCAGGGCCGCGTGAGCGATCCGAGTTCATTTCTTCATCCATCCACCCCTGCGGGACCACGGCCCGCAAGGGAACGTGCTCGCAGTTTTCTTGCAAAGGAGTAAACTTTTGAGCATGCCATCCACCATCGAACTGGGCTTGTACGAAGCGCTCACCGGCGCCGGGATTCCCCCGGACACGGCGCGCAAGGTCGAGCGGCAGTTCGAGTCAGCCATTCACGCCGGCACGGATGAGATTCGCGCAGAGATGCGCGACAAGCTCTTCACCAAAGCAGATGGTTCCGAGCTGGAAACACGTCTGCTGCGCGCCAGTGCCGAAATGGAGGTCCGCCTCCAGAGAAGCGTGGTCGATCAAACCCGCTGGATCATCACCAGCTTCTTCGGCTTTTCCGGCCTCACCATCGTGATCACGACGGCAGTCATCAAACTGCTGTAGGTCACTTCTTCTTTAAACCCGCTGGGGACTACCGTCCCCGCAGGGTTTCGGTCGTCCCCATTTTTCTTGGAGACGATCATGATTTCCCATTTTTCCCCCGTGCTTCCCCGATTGGCACAAGAGCAGCGCCAGCTATTTCACGCTGTACTGCGACAGTGGCTGACTGCAGCACCTGCACCGGAGTGCGACAAGCTGATCCTGGCGCGTGAACGCCATGCGCCAGGCCAGAGATGCTCCATGCTCACGCTGGTGCGCAGCTGCTTCATGCAACCGGCCTTGCGGGCCGACTTGCCAGAGTCGCTGGTCCACCTGCTCGTGCAACGTCAATGGCTGGCTCCTGCGCAACAGCGCAGAGCCTGAGCGGGAGGGCGTGCCATGTCGAACAAGCACACCGTCGTGATGGTGCATGTACCCACGGGTTCGGAAGAGGCCTTCTTCAAGGTCTATGAAGAATTCGTGAATGCGCTGCGCATCAAGAGCGAGAAACCGCCACGTAAGCTCATGGAGATGTACTTTTCCCCGCCTTCGGACGAGGACAGGTATCAGCTGGAGCAGCGTGGAGTCGAGTCCTTAAAGGTCCTGCTGCGGATCGCGCAAGGTGAGGCCAGGCACGCCCGGTACATCGCCTGCTTTCTCGCGGGTCTGTACAACGGCGACCTGTTTGCCTTCAACCTCAACGATCTGCGGTGGCTCGATGAGTCGCTATACGCGCACGTGATCGCGGTACTCCATATGGACTGCCGACTGCGCAAGCAGGATGTCCCGCACTACTTCGACAACGGCGAAGTCCTGTGGGCCACCATGATCGCTCGTTGGGGCATCAAGGACGTGCTCACGCATCGTTCCCCACCTCGCAAAGGCTGAAACCCGTGGCGCCCCGGCTTGCATTCGTGCGAGCTTGGGCCCATGGCCCTTGTGCCATTTATCAACCACCCGGACGGGGCCATGCCCCACCGGGGCATCTCCGTCCCTCATTTGAAGGAGATGTGCCCATGGCATTGATGTTCTCGCGCCTGGCGCGCAATTTCGTGAAGAACGGGTACTTCCCGACCGACGATGAAACCCTCGCTCGCATTCAGCGTTTCATCACCCCTTGCGATCGGCCCATGCGACTGCTCGACCCGTGTTGCGGTGAAGGCGCCGCGCTGGCAGACCTACGCCACGGCATGCAGTTTGACAGTGGCACAGGTCCGACCATTGAGACCTTGGGTGTGGAGTTCGACCGCGAGCGTGCGTGGCACGCGAAGACCATCTTGGACCGCGTGCTGCACTCTGACATCCACGATGCGGTGATCAAACCCAGGTCCATCGGACTGCTGTACTTGAACCCACCTTATGGGTATGGCGTCAAGGACTCTGCCAACCGCAGCGATGCGGATAGCGATCGTGAAAAGGCCGAGCGCTTGGAGCGCACGTTTCTCAAGAAGACTGCCCCGTTGCTCATGCTCGGCGGCATCCTCGTGTACATCGTTCCGTTCTACGCACTCGACAACGAGATTCGCACCTACCTGGCACGCAACTTCCAGGATCTGCGGTTCTTCATGGCGCCTGAGCAAGAGTTCAAACAGTGTGTGATCTTCGGCACGAAATGCCGGCCGGGCCATCCTCGCAAGGAGGTGCTGGACATGCTCACTCAAGCCCAGGCCGGGGAACTGGCCCATCAAACATTGCCAGAGGAATGGCTCGACACGCCATACCAGGTGCCGCCGATCCAGGAGGGCAGTGAGATGGTCTTCCATGCAGTGCGCATGGATGCCGAGCAACTGGCTGAGGAACTGCAAAAGCATCGCAACGGCCTGCTGTGGCCGAACTTCGAGGCTTGCTTCAATCAAGCGCGTGGCTCCCACCGCAGACCGCTGCGCGACATGACCCAATGGCATCTGGCGCTTGCGCTGGCAGCTGGCCAGGTCACGGGCTGCATCCGCTCCACCACCGGGCGCACGTTCCTCATCAAGGGCGACACCTTCAAGAAGAAGGAGCGCATGGTCACGACCGAAGTGGACGACAAGGGCAAGGTCAGCGAGACGATCGTCATGCTGGACAAGTTCGTTCCGATCATCAACGCCATCGAGTTCACGCCGGACCACCGGCTGGGACAGGTCGTGCGGATCAGCTGACGCACGCATCTCAAAGAACCCACCAGATGGGTTCCCGCAGCGGCCGCAAAGACGGCCGTTGCGGGAAACCATTTGCACCATTCATCAATGGTTTCAGGCACGTTCAACTCTGAAAACGTGCCCGTCTGCGATCAGCAGATGGAGTTCTTGTCAAACCAATTCATCAACCCTGTGGGGCCTACCCACAGGGGATGGCTTCATGTTTCTCCGCAAAGGAAAGAAATGTTCATCAACACCGAGTACCGCCGCATGAACGGCCACTGCGTGGCTACCAGCGAAGGACTGACCGACCAACGCGTAGCGTTGTGGCTGGAGACGCGGCTGGACTATGACGGTCGCCTCATCACCTGGCTTTGCCGGGACGATGCGGCCTACGAGCAAAGCTCCTGGACCTGCCTGGCCAACACGAGGATGCCGCCGTCGATGACGGAAAGCATTGCGGTCGCCTGGCAGCACGAGCGTGCCATGGCCGAGTTGCAGCGCATGGAAAACCTCCAGCCAGTGCATCCCGCACTGGCCATTGCCCGAAACGTGTATCGACAGATCGGGCTCGGGATCTATGTGCTGGTCAACCCGACCGTGCGTATGTTTTTGCGGCGTATGCGGCGCGTGCTTTTCCGGCGCGTGAGGCAAATGCACCGCGAAGCCTACAGGCCCTGATACCCGGCGCGCAGCGCCTTTTTCCTTGTCCTGGACAAGGCCAGAACCCATGCAAATGGGTTCCCACAGCGGCCGGACCCATGGCCTTTGTGGGAAACCATTTGAACCAATCACCAATGGTTTCAGGCACGTTCAACTCTGAAAACGTGCCCGCTTGGGCGATCAGCCAAGTGGAGTTCTTGTCAAAACCTTTTCATCAACCCTGTGGGGCCTCGCCCTGCAGGGGGTGGCTTCACGCCTTTTTGCAGGAGAGAACCACCATGGAAACGAAGATCTACAAGGACCGCGATGGCTGGAATGCCAAGACGGTCGTCCCCCTGGATGAACGGCGCGAGCTGGTCATCCGCACATCCCGTCGCCAGATCGGTGGCGGGCTGCTGACCAGCGCTGCGTGCTGGAGCGTCAATGCTGCCGGCTACCAGACCCATGCCATGGGTTTGGGCACTGGGTGCGGAGATTTCTCCACCCGCATCGTGACCACGCAGCCGCCGCGCATCACCGAAAAAGTGGTGGCGCAGCAGCACGAGATGGCCCTGCGCCAGATCGATGCCATCCGCCAGGCAGCGCAGTTGCACTACGCGGCCCAGGCGCAAGCCGAGACCGAGGCGCCGCAATTGGAAGCTGCACACCAGCGCCAAGCTGGATCAGCAGCAACCGCTATCGCGCTCTGACCCGCATCAAGGCGGCCAACGTCGCTCGACAGCGGTAACCCGCGGCCACCGCCGCAAACCTTTCATCAACCCTCGGGGAGCACCGCTTCCCCTGGGAACGGTTTCCCCATTTTTGGAGAAGTCCATGAACGCTGTGTACGAAGCGCCCGAGGCGGCGCAATGCCTGCCCCAATTTCAGTTGGGATCGCCCGTGATGACACAGGGCGTCAACGCCTTGGTCGCTGACGGCCGGTTGAACCCCTATGTGCTTTTGCGCCGGCATCTGCTGGGCGATTGGGGGGATCTCTGTGAAGAAGATCGCCGACTGAACGACCAGGCTGTCCAGCTGGGCAACCGCATCCTGTCGGCCTACCAGCTCGAAGGGAACACCACCGTCTGGATCATCACCGAGAGCGACCGCAGCGTGACCACGCTGCTGCTGCCATCGGAGTATTGAGATGAGTCACGAAGTACCAGAGGAAGACCTCTCCAACACGCAGTTGGTCGTCGAAATGATGGAGTACAGCGCAGTGGCGCAACTGTTCATCATCGAGGCGATCCGCAGGTACGCCGACACCGTGTCTCAGGTAGATCCCCATACCCTGGATGGCTCGTTCATCCGGGGACAGCTGTGGGTCGATGTGGCCAAAGAGATCCGGCGAAAGATGCAGGCCCACTACGGCTGGGACTGATCCCCAGCCTGATGCAGCCGACTTGAAGTCGGCTGAACCTTTCTACCACCCGTGCGGGGCCAGGCCCTGCACGGGACTGCCTCGCACCTTTTTCCTGAAGGATTCAAGCATGACTAACGCAGTGCCCATATCGGGTGCCAATTTTTGCCATTTCTGCGAGTGTGAACTGCAAGCCGGACAACTCGGCTCCTGCCCCCTATGTGCCAAGACCAGCAAGACCGGAAAGGCTCGGCTGTTTAAAGCCATCTGGGCGGCCGACGAGGTGTCGGTGGACTACTGCGAACTGGAGCAAATCAACCTGGAAGGGGGTGATCGCACGCCCTCATTCATGGTGACGGCCAGCGCACGGCGGATCGCAGTGATCGACCAGGAGATCGAGTTGACCTTCGGTGAGGACAGCAGCTTCGGCTTCTTCATGGACATGGGTGGTGATCGCCATTTCCTCGTCGTGAGCCTTATCAAGCGCGAACCGTTGACGCCTGCAGATATTGAGCGGATGGAGCACGAGTGTGGCATCGCGGCGAATGCGCAACTGACGCCAACACTTTGAAACGAAGCCACTTCGGTGGCAGCTTTCTTTCAACAACCCTTGCGGGTCCAGTCCTGAAAAGGCATGGACCCGCTTCTTTTTCAAGGAGTGAATCCATGGACAACACAGGACTCTCGCCATGCTGAGGATCGAGGAACTGGCGCAGGCCACCATCGCCAGCTGGTGCACATCCGGCCTGGCCGAATGCGTCACGGAGCTGGGCCTTCATCTGCATGAGCTACGCGGCGACAGGATCGCCTTCTCGCAAGAAATCGAGCGTGCAAGAGCAATCTATGCACAGCCATCGGACAAAGACATTGAAATCGATGATGAGCCTTCGGTGGCGCCAGCATCAGGTGGCGTGTGGGTTGCCGCATGGCTTTGGGTGCCCGAGGATGCAGCAGCGCAGGGAGGTGACGCGCATGGCTGATTCCAACGGGCTCTGCCGCATCGAGGAGTTCCCCGAGATCTTCGTGGACGCGTGCCTGAGAGACAGCGAAGGCCAATTCATGTTCCTGTCAATCTACGGCCGGGACGGCTCCATCATGCAGTTCATCGCAGCGATGGAGCTGGGTGGCCAGGAGCGGGGCGTGCAGCGCTTTCACCTGGTGAACGCCGCCGGCGAGCGACATCCGGTGGACGTGGGCGGCACCGACCGCCTCACCAAGCATGCCGGCAGGTTGCCACGACAGAACCTGTTCGGTCCGTTGAGCCAGATGTGGGTGTTCGACAAGCGTCTGCAGCAGCCTGACCGCGCCAATCGGATCGCCTGGGTGTTGCACCAGGAGGCCGGCGCAAAAGCGTCTTTCGACGGCGGTCCCGTGACCAACGTGACGCTGCAGGATCGTGTGTGGAAGACCATCGTCGGGCTATCTCCCGTCGCATTGCTGGACCACTGGCGGCAACCCTTGCTGACCTGGTGTGAAAACAAGCACGCCACGCAGGCCTTGGGTGACGCGATCTATCCCGCCATTGGCCCTGTACAGGCTGTTCGCGTGAGCCTGACGGATCACTTCGTCGGCTTCATCAAGGATGGCGTGAAGAACCGCACCTTGACTCTCTGATCCCGTGGCCATCCGGCCACTCACTTTGCAACCCGCGCGGGGAACTGGCCCCCCGCTGGTTCTCCGCATTTTTTTGTTCAAGGAGAACCTCTATGCAAACCGTCAATCCCTCGCTCGCAGAAATCCCTGCAGATCCTTCCAGTCCTGCAGCTGATGCGGCCCAACCCTTGGCCCAGGACGGCTTCGACAACATGGCCCTGGCCAGCTTCATCGACGAGTTTGGCGACGGGCTGCTGGCGCAGGTGCGCTCACAGAACCCGCCGATCTACGATCCGGCACGGGACGAAGGGCAGGGTGCCTGGCAAGCCCGGCAGAGCATTCTCGACTCGCTCAAGCGCAAGCCCTTCAAGGCCCAGGCCGACGCAGTGCACGCCACCGTCAAGCTACTGGTCGATCACGATCAACCCGCTGCCGTCATCAACGCGGAAATGGGCACTGGTAAGACCATGATGGCTATCTGTGCGGCCGCGCTGCTGCAGCGCACGCATCCGCGCACACTGGTGATCTCGCCGCCACACCTTGTGTACAAGTGGCGGCGCGAGATCCGCGAGACGGTGCCCGACGCCAAGGTGTGGGTGCTCAATGGTCCGGACACGCTTCGCAAGCTGCTGATGCTCCGGAAATCCCTGGGCCTCAAGACCAGCCAGCCTGAGTTCTTTGTGTTGGGCCGGGTGAGGATGCGCATGGGCTTCCATTGGAAACCTGCGTTCGTCACACGGCGCCAGAAAGTGCATGACCAGGTACTCGCTGTGGCAGCGTGTCCCGATTGCCTCACGCCGATCACGCGAGACGACGGCGAAGGTCATCCGATGCCCATCTCTGCGGAACTGGCGATGGCCAGCCTGGGAGACCGGCGAGGCCAGTGCGATCACTGCGGAAGTTCGCTGTGGACGCTGATGCGATCGGGTCGGCCGATCCAGTCGATGCACGACCTGGTGCTGGGCGCGCTCAAGCAGATGCCCACCATTGGAGAGAAAACCGCCCGCAAATTGCTGGGCATCTTTGGAGAAGACGCATTGGGCGCCATGTTGGGCGACAACGTGTACGAGTTCCTGAACCTCATGGACGCCAATGGCGAGCTGGTGTTCAGTGATCGGCAGGCCACGCGCATGGAGCGCTCGCTGGCCAACTTCGAGTTCAGCATCGGCGAGGGCGGGTATCAGGCCACCGAGTTCGTGAAGCGCTATCTGCCCCGCGGCTACTTTGGGTTGCTGGTCGTGGATGAGGGCCATGAGTACAAGAACGAGGGCTCTGCACAGGGCCAGGCCATGGGCGTCCTGGCCAGCCAGTGTCGAAAGACGCTGCTGCTGACCGGCACGCTGATGGGCGGCTACGCCGACGATCTGTTCCACCTGCTGTGGCGCCTGAACCCGGCAAGCCTGATCGAGGAAGGTTTCAAGCCATCCAAGAGCGGCTCGATGGGGCCCGCCGCCATGGGCTTCATGCGCGAGCACGGCATTCTGAAGGACGTGTACAAGGAGTCCAGTGGCACCTCGCACCGGACGGCCAAGGCCAAGCAGATGACGGTACGCACCAGCAAGGCGCCGGGCTTTGGCCCGGTCGGCATCATGCGGTACGTGCTGCCCGTCACGGTATTCCTCAAGTTGCGGGACATCGGCCAGAAGGTGCTGCCTCCCTACCAGGAGCAGTTCATCGAGGTGCCGATGGGCGAAGCGCAGAAGGATGCCTATGAGCGTTTGACCAGGGTCTTGGTCAGTGCCCTCAAGCAGGCGCTGGCCATGAAGGACAGCACCTTGCTGGGCGTCGTGATGAACGTGCTGCTGGCCTGGCCAGACTGCTGTTTTCGCACGGAGACGGTCAAGCACCCGAGAACGCGCGCGACGCTGGCTGTTCAACCGGCGGTTTTTACCGACAGCGAACCTGCTCCAAAAGAGTTGGCGTTGCTGAGGATCTGCCAGCAAGAGAAGGCACAGGGGCGCAGGGTGTTGGTCTATTCGGTGTATTCGGGCATCCGCGACACGACAGCGCGCTTGAAGTCACTGCTGGAGCTGCATGGCTTCAAGGTGGGTGTTCTGCGCGCCAGCGTGGATGCCGCCCGCCGTGAGGACTGGGTGGCCGACCAGGTAGAAAAGGGCATTGACGTGCTCATCTGCAACCCCGAGTTGGTGAAAACCGGCTTGGACCTGCTGGAGTTCCCGACCATCATGTTCATGCAGAGCGGCTACAACGTCTATACCGTCCAGCAGGCGGCCCGGCGCTCCTGGCGAATCGGGCAGAAGTTGGCGGTGAAGGTGATCTTTCTGGGCTATGCCGGCAGCACCCAGATGGAGTGCTTGAAGCTGATGGCCAAGAAGATCGCGGTGTCGCAATCGACATCGGGTGACATGCCCGACTCAGGCCTGGACGTGCTCAACGATGCGGGAGACAGCATCGAAGTCGCCCTTGCGAAGAAACTGCTGGCCGATTGACGGCCGGCTCCTGAACGCCCTGTCCCGCTTTGCGGGGCAGGGCGTTTCTATTGACGAGTTGAGCGGACAACACTTGAACAAGGGGGAGGACCCAATGTCCATGCGGTAAAAAACAATCGCCCAATGCGCGCTGAACCTAACCAGTTATTTCACGCCGTCGTCAGGCTTCAGCAGCGCCCGCACGCAACTTGGCGCGCTAGAGGTCTCGCAGGCCTGCGCGGCACCTGCGACCACACGCCCATCCGCGAATACCAACCGCCATTGGACGACTGTATTACCAGCAACGGAGATACGTAAACCTTTTATCCAACCATCAGCCGCAACGATGTCCGTGGCAGATACAACGCTCGACAGGCTCAGGCGGGGAGGCGGAGGACTGGTACTCAACACGTCGCGCAGCCATTCGCCCCGTGTTGCGGCGATTAGGGGCGTGAGGCCAGACTCCATTGGGGTATGCACAGATAGAAGGTACTTTTCCGCCTGAACTAGCACGCCGGACAGCACTTTTGCTTGCGCTTCCAAAAGGTCAGCCTGCTCGATTTTGTCTTTGTCATCCCCGCCCTTCTCGCTAGGCTTTGCGACCTCGCGCAAGCCCTTTGAGATGGCATTCGCTTCCTTCATGGTGATGCTAGCGAGATCAAGGGAGCGTGTCAGCTTTGCGATCTGAGCGTGGATTTTCGCCCCAGGCGTGACCCCGCCAGCCGTCCCAACAGGGAGGTACGTATCCACATCAATGACTTGGATGCTTTGCTTCTTCACTGCAGGGTCGGCTGTATCCTTGCTTTCGGCAAGTGCTGCGACTACCTGAGCCTGAAGCACTTTCGTAGATAAATCTTCGTGACGGCTACCGCTCATGGAGTAACTTGTCCTCATGGCTGAAGCAATCGCAAAGCCTGATTCAACCAAGGCAGGCAGTGCGAGCAAAGCTGGGGCAATACGAGGCTGCATCCATTGACCCGTGTTGCTTCCAGTAGGTTTTTCTTTTATTGACGGGCGGATGCTTTTAATTGCATCTTGGACATAGCCTGTGTTTTTTTCGACCGCATCAATACTAGCATTGAGGAGTGCCTGCACCGAGTCGACTGCTGAGATATACCCCAGCAACTGAGTCGACTCAAGTAGCACAACCCCACCCGTAGCATGCCGGCGCACCTGATTTTCAATAATTCCGGCCATTTCGCTAGCCTGAGTAAATGCTACCCGTGTGGTGGTGGCTTCAACCATGGGTGCTTGTGGGGCATCGCGCTTATAAGTGCTCAGGTCTGGCACTAGTGACTTGTAGATATCAACCCGATCTTGAGTTAGCTCTAGCCTAAGCTTCTGAAGATCAAGTTGCGCTTTCAATGCATCATTGTTAACAACCGCGTCTTCAGCCATGGCTCCGGCACCTATAGTCAATGCTATAAAAAACGTGCAGACTCGCGCAATCCCTATTCTTGGTAACTCTTTCATGATGACCCCCCTTTGTTTAGTCGTTTAGTGCGTTGAGCCCAGGTGCCCACACGCAAGGCCCATCATGCACATTTTTAAATGTGCTGGCAACTACCTTACGTATAATTTCATAAAAAGTGCTGGTTTGAAATTTTTCGCATGGCGAATCGAAGCGCAGGATCATTAAAATCTAACGAAGTGAGGCCAAAATTAATAACGGCAATGTTGTTTAATTCAAGGCACCAAAGCCATATGAGAAAGATAATATATTAAGACATTAAGATGAAGGCTATCATCAGCACTGGCATCCAATTTTCATAAAGGAAAGCGACCGTGGCTTCAAATAGAGAAAACCGCAGCCGAGATGAAGCTGAATTTTCTAAAAGGACAAGGAGGACTATCAAGGAGATGGCTGGCGGCCTTTGCTCCGATCCAAACTGCCTTCGGTTCACATCTGATGCATTTGGAGAAGCATGTCATATTTATAGTGCCGCACCGACTGGGCCACGGGGGCATGGATCTCTTGAAACAGAAGCTCTGAAGCATCAATCGAATGGAATATGGCTTTGCCGCAACCATCATGGCATGACAGACCATAGACAGGCTCCATTGGATGCTAAGGTTCTTTTAGAATGGAAGGCGGTTCGAGAGGCTTCGTGTTTAGCATCTCTTCGCAATGATATAGCCATAATATACTCAGAACTCGGTCCGAAGGATTTAGATAAAATCATTAGAGATCAATACCGAGAGCAACTCAATGGTGAAAACGTTTTTGAATTAGACTACGAAAGGGTGGCCAGGGAGGGCATGAGCTTAATATGTCAAAAAAAGTTCATCAGAGATGGGCCCACTACCCTGAGTTCACACAAATTGCCTCAGGAATTCAAGCAAACGCCCATAGCAGCCGAAGTGTGCATGCTTGAAACTTCTGGCGCGTTTAGGACCTCCCCCATCATGCTTTTCGGGTCTGATATAGAAATCGATCACTTTAGTGAATCGCTCAACGCTGTTGCGTGCCCAGAATTTGCAGCTTCAGAGCTCGTTGCGGTAAGTGAAGTAATTCAGTCATGGTGTGAATTTTCACCAAATGATTGCAAGGTAGGCATTCCTTGCATCAACATCCAAAATATCACATATGTGCTCGCTCCTTCAAAAGGAGGCATTGTTGACTTGGAGGCACTGGTACGAGTTTACTCGCGGGTCCGTTTTTTGAGTGGCCACTCGGGTATTCAATCACGTCCTGATGCTGAAATAATGCACAGCGGCTCACCTTTAGAGTGGAAGTTTTCAACATTTCAAAGAAAGAGCGGCCGGATCACTAATAGCCGTTTTATTTTAAAGGGGTACACCAGATTTAAGCAAAGTGGCGAAATAAATTCAAATGATTGTTACAAAGTAGAATCACAGGAAAGACTACTAGTAAGTCTACATTCAGGTGCGGATATGGTTGGATTCCTTTGCACTCAGTTTGGATATTATTTTGACAAAAATTCCCTGGAATTTCACCAAACTCCACTCCCCATCAGTCTGGACGGTATTCAGCGAGATTGCTTGGAAAAGGCTATTTGGCAAGCACGACGGATCATGTTCTTATACAAATTATCCGTCAACTGGTTGGGTTGGCATTTCACTGAAATTTGTCTCGACCCCCTATTAACCGACGACCTTATTAACAAATCGATAGAACAGTTGAAAAAAGAACAAGCGTTTTCTCGGACTGGACGTGCGCAAGTAAGAACTCCTCTTTCCGATGGAAGACTAATCAAAATTGCCTGCACCCTCGCTAAATTCGAGATAATTTTGGAGCGTAGATAGGTCGCCCTTAGCTGCCAACAGTGATCAACTCTATAATAAGAGACCGCGTGACGCATTTCACATCAGGGCGGTAGATGTAAACATACATCCAAATCAATCTTTTAAAAGGATATCGATGAACTTTGCGATCCTAGCGGCCTACTCGACGTTGAAAATCTGTCAGTTCGTCAAGAGATTGCTGCTTGCAGCAGCGGCCTCCGCCGTCCTGCAGCCCGTGGCCGCGCAGGCTCAGCAGAGTTCATGGACGCTGGCCTCGAGCTACCCAAAGGAGCTTTTTCATGGCGTGAACCTGCGCCAATTCGCGCAGAACGTCAATGACCGAACCAAGGGCGGCCTGGTCATCGAGGTGCACACAGACGGCATTGCTGCCAGTCCCTCCGAGATCGTGGGCAAAGTCCGCTCTGGAGATCTGGCTGCGGGAGAGGTCCTTCTCAGTTCCATGGCCAGCGACACCCGGATCGCCGGCGCGGATGCCATCCCCTTCATCGTCCACAGCTACGACGATGCTTTACGGCTGTGGAATGCTCAGCGCCCCATCCTGCAGGAGACCCTGGACAAGCAGGGCCTGGTGATCCTTTACGCCGTGCCCTGGCCAGCCCAGGGATTGTTCACCACGCGCCCTGTGCGCAGCGTTGCAGATCTGCGCGGATCGAAAATGCGCACCTACAACCCCAGCACGGTGCGTCTTGCCCAACTTATGGGAGCCACCCCCGTCGACGTGCCCACGCAGGCCATCGGCTCGGCCTTCAAGGACCAGCGGCTGGACACCATGTTCACATCGCCCGCGACCGGGGTGGACTCGAAGTTGTGGGAGGGGCCGGCGAAGTATTTCTACAACGCGCGGGGTTGGTATCCGAAGAACATCGTGATCGCCAACAAGGCCAAGTGGGCCGCACTTCCCGAGTCCACTCGCCAGACCGTCATGACGGCAGCTGGCGAGGCGCAAAAACGTGGCTGGATGGCAAGTGAAGCGGCATCCACAGTCTCGCTGGCGGAGTTGACAAGCAAGGGCATCAAGGTGGATACGCCCGAGCCCGAGTTGCGAAACGAACTGCGGCGCATCGGCGAGAAATTTTCGGTCGAGTACCTTCGAGAGACCGGCGCCGAGGGCAACCGGATGCTGATCCCGTATTTCGCAAACGAAAGCACGACAACTCCCAAATAGGCGAGAGGTCCGATAAGGAATTCACCCAGATGCCGCAAGCATCTGAGGCGGGCTCGCTGAGAGTAGGCGACCAGCATCGTAATGCCGGCAAAGGTTGTCCACCAATGCTTGTGCATACACGGGCAGAGTTGCCCTATCACGCATCAGCAGGTGGCGTTCACGCACGCTCCACTCGTCTCGCAATTCCACCATCGCCAGTGGCATAGCCAACTGATTGCGGATGACAGCCGACTCGGGCAGCACCCCAATGCCCACATTGCTGCTGATCATGCGGCACATCGCCTCGAAACTCCGTAACCGAATTCGAGGTTTCTGACGATGCCCCAATTGCTGGGTGATCTGATCCAGAAATGCCTGCAGCGTGCTGCCCTCCGGCATCCCCACAACGTCCTCCTCTAGCGTTTCAGCGAAGTTCACGGAGCGTCGCCGTGCGAAACGGTGGCTGGGAGAGGTGACCAGAACCAGCCGGTCGGTACTGAAATGGATAGAGACCAGTCCCAAAGTATCAATGGAACCAGCAATGATGCCTAGATCCGCACGACCTTCCAAAACACCCCGCGGAATCATCGCATTGGGCCGCTCTTCCAACTCCACGTTGACATGTGGATGATCTGAGAGGAAATCTGCCAGTATTTCCGGTAGGAAATCTGTGACAGCAGTGGTGTTGGCCAGCAGCCGTAAATGCCCGCGCAATCCGCCGCCATATTCCCCCATTTCTGCGTGCAGAAGGTCTGCCTGTTGCAGCATCAAGCGCGCATGATGAACAAAAGCCTCGCCAGCCGGTAGCAGCCGGACTCCCCTTGCTTCGCGTGCCAATAACAAGACGCCGGCCTGCATTTCCAGCGCCTTGATGCGCGTACTTGCCGCTGCTAGGGAGAGATTGTGTTTGGCCGCGGCCCGGGTCAAGTTGCACATCTCTGCCACGCACACATACAGACGCAAATCAGTCAGGTCGAACTGCATGTAAGAAAACGTATTTCGAGCATTAATGAAAAACGAAGCCTCGCTTCTGAAATCGCAAATTGTGTAGCGCGCGAATCTCTGCAGAATTCACCCCCAGCCCGAATCGTAAGCCGGGTAATAAAGGGAGTAGAACTATGAGATTGAAATTTTTTGCAGCAACGCTGCTGATTGGAACCTTGGGACTCGGCGCCACGCTCGCGCAGGCCCAGGCGGCGTATCCCACGCGCCCGCTCACGCTGGTAGTGCCGCAAACGGTAGGCGGCACCAACGACATCGTTGGCCGGGTGGTCGCCCACAAACTGGGGGAGGTACTGGGCACCGGAGCCATTGTCGACAACCGGCCTGGCGCCGGCGGCAACATCGGGACCCAATACGTAGCGCGAGGTCCGAAGGACGGGTACACGCTGCTTGTCACGATCAGCAGCAGCCAGGCGATCAACCCTGCGCTTTATCGAAATCCAGGATTCGACCCTGTGAAGGATTTCGTTCCTGTCGCCATGATTGGCAACGTGCCCAACGTTCTGCTGGTCAATCCATCATTCGCTGCCAAGACCTTCGGCGACTTCCTGTCCCTTGCTCGGCGCAAGGACGCCCAGTACCAATACGCCTCGGCTGGCAACGGCACGCTCAATCACCTGCTGGGCGAGATGCTGAATGAGATGGCAGGAGTTTCGCTGCAACATGTTCCCTACAAAGGCATTGCACCAGCGCTGAACGACGTATTGGGAGGACAGCTGCCCATCGTGTTCGCCAGCTTGCCATCATCGCTGGCACACATCAAGGCAGGCCGGCTGCGCGCCTTGGCTGTGAGCGGCGCCAAGCGCACGCCTGTACTGCCCGACGTGCCGGCGATTGCCGAAGCGGTGCCAGGCTACGAAGGTACGCTGTGGATCGGCTTGTTTGCCCCGGCTGGGGTAGCACCAGCGGTGGTGCGCACGCTACAGGATGGCATGCGAAAAACCATGGCAGCGCAGGATCTGCGCGAGAAGCTGGACCAGCAGGGCGTGGAGATCGCCGCACCAACATCCCCCGATCAGTTTGCGGCCCAGCTGCGCAGCGACCTGGCCAAGTGGGAAAAGATCGTCAAAGCTTCGCGCGCAGAAGTGGACTGAGGAGGCGCGCGATGACCCGACCTCTCGAAGGCATTACCGTTGTCTCTCTGGAGCATGCGATCGCAGCGCCTTTTTGTACCCGTCAGCTGGCGGATTTGGGCGCGCGCATCATCAAAGTAGAGCGCCCAGAGACTGGGGATTTCGCGCGCGAGTACGACCAGCGGGTGAGGGGCATGTCATCGCACTTCGTGTGGACAAACCGATCGAAGAAGAGCCTGACGCTGGATCTGAAGCAGCCACGGGCGCTGGACGTGCTCAGGCGACTGATCGAGAAGGCGGACGTGTTCGTGCAGAACCTTGCGCCCAGCGCCACGGCCCGCATGGGCTTGGATTACGCCAGCCTTTCCCACACCAATCCCCGCCTGGTGGTCTGCGACATCTCCGGATACGGTGACGACGGGCCATACCGGGACAAGAAGGCCTATGACTTGCTGATTCAGAGCGAAGCGGGCCTGCTTTCGATAACGGGTACCGAGGAGTCGCCTTGCAAGACCGGCAACTCGATTGCCGACATCGCTGCGGGCATGTATGCATATACCAATATCCTTGCGGCGCTGCTACGGCGCGAGAAGACAGGGGAGGGTGCCCACATCGATGTCTCCATGCTTGAGTCTCTGGTGGAGTGGATGGGCTTTCCGATGTACTACGCCTTCGAGGGGGCACCGCCCCCGGAGCGCAGCGCCGCTTCCCACGCAACGATCTACCCCTATGGACCATTTGCCGCCGGCGATGGTGGCAAGGTCATGCTGGGCGTGCAAAACGAGCGGGAATGGGAAAGTTTCTGCACCGTTGTCTTGCGTGAACCCGCGCTCGCTCAGGCGCCACGTTTCGCCAACAGCACGCAACGCAATGCGCACCGGGATGAGCTTCGGCAGCTGATTCTGAACGTCTTCGAGAAGTTGACCACTGACGAAGTGGTGGCGCGACTCGAAAAAGCGCAAATTGCCAATGCCTGCATGAATGACATGGCACAGCTGTGGGCCCACCCCCAACTGAAAGCACGCGAGCGCTGGCGCAAAGTGGACTCGCCAGTTGGTCCGCTGCCTGCTTTGCTGCCTCCAGGGCGAAGCAACCGCTGGCAAGCCAGCATGGAGCCGATCCCCGCGGTAGGCCAGCACACCGACGCATTACTGCGTGAAGCCGGTCTGACAGACCAAGCCATCAAAGACCTGCGCGCCCACGGCGCGATTTAGGGACCCCCATGGATTTCAAGATTCAGGCCGGATTCGCCGGCGGATGGATCGCGCGCGCTCGCAGCCTTCCTCCCATGCGTGGAAACTCGCAGGAACATCTTCCGAGCGCCCTTTGCAAGAAAGTCGTCGCAGCCTCGATGGGGCCTGCGGATGCTGCCGCATTGATTGGAATTGCCGACGCTCAGGAATCACGCTTATGGGGTGGCCTGTCATGAGCGGGGCACGACCGAAGCTGTTCGTTGAAGAGCGCTTCCAGGACTTTTTGAAGCACGAATGTGGGTATGCGCGAGGCACCCTGCAGGTAGTCAACTATGCACTCGGGGAGTGGCAGCGTTGGCTGCGAAACCGATTCGGCATCACGCGGCTGGACGTCTCCGCTTCGCACCTGCGACTTTGGCTGGACGAGCAATTGCGCAGGCACGCCCAATCCACCGTGGACAAGAAGACCTGGGTGCTGCGCAGGTTCTACGCCTGGCTGGCAGGTGAGAGCATGGTGGAGTACGACCCCTGGCAATTCATCTCGCCACCGCGACGCCGACTCCACCAGCAAGGCCTGGGGTATGTTCCCTGCGAACGCACGGTGCGCCGGCTTCTGGAGCAACCGGACACCCGGTTCGCCCTGGGCTTGCGCGACCGTGCGATCCTGGAACTGCTGTACTCATCCGGCCTGCGTGCCGCAGAACTACTGAGTCTGCGGCCGCATCAACTGTGCCTGCGCACCCGTGCGGCCCAGGTGATGGGCAAAGGGGGCAAGGAGCGGCTCGTGATATTCGGGGAGCACTCCGCGCACTGGTTAGAGCGCTACATGTGCGAAGCGCGCCCCGCGCTGCTTCAAGCTGGCCAGCACCCAGTCCAGGCACTGTTCGTTCATGCGAGCGCCTCTGGCTCTCTGGATTACTGTGTGCTGCAGCGCATGGTCCGCCGACACGCCGATGCCGCAGGCCTGCCGATGGTGACGGCCCACACACTGCGACATGCCTTCGCCACGCACCTGTACCAAGCCAGCGCCAATCTGCGCGTGATCCAGATGCTGCTGGGACATGCCTGCCTGCAGACCACCACCATCTATGCCAGGACGTCCATGGGCTACTTGCGAGGAGTCATCGAGCGGCACCATCCCCTCGGAATCCTCTACGAACGGCAACCGCTTGGCAGAGCCGCATCACCGCTGTCGGGTCAAGATGCCGAGCGCCAACGCCGTGATCGAGCAGCCGATCAGCCAGTAAAACCATGTGAACAGCTGCTCCGCCCCCATGAGCACAGCGCACGCAAATCCAGCTGCCGACACCAAGGCCCCAACGAACGACAACTTCTGAGCGAACCATAGAAGTGAGCCAAGGACCGTGCCTGCGGAGCCTGCGACACCTTGCACGGCGCTGTCGATGATTTCGTCGGTCACTTTTTTCTCCATCGCATGATCTCCTGAATCAAAAAATCGTCATCACGGCAAAGACGATCATCACGATGACGCAGCCTTTTTGCATGTACTCCATCATCGTGGCCTTGGCGATGACGCCACGGGCGTACTGCTGCCACACGCCCACCATGGCGCTGGAGACGACGAGCAGCGTGATGGCCACCAGCAGCATCTGGATGATGGAGCGCATGCGTGCCATGGACACGCCCGAGCCTTGCTCGAAGCCGATGCGCAGCGCCTCGGTGACGGGCACGCACTGGCCGTCGGACCCACGGATGCAGCCGTTGTTGAATGCGATGCCGCTCCCGCCAGAAATCGGCGTGGAAGGCGCGGTGGTGCCAGGCGTGGTGGGAGAGGGCGCGTTGCCGGCGATGCGATCAGCCATGCCGCAGATCGTCGTGCCATTGGAGTCGGCAAAGCCCGAGCAGCGCCCCGAGGCGATCATGCGTTGGCAGTTGCCGATGCCCAGTTGTACGCAGGCCAGGATCATGTTCGCGTCGACACGCCGGCCGTCGAACGTACCCAGAGCCGCCAGGGCCTGAGCCGGATTGGCCTGCAGCGCCTGCGACATGACTCGCGACCAGGCATCGACCTGGCGCTGCAGGCTCCATGTTCTGAACTCCGCGGGCGTCACGTCAGTTGCCTGCCGGATGTTCTCGTTGTTCATCTGCAGCACGCCATAGCAGCATGAACCGTTGTAGACCGAGAGGTATCCGCCGCTCTCGACGTTGATGGCCAGGTTGCCCACGGCGTTCGCATTCGCACGCAGCCATTGGCTGGCATTAGGTGAGTTGGCGATCGCTTGAGCCACCTGATCGGCGGTCACGCGGTCGTTGGTCACCAGGCGTTGCTGAGCCGAAGCAGGCATATGCGTGGCCAGCAGCGCCAGCCAGCCCAACAGTAGCGCCGAGCAAAGCGCGAAGAAGGTGCGTTGCATGGTTTGCTTCCACCGTCATCCGAGGTGCAACGCACGATCACATTCAGGCACACGCTTGCCGTACTGGATCACCCGAAAGTAGGCGCTGTCAGTCTTGTCGTCGAACGCGAATTCTGTGTGATTCTGCGCGAGCGGCGTATTTTCGTCGTCTATGGACAGGTGGCAGTAATTCGGAAAATCCTTTTGCTTCCTGCGTCCGGTGGATTTATCTTCCACGATCACGCGCATGGGGCAAATGCTGTACATCGGTGGTACATAGCCTTTTTGTGCAAATGGCCCGTTTGGAGGTGGCTCGCATTTGGACTCGAAGGCACTGAACATGGTGAAGATATACCTGTTCTCCTTATTCTCATGCGTCTGATAGAGGATGAAGCTGCCCAGCCTGCTGCCGTCGTTGCGACTGAGGTTCAACGGCGTGGAATCGATGTTCTCTTTCCAGATCGGCTCCAGAAGCCTTTTTTCCTCTGGATTACCGCTGATGTATTGCCGTGAATTGAAGGTCACCAGAGGCATCAATTTCCACTTCAACTCGGCGGGAAACTTGATATTCCCCCGTTCCTGCGCACCCGTGGCGCCGGCGGCGATGCACAGCGCGGTGGCCACCAGGCCGGATGCGATCACTCTCTTCCTGTTCGATACCTTCATAGTTCCTTCCCTCTGGGTGTGATGATTCATTTGATGTTCGTGCTGGCGTCCAGTTCGGCGATGAACTGCTCGGGCGGCGTGGCCCCCACCAGGCGCTTTCCATTGCCCAGGATCACCGTGGGTGTGTTCTGGATACGGTGCCGCTCGCCGAACTTCAGGATCTCCACCAGGCCGCTGGTGTCACAGTCCTCACGGCCCTGAAGGCGTCGGCCAGCCATCACCTGCTGCCAAGCCTCCGCACGGTTGGGCGAACACCAGGCAGCGCGCGCGAACTGCGCAGATTCCGGGCTGATGACGGGGAACATGAACCGATAGACGGTCACGTCGTCGAGCTGGTCCACGAACTTGGTGAAGACCCGGCAGATCGGGCACTGCGGATCTTCGAACACGGCCACCTGCCGTTTGCCGTTGCCATGCACCTCTTTGATCGCGTGCTTGAGGGGCAAGCTGGCGAAGGGGACGCTGTTGAGCTTTTCGAGCTGCGGCGCGGTGAGGTCCTGCTGAGTCTTCATGTCCACCATGGCACCGCCAACGAAGCCGAAGCGGCCAGAGGCGTCGGTGTAGAAGATCTCGCCTTCGGAGACGACCTGGTAGATGCCGGGAATGGGGGAGACCGTGATCTGCTCCACCCGGACTTTGCCCGCCGTGTTCTGCTCGATCGTGGCCTTGAGACTGGGTGGGACCGGCTGCGCGCCGACCGTCATGGACAGGCTGGCCAGCACGGTTGCGCGCATGAGCAGGGCGCGCAACTTCGAGCGATGGATCTGGGACATCGATGATTTCCTCATTTCGTTTTGGGATGGGTCAGTAGGAGTGCCACGCTGCCGGCCAAGGAGCCCAGTCCGCCGACGCGAACCAGGCCATGGAACGACGATGCGTCGTCCCAAAGCAGGCCCACACCAGCGCCGGCCAATATGGCGCTCGCGATCGTGAGCGCACGCAACAATGCGGTTTTTTGCTCGGCGATGATTTTCTGCCGGATGATTTCAAAGGATTTCATGCGTTGATGCATAGATTTTTTAATAATCGAATGCACGGACGCCCTTCGCCGCACGACAACTTTCCACCGCATCGCGTAGCATTTTTGAAACACCGGCTGCATCTGGCACGGCATCGATTATCAGTGTGGGATTGGTGCTGTCCGTGGTGAGCAAGATGATTTGCCCGCGGCCGAAAACGGTTTGCAACAAATTACCCGAGACGGACAAGTCCTTGACCCGGTAGAGTTCGAGCGCTTCGATTTTCTTGACGATTATTCCCGAGTGTTCCAGCAACCGCTGGTCGGTCAGCACGTAATGGTGATTCGCCGTTCGCAAATACCGATACAGCGCCCAGCCTACCGGCAGGACCAGCCAAAAAAAGAGCAGGGCGAAAACGAACACGCCGGCATTGCAGACCTGACCCTGGCCAGCGGACCAAAGCACGCGGGTTTCGATTTGGTGGGCAGGAGAGACGCCGGCGTGGCTCGCCAGGCGAGCGGCATCGGAAGCATGGTTCTTGGACATCGGCAGCAATGTAGGTGCGCAAGGGCCGGACGTCAGCCGGAAACCATCCGGCACGTGGCGCACGGTTTCGGCTTGACAGCCACCGGTTCTCATGGCAATCGAAAAATCAATGACTGGGAGGTCATATGGCGAACGCTTACGAAAACAACGAGGGGAAATGGATGGTCCTGAGCATGGCGAGCATCGCTGCCATCGCTGGTGCGACCGGCTTGGACATGGCCACCGCCATACGGGTCACGGGCTACACGTTCGTAGTAACGCTGCTCGCGGGATTCGTCATCCACTGCTTTGACACCGACTCGATCCTGGGAATCGGAAACACCTGGCCGCTGTTCCTGGGCCTGATGGCGTGTGCATGGTTTCCCGCCATCAACCATTGGGCCTACGGGGCCGTTCCTGACTTTGTGCCGCGGGAGTTGTTCAGCGTGTGGTGGGCCGAGTGGTACACGAAACTGGGCGCGTTCGCGCTGCTGTGCCTGTCCGGTCACGCGGTGAATCGGCTAGTGCGTGGTTGATCGATCGGAAGCGAAAAGATGAAAAGCCTTCTCGAACAAGCCCTCGATGCGCGCTGCGTATTGGCCAATGCGCGCGTCATGCAGTCTTTCGATCCTGATCAGGGAAATGCGCAGGAGAGTCGTGCCTGGTGGATGGCATATGCGCTGGGATTGCGGCATTCGGCTGCAGACCTTCCGCCGGTGTTTTTCTCGGGCGAAGCCACGCTGATGCTGGGCTGGAGACAAGGGCAGTTCGATGCCGATCACACGCCTTTACCCATCGTCCTGGAGACCGAGAGCCTGGCTGCCGAGTTCAGCTAACTGCTGGGGAAGCAGATTCCCTGACTGCAGGGCCCAGCCGAGGCCTGTCCGGTCACGCAGTGAATCGGCTCGTGCGCGGTTGATCGCACCCCCCGAGTCATCCTGGATTCGGAGCGCACGCGGACTGCTTGATTGGCCGCCACCTGACGCAAAAAAGATTTCAAACAGGGAGGTACCGTGAGTAATTTTCTTTCTCGATGGCTTGTGCAGCGTCGGCTGGCACACGCCCCCAAAATCACTGTGGATGTCACGCGCAACTACTACATGACTTTCACATCACCCAATCCAGACGTGAAGGTGGTCATCAGAAATGAGGCCGGAACCCCGGTGGGAAGGGCTTGCTACGCAGTGTCCCCACTCAATGATCGGGTCTACATCTACGAAGTGGAGATGCTGAGCGCACATCGCCGGCAAGGCTATGGCACCGCTTTGCTGCTATTTTTGGCCCGGACCTATGATCTGCCAATCACCGTGGTGAAAGAGCTTTACAGCGCGTGCAGCTTTTGGCGATTTGCCAGGGGATTGGGCAGTGCGGGAATCAGATTGACCCAGCAGCTCTCCGTTTCCGACATGGCGTCCGAAGCGGAGCGGTGGTCGCATTTACAGCCAAAGGCGCGACAACTGGAAGAGGTAATCACTCATCGCTTGTCCGTGGAGAGGCTGCCGTGGAGTGAGGCGACCACACGTGGACTTGGTGTTTAGCGACTTTTTTTTCCTCCATGGATTTGAACCTTGGCAATATTGCCCTGACGATGCGCAGTAATATTCAGCGAGCTCTTGGATAGAAACTTCGTTTTTAGCCGAATTTATTCGGCAATCAATGATCTTGCGTGGGCAATTAAGGGATTATGTTCACTCTTGATGCCATCGTCATTGAAATTTAGATGACAAGCACAACAGATCTGAAAATTCTAAATCGAATTCTATGGGCCTTTGCAATTCAAAACCGACACTTGTCTACTCTCCCAGTCCCTCGACCAGCTCACGTTCATCATCTGCGCCCAGCAAAGCCTCAAACGACCAGAGGGCACGCAGGCAATTGACTGCGGACGGACCACTTGCGGGATTGCGAGGAAGATCGCAGTCCACAAATGTGGAGGGAACTAGTCGGGGCGCCGGACATTGGGGTTCGGTACTTTCCTCCATTAACAACCCAAGTGGTGATCAGCGTATCGCACGCGCTCTTGGCTTGGTGAAAGATATTTATTTGAATTCTGCCACCTTGCGCGACCGCTTAGACACCGTTGCTCGCGAAGGAGGAGCCACCATCCACATCGTTGCCGACGATGAAACAGGACACTCCTATGGTCACGCAGCAACGCGGGTCAGCGACAGAACCATTTTGCTGACTGAATCGACTGCGAGCGATATCGACGGCAATCATCACCAACTGTTAAATAGTCCGCCCTGAACAATCCCGTTTTCAGCCGCAGGCAGATCGGAGTCCATGCGCTACGGGGATCATTGCAGCAATGACCGCCTGCATGGACAGCCCGAATCGGGCGCACAGAAGCCGCAGCGCGGCCAGGATCAGACGCAGGTTGTGCCCGGCGCCGCACATCACCGCATGCAGCGCATCGCCCAGCGCGCCCTTGAGCGGATTGCGGGCGAGGCGCCCGTCCATCTTCATGTGCCCGGTCGCCGGCTCGATGGCGCTGCGTCGACGGATCATGGCTTTCAGCGTCCGGGTGACGCCGCGTCTTTGTCCCGCGCGCAGGATGCACACGCCTTCGACCTCCACGCCCCGGTAGCCCTTGTCCACGATGGCCGTGGCGGGCGGCCTGTCCGTGCCTGTGAGGATGCCCACCTGCTCCAGCGTCTCGGCCAACGTGTGGCCGTCGTAGGGGTTGCCTGGCATGGAGCGCATGCCCACCACCAGGCCTTCCTTGAGCGTGGTGGCGATGCTGACCTTCACGCCGAACTCGTAGGGTGTCCTGGCTTTGCCCTTGCTGATGCACTCCACCTCGGGCGCGTGCAGGGCGTACAGCTTGTTCTTGTCCTTGGGTGCCTGGGTCAGGATGCGACCTGTGCGCTGCAGCAGGTCCTGCACCTTGGCCCGGGCCGTTTCTGGCAGTCCGTGCAACTGGCGGGCGACCTCACGATGCACGCGGGCGACACGGGTGCGCAGCGTGCGCACGGCCTTCCTCATTCGCTTGAACTGCTTGGCGTGTGCGTAGCGCCCGATCTGCATGGCCAGGCGAGGGGCCACCCGGTTGTAGTTCTGGCGCAGCTTGAGCCCGTGCTCTTCGGCGGCCTTGACCAGGTGCTGCCGGCTCTTGTCCAGCAAGCGGCTGTCGGTGGGGTGCGCAATGGCTTTGGGCATGACGGTGGTGTCCACGATCACCTGCTGCGCACTGGCCTTCTGGATCACGCCGCCACGCCGGGCGGCCTCGATGCTGGCGGCCAGCAGCGTCTCCACGCCTTCTTCCCCAATGCGCTTTCTCCAGCGCGTCAGGCTGGACGGGTCGATGGGCGACTCGGTCTGCAGGTAGGTCTCGCCACAGAAGAACTGCCAGTACGGGTTCTCCACCCAGGTGTTCACCACGGCCTCATCGGAGGCGTCGAAGGTGTGCTGCAGGTACAGCAGCCCCGCCACCAAGCGCGGGGGCAAGGCGGGCCGGCCACGGCCGGATGTGAACGAGGCCGCGAACGTGCGCTCGATCTCGGCCCAGTCGATCAACGCGGCCAGCTTGACCAGCGGGTGTTTCATGTTGATCTGCTCGTCCAGCCGTGGACGGAACAGCTCGGCCGTTTGCGGCAGCGAAGGCTTCGGGGCCATGGAATCTCCGGAGGAATTTGCAAGAAAACAGGTACTGGCAAAACCATACCTTGCAAATCCCGCGCCCATCAATCAGAAAAAATGCGAACCAGATCAACGGCTTGCGGGTTGTTCAGGGCGGACTAAATACTCTCTTGATTGAACTCACCAATTTGGGCAGAGCGACTGATTTTCAACAAGTCAACGTCGAATTTGCTCAAGGGAAAATAGGTGTTGCAAGGGCTGCGCATAATAAAGAGCGTGTTGAATATGGGACCATTGAAGAGATGTCCAGATATTACAGCGAAGCACGCCCTGAGATCGAGGCTGCGGGCTACGGAAATCCTTCACTTTGGTATATGGCGAGCGACGCATATACAGGCGTTCCAAGTCCCAGCTATCAGTCATTCGAAGACTATTATGCTGTCGCTCGAAATTCAGGACATACTGACGTCTACACTGATTTTTATACCAGATGGAAGAACTCCATGGAATCGAGTGATTGAACCAAGATCGGCTATGCAAACAGTGATTTTTTGATGTTGAACTTGGCAGCCATTGAGAGTGGCTAACAAAACCTCTCGACGAAGCGCAAGCAGATATTCTTGTCTGAGTTTTTGGCTGATCAAGGCTCGTTTCATTTACACGGTGACGCTGCTCAGCCTTGCAAGTTCCCGGTTTTGTTAGCGACTCTTAGCGCGATACGCCAAGTAGCCAGATGCTGAGCGCTTGGTTCCGTGGATGCGATGCAGCAGGCCTGGCCGGGCCCGCCTTTGAGCAATTGCCAGAGCAAGCGCAACCAGCGAATCGCAGGAGACCGCCCTCTCAAAACCTCCGAATACGCAAGTTTTAGCGTCTTGGCTCGTTGTTTTACAAGAGCGTCGTTTGGCTGGAATCGGGGTTTTGAGAGACTCCCATTTGCTTCGGATATTTGCAAACGTCTTCGCGTTCATGTTGGGTGGATCCGAGCATCCCTCGAAAATTTTTCAGCGTCGAAGAATAAAATCGCCCTCAAAAAATTCGGCAGCAAATTATTACCCGCTTCGCAAGCCGCACCTCGAACCGCTTCATTTGCCTATCATGAAAAATGTAGTTTCCAAGTTTTTTTGCTTTTCCAGTCCTAGACATGATTCCGATCCGAGCGGCCGCGATGCGCAAGACGTGGTCGGCACAAAAACACCTTCAAAATCCAAGTCAAACCACCCCCCTTCAGGGTTGACGCATAAAAAACCTTCCAATGGCGCATCTTTAAGGAAGTCAAATCAGATCAATAACCATAATTCAAAAATAATTGATCTCTTTTCTTCTTGCATCAAGGGCTCCGAATCGAAGACTGAGCGTGCTCAAAATATTTTTCAAAAAAACCGCTTGCTTTCGTTGGAGAGAAAAAACAAAGCTCGTGCAGACGCCTTGAGCGGGTCATTCGATACCGCTCCAGATACTAGGAAAATTGTCGAAAAAAAATCAATCAAACAGATTGCAAGCGAGTCTGGCGTTTCGACCGATGAGCTTGAAAAACATTTTCAAGATCGGCTCGATGATTTTTTTGAAAAAACCAAGAATTCTAACTGGCGGTCTTATGGAGAATATACCCCATTGGTTGAAAACCTTTACAACATCTTTCTGCACAGCCAAGATGAGCAAGCCCCTTCGTGGGTTAAAAAAGCTCGCAGCTTTGATTCTTTCGTGGCGCATTTTTGCCCCCAAGCAAGCAAGAAATCCCAATCAGATCTTATTTCTCAGATTGAATATTTTTGCCGCCAATCATTACCACCGATGCTCCAGCGGACCTCCCGCTGGGGAGCGGATAATGATAATACTCAACCCATCTACAATGGTCCTAGAAATTGGTTGAAATTTCCTCAAGCATTAGTGACCAGGGAGGTGATCGAGGAAGCCCGCGAGTTAATCAACAATGGATACTGGGAAAAAGACGATCTCTTTGTACATGGAACAGGCTCTGCGGCAATTGATAACTTTGCAAAGAATCAAGCAATTTGGTCTGCATCATTGGCAATCAGCAAAGGAGACAAAGTCGCGACAGGAGAATTTGCAAGTTACATATCTTCACATGACGGGGAGACTTCAGTCAGTGGAGGTAATTCCGGTTTGGGGAACGTTTATACGAGTGAGGAAGGACTAAGCTCACAAAGCTACACAATGCAACGTTGGTTTGACGAGTTCCCAGTTACATTCGGAATTAGCCAGACAAAACAAAAGGAATACAACGTACATAATAAGGTGGAGCGATCATATAGAAATCCTGGCAACGAAGGCATTACAGTGGGTCCAATCGTTCCTTTGGAAAATGTGGTGGCAATATCAGCACCTAAAGCAGACGAGGCGCGAGTCAGATCATGGATCGAAACCCATTGCCCTCACGCCCAATTCATATCGTATGAGGCAGCTACGCTTTTAGACTCCAAGACTTTGCTTGGTTTGCTACCTCATTGATAAGAGTCGTTAACAAAACCGGGAACTTGCAAGACTGAGCAGCGTCACCGTGCAAATGGAACGAGCCTTGATCAGCCAAAAACTCTGGCAAGAATGCGAGCCACTGGTACCACAGCCGAAACCCTCGCCCAAGGGAGGCCGGCCGCGGAGCGACTACCGCGCCGCCTTCAACGGCATCCTCTTCGTCCTGATGACTGGCATCCCATGGGAAGACCTGCCGAAAGAACTCGGCTTGGGCAGTGGCATGACCTGCTGGCGACGTCTGCGGCAGTGGCAACACGAAGGCGTCTGGGATCGACTGCATCAGGCGCTGCTCCATCGCCTGCGCCAGTACGACCAAATCGACTGGAGCCGCGCAAGCATCGATGGCGCGAGCGTTGCAAGCCCCCGGGGGGCGAAGCGACCGGTCCCAACCCGACCGACCGGGGCAAGCTCGGCAGCAAGCGTCATGTCCTGACCGATGCTCGCGGCGTGCCGCTGGCGATATTGGTGAGCGCAGCCAATAGGCACGACTCGATGTTCTTCGATAGTGTGATCGACGCCGTGCGACCTGTAGGAGGTTTGCAAGGCAGGCCAAGGAGACGACCGGACAAGCTGCACGCAGACAAGGGCTACGACTACGACAAGTGCCGCAAGGCGCTACGCGAGCGTGGCATCCAAGTGCGCATTGCACGACGTGGCGTCCAGAGCAGTGAGCGGCTCGGGCGCCATCGCTTGGTGGTCGAGCGCACGCATGCCTGGATTGCAGGCTTTGGCAAATTGCGCATCCGTTTCGAACGACAGCTGGACACCCATCTGGCCTTGCTCAAGCTCGCCTGCTCCATTATCTGCCTGCGCTTCGTCGAGAGGTTTTGTTAGCCACTCTAAAGACAATAGCTGCACAGTCTGACGAACCCAACCGCTGAATCTCCGTCAGCGCTGCGCTTCAAAATCTTTCCTGCAACTGCCACAAATTAGCAGCAACCCAGGCTTGCCCCACACCTGTTTCTCACACGGGCAAACGTACTTGGCACGGTTCGATTTGTTCGCTGCGGGCTTGGGATTCCACTCACCATCTTCGCCCGGAATGGCCGCTGGATTGACCAAGCTGGCCATCACGGCGATGGACTGCGCCGGCACGCTGCCGCCGCCCACCGATGCGGCCAGGTGCATGCCCATGCTGCCCTGACCCGCGCGCACGTGTTCGGGCGCAGGGAAGCGGTCATACCAACTGATCCGGAATGAGCGGGTGAGTAACTCGGCGCAGGCCTTGAGAAACGGCCCGCCCTCGATGGCGTAGTCCGCCATCATGTCGCCCGTGCGCTTGCCACCGGGCTGGCCGGTGGAGGAGGGCATCAGTCCGATGGCTTCCATCTTCGATGCCCACTCCTCGTTGTGGTATCGGCCACGCCCTGGCTTTCCGAAGTGCGATTGCCACAGGTGGCACATCTCATGGACGAGGGTCTGCATCGTCTCCACCACCGGCACCACGGCGAAATAGGCAGGATTCATGGCGATCTCGTCCGTCATGCCTCCGTCCAGGTTGGCGAAGCGCTGGGCCGAGAAGTACCCGCACGTGCGCTTTTCGCGCTGCAGCGTAATGAGACAGCCTGGCAGGGTGCCGCCGAAGAGCGTCTCGTTGAAGTGGTTGTACGCCTGCTGCAACTCCGTGTAAGTCTGCTGTGTGGGCGTCGTGTTGGAGGGCTGGCTCATGGCTTGGAGAAGTCGGATCTTGATTTGTATTGTGCAATACAAAGACAATGGATCACAATCGCAATATGGGAGAAAGAATGAATGGGTTACCTGTTCGAAACCATCGTCAGCGCCATCTACCGGCAAACCCGGGCAGGGCAATCACCGCCTGTCCGGTTGGTCCTGAATCCAGTGCAGATGCGGCAATTGCTGGCCGAGCATGCCGCCGGTTGCAGGGAACTGGGCATTGCCGTGCGGCCGGTCGACGGGATTCTGGGAGTTGCCATTGCCGTCGAAGCGACGGCGGCCGGATTCCTGGTGACTGCCTCCGGCATCGACGTGCCGCTGATCGCCCATTAGCTGAGACCGGCACGGATGTGGGTTTCAGCAGAAAGTTACAAGCCGTGCGCTCGCAAAGCATTGACACGCCAACAGCGCCTGTCGATGATCGCTGGCACAAATAACAAGGGAGCCTTCAGGCCATGCAAACAAAAACGAACCACTATTTCTGGCGACTGCTCTTTCATGGCGGCAAATTCCTGCTGCGCGTTTCGGTCATCCTGGCCCTTTGGGTACGTGACTCGTTGGTCGAGTTTCTCCGGGTATTCAAACCGCTCCTTCGCTCAGTGGAGTCGCAGGCCCGTGAAGCCGCTGCTGCAGGAAGCTTCAGGGCCAGCACCCGGCCAAAGAACGCCTTCAAGATCGGCGCTTTCCTTTTTGGCGCCTTGGCAGTAATTGGAAAGATTTTCCTGTTCATACTTTCGACTGCGCCGGATTTCGATGAAAGGAAAGAGGATTCCATACCAGATGGTTGCATTGATAGCTTTGGAACGCCAGATATAACGAATACAGCACATACCGACTGGCCGTTATATTACGGCCCGCGGAAGTGATTTCATAGTTTTGTAATTGTTTTTCCTACTGCCTTAACAGGGCCAGCAGTGCTGCCTGCGCTACTTTTAGCCAGTCCTTCCGAACTCTTCATCATTTCATTCAGCTGGGTGCCAATATTTATTCCCACCCATCCCATCATGATTGTCCAGACCATGGGCAAACCTACAAAAAGGCAAATCATCAGGATATTCAGGATCATCCGCTTGTAACCCGATGAGGCCATGGACCCGGCAAGCTGTGAGATTTCCTGCACGAAGATGTTGCCCTGCGCTCCGGGGTACATCGCGTCGATGAGCCTGGCGTCGATCCACTGGGCGATGAACCACATGGTGGCCCAGAGTTTCACGGTGAAGATCGCCACCGCCCCATAGAACAGCACGCGCAGGTCGTAGCCACTCAGGAAGGTGATCAGCGGCAGGAACATGTAGATTGCCATCAGCACCAGTGCCTGGATCATCGGCAGGCCCGTGATGAGCGGCTGCATCGACAGGCTGGCCAGGGTGGCTTCCCAGCCCACGCCGAGTACCGTGGCCGCGCCCACGACGGTCCGGCTGAACGAGGTCACCGTATCGTAGTCGGTGCCCATGATGCGATCGGGGTCCACGAACTGGGGGTTGGCCCGCTTCTGCGCCAAGCGCGCAAAAGCATCCTTGGCCTGGTCCATGCTGCTCCAGTTCATGGCAGTGCCTGCCACCTCCACGAGTTTGCCGAAGCTGCCGGCGTGGCCCACCATCTTCTCGCGCACCCCGTGCGAGCCGTCCTCCCACCACTGCTTGCACGTCGGCCGACCCCACTCGGGGTTGACCACACCGGAGTGGGGTGGGGCGATGCCGCTGGCCGGGTTGTAGTAGTCGATGTCCCGGGAGAAATCCACCGGGAAATCCGGCACCGGGTTGTAGGAACGCATGTCGGCGTAGTAGCCCGGCTCCGTGCGAAACAGCTGGCTGCCGATCCAGTCCACGTCCGTGGGGCCGTACTCCTTGTTGTCCACCGCCACGATGCTTTGCCCCGTCGGCGACAGGGCGCCGCTGGCGGCGGCCAGGTAGCGGCTTCGGGCCGGGATGAAGCACTCGCTGTAGAAGCGCTGGATGGCGTTGAGCACGCGCGGGTCCTGGATGGTCGCGTTGCGGGCCATGTCCTCGACCATGCGGATCTGCCGGTCGCCTGATCGAATGCCGGCGCGCACGGCGCGGTTGATGCCCGAGGAGATGGCCATGGTGGAGAACCACCAGGCCGGCACCTGGGAGAGGTTGCCTGCCGTGCTCATGGTGCCGTCCGACGCATCCTTCATCGCCGCGTCGTAGCCCGAGCCCGTGCCGCCGTTGCGCGAGACCATGGTGGGGTTGGGCTCCTGGGGGGTCGCGTCGGGCAAGTAGCTCAGGTTGACGGAGCTGAGCGACGTGATGGGCGTCGTGGCGAAGCACAGCGACATCACGAACAGGGCGACGATGATCTTCGTGCCCACGCTCTCCAGCAGCGGCAGCACGCCAGCGCTCTCCAGGCCTTGCTCCTTGGCGTCGCGCCAGGCGTTGAAGAGGATGACCGCGAAGGGCACGATCACCAGGCCAGTGCCGGTGATCACCTCGCCGATGATGTTGGCGAAGGCCCACCCGTACATGGTGGTGAAGATTTCGAGGTAGCTGTCGAGCTGCATGGTGGTGCGGAGGGTGACGTTGGATCAGTGCAATCGGCGGGGCGTGCCGACCAATTGGCCAGGCTCGTCGTAAGAGGGCGCAGCGAACTCCTCCAGCGTGGCCAGGAGCGCGGCGGGCAGGGCCTGGCGATCAGGCTCCTGCAGGGCGTGCAAGAGCCCGACGAGCAGGCGGTGGACATTGCATTGCTCCAGAGTTGTTGGGCACACGCAGGACGTGGCTGCAGAGCGTGGCTTCGGCGCAAGCAAGGCCGATTTGAGACAGATCTTCGACATCGATTTCTTTGTGGTTCAGTGCTTCAAAAATCTCACAGCCGAAATCTCGGCTGTGAGATTGGTCGGTGCCTCGGCACCAGATTCAGGGGGACGGTGCTGTAACAAGGGCGGTTCGGGGCAGGTTTTCGACATCGTTTTTCTTGGTGTTTGGGCCTTTGAATCTCACTGCTCCATTTGAAGAAGTGAGATTTTTCAATGAAATCAATGGCTTGAGTGGTCCCAACATCTCACTGCGCAAATCTGCGCAGTGAGATCGAGCGGCGCCGGCACGCCTGTCATGCCTGCAGCCAGCGCAGCAAGGTGGTGGGTCCGATCGGAATGAGCAACAGGTAGGCGATGCAGAACGCCATCACCTTCGGCCGCAGCGCAATCACCTGTGCATGCTCCTGCGGCCGCACGATGCCGCGGCGTGCACCCCAGGCCACGATGGCGTGCCACCAGATGCCGATGCCGGCCACCGCGATGCACTGCACCAGCGCACCGTAGTGCCGAATGTCGGTCGCCCAGATCTGGAGCGTGGCCAGGGTCTCTGGCCGCACCTGCAGGTGCGACAGCAGCGCGACCAGGACGAACCCCATCGCGCTGGCGCCGGCCAGCCAGGCCAGGCCGATGAACGCCAGGCGAAGCAGCTGGCGCCGTGGCGCTTTCGCTTCATCTGCAGGCTCTTGCGGATCGAGAGGCTGCGTGCTCATGGCGTCACCTTCACGCGACCGTTTTCCATCGGCTGGGGATCGGCTGCCCGCCCATCGGGCACGCGCATCGAGCGCGAGTCGGCCTGGAACTGGCTGCCCATGATGGCCAGGGCCGTGTCGGAGGTCAGTTCCTTCCGAATCCGGGCCTCGAACATCAGGTCGTTGATGAATTGCGTCAGCCGGTCGATCTGCGACTGCGTGTCCCGCATGGCGTCGCCCGCGGCCGTCACCTCGGGTAGGCTCAGGCCCGTGAGCAGCACGGCGCGCGCCACCAGCGCCTTGTCGATCACCCGGTGCATCGCCAACTCCTGCCCGAGCCGGGTCACAGCGATGCCGCGCGTGTCGGGAGGCAGCTTGCGCAGCGCGTCCAGCAGCTGCGGGCTGATGGCCATGCCGGGCGCGGCGATCGTGTTCAGATCGGCGTAGGGACTGCCCGAGGGGGCGCCTGCCATCGCCTGCAGCTTCGGCAGCACCTGGTCCACCTCCGCTTCGTACTTCGGGCCCAGGCCCGACGCCGTGGTCACCGCCGTCGCGGTGGGGCAATCCGCGCTTTGCGAGCAGGTATAGACGCGCTTGTCGCCCAGCACCTCGGTGGTGAACTTGGCCAGGTCGTCCGGCGATGCGAAGGCCTGCACCAGGCGCGTGGACTTGTCGGTCGAGCCGGCATAGCTGGTGCTGGAGGAGGCGGTGACGGACTTGTTCAGCGTGGCGTTGTAGCCAGCCACCGAGAGATCCCGGATGGGACGAAGGGGGAGCGAGTTGATGCCGCCCGCCTTCTGGCCGAACACCCAGTTGACGCCCGTGCGCTGCGCTTCCTCGTTCTTGTTGATGTCGATCTTGGCCTGCACGATGTCGCCGGACGTATTGGCCTTGACCTTCCAGGCATCGCCCTTGGCCATCTTGATCCAGTCCTCGTAGGGATTCTGGCCGGCCCGGATCATGGCCTCGGTTTCCTCACAGGTCTTGAGAGAAGAGGCGACCAGCAGATCCGCCTTCTGGCTGTAGTTCTGGAAGAGCTGGTACAGGCCCGGCTGGGCACGCTGCAGGACGTACAGCGGCAGCGAGGCGATGCCCGCCTGCAGGGCATTGGTCACCTGCTGACCCAGCCGCGAGATGTTGTTCATGATGTTGCCCCAGGACATGCCCACATCGAACTTGCCGCAGGAGTAGTTCAGGCGCAGGTTGGCCTGCAGGCCCAGGGCCTGGGAGGTCTGCCCGCGGTTGTTGGCGGCGCCGCCCGGCGTGCCGCCGCCCATGCGGTAGTAGAGCGTGGAGTTGGAGACGGGCTGTGCATGGACAGCGGGCGTGCTGACCAAGGCGAATACGCAGACGATTGCCGCCGCGATGGCGGTGCGCCGAGGGGTGGGATGGGTGGAAGGTTTGGCGGTCATTGGAGAGCAGGGACGGGTGCTTGAGGCAGGTTTCGGGCGGTCATGGGACCGAGAACAGGTAGATGCCGCGGTTTTGGCAGCAGTCGTATTTGTTCCAAAGGTTCCAGACGTAGCCGTTGGCACTGGTGCGGCCATCGCCGAAGGAAAGCAGTGATAGCGAGTCGTTTTCCCCGAACCGCACGCAACTGGTATCGGTTCGGGGATACACCATCGACCAGCGGGTGTCGGAGTCCTCAATGGATGAGAAATACTTGTAGCCGCCACTGGTCTCCAGGCGCTTGTAGATGTGGGGTTGCGCGCGCTTCTTGATGATGCTGGCCACGCGTTCCGCAAGCACGGCCGAGGCCTTGACCGGATGCTGCTGGACCACCTCTCCCGTGCGCGGGTAGATGCTGCCCCAGGTACTGGCTATTGCCGAATGGCTCACCTCCTTGCGTGTGGGCACCCAGGCAGATGGGTACAGCATCTCCACCGGCAGGATGCCGCGCCAAAAGAGCGCATCCAGTTCGGATTGGTAATGCAAGCCGAATGCGGAAGCGCCGCCCGGACAGAACAGACTGCCCACACCGAGGTCGGTGCTGCCGCCAGCCAGCGAGGCGATGGAGACGACCTGCTGCAGGGGCCCCAGGTCGATGCCCGCGAGAGCCGCGCCATTCATGCCCAGGGTCGCCAGCCCGCTGGTGGAGCCCAGGAAGCTGCCGACGTTGCCGGCCGCCGACTGCAGCTGCGACAGGCGCCCGGGAAGGCTGGAGATTTTCCCGATGATGTCCATCGGCGCCTTGGCCAGGCTGGCGGCTCCCTGCAGGACCGAGTTGGCGGCATCCATGGGAACGGACATCCATTCGCGCTGAATGTTGGGCAACTCTTCGGAGGGGAAGTCCATCAACTCCGTGAGGCCGGGTATGCCGAACACCGAGGGGACGTTCGGCAGAGTGCCGCTGGACAGGACGCTCGCCACCATGCCCACGGGATTGCCGATGGCGTCCGCTCCCTTGAAGGTGGTGATCTCGGTGTCATCGCGCGCCGTATCGGCCGCAGAATCCAGCGGCATGCCGGCCATAGCAGAACCGACAACGGCCATGGTGGCGGCGATCGGCTTGCCCACCTCCAGCCAGGGATGCATCAGCGGGTCGTTGTAGGTACTCACGATCGCATCGGGCACGTAATGGCTCACGCGGATCGAGGAGAGGATGGCGCAGCCCTTGATCGTGCAGCGCAGGAAGAAGCACATCCCCTTGACCTGGTAGGACAGGCAACTGGGGAAAGATTGCAAGGTGGCGGTCAGGATCGCCACGGTGTTGGTGGTCTGCGCAAGCAAGGCACCTGGCGCCATGGCAAATGTGCCAGCCACGGCCAGAGCGATGGAGCCGGATCGCAGCGCTGCCAGGGTGCTCGTTACGCGGCCGAAAGACGAAGTTCTCGTCATTGCGCGCCCCTCGGTCCAGAGGCTGGTCGAGCGCGCTGGAAGGCCGCCAGCGCGGCATTCACGTCGGTCATCCCGAACACCACGGTCTGCCGGTTGACGACGATGGCCGGCAGCCGGTCGATGCGGTAGTGCATCGCCAGGGTGATGCCATTGGCGGCATTCGCCACCACGGGCTGCACCTGTCGGCGGATGCGTGCCTCGTTCGCCGCGAGCCAGGCGCGGGCATCGGCCTCGTTTTGCGGCAGCGCTTGGTTGATGGACTGCTCCACCCGGGACATGGCGTCCAGCCGGTAGATGTCGAGCTTGTATCGATCCGAGCGCTGGGGCGTGACGAGCATGGCCGAGTTGGCGAAGACCTCCACTTGCGTGATGCCCCGGTACAGGTCATCGCCCAGGATGACCTGAGCTTGGGCAAGGGAGGCCATCATGAACGCCGGCAATGCCAGTGCCCACGGCTGGAATTTCGAGCAGATCCGATGCACGGCGCTCATCCGCGTGCCTTCACGAGTTCCTCGGCCACAAGCATGGCCGCCTCCAGTTCGGTGCAGCCGTGTTGGTCCATGAGCCGGCGCCGGTGCGCCTTCTCATGGCCTTCGGTCATGGCCAGGGCGATCGGCAGCGCAGGCGGCACGTTGCGAAACAGCATCTGGCCGAGCGCAGAGATGATGACGCCCTCGGTGTACTTGGGCGGCTCCTTGCGGGCGGACTCCATCAGATGGCGCTGCTCGGGCGTGAGGCTGCGAAACCGCGCGACCTCGGCGATCTCCGATCGGTCCATGGTGAGCAGCATCCAGTATTCGCACATGGACAGCACCCGCTCCATCGAGTCCGGGAAATCCTGCAAATTCTGCGTCGCCAGCCAGAACCAGATGTTCAGCTTGCGCCACATCTTGGTGCCCTTGGCGATCTTCGGGCCCAGCAGCTCGTTGGTGGTGATCAAGTGGCCTTCGTCGGTCAGGAAGACGATGGGGCGGCCCTCGGCCTGCGTGCGCTCGCCGCGCGACTGCACCGAGTCGATGAGACTGGTGTAGGCCACCGCCAGGGCGTCGCCATAGCCGTCTTGCGTCAGCGTGCCCATCTCGATGAGGGTCACGTCCGCGTCTGGCCAGTCCTGGCCCTCGCGATTGAAGAGCTTGCCGCGCAGCGCCTGCGTGAAGGTCATCATGGACTGGCCCATTTCTTCCGCGCGCATCTGGCGCGGGCCGGAGAGCGTCTCGTCGCGGTGCATGCCCATGAGTTCGATGGCCACGTCCTGGGTCAGCGGGTGCGTGCGGCCTTCCTTTCGGCAGCGCACGGACGCGCGGATGATCGCCCGCGAGACGAGGTAGCGGTCGGCACGGCCCATGCGTGCGACCTCCTGTTTTTCTCCGCCGGTGATCATCATGATGGCGGCGATCAGCATCTCGCCCAGGAGATCGCGCCGCTCCGTCCCTTCGTCATCTTGGTCTTGTCCAGGCGTGGCCGTTGCGGCCTGGGTGCCCGAGGGCTCCTCATCCAGTTCGCCGATCAGGATGTCGATGCCCTCGTCGTCCGGCACGCCTGCGTTGACCCGGGCCTGCTGCTCGGCCGCGTTGTAGGAGGACATGACATCGGGATCGTCCAGCAGCCGCAGGGCATGCACGAAGGGCGGCAGCGATACGTCCGCTTCGCTCGTGAGCGTCACATGGTGGGTGGAGAGGCCCATGCCCTTGAAGTACGCGAGCAGCAGCTCGAAGGAGCGGCCCGCGTCCACGATCACAAGGCGCGGCTTGTGGATGGCCATGGTCATCATGGCCAGGTAGTTCAGCGTGGCCGACTTGCCCGCGCCCGTAGGGCCCAGCACGAGCATGTGCGCGTTCTTCTTGCGGTCCCGCCGGTTCAGCGGATCGACCCAGAGCGGCTCGCCGCCGCGGTTCCAGAACCACATGCCCGGGTGGGGAGTCCCGCGCGCCCGTCCATACACGGGCAGCAGCGCGGCGGCGTGGGAGGCGAAGGTCAGGCGTGAGCGGCGCAGTGAACGGTTGTCGAATGCCGGATCGAAGTTGAAGGGCAGCCCACGCATGAAGGTGTCCAGGGGCACCAGGTCGTGCTTGGAATCGATGAACCGCAGGCCCGAGGGCACGAGCAGCGCATTGACCTGGGAGATCTGCTGCTCCAGGTCGGCGGTGTCGTGTCCGCTCACGTAGAGCGTCATCATCATGGGGTAGAGCTTGTCCCCTTGCACCATCCGGGCAAGGACCTGCTCGCACTCGCGGTGCGTCTCCATGGCAGCAGCGGACTTGGCGCGAGAGGCATCGCGGATGCGCTCGATGTGGCGCTCCAGCTGGTGCTGCGGCTGCACGGTGAGAGAGATGGAAAGCATGGCGCCGGCGGGCAGGCGGTCCAGGCGCGCGAAGCTCTCCTTGCCGCTTTGCAGTTCGGCCGAGAAGTGGCCGATCTGCGGCTGACTGCGCATGCTCTGCAGAGCCAGTGCCTTGACGGGCAAGCCATCGAACTCGAAGGTGCCGGCCGCCAGGTCGGACTTCGGGGGCGAGAGGTTGAGCAGGTCCGACAGGTCGCAGCCGAACAGGGGCGCTTGGGGCCACCCCGTGCCCGCATCGGTGGGGTAGGGCGCCTGGCGCAAAAGGTCGGTGGGCGTGCTAGCCCAGGGCACGGCGCGGTTGAAGAACGGCAGCAGCCATTCGTAGAGGTCGCGGCCGGTGCAGCGGCGCGCGGCGACACCCGCCTCGCTGAAGGTGGACATCAGGGTGATCGCCACCGACTCGATCTGCGCGGTGGGCGGCGCCGGGTCGTCGGCCAGCCCGGCGAAGCGCTTGTAGATGCAGCAGCGCACGCGCCGCACCTGGCCGCGCCAGACCTGGCCCGTGACCAGCGTGTCGGTGAACAGGCCCTGCGGGCGCGAGACCAGATCCAGGTGCCTGGACATCTCGGCCAGGACCGACTGGGTGAAGCGCGAGTCCAGGATCGCACGGCATCGCTCGGGGTAGTCCTTGTGCTGTTCGGCGATGTAGTCGCTCAATGCGCCCGCCAGCGGTCCCAGGTTGCGATCGTCGTTGGCGAAGAACTGCACGATCCAGGGCGATGCGTCCGATTCGGGCAGCGCCTGCAGGGCCTCCTGCACCTTGAGGGCATGCTCGGCCAGGAACTCCGCGGCCTGCGCCTCCGTGGGGATGGCCGACAGCTCGAACATCGCGCCGAGGGTGGCGCCATCCTTGAGTACGAACACCTTGTCCTCGCCCTGGTAGGCGACGTAGGGCAGCATGTCGGTGAAGGAGGGCGGGCGCAGGGCCATGCGCCGGCGTTGCCCCACCGTTTGGCCGTTGGATGGGGTGGTGGCGGCTGCGCCGCTGGCAGGTGGGCCTGGAGTGCGCTTGGGTCGGATGAAGTCAAGGAGCATCGTGCGTGGTTGTCGTGGGCTAAAGGCGTGATGTCAGCGAGAGGGACGGGTGCCGGCTTTACCTTGCACAGCGCTAACGGCCCGCAGGTCCTGCTCGACCTCTCCCGGCAGCGCGTAGAAGGTCTGCTCGTACATCGGGAACGTGGTCACATAACCCGGCACCGGGTAGGTGCCGCGCGCCAGATGCGGATAGACCACCATGACGAGATCGGGGTTGGGCACGCGGGCGAAGCGCTGGCGCATGGGCTCCAGGGCGGACCAGTAGCGCTGGGTGTCGGCATCGCCAGCGGCGATGGGCCTGGCGGACGACGCCTCGCGCAGGCGGTCCTGCGCGGTACGGGTGCGGGCGGTTTGGGCCCCCTCGTCATCCTTGGGCGAGGCCTTGCCGCGGTAGATGTCCAGCACGGTCGGGCTGCCACGGGTGACCTCGTTGATGGGCGATTCCCGGTTTCCTGTGACCGAGCAGCCGGTGCCCAGCAGGACCAGGGACAAACAGGCTGCAGGCATCAGACGTGATGTCGTTGGGATGAGGTCATTCGAGACCATGGCGTTCTCCTCGTGCGATTTGGGTGCCCCCCTGCTGGCGATGCACCAGGCGGCGGGCGTTGACGGCTTTGTCCAGGCGGATTTCCTGGTCCAGGTGGATGACGAGTTGCTTGCCGGACGGCACGATCACGGCATCGAAGCTGTTGCGAAGGCGCTGGAGCATCCACTGCGTCACTTCGTCGGTGGCGCCGCTGACGGCCTGGCCCATGGCAAAGCGCCCCCGGTCACCCGTGATCGAGGAGGACGTCGATCCGTCGTTGTTGTTGCGCTGCGTGCGCTGCGCGTCGGCAAAGGCCTGGCCGGCCACACCGAGGCCGCGCAGCATGCTGATGTCGGTGAGGTAGCTCGCCGCGTTGGTCACGAACTTGCCCGGGATGCACGGGTTGCCGTGCAGGTCCGAGATGAAGCCGATGTCGCCGCCAGATGAACCGCCCGATCCGCTCCCCGTGGAAATCCCGCCGCCCCGGTTGCGGGAAGACACGGTGCGCACCGTGCCATCGTTGAAGACGAAGGTGATCGAGCGCACCTTGCCCTCGGAACACGACAGCGCCATGTCCCCGATGGCAACTCCAGTCACGATCATGCCGGCGATGTCGGGCGGCAACTCCCAGCCGCTGGCAGCGAGGTTGTCGCGCCCGACCATGGCCTTGAACTGCATGGGGTCCGTCACCCGGCCATCGATGGGCACCCGACCGATGAGGCTGGTCATCGCGGTGACGCCAGCGAGCGTGGAGTTCTCTGGAAGGGTGAAGAACGGCGTGTCTTCGGCCTTCTGCGCGGCGGCTCTTGCGGCCTGCGTGGCAGGCCCTGCAGTGCCTGCGGCGCCGGCGTCGCCGCTCGCCTGCGTGGTTCGCACGAACCGCGTCGTGGCCACGGCGCCCGATCCCCGCGCCGGGTCCACATGCGCGACGTAGCCCATGGGCGTCATGAGCTTGTACTGGACCACCCCGGCGTGCGAATCAGCCTGCGCGGCGGCACCGGCATCCGACCAGCCCGAGGCGCCGGCGCGCGAGGATGTCGCGGTCTGCGACCCCGTGGACGGGCCGCGCGTGGTCGGTGAACCGGGCGCCACACCAGGTGGACCAGGCAGGCCCTTCATGAGCGTGTCCGCGGCCTCGGCGGCGGTGTCGATCGCGTTCCCCAGGATGGACTTGTCGGCGGCGGGGGGATCGATGGCGGCGGCCTGCGGTGCCGGCACGGACGCGGCACTCGGGTTGTTGGCCGGTCCCTGGGTGCCCGGGCCACCAGTACCACCCAGGCGCCGGTTCTCCTCGGTCAGGCGGTTGTTCGTCTCGATGATCTTGGCCACGTCCTGGCGCAGCTGCGTGTTGCTGGCCACCACGGTGGCGAGCGTCTCGGCCGGCGTGTCGTTGTCGGCGCCGGCCGCCTTGGGCAGGCCGGCTTTGGCCTTGGCGGGATCGGGCACGGACTTCATCGGCGCGTCGGCTTTGGGCTGGGACGGACCGGAGAACTGCTGATACAGCACGCCGACGATCACGACGGCACCGAAGGTGCCCAGGAGGGGGATGAGTTTGTTGCTGGTGGTGGCCATGGGCTCGCTCTCCTGTTACAGGCAGGCCTCGAAGGCGCGCTCGCATACCAGGTACAGGGCGGTGGTGTCCCAGTCGCTGCCGGCCGGGCCGATGCGCCCGTGCTGCGCGGTCGCGGAGATCCAACGCCCACGGATGTCCTCCAGCGGCAACTCCAGGGGCGTCCTGGCGCGGTTGGTCACGCGCACGGCCGTCACGTACAGGTTGCCCGAGCGCCATTGGCCCAGGGGCGCGGCCTCCACCTGCGCGCCACGCAGCAGGCCGGAGACGGGCTGCGTGCCTACCTCCACCTGACGCACGCCAGGCAGGTCGTAGGCAAGGCGCCGCGGCGCGTAGAGCATCCGCGCCGCATAGCGGGTGAGTTGCACCATGTCGGCCGCAGGCTGCTCGGGCTCTGCCTCCTTCGCGCCGGCCCCTGCAGCGGCGGCAGAGGCGACGGACACCGCAGCGCCGGAAGCCTTGCCCGGCTCGACCACGAACACCTCCAGCTCGGACGTGGCCGCGGAAGTGCTCTCGCCGGCTACGAGGTCCATCGGGATCTGCTGACCGCTGTCCACCAGTTCCGCGACGATGCGCAGCGTGGTGAAGGGGACAAGGGCCGTGGCATACAGGGTGCGGTCGATCACCTCCAGGCGGGCCACCGATTCCATGTCTCGGGGAACATGCAGTGCAGCGGGCGCCGGCAGCGTGATCAGCCGCTCACGGCCCACGGGCAGCGGCACGGCGATGGGCGCCCGCTCGAAGACCGTGCGCTCCACCCCACCGCGAGCGGCGGCGCCCGTGGCAGGCGGGCGGCGGGTGCGGGCAGCCGAGGAGCTACCAGCACGCGCCGCCTGGGCGGCCGCCCTCGCGGGCGAGTCGGCTCCGAATGAGCCAGGCTGCGGATTGGCACCCGATGGAGACAGATCCTGTCCCAGGTCGATGTCGTTCGTGGCCGGTTTGCCGGCTTGCGGCCCCGCGTCGATCATGTCCGGCGGGACGTTGGCCAGGGAGAGTTGGCGGACCTCCTGCGCCTGCGGCAGGCAGGGCAGCATCGAGGCGGCCGCGGCCAGCGCGGAGAGTCGGTAGGTGAAGCGGTGCATGGTGCGGTGAGCAGTCATTGCGAAGGGCTGGACGGAGGAGTGGATGTGTTGGCAGCGGCACCGGCGGGTGCGGACGCCGAGGCGCCCTGGGCCTGCAGGGGAGTGGCTTGGGGACTGTTGGGGTCCACACGCTGGTCGGCCGTGCGCGGTAGGGCAGCGGGCGTGAGGGTGGTGGGCAGCTTGGGCGCGGCCTGGCCGCTGCGCACCGCCTGCACCTCGCTCATCTCCAGGCGCGCCGGACGGTTGGCGCCGTAGCAGTCGATGGCCATGCGCCAGGGATTCTTCTCGCGGTCCACGTCGTAGCGGACGATGCGCAGCGGGTAGCGGATGAACGCATCCTTGACGGGCTGGCCCCGGAAACTCTCCATGAGCTGCATGTCCAGCAGCACGGTCCAGGCATCCGGGCCGTCCGCGACCACGCGCGCGCCGGAGTAACCGAAGCCGGGAATCTCGGTCATCTGCCGCGTGCGCGAGCGCAACTCGCCGCTGTTGTAGCGCGACTGCATGTCCGCTTCGAGCTGGGCCCGGCAGGCCGGCGTCACGAAGGCTTGCAGGGCGAAGATCTGCGAGCCATAGTCCTTGGCGCCATCGGCCTGCCAGCGGTTGACCTGCTGCCAGATGTAGTAGGCGAAGCCATAGACGTTGGTGTCGGGCACGGGCGCGTTGCCGCTCTCCACGTGCACGCTGTCGCCGGCCTTGACGTTGGGCGCCAGGTGCAGGTCCAGGTTCTTGGGCATGGAGTGGGCGTAGTACATGCCCAGGGCGCCCATGGCGGCGACGATGAGGATCGCGTGGCGCAGCGTGGCGTTCTGTGCCCGGGCCGAGGCCAGGGCGTCGAGGTAAGGATTCATGGGGATGTCGGTAGGCTCAGTCGAACGGTCGGATCAGGTGCCTTTGCCGGCCCCTGTGCGGCTGGGCGAGTCCTTTGGCACTTCCCTCGGTGGCTGCAAGGGTGAGGCAAGAGAGCCCTCGAAGGAGCGGCCCAGGTCCCACCAGCCCTCGTGCCCGATGAAGCGGCACCGGACCCATCCCTGGCGAGCGGCCCAGAGGTGCAGGTACTGGGTGTAGTAACCATCGGGCCGACCGCGCTTGATGCGCGCCAGCCAGGTCGAGGAGAACCACAGCACCGCCATCGGCCCGAAGAGCGCGAGCATGCCCAGAACCTGCCACAGGCCCGTGAACGCGGCGACGATGGAGCCAAGGAGCAGGAAGACGGCGAGCGCCAGCAGGCCGATGACCTTGGCCTCCGTCACGGTGATGCCGTTCAGGATGGCCGGCTCCACGTTCACACGGTCCGTGACCGGGGCACCGCGCGCTGGCGACTGCAAGGTGTGCGGCGTGGCTGACGGAGCGTCCGCGGTGCCGATGGATCTGCGTGGCATGGTGTCGTGGTCCCGGCCCGATCACTTCAGCACTTCCAGCGCCTGGGTCACCAGCATGACCAGCATGACCGCGAAGATCGCGCCCATGATGAAGTATTCCTTCAGGTCGGATATGTCGGCCTTGCCAGCGGAATAAGCACGCCATTTGGCAAGCGCACCGGCCACCACGTAGACCAGCCCGACGGCCGCAAGCACCAGGCCCAGCACGGTCAGGCCCGCCTTGAAATACCCTCCGAAATACCCGAGCCAATCGCCTTCGGCGACCGTGCCGCCGCCGATCGCCTCGGTCGGCTTATGCACGTTGGGCAAGGCGGCCAGGGCCGGGGTGCAGAGCAGGGCGACCGATGGCGCGAGCAGCGCGCGGGCTGCGCGATCCCGGGCGAGGGCGAAGGTGTTGCGGGCGAGCGCCTGGAGGCGTTGAAGTCGGGACGATGGCATGTGAATGGGTCCTTCAATGAAAGTGGGATGGAAAACGGTCGCGGCTAGACCACGACGTAGAAGACGAGCGAGAGCAGCACCATGGCCTTGACGCCGGCGACGGTGGCCTCCACCGCGGTGATGCGCTCGTGGCGGTAGGCATCCATGAGTTGCAGCACGATCCAGGCGAAGAAGGTCAGGACCACGGCGCTCACGATGAGCGTGAGCGTGGTCTTGAAGGCCGCGGGATCGGCGCCCGAGCCGGTGCGGAAGGCCTCGCGCATGGTCTGGTTCATGGGGGTGTCCGTGCAGTTGGTGTGCGGCAAGCAGGGATCACTGGCGGTAGTCGCCGCGCAGCGGTGCCACGGGCCGTGGCTGGCGCGGGGTGTCGGTGTGCCGCTCGATGCCCTCGCGGAGCATCTGCAAGTCACTGGACAGCCAGTCGTAGCGGAACTTGACGCGCTGGCCGGTGGGCGCATCCTGCGCGGCGGTGGCCACCATGGCCTGCACGCGCTCGATCTCGTGCGCGATGCGCGCCAGGTGCTCGCGCTCGGTGTCCTCGTCGCCGGCATGCGCGGGAGCGGTTGCGGCCGCGCCCGCCGCCAGCAGCAGGGCGATCAGCCAGGCACTGCGGCAGCGTTGGCCAGTTTCGTGGGAGGGCGGGGATTGCATCATTGTTCTCCTGATGAGTTCAGACATATTTCTTGAATGCCGCCACGGTGGTCGAGAGGGTGGCGGCGACTAGGACGGTGAAGACAAGGACCATGTAGGCGGGGTTGAAGCCGCCGAAGGGCCAGGTGAGATAGAGGCCGAAGCCGCCGGTGAGCGACCAGGCGGTGTAGCGCTTGGCGTGGTGATAGACGAAGGAGCTTTCACGCCCGCCGCCCCAGCGGCGCAGATCGCGGCGCACCAGGCCATCGACGGCCCCCACCAGGCAGGCGAGGACGAAGGCGGGCAGGGCGAAGAGCGCCACCGACATGCGCAGCAGCACGTCCTGCGCGACGTACATCGAGACCAGCGCCCATTGCGACAGGAGCTTGCCCATGGAGCGGCTGGCCCGCCCCATGCCTTTGGACAACGGATTTCCCCCGGCTGCGTTGGCGCTGGAGGGGTTGGGCTCTGCTGCCGCCTGCGGACCGTTGAAGCGGTCGTACCAGCGCAGCACGCCGAGGCGCTCGTAGGGCATCTCCACCCATCGCACGATTTGCCGGGAAAACGCCACCGTGTCCGGCACCAGGAGGCTGCGCGGTGCCGCGGCGATGTAGCCCAGGTCCTGCTCCACCAGCGTGCGCGCATGGCCCGCACCCTCGTCTTTCCAGAGCCAGTACATCCCGCCGATCTCGATGAGGATGCCCACGAACCAGGAGAACAGCGCCACGAAGGTCAGGCCGATGCCGATCTCCAGCGCGAGTTCGACGGGGCCGCGCGTGCGAGGGCGCACCGGTCCCTTGGGAGGAGCGCCGCTCATGATCCGTGCCTCATGATCTGACCCAGGGCGGTGCTGGTCATCACGGCCTCATTCACAGCGGTTTCATGTGCACCCGCGTCCTCCTGCGCCAGGTCGGTGGCGATCAGGTCCGCGGCCGCAGCGCCCAACGGCTGCGCGGACATCCAGTCGCCCATCCAGTCCGTCTCCTTGGCCCATTGCTCGCTGGTGCGGTAGCGGTTGCGCATGTCGCTGGCCACCTTCTTGAGCGACTCGGGAACGAACGGATCGTTGGTGGAGTCCGCCAGCGGGATGCGAATCTTGAAGCGTCGGTTTCCCTCCAGCAGCGCGAACGCCTGGCCCTGCGGCAGGCTGAGAAGGTCGGCCGCCTCGATCATCGCCACCTTGGTGGTGGTCACGATGTCGTCGTTGCGGGACGTGAAGTCCACGCCCGTGCCCTGCGCCGCCGTGTCGGTGACGCCGGACATGGGCGTGAGGTGCACGACCTCCACTTGCGGCACCTGCTCGGCCAGCAGGTTGGCCGTGGTGACCGAACGCACCCGCAGCATCACCAGGTGATTGAAGTTGTCCAGGATCTGCCCGGCCTTGGCCTTGTCGCCCACGCGCGCCTCAATGTCGAACATCGACTGCGTGTAGGCCGTGATCCGAAAGCCCGACCCGCCCAGCTTGTTGACCATGGGCACGAATTCGGGGCCTGCGATCTCATTGACCTCATCGAAGTGGCAGCACACGGTGGGCAGTTGCAGCTTGCCATCCGGGTGGTGCGGATCAAGCCCGGTCTTGTAGAGCTTGCCGCCCACGCTCACGAGGTCGGCCAGCATGGAATTGCCCACGGCCGAGGACACCACCGAGTCGGACAGGGCATCCAGGCCCACATAGACGATGCCGCCCTGGCGCATCACGGTCATCCAGTCGAAGACCGGCCGTTTGTCGCTGGCATCGAAGTAGTCCGGGGAGATCAGCTTGCCCACGGCGCCGGTGGTGAGCTTTTCGAGGAACGGCCCGAGGCTGGCGATGATCTTCTCGTAGAACGATCGCTCGTAGCTGAACGCGGCGGCCAGGCCTCGCAACACCGTGTCCTCGACCTTGGAGTCCCTGATCCAGAGGAACATCGCCACCAAATCGGGCGTGCGGTCGGCCAGGCTGCGCGGCACGGCTGGCCCACCCTTGGTGCCCACGACCGCTTCGAGGGCGGCGACCCGCTTCTCCCATTCGGTGTGTTGACCTTGTTGTGCCAGGCGCGTGAAGATCATCCGGGCGTAGTCCATGAACAGCCCGTCGATGCCGGTCACGTCTTTGAGCAGCGTCTCGTAGGTCGGCACGCGCCCGAGCGCCACCTGGGCCTGCGCCACGATGTTGGTGAAGCGCCAGGAGAACTCCTTGAACGCGGCCGAGTTGCCAGAGGACGGCAGGGCATTGGTCGCGCGCGTGGCCACCTCGGTGATGCGCGCGAAATTGCCGATGCCGTTGTATCGCGCGGAAATCTCGGGGTAGCCCAAATGGAACAGGTAGAACTGGTCCAGCCGACCTGCGCGGGCGGCTTCCGCGTACAGACGCAGCATCAATTCCGCGTCACCCTTGGGATCGATCACGATGGTCACGTGGCCGGCGTGGATGTCCTGGGTGGCGAACATCTCCAGCATGCGCGTCTTGCCCACACGCGTGGTGCCCATGACGATCATGTGGCCGGAGCGCGAAGACTGGCGCATCTTGACGGGGCCTTCCTGCAGCGCACCCACGCCGTGCAGGATGGGCGAGCCGCCCAGGTCAGGATAGGAGCGCAGGGGATTGAACCAGGCTTCGCTGGCCAGGGCGCCCGCGAGGGCGCGCACGAGCAAGGTGGGCTCGGAGGGATTCCTGCGCAGCTTCGCCTGCATGTCCTCGTTGAGCTTCGTGCCCCAGCGGCGCATGGCGACCTCTGTGGCGCTGGGCTTCACGAACGGCTCGGCTTCCGTGCGCGTGGCATCCCGCTTGCGCTGGGTGTGCAGTTGCGTCCACTCGAAGCCTTCTCCCAGGTAATACTCATCCTTGCCTACCGGGATCTTGGACGGCGAGATGCGCGTGACCTTGTAATACTTCATGTAGTGCTGGTAGCGCAGGATCTGCAGCGCCTGGCGCAGGCGCTGGTAGCCGAACGCGAAGGCGATCACTGCCGCCACCCAGCCCAGCAGGGGCGGCATCATGAGCGCCCACGGCGCGACGACCGCCACCAGGGCCACGCCCCAGGCCATGGCCACGCTCCACAACTCAATGGGCGGGCGCAGCAGCGCCTCCAGGACCGCGTGGTTCTTCATGGCGTGCCTTTCCCGATTTTCCCGAGATCGTCCTCGGCACCGTCGAAGAGGACCTGGCGCGCCCGGCCATCGAGGTCGATGAGGATGGGGTAGATGGCAACGCCGGCCGCACGCATGCGGGACTCCAGCCATGGACTCTGCGCGGGCGCAACCGGCACACCGGCTGCGGCGCGCTGCAGCGTCTTGAACTCGTCCTCGCTGTCGGCGGCGACGACGATCACCGCGGCACCAAGGCCACGCAGACGGTCCTGGTGCAGTTGCAGCCACTGCAGCGATGCCCAGTCGGTGCCCATCACGACGATGGGTTGGGTCATCCAGCGGGCGTTGAAAACGGCCACTCCCTCGGCGGTCAGCACGCCCTGGCGCAGCTGGGTGCGAAGCGGGAATGCCACGCCCTGCATCACGCCTTCTTGGTCCTCGCCGCCCACGAGCGCGGCCAGGTAGGGAGCCACTGGCACGGTGGCATCGCTGCCATGGATCTGTTGCAGTGCAGGCTGGCCGGCGTTCGCAGCAGCAGTCCACATCAGGGCACAAGCCAGGACCACTGAATCAAGCCTGTGCACGCGAGGCCTCCGAAGATGGGCGCGGCACGCTGTGCAGCAGCGCAGACACGGGCACGCCCATGCGCCCCAGTCGCTGGAGCACCTGATCGGCATAGCGCGCGCCGCGCGAGAGGGTCTCGTGGGTGTTGTCCGAGCCCGTGTGATAGAGCGCGATGGCGCGGCGCCAGTTGCCGCCCGCCTCGAAATGCCCGCGCAGGATCTGCGCTCCCACGGCGAGGTTGGGATAAGGATCGAGGGCGCGCTCGGGCTGCTTGAGCTTGTCGCCATGCCAGTGCCAGTTGACCTGCATCGCGCCGATGTCGATGTTGGTCACGCGGCGGGCGATGAAGCCCTTGAGTGCGGCCAGCGTCTCGGGGTAGTCGGCGTAGCGCAGTCCCTGTCCACGCACGCACAGCGTCCACGGGTAGGGCAGGGTGCGCTCGCCGAACTTGAGCTTGGATTCCTGCAGGGCGACGCCGAAGAGCAGCCAGGGCGGGACGCCCATGCGCCCTGCGGTGACCGCGTAGGCCTTCGGTGGGTGACTCTGCACCATGGATGCGGAGAGCATGTCCTGTACTACGGGTTCGATGCGGCGCATCGCAGCGGTCGGCGTGCGCGAGATCTGCGCGCCTGTCGGCTCGATCCGCTTCACATCCTCGAGCCGGTAGGGCAACCATGGGCCGTTGGGCTCTGCACACATGACACAAGCGGGCATGCCCGCCAGCAAACCCAGCACCATGGATCGGCGTGGCAGCATCGTCTGCATCAGCGGACCTTTGCCGCTTTCGGTGCGCTGGCGCCTGGCGCGGTATCGACCACCAGGGAGCGAGGCACATTGAGCACGTCCGCCGTGCCGATGGGCGCGGCCACCTTGGCCTGGCCGCTGAAGTCCATGACAGGCTCATTGGGATACATCCGGGCCATCGCCTCCGTGAAGGCGGCATTCCAGGCGAGCGAGCGCTCCACATCCGCGTGGAAGGTGCGCGCGAACATCTCGGCGTACTTGCGGCGCTCCGCATCGCTGCGGGCGTGGATGCCAAGCGCCTCGACGGGCGAGAGGTTCTCCACGGAGAACGACTTGCGCGGCCCCTGTAGCAGGACCTTGGCGCGCAGCATCTCTTCGGAAGAGAGGCCCCAGATGGAGGCGATGAGCTGGTCGCTCTCGTCCAGCACCGTGCCCGCACGGTCGGCGCCGCCTCGCTGGCTCGTCACCTCCTGCGTGCGCTGCTGCTGGGTCTTTGGCTGGGCCAGCGAGGTTGTGGTGGCGCCGAGTGCGATCAGACAAGCCACGGACCAGTGAGCGATGGTCGCCATCGAGTGCATCCCTTGCATGGTCATTGGCCCTCCACCGACAGCTGGACCAGACGGCCCTGGCCCACGTCGAACGTGGCGCGGCGCGCGGCCACGTCAATGGATTTGAGGGTGATGCCGTTGTAGGAGTCGCCCTGTTGCAGCACCCGCACGCGCTGGTCCGCGGTCTCGCCGGTGCCCACGACGATGGAAGGGCGGCCGTCCCAGAGGTCAACGGACAGCAGTTGGCCGGCGATTTTTGGCTCTTCCGGCTTGACCGCTGCGGCAGGCTTGGCGGCTGGAACGCGAGGCCGGACCTGGGGGCGGGTGGCCGACACGGCGGCGTTGGCAGCAGGCACTGCGGGAGCCGCCTGGCTTGGCGGGCGCTGCGTCAGCAGCGTTTCGATGCGAGCGAGCTGGGACTCCAGCCGCTCCAGCCGCTGGTCCTGGACGCCGGTGATTGCCACTGTGCCCAGTGAAGCCGCGCCGGGTTCAACGGTGCCCGGTCTCGGCGTGCTGGCCGACTCAGGGGCGGCGTCAATGGCGGGCAGATCCGGGTACGTCGGCTCCGGCAAGGCCTGCGGCGTGGCGACGCTTGAGGTCACCGCCGATTGCGATGCCGGCGATGACGCTGCCGCCGTGGTAAGGCTGGCCGCAGGGCTCACCCCAGCTGAGACAGGATCGGCCTTGGCGGGATCGGCAGTGACCGAAGGTTCGGCCGGTTGGGCAAGTGCTGCAGGCTCTGGCGCCAAGGCGGCTGCAGAGCGCGTCAGTCGGCCATAGGCCACCCAGGCGATGCTCGCTAGCAGCAAGACCAGGATGAGGGTCGTAGCCTTGCCGAATGGCCGGCGCGAGCGCGTACCTGTATCCACAGCCGATGCCGATTCCGGGTCATCCGCCAGCGGCATCGCGGCGGTGTCGGGGTGCCATGCCCGGGCAGCATCCTGGCCTTCGATTCTCTGGCCGTCCTGGCGATGCACGTCGTCCTGGTGGTCCAGCAGGAGGTCGATCTCGTGATCCTGGTGCGTTTGCGGGCCGGGCTCGTGCGCCGTGTCGCGCTCAACGTGCTGCTGCATCGTCGGCCTCCTTGGCATCGGCGGGTGCGGCGTCCAGCGGCACGCCCGGTGAAGACCGAGCATCCCGGTCGGCCACGGCTTGCGTGGACGCACTGGCCGAAGCCTCGGCAGCGTGGGTCTGCGTCAACTGGGCATAGGCAGGCGTCACGGTGAACCAGAGACGCCTTTGCACCGGATCGCGGTGCCACTGCCAGGTGGTCCCCAGCAGCAAGTCCAGGATGTCCTGCACTCGGTAGGGACCTAACATGCGTTGCGACTCGGGGAGCGGCAGTGCCAGGAAGCGAGAGGCTTCGGGCGAGAGAGCGGCGACATCGACCAGCTGCCAGCCGGTGCGCAGGAGCGTATGGCGCACGGCGTCCCCCACGGTCCTCACCTGCTGGCGCGGGAAGGTGATGGTGGCGAAGACGGCGAGCGGATCGCTCGCGCTCGCTACCGGCACCGCCTGCTGCGTGCTGTAGCGGCCGATGCGCACCGAGCCATCTCCTACCGCCTGCGCCTTTGCCGGCATCGCCAGCCAGCCAAGCACTCCTACTGCAGTTGCTATTGCCGCTGCACCTGCCGCCCTTGCGTGCGCCTGCCCCATGAATCCACCACCTGTAGAGAAAACGCCCGCAAGCCGAGAGACTGCGGGCCAAAGACGTCACCCATCCGGGAAACGTCGCCAATGGCCGGCAGTGTCTTTTTTGTAGGTGGTGGCCTCAAGCCGAAACCCTCCGCCACGTGGCGGACGGTTTACGCTTGACGATCGTTCCGCACAGTGGTAGGCATGAAAAATTGCGGAATTCTGCGAAATGCCATAGGTGAAAGACGCATGCACGAGAAAGGCGCCCCCCAGGGCGGGGGGCCTACGGGCAAGGGGCTTTCTACGGGCGCAAGGGGCCTATCCAAAGGGCGTGCGTCCTCCTAAATCGTCGGACGCACGAAAGGGCCTACGGGGACAGGGGAAAGGGCTTTTACGGGAGATGAGTCATGGGCCGGCGGCGGGGCGCCGGCCCATGATCCCGAAAGGCCATGCAGCACCCGAGGCTGCAAGGCCAAAGCCCGGCAGCGCTCGGAGGTCGATGATGAAAGGGGGCAGCCCTACCGCCGCGACGAATTCCAACCTGTATTTGTTATATGTTATATGTTGTATGTTGTATGTTGTATTTCAATACAACATACAACAAAAAGAGCGTGCAGCAGGTGATGCTGGAGGGGTGAATCAGCCTATCGGCGGCCGATGGGGCAACGTCGAGTAGATCCAGTGGCAAGCGTTTCCACGCAAGAATGCCGCTCTTGCCCTGTCAGCACCTGCCCCAGTTCTGGCCAACCACACTGGCGCAGCGGGCAGAAAAAAGCCCGCACAAGGCGGGCCCGAAGGCGTGGAGTAACTTGAATCAGTGCCAGAGTTTGGTGATCGCGGCAAAGAGGCCCACAGCAGCAAACATGGTGCCGACGCACCATTTGATGACGTCCGCTTTCAATTCCCCACCATCAGCTTTAGTGAATAGTTGAGCTGCATGCAAGGTGTAGCGCTTGTCGATCTCCTTGTTGATCGATTCGGCCACGGCTTGCGCATCCTCGGGGGACACATTGATCTTCACCAGTGCGCGATAGATTTCCAGTTCCATGTTGCCAGTTTACTCCCCAACAACTCAAGATCAACGCTCCCGACCTGGAGCAATCTGAATCGTCCCCACGCCCGTTACTCGCCGAGGCGAGAGCCAGTGCACCCACAGTCCCCGCATCCAGGCGATCGCGTACAGCACGCACACCACGAAGATGCCCCATTGGTCGGCTTTCCAGGCGGCATAGAACCAGAAGGGCTGACCCAGCATCCCGAAGATGCAGGCCCACCGCGCTTGCGCTGGACACGGGACTGCGAGAGCCAGGCTGCCGCAGCGCCCAGAATGGCGATGGCGATCTGGTCCACGGTGGTCAGTCCAGCCGGACCTCGAAGTAGCCGTCCTCGGCCTCGCCTTGCAACTCGCCCAGGCCAGCTTGGCGCGCTACCGCAGCGGCCTTCGCCCAGCGGTTGATCGTCGCCAGGGCCCGCGCGCGGGCTTCGGGCGAGGCGTCATCGTCCTACTGCTCCTGAATGCGCTGCACGGATGCGAGGGTTTCCACGATGCACCCCGGCCCTCCGAGCAGGCGCTCCAGGGAGCGAGCGTAGGCGGCCTCGGCCGCAATGCGCTCGCTCGCGGAAAGGCTAGGGCAGTCGCGCAGGGCAACGGTGTATCGGGTCTCGATGGCATTCATGGCGCTCTCCAAAAAGCTGTATGAAACACCAGTATATCGATACGGCCTTTCTGCGGCATCCCATTTCAAGTCTCGACCAGTGCCGGCGCAACAATCTTTCGGTCGAGGGGGCTGCCATGCCGCCACTGCATGCCGATGCCTTCCACCCAGGCATCCAGCAGTTCAGGGGTCACGGGCTGGTCGGCGCGCAATTGCGCGGCCACCTCGGCGATGGCTTGCTGGTAGCCACGTCGGTAACTGCCCTCCGACTGCACGTCTGCGGGACCGATGTCGGCCCCAGGACGCATCGCACCCCCAACCAAGCCCGCCAGATCCAGACGATTCAATCTCATAAGAAACTCCCTTTTTTAGTCGATGAAACCCGCACGATCACGAAGATCTGCCGACCTCATCCGCACGGGCGATGGCAAGTATCACATCCCGCGCGATGCGACGTGGTGCAGCGGGCAACTTGAGAAACGCCTCGACTACCTGCCGGTCTTCATAACCCATGGGCCGAGACGGATTGGGCGTTTTCGTCGGCCTGCCTGAAGGGACGGTTGTGCCGTGCATAAGGTCGTGGACAGGCACCCCCAGCCAATCGGATAGCACCTGCAGCTTGGGATAGCTGGGAATGGTCTCTCCCATCAACCAGCGGCGCACGCCATGCAGCGTGATGGGCTTTTCGGCCGGGTGTCGGCTGTTGAACTCGCGCTGTAGCACGGCGGGCTTGGCCGCATAGCCAGCGTTTTCCATAGCCTGTCGCAGTGTTTGAGCGAACTGCTGCTTCATGTCAGGCGATTGTTTCATGGTCTGCATTCATTCCCTTTCTTTCTTGTTTCATCGCATGCGTAGCAGAACCGGGCCGGCCAAGCAAGCGTAAACCCTCCGCCATGTCGCGAACGGTTCTCGCTAGCGCGCCCAACAGATCGTCTCTACAGTGCCTCGCCATCATGGAAGATGCACTGGACTCTGAATTCTCGCCACCCACTCCTCCGCAGCAACCGCGGCTGAGGGCGCAGCACAGCAACCCCGCACCGAACGCGGGATGGCCACATTCTGGCCGCGATGCACTGGACCACGCTCACGCGGTCTATTCGATCGTGCAGCACCTATCCACGCTGGGCCTGGCCAGCTGGACATCGAGGCTGCTGCAATGGCTGGGCCGCTACGATGGGCTGGAGCGCCACCTGGAGGACTGGCAAGCGCCCAACATCTGCGTGCGTGACGTGTTGCTCAGGCATGTCTGCCGCATCCCCGGTGAAGCTGCCGCAACCCTGGATTTTCGGGTGGCCCACGCCCGCCGGCTTGCCATCGTGCAGGATCTGCTAACCCTGGACCTGGTGCGTGTGCGCGCCTGGTGGGGCAATGAGCACCGGCCCGAGGCATCCGCTTGCTTCTGGAGTCCGCTGGAGCAGTGCTGGCTGGACTTCATCGAGATGCCGCATGGGGACGAGGACTGGCTTTGCGTCGATGACAGCCGCCCGGCGTCGAGGCCATGGCTGCAGCAACTGTCCCGCTACCTGCTGGTGCTGCCAGCATGAAGCGATCGCTCGAATGGCTTCGCAGTCGATGGGTCGATGCAGCAGGCCGAATGCTTGCGGGGCAGGGCATGCCTGCTCGTGCCTCCATTCCCGCCACGGCGCCTACCGTTGCCAGGTCGTCCACACCCACCACGCCGCGGCGCATCGCCGTGGAGGGCTCGGAGCAGGGGTGGCTGCGTCTGTTGCCCGCCGACGAGTTGCTGGCGTGCGTGAACGCGGACAAGGCGATGCAGGACATGTGGCGCCAGTCGCGCCTGGCGCAAAGCGTATGGCAGCGCGATCTGCTGCCCGCGATCCACCGCTACGCCGAGATGGTGCAGTTGATGCCGGCGTCCGAGGCCCATCACCACGCGCATGTGGGCGGGCTGCTGGCCCACACCCTGGAAATGCTCCTGGCAGCCATGACCTGGCGCAACGGGCACTTCCTGCCCGAGGGCGCGCCCATCGAGCAGATCGACGCGGAGCGCGACGAGTGGACCTACGTGGTGTTCTTCTCCGCGCTGCTGCACGACATCGCCAAGCCGATGACGGATCTGCGCGTCACGTGGCGCACACCTGGAGCAACGGAGCGCACCCGGTGGAATCCGATCGGGGGACCGATGACGAGGATTGAGCGGGGCAGGGCGGCGGAATACCTGGTCGAGTTCGCTCCGAAATCCGCAAGAGACTATGGCGCGCATTCGCGCCTGGCGGTCACGCTGCTGGGCCAGATCGCGCCGGCCACGGCGGTAACGTTTCTTGCTCGCCGGCCGCAGACGCTAGAGGCGCTGACCCGCTTCCTCTCGGGCACGAAGGATGGGCTGGTGGCGAGCATCGTCGGCCGCGCCGATCAGGCATCGACCCAGCGGGCTTTGCTGCACGGCAGCCGGGCGCGGTTCACCACCAGCAATGCGATCCCGCTCATCGACCTGCTGATGAATGCGGTGAAGGCCATGCTGCGCGCGGGCACCGCGCTGCCGCTGAACCGCTCGGGCGCGGCGGGCTGGGTGCATGACGGCTCGATGTGGTTCGTGGCCAAGCGCCTGGCCGATGGCGTACGCAACTGGATCAAGGACCATGCCCCCGAGGAGGCTGTGCCGGGCGAGGCCAAGAACGACCGACTGTTCGACACCTGGCAGGAGTATGGCTGCATCGAGGTCAATCCGCACAGCGGCCAGGCGATCTGGTACGTGACGGTGCAGGGCCAGGCCCAGGCCCAGGCCCAGGCCCAGGATGCTGCAAGCAGTACCGACAGTGCAGCAAGCCCGCAGGAAACTGCCGCAACGCATCAGGACTCGGCTGCAACAGGCTACAGCCACTCGCTGACCATGCTGAGGTTTCCGCTGGCCAAGCTCTATGACGATCCGAGCCAGTACCCGCAAGCGATGGCTGGCCGCATCGTAGTGCGAGAAAAACGCAAGGATGAAGCAGGCGATGCTGCGCCGGAGGATGGGGCAGGGCATGTATCGGTGCAGCAGGGTGCCGAACGCGCTGATGAAGTGAGTGCATTGGGGCAATCAGACAACGATGCGGCAGATCTCGCGCCAGCGCCCCAACCTGCGGCAACCCACACGCCGGAAGCTGGAGCAAAGCCCAACAAGCCCAAGGCTGCGGCAACTTCGCCAAAGCCCAACGAGAACCAACTCAAGGCCCCCGCGTTCAACCGGCCCAAGCCCAAGCCTGCGGCAGGATCGAACGGCAATGCGCAGGAGACTGCGGCAACTCCTGCAGCGGTCACACAGACAGCTGCGCCAGGATCAGCCGCCCCGGCCCAGGCATCAGCGCCCGCCGCTGCCGTACCGGCCAAACCGCCTGCACAGGCGAAGGTACCCCAACGCATTGAGCCCACGTTCCCGCCACTGGACGACGTGATCCGCATCGGGGGCAACGACGATGGTTTCGATGCCGACGATGGATGGCTGGACCAAGACGATGACGTTCGCGCTGCCGCATCCGCGCCAGTGCCGCCTCGCACACCGAGCCCACCATCCAGGCCCCCTGTCGTGCAGCCCAGGACTGCACCAGCTCCAAGTGCCCGGCCGACACCGTCTGCGCCGGCACCAGCGCAGGCCAAGGTCGCAGCGAAGCCGAAGGCGCCCTCGGCAGCGCCAGCGCCAGCGCCGGTGCAGTCGCCAGCTCCAGCAGCGCAAGCGCAAACGCCCGAGACAGGCTTCGTGCGCCCGCTGTTCTCTTCGGCACCTGAAACTTCCGCGCGCACGACGCCCACTCCCGTGGTCATGGCGCCGCACCTGCCCGAACTTCCTCATGAAGCGGCCGCCCGCAAGGCCGAGCCCAGCGAGGTCGCCATCGCCTTCATGCGCTGGCTGCAAAACGGCCTGGCCAGCCGCGAGATCAAGCACAACGAGACCGGCGCTGCCGTGCATTTCGTGGAAGAAGGCATGGCGCTCGTGTCGCCGCTGATCTTCAAGCTCTACGCCCGCGAAACGGGTCCAGCGACCCAAGCGGATGCCACCGGCCTACAAGTGCAGCGCGAGGTCATCAAGGCCGGCTGGCACCGCATGACCTCGGGCCAGGGCAAGGGCCGCGTGAACATCCTGCGCTACCAAGTCGTGGGCCGAGGCGGCGCCAGCGTCGGGCGGCTCGCTGCGGTCGTTCTGGCCGAGCCCGACCGCTGGGTGGTGCCGGTGCCGCCAGCCAACCCGGTACTCAAGCTGGAATGAGTCGCCGATCACGCTGTAGGCCCCGCAACTCATCGAGTAAGGTTGAAGTCAGAAAAGAATCGGATTGACACATAAACGATTGTTGAACAATTGACACGAGTAGTGGATGCACCTACAGTCCAACCCGTGCGATTCAGCGAAGGGAAGTCGCAACCGCTTTTATCTGCATCTATCTGTCGGGATATTGATCCCATTTTTTAATATCCACAGACTAGATACGATGTATATTATGTAAAATATAAAATACGTGAGTTCTGAACCCGTTTGCGGGATTCAAAGGGAAGCCAGGCCCGATGGCACGCAACACCTTGATCCACCGGAGCTGTCCGACAGCAAACACCCCCTCAAACCTTCGTTTCCGCGACACAACCTTCCTAACGTCAAAGAATCACCGTTTAGAAGGACATTGTTGACGCACTGTTCCGCGTCAAGTTAAGCCTTCCCATCAGGCTTGTGCTGGTCCACTGTTTTGGATTCGGCCTCAGGCAGTACACCGACATTTGAGACCAGCGCCAGACACTTGCTGTAAGAACTCCAGTGAGGGTCTAGTCTTTTCCAACCAGAGGCAATGGAGTCGTTGTTCAAAACTATGACTCGCGTGTATTCGGCTATCAGGCTGCCGCTGCCAAATGCATGAGCTATAAAACCCAAGATGAAAGCTCGATCACCACCCGCGTGACTTTCAAACGCTCCTCTAAAACTAGTCAAATTAGCGGATCGCAACTCATTTGCACATTGAGCGTCTCGCTGCTCATCAGCCAGACTCGCAGCCAGACGCACTATTTTTTTTATGCACCCTGCTGGCCAATCGGCATCTTTAAAGAGCAACTCAGACCCTAGTCTGACGTCACGCGGTGTCAACAAAACGCTGGGAGATTCAAGGCGCGTCTCAAATAGCTGTGATAGAGATCGGCCAAGAGGTGGAAGCAGATAAATGCATCGGAGGAAGTTACGCATAGAATCGACCTGACACCGCCACGCTATACATTCAATAGATGGTGCAACAAAATCAGCTATTTTCAGTTTTCTGATCTCTACCACCTTCAGATTTCCGAAGTAAATTAATTCCACCGCGAGGCGGGCGCGAAAATCTACTCCTGACGTCAGCACCTCTGAGATCCGATCCCAAGCTTTGATACTAAGGGTTTGCCTCATGGTTACTGCGGAAATGTTTGCGGCGATTCCATGCCTAGCTGTTCCCGCCCTTACCGCACGATTTTCTGCAATTTGAGGCATTGCGGCATAGCCAACCCTGCCCATCCAATTGAATAGTGAAGACAATGCGAACATCACTTGCCTTACAGACGCGAGTGATAACGGGCCTCTAAAGGGCCGCCATTCCGGTGCACTCCTCGCCCCTGCAGTTCTGTCGATCCAATCCAGCGAGGGTGTGGGCGCTGCAAGAAATTCCCAGAAGAAGTTTATATCCATATCATCCAGCGATGAAAGTGCTTTTCCCTGGACAAAGCAGGACCAGTTCAGCACTTTTTCAGCTGCATTGCGGTACACCCCTACCGTCGCATGTGCTAGGTGGTCATGGGTCAAAAGCCACTCTTTAATTGCGTCAACGTCGTTATCTGCGAGAATTGATTTGATCCCGTGATTTAGGCGGTTGCGGCCATGCTTTCCATCAAGCTCAGGAGGTGCGTTAAACCGTTCCAATGTAGCGATTGAGAATATTCCGACTTGGGGTGCTGTGTTCATTGGATATCTCGTTTAAAAACAGCCGAAGGGGCCGAGATAAGGTATACAGTGCCAGGGCCTCCAGGTATATTTGGAACGCACATTGTGCTTAGTCCATCTGGCCATGGACGACTCTGCGAGCCAAATCTGTGGTCCCAGAGCCCCACAACCTCCATCCATTCTGCGTAGCTCTCGGGTCGATCATAGTCCAGCCCCTTCAAGGCTTTGGCTAGTTCTTGCGCTGCTGTAATGTCTAAATTAAGACATCGAAACGTGAAATGCGCCCATGCGACGTCAGGCGCGGACCAATCCACCGGCCAGAGCAGTAGTACGGGGCGAAGGCTTAACTGAGTGGAATTGGCTAGGGAAGGTCTGCAAAACCCCATTCGTCAGCCCGGCACAGCCTGATGTTGAACGGAAGGTCCGCCTGATTCCTGCGCAATCCGCTGCTTAGGCCCGATTGGCACGGTTTACAGGCCCGTTTCAGCCCTTGCGGCGCCACCTCGGCACCCCGCAGACGCACCTATCCCTGCAGCGCCAGGATCCGCTTCCTGGCCATCCACAGATTGCCCAGCGCAAACAGCATCATGAGGCGCGCCGTGTTCTTTTCCAGACCTCGGTAGCGCACCTTGGCGTAGCCGAACTGCTGCTTGATCACGCGGAACGGGTGTTCGACCTTGGCTCGCACGCTGGCCTTCAGGCGCTCGGCTTTGTCCAGCAGCTTGTGAAGTTCCCGCTCGGGATCAAGTGCCTTGCGTTTGCCCGGGCGCATGGCCACGTGCCACTTGATCTTGGCCTTGGCTTTGCTCCCTTGCATCTCCTGGCGCTTGTCCACGCCCTGGTAGCCTGCATCGCCCCAGGCATGCTTTTCTTTGCCATTCAGCAGGCCTGCTGCCTGCGTCACGTCGTTGACGTTGGCGGCTGTGCCGATGACGGTGTGCACCAGTCCCGAGTCGGCATCCACGCCAATGTGCGCCTTCATGCCGAAGTGCCACTGGTTGCCTTTCTTGGTCTGATGCATCTCGGGGTCTCGCTCACCCTCTTTGTTCTTGGTCGAACTGGGCGCTGCAATGATGGTGGCGTCCACGATGGTGCCTGTCTTGAGCATCAGGCCCTGCTGGGCCAGACCGGTGTTGATGGCAGCCAGCACCTGCGGAGCCAGTTGGTGCTTCTCCAACAGATGGCGGAAACGCAAGATGGTGGTCTCATCGGGCATGCGCGCTGCACCATCGAGGCCGGCGAAGCGGCGGTACAGGGGCCGCTCGTGCAGTTCTTCTTCCATGGCCGGATCGCTCAGGTTCCACCACAGCTGCAGGCAGTGGATGCGCAGCATGGTTTCGATGGGGAATGGAGGGCGGCCACCCAGGGCCTGGTGCGCGCCCCGGGCGAACGGAGCAATGAGGGCCACCAGCGTTGCCCAGGGCACAACCTGGTTCATCTCTTCGAGGAAGATCTCCTTGCGGGTCTTCTTGGGCAGTGGGTCCAGGCCCAGGGTGTATTGATCCATGGCGCCATTGTCTTGAATGCTTGGCGCTGGGGGAGGATCAGGCGGGGAGGTTTTGCAGACCTTCCCTAGGAGGGCGCACCACCTTCTTCAGAGATTGCGCTACTGATTTTTAGTTTGCGATTAATGGCCCGCCAAAAGCCCATGCCTCCACTCGCTAGCCTCGCCCGTAAGCAGCTGCGGCTTGGCCCGCGCACCACACGTCAACTTATGGCCGCGCTCAATGTGAGCAGGTCCACTCTGCGCCGAACACTGCAGGCGCTGGGCGACCAGGTGATCAAAGTAGGTGCAGCCCGATCCGTTAAGTACGCACTGCGCGACCCCGCCCGTGCTGACGGGGAGGCCGACGTGTTCCGTATCACGTCGGCAGGCGTGCTGCAAGAACTGGGCACTCTCGTGCCGGTCTGCCCAGAAGACTTTCAGTTGATTGGGGCCTCCGCTCCCCACGCTGACATGAACACCGGCTGTGGGCACCGCTCCGGCTTGCCATGGTGGCTGATAGACCTGCGGCCCCAGGGCTACCTCGGACGCTCTTTTAACCTACGCCACGGCGCGCAGCTTGGTTGGCCTGAGCGGTTAAGCGACTGGGGTGACTTCCAGATAATGCGCGCGCTATTGATTGCGGGTGGCGACTTGCCCGGAAACCTCCTCATCGGGCGCGCGGCCCGCGAGCAAGTCCTCAACGGCACGCCGCTGGCGCCGATCGCGCATGCCGACATCCCCCAGGCCTATGCCGATCTGGCACAGGCTGCTGCCCGGGGACATTTGCATGGGTTCGCAGCCGCCGGGGAGCAGGCCAAATTCACAGCCTATGTTCAGAGGGAGGACGGCAGCGCCAAGCACGTGCTCGTGAAGTTCTCCTCTGCCGTGGTCAGCCCCGTCAGCGCGCGCTGGCGCGATTTGCTGCTGGCCGAGCACTTGGCGCTGGCGGTCCTACTAGACGCGGGTATCCCTGCGGCGCGCTCTCGTCTCGTCGACCACGGTCAGCAACGCTTCCTGGAGGTCGAGCGCTTTGACCGCATCGAGGCGCGTGGTCGATGTGGCCTGCACTCCCTTACCGCGCTCGATGCGCGGTTCGCAGGGACCGGTGGGAGCTGGCCTCAGATTGTGCGGTCGCTGTTGTGCCGCAAGGTAGTGGCCCCTGACGCGCTGCCAATCACCGAGCTGCTCTGGGCTTTCGGTACCCTAATCGGCAACACCGACATGCACAACGGCAACCTGTCGTTTCTCTCCGAAGATGGCCAGCAGTACAAACTGGCACCAGCGTACGACATGACGCCCATGGTGTTTGCGCCCTCCGCCGGGGGAGACTTACCCATTCGGAATCTGGAGCCAAACGTGGGAACCCAGGTGCCGGAGCTCGCTTGGCTGAAGGCGTTGCCGCTCGCCACGGAGTTTGTGCGTCGATTGCGGACCAGCCCAGGGTTCTGCGGCGAATTTGAATCCTGCCTCGCCATGCTCTCGGGCTATGTCGGGCTGGCGCAAGAGAGAATCGAACGCCTCTCTGCGGAAACGTCGGGCCATGGCGCTCGCATTCAGACATTAGTGGACAGTCAGTCCGGTGCATGCAACACCCTTTAGTCACCGCACTAGAATTTTTGATATCGAAAGCTCTAGCGTTTGATCTTGCTCTTTCGAACTTTCACCGGCGGGGTTGATTCTTCAGTCAAGTTTGGAGGCAAACGATCTCGAAGTTCGTGAAGAACAGCAAACATGTCATTGCTTCGCCCATCCAATCTTGCTTGAAGACCTTTGATCTGTTCAAGAGCCGATTGCAGGTCTTGGGACAAACCAGCTTTATCCAGCAGCAGGGCGCCGATTTTGGTCTCGAACTCGCGAGCCCTGTCTGTCGCATCTGCCAGGGACTTGGTAGCTCTCTTTTGGTCGCTTTCCATCAGGACCGAAAGTCGCTTTGCTTCCTGACGTGCCCGGTCCACTTCTCCGTTGAGTCTCCGTTCCTGAGCCTGGGCGCGATCTTCAAGCCGAGAGCGCTCCGTTTGGTGCTCCAGCTCCCGGGCCTCCCGGCTGCGGCGATCAGCATCTGCGACTCGCCGTAATTGCACGTACTCAGTTCGCAGGGTGTCAATCCCCTGCTGACTGCTCAGTAATTGCTGCTTCAGGTCCTCGATTGAGCGACCAAGATCTGCAATCTGAGCGTCTTTGACCTGCATCGCCAACTCGTATGCCGCGCTGCGGTCCACCTGGCGCTGCGTCTCCTTTGCCAAGTGATCCCGTGCTTCCCGCAGGGCCACGGCTTGCACTTCCAACTCTTCGCGAGATTCCACCAAATTAGCAGCTGCTTGGTCTTCCGCGTGCTGTAGAGCTCTCCCCCACATGGTTTTCGCGGCTCTAGCGACAGCGGCGGGAAGAAGAAGGGCCGCCCCCGAAGCGTCACGCTCGTCATCCGCTGCGTGCTGATGCAGTCGCTTAGCCAACGAACCGTACCAGCCATCAAGCATAGGCCCCACTGTGTTGGGAGAGCCGCGTCCCAAATGCTGTCGTACTCGTTCGATCGTCGGCCGCTCGCCGAGGCTGAGCACCGCGTCGGCGGCGGCCCAAACTTCTTCCATCTGAACTCCGCGCGGACCTCTCAAACTTTTCATGTGCAACCACCCTACCCTTGCATTAAAATTACCAACGATAAGTGATTGTTATCGCGACCTATTTCGAAGATGGCTAGTAAACAATACGTTGTACATATGATTTTATCAACTGCTGTGAGTGCATCATGCGTTTGCCTGCTCTGAACGACTGCCCAGCGCTCAACCCTGCTGAGTTGTCGTCCGCCACCGAAGACGCAGTCAACGAACTCCTCAGGGAAGGCGAATCGGCAAACACGATCGCCAGCTATCGCAGCGCGTTGCGATATTGGGCTGCTTGGTTTGTGCTGCGATACGGGGTCAACATTTCGCTGCCTTTGCCTGCCAGTGCGGTTGTCCAGTTCATCGTGGACCATGCGGAGCGGACTACCGCGGCGGGCCTGAGGCATGAGTTACCAAAGGCCATTGACGATCTTCTTGTGAAGGAGAGATTCAAGGGCAAGCCAGGTCCAATGGCTCTCAACACGCTTGTGCATCGCATCGCTGTGCTGTCAAAGTCACACCAACTACACGACTTCAAAAATCCTTGCCAGGATCCAAAAGTGCGTGAGTTACTGGCCAAGACGCGGAGGGCTTATGGCAAGCGTGGCGACATCGCTCACAAGCAAGACGCAATCACTCGAGAGCCACTGGTGGCCATGTTGGAGACCTGTGACGACTCATTGCGTGGTCGGCGTGACCGCGCCCTCCTCCTGTTTGCATGGGCGACTGGAGGCCGTCGGCGTTCCGAAGTGACCAGTGCTGACATGAAGTGCCTGCGGCGGACCGGCCCAGATTCGCTTATCTACACCCTCGCTCACTCCAAGACCAACCAGAATGCTGCGGATCGTCCGGAGAACCAAAAGCCCATTGAAGGTCAAGCGGCTCAAGCGTTGGAAACCTGGCTCAGGGTGTCAGGGATTTCAGAAGGCGCGATTTTTAGGCAAGTTCGCAAGGGGGGGCATCTGGGCGCCCCACTCTCCCCCGCCTCGGTTCGTGACATTGTTCGCGATCGTGCACGCATGGCTGGCTTGCCCGAGCAGTTCTCGGCTCACTCCCTGCGGTCAGGCTTCGTGACGGAAGCCGCCATCCAAGGAGTGCCCCTTAGCGACACCATGGCCATGACTGGGCACAGGAGCGTGGCAAGCGTTTTGGGCTACTTCCGCGCAACTGCAGGTAATAAGGCGGCCAAGCTTTTAGGGTAGGCCCTGCCTTGTGGGTTGCCACCTATTGTCTTGCGAAAGGCAGTTCTTCCGAGTGCAGGTGTCTCGCGCCCTTGTGCAAGCTGCAAGTAAGCATAATTCTGTAACATTTGGCTACAACTCCCATGGAGACCACATGAAATCTGTCCTCATCGAAGCATGTTTCCTTGCCACCAGCGCCGCTGCGTCTGCAGCGATGGTCGGTAACGTCAGAGCTAGCAACACTCTATTCATGAGCGGCTGAGCCTCGTCGATTGCGTTTGAAGTGGGCAATCGCAAGGGCAGTAAGCGGATGGAAGATATTGGGCGGTTTAGCAAAGGCACCCACTACGTTGGTGGCGGTAAGTGAGGTGCGTCATTCGCAAGCCATTGCTCAAGAAGTCGACTGCAACCCGCACCTTGATAACGCGCTAATTGCAATACAGCCTGAGGATCTGCTGCGTCTTAAGTGACAAATGTCCTCTGATGCAACAGCAGAAACAAATAATCTATTACCGATCGAGTCGGAATTTATCAAGCAAGGCCGTTCGTAAGAGACTCGCTTGCAACAGAGGAGCCCCAGATGCGCTTGAAGAACATCGTTGTCCAGAATTTTCGTCTATTACAGGATGCCGGGCTAGTGCTGGAGGATAGGACAACGGTGGTTGTTGGGCGAAACAATTGTGGAAAGACATCGCTCACGGAGGTGATGCGGCGCCTCCTGGAGGATGGCAGCCCGACATTCCGTCTCGAGGACTTCTCGTTTGGCACGCATCAGGCATTCTGGGAGGCGTTAAAGTCGTCCTTGCAAGGAATTGACGATGATGTCGTTCGGCGGGCCCTGCCGACCATCGAGATCCGGCTAACCTTTGAGTACAAGGTTGAAGAGGCGCTTGGAACACTCAGCGAGTTTATCGTCGACCTTGACCCCCAATGCACAGAAGCCTTGTTAGTTGCAAGCTACGGACTTAAAGATGGCAAGGTGAAGGAGCTGTTCGCCGGACTTGACGTACCCGACCACTCTGCGACTGAGGAGCAAGTTAAGGCTGCCAAGGTTGCTTGCTTCAGAGCCTTACGCGATCGCATCCCCGAGCTTTTTGCGATTACCTTCGCTGCCGTTGACCCCAACGACCCCGAAAACAACAAGACCATGGAGGGCGCGGCGCTTCGCAGACTCTGCGGCAGCGGCTTCATCGGCGCGCAGCGTGGTCTTGACGATGTCAGTCAGAAGGATCGTGCGGTCATTGGCAAGGTTTTGGAGAACCTGTTTACGACTGCTAAAAGCAATGCTTCCGATGCTGGGAATGGCATCGCCGGAGACCTTGAGCTCGCTGTCGCAGGTATTCAGGAAAAAATTGGCGAGGACTTCAACGTCAAGCTCGACGAGTTGCTGCCGGCTCTCTCGTTGTTTGGATATCCCAGTCTTGGTGATCAGCAGAAGCTCAGGACGGAGACTACTCTAGACGTTAGCCGCCTGCTGACCAATCACACCAAGGTCCGGTACACCGGCGTGAATGGAGTTAATCTCCCAGAGGGCTACAACGGTCTAGGAACCCGCAATCTGATCCTCATATTGCTGCAGCTCCGCGAGTTCTTCAAGGTTTATGCCGCAGCCGAACCACGCCCCGGCACTCAGGTCATTTTTATCGAGGAGCCGGAGGTACACCTCCATCCTCAGATGCAGGAGGTCTTCATCCGTAAACTGGCGGAGATCGCGGCGACGTTTAGCGCAGAGCTGGGTAGCCAGTGGCCCGTTCAGTTCGTTGTGTCGACTCACTCTTCTCACCTCGCGAATGAGGCCCACTTTGAATCGATCCGGTACTTCCTCGCCTCGCATGGAGCGGATGGTCAACCGTCTCAGACAGTGATCAGGGACCTTCGAAAGGGACTGGCCGGCAAGAAGGAGCCTGATCGCAGCTTCCTGCATCAGTACATGACACTGACTCGGTGCGACCTGTTTTTTGCAGATAAGGCTGTGTTGATCGAAGGGACCACGGAAAGGCTGCTGTTGCCACGCATGATCAAGACGCTCGATGCGGGCATAACCCATGGGAAGAAACTGGGGAGCCAGTATCTATCCGTGATTGAGATCGGCGGCGCGTACGCGCACATATTCTTCGACCTTCTGAAGTTCTTGGAGATCCGGACTCTTGTCATAACAGACATCGACGCAGTCAAGTCAAATGGCGCGGGAAAATATGTAAAGTGCGAAGTTCGCCACGGCGAGCGGACCAGCAACGCCTGCTTGAAAGCATGGTTCAAGCCCGACATTACGACCGCAGAACTACTGGCCGCGACCGACGAGTCAAAGATTAACGCCAAGACCCGGGTGGCTTTCCAGCAAGCTGAAGTGGCCAGTGGGCCGTGTGGGCGCAGTTTTGAAGATGCTTTCATGCTGGCAAATACAGCGCTATTCCCTCTCGCTGGTCCTGGCGATGCGGAAAGGGAGACACAGGCCTGGGAAGCTGCAGGCAAAGTCAAGAAGTCGGATTTTGCACTGGAACACGCTTTGGCCGAGGATACTTGGAAGATTCCGCGGTACATCTCTGAGGGGTTGATCTGGCTTGCTAAGGACGAGGCACCACTGCCGTCAGGCACCGGAGCAGTTACAGCCGGAGAAACGCCATGACTGAGGGGCAGAACCCTAGTGCCGCGCTTCTGGCCGCGCAGGCTGCTGACGCCCAAGTCGCTGCCTGCATTGCAGGCGGCGAAAGTTTTTTGCTTGAGGCGGGGGCGGGAGCCGGCAAAACCTATTCCTTAGTCGAGACCCTCAAGGGGTTGATCGCCTCGCATGAAGCAAAGCTGCGACTGCGCGGACAACGGATTGCATGCATTACTTACACCAATGCGGCTACCGCGGTGATCAATAGCCGGATTGATGGCAACCCAATCGTCCTAACGGACACCATCCATGCTTTCTGCTGGTCGCTCATTAAGCAATTTCAGGGTGTGCTGAAGCAGCTCGTGCCGACGTTGGACAATTGGCCAGAGCGCATAGCTGAATCCCAGATTGCGGTAGCGAGCCAGCGCGTGGAATACGAGTTGGGCTATCGACGAATTAATGACACGACGATCTCGCTTCATCATGACGACGTTCTGTCGCTTGCTGCGAAATTGCTTATTCGACCGAAGTTTCAGGCAGTGCTCGCGGATCGATTCCCATATTTACTCATCGACGAGTACCAAGACACTAACCAAGCTGTCATGGATGCCATCAAGGAGAACCTCATTGGCCGGCCTGGAGGACCTTTGGTCGGGCTTTTTGGTGATCATTGGCAACGCATCTACGAAGATACTTGTGGTCACGTTGCCGACCCCGACCTGAAGGAGATCGGTAAAAAAGCGAACTTCCGGTCTGCGACGGCAATCGTCGACGTGCTCAACGCTATGCGGCCAGCGCTTCCTCAAGCCGTGGACGATGTGAAATTCATTGGCTCGGCAGTTGCGTTTCACACTAACGGCTGGGTAGGTCAGCGTCGTCCGGGAACTGGAGGAGGCCATTGGAAGGGCGATCTCCCCGCTGAGGAGGCCCATCGATTCCTTGAGGCAATGGTGGCCAAACTGGCTAACGAAGGCTGGGACTTCGCTGCGGACAAAACCAAGATTCTGATGCTGACGCACAACGTGCTTGCGAATGAGCAGGGCTACTCCAACCTCGCAAAAGTTTTCCCATATACCGATCTGTACATCAAGAAGCAAGACGACTACATCGCGTTCTTCGTCGAAAAGCTTGAGCCGGCTTGCGATGCGTTCTCGCGAAGACGTTACGGTGAGATGTTCGAACTACTGGGAAGCACCGCACCACGCTTTGAGTCGCACAATGCAAAGTTGAAATGGTCAGCGTCAATGGCCGAACTTGCGGCGCTAAGGGGAACAGGAACAGTTGGTGACGTCATCGCTCATATCGACGCCGGAGGTTCTATCCGTTTGCCTGAAAAAATTCTCATGCGTGAGAAGGAGGCAAAAGAGTTCGTACCTTTAGATGGTGAGAGCGTCCCGAGCCGAATCGAGCTAACAAGGAAGCTGCGGAACATCTTTTACAGCGAGGTTATTGCGCTCGACAAATTTATCAATGGCCACACGCCATTTGCTACAAAGCATAGTGTTAAGGGCGACCAGTTCGAGAACGTCTTAGTGGTCTTAGGCCGCGGCTGGAACGTGTACAACTTCGGGCAGTACCTTGACTGGGCCAAAACAGGCCAGATCCCCGCAGATAAGCAGGATGCGTTCGAACGATATCGCAACCTTCTCTATGTCGCCTGCTCGCGCCCCACCACGCGCCTAGCATTGCTTTTCACTCAAGAGCTTACGGATCAAGGAATCGCGACCTTGCATACTTGGTTTGGTGACGGGTCGGTCCATGCATTTCGTCCCTGACAGCGGAATATAGCCCACGAACATCTGAATGGAAAGGACGCCAGTTATTTGTGCGTCAACAGTGGATGCTTTGTTGCATAAGCTGGCTTGGGCTCGGGCTTGAGCTATGCCCAATAGAAAGCATTGTTAACCATATCGGCACACTCGATCTGAACTGGACCCGATGAAAGCAAAGCCACTCATCCCCCTGCTGGATTACTTGCGCATCCACAACGTCATCAGGTCTGTGCTCGACAGTGTCGATGCCAATACGGCCCATGCATGCATGTTCTTCAGCATAGCGGGGGCTGCCATACTTCAGGAGTTCTACAAGAAGGATGCGACTCCAGTCGCCGGCGCCGCGTTTTTACTTCTCGAAGAACAACAGCGCAATACCATGTGCTTTGCAAGCCTGGAACAGGGGGAAGTTCGGAGCACAGCTTCTTCATTCCATGCAATGGTGCTCTGCAATGGCTACGTGATTGACTTTATGACACCGCTCTTTCCGGAAACTTGTGAGGCCTCAGGGTATCCATTCATTGTGCAGCGGCATATGTTCCAGAAGCGATGGGCAGATATGGCCCCTAGTCATGAACAATTGAATCGCGCGGGCGATTTTCACTTTGTTCCAAATCCTGAGTTGACCTCTGAGTTGCTGCAGTCGTTTTTTCACAATCCCGCCAGCCGGGATCTGGTCAACATCTGCCTGCATTGGTTCAAGAAGCCGCCGAAATCGATTGTTTCTCAGTTACATATGCAGAACGACTTAGGAAAAATTTCCCGAATCCGACTGCAAAGCGGCTTGGTATCCGGCATGTGGTGATCTGTTCCGTGAGTTGCCAGAGTTGCCGTTCTGGACGGGTGGCGTTCAGCGACTGATGTTGGCCTTTTCAATCTTCTGTGCTATTCGAGAATGAGGCCAGATTTTCGGAGTTAATTAAATTTTGACTCACGACAAGGCTCGTTTGGCTACTCAAAGAAATCATATCCAAAAAATAGGCAAAGGAGCTAAAGCGGCGAATAAGATGCCCTCGCCTGAATGGAGCCTCAAAAACTGTTCTATGCTCGGATAAAAATAGTGCCCCTTCTGGTGAAATTTACAAATGGTCCCGACTGACCATTGGCTGGCACAACCATTTCACAGGGGACAGCATCCTCAGAATTATTAAGCCCGTCACAGTAACAAAGATTACCCGCCACGAATCTGCTGGATGCGCTCAAAGTCGAAGTAAAAGTCTGCCGATCCTGTCGACGTGTGTCGTGTCATCTGCAGCGCCTTCCAGAAGCTAGTTGTGTCGTGGACATCGTCGAGAAGAATAAGCAGCTGCGGCAAGCTCAGAAACCAACAGTGAAAGAAGGGCTGCTTGCGCCTATCTTCTTGCAGCGCCAAATGGGTCACTTGCTGCCTAATTTCCGCCAGTGCCTTGTTGAGACCATTAAGCCTAGTATTTAGTGCAGGGTCCTGCACAGAATATGAGACCCACAGGCTGGACTGCAACATCTGCAGCAGGTAATCACGACTTTGAAAGGATCCGTAGTCCAAAAGCGCGAGAGCTACTCGTTCGATATCGCGGCCTCTGCGCTCAAGTCGGTAGGTTCCAGTTTCGCCTTCCAGATCAAGATGCCCCGCGCTGCGAATGCGGACTTCGTGCCAGCCCGCCTGGGCTTGCGCCGCCATCATGCTGCCAGCCAAGTCAATCAGTAAATGAACATCAGAGCCCGCCCTTGCAACCCTCGTCAAAGGCTTCTTCTTTTGCTCTATGAAAACGATCCGCTCGTCGGTCTCCACGACAGCGTCGCATTCACCATGTTCTTGCGCAAAGTCGTAGTCACCGCCGTGCACGGGAACGTTTCTAATGCGCAGCTCCTCACGCAGAAAAGCTTCTGCCTGCAACCCAACTTTGTCATCGGAACCACGGTCGACCAAGCGGAGTTGGGCAAGGAGCGCCTCAAGAAATGCCGGCGCGCACACGGACCTATCCGCAAGAACAAACCGCGCCCCAGGCATACGCAGTAATGGGCGCTGACCAAAGGTTATTCCCTCATCCGCCCTCTCGGCTGGTCCCGGGATATCTGTGGGCCTGGAGTATTTCGAATTCACGGCCAGCGAAGAATGACTCATGACACTCTCAAGAATCGTACTAACGAGCTTTGGGGGGATGTGGGCGAGCTGACCTTGCACCGACTTCAGGCTAAAGATAATTGGGCCGCGGGTCTCGGGGTGGGTGTCAAGAATGGCCCCGACGACATCGAATGCCTGCTGTAAGGTCCACCCCGCGGGCATAGGCAAGTCCAATGCTCTAAAGCGCAATAGGCCGTGGCAGAGCTTGAGCGCGTCAGATGGTCTGAGCTGAGGCAGTCGGAACATGGTGTCGTAGAGAGCAGCCTCTCTCATAATCGATAGTTGCCTTTCGGCCGACACGTTGTGGAAGACAATGTTGCTGTATTGATGAACATCCATCACCGCTGCAATGTCTGCCGATAGCTCAATAATCTCTGCCCATGTGGCGGCCGTATTGGCGAGAGGCCGTTTCCCGTGGAGGTGCTTGACTGCGAGATTGAAAAGATACCCCCAGGGCACCTGGCGCTTCCCGGCCGTGTCGGACAGGAGGGCTACCCTTGGGATCAGGTGGTATCGCTCCTGCTTTGTCGAATAAGCGCTCTTTTCCAGAAACGCGAACATTGATCTGAGCAGGTTGAGTCCACCCAGTCGTGCGATCAGTTCCTCAAGCCTCGCGACAGCAGCTCCCTCACCGATATCAGTCAAATTGAGAATCCCGGGGCCAAGCTCGATTTCAAAGCCGCGTGCCTTCAGTGCCCGCGCCGCGCAGGCGACCACAAATTCGCGCGGCTGAAATTGAGAGGCATCAAGACCCGACGGTGGGTTGAGCTTAAGTAGGTCCTGCGCGGCCTGCACCGCGTCGCCCCAAGAAGCTCTTGGCTCTTCGCCGTCAACATGCTCGAAGTTGGTCGCGCCGTGAATGAGATTGAGGATCTCCAAATACGGCTCCAGCGCCCGCTCTAAGATTACATGCTCTCTAATCAGATCGGTCCTGAGCGCGTGACAGTGAGCGCGCGCGGTCCCGCCAACATTGGCGAACGAATCTTGAACCTTCCGATTAAGAACCTCTCGCACGCGGCTTAACTGAAATGAGCCATCCGGATCTATGCCCGCATACTCATACAGTTCTGACGGCGCACCACTGTGCGGGACAAGCGGCGGCGTCTGAGCAACAAGAACTCGGAATTCGTCAAGCGAGATGTAGTGCATATGATCAGCTGTCGTCAGCATTCGAGTTTTCGCAAAGGGCATACGCAGGTGTGCCGTGAGAAGGTAGGCGATGCTAGATGCCGCTCGATGTCGCGAATTAACGCCATCGTGGGAACCGCAGGAGGAAGACGCCTGAGGTACTCGGCAGTTCTGCGGAGCAAGTCCGCAGTCTCCTCGCCTTGCTCGCTGTTCCCAGTAATCGTGACGGCACCAAGACATGCACGACGACAGAAACTGCTCACTTGTCTCCGTAGACTGCTTGGCCGCCCAGCCCGCAAAAGGCCTCGGCTTCCGCTTGACTTCACTCCTCGAAGCTGCGATGGGGTCTCATTGGCACCTCGGCGATGAACGCGGCCCGCACCGCGTCGCCACATGCCATCCTGAGCCTTTGGGAAGCCGGAGCGGTAAAAGGCCCTCCAGCATGCACCATTTTTTTCCCCCTCAGAAAATTTGGAGTGTGACTTGCCCATCCGCGCATCTGCGGTTGAGCTCCTGAAGTCTATTCACAGCCTTGCCTTCCAAGCGCGAGCTAAACAGACGATAGAAAAGACGCTTCAGGCCTCCGGCCTCACCCATCACCATGTCGATGAGGTCTTTCTGGTCATGGACCACTACCTCATTGACGATCAGCCCAGCGGATCCGACAGTAAGCAGGTACCGGGGATCATTGTTCTGGTAGACATCCCCCGAACCGTTGTAGTCGAGAAGCGTGCCTGGAGTACGCTTGTAGGGCACATCCCAATGCAAAGGGTCGCTGACATCACCACCCCAACTACAAACCAATTCTGCACCACGCTCCGCCGGCGCCGTGTTGCGCTGCTCGCCCAATATGCCGAGGAAATTCATGCCTCCGTCGTACGATTGCGCTGACCCGGAACTGTGAAACTCTCTGCCCTCTGCGATCCGGAACGCATTAAAGACCGACGTGATGTGGCGCAACCCTCGCGTAGCCTCTCGGCCCACCTTGCCCGCAGCCCCCTGCACTTCTCTCATAGTTCTCCCTCATCAATCCGTCAGCACACTGAGGTAGGCGTTGCTCTGAAATCCAGAGTACCAGCCGGAGCGCACATTTCAAGCGAGAGCACCCAATTTTTGCCTTCAGTGGGCATGAGCAATGACCATTTCCATGCCAGGCACCTCCGGGGTGCCACGCAAGCTCAATCCGCGATCATCCAGCCATGATTATTCAGCTCTGCATTCACACGGTAGACCGAGCTCCTAGGGATAATCCAGCCGCCGTAGCTAGGGTTGTTGACGCCGACCCACCGGCGCACGTCAAAGACCACCTGTTCCAGCGGCCCGCTTGATGGGCCGCCACGCACATGTCTCCGCTTGGTAGCGTGGTATTGCGGATCTGGCCCTCAGTGCCGGGAACAACATAAGTGCTCATGGATACCCTCTCGTACTCTACAAACCAGCAGCACGTGCCTTAGCGTCAGCCTCCAGCTTGATCCACTCCTCCTGGCTCATCGGCCGGCCGAGCTGACGCTCGAACTGCTCACGGACATTGCCGACGCCTTCCCGCATGTCTCCCGCTCCAAGCTTCTCTGCGAGCAAGGTACACCCCTATAAACGGTGCCAGATCCCGTAAAGATGTTCGGCCAAGGACATCAAGGAGGTTGCTCTCGATTGGTGGCGGTCCATTATGACGGCTCAGAGACCCTGGTCCTTCCCCTCACGGAATGGACGAGCAACCAGGAGGCACGCTCGTTGGGAACACACCTCCTCAGCACTGCGAGTCGCCACTGGAAGTGTCACGGGGGCGATGAGGTGGTTTTAAACTCTCCTTACCTCTCGCTTTTACGGCTAAAGCTCATGTCCCAAGTTCAGTGGGCCGGGAAGACGCTCTGCCCTGGCCCTGTCCGAGTGTGGGTGAAGATCGTTGACGGATCAGTTGTGTAAACACGGCAACGCAAAGGCAGGTCCAAGCCGTACCAGCTATCACAGAAGCGACTACGTCAGACGGGTAGTGGACTCCCATGTAGACACGGCTAATCGCCACAGCAGCAACCAGAAGAAATCCCGACAAAGCCCAGATCCAACGCGCCCATCGGGAACACCGGGCATTGAGAAAAACATACATACCCCACGCAGCTAATAGCGTCACGCCGACGGTATGTCCACTGGGAAATGAGAAGCCGCTGGCACCAATCAGGCGCTCTACGTCGGGTCGGTCACGCTCAATCAGCTGTTTGGATACTCGAGCGAAGATGCCGCCACCCAGCGCAATGCTGTACATCAGCACCAACTGGTCCCATCGCCTTCGCCAGCACCAGAGGGCAGTTCCACCTACCACCCATACAGCAAGGACCGGTCCATGGAGTTGCTCGACTGCGCTCATTGCACTAGTCAAGTCGGGGCTGCGCATAGCATGAAGCGCAAACAGAACCCGGTCTTCCCAGAGGTCCAGCGGTCCGTTGTTTTCGGCCGCAGTGGCAAGCGCAAGGAAAAGAACAGCTAGCAGGCAAGCCAGGGCAAGCGTTGTCTTAGGATCTTTCGGGACAGCTTCGGCGTGGGTTGACCCGCGCGGGAAGCCGAGCATGGCTGAGCACGTGAATTTCATGGCGTCAAACTACTAAGTGGGTACGAGCTTGAGACGCTGGTCCTTGAGGTGGACTACCTAGCTCGTTCGGCAAGCCATTGAGTCAAGCAAACGCAGCGTACCTAGGCCATGTCGTAGAAATGTCGTTGCCACTTTCCCGCAAACGGGCGCACTCAGTAGTTGCGAATGCAACTCGGCTACGGCCTGCAAAAGAGGCGCGTAAAGAGTCTTGGTCGGTTACGCTGAATCGCCGGGACACCATGCACGAAGGACCGGTGTGATGTCGGATGGTCATATCCGGAGGGCTTCGCTTGGCTGCTACAGAGACGGGAATAGCTGTCGCGGGACTTGTTAAGTTCTCACATCAAGTTTCGCCAGGCGGCATGGCGGAGAACACAACGCAACCAATCCACAGTCTGCGATCTACTAATCGGTTGCCCCCTGGCGCTTGAGACTGCGAGAGACAGTAACCTGGTCTTGAGACGACATTGCTACGACATACCGGTCGTACGCTGAGCATTCTTCAATCGGGACAGAACATCTGCTTGCCTCGATTTATGCATCTTTAGCAATGACCGCAACCTATCAGCATCTCGCCATGTTCGCAGCGCCCTCCTCCATGTCAGGGAACCTTGTCGGCCGTTTCTGAAGTGGTATCCCCAATGGCATCGGCAAATTTACGCATGAGCCTCGACAGCTCCTCGACATCGTGTTCATTCCAGTCCGAAAAAATAGCCTGCGCCATACGCTTCCTGGCGGCGTCAATTCGCGTCGTCATTTCTTTGCCGCGCGCGGTCACGACAGCAACGCGCACTCGGCGATCTCTTGGGCTTTCTTCACGGTCGACCAATCCTAAGGTTTCAAGCTTGGCTACCTGCCGACTGACTGTCGTGTGGTCGCGCCCTACCCGGTCTCCCAGCTCGACCACGCCGATTGGCCCACGTTTCTCAATCAGAACAAGCAAAGGGAACAACGCACGGTCAAGGCCGATGCCAGCCTCTCGAATCATGGCCTCGTCACGCTGCGGACGATTCATAACGCCAACGATCTCGAGGAGCGCACTATGGAGCTGGCGCAGTTGAGCGTCTTTGCGTGTACTTTGCACGGTTTTTGTTGACATGGTGTTTTCTTGACTCATATTATGTGCATAGTACACACAAAAGAGGTATGAAATGGAAAAACAGTTTGCGGCAGAAGTGCTGATTTGCGGCTCTGGCGCCGCAGGATTGACGATGGCGATCGAGCTCGCACGGCGAGGAATTTCCTTCCGCCTGATCGAAAAGATGGATTCTCCCTTCCAGGGGTCGCGTGGAAAAGGAATCCAGCCGCGTACTCTCGAGGTCTTCGAGGACCTCGGGATCCTTGACAAAGTTTGCGCCGTTGGGGGCCCCTATCCACCAGTGCGGCTCTACAACGCCGATGGCAGTGTCACCGACACGGATGATCGCGAGGGTCACGCACTCAATCCAACCGAGCCTTACCAGCATCCAGTGATGATTCCGCAGTTCCACACGGAAAGAGTCCTACGCGAACGCTTGATGGAACTGGGCGGTCACACCGAGTTTGGATGCGAACTCGCAGGGTTTGAACAAGACAGCGATGGAGTATCCGTCCGTCTTAAGGGTGTGCAGGGAAATAAGTCGCTACGTGTTCGCTGGCTCATAGGCGCGGATGGTGGGCGAAGTTTCATCCGGCAGGCTCTCGGAATCGGCTTCCCTGGCAAGACGCTCGGTGTCCGCGCTGTCGTAGCGGACGTTGAGCTGACCGGACTCCAGCGCAACGTGTGGCACAAGTTCAGCGAAGGTGACTTGTCTAAGCAAATCTTGCTGTGTCCGCTGCCCGGTACGGACAGTTTTCAGATACAAGGCCCCATCGCGTCGGAGGGAGAGACAGATTTGTCCTCCGCCGGCCTCCAAGCCATGGTGGCATCTCGTACTGGACGTGATGACATCCTTGTTCAGTCGGTGTCTTGGTCGTCCGCGTACAGCATGAACGCACGACTCGCCGACAGCTACCGTGAAGGGCGGGTCTTTCTCGTGGGTGATGCCGCTCACATCCACCCGCCAACAGGAGGCCAAGGGTTGAACACAAGCGTACAGGATGCTTACAACCTCGGCTGGAAGCTGGCTGCAGTAATCAAGGGTGCGACGCCTGAGATTCTCGACACTTATGAGGAAGAACGTCGCCCGGTGGCTGCGTCCATGCTGGGGCTCGCCACAAAGCTCCTGGATGCGGCAGGACAAGGCCAAATGCAAAGAGGACGCGAAGTGCGTCAACTCGATATCGGCTATCCCCACTCTTCACTTGCGCTCGAAGAGCCCAAAAGAGCATACGGATTGCGGGCCGGCTACCGCGCGCCCGACGGACTGGTGCGTGGAGCGGCTGGTCAACCCATACGGATGTTCGACTTGTTCAAGGGGGAGCACTGGACATTGATTGGCTACGAAGTCGAACGCGCCCTAGTCACTCCTCGCACGGGGTTGCACATCCACACGTTCGGAGAGTATGGCGATCTTGTTGACGATGACGCTGAATATCTTAAGGGGTATTCAGTGCGCAAAGGCGACTGGGTTCTTGTTCGACCAGATGGGTATGTCTGTGCCATTGTGGCGAGTCACTTCATTGCCGTACTCGAAACCTATCTCACATTGGCTGGAGTCAATTGATCGCCCTGGCTTCAGCGCTTTGCTTCACCTCAGAACATATTGCGCGCCAGGTGCTCACTTCCACTCGAAATCAAATATAGCTCTACCTATGAATACCACGGCGCATTCAGACCTTTGGCCAGCCTTTCAGCAGGCCAATCGATCTCGCAGAGCAATTCGTGAGTTTCAGGCCACGCGCATCTCTTCCGAAGATATCTACGACCTGGTTGGGGAAGCCGCTTTCGCCCCCTCGAGCGGCAACCTTCAACCCTACGAGTTCCACTGGGTCCGAACGCCATCGGCAAAGGAAGCTGTCGCCCGCGCTTGCAATGGACAAAGGGCAGCCAGTACGGCGGCCGAATTGCTTGTCGTAGTTGCAAGCCCTGCGCTGGGTAAGAAAACAGCGCTGACTCAACTCGCCTATATCGATTCGTACAGTTCCATGGAGCCAAAATCGAAGGAGTACCACCGCAAGCAGATCGGCAAGTTCCAAAAAATACTTGGAATTGGAGGATCTTTGCTTTTGTCCCCTGCTCTTTTCATCGCAGCAATGATTCGCCCAACCCTCTCTCTGCTTCCGATCGGGCCTATCGGCAGCAGGCATTGGGCAGCTCGTAATGCGATGTTTGCCGCCCAAACACTGATGCTCGGTGCGGCTGCAAAGGGGATCGATTCGTGCCCGATGGAGGGTTTCTCAGCAACAAAGGTAGCGGCCATCCTCAATCTTCCACGTGGTTCGGTCGTGCCGTTAGTGATTGCATTGGGATACCGCGCAGATACCGCACGAATCGAAAAGCGGTGGCGCAGGTCTATGATGGACGTGGTCGTTCCGCACTGACCATATGCATCTGGTATGCCGTTTGCAGAAACAGCACGTTCAGCGTCCGGGCGAATCGTACGGACTCAAAACGAAGGCGCCGAATACCCTTCCTGCAAACTCGCAGCAGATCCATTTGCTGCAGGATGAGCTCGAGCTCGGCAAAGCGTTGCAGCACGCGCTAAACCCGTCCAATTTATCCGCGCAATGGGTCCGGCTCACAGAATGTGCAAAAAGGCTACTGGCAGCTGAGACCTATGCACTGGCAGGTCTGGACATAGGCAGACCTGATGGTTCTAGACTTGAGCTCCTGAACTGAATGTGCAAACAGTCCATCCCGACCCCAGTGATTATGCTGACTGCACGCTCTGAGCGTCGCCGATCGTGTCAACGCACTCGACTCGGGCGCGGATGATTACCTGGCCAAGCCATTTACTTTAGAAGAGTTCCTTTCGCGCGCGAGCTCTCATCCGCCGCGGGGACGGATTCGCCAGGCGCGTTGTGAAATTCCTTGATATCAACATTGACATCGAGGCGCGTCTTGTTGATCAAGGGGGGCGTAAAAATCGAACTTGCACCCATCGATTTCTCACTGCTGACGGAGTTAGCAGGCCGGCAGGGACGAGTGCTCACCCGGACCTTCCTGGAACAAGCGCTGGAAATGTCCCCGCACAAAGATATCTCACAATCGTCGTACCAATGTCCAACCGAGCTCACGCCTGCTAAGGAGAACTGCGCGTGAAATCAATCGTCGCAGAGGTTCCAACGGACAGAGAAGACTCGAGGGTTAAATGCCATCCAAAGCGTTCACAGATGCGCTGCGTGAGGAAAAGTCCCATCCCCGCACCTCCCGGGCGCCGTCCGGACTGCTTCAGCGATTCAGTGAAGCGGTATGCCGATTGGGCCGCGTCGAACCCAGAGCCTGAATCACGGATGACCAGTCTTCCATCCTTGACAGATACGTGAATCTCGCCTTCATGAGTGTGTTCAGCCGCATTTCTCAGCAGGTTCCCTGCGGCAATGCAAACCATCGACTCTGGAGCATGAACGGTGAGAGGCTCAATAGTATCGAGCACATAAAGAACTGGTTTTCCAACGAGGAGGTAGGCATGGTCCCCCACCAGGTCAGGAATGAGGCCATGCAAGATGGTGACCTGCCGGCGCTCCTCGGGCCCCGGCTCCCGCGACAAGTACAGCAAAGCCTCCATGATTTGGGTGAGGCTTTCCACGGCTTCGTCGATGCGGTGCAAGGGGCGCTGTGCGCGATCGGGCAACTGCTGCTTGTGCAGTACATCGGCTGCGCCAGAAATGATGGCTAACGGGGTGCGAAATTCGTGGCTGGCCTGATCCAGCAGATGGCGCTCGCGCTCGATGGCAAGCTCTACGCGTTCGAGGTGGGCATTTGTTTCTTCTGCGATGACATTGAGCTCTCGCTTCAGATAACTTGCAGAAATCCGCTGAGAGGGCTTCAGGGGATCAAGCGCCCGCATCCGACGGGCGAGATCCTTGATGGGGCGTGCAAGGCTGACATGCAGCCACCAAATCACCAACCCGATCATCATCATGTTGAACAACAAGAACAGCACGCTGAGCTGGACGCTGCCGTTCTGCTCGTCTTCCAGTTCAGTCAAATCGATCGCAACCACCAATCTACCTTGAGGCATGGCCGTGACCAAGGCCGTATAGCTTCGCACGCGATTGGCCGCGTCAGCTCCGTCAGAAAAGGGCCCCCATCGTGGTGTAAGTATTGACGTCACCCCGGACAAAGGCGATGAGTCGGCAAGGTCGTCCAAATCCCCTTCCCGGTAGTACCCAGGCTCAAGCGTACCTAGGAAAGCAGGCATATCTGGAGGTAGCTTCCCATTCGCTCCAATCAACCATCCTCTGATCGCCCCCTCTGTCGGTAGCGTGTCGCTGAGGTCTGCCATGGAAGACTGCAGCACGCTTCTCGTGCTCGATTGCAGAACATGATGCCAAATGGGATGTTCGATCAACCCTTGGCTCAATTTGCCATGCACAACTAGCGCCAATGCCAGCATCAGTCCGAACATCAGCAGACTGGCATTGATCAACCACTGAAGGCTGCGAAATTGCCACGGGAACTTCATTCGGATGACTTGCCCAAGCGATATCCCGTTCCCGTGATCGTATGGAGAAGCCTACCCTCCCCGTTCTGATCAATTGCGCGTCTGAGGAGATGCATGTGGGAGCGCAGCAAATCCCCCTCGGGCGGATCATCACCCCAGATAAGGCGTTCGAGGCGGTCGCGGCGCACCGTTCTGGGAGACTCGCGCATCAGCAACTCCAATATGTTCCTCGCCGTGCCAGACAGCGAGATGGGACGGGGACCTCTTGCAACTTCAAGACTGTCGAGGTTGAACGCCAGATCGTCTACACGCAATGTGCGTCCCGTGGTAGCCCTCGCCTGCGCGCGGTTAACCATGACCCGCAATCGGATCTCCAGCTCGGGCAGAGCTATCGGTTTGACCAAATAGTCATCCGCTCCCTTCTCGAACCCTAACAGCTTGCCCTCGAGCTGATCCTTGGCAGTGAGCATGATGATGGGGGTCACACATCCATGGTCTTCACGAAGCTTTTGTAGGACGCTCATGCCGTCCATCCTTGGGAGCATCCAATCCAGAATGATTGCGTCGTATCGATTGTGAACTGCAAGATTGAGACCGGAACTGCCATCGGGTGCCGCATCGGGAATGTGGCCACAAGCTTCCAGGTAGTCAAAGATGTTTGCGGCCAGCGCTCGATTGTCCTCAATGATGAGAATTTGCAAAGGTATCGGGTGCGAAATTCGGGTGGTCACTTGATCGGGTGTCTCTCAGCGAATTCTTGAACGTTCAACGTGACTATCAAGCCGGCAGCAGCCAGCGGACAGAAGCCACAACTGCGGCAACCATCCCAAAAACAGCACAGAGCAGAGACAGGTTCACCGCCCACTTGAGCACATTGTAGAGAGGCCTATTTCGCTCTCTAATGCGCCGGCCTGCGGCAAGAACAGGCGCCAGATTGGCAAAGAGCGCACTAACAAGACCTCTCTGGTCGCGCGCATCGTTGGGTGTTTGGAGTGTGCGCGCAAGTAAGGAGTACGCCTTGTTGAAAATCCGACCAGGAAGCGACATAGGCCTGCGGATGTCGCACATCAGGATCAATCGTGGGGCATCAGTGTCGTTCGTCACAAAGTGAAGATAGGTTTCATCGAACACAAATGCATCCCCATCCTGCCAGGACTTCTCAACGCCATCCACATTAATGAAGCACCGCGTCGAATTCGGGGTTTCCAGCCCGAGGTGATATCGCAAAGAACACGCCAACGGGTCGGCATGAGGAGAAAGCCTCGACCGTGGTGGAAGTACCGTGAACATTGCCGCCGTGACATCCGGAAACCTCGAAAGAATCTCAAGTGTCTTGGGACAGTCAGCTGAAGCTGAAGGGTACGTGTATCCATACCACGACAAGTAATAGCGACTCCAACCGTACTTGTAGAAGGTCCGGAAACCCAAGTCAAAAGATGCCGGAGTTCCTTCAGTACGTGGATCTTCAAAACCGCCTCTGGCCTGCATTGCGAGAGCCTCGTCACGGATGATCTCCCAATGACACGCTAATTCGTCTAGGTTAGAAAATCGCTCAGGTTTAACGAAAGGTCCTCGCGCCCAGGGCCGCGTGAAGAGATACAGCACGGTATTTGGAAGGGCAAATACGGGCCAGCTCTTGCGCAAGTACTGCTTAAGGCTGGCATACCGCGCTTGGCCACGATAGTTGAAGACGTAAGCCATGGATCCTATCCAGCCTACAGCCAACAATATGAGCAAGGTGGCAATCACGGCAGCGCTCCTGGCGGTTGACAATCAAGCGCCAACGTTCCAAACGCGGTATGCATCAGAAGCTCCGGGAGAACCCGAGCATGACCGAGCTCTCACCCTTGGTGTTGGACTTCAGCAGTGGGCTGTCGGTGATCTTGCTGGGCAGGAATTTGTATTGCACGGCACTGATGAACCGCCATTGCTGCCCGATTGGGTGGATATAGGTCAGGCCCAATGCCGGGATCGTGGCAGCGCCCGGCTTGTAGTCCACAACTCCACGGGCCACTTCGTCTTTGAGCGTGCCGTAGTAGTAGTTGGTCAGGTCCTTGGACAGGTAGCTCACGCTGATGCTGGGCGTGAGGCGGCCACGGCCGATTTCAAAGTCGTAGCCGTACTTGGCAGTTAGCTCAAACCCTTCGCTGGCACCGGTGACATCGCCCTTGGCGGTCAGCTCGAAGTTGCCCTGCGCACCGCGCCAGGACGCAGCCAACCCGAGGTCCAGGCCGCTGTCACGGTCATCCAGCAGATCGCGGTTGATGCCGTTGCGGGCCAGCTCCGACGTTCCAAAGTCCTTGGCCTTGATGCCGTCCATGCGCAGCGATGCGATGGCATCCAAGCTGAAGGATTTGTTGTGGATCAGATGGGCGCCAGCGGTCAGTCCGCGGAAGTAAAAGCGTTCGCCCTCATAGTGCAGCAGGGGAAGTGCCGTGGTCTTGTTGCCCTCGCCTGCATACGGGCTGTCCGATACGGCAAGGCCCAAGCCGAGGCCCCAGCGGGCGGTCGTTGGCGAAGACTGATCCTGTGCCTGTGCGGCAGCAAGGGTTGGCAGTGCCAGAAGGCAGGCCAGGACTGAGCGGGTGGTGTTCATAGCGCCAGAAGTACTGAGTGGTTGCGATGTGGAAGTGCTCGACTTCAAAGCGGTCCAACCCCGCAGGGTTCAGCAGCCTTTGAGTCGAGCAAACGCAGCGTACTTCTGGCATGTCGCAAGAATGTCGTCGCTGAAGGTGCCCTCAACCTCAGCAATCGGCTCATCACTACAGGCTTGGCAACCAGCCAACGCTCACCCTAAATTGCTGAAAGACGATCAAGAGATGGAGCAGTAAACCTCGCTCTTCAAAGAACAAGCAGGTAGTGCACCTGCACTATCGAGGCTTGTCGATCACACCTGATAGGCCGCGAGAAAAACCTGTACACCTCGATGCGCGGCGCCCTCTAATGCCTCTTGTGAGGGGGTGTCGATCGCATGCAGTAGAAATCCAAGGAAGAACTCTGACTCCAGAAGGCCGCACAGATGTTGCGCGGCGACATGGGGATCCGCTCTACGAAGGGTGCCTTCATCCATCGCAGATCGAACGAGGTCCGCCACTTTTACCTCGTATGGATTGACGATCTGGGTATATACGGCACGGCCGACATCTCCATCAGAGGCCGAAAACGCCAACCGTCTGAGAGCCTGGAAGCGCGGCGAGTACAGCGTGCTCAGAAACGACACGCCAAACCGCAAAATCAACTTGTCAATCGGCTCTTGCACCTCTTCACGCGACCAAACGAGCCCACCAGCCTCTTGGTCCGTCGCAGTCAGAAGTGCCTGAAGGAACAAATCCTCTTTGGAAGAAAAGTAGCTGTAGAGCGTACCTTTAGAACAACGCGCAAGAACGCGTATGTCTTCCATCGTCGTGCTGTCGTATCCGCGCTCAGTAAACACACGCACGGCAGCTGCAACCAGCTCGGTTCGTTTGGCCTCTGTCTTGACTCGCAACTTACCCCCTCAAAAAACCTGCCAGTTCGATTAAACAACACTCATGTTAAACTCCAAAAGCGAACCAACAAGTTCGATTAAGACAAAGGTACTGAAATGGCACACGACAAAAAACAGGTCAAACCATACGGAGCACCACGAATCTGGGAAAGCATGGCGGGCCCCTTGGTGGTGGTGCCCGCCATCATCGGAGGAGGCTTACTTCTCTGGGCGCTTGTAAAAAAGCTGCTCCTGATGGGTGGACTGATTGGTTGATTTTTAGGCACATTGCGCATTGCTCGGGACGTTGTCGACGATCCAAACATCGCGGCCCGCCAGCGCTTGGACCGGCATGTTCGACGCTCGCCCGAGCGAGGCCGGACCGCACTCAGGAACGCAGCATCACTAGCGTACTTTCAAGCTGGGAATCCTCAAGCACGTCCATCCAGATCTGCTCTGGAGTCGGCGAAGACACTACCACGCCAAAGGACCACAGAACTCGTTCGACATGACTGCCAAGCAGAACCAGCTCCTTGTCCGTAGACAGCGAGGCACGCTTCTCGAACAAGCGCCCAAGGTCTAGCGCAAACAGCTCGAACCAATCGCCCAAGCTCACAGCTTCGAGTTCTTTGATGCTCTTGCTCGTGCGCCATCGCTCCATGCTGCCGCCAACGGTGGCGCAAGCCGTGGCAGCGGCACAGAGAAACTGTTCCACATTGAGAAAGGCGTGCCCAAGTGCTGCGTCGGCATCTCGATTTTCGATGAAATGCAGGCGTGCACTGCCTAGTTCCCGAATGCACCTGAGTAGCGCTTCGCAGCAATGAATGTCAGTGGCTGCGAATTCCTCAGCAGAGATGGTTCCCAAACCGGATAAACGGCCTCCAAAATAGTGAGAAGAGAAAGAGGTCGCAATGTGCAGGCCTGCGGCCTCTAGCAGTGGCCTCTGGCGGCTCAAGACTTCCGTTGGAATCTGTGAAGCAACCGCGGCGTAGTACGTCGCCCGACCTGCTTGATGGCGAATGAGTGCTGCAGCTGTACGCATATCCGGGTGGCCGGAGGCGACGCTCCTGACCGATTCCGTAGTCAAGAATAGCTGGCAAGATATTCCTTGGTCAGTTCCCCTGCTGACATGACAGGTACCCAGTCGCACGCTTTGCGAGGTGTATTCGTTCAACGCCTGCCCCCGCACGCGTAGTGAACGGGCAACGTTATCGGTCACCACAATGGTTTCGACGACAAGCATGCCCGTTTGTAGCTCAGGAGCGCTCATAAGACGGCGAAGTGCCGCTTGTGCCTTACCGCTCTTGCGGCTCGAGGGCTCGAACCTGATGGGAGTCCTCAACGGTTCTTGCGCACTGCCCTTGACATCTGGTGGTTGCACTTCAAACTGGCAATTTTTTTTGGGGGCATCAAACGTGCGTGTCTTGACCAGATCATCCAAGAAATGCGAGACCGAGTCGCCAATGAACTGAGCGACTTCAGCCGTTGATGGATCATCCCGTAAGCTAATAAAGTAGTCCAAAGAGCACTTCGCGAACGCACGATTGAGCAATGAAGGATCTATCTCCGTAGTCCCAAAACACCCGACTAGCACCTTGCTCGCGCAGACAGGCATCACAACACAGGTAAATTCCTCGTCGTTCAGGAGCGAATAAGGCTCCATACTCGAAAAATCCGCTTTTGTTGACCCTATTGCCAGGCAGTCAGGAAGCACGAAATGGTTTGGCGGCTCAGCAGCAACAATCCGCCAACTCATCGTTTTGAGGCGCTTGACGCGCATTAATGGCGCCATGTCTCTGTCCAGCGCTCTACTGTGCCCACTGACAATCAGCTCCGGAATCTGATCAAGCAGCAACCTAAACTGTTGAAGGACCACTTGTGCCAGGTCAGGAAGCATCTGAGGGAATTTCTCCCGAGCCCGGAAATGGGCCAGCTTCCCCAAGGCCGTCCTCCCGCTTTCCGGAATAGAACCGAAGCGCTCCAGGATTCCGTCCCAAATGACCTGAAAGAGCATGGAGTCAGACTCGAGGGAGTCAATCTCGAGTAACACTCTTGCACTCTCATTGCTACTCAAGGCGAAGGCGAAGTTGCCAAGCACCTCTGTCGCGGCAGCTGACAGGCTGCCCCTGACAAATGCAGACCTGATTGACAGATGGACTACCACTGCAGCGGCAGCACTCGCATCGATCATTCCAACCGGAGACTCGCGAAGCGCTGCGATCGCCGGCGCCAGGATGAGATTCTCATAGCTTGTGATCTTGTCATCAAGCGAGGGCTCTTCTGATGGCTCCGAGTAGAAATCGCGCTCAGCAGCCACCCCCTTGGTTGAAGAGCGGTAGGGTTGCTGTCCCTTTTTGAATACAAACACCCGTGTAGCGTCTCCCACGACCTGGCCAAACCCTCTTTGCAATGCCTGTGGGATGTAATGCTGCTTTCTACCTGCCAAAGTGCGCCCCTTGGATGCCAGCACAAATGCTGCGATGGACTCAATAATCCCATCAATGCCACCAAGCGCCTAGCGTTGCCTAACGCGAACCATCGTTAATCTTCAGGCACTCTTCAGCGATGCCCCCTGATCGAGCTAGCACTTCCGTTCTGGGATGCCATCAAGCCATCCAGACAAATACGCATTCACAGAGTGACGCCCCACAAGTAGAAGTTCAAACGAGTGGCGAGAGTCCACCCAGTGTTTGGCAAGTCCAGTCGTCATCGTCAGCAAACCCAGCGTAGCTGACTCGGAGTGCATGTCTTTGCGGACTAAGCCCATATATGCCGCCCGTGACCACTCGCGATCCATGAGATCTTTGTAACGCGCGAACAAGTCCGGGCTGCAGGCGACAAGTCGGTTAGAGCATCGGACCATCTTCTGAAGCCGTGGCTCCTCGTTTATCTTGCGCAGCATATTTTCAGCCAGCTTCTGAAGATTAGCCAAAGGGTTTGAAGATGGGTCTGACCTGTGTTCGTCAAACACGTCTTCCCATCCAACCTCTATTCGATCCGCGACACCGCTCATTACTTCATCACGATTCCTGAAATGCCAGTAGATTGCTCCTCGAGTCACTCCTGCCTCGCTCGCGATTCTTGACAAGGAGCAGGAGGGACCGACTTGAAAAAACAATTGCTCAGCAGCATCAAGTATCTGAGACTGGGTAATTTTTGACTCAGGGGTGGCTTTACGAGACATGGCGATCAACTACTCCGTTTTACTCGTGAGTAGCGCCAAGCGTGAAGTCAATTCAACGCTCGGCACTATGTGGGCAGGCGCCCTATCACACTGTTTTCAATGAAACGGCCGGTTGCCGCGGTGAGAACCAACCGCGAATCCGACGCTGTGCACCATCCATGTACGAGAAGACCACCGGAACGACCAATAAGCTGAGAGCGGTCGACGTGATCAGCCCGCCGATCACGGCAATCGCCATGGGCTGACGGAAGCTCGCATCTGCACCCAACCCCAGGCCGATAGGCAGCATGCCGGCAATCATGGCGATCGTCGTCATCACGATGGGACGAGCTCGCTTATGGCAGGCATCCAGCAACGCAGCGTTCAAAGCAATACCTTGTTCACGCATAGTCAAGATCGTGTACTCAACCAGCAGGATCGAGTTCTTTGTCACGATCCCCATCAGCATGACTAAGCCGATCATCGATGGGATATCCAGCTCGCTGCCCGCGAGAAGAAGCCCGATGAATGCTCCGCCGAGTGACAGCGGAATGGCCGAGAGAATAGTGACAGGATGCAGGAAGTCCTTGAAGAGGAGTACTAATACGCAGTAGACGCACACGATTCCGATGATGATGGCTAACCCGAAGCCGCGCCCCAGCTCTTCCATCAGTTCAGCGTCATCTGCTTCGATCATTTGTACATTTGAGGGCATAGCCTGCACCGCTGGCAGCGCGTAGGTATCGGCCAGTGCCTGGCCCAATGGTGTGCCTCCCAGTTCTGCTGAAACCGTCACGTATCGCCGCCTGTCGTACCGCTCGATCTGCGCAGGTCCGCTGCTCACATCAATGGTCGCCACACTCGCGATTGGCACAACCCCGTCTCGCCCGCGCACTCGCAGATTGCCAAGTGCTTGCACGTCTTGTTGGACGCCCTCTGGCATGCGCGTTCTGATGTACACCTGTCGGTTATCCAGATTCAGCCGAGCGAGGCTGGAATCAGTGTCGCCAGCGGTGGCAATCCTTACAGTTTCGCCGATGGCAGCCGTGCTGACTCCCTGCTCAGCTGCCCGAGCGAGATCGGGTCTGACCGTGATCTCAGGACGCTCGAGGCTTGCGGTAGAGCTGATGTTGGAAAGTCCTTGGACGCCCTTCAACTCGGCCTCCAGCGCCAGAGCAGCGGCCTTCAAGGCCACGGCGTCGTCACTGGCCAAGATGATGGCCATCTTCTCGCCGATGTTTCCACTGCCAACTGTGAATCGAGCACCAGGCACCTGGGCCAATGCTAAGCGCATTTCATTTTCGATCGACGTTTGATCGGCCCGATCGGCGCGCGGAAGGAGTGTCACATCCAGCGCTCCTCGGCGAACGTCGCCGCCCTGCAAATCGTCGCTATCGGCTTGTGCCGCGCCCACTGTAGACAGGACACGCTGTACGCCGGCAATCGTTGCAAGGCGGTGTCGCGCGGCTTCCGCAGCTGTCAGGGTGTCCTGCAAAGGGCTTCCCGGAGGCAGCTCTATGCTGACCGTCGTGTACCCGCGATCCGATGCCGGCATCAGGCCTTTGGGAAGCAACGGAACCAGCGCAAGTGATCCAGCCAGGAACGCGAAGGCAAGTGCTATCGTTGTTTTGCGATGGGCCAGGCACCAGCGAGCCGTTGCCAGATAACTCCGCATCACACGGCCATCGGCAGCATCCTCGCTCCGAGGTGTACCGGGAGGGTGTGGCTTCAGGAAATGAACTGCCATCACCGGTGTTACGAGGCGAGCGACCAACAAAGATGCCATTACGGCCACGACGGCCGTCCAGCCAAACTCTCGGAAGAACAATCCCGGAACTCCGCCCATCATCGCGGTTGGCAAGAACACAACCACAAGTGCCATGGTTGTCGCAATGACGGCAAGCGCAATCTCTGTGACGGCATCGGCCGTGGCCTGACCCATTGGCTTACCCATCCTGGAATGCCGCTCGATGTTCTCCACCTCTACGATGGCATCGTCCACCAGGATGCCCACAATCACAGCGAGTGCGAGAAGGCTCACCGTGTTCAACGTAAAGCCAAACCAGGCCATGGCCGCGAAGGTCGGCATGATGGAGAGAGGGAGTGCGGAGGCGGCGACCAGCATGGCGCGCCAGTCGCGAAGAAACAGCCAGACAACCAGTACCGCAAGGATTGCGCCCTCATAGAGCATGTACAACGACCCCTTGAACTGCTCCTTGGTGTAGTCCACGCTGTTGGTAACCAGAGTCGTTTGCAACCCCGGACGCTTCTGTTGCAGCTGCGCTAACGCGGCTTCCACGCCAGATGCTATGCGTGTCACGTCCTGCCCTTTTGCCGGGTAAATCCGAAAGCCCACGACGGACTCACCGTCCAGCAACGCGATCTGGCTACGCTCGGCCTCGGTATCCGTGACTGTTGCCAGTTGGTCCAACCGCAGTGACCGGCCATCCGCCAAGGAGATCGGCATGGCTGAAAGTTCTGACGCCTGTCCCACCAGCGAGACAGTGCGGACTGATTGCTCTGCGCCACCGAGCTTACCCCGGCCTCCCGAGCTCTGTTGCTGCACACGACCAAGTGCGCTAGACACCTCGCCGACAGTAGCCGATTGCGCGATCAGCAAAGCCGGCTCCAGCGTCACCCGGACCTCCCGGGTCACGCCTCCGATGCGCTCGAACTTGCCCACGCCCTTCACCCCTAAGATGGCCTTCGCAACGGTGTCATCGACAAACCAGGACAGCGCCTCTTCGTTCATCGTCGGCATGGCGATCGCATATGTTTGGATCGCCTCACTGCTTGCACGGACCGCGCTGACATTGGGCTGTAACAGATCAGTGGGCAGATCGGAGCGCACCCGATCGATCGCATCCTTGGTTTCAAGCAGTGCGTCGGATATGGGCTTTCCCAGCTCAAACTCGACTGAAATGTTCACGCTACCGTCTGTGATCAGCGTCTGGATGTGTTTGATTCTGTCAAGCGTCGCCAGCGAGTCCTCGACCTTGCGGGCGACCTCGGTTTCTAGCTGACCAGGCGCAGCGCCTGGCTGCGCCAGCCCAACACGTACCACTGGCATGTCGACATCGGGAAGATCTTGAATCGGAAGTTTCCACAGGCCCCATATGCCTGCAAGCGTGAGCAGCGCAAAAAGCAAGATGGATGGTATGGGGTTACGTATGGACCAAGTGGCGAAATTCATCGCAGTGCCTCCACCTTCGCCGACGTCTTGGGCACCACGACAGCAGGTGCTTGCAAGACACGTACGGAGTCGCCATCGTTGAGAAAGCCTGCGCCCTGAACGAGCACATGATCGCCCTCAGCAACTCCAGCCACTATTTCCACTTCATTGAGTTGGCGGCGCCCTGTAGTCACGGCTTGAAGGGCGGCCTTGGAGAAGCCATCTCCTTCCTTGACTTGAAAGACATGGCTGCGGCCATCCCGAATGACTACGCTGCCGGCAGGAACGACCACTGCTTTGCGCTGCGCGGCCACGATCTGACCTTTGGCATACATGCCTGCACGAGCCGTGCTGCCGGAATCGATGTCTGCGTAAACCAAGCCAAGACGCGTTTGCGCATCCAAGGAGGGACCAGACTGCCGCACCTTGGCGAGGGCCGTCTTTCCGTCAGGCAGCTGGAGCGTGACCGACTGTCCCCGTGCCACGTGGCCAATCTGTGCCGCGGTGAGCTCGCCTCGCCATTCGAGTCTGTTTTGGCGAATAAGTCTGAACAGCTCTTGGCCGACGGCTCCGACGGTGCCCACTGTCGCATTGCGCGCACTGATCACGCCATCGTCAGGCGCAACCACAGTCGCGTACTTGAGCTGCAATTGCCGTAGTGTCAGTTGCGCCCGGCTCGACTCAATTTCAGCCAACGTGGTCTCCGCCTGCGTGGTCGCCTGAAGCAAATCTTGCTCGCTCATGCTACCGCTGCTCTTAAGTTTGAGCGAACGGTCTCGATTGGCAACCGCCTGCGCCGCCTTCGCCTCAGATTGGCGCAGGGACGCCCGGAGTTGGGCAACTTCTGCCTGCAGCGCTTCCGTGTCAAATCTCGCGAGGACCTGGCCCTTGCGAACCGCGTCCCCTGGACCTACCCTCAGTTCCGTGAGGCGGACACCACTGACCTGCGCCCCGATGACTGTTTCCTGCCATGCAGCCACAGATCCTGAAGCCTCTAGCTGAACCGGCCAATCGGTGATACGTGCGGTCGCCTTGGTGACGGCCATGGCGGCGGAAGCGTTTGCGTGAGATTCGGACGTATGGGCCACCAGTGGATGTAGCGCCAGCCAGCAGGCCGCACCAACCGCCGTTAGGCCAATGAGTGCCACAGCGGCAGATTGCTTGAACTGCTTGCTGATAGCCGGTTTACCACCGAAATGCGTCATAAGGTCTTTGTCATTCATGGCTGAGCGCAGATGCATTAATTTCTGATGTGGTTTTGGAAACGAGCGCAGTGTTTCCAGACGCTTGAATAATGGCCACCCAAGCTTGGACGCCATCTCGCGAGGCTGTGATGACTGCATCCTCTGCAGCGACCATCTGACGCCGAGCGTCCTCAAGTTCGAACAGGCTCACAGCACCCGCTTCCCACTGGGCTTGAACGGCTGTAAGGGTCACGACCGCGGCATCTAAGGAATCTCGGGAAGTCGTTGCTCGTTGCTGGGCTGACGCACTGCCTGCCAGTGCATCCTCCACGTCTCTAGCCGCAAGAAGAACAGCATCGCGTAGGCCTGCCTCTGCTCCCCGGTACCTGGCAATTGATGCATCCACCTGGGCCACGCCTAAGCCTCCATCGAACAGTGGAGCCGTCAGTGAGGCCGCCAGTGACCACGTGCTGTAGGTCATCGAAGTTCCTGCTGCTGAAAGCCAGTTGCGCGATAGCAACCCAGCCAGATCAATGCGGGGCATCCTATTGGCGCGCGCAACACCGATCTCGGCCCAAGCCGCAGCCGCCTCACGATCCGCAGCAACAATGTCAGGGTGGGCGGCGAGGACGTCCGCAGGCAGCCCAATGGCCAACAACGGCGCTTGTGGCATGAAGATTTCGGTACCGAGCATTCGAGGTGTAACGGATGGCGAAGCAGCCAGAAGGCCGCTAATGCCGTCCCGATTCATTCCCGTCAGACGCGTTAGCGCATTCGTTTGCTTCTCACACTGTTCTCGCTGCGAAATGAATCGCGTCCTCGCGCTAGCAAGACTCCCAGCAGCTCGTGCCTCCTCCACTCGGGGCACGGCTCCTGCGGCAAGTCTCTGCCTAACCAGGTCCAGCACTTTCTCGCGGGAAGCAATGTCTTCCATCTGAACCTGGGTGGAAAATTTGCACGAGCGCAGACCTGCGACGCCATGAACGATCTGAGCAGTTAGCGCCAGGCGGGCGCTCCGTGCATCTGCTGTTCGCGCATCCAGACGACTGTTCGCCGCGTCGACTGACTGGCTTATTCGACCGAAAAGATCGACCTCCCACCCCACTCTCAGCCCTGCGTTGGCCGAACGGCTTATCTCCGTTGCTGAACCGCCGCTTCCCAAACCACGATCACGCCCCCCACCAGCTTCCAGACTTATCGCAGGGAGGCGCTGCGCAGACGTGGTGCCAACCATTGCCCGAGCCTCATCAATGCGCGCAACCGCTTGCGCCAATGTGGGACTCTCGCTCAATGCCTTCGGGATCAGCGCATCGATTGCGGGATCCTTCAAAGTAGTCCACCACGTCTCAGTTGTCGCGACAGCATCTCCGCGAGTCATGTCATCGGGGAACGTGCCAGAGGTGGACCACGATGCAGGTGCCTGCAAAGGGGGCGGCGCGTATGAAGACTGCAATGCACATCCGGTTACCAGGATCGGCATGAGCAGCGAGAAGAGCGTACTCAACTGCATGTGAGCACCTCATCCCGGTGTATGCCAGCACCGCAGCTGGCGCTCTTTACCCTTGTGCAGGCCATCTCCATGATGCAAGCACCTTGCCACCCGCTCATGGTCGGCACCTTGATTTCGATGCGCATCAGAAGCTCCGGGAGAACCCGAGCATGACCGAGCTCTCACCCTTGGTGTTGGACTTCAGCAGTGGGCTGTCGGTGATCTTGCTGGGCAGGAATTTGTATTGCACGGCACTGATGAACCGCCATTGCTGCCCGATTGGGTGGATATAGGTCAGGCCCAATGCCGGGATCGTGGCAGCGCCCGGCTTGTAGTCCACAACTCCACGGGCCACTTCGTCTTTGAGCGTGCCGTAGTAGTAGTTGGTCAGGTCCTTGGACAGGTAGCTCACGCTGATGCTGGGCGTGAGGCGGCCACGGCCGATTTCAAAGTCGTAGCCGTACTTGGCAGTTAGCTCAAACCCTTCGCTGGCACCGGTGACATCGCCCTTGGCGGTCAGCTCGAAGTTGCCCTGCGCACCGCGCCAGGACGCAGCCAACCCGAGGTCCAGGCCGCTGTCACGGTCATCCAGCAGATCGCGGTTGATGCCGTTGCGGGCCAGCTCCGACGTTCCAAAGTCCTTGGCCTTGATGCCGTCCATGCGCAGCGATGCGATGGCATCCAAGCTGAAGGATTTGTTGTGGATCAGATGGGCGCCAGCGGTCAGTCCGCGGAAGTAAAAGCGTTCGCCCTCATAGTGCAGCAGGGGAAGTGCCGTGGTCTTGTTGCCCTCGCCTGCATACGGGCTGTCCGATACGGCAAGGCCCAAGCCGAGGCCCCAGCGGGCGGTCGTTGGCGAAGACTGATCCTGTGCCTGTGCGGCAGCAAGGGTTGGCAGTGCCAGAAGGCAGGCCAGGACTGAGCGGGTGGTGTTCATAGCGCCAGAAGTACTGAGTGGTTGCGATGTGGAAGTGCTCGACTTCAAAGCGGTCCAACCCCGCAGGGTTCAGCAGCCTTTGAGTCGAGCAAACGCAGCGTACTTCTGGCATGTCGCAAGAATGTCGGTGCAGATCACCGCATCAACATTCACTGCAAGTGCATAGATCATGGAATAACTCAAAAATTGAAATCGCGCTATCAACCAAGCCAATAATCGATTAATTTAATCTCACCCCCAGCTCTGCATGACAACTGCGATAAACATCTAAAGCAGGGACGTATTCGTCTACCACTACTCCCGCAATCCCAAGCGCTGAGTGAAAATAATTGTCGTGGGTTATCAGATCATCAGCCTTACCATCCAAGCAAGCCGTGGATATTTTTCGACTTCTTTTAAACTCAGACGAAAACCATGTGATCCATGGAATTCTCTTCTGGTAATCGGGTGCAATCGCATAGGGAAGGCCGTGCAAATATATATTCCTCTCCCCTAGTGACTCTCCATGATCCGATACATACAGCAAAACAGAGTTTGAGCTATTTGCCTCGAGCCATTTGATGGTTTTAGCTAGGAAATGGTCTGTGTATCGAATTGGGTTGTCATAGGCGTTACGCAACTCTTCTGAGCTGCAGTCCTTCAGGACGTTTGTTTTGCATTCAGGCACGAATTCTTTTAGCCTGTCGGGTGAGCGCCTGTAGTATGCCGGCCCATGACTCCCCATCTGATGCAGCACAATGACAGTGCCCTTCGCCCTCTTCTCATTGTCAATCTGTGCCAGCCTGTCGGACAAGCCATGCAGCATCACTTCATCAAAGCAATCCCCGCCAGGGCAAAGGCTCTTCGCATCAACGAAAGGGACGCGAGCACACTCCTTTTTGCAGCCAGATTGATTATCAAGCCACAAGACCGCAACCCCCGACTTGGCGAATACATCTAGGGAAGGTCTGCAAAACCCCATTCGTCAGCCCGGCACAGCCTGATGTTGAACGGAAGGTCCGCCTGATTCCTGCGCAATCCGCTGCTTAGGCCCGATTGGCACGGTTTACAGGCCCGTTTCAGCCCTTGCGGCGCCACCTCGGCACCCCGCAGACGCACCTATCCCTGCAGCGCCAGGATCCGCTTCCTGGCCATCCACAGATTGCCCAGCGCAAACAGCATCATGAGGCGCGCCGTGTTCTTTTCCAGACCTCGGTAGCGCACCTTGGCGTAGCCGAACTGCTGCTTGATCACGCGGAACGGGTGTTCGACCTTGGCTCGCACGCTGGCCTTCAGGCGCTCGGCTTTGTCCAGCAGCTTGTGAAGTTCCCGCTCGGGATCAAGTGCCTTGCGTTTGCCCGGGCGCATGGCCACGTGCCACTTGATCTTGGCCTTGGCTTTGCTCCCTTGCATCTCCTGGCGCTTGTCCACGCCCTGGTAGCCTGCATCGCCCCAGGCATGCTTTTCTTTGCCATTCAGCAGGCCTGCTGCCTGCGTCACGTCGTTGACGTTGGCGGCTGTGCCGATGACGGTGTGCACCAGTCCCGAGTCGGCATCCACGCCAATGTGCGCCTTCATGCCGAAGTGCCACTGGTTGCCTTTCTTGGTCTGATGCATCTCGGGGTCTCGCTCACCCTCTTTGTTCTTGGTCGAACTGGGCGCTGCAATGATGGTGGCGTCCACGATGGTGCCTGTCTTGAGCATCAGGCCCTGCTGGGCCAGACCGGTGTTGATGGCAGCCAGCACCTGCGGAGCCAGTTGGTGCTTCTCCAACAGATGGCGGAAACGCAAGATGGTGGTCTCATCGGGCATGCGCGCTGCACCATCGAGGCCGGCGAAGCGGCGGTACAGGGGCCGCTCGTGCAGTTCTTCTTCCATGGCCGGATCGCTCAGGTTCCACCACAGCTGCAGGCAGTGGATGCGCAGCATGGTTTCGATGGGGAATGGAGGGCGGCCACCCAGGGCCTGGTGCGCGCCCCGGGCGAACGGAGCAATGAGGGCCACCAGCGTTGCCCAGGGCACAACCTGGTTCATCTCTTCGAGGAAGATCTCCTTGCGGGTCTTCTTGGGCAGTGGGTCCAGGCCCAGGGTGTATTGATCCATGGCGCCATTGTCTTGAATGCTTGGCGCTGGGGGAGGATCAGGCGGGGAGGTTTTGCAGACCTTCCCTAGCAGATTTTCATAGTTGAAATCTCGATCATTGAACCCCTCGCGCCCTAAATGGGAGAACATGCAAGGCAGCGACTCTGCAGTACTCGTACCACATGACCACGAATTTCGAAAACTTACTACACCGCTACCTTCCAGTTCTGGGTTGGTTCGACGCTCATATCCATTTAGACTGAAACTATCACTGCGCGCAGTCTCTCCAAGCACCAAAATTAATGTGAGAGGCTCTTTGCCGTCGGCCTCGAAAGGCTGAAATTTCAAATTATTCCCAACCGGCAGAATGACATTCGACTCCATCTCGAAGGGCTTCATTGCCACACGAGCAACGGAATAGATACTTGCAAGCGGATTCAGAAGATATCGGACCTCCCATCAATGAAGCCATATCTTTATAGGAAATCGCCAAGAGGCAGGTTATGCATATGACGGCCAGTAGCGCTACACCTACATTCTTGATGGCTTGTTTTGCAGCAGTATCAAAATGAATTGCTACCGAGTAAACAAGAGTTGCGGGGATGACACCAAGTAAAAATATCTTGAGTCCCGCCTGTACGCTTAGGAGTGCCCCTGCTTCCCGCACATCTGTCTCCAGGACATTAGTGAGCATAGTGGGATCCATGACGACACCATAAGAGCCCATGTAATGACTGGCACCAGCAGTGATCAGAAGCAAGGCAGCTAGCGTGATTTTTAGTATTCGTGGCCAAGCCGCGAGTGACGCGATTCCAATGGTTCCTACAAAAACAAGCAACAGTAGGACGATTGGGACTTGCCAGCCTGAAGAACCAATAGTCAAACCTAAGTCAGCGAGCTTCTCGATGGGTGCTGTGTTACCAGAGACAGTAATCCAGGTCGCAGATAGCGCCACGAGTGTCAGCGGCCGCATCGCGGCGATCGTCATGTGCAGCCCCCCGAAGTGTGTCGGGCGTGAGCGGCTGAGGCTCTAGAGCCTCTGGAGGCGGCTGACGGGTCCTCCTGTCCAAGCTGAGACAGTTGATCTTCATAGAGTGCTGCAATGAGTAAAGACATTGCTCCAATGCTCAAGATGCAGTCTTAGGGAAGGTCTGCAAAACCTCCCCGCCTGATCCTCCCCCAGCGCCAAGCATTCAAGACAATGGCGCCATGGATCAATACACCCTGGGCCTGGACCCACTGCCCAAGAAGACCCGCAAGGAGATCTTCCTCGAAGAGATGAACCAGGTTGTGCCCTGGGCAACGCTGGTGGCCCTCATTGCTCCGTTCGCCCGGGGCGCGCACCAGGCCCTGGGTGGCCGCCCTCCATTCCCCATCGAAACCATGCTGCGCATCCACTGCCTGCAGCTGTGGTGGAACCTGAGCGATCCGGCCATGGAAGAAGAACTGCACGAGCGGCCCCTGTACCGCCGCTTCGCCGGCCTCGATGGTGCAGCGCGCATGCCCGATGAGACCACCATCTTGCGTTTCCGCCATCTGTTGGAGAAGCACCAACTGGCTCCGCAGGTGCTGGCTGCCATCAACACCGGTCTGGCCCAGCAGGGCCTGATGCTCAAGACAGGCACCATCGTGGACGCCACCATCATTGCAGCGCCCAGTTCGACCAAGAACAAAGAGGGTGAGCGAGACCCCGAGATGCATCAGACCAAGAAAGGCAACCAGTGGCACTTCGGCATGAAGGCGCACATTGGCGTGGATGCCGACTCGGGACTGGTGCACACCGTCATCGGCACAGCCGCCAACGTCAACGACGTGACGCAGGCAGCAGGCCTGCTGAATGGCAAAGAAAAGCATGCCTGGGGCGATGCAGGCTACCAGGGCGTGGACAAGCGCCAGGAGATGCAAGGGAGCAAAGCCAAGGCCAAGATCAAGTGGCACGTGGCCATGCGCCCGGGCAAACGCAAGGCACTTGATCCCGAGCGGGAACTTCACAAGCTGCTGGACAAAGCCGAGCGCCTGAAGGCCAGCGTGCGAGCCAAGGTCGAACACCCGTTCCGCGTGATCAAGCAGCAGTTCGGCTACGCCAAGGTGCGCTACCGAGGTCTGGAAAAGAACACGGCGCGCCTCATGATGCTGTTTGCGCTGGGCAATCTGTGGATGGCCAGGAAGCGGATCCTGGCGCTGCAGGGATAGGTGCGTCTGCGGGGTGCCGAGGTGGCGCCGCAAGGGCTGAAACGGGCCTGTAAACCGTGCCAATCGGGCCTAAGCAGCGGATTGCGCAGGAATCAGGCGGACCTTCCGTTCAACATCAGGCTGTGCCGGGCTGACGAATGGGGTTTTGCAGACCTTCCTTAGCAATTCATTAAGAACAGCTAACACGCCCGTTTGACGACCCGTGGCCAGATGACTCCTGCAGTTAGGTTGAGCGGCGCTTAATGAGCGTCCAGTCCGGCTGGAGGCAAACAGGACACTTGCCGAAGGTGGCAGATGACGCACGGCTTGTCCCTACACCGCGAAGGTGCAGGATCGGCTAAAACTCAGTGAGCCTGCCCTCGAGCTTCACGCGCTCGTAATCCGGCACAACATTACTGGGGCGAGCAATTACTTCTTGACCTCGTTGTGCGTCAGGCCCATGTGCGTTGCCATCTCCCTGAGAGAGAGTCGGTGGCGCGGCGTCATGCGCCGGACCTTGGCAATCACGTCCTTGGTGATCGCCTTGAATCCTCTGCTGAAATTCTCAGCAAGCCAGTGGGACGCCTCTCAAGATTGCATCGGCACTAACAGCTATGAGGGTTCACTGACAAAGCCACATAGCAGCAGCGCAACTGTTCTCTCAGTTCGTGCTCGACTTGGGGATCGGACAAGCCCGTAGTTCCATTGCATGCGATCAGGTTTTGCCGGCAGGAGTCAGGCCAACCCTCAAGATCGTCGTCGAGAGCGATCCACTGCCGGGGTTTGCGGCGCTGCGAGTCTTCTTGAACCTGCACACCCCGGGGAGTTGCGCGGAACATGGATAGGTTCCAGGGGTCCACTCCATGTACACGGGTGTGGTAAGTCCCTCCAATAAACCTGGCGCGTAATGCGGTGGGAAGGCGTTAGAGGGTTGCGCTGTATCCGGGACGAATACACCAAGTGCTGCTCAGTACCAGGGCAACTCCCGGGTAGGTTTGTAGCACCGACTCCAGGATCGGAATCCATTCGAAGAGGGAGTGTCCAGCGGCCTCATATGGGCTCATGTAAACGCCTTTGCGGGGATGCCAGAGCACTTTTTCGTGGTGAACAACGCCATCAAGGTCGAGGTACAGAACGACGTCCGCGCTGCGTGGAGTTGACGCAGGAAGATAAGGGAAATTCTGGCCAGAAGACATATCGTCCGTTGGGATGCTGCTTGTGCGATTTATCAGCGGCGACGAAGACAGGGCTCTACCGGACTAGGAGTCCCCAGAGCCTCAGTCGAGCCAAATCCGCTGGACTGGACGCGTAAGGGCGAATCGAGCACATCGAGAGGCACCGTCCTCCCCCTATAGCGCGAGGCACGCCTTCTCGCCTACGGTGCACCCACGCACAGGTCACACTGCGGGCTTTTTTTGCACGGACCATGCTGCGGTGAGCAGCACATTACCCTGCACTCCTACAGCCTCTAATCAAACATGGCCACGGGCGCAGCCATGGACGGGCTAGCGCTTTCGGGAGGTCGAGTCGCTGAATCACCATAGCCCTCTCTTGTTCACCTGGGCAAGAACCGTGGAGAGGGCCGCGAGCGATTGCGGCTCCTTAAGCACCTCACTGAGCTTGGAACACTGTGGCATCGGAATTCCGGCCGCTTCGTGCGTGCGCCTGAGCACTTGCTCAACCAAGCTCGTGCGAGGGACAAACGTGTAGTGAATTTCGCAATCGAGACCTTGGGCCAAGCGCGCGAGGGTGTTCAGCGTGATGCTCCCGTTTGCCTCGGCTTGCTCAAGCTTCCGCGCGCCCTGCGCAGTCATGCCCAAGCGGGCCCCCAAGGCTATTGAACTCATTCCCAGTGCCAGGCGCATTGTCTTCGCCCATCCGCACCGAGGCGTTGCGGGGCGCGGCAGTTTCGCGAATTCGCATAACTGCCTATCAAGTTCGGCCAAGCGGGAGAGATCCAGGCGATTCTTCAAAGGGGACAACCAATTGAGACAACAGACTGGTTGCCCGAGCAGACGGCCGGACAACCCCGAGCTTTCCATTGAAGATCAGGCAAGCTTCGAAGGCCTAAACGGCTTTCCTGTTCCGCTATCTTCGCACGCCAAGGTCCTGAAGGGGACCAATTGGTCTCATATTAACTTGAATGGCGAATGATGTTGCGTTTAGAAAAATCGTCCCTCGGAAACTTTGGAGCTCAGGACATGATGAGCCTTGTCACGTCACGAGGGTGGGAAGCCCTTTTGCCGGATGCACTCGAGGACAACCAGCTGTTGCTGGTATCTGATCAGTTCCGAGATCTACTTTCAGGAATCGCCTGGAGCGGGGATCAGGATCCAGCCAGCGCGGCTTTGCCGCTCACCCTGCTCCTGCTGTCAAAGGCTAGTGCCAAACACTCTGACAAAAGCTTCGACATAGAGCTGGAGACCCTGCAGGCGGCGCTGTGTTTACTAAGCACCGCTGTGGATCGAGAGATCGTCAATCGCATGCTCCAGCGTCGTGATCCCCTGCCCTTAGGCGAAGACCTACTGCAGACGTTGGCGGTGGTCGTCCAAGACGCTAGGCAACCTGCCTAACCTCCTAAGACCGACTTAGCAGGGGCGACACTCTTCATATCGCTTTCCACGGTTTTAAGGAGCTCACGAACCACTGCTTCATCCAAAGTCGGACAGTAGGCTGCAGCCAGTAGCGTCAAAGGATGCATCTGCATCTGCTCCGCTAGCATTTCGATGGTGCGAAGGCTCGGCACCTGATGACCTTGCTCGATTCGGCTGATGTGGCGTCGACTCGTTGCGAGGAGCATGTCTTCTTGGATGAGGCCCCGTGCGGCTCGCAATTGCTGCAGCGCCCGACCAAAGTCGGCTTCGGGACGAACTCGCTTTCGGGAAGACATTCCCCCAATTTCCGCCCAGCAGGACCAAAAAGACCACGACCAACTAGTCCCATTGGACGCCTGTTAAATTTTTTGTTTTTAAAGTCGGAGTTCCATCAGCGAGATGCCCATACTCTTTCTGGACTTCGACGGTGTATTGCATCCCGAGCACTGTCATGAATCCAAGCATTTCTGCTGCCTGCCGATACTGGAAGACGCGCTGCGCCAAGTGCCTGAGTACGAAGTTGTAATCACAAGCACATGGCGCTTGCAAAAGTCGCTGGATGATTTGTGTGCCTATTTCTCCAACGATGTTATGCCTCGAATTGCAGGGGTATCTCCACAATTCGGCGAGCTGACAGATGTGCCAGACACCTTACGCGCATATCAACGGCAAGCAGAGTGTCGTGCTTGGCTCTCCGGCAATGGTTTGCTCCATCACCCGTGGCTAGCAATTGATGATCGACCGTGGCTATATCGCCCGTTTACCAAATCCCTCTTCTTAGTGGACGGAAGCACAGGACTCACCGAAGTCAGCGGTGCCCAGTTGGTCAAGCGACTGCGACAACTTATCTAATCCGCACCAACTCTTTGTCGGACCCTCGTCTGCCGTCAGCAACTGGTGCGACAACATAAGTAGTCCGTCCTGAACAATTCCCAAGCTGTTGATCTGGCTTGCAGTTCTTCGGTTTGATGGACGCAGGATTTGCAAGGTATGGTTGTTCCAGTACCTGTTTTCTTGCAAATCGCCCCGAGGAGTTCGATGGGTCCGAAGCCTTCACAGCCGCAGAGCGGCGAGTTGTTCATCTCCCGGCTCGACGAGTTGATCAACATGCAGCACCCGCTGGTCCGACTGGCGGCGCTGATCGACTGGGCCGAGATCGAGCGCACGTTCGCGGTGTCGTTCACTTCTGTGCGTGGCCGGCCGGCCTTGCCGCCGCGCTTGGTCGCCGGCCTGCTGTACCTGCAGCACACGTTCGACGCCTCCGACGAAGCCGTGGTCAATACGTGGGTGGAGAACCCGTACTGGCAGTTCTTCTGCGGCGAGACCTACCTGCAGACCGAGGCGCCCATCGATCCGTCGAGCCTGACGCGCTGGAGAAAGCGCATCGGCGAAGAAGGCGTGGAGACGCTGCTGGCCGCCAGCATCGACGCTGCCCGCCAGGGCGGCGTGATCCAGAAGGCCAGTACGCAGCAGGTGATCGTGGACACCACGGTGATGCCCAAGGCCATTGCGCACCCCACCGACAGCCGCTTGCTGGACAAGAGTCGCCAGCACTTGGTCAAGGCGGCCGAGGACAACGGACTGCGGCTGCGCCAGAACTACAACCGGGTGGCCCCTCGGTTGGCCGTGCAGATCGGGCGCTACGCGCACGCCAGGCAATTCAAGCGCATGAAGAAGGCCGTGCGCACGCTGCGCACTCGTGTCGGGCGGGTGCACCGCGAGGTGCAGCGCCAACTGCACGTGCTGCCCGAAGCGGCCAAAGCCAAGGTCCTGGACCTGCTGCAGCGCACAGGTCGCATCCTGACCCAGGCACCCAAGGACAAGAGCAAGCTGTACGCCCTGCACGCGCCCGAGGTGGAGTGCATCAGCAAGGGCAAAGCCAGGACACCCTACGAGTTCGGCGTGAAGGTCAGCATCGCCACCACGCTCAAGGAAGGCCTGGTGGTGGGCATGCGCTCCATGCCGGGCAACCCCTACGACGGCCACACGTTGGCCCAGACGCTGGAGCAGGTGGGCATCCTCACAGGCACGGACAGGCCGCCCGCCACGGCCATCGTGGACAAGGGCTACCGGGGTGTGGAGATCGAAGGCGTGCGCATCCTGCGCTCGGGCCAGAAGCGGGGCATCACGAGGACGCTCAAGGCCATGATCAAGCGAAGAAGCGCCATCGAGCCAGCGATAGGCCACATGAAGATGGACGGCAGGCTGGGTCGCAATCCGCTCAAGGGTGCGCTGGGCGATGCGCTGCATGCGGTGATGTGCGGCGCCGGGCACAACCTGCGCCTGATCCTGGCCGCGCTGCGGCTTTATTGCGTCCGATTCGGGCTGTCCATGCAGGCAGTCATCTCTGCACTGGTCGCAGCACCTGATGACCGCCGACCCGTCTGATGCTGAAAGCAGAATTGTTCAGGGCGGACTAAGTACGAGATGGCTCGGATGCGGTGCATCCGTGTGGCAAGCACCTGTGACGCCGACAAATGGAAAGCCATTAGACGGCGATTGCGGTTAGCAAGCCATGTTGTGACGCTGCCTATTTCGAGAGGACAATCGTGACGCAGATTGCGTCATGAAACTCCTATCTTTCGAGTTGGATATTTAGCTAAGTGATTGTTTTTAAAGGATTTAATGTTTGGCGGATTCGAGGTCTATTTTGTCGGACAGCTACCGGATCGCTGTGCTTTCCAAGGCGCATCAACTCCGCGAGTTAAGAAACCCTGCCAGGACCCCAAAGTCCGCGAGTTGTTGGCCAAGACACTATAGGAGCGCTAGTCCAGTCCCTTGTGGATGACCAAGTCGAGCAGAGCCAGCCGGTCGAGGTGCTTGTTGCCGAGGGCGATGCGATGCAGGCGCGCGTTCGAGCCCAGCCCGACGCGCTCCGGCGGGTCATCGACAACTTGCTGAGCAACGCCCTGCGCTACGCTGGCGCGGCCCAGGTCTCCGTGCATGCCACCCGCAGGGAGATTCGCATCGCGGTCGAAGACCGAGGCCCGGGGATAGACCCGGCGCAGCTGGAGGCCGTTTTCGAGCCGTTTTACCGTGTAGAGGGTTCGCGCAACCGCAACACCGGCGGCGCCGGTCTGGGCCTGTACATCGCACGCGAACTAGCGCATCGGCAAGGCGCCAGCGTCACGCTGGCCAACCGCTCTGATGGAGGACTGCGAGCGGAGCTAGTCGTGCCGCGCAGCTGAGCGCGCAGCACACGCGACTCTCGTCGTACGGCGTGTGTCGGCTACGACACAAATTGGCTAAATGCCCGACAAATTAGCGCCTAACAATCAACTCCTTTTCCACCAACACAAGGAGCTCTTCATGACTTCGATCCGCCTTCTTCGTTCATTTGCCTTGGGCGTAGCGGTTGCGCTCTGCAGCGCCGCCGCGCAGGCCTCACTCACGCCGCAGGAACAGGCAAACAAGGACGTCGTGCTGTCGTTCTACGAGGCCGCCATCAACCGCAAAGACGTGGAAGCCGCCGTCGCCTATATCGGCCCCAAGTACATCCAGCACAATCCGCGCGCAGCCGACGGTGTCGAGGGCCTGAAGGGGTTCATCGGCGGCTACCTCAAGCAGAAGAACCCCAACCTCAAGGCGACCGTCAAGCGCGTCATCGTGCAGGACGATTTGGTGGTGCTACACGTCCATTCGCTGCCCGAGCCGGGTGAGCTCGGCACCGCGATCATGGACATCTTCCGGGTTGAGAATGGCAAGATCGTCGAGCACTGGGACGTGATGCAGCCTGTGCCCGATAAGATGGCTCACGGCAACGGCATGTTCTGACGCCGGACCAGCCGGGCCGGGAAGGTCAAGAAGCGCTGTTCGATATGCCTGCCTATTGGCCGCCCCGCTTAGCGGAAGACTACCTCGCCGCGGTGCGCCCATGGGATCTCCGGACACTCCCGTAAAACGAGTCGCCTTAAGCATCAGCGGCGGGGCAAAACAAGCCAACTAAACGATACAGGGTTACCCAAAAGTCGGACAGCTCCGTTTTAACTGCCATTGCATCCCGCTGGCCTTGCATTAAGCTGGACACAGGTCTTCTGTAAAGGTGCCCCCCACTCGTTCGCTCGACCCAAAACAAATTGGAGACAAGCCATGCAACGCGTTTCACCCACGGCAATGTTCAGCCGCCGCAGCCTGATTCTCTCGGGCTCTTTGGCCGCTGTAGCCAGTTTGCCATTCCGCAGCGCCAGTGCGCAGACTACGTGGCCGACCAAACCGCTTCGATTGGTCGTTCCATTCGCGCCCGGCGGCAGTTCTGAAATCGTGGCACGGGCAGTCGCCGCGGAAATGGCCAAGACCATCGGTCAGAACGTGTTCGTAGACAACAAACCAGGCGCTGCGGGAAACATCGCCATGCAGGAAGTCGCCAACAGCACCGATGAACACACTTTGATCCTGGGCCACATCGGTACGCTGGCAGTCAATCCCTACATCTTTCCCAAGCTGGCATACGACGCCAACCGCGACTTCGCTCCCATCACGCTGGTGTCCAAGGTGCCAAGCTTGTACGTGGTTCATCCGGATTTGCCTATCAAAAGCCTGGCGGAGTTCATTGCTTACGCCAAAGCACGGCCTGGCCAACTGAATTACGGCTCGGCAGGAAATGGCAGCGCCGGACATCTGGCGTTCGAATATTTGAAGATGGTGACGGACACGTTCATGCTGCATGTTCCTTATCGCGGGACGGGGCCCATGCTCACCGACTTGATGGCGGGACGCCTGCAGGCTGCCTCGGTCGGTGCCCCTGCCCTGCTGCCTTTCATCAAGGCAGGCAAATTGCGTTGCATCGCTACCGGCACGGCGCAGCGGCTTCCACAGTTGCCGGATGTGCCGACGGTGGCCGAGCAGGGGTTCAAGGGCTTTGAAATGACACAGTGGTATGGGTTGCTGGCACCCAGCAAGTGGTCCAAAGACCATCTTGCCAAGTTGGAAGCCGAGGCGGTCAAGGCGGCCAGAAGCGCCTTGGTGAAGGAGAAGCTGTCTCAAGAAACGGCCTTGGCGGTCGGCAACACCAGTGTGGAGTTCGACGCCTTCATCAAGTCAGAGCAGGCGCGGTGGAAACCTGTCATTGCACGCGCACAAATCAAGCCCGAAGGAATGGGTTGAATATTTGAGAGGGCTATAAGCGCCGGAAAAAAGACCATGCGCTGGTGTCGATCGATAAATCGCTGGATTCCTCATCGCCACGAAACTCAAGGCGATTTAAAAAGGGGTCCAGCACCACGGCGGTGAAACCGCCAGGATCGAGTTGCAGCAATTCGATGGACACGCCCTTTTGCACCCAGCGCTCGCAAACCGAGAGAAAGTCGCCTTCCAGAAAAATGCTGCACAAAGACGACGGCTGGAGCGCGTTGATTTTTTCGACGTGTTCGACAAACTTGAGTTGCAGGCGCACCAAGCCGTTTTCTGCCAACCAAAACTCGCTGTAGCTCCTTTTGAGTCCTATTTTTTTCTCATAGAACTCCCGCGCCACCGCCTCGCCATGGCGGGGTATCGGTACATGAATCCATGTGGCGATGTGGTCGTTAGCAAAAGAAGAATTCATTCAACATCCCAGTTTGGATTTCGGCCGACCACTGACAGGGGCGGCCGCTCTCGCGGCAGCAATGGCCGCCGCATTGCCTCGTGCCGGTTTGACGCCAAGATCCGTCAAGGCCTGTTTCTCCGCAAGATAAAAAGAGCTTCGGTTTTCTGCCCCATCGGCTCCGATATCGATGAATTTATAACCCTCTGCATGGCGGTCGTTGACCCAGTCGATATTGCCCTGCACCGCCTTGCGCTCCCATTCATAGGAACTCATGGTTTCCGTGGAAGCGCCACTCGAACGAATAATTCCAGCCCAGTCTTTTTTGATTGTCCTGAACTCATGGCCCGCCAGTCGGGGGTTTTCTCTCATCGTCTTTGCATAGGCTTCCACTGCGCCCTGCCCCTCGCCGATGATGACGTACTTATCAAGGCCCCAAGGGTCGATCCATCGCAGAGGATTGGCCGCATAAAGATGCAGATGGCTGCCGCCCGCCAGCCCGATGGGATCGGCGCTGATGAAGCGCCCGATGTCCGGGTCGTAGAAGCGGAACGTGTTGTAGTGCAGCCCCGTGTCCCGGTCCAGATACTGGCCCTGCAGCCGCAGGTTCTGCTCCATCGCCTCGCCCCGGCCATGCGCCTGCGCCTGGGGGATGGCGCTGCCGTCGATGCGCACCGCCTCCCACTGCTCCTGGAGCGCCCCGCCCCAGGTGCGGTAGCTGGCGCGCCAGCGCACCTGGCCCTCGGGGTCGGTCAGCTCCTCCGGCACGCCAGACGGGTCGGCATGGAAGTAGTAGATCTGCGCGCCGCCCGGCTCCTCCCCCCGTGACACGGCCTGTTCCCTGGCCCGCCCCGTGGCTGGCACCGCCGTCTGCACGGCTTCGGCGGCCCCACCCCCTTGCGCATCGATGCGCGCCAGCGGCACGTACCCGCCCGGCTCGTACACGTAGCTCGTCACCCGCGCCCCGCGGCGCTCCTCGATCAGCCGCATCCCCTCCCACACGAACTCCGTCACCCCGAACGCGTCCTCGCTCGCCACCCGCCGCCCCAGCGCGTCGTAGCGGTAGCGCGTGGCCTGGCGGGTTTCCTGCGGCGTGCCCGGGCGCCGCACCGTGGTCACGGCCACCAGCTGGTCCTCCGCATCCCACTCGAAGTGCTGCAGCGTGTGCCGCCCGCTCTTTTTCTGGACCAGGCGGCCCAGGCCGTCGTAGGCGTAGCGCTTGTCCTCGTACACGCGCACGAGGTTGTCGCGCAGGTAGCCCTGCGAGCGAGCGCCGGCCGGGCCGCCGCCGCCCGCCCCCGAAGCGCTGCCCGCCAGCGGATCGAGCAGGTTGCCCGCGGGGTCGTAGTCGAAGCGCTCCTGCATCCGCTCGGCGCCCGATGCGCCCGATGCATTCGGCACGCCCTGCCCCGCCCCCGGCCCCAGGCGCACGGCCTGCAGCACCCGCCCGGTGCCGTCGTACTGGAAGCTGCTGCGCCCCTTGTGGCTGTGCACGCTGTCGCGCAGCTCGCCCGCCGCGTCGTAGCGGTATTGCTTGAGCAGGCCGCTGGCGTGGCTGGGGCCGTGCTCGGCCAGCTCCACCTGCTGCTGGTGCCATTCGCGCTCCCAGCCTGCCGTCTGCAGGCCCGCATCCGAGCGCGTCCAGCTGCCCACGCGCCGCCCCAGCGGATCGAGCAAGTAGCGCGTGCCCAGGCTGCCCTGGCTGCGGTGCACCTCCCGGTGCAGCGCGTCTCGCTCGAAGTCGGCGATCAGCCGGTGCGCTTCGCTGGCTTGCGGTGCGGCGTCGCGGTCTGTTTCTTCGGCAGCTCCCTCGGCCCCAGCCGATTCGCGCAGGCCCAGCCCGATGCGGTGCAGGTGCCCCGAGCCGTAGTGCAGGTAGTTCAGGCTGCGCTGCAGCACCCGCCCCCCGGGCCGGGCCACGGCGGGCAGTTCGGTGCGCGTGCGGTGCCCGAGCGCGTCGTGCGTGTGCCTCAGGCGGTGGGTGTGCCCGGTGAGCGCATCCGTGGAATGCTCTGCGATGAGGTGGCCCACGGCGTCGTATTCGAAGCGCACGGTGTGCAGCCGTTGTTCCTGCAGCGTCCCGTCCACGCGCAGGCGCACGGCCTCCACGACCCGCCCCGCCACGTCGTGCCGGTAGCGCAGGATCTGGCCGTTGCAGCGCTTTTCCGTGAGGCGCCCCAGGGCGTCGCGCACGAGTTCGGTGCGCCGCGGCGCCATAGCGCGCCGCGCCTTGCCGCCCTGCGCCAGGGTGCCTTCGGCGGCCTGGGTTTCCAACTCCCCTAACACGTCGTCGCCCCCGCCCGCGTGGTGGGTGATGGCGGTGACCTGGCCGTCCGCGTCGTATTCGAGCGCGATGCGCGTGCCGTCCAGCCGCTCTTCCGCGATGAGCCGGTCGCCCGCGTCGTAGCCGAAGCGGTAGCTGGCGCCGTTTTCTGTCGTGAACTCGGCCATGCGGTGCGCCGCGTCGTAGCGCACGCCGCTTTGCCGCCCTTCGGCGTCCACGCGCCACAGCCGCTGGCCCCGCGCGTTGTAGCCGTAGCGCGTGAGGCGCGACAGGGCATCGGATTGCTGCACGAGGCGCCCGGCGCTGTCGTGCCCGAAGGTCTGGCTGCTGCCGTCGGGAAGCGCCACGGACACCAGGCGCCCGCGCGCATCGAAGGTGCTGCGGGTGACCTGCCCGAGCGCGTCGGTGACGCTTTGCAGCTGGCCCTGGCCGTCATAGGCGTAGTGGGTGCTTTGCCCGGAGCAGTCGGTGTGGCGCGTGAGCAGCGCGCGTTCGTTCCACACGAGGGTGCTGCGCCCACCGCGGGCGTCGGTGATCTGCACGGGCTGGCCGCTGGCGTCCCAGGCGGTTTCGGTGGTGTGGCCGTCCGGGGCGGTTTCGGTGGTGGGCAGGCCCCGGTCGTCGTATTCCCAGCGCCAGGTGGCGCCGTCCGGGCCGCTCACGCGCAGGGGCACGAACCAGCGGCTGTCCCACAGGGTGCGCGTGAGGCGCCCCAGCGGATCGACGATGCCGCTTTGCAGGGCGTTCTCGTCGTACTGGAACGTGGTGGTGGCGCCACTGGGCCGGGTGCAGGCGAGCAGTTCGCGCCGCTCGCTCCATTGCAGCTGCCAGGTGTGGCCCAGGGGGTTTTGATAACGGGTGAGGTTGTGCTGGCGGTCCCAGTGCCAGCGCTGGCGGCGGCCCAGGTGGTCGGTGGCGAGGGTCTCTCCTTGGCCATCTGGCGCGAGGGCGTAGGCGATGTCGTAGGCCTCGCCGTCGCCCGTCCAGTGGCGCACGACGCGCCGGTCGCGCAGGCGCCGCCCGTCGGGGCCGAGCGCGCCGTCCTGGCGCTCGGGGCCGCTGGCCTGCTCGGCGCCCTCCCAGGCGTAGTGGCATTCCAAGCCGCCGGCATCGGCCTGCAGGACCATGAGGCGCTCGGCGTAGGCGAAGCGCCGGATGGGCGTGCGCGTGCGGTCCAGCACTTCGGTGAGCTGGCCGGGCGCGGGGTCGGCCGGCCCGTAGCGGTAGCTGGCCAGCAGGCCGAGCTGCTCGCCAGGCGCGGCCTGCACGAGGTGGATGGCGCGCACCTGGCGGGCCTCGCCGGCGTAGTCCAGGCGCAGCACGCGCCCCAGGTGGTCGGTGAGGCCCGCCAGGCGCCGCGCGCGGTCGTAGCGCAGCGCGATCCAGTGCCCGAAGCGGTCGCGCAGGCGCAGCAGCTTGAGGACATGGGTGCCGCTCGCCTCGGGCGCGGGGCCGAATTGCTGGTGGATGTGGTCCAGGCCGCTGACTTCGAAGTGCCCTCCGGCGCTGCACCCGACGATGAAGCCTTCTCCGGTGTTGTACAGGGCGTTGCCCGGCTCGACCAGAGGCAGTTCGATGTGCCGCCCCTGCGGGTTGACGTAGATGAGGCGCCCGCCCTCGCCGCTGCCGGGCGCGGGCCGCACGACGTGCAGTTCGATGTCGTAGGGCACGCTCCAGCCTTCGCCGTGCACGGTGTCCCGGCGGTGGTCGTGGTTGCTGTAAAAGCGCCGCCATTCGATGGGCAGCGGCCCGGGCAGCATGAAGTCGGTGTCGCGGCTGCCGTCCAGGACCTTGCCGCCGGTGGCCGGGTGCACGGGGTAGCCGATCAGGGAGCGGAACCCGCGCCCGAGCCACTCGCCGGCCATGCCGACGACGGCGCCCATGGCCAGGCACCCCACCCGCCCCAGGAAGTTGCCGCGCCCCATGGCCAGGCCGACGCCGATCTCCAGCGCGGTCTCCCACCACAGCTTGTCGTCGGCGACGTTGAGGTAGGCGGTCTTGTTGCCGCCAAAGAAGACGGTGTCTGCCCCGGTGGCGATCTGCGCGGCGCACACGAGTTTGTCGCCCTTGCGCGCAGCGGGAAAGGTTTCGATGAAGACGCTGTCGGTGCCCTCGGCGATGAAGTTGGGGTTGGGCGAGGGGTGCTTGGTGCAGGCAGTGAAGTCAGCGACGGCCCGCATGGCCAGGCGGTTTTCAATCAGCACGGTGCCCGCACCCTGCGCACCCAGCTTGCCCGTGATCTCCAGCTCCCCGATGTCCTCGGTCATCTCCTGGATCTTCTTTTCCTTGTAGCTGCTCCAGCCCGTCGCCCCTCCGATGAACCCGGCCAGCAACCCGCACGCCAGGATCGCCCCGCACCCCATCGTCGCCACCGACACCCCCGCCAGCAGCGCCACCGCTCCCGCCACCAGCAACGTCTCCACCATCCCCGACGCCAGCCTCAACCCCACCCGCGCCAGCCTCGACCACACTGACACGTGCCCTATGTCGTCTCCCAGCCTCGCCGCCGCCTGTCCGCCCATGTTTTGTCTCCATCTTTTTTCAAGCCGTGCCTTCAGGCACGTGCGGTCGGGACGTCGCCCCGTCGTCATTCACGCAAGACGAAACTCCCCAAGACATCGCTCACCATCTTGTGGTGCTCATCGGTGAAAGGGACCGGCAGCGAAAACGTCAGGCTGAGCACCTGGCGCGTGTCCGGCAGCAAGAACAGCGACTGCACGTGGTACACGGTCTTGCCCTGCTGCTTGTAGCTCACCGAGAACTTCGATCCGCCGATCTGTTGGCCCGCGCCCAAAAAGGCGGGCTCGATCTCGCTGCGGGTGAATTTGCTCACTTGCCGGGAAAGATCGTTCAACTGGCGCTTCAAGAACTCCGGAGGCGTTTCGTCCGCCTCCAGCGGGTCCTTCGAGATCGCGATGGTCATGCCGCCGGAGCCGGGCTCGGGCGCCAACAGGTGCATGGTGCGGTCCGTCACATGGGGCGGTGCCGTGATGTGGCCTTCTTGGAAGTGATAAAGCATGGTTTTCTTATGGATGAGGCCGCAGGCGGAAGGCCTCAGCAATTGAGGTTGATCTTTTTCCCGAACTGGTCGAGGTCGTCCTGGAAGTTGAAGACGCCTTTCACGCCATTGAGCACGATCGTGCCATCGGCCTTCAAAGTGATGGAAGCGGCGCCGCAAACCAGGGTCACGCTCTCTCCTGCCACTTGCGTGATGTTCTTGCCAGCGTTCACGAACACCGTGTCGCTCTGCGCGTTCACCACCACGTTTTCCTTGGCCAGCACGTTGGCGTTCAGGCTGGTGGAGGACAGCGATATGTTCTGCTCCGCCACCAGATTCATGTTGCCGGTTTGGGCCACGGAGGCCACGTCCCCGCCCGAGACCATGTTGCTTTGCCCGCCCGAAGTCACATGCGTGAGCATGCCGGCCTTGGCCAACTGCGTGAGTTGCGCGCCACTGGAGATGGTCACGTGCTGCTGGGCGTGCACCGACGTGCTCTGGCCCGAGCTGACGACGATGGGCTTGGGACTGATCATGCTTTGCCCTTCCGGGCTCACGATGGACACGATCGGCTTGGTGATGTCCTTGGACAAATCCATCAGGCCACGCGCATCCGGCATGGCAGGGTCGGTATTGGTGGGCATGGCCGTTTCCGCGCCCCCTCCTCCATCGCCACCCGAGCCCGAACTTGCCATTTTGGCCAGCGAAGCCAGCCCGCCCGCCGCGCCCCCCGTCATGGCCGCGATGCCCGCCCCCATGCTGGCGATCTGCGAAGATTTGACATCCGCCAATGCGCCGATCGTGGCGTTCACCGACGACACGGCCTGCCCGGCCTCCTGCATGAGCGAAGAGGTGTTGGCAAGCGTCGCCCCTAGCTGATCGAACCCATCCGGATTGTTGCTCGCCACCTTGGAGGTGAAGTCCTGCGGGTACGTGGTGATCAGCAGCCCCTTGTCCGCCCGGATCGACCCCCACAGGTCCGTGCGCAGCTCGAACCCGTACCCGCGCTGCGAGCCGCTGCCCTGGTGCATCAGGTACCCCATGTTCAGGTACGTGTTGCCGTAGGTGTTGGACAGCTCCAGGTGCTCGATGCCCTTCTTGTCCTCAAAGCGCAGCATGCTCGCCCCGCCCCCGCCCTTGCTCCAGTTGGTGAGCGTGCCCGACTGCGTCTTGTTGTCCGGCAGCTTCCACGGCGGCATCTGGATGCCGTTGTACACCCGCCCGGTGATGATGGGGTAGTCCGGATCGCCGTTCAGAAAGTCCACGATGACTTCCTGCCCGATGCGCGGGATGTGGATGCTGCCGTAGTTCAGCCCCGCCCACGGGTGCGACACCCGCACCCAGCAGCTGGAGTTCTCGTCCATCGCCCCGATGCGGTCCCAGTGGAACTGCACCTTCACCCGCCCGTACTGGTCGGTCCAGATCTCCTCGCCCGGCGGGCCCACCACCACCGCGGTCTGCGGCCCGGTGGTCTTGGGTTTGGGGGTGGTGCGCGCCGGCGTGTAGGGCAGGCTGGTGGGCTGGGCCTGCAGGGTGAACTTCTGGAACGAGCCCTCTTCCTGCGGCGTGCCCTTGGGGCCGGGCGCCACGGCGCTGACCTGGGGGTTTTCCTTGAAGTGGTATTCCAGCCCGGTCAGCAGGTATTGCTGGTTCTGGTCCTCGCGAGGGTGGTTCTCCAGCGTGAAGGTGTAGCCGGGGGCGAGCGCCCGGTGGCGCGATTCGCCCCGCACGGTGCTGTGCCCGGTCAGGCTCGACTGCAGCCGCGAGCGCGCGTAGGCCTCGCCGTCGCCGAACTCGGTGTACCCGCCCGGCCATTCGTAGATCTCGTGGCTGTCGTGCGCATGCCCCGGCGGGGTCTGGCGCATGTTGGACAGGTCGGCCTTGGGTTTCTTGAAGTCGTAGTCGTCGTTGTAGTGCCGCCCGGGCTTGATCTCCTGCGCCAGTTGCCAGGCGTGGATGTTTTCCTTGTCGGCGACGGCGGCCTTCTCGGGCGGGTAGAACGGGATGACGGCAGCGCCAGCGAGCGGGCTGTGCGAGGCGACGATGTCGTCGGCCAGGGTGAGCACGTGCTGGCCGGCGCTGTGCTCGTGGAAGTAGTAGATGCCCTCGTGCTCCATGAGGCGCGAGACGAAGGCGCAGTCGGTCTCGTTGTACTGCACGCAGTAGTCCCAGGTGCGGTAGCTCTGGGTGAGCTTGCGCTGCAGCGGGTAGCCGTATTTGCCCAGCACCTCTTCGATGATGTCGGGCACGGTCTTGTTCTGGAAGATCTTGAAGTCGCTTTGCCGCGTGGCCAGCCACAGCCAGGGGCTCAGGCGGGCCTTGTAGGTGTAGAAGCGGTGGTCCTGGCCCTGCAGCCCGAAGCGCGTGACGATGCCGTCCAGATAGCGCGTGCCGCCCCCTTCGGTCTCCACCACGATGGTGGCGCTCTTACCCAGCAGGGCCTTGGGGTCGATGGATTTGCTCTCGCTCAGCAGGTCCACGTCCAAAGAAAACAGCTCGCTCAGCGCTTCTTTGCCCTGCAGCTGGCGAAACTGCAACTGCTCGCCCAGGGGCGTCTGGATGGTGACTCGGCGTGTCATGGAGGGTGGCCGGCCATGCCGGATTTGTAACGGGAATGGTGTGGCTGATGATATCCCTTACGTCTTATATCGTTAATCCATATTTGACTCTAAATGTAATTAGAACCGCTCGAATAGCAATTTATCAATTTAAATCAATAGGTGAAATCACTTACTCGATTTCCCTTAATTAGATTGGTTAATTTTTAACAATCTTCCTCTCTTTAATCAGACGTAGGAATATATCGACGGATTATTGAATGCAGTGACAAAGGATGAAGAAATGATTATTCGAGCCCGAGCCACACGCGTTGCGCTCGTTTCCTACACCCCAGATCCTTTCGCCACTGCTACCTTGCCGACCGACCAAGACTCTGCGAGATGATTCGCATGGCCATCCTGTTTCCACCCATCCCCAAACGCCATGGCCCGCACCCCCACCACCCCCGCCGCCCTTACGCTGTACGAACAAAAGCGCGACTTCTCGATCACCCCCGAGCCGCGAGGCGGCTCCGAGGCGCGCGCCGATGCGCTGCGGTTCGTGATCCAAAAGCACTGGGCCACCCGGCTGCACTACGACCTGCGCCTGGAGATGGAGGGCACCATGAAAAGCTGGGCCGTGCCCAAGGGGCCCAGCTTCGATCCGGCCGACAAGCGCATGGCCGTGCAAGTCGAGGACCACCCCATTGCCTACAACCAGTTCGAGGGGCAGATTCCGGCGCGGCAATACGGTGCAGGCAAAGTCATCATCTGGGACAAGGGCTATTGGGTGCCGCTGGAAGACCCCGTGAAGGGCTACCAGGCGGGCAAACTCAAGTTCGAGATCCACGGCCACAAGCTGCAGGGGCGCTGGACCCTGGTGCGCATGCACCGACGCGGCCAAAAGGAAGAGCGGCAGCCGCCGTGGCTGCTGATCAAAGAGCATGACGGTCTGGAGCGCCCGGCAGCCGAGTTCAACGTGGTGGAGGAAATGCCCGACAGCGTGAGCTCCCTGCCCGATCCACCGGGTGTACCTGGCCAGGCGCCCTTGTCGGAAAAACCGGCTCCTCGGAAAGCCCGCGCGCCGAAGGCCCCCCAGCGTGCCAAACCAGTCAAATCCGAATTGCCCGCCAAGCTCAGCCCGCAACTCGCCACGCTGGTTCAGGGCCCGCCACCCGACCTTGCAGACTGGTTGTTCGAACTCAAATTCGACGGCTACCGCCTGCTTGCACGCATCGACCAAGGCCAGGTGCAGCTGTTCACCCGCAACGGCAACGACTGGGTGCACAAGATGCCGCAGCTCGCCGAGGCTCTGAAAAAACTCCCCATCGACAGCGGATGGATCGACGGCGAAATCGTGGCGATGGACCGCCGGGGTATGCCCGACTTCCAGGCGCTGCAGAACGCGTTCGAGACCGGCGCCGCCGCAGGGCTGGTGTTCTACGCGTTCGACCTGCCTTTCCTGAACGGGGCCGACCTGCGCGCACTGCCTGTCACGGACCGCCGCGAGGCCCTTCGCGCCATCGTGCCCGATGGCGAGGGGCAGAGGGTGCGCTTCAGCGAAGCCTTCGATGCCGCACCCGGACAACTCATCGCCTCGGCCTGCCGGCTCGGGTTCGAAGGCGTGATCGGCAAACGCAAGAGTGCACCTTACGTATCGCACCGCACGGCGGACTGGATCAAGCTCAAATGCGGCCAGCGCCAGGAGTTCGTGATCGGCGGCTACACCGAGCCCAGGGGCACGCGCACCGGCATCGGCGCGCTGTTGCTGGGCGTGCAGGACGATGACGGGAGCATGCGCTACGTGGGCAATGTCGGCACCGGGTTCAACGAACGCAGCCTGGCGCAGTTGCGCGAGCGCCTGGGGGCACTGACGATCTCCAAGAGCCCGTTCGCCAACGCGGCGCGGGGCGCGGCCAAGGTGCATTGGGTGCGGCCGCTATTGCTGGCGGAGGTGGCCTTCGCCAGCTGGACGCACAGCGAACGCATCCGCCACGCCGTGTTCCGCGGCCTGCGGGACGACAAGCCCGCCAAGGACATCGTGCACGAGCACCCTCTTCCCGCCAAGGCACGGGCCAAGGCCGCCACCCGCGCCAAGCCATCGACCGCGCGAGCGGACACCCTGCGCGTGACCCATGCCGACCGGGTCATCGACCCGGAATCGGGCACCACCAAGATCGACCTCGTGCGCTATTACGCGCTGGTGGCGCCGCTGATGATGGAGCACCTGCACCAGCGGCCCGTCTCGCTGGTGCGGGCGCCGGCCGGCGTCGGTGGCGAGCTGTTCTTCCAGCGCCACCAGGAGCAAGGCAACCTTCAGGGCGTGCAGCCGCTCAAGGCATCGCTGTACCCCGATCACCCGCCGCTATTGGAGGTGGTGGCGCCCGAAGGCCTGCTGGCCGCCGCGCAGATGAACACGGTGGAGTTCCACACCTGGAATGCCCGCAAGGACCGCATCGACCGGCCCGACCGCATGACGTTCGACCTGGACCCCGGCGAGGGTCTCGATTGGGAACGCATGCAGGAGGCCGCCACCCTGATGCGCGTGATGCTGACCGAACTGGGCCTTCCGTCATTCCTCAAGACCAGCGGCGGCAAGGGCCTGCATGTGGTGGTGCCCATTCAGCGGCGGCACGACTGGAACACGGTCAAGGGGTTTTCGCAGGCCATCGTGCAGCACATGGCCCGCACCATTCCGGCGCTGTTCGTGGCCAAGAGCGGCCCACGCAACCGCGTGGGAAAAGTGTTCGTGGACTATTTGCGCAACGGGCTGAGCGCCACCACGGTCAGCGCCTGGTCGGCCCGCTCGCGGCCGGGCCTGGGCATTTCGGTGCCACTGGCCTGGAAGGAGCTGGAAGCGCTCGCCAGCAGTGCGCAATGGACGGTGCGTAACGTGGACGAGCGGCTGCGCATCGGCAACACCCCGTGGGAGAACTATTCGGGCGCTGCGGTGTCGATCGCGGGCGCCATGCGCCTGCTGCAATACACGCCAAAGGCGTGAGCAGCGGCCGCGGGGCCGCAGCAGGCGCAGTTAGTTCAAGCCTGCAATGACAGTTCGTCCGCCTCGGCGCGGCTCGTGCGGTGCCCCTTCAGTCCCAGCTTGGCCAGCAGTTTCACATCGGCCTCGCCTTCCGGATTGCCCGTCACCAGCAGCTTGTCGCCGTAGAAGATCGAATTGGCGCCCGCCATGAAGCACAGCGCCTGCACGGCATCGCCCATCTGCTGGCGGCCAGCCGACAGGCGCACGCGGGCCTTGGGCATGGTGATGCGCGCCACGGCGATCACCCGCACGAAGTCGAGCGGGTCCACCGGCTCGCTGTCGGCCAGCGGGGTGCCGGGCACGCGCACCAGGCTGTTGATGGGCACTGACTCGGGGTAGGGATTCAGGTTGGCCAGTTGCGCGATCAGGCCGGCGCGGTGCACCGGCGCCTCGCCCATGCCCACGATGCCGCCGCAGCACACGCTGATGCCGGCGCCGCGCACGTGCTGCAGGGTGTCCAGCCGGTCCTGGTAGGCGCGGGTGCTGACCACGTCGGTGTAGTACTCGGGCGCGGTGTCCAGGTTGTGGTTGTAGTAGTCGAGCCCGGCGTCTTTCAACGCCTGCGCCTGGTGCGATTCGAGCATGCCCAGCGTGGCGCAGGTCTGCATGCCCAGCCCTTTGACGGCACCGATCAGCTCGCTCACTTTTTCGATATCGCGGTCCTTGGGCGAGCGCCAGGCGGCGCCCATGCAAAAGCGGGTGGCACCGGCATCCTTGGCGGCCTGGGCGGCAGCGGTCACCTCTTGCACGCTCATCAGCTTTTCGGCTTTCACCCCCGTGTCGAACTCGGCAGACTGCGGGCAGTAGCCGCAGTTTTCAGGGCAGCCGCCCGTCTTCACCGACAGCAGCGTGGCCAACTCGATGTCACCGGCGGGCCAGTGCTCGCGGTGCACGCTCTGGGCCTGGAACATCAGGTCCATGAAAGGCTTGTCCAGCAGCGCCTGGATGGCCTCGACGGACCAGGGGCCTGCGGGCTGGATCGCGGCAGGCGGGCGGCGATGCAGTTGCACGGCCTGTGCCGCGGCGGAGGGTGTAGGAATGGCAGTGGTCGGCATGGTGGGCGGGCCCTTTCTTGTCTGGTTTCGGCAATCCGGCAAATAGGCCGGTCGTGGCAGGCGCAGATTCTGGCGGAGCCGGCCATGCAAATCCAGATCAAAGGCCCACAAACCCGACCGGAATGGAGCGCCGTTATCTGCAGCCAACGGCCAAGCACCGTTAGGGATTTTTAAGCGAGGTTTCAAGACGTTGTCAGCACGATCTCACACCCGCCAAACCCATGTCGCCTTCTGTCGCGAAGCAGCGCCTATCTTTCCGAAAACACCTCATCGGGCCGGTCTGCGAGGTCCGGAGTTGCGTGCAATTAACGCCAATGCGGCCGCGAGGCAAGGGCTTGACGCGTCAACCCAGCGCCGCAATCACGTCCGCGGGGGCCTGAACCAGCTCGATGAGCACGCCTTCTCCCGCAATCGGAAACTCCGCGCTGGATTTGGGGTGCAGGAAGGTGATGTCGTGCCCCGCCGCGCCCTTGCGAATGCCGCCCGGTGCGAAGCGCACGCCCTGCGCCGCGAGCCATTCCACCGCCCGGGGCAGATCGTCGATCCACAGGCCGATGTGGTTGAGCGGCGTGGTGTGCACGGCTGGCTTCTTGTCCTCGTCCAGCGGCTGCATCAGGTCCACCTCCACCGCATGCGCGCCCCGGCCCATGGCCAGGATGTCTTCATCGACGTTCTCGCGCTCGCTGCGGAAGGTGCCGGTTTGCTCCAGGCCCAGCATGTCCACCCACAGCGCCTTCATGCGCTCCTTGTCGGTGCCGCCGATGGCGACTTGCTGGATGCCGAGGACCTTGAACGGGCGTGCGGTGATGGGGTTTGCCATGCGGGCTCCAAAAATGGTTTACTATGATTTTTATAGCAGTGTGCCCTAGTGGAATATGCGCCGCAGGCCAAAAATGGCCTGATCTGCAACGCGCGCCACCACCCAGGCATGCGCCACGCGGTGCCGGCCGGGTCGGGCCCTGCCCGCCCTGCCCGCCCTGCCCGCCCTGCCCGCGACACCGCGCGCGGCGCTCATTGGAATTCCAGGATCACCTGGTCCACCGCCAGCGATTCGCCCTTGCCGGCGACCACCTTGCCCACGATGCCGTCCTGGGTGGCGAACAGGATGTTCTCCATCTTCATGGCCTCGATCACCGCGAGCTTCTCGCCAGCCTGCACCGCCTGACCGGGTTGCACCGCCACATCGACCAGCAGCCCGGGCATGGGCGACAGCAGGAACTTGCTCAGGTCCGGCGGCGCCTTGTAGGGCATCAACTGGTGCAGGCGCGCGCCCAGCGGGGACAGCACGATCGCATCGATCTGCGTGCCGTTGTGCGCGATGCGCAGCGCCAGCGGACTGCGCGGCGTGCCGCGCTCGACCTGTGCGGTGAAGCCCGCGCCGTTGCACTGTCCCTGCACGCGGATCTGTCCCAGGGTGGCGGCGCTACTGATCTGATAGCTGTTGCCGCCCACCGATACGGCGCTGGAGCCCGATTTGTCTTGAAAGTCCGTCACCGACACCGCATGGTGCTCGTTGCGGCCTTCGTGGCCCATCACCACCACGACGAACTGCTCGCCCACCTTCACGTGGTGGCCGGCCAGTTGCCCGCTGATGCCCGAGGCGCGCGCGCGATAGCGCCGGTTCATGTAGGCCGCCAGCGCCACGAGAAAGAGCGGATCGTCGTGCGGCACGTCCTGCGCGGCAAAGCCCTGGCTGTAGTTCTCGGCGATGAAGCCGGTGTTGAAATCGCCCGCCACGAAACGCGGGTGGGCCAGCAGCGCGGCCTGGAACGGGATGTTGCTGCCCACGCCGCGGATCACGAACCCGTTGAGCGCCGCACGCATCTTGTGGATGGCATCGTCCCGGTCCTGGCCGTGCACGATGAGCTTGGCGATCATCGAGTCGTAGTACATCGGGATCTCGCCGCCCTCGTACACGCCCGTGTCCACCCGAACGCCCAGCTTTTTCGTGGTGTCGGCCTGGAACATCGACTCCTCCGGCGGCTGAAAGCGCACCAGGCGGCCGGTGGAGGGCAGAAAGTTGCGGAACGGGTCTTCGGCGTTGATGCGGCACTCGATGGCCCAGCCATCGCGTTTGACATCCGCTTGCGTGAGCGGCAACGGCTCGCCCGCAGCCACGCGGATCATCAGCTCGACCAGGTCCAGGCCGGTGATGCATTCCGTCACCGGATGCTCCACCTGCAGGCGCGTGTTCATCTCCAGGAAATAGAAGTCCTGGTCCTTGCCGACCACGAACTCCACCGTGCCGGCGCTCTGATAGTTCACCGCCTTGGCCAGGGCCACGGCCTGCTCGCCCATCGCCTTGCGCGTCGCGTCGGAGATGAAGGGCGATGGCGCCTCCTCGATCACCTTCTGGTGGCGGCGCTGGATGGAGCATTCGCGCTCGTTCAGGTAGATCACGTTGCCCTGGCTGTCGCCCAGCACCTGGATCTCGATGTGGCGCGGCTCCTGCACGAACTTCTCGATGAAGATGCGGTCGTCGCCGAAGCTGTTGCGCGCCTCGTTGCGGCATGAGGTGAAGCCCTCCAGGGCCTCCTTGTCGTTGTACGCCACGCGCAGGCCCTTGCCGCCGCCACCGGCGGACGCCTTGATCATCACGGGATAGCCGATGTCCCGGGCGATCTCCACCGCGCGCTCGGCCGACTCGATGGCGTCGTTCCAGCCGGGAATAGTGCTGACCTTCGCCTCGTTCGCCAGTTTCTTGGAGGCGATCTTGTCGCCCATGGCCGCGATGGAATGGTGCTTGGGGCCGATGAAGACGATGCCCTCCTCCTCCACGCGCTTGGCGAAGGCTTCGTTCTCCGACAGAAAACCGTAGCCCGGGTGCACGGCCTGCGCGCCGGTCTGCTTGCAGGCCGCGATGATGCGGTCGGCCTGCAGGTAGCTCTCGCGGCTGGGCGCCGCCCCGATGTGCACGGCCTCGTCGGCCAGCTTGACGTGGCGCGCTTCCTTGTCGGCATCGGAATACACCGCCACGGTGGCGATGCCCATCTTCTTGGCGGTGGCGATGACCCGGCACGCGATTTCGCCCCGGTTGGCGATCAGGATTTTGGTGAACATGGTGTTGGCGGTTGGATGTGTTCTAACAGGCGTTGTCTGGCGTCTTCTGCGGCACAGGGCACAGGGCTCAGCGCTCAGGAATTGCGATCGATGGCCGGGCTCATGTCTTCCATCCACAGCACGTTGTCGGAGTACGACTGCAGGTCGGGCGACAGGTTGGCCGTGGAGCCCGACACCCACACCTCTTTGTGCAGCTCGGACTTCACATACGAAATGGCGTCTTCGAAATCTCCGTCGCCAGCCGAAAGAATCAGCCGGTCGTACACGTTCTGCGCCGCCAGCTTGATGATCAGCGTGGCAATGCCCACGTCCACGCCCTTTTGCACCCAGCGGTCGAACGAATGGCCGCAGTTGGGGCAGTTCATGTGCATCTTCTTTAGCTTGTAGAGCTGCACGCGGAATTTCGGCCCGATGGGCGGTGCGGTCTTGATCCAGGAGTGGAACGCGTTCTGGGCGTCCGTCGATGGGTCGGTCGCCGAGTTCAGGTAGTAGCTCTCGTGGATCGGCCCGCCGTTCAACCGGGTGATCTCGTTCTTGAGCTTGAGGTAGTCGAAGGGTCGGCCCTTGCCATAGTTGAACAGGTACGCGCCATCGACGATCCAGACGGTTTTCATCGGCTTGCCGTCGCTCACAGCGGAATGTTCCCGTGCTTGCGCCACGGGTTCTCCAGTTTCTTGCCCTGCAGCATCACCAGGCTGCGGCAGATGCGCTTGCGCGTCTCGTGCGGCAGGATCACGTCGTCGATGAAGCCGCGGGCGCTGGCGACGAACGGGTTGGCAAAACGTTTTTTGTACTCGGCCTCGCGGGCGGCGAGCTTGGCGGGGTCGTTCTTGTCTTCGCGGAAGATGATCTCCACCGCGCCCTTGGCGCCCATCACGGCGATCTCGGCGTGGGGCCAGGCGAGGTTGACGTCGCCGCGCAGGTGCTTGGAGCTCATCACGTCATACGCGCCGCCATACGCTTTGCGGGTGATGACGGTGATCTTGGGCACGGTGCACTCGGCATACGCATACAGCAGCTTGGCGCCGTGCTTGATGATGCCGCCGTACTCCTGGGCCGTGCCGGGCATGAAGCCGGGCACGTCCACGAAGGTGACCACGGGAATGTTGAACGCGTCGCAGAACCGCACGAAGCGCGCGGCCTTGATGCTGCTCTTGATGTCCAGGCAGCCGGCCAGCACCAGCGGCTGGTTGGCGACGATGCCCACGGTCTGCCCTTCCATGCGCGCCAGGCCGATGACGATGTTCTTCGCATAGTCGGGCTGCAGCTCGAAGAAGTCGCCGTCGTCCACCACCTTGGCGATCAGCTCCTTCATGTCGTAGGGCTTGTTGGGGTTCTCGGGCACGAGGGTGTCCAGGCTCATGTCCATGCGGTCGGCCGGATCGTTGCTCGGGCGCACGGGCGGCTTTTCGCGGTTGTTGAGCGGCAGGTAGTTGTACAGGCGGCGCAGCATCATCAGCGCTTCGACGTCGTTCTCGAACGCCATGTCGGCCACGCCGCTGCGGGTGGTGTGGGTGCCGGCGCCGCCCAGCTCCTCGGCCGTGACTTCCTCGTGCGTGACGGTCTTGACCACCTCGGGGCCGGTCACGAACATGTAGCTGCTGTCCTTGACCATGAAGATGAAGTCGGTCATGGCGGGCGAGTACACGGCGCCGCCGGCGCAGGGGCCCATGATCATGCTGATCTGCGGAATGACGCCGCTGGCCAGCACGTTCTTCTGGAACACGTCGGCATAGCCGCCGAGCGATGCCACGCCCTCCTGGATGCGCGCGCCGCCCGAATCGTTGAGTCCGATGACGGGCGCGCCCACCTTCATGGCCTGGTCCATGACCTTGCAGATCTTCTCGGCATGCGTTTCCGACAGCGCGCCGCCGAACACGGTGAAGTCCTGGCTGAAGACAAAGACCAGGCGGCCGTTGATCATGCCGTAGCCGGTCACCACGCCGTCGCCGGGGATCTTCTGGCCTTCCATGCCGAAGTCGGTGCAGCGGTGCTCCACGAACATGTCCCATTCCTCGAACGTGCCGTCGTCCAGCAGCAGTTCGATGCGCTCGCGCGCGGTGAGCTTGCCCTTCTTGTGCTGCGCGTCGATGCGCTTTTGTCCGCCGCCCTGGCGGGCGAGTTGGCGCTTTTGCTCCAGTTGTTCGAGGATGTCTTGCATGGGTCGCTCTTTCGGTGGTGATTTTTTGCTATTTATTTAATAGCAGCATGCCGGGATTTTTCTTGTGCTGCGAGCAGATTTCGTGCTGCAGTGGATGCGGCAATGCGCCCCGCCGCCACATCCGCCTGCAGCGTGGGCAGCAGCGCCCGCACCTCGGGGTGCTGGCGAAACGCGTGCCGAAGGCCCGCCTCGATGCGCTCCCACATCCAGGCCAGCGATTGCTTTTCGCGGCGGCGGGCAAGCCGGCCGTTGGCGGTCTGCAGGCGGCGGAACTGGCTGACGGCGGCCCAGAAGGCGTCGATGCCTTTGCCTTGCAGCGCGCTGATCTGCAGCACCTTCGGCTGCCAGGGGGCGGTGTCGGGCGGAGCCAGTGGTTCGGCTGGACTTTCAACCTGCGCTTCGCCGTGGCCCGCTGCCGGCGCGTGGCGCGGGTGGCCCAGCGAGCGCTCGGGGTTGCCGTGCTGGCTCAGCAGCCGCAGGCTGGAAGTGATCTGCGCCTCGGCGCGGGTGGCGGCGTGCGGGTCGATGTCGGCCTTGTTGATGACGACCAGATCGGCGATCTCCATCACGCCTTTCTTGATGGCCTGCAGGTCGTCGCCCGCGTTGGGCAGCTGCAGCAGCACGAACATGTCGGTCATGCCGGCCACGGCGATCTCGCTCTGGCCCACGCCGACGGTTTCGACCATGACGATGTCGTAGCCTGCTGCTTCGCACACCAGCATCGCCTCGCGCGTCTTCTCGGCCACGCCGCCCAGGGTGCCGCTGGACGGGCTGGGTCGGATATAGGCCTTCTCGTGCATGGACAGGTGTTCCATGCGGGTCTTGTCGCCCAGGATGGAGCCGCCCGACACGGTGGAGGACGGGTCGATGGTGAGCACGGCCACGCGGTGGCCCAGGCCGATCAGGTGCAGGCCCAGCACTTCGATGAAGGTGGATTTGCCCACGCCCGGCACGCCGCTGATGCCGAGGCGAAACGACTGGCCGGTGTGCGGCAGCAAGGCGGTGAGCAGCTCGTCGCCCTGCGCACGGTGGTCGGCACGGGTCGATTCAAGCAGCGTGATCGCCTTGGACATGGCCCGGCGCTGGACGGCCTCGGCGCCGTGCAGGATGCCGTCGAGCCAGCCGCCGGCAGAAGGTTGCCGATGGGGCGAAGGCACCGGCGAAGAAGCGGACGAAGGCACCGGCACGCTCATTCGGCCCGCCCTTCGGGCCGCCACTCGTAGTGCACGTCCACGTCTTCCTCGCCGGTCTGCACGAAGCCGTGGCGCTGGTAGAAGCGGTTGGCATCGCTGCGCTGCAGCGCGGTCACGCGCAGCACGGCCCCTTCGCGGCGCGCCCGGTCCTGCACCTGGGCCAGCACGGCCGCACCCACGCCGGCGCCCTGCCAGTCGGGGTGCAGGTACAGGTGCTGCAGCCGCAGCGTCCGGTCGCCCTCGGACAGCACGGTGACGAAGCCCATGCGCCGCCCGTCGGGTGCGACCAGGTGCCGCATGTGTTCGGGGGTGAAAGCCGCGCGCAGCCGCTCGCGCGAACGCTCGGGCGTGTAGCGGCCCACGCGCTCCAGGCTTTCGCGCATGGCCGCGGTGCGCAGCGCCAGCATGGGCTCGAAGTCCGCTTCAGCCACCGGATGCCAGGTGAACGCAGGAGAGGTCAATGCGGCACCTCCAGGCGGCGCCATGGCGCGCGCACGGTCGCCCGGCCGACGGTCGCGGTCTTCATGCGGCAAAGGCCTTGCGGATCTGCTCCAGCACGTCCTTGGCGCTGGCCGGAATCGGCGTGCCGGGGCCGTACACGCCCTTCACGCCCGCCTCGTAGAGGAAGTCGTAGTCCTGCACCGGGATCACGCCGCCCACGAAGACGATGATGTCGTCCGCGCCCTGGTCCTTGAGCGACTGGATGATGGCCGGCACCAGCGTCTTGTGCCCCGCCGCCAGGGTGGAGACGCCCACGGCATGCACGTCGTTCTCGATGGCCTGGCGCGCGCATTCCTCGGGGGTCTGGAAGAGCGGGCCCATGTCCACGTCGAACCCCAGGTCGGCGAAGGCCGTGGCCACCACCTTGGCGCCTCGGTCATGGCCGTCCTGGCCGAGCTTGGCGATCATCACGCGGGGGCGGCGGCCTTCGGCTTCGGCGAAATCGTTGATCTCGGCCTTGAGCTGCTCCCAGCCCTCGGCCGAGTCGTAGGCGGCGGCATACACGCCCGTCACCTTCTGCGTGTCGGCACGGTGGCGGCCGTAGATTTTTTCCAGCGCATCGGACACTTCGCCCACCGTGGCGCGCAGGCGCATGGCCTGGATGGCCAGGTCCAGCAGGTTGCCTTCGCCGCTTTCCGCCGCGGCCGTGAGGGCATCCAGCGCCTGCTGCACCTGCCCTGCATCGCGCTTGTCGCGAATGGCTTTCAGGCGCGCGATCTGCCCGTCGCGCACCTTCACGTTGTCGATCTGCAGGATGTCGACCGGGTCTTCCTTGTGCAGCTTGTACTTGTTGACGCCCACGATCACGTCCTTGCCCGAGTCGATGCGCGCCTGCTTCTCGGCGGCGGCCGCCTCGATCTTGAGCTTGGCCCAGCCGCTGTCCACCGCCTGGGTCATGCCGCCCATGGCCTCGACCTCTTCGATGATGGTCCACGCGGCATCGGCCATGTCCTGCGTGAGCTTCTCCATCATGTAGCTGCCGGCCCAGGGGTCGATCACATTGGTGATGTGGGTCTCTTCCTGGATGATGAGCTGCGTGTTGCGGGCGATGCGGGCCGAGAACTCGGTGGGCAGCGCGATGGCCTCGTCCAGGGCGTTGGTGTGCAGGCTCTGCGTACCGCCGAACACCGCCGCCATGGCCTCGATGGTGGTGCGCACCACGTTGTTGTAGGGGTCCTGCTCGGTCAGGCTCCAGCCGCTGGTCTGGCAGTGGGTGCGCAGCATCAGGCTCTTGGGGTTCTTGGCGCCGGTGGCCTTCATGATGCGGCACCACAGCAGGCGGGCGGCGCGCATCTTGGCCACTTCCAGGTAGAAGTTCATGCCGATCGCCCAGAAGAACGACAGGCGCCCGGCGAACTCGTCCACGTCCAGCCCCGAGGCGATGGCCGTCTTCACGTATTCCTTGCCGTCGGCCAGGGTGAAGGCCAGCTCCAGCGCCTGGTTGGCGCCGGCTTCCTGCATGTGGTAGCCGCTGATGGAGATGGAATTGAACTTCGGCATGTTCCGCGCGGTGTAGCCGATGATGTCGCCGATGATGCGCATCGAAGGCTTGGGCGGGTAGATGTAGGTGTTGCGCACCATGAACTCTTTCAGAATATCGTTCTGAATGGTTCCCGACAGCTGGTCCTGCCGCACGCCCTGCTCTTCGGCGGCCACCACGTAGCCGGCCAGCACCGGCAGCACGGCGCCGTTCATCGTCATGGAGACGCTCACCTTGTCCAGCGGAATCTGGTCGAAGAGGATCTTCATGTCCTCCACCGAATCGATCGCCACGCCCGCCTTGCCCACGTCGCCCGTGACGCGCGGGTGGTCGCTGTCATAGCCACGGTGCGTGGCCAGGTCGAACGCCACGCTCACCCCCTGCCCGCCGGCGGCCAGCGCCTTTCGGTAGAAGGCATTGGATTCTTCCGCGGTCGAAAACCCCGCGTATTGGCGGATCGTCCAGGGCCGCACGGCGTACATCGTGGCCTGCGGGCCGCGCAGGTAGGGCTCGAAACCCGGCAGCGTGTTGGCGTAAGGCAGGTTCGCCGTGTCCTCGGCCGTGTAGAGCGGCTTGACCGTGATGCCGTCGGGCGTCACCCAGTTCAACGCCGCCACATCGCCACCGGGGGCCGACTTGGCGGCGGCCCGGGTCCAGGCGGCGAGGTCGGCGGGAGCGAAAGAAGGCGATGGGGTGTTGCTGCTCATATCTGGAAGGGCTTCACGGGTGGCGAGAAAAGCGCGGCGGCGCTGCAACGGATTGGCAAAGTGAGGCGATTCTAACCGCTCTGTAATTATTAATTTATAGTTTTTCTGCGGTACATTCCGGCCATGTCAGCCGCCACACTCACCCCCCGCGCCCTCTATGAAGAGGTGGCGGAGCAGTTGCGCCAGCGCATCTTTCGGCGAGAACTGGAGCCAGGCAGCTGGATCGACGAGCTGCGCATCGCCGAGGAGTTCGGCATCAGCCGCACGCCCCTGCGCGAGGCCTTGAAGGTGTTGGCCGCCGAAGGGCTGGTGACGATGAAGGTGCGGCGCGGCGCCTACGTGACCGAGGTGTCCGACAAAGACCTGCGCGACGTCTATCACCTGCTGGCGCTGCTGGAGAGCGACGCGGCCGGCGTGGTCGCCGCCAGTGCCACGGCGGAGCAACTGCGCGAGTTGGAGTGCCTGCACCGCGAACTGGCCGCCAGCGTGGCCGACCGCGAGCGCTTCTTCGCGGTGAACGAGCGCTTTCACATGCGCGTGCTGGAGTTGGCCGACAACCGCTGGCGCAACCAGATGGTGGCCGATCTGCGCAAGGTCATGAAGCTCAACCGCCACAACTCGCTGCTCAAGCAAGGCCGCATCGAAGAATCGCTGCGCGAGCACGGGCAGGTGCTGGCCGCCCTGCAGGCGCGCGATGCGCAGGCTGCCGCGTCGGCCATGCGCGAACACTTCTCCAACGGGCTGCAAGCCGCCGCCTGACCGGCTGGCGGCTCCGTAGCCTGGGCTGCGCCAAGCCCGCCGCGCACCCCTTGCCGGCCCCGGGTGCTTGCCGCCGCGGGGCATCGCCTTCATGATGCACCCATCCATAGACGATGGCGCCCCAGACAGCGGTAGCCATCCCTTCACGGCCACGGCCGGTGACACACGGGAGGAGCTTGCATGCTGGAGCGGTTTTTCTTGTCAGGAGATTCCCCTGCCGATCTGCTGGTGGCACAGCACGATCCGTGGCTGGTGCTGCTGTCGGTCGCGGTGGCCGCGGCCACTTCGACCCTGGCCCTGCACCTGGCGGGGCAAGCCCGCCTCACGCACGAACCGGTGCACCGCACCCTGGCGCTGGCCACCTCCGGCATCGCGCTGGGGGCCGGCATCTGGGCCATGCACTTCATCGGCATGCTCGCTTTCACCCTGTGCGTGGCCGTGCACTACGACGTGGGCATCACCCTGCTGTCGATGCTACCGGGCCTGGCCGCCTCGTGGGTGGCCCTCACCGTGCTGGCACGCCAGCATGTCACCCGGCGGCAATTGGCCACGGGCGGCGTGCTGGTGGGAGCGGGCATCGGCGCCATGCACTACGCCGGCATGGAGGCCCTGCGCATGGCGCCGGACCTGCGCTACGACCCGGCCTGGTTTCTCGCGTCGATCGTGGTGGCGGTCGTTCTGGCGGTGCTGGCGCTGTGGGTGCGCTTCACGCTGCACCAACGCACCCGCATGTCCAACTGGCAGGCCAACCTGCTGTCGGGCAGCATCATGGGCATGGCGATCTCGGGCATGCACTACACCGCCATGGCGGCCGCACGCTTCGTCGGGCAGCCCGACCCGGAAATGCCCGACAGCCACGCCTGGACGCAGACGCTCGCAGTGACGGTGGCGCTGGTGACCGCCGGCGTGGGAATTTTCGCGGGGGTCGCCAATGGCCTGATCCGCTACCGCGACATGTATCGAAAGGTGCGCCGCAGCGAATCGCGCCTGCGCGCCCTGGTGGACACGGCGGTGGACGGCATCATCACCATCGACCATGAAGGCACGGTGCAAAACTACAACCGGTCGGCCGAGCGCATTTTCGGCTGGGCCGCCGCCGACGTGCTGGGCCGCAACATCCGCATGCTCATGCCGCAGCCGGACAGCGCCGCCCACGATGGCTACCTGCGACGCTACCTGGACACCGGCGAGGCGCGCATCATCGGCACGGGCCGCGAGGTGCTGGGGCTGCACCGCGACGGCAGCACCTTTCCGCTGCGGCTGGCCATCGGCCGAGCCGACGCGCCCGGGGGGCCAATGTTCGTGGGGTTCGTCACCGACCTGCGCGGCGTGAAGGAGGCCGAGATGCGGCTGGGCATCGCCGCCAGCGTGTTCGCGCACAGCTACGAGGCCGTACTCATCCTGGATGCCGAGCGCCTCATCGTGGACGCCAATCCGGCCTTCGAGCGCATGACCGGCGAGGCGCGACAGCAGGTCCTGGGGCGCCATGTGCAAACGCTCTACAACGCCGCGCCCCACCCCGACTTTCCCGGCGTGTGGCATGCCGTGCAGGCGCAGGGCTACTGGCAGGGCGAGCTGCTCGGGCGCAGTCCGCAGGGTGGCGTGCCGCAACGGGTTTCCATCGCGGCGGTATTGGGCAACGAAGGCTATCCGCACCACTACATCGTGGTCATCAGCGACATCACCCAGATCAAGGCGCACGAGCAGGAGCTGGAACACATCGCGCTGTACGACAGCCTCACCGGCCTGCCCAACCGGCGCCTGCTGGCCGACCGGCTGGTGCAGACCATCGCCCATGCGCAGCGGCATAGCGAACTGCTGGCAGTGTGCTACCTCGATCTCGATGGCTTCAAGCGAGTGAACGACCAGCATGGCCATGCAGCGGGCGACCAGCTGCTCATCGAGGTGGGGCGCCGCATCCAGTCGCACCTGCGTGCCGAGGACACGCTGGCGCGCCTGGGCGGAGACGAGATGGTGCTGCTGCTCGGCGGGCTGCAGTCTCCCGCCGACTGCGCGCCCCTGCTCGAGCGCGTGCTGCAGGCCGTGCACCAGCCCGTGCCGCTGCCGCGCGGCCAGGGCTTCGTCTCGGCCAGCATCGGCCTGAGCATCTATCCCCTGGATGGAGACACGCCCGATCTGCTGCTGCGCCAGGCCGACCACGCCATGTACGAGGCCAAGCAGAACGGCAAGAACCACTGCCGCCGGTTCGCTGGCTCCGAGCCGATGGTGCAGGCACCACTGGCCGTTGCATCCATGCCGATGCAAGCGTCTGGCCGATAGACAGGAAACCTGCACGAATCACCGCGTCGCACGCCTCAGGCCGCCTCGGGCCGCCTGCGTCGGTGCCAATACCGCCCGGTTCGTGCAGAGGTGCCCTAGGTGCCGGAAGGCGCAGGCCTTCCCGCCGGAGAGGCTCCGCTTTCGCGACCCGGGGTGCCGAAAATACGATCCAGGTCACTGGCATGCATGGCGTCTGCGATGACGGGCTGCCACCGGGGCAACTCATGGTTGGCGGACAGGTTCACCCGGTCGGCCCAACGGTCCTGGTAGGTGACGATCCGGGGATTACCCGCTGCACAGTAGCTGCCGGGCTGCGGCGACGCCGCCCAGCCCGGGTGGTGCATGAGCATCGGCATGGACTGGATCGGGTCCAGGGCCCGCGTGAACTGGCGCAGCGCAAAGGCCATGCCCCCTCCGGCCTTCGGCGCGGTGTAGCGCCGCGCGACGGCCTCCATTCCCAACCGCGGGGGATTGAAGGCATAGGTGCTGACCTTGCCGCGCGCACCGTTGGCGTCTAGGAAATGCGCGATGTCGAAGCTGGCCAGCGTGGCCACCGCCGCGCCGAGGCTGTGGCCCACCACCGAGACAGAAAGCGTTTTTCCGCCGTCCGCTGCCATCTGGGCGTAGCGCATCAGCAAGGCAGCCATATCCAGCCCGTCGGCCCGGGGCGCCAGCGCTTCGGCGTGCCACCGCTCCTGCCATCCACCGCCCACCCGTCCCAGGTCGGGCAGGCCCGAGGCCAACGGGTTGGCATGGGGCCGCGGAATCTGGGACTTGAGATCGCACATCAGATCGTCGGGGTCTTCCATGCGCGTGCCGGCAAACCCCAGCACGATCGCGAGGACCTGCGGATGCTCCAGGTTTTCCCAGCACTTGGTCGCCGCGCTGGATTGGTCGGCGGCGAAGCGCATCCCGCCCCGGCCAGTGATCTCATCGAAAGCCACGGTGTACGCCTGCCCCGCGAAGTCCCGCATGCCCTCCAGAACGGCCCGCTGCAACGCCTGCATGGTTCTAGCCGGCACACCGCAGGCACCGCCGGCGGGCGGCAGATCGACCGCACAAAGGGCATCGGCGATATCGACCGAGGCCATGTCGACGCCCAGGGGCGCCGCCAGGCGCGTCCTCATCGGCTCGGAGCCCAAGGAGGGGCGCACCGGCCGGGCTGCGGACAGCCCGTGCAAAGGCCCCGCCGTGCTGTGCCGCACCGGGATTCGCACGGGGGTGTTGGCCGGGTGGCCTTGCCGGGCGGGCAGGCCCACGGATTGCGGCAGTGCCGTCGCTGGAATGGCAGGTCGAAAAAAGGCGGTCTTCATCAATCAGCGGTACGCGGATGCTGGGCCAGCAGGCCCAGGCACCGACGCATGGGTTGGGGATGGGAAACGAGGCCGCTATTGCACAGCGCGCACCAAGGTCCGAATTCGCCGTGGGCGAACAAGGCTGCTTGCCCGCGAAACACATCGCGCTCCTTTCGGGTTTCCTCCGCGGGTCCGCCCCGGTTCCTGCTCAGGCCGCTGCCGCGCCCTCGGCTTGTACCAGCGCGTGATCGCGGTACGCCCGCCCAAAGCGGTTGCCCAGGAAATCCGCCAGCGCGATCTGCTCCTGCCGGATGAAGCCCGACTGCGGCAGCCGGCCCTGCACCACCAGATCCAGCGCCGCGCAGATGCTGGCCGCCGTGGTCAGCTGGATGGCGTTCAGCGCATGCCCGCCCACCTTGGCGCCGACGATGCGCGCCGAATAGGCGTCCTGCACCAGCCGCCCGCCGCGCAGGCCCGAAGCGCTGGCGAAGACCACGATCACATCCTGCTCGGTCGCGGGAATCGCGGCCTCGAAAATGTCTTTCAGCAGATCGCGCCGGTCGCGCAGGCGCAGGTCGTTCAGCAGCAGCTTCAGGATGGCGCAGTGCCCCGGGTAGCGGATCGACTGGTAGTCCATGCGGCGGGCGCGGCCGGCCCAGGTTTCGGGCAGCGTGCCCAGCCCGCCGGAGGTGTTGAAGGCTTCGTATTCCACCCCGTCCAGCGCAAAGGTCTCCAGCCCGTCCAGCGCCGCCACGGTGGTCGGCTGGCCGTCCACGATGGCCTCGCAGGGGTTGCAGTATTCGTTGATGAGGCCTTCGGTGCTCCACGTCAGGTTGTAGCGCAGCGCGCCCAGCGGGTAACGCGGCAATGCCCCGACACGCATGCGCAGGTCGTTCAGCGTGTCGAAGCGCTGCGCCAGATCGTTGCCCACCACGCCGATGAAGCCCGGCGCCAGCCCGCACTGCGGCATCAGCACGCTGCGGGCGCCCTGCGCCAGGGCGCGGATCGCCTGCGTGCTGCGCACGTCCTCCGTCAGGTCGAAATAGTGCACCCCCTGGCGAACGCACGCCGTGGCGACCGGCACCGCGCGGTGGAACGGCAGTGCGTTCAACACGGCGAATTGGCCGGTAACGGCCGCCTCCAGGGCGCCATCGTCCTGCAGCAGCGCGGTGCCGACGCCCAGCGCGCCCGCGCGGGCCAGCGCCTCGGGGTCCCGGTCGGCCACGGTCACCTCGTAGCCGCCAGCTTCTTGGAGCAGCACGGCCATGGCGAAGCCGATGTGGCCCGCGCCCAGGATGGCGATGCGGTGGGAAATGGGGGTGGAAGGCATGGCGGTCTCCTGAGGGTTTGACTACGAAAGGATGAAGCCATGCTATGGGTGGTCTGCGTCGATGTGTAGCGTGCAAAACGTCGTATTTGCGTCCATCGTTCGTCGATACGGCGAAAATATCCGACGCATCGATCCGAACTGCTAACGAGGACCGCCATGGCCACCGAGATGGACTCCACCGATCGCCGCCTGCTCAGCCTGCTGCAGGCCAACGCGCGCGAAAGCACCGCGCTGCTGGCGCGCCGCCTGGGCTTGGCCCGCACCACGGTCGTGGCGCGCATCGCCCGGCTGGAGCGCGAGGGCATCGTGGCCGGATACGGCGTTCGCCTGGGCGCGCCGCTGGAGGCCCAGGCCGTGCGCGCCTGGTGCAGCTTGAGCGTGCTGCCCAAGGCCTCGCCGGCGGTGCTGCGCATGCTCGGCTCGGTGCCGGAGGTGGAGGAAGTCTCGGCCGTGAGCGGCGCGTTCGACTACTTGGTGTTCCTGCGCTGCACCAGCCATGAGCAGCTCGATGCGCTGCTCGATCGCATCGGCCAGTTGGAAGGCGTGCACCAGACGCAGACCAGCATCGTGCTCAGCCGCAAGATCGACCGGCGGGGGGCAGGCGGTTGAAGGCCCTGCAGCTTGCTCCTGATTGCATAGCAACGTAGGCAATCAATCCGCCGGCATGGGCGCATTTCCATTCGAATCCGTCTTCCAGGGCCCGATGGGATAACGCAGCCCTGCTTTCCCCCTGTTCTTCTCCCTTCCGTCCGCCGCTTTTCTCTACCCCGTGCCCATGTCCACCGCACCCCACGGCCCCTGGCGCCTGTCCGTCGCGCCCATGATGGAGTGGATCGACGCCCAGGCGATGGAGACCTTGTTCCTTTCCGCTATCACGGAGGCGGAATTGCGGGCGGGTGTCGCGCTACTGCCGGCCGGCAAGAGAACTTGGAAAAGCGTGTGTTGCCCTTGTTCGCCGGCAGCGTGCTGCCTTTTGACCTGGCCTGCACCCAGGCCTATGCGGCGCTGATGGCCAAGGCCCGCGGCGCTGGCTTGGCCGTTGCCACGGCCGATGGCTACATCGCGGCCATCGCCGCGGCCATGGACGCAGGATCCTCGCGGCCTTTCCGAGTTGCTCGCGGCGCACGAGTATCGCGGCCTTTGAAATTACCTGCTCAAGTTGGCCTTGAGTTCCTGCGATGCCTGCGCTATCGCGCTGCGGGGCGCCGGCAGATGGCTGAACCCGTTCGACAGGCCAAAATCGTGAATCATGCCGTTGTAGCGTACCGACTTGACATGCACACCCGCAGCGTCGAGCTTGCGTCCGTAAGCTTCGGCTTCGTCGCGCAGGACATCGAATTCGGCAGTCTGGATCAGCGCCGGCGGCAAGCCCTTGAGTTGCTCGGTCGTCGCCTGCAGCGGCGAAGCGTAGATTCGCTTGCGCGCCTCGGCGTCGGTCGTGTAATGGTCCCAGAACCACACCATCAAGTCCTTTGTCAGGAAGTAGCCGTCGGCAAACTCCTTATACGATGGCGTGTCGAAGTTGGCATCCGTCACAGGACACAGCAATACTTGCGAACGCAGTGCCGGTGCGCCCTTCTCGTTCGCCATCAAGGCAACCACGGCGGCCAAATTTCCGCCTGCGCTGTTGCCAGCCACGGCGAGGCGCGTGCCGTCGACCTTGATCTCCTTGCCATGCTCGGCGACCCATTTGGTCGCGGCATAGGCTTGCTCGATGGCGACTCCATGTCCTGCCTCAGGCGACAGGGTGTAGTTGACAAAGACCGCTACCGCGCCCGAGCCGGTCACCAGGTCACGCACCAGCCGCTCGTGGGTCCCGAAGTCGCCCAGCACCCAGCCACCGCCATGGAAGTACATGAACGCGGGCAGGGTCTTCTGTTTGCTGCCAGCCGGGCGCACGATGGTCAGCTTCAGGTCGCTGCCATCGACGTGAATCGTCTTCTCGCTGACGTCAGCCACCGGCAAAGCCACGAGAGGTGCGGCCTGGGCACCCACCAGCGCGGCGCGCGCATCGGCCGGCGTCATGGTGTCGAGCGTCTTGCCGCCTTCAAGGGACTGCAGAAATTTTGCAGTGTTGCGTTCGACGCCGGGCCTGTCGGCTGCAGAAACGCTACCAACCGCAACGGTCAGGGCGGAAGCGGCGAGAGCGGAGTTGAGGGTGTTCATGAAATTTTCTGGTTAGTGAGCAAGTGAAAAGCGCTAGCCGGAGATGTCGGCGGTGTCGATGTGGGCGGTGCTTGCAGTGGCGCCGACGACCTCGGTGCGGACCATGGCACTTTGAGCTTCACGCGACGGACAGGAATCTGTGCTCACACCGCCGAGTAGCTTCTGCTCGGCTCGCCTGAAGACCTGCCTCGGCGCCAACGCCGAACATGATTGCCTTGCTGAAAGCGGGCTTTGTGCGGCTTGTCCTTCGGGCAGATCCCATGCAGTCGTGGGCGATCTCTAGCGGCGCCCGGCGACGTGGTGCGAACCATGATCGGCGATACCTGGGCGCCATGCCCACTGGACTGAGTTAACCGGCAGGCCGACTTGGTCGTGGGCCTCGGATTCGCTGTGCAGATAGCTGGTCAAGGCGCCGCGTGGGCTTGGAATATCTTGCTGACTACCGTCCACTGGCCATCGACCTTCAACAGATGGAAAAAGTCGGTGAACGAGATGCCCGACATGTCGTTGGCGTCGATGCGGGCGCTGGCCGCCGTACCGACGATCTCTATGCGGGTGATCGCGGCAGCAGCGTCAGGGGACGGGCGGAAGTCCTTGTCGATACCCTCGAACAGGATCGGGATCGCGCCCCCGGTCAGCTTGCCATCGGGGCCGACGCTGTACATCGTCGCCTGTGGGCTGAAGGCGGACTTCATGATGCTGCTCTTGGCCTGCTTGCATCCTTCGATGTACTTGTTCAGCACTTCGGATATGGCTTGGTAATCCTGCACGTACGTTGGCTTGCTCATGGTTTTTCCTTGGTTGGCTTGGGGTCGGGTTGGCGCGTCTGCGGCGTGGGCGGTAGCGCCCATGCCGACAGCGATCGCCGCGAAAATCAAAGTCTTGAGAAAGGTCGCTTTCATTCGATTACTCCTGATGAGAGTCGCAATGACTCTTCGCTTCACATCGGGTGATGGGTCTGCACACACCTGCTCATTCCGCCAGTGCAGGCCAGTCCGTGTAGCCCTTGGCGCCGTTTCCGTAGTAGGTTTCCCGAGGGGCAACAACGAGGCCAGCGCCCGTCTTCAGTCGATGCACCAGATCGGGATTGGCAATGAAAGGACGGCCGAAGGCGACGGCATCGACCTTGCCTTTAGAGCGGCGATCCACCGCCAGCGCGAGGTCGTAGTTGTTGTTGCCGATGTAGGGGCCTTTGAACCGTGCGCGCAATGCGTCGAGGTCTATGCCTTCGGGCACAGTCCGCGAGGTGGCCGTAGCGCCCTCGACAAAGTGCATGTATGCCAGCTGGAAGCGATTCAACTGCTCGATCACGTAGCCGTACGTCTGCATGACCTGGCTGTCCAGAGGCGTGTTGCCTGCGTCCGGTGTCACTGGAGAGAGCCGAATGCCAACGCGGTCGTGGCCCCAGACCTCAACCACCGCTGCAGTGACTTCCAAGGTGAGCCGGCTGCGATTCTCGATAGAGCCGCCGTAGGCGTCGCTGCGATGGTTGGTCGAATCGCGCAAGAACTGATCCAGCAGATAGCTGTTGGCGGAATGCACTTCCACACCGTCGAAGCCGGCGCGCTTTGCACACTCCGCGGCGTGCCGGTATTGCGCGATGACGCCGGGAATTTCGGACGTTTCCAGTGCCCGTGGCATCGACACATCCAGCATGCCCTTTTCGGTGTAGGTCTGCCCTTGTGCCCGAACCGCTGACGGTGCCACCGGCGCGGCCCCGTCCGGCTGCAGGTCCACATGCGAGAAGCGGCCCACATGCCACAGTTGGCAGACGATCAGGCCCCCGGCTGCGTGCACCGCGTCGGTCACCTCCTTCCAGCCGGCAACCTGATCGTCCGTCCAGAAGCCAGGCGTCAGTGCATAGCCGCGCCCCTGGGCAGAGATGTTGGTGGCTTCGCTGATGATCAGGCCCGCACTGGCGCGCTGTGCGTAGTAGCGGGCATGCATTTCGTTGGGCACGCCGTCGCGACCCATGCGGCTGCGGGTGAGCGGCGCCATGACGATGCGGTTTGCAAGCGCCAGGGCACCCATCGCCACGGGCGAGAAAAGATCGCTGCAAGAGTTGCCAGACGCCATTTTTTGTTCCTTTTGAGCAACCACGTTGCGTGGTGAATTCATGTGATGCAGGAAGTATGGAGGCCGGCAATAATGACGTAAATAGTCACAAGCAGAGATAGATTATGAACAAAAAGCTCACAATTGAAGATGCAATGCAGGCCGGCCTTGAGGGCGTGGCAGCCGCCTCGCCACCGGTGCACCTTCCGGGGCTTTTGACGTTTGAGGCGGCGGCCCGGCATTTGAACTTTGCCCGGGCGGCGGCCGAACTGGGCGTTACGCCGACAGCGGTGTCCCGCACCATCAAGGCGGTAGAAGCGCAATTGAATGTGCGGCTTTTCAACCGAACCACGCGCAGCGTCAGCCTGACCGAAGCGGGTGCATCACTGCATTCAAAATTGGCACCCGCGCTCGCACTCATCAAGAACTCCTTGGCGGAGACTTTGCTTGCGACTGATCAGCCGTCCGGCACGGTGCGGGTCAACACGTCATACGTTGCGTACCGCATATTGATCGAGCCGCATCTGGAGGCATTTCTAGCGAGTTTCCCGCTGATCCATGTCGAGATATCCCTGGACAACCTGCTCGGCGATATCGTGAGCGCCGGCTTTGACATGGGCATACGCATGGGCAAGAAGGTGCAGAACGACATGGTTGCCATGCAGCTGGGATCGGTGCAGAAAAGAATTCTGGTGGCCGCCCCGAACTACTTTCAACACCGCAAGGAACCCAGGTCCCTCAATGATCTGTTGAAGCACGACTGCATTCGGCAACGCTATTCCGTGGGAGGCCGGTGGTACGAATGGAGGTTCGATGCACATGGCCAAATGGTGCAAATCGACGTGCAGGGGCGCCTTCTATTCGACGAGATGCGGTCTGTGGTGGACGCGGCGGTACAAGGTCTCGGCATCGGCTTCGTGATCGAGGAGTTCGCAAAGCAAGAGATGGCCAGCGGCGAGTTGCGGCAGATTCTCAAGCAGCACAGCGCTATGGACGACGCATTCCATCTGTATTACCCCCATCGCAAGCACATGCCAGGAAAGCTTCGCGCATTCGTTGATTTCATGCTCAATGCCAATAAAGCGTAATCGTTATGATTTGGTGAGGATTTGTTGCAAACCCCCTATTTCAGACATAACACCCCCTGACCCTGACGCAGCCATTTCACAGTGACCGTCGTCTCGCGGCACAGTTATCCATGTTGTGCGGGAACAGTCTTGCGTCCAGTTTTGGGATGGTCTCCAGAAGATTCCACACTGGCTCCAGCAGTGGAATGACTTAGTCGTGGTACTCCTTTTTCTTCGGATGCTTGACCTGACGAAGAAGGATGGTGCGACGCTTGGTATCAATATCCTTCCACCCCATCTTCCCGAGCTCACCCAGACGCCGAGGGCAGGCCAAAGCGAAGCTGTAGATGGGGATCATGTCGATGCTGGTTTGGTGGTGCTGGTTTCGACGGGCGAACTCCTTCGTCAGGTCGCTGACCTTCACCTTGCGGAACGCGTCGGCGATCTTCTGGTGGTTGTGGATCGTCGAACGGCCGAGCAGGGGCCGGTACTTGATCTGCGCCGCCAGATGCCTGTCCACCAGCTCGCCGACCGTGATCTTGCTCGCAGCGTGCTTGGCGGGGCCTTCCTTCTTCACTTTCGCTTCGGGCCTGTCACCCCAGGTCTTGGCCATCACTTCTTTTTCGAAGACCTTCGACTCTGAGAAAATCACGACTCCGCCTTGCTTGATGCGCACCTGCGCCAGGAACTTGTCGCCGCGTTTTTGGATGGATGGCATAGGGTGTGATCTCCGGTGCAACTGGATGAATTTGTGTGGTGCAACTTTGCCCGTGAGTTGCACCGAAGAGTTGACCTTGGGGAGCTGGAACCCCCCAAAAAACGCCCCGGAATGCAACTACGGCAGGGAGCAAGGAATGCATGAGAACTGAAGTAAATCAAAAACTTAGCTCGAAATTTTCACCTTGGCGGTTAAGTGTGGCTCCCATGATGGACTGGACCGATCGCCACTGCCGCTACCTGCACCGCCTGCTGAGCCGCCACGCGCTGCTCTACACCGAGATGGTGACCACCGGCGCGCTGATCCATGGCGACGTCGAGCGGCACCTGCGCTTCAACGCCGAAGAGCACCCGGTGGCCCTGCAACTGGGCGGCAGCGAGCCGGCCGATCTGGCCCAGGCCGCGCGGCTGGGGGCGCAATGGGGCTATGGCGAGATCAACCTCAACTGCGGCTGCCCCAGCGAGCGGGTGCAGCGCGGTGCCTTCGGCGCCTGCCTGATGAACGAGCCGCAACTGGTGGCCGATGGCGTGAAGGCCATGGTCGATGTGGTGGACGTGCCGGTCACGGTCAAGCACCGCATCGGAATCGACCAGAGCGAGGACTACGGCTTCGTGCGCGACTTCGTCGGCACCGTGGCGGATGCGGGCTGCCGCGTGTTCATCGTCCATGCGCGCAACGCCTGGCTCAAAGGGTTGTCGCCCAAGGAGAACCGCGAGGTCCCGCCGCTGCGCTACGACGTGGTGCAGCGCCTCAAGGCCGACTTTCCGCACCTCACCATCGCCTTGAACGGTGGCCTCGCCACCGACGAGGCCGTGGCCGATGCCCTGGGCCGGGTCGATGGCGCCATGGTGGGGCGCGAGGCGTACCACAACCCCTGGTGGCTTGCGCGCTGGGATGCGCTTTACTTCGGCACTGCCGACAATGCCCTCACGCGCGAAGGGATCGAGGCCGCCATGGTGGATTACATGGCCCGCGAGGCGGCACTGCACGGCACGCATTGGTACTCGATCGCTCGGCACATGCTCGGGCTGCGCCATGGCCTGCCCGGCGCCCGGCGCTGGCGGCAGGTGTGGAGCGACCACCGCTTGAAGGGCCTGCCCGCGCATGAGGTCATGGCCCTGGCGCAGGCGCCGCAGCGCGGCGAGCCGATGGCCGCCTCGGCTGATTTGGCGCCCGCACGGTAAGTCCCGTCGGCACCCACGCGAAGTTGACCGGGCCAGTCCGCTTGCCTTCGCCATGGCAATGCAGTTGGACTACGATGGCGCTTGCCGATGGCCCGCCCTGGAGGCCATCGCACCTCAGCACCGTTTTTTGCCATGCCCTCGCTCGATTTCTCCCAGGAAGAAAAAACCTTCGAAGCCATCTACGCCCAGGAACTGCCTGCGCTGCAGTACGCCTGCGCGTCCTATATGGCGCTGCTGCAGGCCATCCTCTCGCGCACGCCCCACCTGGACATCACCAAGGTCGAGGGGCGCGTGAAGGACCGCCGCGAATGCGTGAACAAGTTCTCGCGCAAGTACCGCGCGGCGCTGGAAGAAAGCAACACCCCTTACGAGATCCGCCACTACATCACCGACCTGATCGGTGTGCGGGTGGTGTGCCTGTACGAAGACGAACTGGAAAAAGTCGCGCAGGCCGTGCGCTCGCATTTCGAGGTGATCGACGTGACCGACAAGGTGACGGCGGTGGAGAGCACCGAGGATTCCTTCGGCTACAAGGGCCTGCACCTCGACCTGCGGCTGACGCCGACGCAGGCGGCCCTGGCCGAACACGCGGCCTATGCCAACCAGCCGTTCGAGTTGCAGGTGCGAACGATCATCCAGGACTCCTGGAGCGTGCTGGACCACAAGATCAAGTACAAGAAATCGATCCCCGGGCAGCTCAAGCGCCGCATCAACGTGCTGTCGGCCCTGTTCGAGCTGGCCGACCGCGAGTTCCTGCAGATCCGCGACGCCACCGAGGCCGAGTTGCTGCAGGCACCCGACGAAACCGCCGAAGCCGAAGAGAGCGACCTGGAATCCACGCCGGCCGAGCAGGCGCAGGCCCCCGGCAGCGAACTCAATGCATTCACCTTCCTCAAGATCGCGAACCATTTCTTCAAGGACCAGGAGTTCGAGCCGCACAAGGTGGACTTGTTCGTGGACGACATCCGCGCATGGTCGCCGACGATCACACGCGCACGCTTCAACACCTTGATGCGCGCCACCATCGGCACCGTCAAACGCTACAAGCAGCACTTCGAAGACCACAACCCGCAGGGCAGCTTCAACGCCTACACCGTGATCCGCCATTGCCTTTACCTTGGCGACCGCGCGACTTTCCGTCGGGCTTTGCGCAACAGTTCGCGCGAGGCCTTCGAGGCCTGGCTGAAAGAGCAGGCCTGACGGGGCACGCCTTTGAGCCAACCGCAAAAATAGCCCTCATCGCAATCAGCACTAGGGCATATTGCTATATATTTAATAGCGTCTCAATGGCTTTTCACGGCCCGGCAATTGTTTCTATTTGTCGCATAGGTGACTCGTTGTCAGTACTTTCACGCCATACAGGGGTTGCGTGGTACTGCTATATTGCACTGCAACATATCCGGAGTTTCGCGCCAAATGCTTTACAACATCTACGAAACCCAGCGTTCGCTCATGGAGCCGTTCGCGGACTTTGCCCAGACCGCCTCCAAGCTCTACAGCAACCCCGTGTCGCCCTTCAGCCAGACGGTATTCGCCCAACGCATGTCCGCGGGCTACGACCTGCTGTACCGCCTGGGCAAGGACTACGAGAAGCCGGTGTTCGGCATCCACACCGTCAGCGTGAAGGGCACCGATGTCGCCATCCACGAGCGCGTGGAGATCGACAAGCCTTTTTGCGAACTGCGCCGCTTCAAGCGCTTCTCGGACGACCCTGCCACGCTCACGCACATCAAGCAGCAGCCTGCCGTACTGATCGTGGCGCCGCTGTCCGGCCACTACGCCACGCTGCTGCGCGACACCGTGCGCACCATGCTGCAGGGCCACAAGGTGTACATCACCGACTGGAAGAATGCCCGCCTCGTGCCGCTGGCCGACGGTGCCTTCCATCTGGATGACTATGTGAACTACGTGCAGGAGTTCATCCGCCACCTGCAGTCGCGCTACGGCAACTGCCACGTGGTGAGCGTGTGTCAGCCCACGGTACCGGTGCTGGCTGCCGTGTCGCTCATGGCCAGCCGCGGCGAGACCACGCCGCTGTCCATGACCATGATGGGCGGCCCCATCGACGCGCGCAAATCCCCCACGGCGGTGAACAACCTGGCCACGAACCGCAGCTACGAATGGTTCGAGAACAACGTGATCTACCGCGTGCCCGACAGCTTCCCCGGCGCGGGCAGGCGCGTGTACCCCGGTTTCCTGCAGCACACGGGCTTCGTGGCGATGAACCCCGACCGCCACGCCACCAGCCACTACGACTACTTCAAGGACCTCATCAAGGGCGACGATGCCAGCGCCGAGGCCCACCGCAAGTTCTACGACGAATACAACGCCGTGCTGGACATGGATGCGGACTACTACCTCGAGACCATCAAGACCGTCTTCCAGGACTACAGCCTCGTGCATGGCACCTGGGATGTTCGCGCCCCCGAGGGGCAGCCCGAGCGCGTGCGCCCGCAGGACATCCACACCACCGCCCTGCTCACCGTCGAAGGTGAACTGGACGACATCTCGGGCTCCGGCCAGACCGAGGCCGCGCACAGCCTGTGCACCGGCATCGCCGAGAAGAACCGCAGCCACTATGAAGTGAAGGGCGCAGGCCACTACGGCATCTTCAGCGGCCGTCGCTGGCGCGATCTCGTGTATCCCCAGGTGCGGGACTTCATCCTGGCCCATGAGCCTGCGCATGCCGCAGAGGCGGTCGCGACGACGCTGCCCAGCGACGACGCACCGCGCCGCCGCACCGGCGCTGCCGCGGCAGTGCAGGCGGAAACCGCCGGGTTGAAGGCCGCGGCCACAGCCGCCAGCGCGCCGCGCAGCAAGCGCGCGCCCCGCAAGGCTTGACCCCCGCCGCGGATGCCGTCCGCGCGCTCGCGGCGCGCATCGACGCGGCGCTCCCGCAGACGCAGTGCACCCGCTGCGGCTACCCCGATTGCGCAGCCTATGCCTTGGCGGTGGCCACCGCCGAGGCCGGCATCAACCAATGCCCCCCCGGCGGCGCGCAAGGCGTGGAACGTCTGGCCGCCCTGACGCAGCGGCCCGTGCTGCCGCTGTCGGCCGACCATGGAACCGAGGGGCCGCGCGCCGTAGCGTTCATCGACGAGGCCTGGTGCATCGGCTGCACGCTGTGCCTCAAGGCCTGCCCGACCGACGCCATCCTGGGCGCCAACAAACAGATGCACACGGTGATCGAGGACCACTGCACGGGTTGCGAACTGTGCATTCCGGTGTGCCCGGTCGATTGCATCGTGCTTGAAAACGCGAGTGGCAGCGCGACCGGCTGGGAGGCTTGGTCCCCGGCGCAAGCGGGGCATGCGCGTGACCGCTACGTGGCCCGCACTCAGCGGCTGGCTCGCGAAGCCCAGGTGGCGGAGGTTGCACCGCCTGCGCTGCTCCCCGCAGGGGCCTGCGCCGAGGCAAGCTCGGCGGTGTCTTCTGCATCGCCCGGCGATGCCAAGCAGGCCGCCATCGCCGCGGCCATGGCGCGCGCCCGCGCCAGGCGTTCCACCGGCCCTGCGGGCTGACGCGGGCGGCTCGCGCCCTTGCGGGCAGCCAAGCAGTCAGGCCGACGCGATGAGCGACTTGTAAACGCCGCAGCCCAGGTAGATGTCCCCGGCTTTGCACACGAAAGACATCTTGGTCTGCACCCGGCCGGTGGCGGGATTGGTGATGTCGTACTCCACCCAGCCCGGCCCCTGCTCGGCCTGACCCGCGATGGACGCCATCAGCGCGGCGCCGTCGATGCCGGGAATGTCCTGCACCCGGGACCCGACCTTGGCCGGGTTGCCGCCGAAGGCCAGGTAGGTGCCGTCCGAGCGCAGCGCGAACACATACATGTCGCGGTCATGGAAGGGCTGGGCCGCGTCCGTCAGCGTTCGCAGCAGGCTGGCCTGCGGTGCCGTGCGCGCCAGGGCGGCGGCCCGCTCCACCAGGGCCTTGGCCTCGTCCGCCGTGCCTTGCTGCAGGCGGAACGACATCACCGCGCGCGAAAGGGTGGAGGCGCGGTGTTCCAGCGCCTCGGCCTGGTGCACGGCCTGCCCCACCATCTGGGCATTGCGCTGGGTGATCTGGTCGAGCTGCTGCACGGCGGCGCTGATTTCGCTCAGGCCGGTGCTCTGCTCGGCGCTGGAGGCCGAGATTTCGCTCACGTTGGCCGCCACGCTGCGCACGCCCCCCGCCATCTCGGCGATGCCCGAGCCCGCCGCGCGGATCAGCTGCGCGCTGGTTTCCACCTGCCGCACCGAATCGCTGATGAGGTCACGGATCTCCCGCGCCGCCGCGCCCGAGCGGCCGGCCAGGGAGCGCACCTCGGACGCCACCACGGCGAACCCCCGGCCCTGCTCGCCCGCGCGCGCTGCCTCCACCGCTGCGTTCAGCGCCAGGATGTTGGTCTGGAAGGCGATGCCGTCGATCACCGCGGTGATCTCCGCCATGCGGCTGGCCCCCTGCTGGATGGCCTCGACCGACTGCACCGCCCGGCCCATGGCCTGCGCGCCGGCATCGACCGACGTGCGCACCTGGGCAGCTTGCTGGTCTGCCGACCGGGCGGTTTCGGCGTTCTGCTGCACGGCGGACGAAAGCTCTTCGACGCTGGCCGCGGTCTGCTCCAGATTGGCCGCCTGCTGCTCGGTGCGCTCGGCCAGGGCCCGGTTGTCGGAGGCCAGGCTTTCGCCGGCATGGGCCACCAGTGCGGCATTGCTGCGGATGTCGGCCACCATCGAGGACAGCATGAGCACCATGCGCTCCAGCAGGCCGCCCAGGCGGGCCATCTCGTCCCGCCCCGCGATGCGCGGCCGCGCACCCAGGTCGCCGCGGGCCGCGCTGTCCATGGCATGGGCCAGCACCGCCAGGTCGTCCGCCATGCCACGGTGCATCGCAGCCGCCAGGTAGGCCACCAGCACGCTTCCGGCGGCGAACCACCACCACCGCCCGTCCGTTGCCAGCGCCACGGCCAGCAGGGAGGCCAGCGCGCTCACGGACAGCAGCGCCATCTTGGCGGGCAGAGCCAAGCGGCGCATCAGCCGCACCCCCGGCCCCATTGGCGAAAATGAACCCATTCCGATGTCTCCCAAAGCGCTTTTAGTGCGCAAATGCTAGAGGGTGCGACTTACGCACGATTGACACGCACCCGGCCGCAAAAAAGCCGCACCCTGCCACGAATCCGGCTCGGGCCGGCCGGCAGCCATCCGCTTTGTCCCACCACGCCAGTACCGCCGCGGGCGGGCGCGCAGCCGGCGGAAGGCCGCCCTCCATCCACCATAATGGCGGCCCATGAATCCCCTGCTCTCCCACCTGCAGCCCTACCCCTTCGAGCGGCTGCGACAGCTCTTCGCGGGGGTCACGCCCCCGGCGTCGCACCGCGCCATCAGCCTCGGCATGGGGGAACCCCGCCACCCCACGCCCGCTTTCATCAAGGAAGCGCTCACCCAAAGCCTGTCGGGCCTGGCCAGCTACCCCGCCACGGCCGGCGACCTGCGCCTTCGCCAGGCCTGCGCCGACTGGATGCAGCGGCGCTATGGCCTGGCGCTGGATGCGGCCACGCAGGTCTTGCCCATCAACGGATCGCGCGAGGCGCTGTTCGCCTTCGCGCAGACCATCATCGACCCAACGCGCGCGGGCGCAACGGTGGTTTGCCCCAATCCCTTCTATCAAATCTACGAAGGCGCAGCGCTGCTGTCGGGCGCAACGCCCTACTACGCTCCCAGCGACCCGGCTCGCAACTTCGCCGTGGACTGGGACAGCGTTCCCGAAAGCGTGTGGCAGAACACGCAACTGCTCTTCGTGTGCTCTCCCGGCAACCCCACCGGCGCGGTCATGCCGCTGGCGGAGTGGAAAAAGCTCTTCGAGCTGAGCGACCGCCACGGCTTCGTCATCGCTTCGGACGAGTGCTACAGCGAGATCTATTTCCGGGACGAGCCGCCGCTGGGCGGGCTGGAGGCTGCAGCCCGGCTCGGCCGTGCCGACTTCCGCAACCTGGTCGCCTTCACCAGCCTGTCCAAGCGCAGCAACGTACCCGGCCTGCGCAGCGGCTTCGTGGCGGGCGACGCCCGGCTCATCCAGGCCTTCCTGCTCTACCGCACCTACCATGGCAGCGCCATGGGCCCGGCCGTGCAGGGCGCGAGCATCGCGGCCTGGAACGACGAGCAGCATGTGGACGACAACCGCGCGCTCTACCGGCGCAAGTTCGAAGAAGTCACGCCGCTGCTGGCCAGCGTCATGGACGTGGCGCTGCCCGACGCGGGTTTCTACCTCTGGGCCCGCGTGCCAGACGCCCTCGGCCTGACCGATGCCGAGTTCGCCCGCGAACTGCTCGCTCAATACAATGTGACGGTGCTGCCCGGCAGCTACCTCGCCCGCGAGGCCGGCGGCGTCAATCCCGGCGCGCAGCGCATCCGCATGGCCCTCGTGGCCGAAGCCGAAGAATGCGTGGAGGCAGCCCGGCGCATCGTGCAATTCATCCAATCCCATCCCTGAACCGACCCATGACCCAACAACTTCAGACCCTCATCGACAACGCCTGGGACAACCGCGCCAGCCTCTCGCCCGCCGCGGCCCCCAAGGAGGTGAAGGACGCCGTGGAACACGTGATCGCCGAGCTGAACAACGGCAAGCTGCGCGTGGCCACCCGCGAAGGCGTCGGCCAGTGGACGGTGCACCAGTGGATCAAGAAGGCCGTGCTGCTGTCGTTCCGCCTGAAGGACAACGAAATCATGAAGGCCGGCGAGCTGGGCTTCTACGACAAGGTGCCCACGAAGTTCGGCCACCTGTCGGCCCAGGAAATGGCCGCCACCGGCGTGCGCGTGGTGCCCCCCGCCGTGGCGCGCCGCGGCAGCTACATCGCCAAGGGAGCCATCCTGATGCCCAGCTACGTGAACATCGGCGCCTATGTGGACGAAGGCACCATGGTCGATACCTGGGCCACCGTGGGCAGCTGCGCCCAGGTAGGCAAGAACGTGCACCTGTCCGGCGGCGTGGGCCTGGGCGGCGTGCTGGAGCCGCTGCAAGCCAACCCGACCATCATCGAGGACAACTGCTTCATCGGTGCACGCTCGGAAATCGTCGAAGGCGTGATCGTCGAAGAGAACTCCGTCATCTCGATGGGCGTGTACATCGGCCAGAGCACCCCCATCTATGACCGCGCCACTGGCGAGACGAGCTTCGGCCGCGTGCCGGCCGGCTCGGTCGTGGTGAGCGGCAGCCTGCCCAAGGACAATGGCCGCTACAGCATGTACGCCGCCATCATCGTCAAGAAGGTGGACGCCAAGACCCGCTCCACCACCAGCCTGAACGACCTGCTGCGCGATTAAGGCGCCGCACGCCGCACTGCCCGAGATCCATCCGATCCGCCTCACCCGCCACCCGCACTCGACGAACGAAAGAGAAGTCCCCATGAGCACGATGGAACGGATTCTTCGACTGATGGCCGAAAAGCGGGCGTCGGACGTGTACCTGTCGGCCAACGCGCCGGCGCTGATCAAGATCAACGGCGAGTGCGTGCCGATCAACACGCAGGTGCTGCCGGCCGACGCGCCGAAGAACCTGCTGGCCGAGATCGTTCCGCCCGACCGCATCGAGGAGCTGGAGGAAACCGGCGAGCTCAACATGGGCGTGCCGCTCACCGGGGTCGGGCGCTTCCGGGTGAGCGCGATGCGCCAGCGCGGCAGCTACGCGGTGGTGATCCGCTTCATCGCCCAGCACATTCCGCCGCTGGCCACGCTGAACCTGCCGCCTGTGCTGAGCGACCTCATCCTCGAAAAACGCGGGCTGCTGCTGGTCGTGGGGGCCACGGGCTCGGGCAAGAGCACCACGCTCGCGTCGATGATCGACAGCCGCAACGAGCAGCTCACCGGCCACATCCTGACCGTGGAAGACCCGGTGGAATACCAGTTCCGCAACAAGAAGTCGATCGTGAACCAGCGCGAGATCGGGGCCGACACGCAGTCGCTGCAGATCGCCCTGAAAAACGCCCTGCGCCAGGCACCCGATGTGATTTTGATCGGCGAAATCCGCGACCGCGAGACCATGTCCGCCGCCATCGCATACGCGCAATCCGGGCACCTGTGCCTGGCCACGCTGCACGGCAACAACAGCTACCACGCGCTCAACCGGATTTTGAGCTTCTACCCCGTCGAGGTGCGCCCCACCATGCTGGGCGACCTGGGCTCGGCGCTGAAAGCCATCGTGTCGCAGCGCCTGGTGCGCACCCCGGCCGGCGAGCGGGTCCCCGCCGTCGAGGTCATGCTCAACACCAAGCTGGTGGGCGACCTGATCGAGAAGGGTGATTTTTCCGGCGTGCGCGAAGCCATGGAAAAGTCCATGGCCGAAGGCTCGCAGACGTTCGAGGAGGCGCTGGCCCAGCTCATCCTGGAAGGCCGCATCGACCGCAAGGAAGGCATGGCCTATGCCGATTCGCCCACCAATCTGATGTGGCGCCTGCAAAACGATTTCTCCCTGGCCTCCAAGAACGCCAAAGCCCAGAGCGAGGCCGCGCGGGAAGAGGAAGACCAGCCGTCCTTTACCGAGATCGTGCTGGACGTCAAGCCGTCCTGACCTGCCCGCCCTCTTTCGTCCGAACCGCCTGCCCACACGATGTCCCGAACCCTGCACCTGGCCGAACAGCTCATTGCCCGCCCCTCCATCACCCCCAACGACGCGGGCTGCCTGGAGCTGCTGGCCGACCGCCTGCGGCCGCTCGGCTTCGAATGCGAACGCATGGACAGCGGGCCGCAGGATTTCCGGGTCAGCAATTTGTGGGCAAAACGGCCCGCAGCGCAATCGATACTAGGGCGTGATGCTATTAAAACAGTAGCATTCGCCGGCCACACCGATGTGGTGCCCACCGGCCCGGTGGAGCAATGGGGCAGCGATCCCTTCACCCCCATGCACCGGGGCGGCAAGCTCTACGGCCGCGGCGCAAGCGATATGAAGACGTCGATCGCCGCATTCGTCGTGGCCGTGGAAGAGTTTCTGGCGGCCACGCCCGAGCCGGACCTGCAGATCGCGTTCCTGCTCACCAGCGACGAAGAGGGCCCCTCGGTGGACGGCACCAAGGTCGTGGTCGATCGGCTGCGCGAACGCGGCGAGGCGCTGCACTACTGCATCGTGGGTGAACCCACTTCGGTCGAGAAGACCGGCGACATGATCAAGAACGGCCGCCGCGGCACCTTGAGCGGGCGGCTCACCGTGCGGGGCGTGCAGGGGCACATCGCCTACCCGCAACTGGCGCGCAACCCCATCCACCAGGCCCTGCCGGCGCTGGCGGAACTGGCCGCCATCCGCTGGGACGAGGGCAACACCTTCTTCCCGCCCACCAGCTGGCAGATCAGCAACATGCACGGCGGCACGGGCGCGACCAACGTCATCCCGGGCGCGGTGGTGATCGACTTCAACTTCCGCTTTTCCACCGAATCGACGGCCGAGGGCCTGAAACAGCGCGTACATGCGCTGCTGGACCGCCATGGCCTCGAATACGGCCTTTCCTGGACGCTGGGCGGCCAGCCGTTTCTCACGGAGCCCGGCGAACTGGTGCGGGCCGTGCAGCAGGCAGTCCTGGATGAAACAGGCCTGGCCACCGAGCTGTCCACCACCGGCGGCACCAGCGACGGGCGCTTCATCGCCCAGATCTGCCCGCAGGTGATCGAACTGGGCCCCCCTAACGCCACCATCCACAAGATCGACGAGCACGTGGTCGTGGCCGACATCGAGCCGCTGAAGAACATCTACCGCCGCACGCTCGAGCATCTGAACGCACAGGCGGCCGCATGAGCATGGGTTCGCAATCCGCTGCCCATGCTGTGGTGGTGCACGGCGGCACGGTCGGTGACCTCATCGCCTCCGGCACCGCGCGGCTGCAGGCCTCGGGCGTGGCCTTCGGGCACGGCACCACCAATGCGCGCGACGAGGCCGTGTGGCTGGTGCTGTGGCGCCTGGGCATTCCCCTGGACGAGCCGCTGGACGATGGCCTGGAGCCCGTCTCCGCCCGCGCCGTTGCCGCCGCCGATCAGGCCCAGGTGGCCGCACTGTTCGAAGAACGCATCGCCACCCGCAAGCCCGCGGCCTATCTGACGCGCGAAGCGTGGCTGCAAGGTGTGCCGTTTTATGTGGACGAGCGGGCCATCGTGCCGCGCAGCTTCATTGCCGAGCTGCTGGTGAATCCGCCAGTGGACGGCGGCATCGACGGTTTTCTGGGAGAGCAGACGCGCGCCGTGCTGGACCTGTGCACTGGCAACGGCAGCCTGGCCATCCTGGCGGCCATGGTCTATCCGGACGTGCAGATCACCGGGGCCGACCTCTCGCCCGACGCGCTGGCCGTGGCCCGCATCAATGTGGACAAGCATGGCCTGCAGGACCGCGTGGCCCTGCAGCTGTCGGATGGATTGGACGCCGTGCCCGGCCCGTGGGACCTGATTCTTTGCAATCCCCCCTACGTGAATGCGCAGAGCATGGCCGCGCTGCCCCAGGAGTACCGCGCCGAGCCCGCACTGGCGCTCGCGGGTGGCACGGATGGCATGGACTTCGTGCGCCGCCTGCTCGCCCAGGCGCCCGGCTGCATGACCGAAGACGGCGTGCTGGTGCTGGAGATCGGCAACGAGCGCCACCATTTCGAGGCGGCATTTCCGGAACTTCCCGTATTCTGGCTCGACACCAGCGCAGGCGAAGACCAGGTGCTGCTCATCACCCGCGAGGCTTTGGTGGCACACCCGACCTGATTTCAGCGCGCTGACCGGGGCCGCCCGTGCGCCCCACCCTTTCGCGCATGCCGCCCCGGGTGGCACGCGCCGGGCCACGGCTGCCGCCGGGCCCTTGGATTTTTCTCCGGGTGTTTCTTTTGAACACCCTTGCTGGCTTTTATCGATGATCACACTCAAAAACGTCACCTTGCGCCGCAGCGCGAAGGTCCTGCTCGACCGCGTCTCCGTCACCATCAACCCCGGAGAGAACGTGGGCCTGGTCGGACGCAACGGCGCGGGCAAATCCAGCCTCTTCGCTCTGCTCAACCGCACGCTGCACGAAGACGGCGGCGACTTCTTCGTGCCGCCCCAGTGGCGCATGGCCCAGGTCGCGCAGAACATGCCCGAGACCTCGGAGTCGGCCACCGAATTCGTGCTGAACGGCGACACCCGGCTGGCCGAACTGCGCCAGGCGCTGACCCGCGCCGAGCAGGACGAAGACGGCATGGCCATCGCGCATGCCTATTCCGACCTGGCCGATGCCGGCGACCACGACGCCGTGCCGCGCGCCCAGGCGCTGATCCTGGGCCTGGGGTTCCGCGTGTCCGAACTGGAACACCCAGTGAACAGCTTCTCGGGCGGCTGGCGCATGCGCCTGCAACTGGCGCGCGCGCTGATGAGCCCCAGCGACCTGCTGCTGCTCGACGAGCCCACCAATCACTTGGACTTGGATGCACTGGTGTGGCTGGAGGCCTGGCTCAAGCGCTACGCCGGCACGCTGATCGTGATCAGCCATGACCGCGAATTCCTCGATGCGATCACCAACGTCACGCTGCAGATCGAGAACGCGCAGTTGAACCGCTTCGGCGGCAATTACAGCCGCTTCGAGGAACTGCGCGCGCAGCAGATCGAGCTGCAGCAGGCCTCGTTCGCCAAGCAGCAGGACAAGATCGCCCACTTGCAGAAGTTCATCGACCGTTTCAAGGCCAAGGCCAGCAAGGCCAAACAGGCGCAGAGCCGCGTCAAGGCGCTGGAGCGCATGGAAAAGATCGCGCCGCTGCTGGCCGAGGCGGAGTTCACCTTCGAGTTCAAGGAGCCCGTCAACCTGCCCAACCCCATGCTGGCGATCAGCGACGCATCGTTCGGCTACACGCCCGACGAAGGCGAGCCGACGACCATCCTGCGGCACGTGAGCCGCTCCGTGCTGGCAGGCCAGCGCATCGGCATTCTGGGCGCCAACGGCCAGGGCAAGTCCACGCTGGTCAAGACCATCGCGCGCGAGATGAAGCCGCTGGCCGGCTCGGTCATCGAGGGCAAGGGCTTGTCGATCGGCTATTTCGCGCAGCAGGAGCTGGACGTGCTTCGGCCCGCCGACAATCCGCTGGAGCACATGATCCGCCTGGCCAGGGAAATGGGCGCCAGCGCCCGCGAACCCAGCCGCGAGCAGGACCTGCGCAGCTACCTGGGCAGCTTCAACTTCTCCGGCGACATGGTCAAGCAGTCGGTTGGCACCATGAGCGGTGGCGAGAAGGCCCGTCTGGTGCTGGCGATGATCGTCTGGCAGCGCCCCAACCTGCTGCTGCTGGACGAACCCACCAACCACCTGGATTTGGCGACGCGCGAGGCATTGTCCATGGCGCTCAACGAGTTCGAGGGCACCGTGATGCTGGTCAGCCATGACCGGGCGCTGCTGCGCGCGGTCTGCGACGAATTCTGGCTGGTGGGACGCGGCGTGGTCGGACCCTTCGACGGCGACCTGGACGACTACCAGCGCTATCTGCTCGAAGAGTCCAAGCGCCTGCGTGAACAGGCCAAGGCGGCCGAGTCGGCAGCGGCTTCAGCACCCGCAGTGGCCGTGACCGCGCCCGTGGTGGCGGCAACGACGGCACCCCCTGCTGCAGCGGCGCCCATTGCAGCGCCCGTGGCACGCGATGCGCGAGAGCAACGCAAGCTCGGCGCCCAGGCCCGGCAACAACTGACCGAGAAAACACGCCCTCTGAAACGCGAACTCGAACAGATCAATCAACGATTGGCCGCACTGACGACCGAAAAGGGCCAGATCGAGGAACGCCTGACCCAGTCACTGCCGTCCGCCGAAATCGCCGAAAACGGCCGTCGACTGAAAGCGTGCACCGATGAAACCGACCGGCTCGAAGAACGCTGGCTGGAAATTTCATCCGAGGTGGAGGCCCTCGAATCTCAAGCCAACGAAGCGTAAAACCATGTAACCATTGCCACTGAATTGCAGTTCTGGTACAGATGGCACTTGCTTTAATAGCTATTAATTTAGGAGCAAAAAAATTGCCGCCAACTGGTTGCGTTTTTTTGCATTCTTCTGTCAACGGGCTTTCCGGGCGGGGCGTTGTTCATCCATCACAGGAGATAACCGTATGAATACCACCGCTATCATGTCCGCCTGGCCCGAAGACGAACGCGACCGCAAGCGCGCACCGGCCCGCCTCTGAGGGCTGGCGCATCGGCCCAGAAGGCTCCAGTCCCCTCGACATCGCAGCCTCCGCCAGCGCCTCCTTCCTTCCCCCTCTCTTCCCTCCCCCAATTGAAAAAACCCCGCCATGGCGGGGTTTTTGTTGCCTGAGCAGTGCCGCAATGCATGCGGCATCTGCCATTCGGCTTCAGCCCATGTGCAAGCCACCATTGACCGAAAAATCGGCCCCCGTGGCGTAGCCGCCCTCTTCCGAGGCCAGCCAGGCGATGATCGATGCGATTTCGCTCGGCTCGCCCAGGCGCTTGACCGGAACGGTGGCGACGATCTTTTCCAGCACATCCGGGCGAATGGCCTTGACCATGTCAGTGCCGATATAGCCCGGGCTCACCGTATTCACGGTCACACCCTTGTTCGCCAGTTCCTGCGCCAGAGCCATCGAAAAACCGTGCATGCCGGCTTTGGCGGCGGAATAGTTGGTCTGGCCGGCTTGGCCCTTCTCGCCGTTCACGCTGCTGATGTTGATGATCCGGCCCCAGCCCTTTTCCACCATGTCGCCCACGACCTGCTTGGTCACGTTGAACATGCTGTTGAGGTTGGTTTCGATGACCGCGTCCCAGTCTTCGCGCGACATCTTGAGGAACATGCGGTCCCGCGTGATGCCCGCGTTGTTCACCAGCACGTCGATGGTGCCGTGATCGGCCTTGGTGGCCGTGAAGGCATCCACGGTGGAATCCCAGTCGCCGACATTGCCCACCGAGGCATAGAAGCTGTACCCCAGCGCCTTTTGCTCGGCCAGCCACTTGGCGTGATCACGCGTGGGCCCGCAGCCCGCGATGACCTTGAATCCATCCTTGTGCAAACGCTGGCAGATGGCCGTTCCGATGCCACCCATGCCCCCTGTGACATACGCTACTTTCTGGTTCATGTGAGTTCTCCTTATCAACGATTCACGCGAGCACTCTAACCAAGATTCCACGCCCGGCCGCTGAGGAAAACACCGAGCCATACAAATTTTGACAAAGCCATGCGGGGCCCGCGTGCTATCAGAACCGCAGCAAAAGAGGCTGCGGGCGAAAAAAAAGCCGCACCCGGGTGCGGCCTGCTGGGCAGAAGACGAGAAGCGGCGGCTGGCCCGCCGCTCGCCGATCAAGCCCGCTCGACTGCCAGCGACACGCCCATGCCGCCGCCGATGCACAGGGCGGCCACACCCTTCTTGGCGCCGCGGCGCTTCATTTCGTGCAGCAGCGAGACCAGCACGCGGCAACCGGACGCCCCGATGGGGTGGCCGATGGCAATGGCGCCGCCGTTCACGTTGACCTTGGAGACATCCAGGCCCAGCGCCTGGTTCACGGCGCAGGCCTGGGCGGCGAAGGCCTCGTTCAGCTCGAACAGGTCCACGTCGTCCGCCGTCCAGCCGGCGCGTTTCAGGGCCTTGCGCGTGGCCGACACCGGGCCCATGCCCATCGTGGCGGGGTCCAGGCCGCTGGTGCCGTAGGAGACGATGCGTGCCAGCGGCTCCAGGCCCAGTTCAGCGGCCTTCTTGGCGCTCATCACCACCACGGCGGCGGCACCATCGTTCAGGCCCGAGGCATTGCCCGCGGTGACCGTGCCGGCCTTGTCGAAGGCCGGGCGCAGGCCCGACAGGGCCTCTGCATTGGTCTTGCGGTTGAGGTACTCGTCGGCGTTGAAGAGCACGGGGTCGCCCTTCTTCTGCGCCAAGCTGACGGTCACGATCTCATCGGAGAACTTGCCGGCATCCTGTGCGGCGGCGGCCTTTTGCTGGCTGCCCAGGGCCAGCGCGTCCTGCTGCTCGCGCGTGATGCCGTGTTCCTTGGCGACGTTCTCGGCGGTGATGCCCATGTGGTATTGGTTGTACACGTCCCACAGGCCGTCCACGATCATGGTGTCGGTCATCTTCCAGTCGCCCATGCGCTGGCCTTCGCGAGAGCCGTTCAGCACGTGGGGCGACAGGCTCATGTTTTCCTGGCCGCCGGCCACCACGATCTCGCTGTCGCCCGTGGCGATGGCCTGGGCGGCCAGCATGACGGCTTTCAGGCCCGAGCCGCAGACGGCGTTGATGGTGAGCGCGGGCGTTTCCTTGGCCACGCCGGCCTTCATCATGGCCTGACGCGCGGGGTTCTGGCCGACGCCGGCCGTCAGCACCTGGCCCATGATGACTTCGCCGACCTGGTCCAGCGGCACCTTGGCGCGGGCCAGGGCCTCCTTGATGACGATGGCGCCCAGTTCGGTGGCGGGGGTCTTGGCGAGCGCGCCGCCGAACTTGCCCACGGCCGTGCGAACGGCGGAAACGATGACGATGTCTTCCATATCAGTCCTTTTTTGTGCAGAAACGGGAATCTTGAAATCGAGGTGGCATGCGGGCTGCGGCACGCCCTGCGGCCGATTCTTGCAGCCGCCGATGAAACGCCAGCCGCGTCAGGCCTTTTGCTTGACGTAGCGCCCCGGCGCCGGTTCGGTGGCCTTGAAGCGCGTGCCCCGGCCATAGGTCTTGGGCGCCGCGACCAGCTTGCCGGCATGGCCCTTGAGCCAGCGCGACCAGTCGGTCCACCAGCTGCCGGGGTGCTCGGTGGCGCCCTTCAGCCATTCGTCGAGCGAGCCGGGCAACTGGCCGTCTTCGCGGAGCCAGTGGCTGCGCTTTTTCTTGGCCGGCGGATTGATCACGCCGGCGATGTGGCCGGACGCGCCCATGACGAAACGCTTCTTGCCCGGCAGCACCTGGGTGGAGGCGTAGGCCGCGTCGATGGGCACGATGTGATCCTCGCGCGAGCCGTAGATGTACACCGGCAGGTCCACGAAGTTCAGGTCGATCGGCTCGCCGCACACCGTGAGCCGGCCGGGCTGCACCAGGTTGTTCTCGAGGTAGAAGTTGCGCAGGTACCAGGCATAGAAGGGGCCGGGCAGATTGGTGCTGTCGCTGTTCCAGTACAGCAGGTCGAATGGTGGCGGCGTCTCGCCCTTGAGGTAGTTGCCCACCACGTAGTTCCACACCAGGTCGTTGGGCCGCAGGAAGCTGAAGGTGGAGGCCAGGTCCTGCCCCTTCATCATGCCGCCCTTGCCCATCTGCAGCTCGCGGAACTGCACGAACGCCTCGTCGATGAATACGTCCAGGATGCCCGTGTTGGAAAAGTCGATGAGCGTGGTGAGGAACGTGGCGCTCGCCACCGGCTCTTCACCGCGCGCGGCCAGCACGGCCAGCGCGTTGCTCAGGATGGTGCCGCCCACGCAGAAGCCCAGGGCGTTGATCTGGGCCGCGCCGGTGATGTCCTGCACCGTGCCGATGGCGGCCAGCGCGCCCTCTTCCACGTAGTCGTCCCACGTTTTATGGGCCAGCGAATCGTCGGGATTGCGCCAGCTTACGACGAAGGTGCGGTGCCCCTCGCTCACGGCATGGCGGATCAGCGAGTTCTCGGGCTGCAGGTCGAGGATGTAGAACTTGTTGATGCACGGCGGCACCATGAGGAAGGGCCGCTCGTGCACCTTGTCGGTGAGCGGCTTGTATTCGATGAGCTGGAACAGCGCGTTCTCGAACACGACCGCACCCTCGGTGGTGGCCACGTTGCGGCCGACCTCGAACAGGCTTTCGTCGGTCATCGAGACATGGCCCTGGCGCAGGTCATGCAGCAGGTTGGCCACGCCCTTGGCGATGCTCTCGCCCTGCGTTTCGATGGCTTTCTTCTGGGCCTCGGCATTGAAGGCGAGGAAGTTGCTGGGCGCCATGGCGGCCATCCATTGCTCCACGCCGAAGCGGATGCGGGCGCGGGTCTTGGCATCGGACTCGACCGCATCGACCAAACCCATGAGGGTGCGCGCATTGAGCAGGTAGGCCGCCGCCGAGAAGGCGGCCACGGGGTTCTGCGCCCAGGCATCGCCGCTGAAACGGCGGTCCGCGCTGGCGTTGGGCTGGGCGCCCTGCGTCCAGAGCGCGGTGGCGTCTTTCACGTATTGCTGCTGCAGGGCCGCGAGTTTTTCAGGAGCAAACTGCACCGGCGCGGCAGACGCCTTGGGTGGGATGCCAGCCACGCCCGCCGGGGCGGCCTGCTGGAAAGCCTGCATCGCCTGGGTCCAGCCCTTGCCCAGCATTTGCTGGAACTGCTGGAATGCCTGGGTGTCCGGTCCCCAGGGTGATTCAGAATCCGCCATATGTTCGTCTCCTCCACAAGAATATGCTTGGCCGCGTCAGGGGCGAGCCATGGCGGCCATTGTTGCCGAGCGGCGAGCGCCGTGGCAACGCCGCTTTCCTTTTTTCACCAACTGCCTCCAAACCCAGGCCGAAACATGTATCTCGTTGTCATTGGATGGCTGTATGTCACGCTGCTCATGGCGGTGGCCGAAGCCATGGCCCCGAACGGCACGGTGCTGGGCGCCATCATCACGTTCGCGTTCTACGGGCTGCTGCCCATGTCCATCGTGGTGTACATCCTGGGCACGCCGGGCCGCAAACGCGCGATCCATGCAAGGCAGCTGGCCGAGCGGGAAGCGCACACGCAAGCGCAAGCGCAAGCACAGGCAGCGGCGTCTCCAAAAACCTCGGAGCCCGCTCAGCCGCATCCATCAACGGCCGGCGGCATGGTCGAGCCAGATGCAGGCGGCAAAGCGGCCACTGCCCCCGAAGGCGCTGCCGTAGCGGTGCGAAAAGAACCGTGACGACTGGCCCACGGTGCACCATGCGGCGCTGCCGTCATTGCCGTACACGCGGCTGACGCCCAGCGCCTGGAGCCGCTGCCGCGCCAGGCCCGCGAGATCGGCCAGGTATTTGCCGCCGCCCCGAGAGACGAAATGCCGATCGGCCAAGGCGTGCACATCGCAGAACGCAGCGCGGACCTCGGCGCCCACTTCGAACGCGGTCGGGCCGATGCAGGGGCCCAGCCAGGCCATGCAGTCGGACGCCGGGGCCTCGGATGCCGCTGCAGGCCCCGAAACAGATGCTACATTTTTTATAGCATCACCCCCTAGTTTTGATTGCGGCGGAGGCCCAAAACACTCCAAGGCCGCTTCCAGCACACCGCGCCCTTCTTGCCCCGCCAGGCCACGCCAGCCGGCATGCGCCGCCGCCACGCGGCTGCCGTGCGCATCGGTCAGCAGCACCGGCAGGCAGTCGGCCACCATGATCGTGCAGGCCACGCCGGGCCCGGTGGCGGTGCAGGCATCGGACTGCGTGCCGTCATCGGTGTCGGGGCCGAGTTCAGCCACTTGCCAGCCGTGCACCTGACGCAGAAAGACCGGGCGGGCCACCTGGTCGTTACCCCAGCGCAGCGCTTCCTGCAGGATGCGCCGGTTGGCCTGCACCGCCAGCGGATCGTCTCCCACATGGTCGCCCAGGTTGAGCGCGTCGTAGGGCGACGCGCTCACGCCGCCCGCGCGCGTGGTGCACAGCGCGCGCACATGGGCGGGCGCCGGCCAGTCGGGCACCAGCCAATCGTGGCCCAGTGGTGGCGTGGACATCGGCGCGGTCAGGCTTCGTGGTCCGGGCAGGCGGACGGGTGCGCGCCCTGGAAGGCCGGCAGCGCCATGGCGGCTTCCCACGCGGCCATGGTGAGCGGCAGGCCGTCCAGATTCACGCGAAATCGCTGGGCATTGAAGATCTGCGGCACCAGGCAGCAGTCGGCCAACGTGGGCACATCGCCCCAGCAGAACTGCGAGGGGGCCAGTCCCGCGGCCTGCCGCTCCTGCGCCAGCAGGCCCAGCTGGCGTTCGAAAGCCGCCAGGCCGTTGCGCGTCCAGTGTTGGTACCAGGCGCTCTTGGTGTCTTCGCTCTGCTGCAGCTCCTGCGTGAGGTACTTGAGCACGCGCAGGTTGTTGATGGGGTGGATTTCGCAGGCGATCATCTGTGCCAGCGCCCGCACCTGAGCGCGGCCGAGCGGATCGGCAGGCAGCAAAGGGGGCGCGGGATGCGTCTCGTCGAGGTACTCGATGATGGCCAGCGACTGCGCCAGGGTGTGGCCGTCGTCGGTGACCAGCGCCGGCACGAGCGGGTCGCCCAGCCGGTCGGCATAGGCAGGAAGGCGGTGTTCGGCACGCACCAGGTGCACCGGCACATAGTCGTAGGGCAGGCCCTTGATCCCCAGGGCGATGCGCACGCGGTACGAGGACGATGAACGGAAGTAGTTGAACAGCTGCATGGTGCGGCGAGCATAACGCCGCCCCGCCGCGGACAGCGACCGCACCGGCCCCGTGGCACACTGCCGGTTTGCGCCCGCGCCGGCAAGAAGCCGCCGCGCGGCCACCCCAAAACCCGGCCCGGCATGCCCCGCGCCATTCCCTTTTCGAAGAAAGGCAGACATGAGCTATGTGATTCCTCCTGCGGCTGTGGCCAGCGTGCCCGTCATCGGCACCGGCGACCGATTCCCCGTGCACCGCATCTACTGCGTGGGCCGCAACTACGAAGAACACGCCAAGGAAATGGGCTTCACCGGCCGCGAGCCGCCCTTCTTCTTCATGAAGCCCGCCGACGCCCTGGTCGTGGTCGATGCCGGCCAGACGGGCACGCTGCCCTACCCCACGCTCACTGCCAACCTGCACCACGAGATCGAACTGGTCGTGGCCATCGGCAAGGGCGGCAAGGGCATCACCGCGGCCGACGCGCTGCAGCACGTCTATGGCTATGCCGTGGGCCTGGACATGACGCGCCGCGACCTGCAGAACGACATGAAGAAGCAGGGCCGCCCCTGGGAGATCGGCAAGGCCTTCGAGCACAGCGCGCCCATCGGCCCCATCACGCCGGCCGCGCAGGCGGGCAACGTGGCACAGGCCGCGATCTGGCTGCAGGTGAATGGCGCCGACCGCCAGCGCAGCACCGTCTCGCAGCTGATCTGGAACATCGCCGAAACCATCGAGCACCTGTCGGCCGCGTGGGAGCTGCAGCCCGGCGACCTGATCTTCACGGGCACGCCGGAAGGCGTGGCCGCCGTAGTGCGCGGCGACACGCTCGAAGGCGGCGTGGACGGCCTGGGCACCCTGCGCCTGGCCGTCGCCTGACCCCGGTTGCCGAGCGCGGCCTGGCCCTGGCGTTGCCGCCACCGGCCGGGCCGCTGTTGCCGTTCTGCCGCCGTCCCACGCTTCACGTTATAAAAACCGAATGACCTCCCGCAGCCCGATCAAGCACTGCCGCGAATGTGGAGCGGCCGTGGCGTACCGCATTCCCGACGATGGGGACACCAAGCTCCGCGCCGTCTGTCCCGCCTGCCACACCATCCATTACGAGAACCCGCTGAACGTGGTGGGCACCTTGCCCGTGTGGCGCGACCAGGTGCTGCTGTGCCGGCGCGCCATCGAGCCGCGCCTCGGCAAATGGACCCTGCCGGCAGGCTTCATGGAACTGAACGAAACCACCGCCCAGGGCGCGGAGCGCGAGACCGACGAGGAAGCCGGCGCGCAGATCCGGATGGGGCCGCTGTTCAGCCTGCTGAGCGTGCGCCACGTGGGCCAGGTGCATTTCTTCTACCTGGCCGAGTTGCTCAGCGACCAGTTCGACCCGGGCTACGAGACCCTGGAGGCGCGCCTGTTCGCCGAAGACGAGGTGCCCTGGGACGAGATCGCCTTCCGCACCGTGAAGACCACGCTGGAGCGCTATTTCGCCGACCGCAAGGCAGGCCGGTTCGGGCTGCACTGCGTGGACATCGACTGACCCTGATGCCTTCGCGGGGCGGGCCCTGCGGCCGGTTCCATAAAAAAGGGCGCAGCCACGTCACCGTGGCCTGCGCCCTCTTGCTTTTCGGGCACCCGCCACCGGAGCGGGCACCCGAAGATCGCCTCAGGCGATCACTTGAGCCACTTGTCCGCCGACTGCTTGAGCGTGCCGCGGGCGTCCAGCAGGCCCCAGACGAACTCCATCACGCGCGAATAGTCGGCGTCGTCCTTGGGCAGCATGAAGCCCAGGGTGTTGGTGGGCGTGAGCGGCGCATTGATGAACGCAGCGGTCAGGCGCGGGTCGGCCTTGGCGTAGTGCAGGGCTTCGTAGGTTTCGGTGATCATCACGTCGCCCTTGCCTTCGGCGATCAGCGCGGGGATTTCGGCGTTCTTGTCGTGCGTGCTGACCTGCGCGGCGGTCAGGTTCTGCAGCACGAAGGTTTCGTTGGTGCCGCCAGGGTTCTTGATGACGCGCACGGACGATTTGTTCAGGTCCTGCAGCGTCTGGTACTGGGCCTTGTCGGCCGTGCGCACCAGAGCCACCTTGCCGAACGGCGCGTAGCCGGGAAGCATCTCGATCTGGCGGATGCGCGTGACGTTGCGGGTGATGCCGCCCACGGCCACGTCGAACTTGTCGCCCTGCAGGTCCTTCATCAGGTTGGGCCAGCTCGTCGCCACGTATTCGACCTTCACGCCCATTTCCTTGGCCATCAGTTCGATCACGTCGATGTCATGCCCGCTGTAGCCGGCATCGGTCTTGATGGCGAAGGGGCGGTAGTCGCCGGGCGTGCCCACGCGCAGGACCTTGCTTTCCATGATCTTGTCCAGCCGGGGGCCGGCGTGGGCAGCGGTCACGAGCGACAGGCAGATCACGGCGCCAGCGGCGACCAGGGAACGCATTTTTCGAGCAATCATGGCAAGGGTATCCAGAGGTTGAGGGGGAGGATCGCAACGGCGCGGCGGCCATGGCACCGGCCGCGAACGCACCGCTGGCAAGCATAGCGGAGAGCGGTCGGGATGCGGGCCATGGCGTGCGGAAAGCGCGTTCAGGGCTTGGATTCGATGAAGAACGGCAGCCCGCCGCCTGCAGGCGCAGGCGCAGGCGCTGGCGCCACGGGGGTGGAGGCATCGCCCGTGCCGCCGTTCTGGGGAGCGGTGGGCTGCGGCACCGCCGGCATGGTCTGCTGCCCGCCGAAGCTCGCGCCCGGAAAACCGTTGCTCTCGGGCGGCGCGGCTACGGGTGGGGCCTCGGGCGTCGCATCCTGCAGCGGTTTGAGCGGTGCTTCGGAGATGTCCGGGGCCTCGGGCAACCCCTGGGGCGCCGACGCATCGGAGGCCGGGCGCATCGCGGGCTCGACCGGGGCCATGCCCTGCGCGGGCGGCGGCGTGTCGGTGGCCGGGCCGGTGCGGCGGCCGAAGAGGTCATAGACCCAGGTGCGCATGCCGCCCACGGCGTTGTCCATCCAGCCGCCCTTTTCCTCCTCGTCGATGAATCGCTCGCGCGTGTCGATCACCTTGGTTCGCAGGGCCTGCTGGAACACCTCGCCCACCATGGGCAGCGCGCTGTGGGCGCCCTGCCCCCAGTAGTCGCTGCGCAGGGTGATGCGGCCGTCGTTGAAGCCGGCCCAGGCACCGGCCACCAGCTGCGGGTGCATCAGGATGAACCAGCCGTCGGTGTTGTCCTGCGTGGTGCCGGTCTTGCCCGCCACGTCGGCAGTGATGCCGTAGCGGCTTCGGATGGCAACTCCCGTGCCTTTGTCGATCACGCCGCGCATGGCGTCCCGCAGGGCCTGCACGGCCGACAGGCCCGCGGCCCGCTCGGGGTCGGCGGGGGCGAAGTCCTCCAGCACCTTGCCGTTCTTGTCTTCGATGCGCGTGATGACGATGGGCGCGCGGTACTGGCCGCCGTTGGCGATGGTGCCGTAGGCAGCCACCATTTCCTTGAGCGTGACGGGGCTCGTGCCCAGGGCCAGCGAGGGCACCACGTCCAGGCGCGACTCGCGCACGCCCATGGCCTGCGCCCAGCGCGCCACGCGCTCGGGGCCGACCTTCTGCATGACCTGCGCGGTGATGGTGTTCTTGGAATACGCCAGGCCGTCGGCCAGGGTCATGGGCTCGTTCGTGGGCGGGCCTTCGTCGGTGGGGCGCCAGACCTGGCGGCCGCCCAGGGGAATCTCCACCGCCTCGTCCATCAGCGTGTCGGTGGGCAGCAGGCCGTTGGCGAATGCCGCGCCGTACACGAACGGCTTGAAGGTGGAGCCCGGCTGGCGGCGCGCGGCTTGCACGTGGTCGAACGGATCGATGGCGAAGTCGCGGCTGCCCACCCAGGCGCGCACCTCGCCACTGCGCGGGTCCAGCGCCAGGAAGCCGGCCTGCACGCGCGTCTTTTGCTGGCGCAATTGGCGCATGAAGGGAGCGTCGTCCAGCAAGCCCTGAAGGGCCTCTTCGGGCGTGGCGCCCTTGGCCACGGCGGCTTCGTATTGCGCCGATTCGCGCACCAGCGACTGCACCAGCGGGCCCTTGGGGTTCCAGGCATTGCGCGAGGCCCAGGCGCTGTCGGCCACGCCCTGCAATTGCCGGCCCTGCCGGGTGACCGCCTGGTTGGCGAAGGCCTGCAGGCGCGAGTCGATGGTGGTGCGGATCACCAGGCCATCGGCATACAGACTGTAGCCGTTGCGGTCGGCCCAGTCGATGAGCTGCTTGCGCAATTGCTGCGCCAGGTGCGGCGTGGGGCCGGCGGTTTCGACCTGGCGCTCGAAGCGGATGCGCAGCGGCCGGCGCGACAGGGTGTCGTACTCCTCGGCGGTGAGCTTGCCGCGCTTTTTCATCTGCGACAGCACGGTATTGCGCCGCTCCTGCGCTCGCTCGGGGTTGAGCACGGGGTTGTAGTAGCTCGTGCCCTTGAGCATGCCGATGAGGGTGGCGCTCTCCAGCACGGTGAGCTTGTCGGCCGACTTGTCGAAGTACGTGCGCGCGGCCATCTCGATGCCGTAGGCGTTGTACAGGAACGGCACGGTGTTCAGGTAGGTCTCCAGGATTTCGTCCTTGGAGTACAGCACCTCGATCTTGAGCGCCGTGATGGCTTCTTTCAGCTTGCGCGTGAGCGTGGGCGCGCGGCCGATGTCCTCGGGATAGAGATTGCGCGCGAGCTGCTGCGTGATGGTGGAGCCGCCCTGCTTGTCGCCGCCCAGTGTGCGGATCAGCGCCGAACCGGTGCGCCGCCAGTCGAGGCCGAAGTGGTCGTAGAAGCGGTGATCCTCGGTGGCGATGAGGGCGTCCTTCACCGAGGGGGCGATGCCCTCCAGGGGCACCCATTCGCGGTTGACCCATTTGTATTCGGCCAGCAGGCGGCCATCGGCCGAGACGAGTTGCGCGGGCTGCTCGGTCTTGGCCTTGCGGATGTCGCTGATGGCCGGGGTAAACGGGATCAGCGCCAGTACGTACAGCAGCAGGGCCAGGGGCACGGCCAGCAGCGCCCACAGCACGGCGCGCCGGGACAGTTGCTGGGCAATGAACGAGGCCAGGCGCTGCAGCGGCGCCGGGGCGTGGCCCTGCCACGCGGAAGACAGGCGCGCGCGCAGGGAGGCAAGCACGGGAGGCATCAAAAGCTTTGAATAAAAAAGGGCCTCAGCGCAATTTCATCATGCGCTGACAGCTATTAAAAATATAGCAAACCAATTCAGGGCCTGGCACGCCTCAAGCGGACTCGCGCCCCAGCAGGGTCAGCATGCCGGCCTCGTCCAGCACGGGCACGCCCAACTCCCGCAACTTGACGTGCTTGCGAGTCCCCGTCAGGACGATGGTTTGACCACCAGGAACTGCACGGCGCACTCGGCCGAGGCACCCATCTCCCCTTGCTCTCCTCAGGAACCTTGTTTCTCAACCATCTCCTGCTAGTGGAATTGGTAGATGGAGCAGAGGGCTTCGGCACAAAGGCGCCGCTGTCGTTGACCGCCAGCGGCTGCCCACGCGCGGGTCGTCATGATAGCCCCAGGTTGTGTGAGGCTGGTGACGGTAACGCCGTCCGCGGCACGAGGCAATACCCGCTGCGCCTCAATGCTTGGCGGCCCCGCACATCCGCTGCGGGGTAATGCGGATCGAGCAACTTGGTAAATGCGACGTGAATACTGACAAGATTTTTTACGTCTGTGGCTTTTTGTAGCATTATTAATTATGAGTTAACTTGGAAAATATGTAATATAGTCAAGGCCGAAACGAAGAGTGCCTCTTCGAAACTCGAAGTCAAATGATATTTATGAAACACAAGATATTAATATTCGGTGTATTGGCAGCGATTCTGATCGCCATATTTTTTCCAACAAAAACCAATAACAGTCCGCAAAAAAATCAAGCAGGCAATACAAATATCAATACCCCTTCGGTTATGGAATACCCAAAGATGACCGACGGGCAAAATACCACCATTTCGCCCATGAGACCTACGGTCAATAAGAATATTCAAAAATATCAGCAGCGCATTTCTGAATTACTTACAGCATTAACCCCGCCTGAGAAGCCGACCTGGGAAATCGTTCAGGATTACAGAAAAAAATCACAGAAAACGGCTGAAGACGACGCCAAAGTCTTGTCGTCACTGTCATATTGCATCAACATGCAGGGGAGTTCAGATGCTTTAATTAAAGCAAAAAGCAGTGGCACAGCCGTAGCCGGCGAAATCGCGGCACTAGAAAATAACGTCGATCAGTCTTCAAAGTTTTGTGGCCGGTTATTAGACAGTGACTATCAGATCAGGTCCGATATTGTCGCTGCACGTGCCCAAAAAGGAGATACGGAGGCCATGTTGGCCTTCATGGACGTAGGGCCTCGGGGACGCTGGCAAGCCGATTTTGCGGTAGCTGGAATCAGTGCCGAAGAACTTCAAGCGTGGAAGCACACGGCCGCTGATTACCTTGAAAAAGCGGCAATGGCAAAGAATCTTGCCGCACTGAATACCCTCGCTTCTATATATAGCGTCTCACCTAAAAGCCACGACGAATTGAACTCTATGTTCGTTGATATGTACGACCCAGTTAAATCCTATGGGTATGCATACGCATGGGTTTATTCAATGAAGCCCGACGGCAATATGAATATAAATAATGCGCTTTCCAACTATTTAAACCATTTTGAAAGGAATCTTAGTACAGATCAAATTCAACGAGGAAAGCACAACGCCGAAAAAATTTTATCCGTTATTCAAAGGGTTGAAAATGATTCAAAAAATTAAGAATATTTTGCTGATTGGGCTATTGCTTGTAACTGCTTTTGTTATTGCGCGTGATTATGGAAGGTATAAATGCCCTACTTGCTCCATCACCATGAGTCCCGCTGAAGTAAGGGCATTTATTGGAGTTTTTGTGAATCCCAATGTAAGCATGTGGGCCGCTAACGACACAGTGTCTATTTGTGATGGCACCACCTGTACGCAATATTTAACACCGAATCAAGGCGTTTTATGGAGCCCAAAGCTTAAATACCCAGATCCCGGAATAGATTACAAAGGTGAAGGGCAACCCCTTGCAGATGGTGGGGGGCTTGATCCAAATCCGGGAAATGCAGGCGCACCCGGGTCCGGTGGTTTCGTCGATCCTGTACCTGTGGGGGTAGTGACCGTCGGCAATATTTATCCCGACGGATTTTTTAACGAGCCAATCTGCAACATGATTTCCGACACCGGAATCAACGGCTGCTGATGTTTGATGTCGATTGCAACTTGCAGGGGCTGGGGATAACCGACTCACGTGTTTTAGCGGCCCAGCAGGGCCAGCATGCCGGCCTCGTCCAGCACGGGCACGCCCAGCTCCTGCGCCTTCACCAGCTTGCTGCCGGCCTCTTCGCCCGCGACGACGTAGCTGGTCTTCTTGCTGACCGAGCCCGCCACCTTGGCGCCAGCCGACTCCAGCAGGTCCTTGGCATCGTCGCGGCTCAGGGTGGGCAAGGTGCCGGTGAGCACGATGGTCTGGCCGGCCAGGGGCAGCACGGCCCGCTCGGCCGGGGCGCCCTCGGGCCAGGTGACGCCGCAGGCGCGCAGTTGCTCGACGACCTCGCGGTTGTGCGGCTGGTCGAAGAAGGTGCGGATCGCCTCGGCCACGATGGGGCCGACGTCGTTCACCTCCAGCAGTTGCTCCACGCTCGCGTCCATGATCGCGTCCAGGCCGCCGAAGTGGCGCGCCAGGTCCTTGGCCGTGGCCTCGCCGATGTGGCGAATCCCCAAGCCGAACAGAAAGCGCGGCAAGGTGGTCTGCTTGGACTTTTCCAACGCGGCGAGCACGTTCTGGGCCGACTTTTCCGCCATGCGCTCCAGGCTGCTGAGGGCGGTGAGGCCCAGGCGGTACAGGTCGGGCAAGGTGCGGATGACCTGGCCCTCGACCAACTGGTCCACCAGCTTGTCGCCCAGGCCTTCGATGTCCATGGCGCGCCGCGCGGCGAAGTGCAGGATGGCTTCCTTGCGCTGGGCGGCGCAGAACAGGCCGCCCGAGCAGCGGTGGTTGACCTCGCCCTTTTCGCGCACCACAGCGCTGCCGCAGATCGGGCACTGCCGGGGCATGCGGAAGTTGGGCACATAGGGATCGCGCGGCGGGGCGGGCAGGCTGACGGGCACGTCACTGCCCGCCGCATCGGCGGCAGCGGCCAGATCGACCCGATCCACCAGCGCATCGGTGGCTGCCGCGGCGGCGGCGTCTTCACGGATGGGCTCGGGCGCCGGCATGGCCGCGCCCAGCGCCGGCGGCACCACGGCCACGACCTCGGGAATCACGTCGCCCGCGCGCCGCACAATCACCTGGTCGCCCACGCGGGCCTTCTTGCGGCGCAGCTCGAACAGGTTGTGCAGCGTGGCGTTGGTGACGGTCACGCCGCCCACGAACACCGGCGCCAGCCGCGCCACGGGGGTGAGCTTGCCGGTGCGCCCCACCTGCACGTCGATGCCGTCCATGCGGGTGACCATCTCCTGCGCCGGGTATTTGTGCGCCACGGCCCAGCGCGGCTCGCGCGTGACGAAGCCCAGCTGGCGCTGCAGGTCCAGGCGGTTGACCTTGTAAACCACGCCGTCGATGTCGTAGGGCAGGCGGTCGCGCGAGGCGCCGATCTCCTGGTGGAAGGCAATGAGTTCGTCGGCGCCATGCGCCACGCGCACCTGCGCCGCCACCGGGAATCCCCAGGCTTTCAGCGCCTGCAGCATGTCGTAGTGCGTGCCGAAGTCGGGCCCGCCCTCGCCGGCCGGCGTGATGTCGCCCAGGCCGTAGGCGAAAAAGCTCAAGGGACGCTGCGCAGAGATGCTCGAATCGAGCTGCCGCACCGCCCCCGCCGCCGCGTTGCGCGGGTTGACGAAGGTCTTGCCGCCCGCCTCGCGCTGGCGTTCGTTGAGCTGGTCGAAATCGGCCCGGCGCATGTACACCTCGCCGCGCACTTCCAGCACCGGCGGAGCGCCGTTTTGGCCGCCCGTGGGCAGCGTCAAAGGAATCTGGCGGATGGCGCGCACGTTGTGCGTCACGTCCTCGCCCACCTCGCCGTCGCCGCGCGTGGCGGCCTGCACCAGGCGGCCGTTTTCGTAGCGCAGGCTCATGGCCAGGCCGTCGAACTTGGGCTCGGCCACGTATTCGACGGGCGCATCGCCCTCGGCCCGTTTCAACTCGCGCCGCACGCGGGCGTCGAAGGTGCGCGCGCCGCTGGCTTCGGTGTCGGTCTCGGTGCGGATGCTGAGCATGGGCACGCGGTGGCGCACGGGCGACAGGCCCTCCATCACCGCGCCGATCACGCGCTGCGTGGGCGAGTCGGGCGTGAGCAACTCGGGGTGGGCGGTCTCCAGGGCCTGCAGGGCCTGGAAGGCGCGGTCGTACTCGGCGTCGGGCACGGTGGGCTCGTCCAGCACGTAGTACTGGTGCGCCCACTGGTTGAGCTGGGCGCGAAGTGCTTCAATTTTTATAGCAACCTGCCCTAGGGAATCATGCGCTGGGGCGGAAAAAAGGTCCGGACTCTTGGCCATGGCCTTGGCCTCTGCTTTCTGGGGGAGCGGTGAACGTGGGGCTCAGCTGAACAGGCGGCGCGCCAGCAGCGAGCCGGCCGACAGCTCGCGGCTGTCGAGCTTGTCGTACAGCAGCTCTAGGTCGGCGGCGATGGGGTCCATGGTCATGGCGGGCAGCGGCGTGCCGTTCTGGTCGCACAGCGCGCCGTCCATGGCCTCGCCCAGGGCGGCCGCCACCTCGCGCAGGCGCGCGAACGGCTGCTCGGAGCGGTGCACCTGGGCCACGTCCAGGCTCAGCGTGATGTCGCGGATGGCCGACTGCTCCGGGTCGTCCGACAGCGCGAACTGCGTGTCGTAGGCCAGGGTCAGCACCGGCGGCAGGCCCGGGCCGCTCGCGGGCAGCACGAGCCGGCCGGGAATGGCGCCCGCGGTGAAGCCCAGGCGCACGGCGTTCTGCTGCACGTAGCCGGGGCTCCACGCAGCTTGCCGCGCGCGCAGCACGAAGGCCAGTTGCGCGTCGTGATCGCCCGCGAACTGGTCCAGCTCGCGGGCGCGGGCCACCTCGTGCAGCATGTCGGGGAAGTCGGCCGCGGCGTTGATGGCATCGGCGAAGCCCTGGGCCTTGACGACGAACTCCGAGAACTCGATCTCGTTGAGCGCGCCCACGCGGTTGGCCAGTTGCACGCCGGCCTGGAAGTGGGTGTAGCGCTGGCCGGCCACGGGCGTCTCCCACTGCTGGGTGGATTCGTTGAAGCCCTCGATGGCGAAGGCCTTGCTGCCCGCGCGGCGCGTGGGCGGCAGTGCGGCCAGGGCGGCGTCGCCCGAGACGATCTGCTCGGCCACCAGCGGGGCGATGGCGTCGATGAGCGGGTCCAGCCCGCCGCGGCGCTCGGACGGCGGCACGGGCAGCTGCATCGCATCGCGCAGGTCCACGGTGTGGCCGTCGAAGGACGGGTCGGCGCCCGTGCCCGGCACGTCGGGGCCTTCGACCGGGGCTCCCGTGGCATCGAAGGCCGGCTCTTGCCGCAGCGCGGGCTCGGCCGCGCCGTCGGGCTCGGGCGGCTTGGCGCGCTTGGGGGCATTGCGGTGGGCGGACCAGGCGTTGAAGGCGACGATGGCCGCCAGAACGACGCCGCCCGCGATGATGAGGCCGAGTTGGAAGTTGCTCATGGTGAAAAAACGTGCGGCTTCTGGGGGTTCAGGCATCGGCCATGGACAAGGCGGACTCCATGTCCACCGCCACGATACGCGACACGCCTTGCTCCTGCATGGTCACGCCGATCAGTTGTTCGGCCATTTCCATGGCGATCTTGTTGTGGCTGATGAAAAGGAACTGCGTGCCGCGGCTCATGCTGGACACGAGCTTGGCATAGCGCTCCGTATTGGCATCGTCCAGCGGCGCGTCCACTTCGTCCAGCAGGCAGAACGGCGCGGGGTTGAGCTGGAAGATGGCGAAGACGAGCGCGATGGCGGTCAGGGCCTTCTCGCCGCCCGACAGCAGGTGGATGGTCTGGTTCTTCTTGCCCGGCGGCTGCGCCATCACCTGCACGCCGGAGTCGAGGATTTCGTCGCCGGTGATGATGAGGCGCGCATTGCCGCCGCCGAACAGCTCGGGGAACATGCGCCCGAAATGGCCGTTCACCGTCTCGAAGGTGCCCGAGAGCAGCTCGCGGGTTTCGGCGTCGATCTTGCGGATCGCGTCTTCCAGCGTGGTCATGGCCTCGGTCAGGTCGGCGGTCTGCGAGTCGAGGAAGGTCTTGCGCTCGCGCGCGAGGTTCAGCTCCTCCAGCGCGGCGAGGTTGACCGCGCCCAGTGCCGCGATCTCGCGGTGCAGGCGGTCGATCTCGCTTTGCAGGCCGGCCGAGCGCACGCCGCCGGCCTCGATGGACTGCGCCACCGCCTCCAGGTCGGCCTGCGCGTCGGCCAGCAGCGTGGTGTATTGCTCCAGGCCCAAGCGCGCGGCCTGCTCCTTGAGCTGGAATTCGGTGATGCGGGCGCGCAGCGGATCGAGCGCGCGCTCCAGTTGCATGCGGCGCTCGTCGCTGGCGCGCAGCTTGGCGGTCAGGTCGTCGTACTCGCTGCGCTGGGCGCCCAGGGCTTTCTCGCGCTCGATCTTGAGGTCCAGCGCCTGCTGCAGGCCGCCCTGTGCCGCCGCGTCGGACAGGCGCGCCCTCTCGTCCTGCGCACGCTGCTGCTCATCAGCCAGCGCGCGGGTCTGGCTGCCGGCCGTGTCGAGCGTGCGGGCGAGTTCGGCCCGGCGCGCCTCCAGGCTGCGGCGGGAGAACGTGGCCTCTTGCGCCTGGCGCTCCAGGCTGCGCTGCTGCTCGCGGCATTCGGCGAGCTTGCGCTCGGCGGCGATCACGCGCTCGTCCAGTTGCGCGTGGCGCTCCTGGCTGTCGGCCAGTTGCATGTCCAGTTCTTCGAAACGCGCCTCGGCCGTCACGCGCCGCTCCTGCAGGTCGGCCAGCTGCGCCTCGACCTCGGCCAGGTCGGCGCCGATCTGCTCGCTGCGCGCGCGGGCCTGGTCGGCCAGCTGGGTCAGGCGCAACGTTTCCACCTGCAGTTCATGGGCACGGCTTTGCGCCTCGCTGGCTTCGCGGCGCGCGGCCACGAGGCGCTGCGAGGCGTCGGCATAGGCCGACTCGGCACGCACCAGCGCCGTGCGCGATTCGTCGCTGATGAGGGCCTGCGCGCGCAGTTCCTTTTCGAGGTGCTCGATCTCCTGCGCGCGGGCCAGCAGGCCGGACTGCTCGGAGTCCTGGGCGTAAAAGCTCACGCTGTGCGCGCTGACCGCATGGCCCGTGGGCACATAGACCACCTCGCCGGGCTGCAGCGCGGGGCGGCGGTTCAGCGCCTCGTCGAGCGTCTGCGCGGTGTAGCAGCCCTGCAGCCAGTCGGTGAGCACGGCGCGCAGGCCGGCGTCGTTCAGGCGCAGCAGGTCCGACAGGCGGGTGGCAGCGCCGGTGGGCTCGGGAATGCCGGCGGGCGGCGCGGTGTAGAAGGCCAGGCGGGCCGGGGGGGCGTCGTTGCCGCCCGCACCCAAAAAGCCGCGCACGCTGTCCAGCCGGCTGATTTCGAGGGCGCCCAGGCGCTCGCGCAGCGCGGCTTCCAGCGCGTTCTCCCAGCCGGGCTCGATGTGGATGCGGCTCCACAGGCCCTGCAGTCCATCCAGGCCGTGGCGCGCCAGCCAGGGCTGCAGCTTGCCATCGGTCTTGACCTTTTCCTGCAGCGCCTTGAGCGCCTCCATGCGCGCCGACAGATCGGCCTGGCGGGCGCTCTCCACGTTCACGGCCTGCTGGCGGGTGCGGCGGTCTTCGTCCAGTTGCGGCACGGATTCCTGCAGCTCGGCCAGCCGGGCCTCGGCCATTTCGGCGCCCTCCTGGGCGGCATCGAGCTGGCCGCGCAGGTTGGCCAGCCGCGCCTCGTCGGGCGCGGCCAGGGCGTTGCGGTCGGTGCGCAGGCGTTCATGGCGGGCATCGAGCTGGCGGCTCTGCTCGTCGATGCTGCGCTGCTCGGCGGCCAGCACGCCGATCTGCTGCTGCACCTGCACCACCGCGCCGCGCTGTTCGTTGGCGTGCTGCTGGCCCTGGCGCAGCGCCTCTTCGAGGTCGGGCAATTGCATGGCCTGCTCCTCGACCTGGGCGGCCAGCAGTTCGGCGCGCTCGTCGGCGTCCACGCCGGCACCGGCGAGGTTCTCCATCTCGTGTTCGGCCTCTTCCTTGCGGGCCGACCACTGGGCGATCTGCTCGGCCAACTGGGTGAGGCGCAGTTCCACGCGCTGGCGGCCTTCGACCACGTAGCGGATCTCGGCCTCCAGCCGGCCCACTTCGGCCGTGGCCTCGTAGAGCTTGCCCTGCGCCTGGTTGACGTGGTCGCCCGCGGCGTAGTGCGCCTGGCGGATGGTTTCGAGGTCGGATTCGACCGAGCGCAGGTCGGCCATGCGCGATTCGAGGTCGTTCACGGCCTGCAGGCCGTCGGCGCGCACCTTGGCCTGCTCGGCCTCGGCATCGGCACGCTTCAAGAACCACAGCTGGTGCTGCTTGAGGGTGACGTCGGCCTGCAGCGCGTTGTACCGGGCAGCCACCTCGGCCTGCTTTTCCAGGCGTTCCAGGTTGGCGTTCAGCTCGCGCAGGATGTCTTCGACCCGCGTGAGGTTCTCGCGCGTGTCGGACAGCCGGTTTTCGGTCTCGCGGCGGCGCTCCTTGTATTTGGAGACGCCCGCGGCCTCTTCCAGGAAAAGGCGCAGCTCTTCGGGGCGCGACTCGATGATGCGGCTGATGGTGCCCTGGCCGATGATGGCGTAGGCGCGGGGCCCCAGTCCCGTTCCCAGGAACACGTCCTGCACGTCGCGCCGGCGCACCGGCTGGTTGTTGATGAAATAGCTGCTGTTGCCGTCGCGCGTGAGCACGCGCTTGACGGCGATCTCGCCGTACTGGCCCCACTGTCCGCCGGCGCGGTGGTCGGCGTTGTCGAAGACCAGTTCCACGCTGGCGCGGCTGGCCTGCTTGCGGCTGGTGGTGCCGCTGAAGATCACGTCCTGCATCGACTCGCCGCGCAGCTCGCTGGCTTTCGACTCCCCCAGCACCCAGCGCACCGCATCCATGATGTTGGACTTGCCGCAGCCGTTCGGGCCCACCACGCCTACCAGCTGGCCTGGGAGCATGAAATTGGTGGGCTCTGCGAACGACTTGAAGCCGGCGAGTTTGATGGAGTTGAGACGCACGGGTCTGTGGGCGGGCTGGAGGCGCCGGAGCGCAAAAAAAGGCAGGTCCACGCCGCCGGGCGGGCCAGCGTGGCCAAGCCCTGGATGATACCGTGCCGGGCTGGCGCCCCTGCCAGGGGCGCGGGCCGCTGGCGCGCCGGCCCGCATATTCAGCCAAATAGGCCCCCAGCACAATATCCACTAGGGCATATTGCTATTAAATAAGTAGCACTAGGCCGTGCGCGGCGCGAAGGCGATGATCGCCATGCCAGCCAGGGTGACGGCCACGCCTGCCACGTCCCACGCGGTGGGGCGCACGCCGTCCACCGCCCAGAGCCAGCCGATGGCCACCGCCACATAGACGCCGCCATAGGCCGCATACACCCGCCCGGCCGCGGCCGGATGCAGGGTGAGCAGCCAGGCGAACAGCGCGAGGCTTGCGGCCGCCGGCACCAGCAGCCAGGGGCTCGCGCCCTGGCGCAGCCACAGCCACGGCAGATAGCAGCCCACGATCTCCGCCAGCGCGGTGACGGCGTACAGCGCCAGGGTTTTCAACTCGAACATGGGCAGGCTCTGGGGGCTTTGGACGGGCTGGAAGCTTGGCGGCAAGGCGGGCGGCACCCGGTCCGCATCACACGATCAGCGGGCTCTGGCCTGCGGCGTGATCGACCACCAGCCGCTCGAAGCCGTCCACCGGCAGCGGCGGGCTGAGCAGGTAGCCCTGCCACACGTAGCACTGGTTGCGTGCCAGGAAGGCGCGCTGCGCCTCGGTCTCCACCCCTTCGGCGATCACGCGCAGGCCCAGGCTGGTGCCCAGGGCGACGATGGTGCGGGCAATGGCGGCGTCGTTGGGGTCGGTGAGCACGTCGCGCACGAAACTTTGGTCGATCTTGAGTTCGTCCAGCGGCAGGCGCTTGAGGTAAGCCAGGGAGGAATAGCCCGTGCCGAAGTCGTCTAGCGAAAAGCCCACGCCATAGGCGCGCAGCTGCGCCATCTTGTCGATGGTGTCTTCCACGTCCTGCAGCAGCAGGCTTTCGGTCATCTCCAGCTTGAGCCGGCGGCCATCGGCGCCGGTGCTGGCCAGCGCCGCCAGCACCTGGCCGACGAAACCGCTTTGATGGAACTGGCGCGCGCTCACGTTGACCGACAGGCCCAGGTGGGCCAGCGCGGGCTGCTGCGCCCAACGCGCCAGTTGCGCGCACGCGGCCTGAAGCACCCATTCGCCCAGCGGCAGGATGAGGCCGGTTTCCTCGGTCAAGGGAATGAATTCGCCCGGCGACACGAAGCCGCGCACCGGGTGGCGCCAGCGCAGCAGCGCCTCGGCGCCGGTGATGCGGCCGTTGTCCATCTGCGGCTGGTAGAACAGCTCGAACTGCTGCAGCGCGATGCCCTCGCGCAGGTCCGATTCGAGGGCCGCGCGGGCCGCCACCGACGCCTGCATGCGCGGGTCGTAGAACTGCAGGCTGTTGCGCCCGCCGGCCTTGGCCTGGTACATGGCCAGGTCGGCGCGCTGCAGCAGTTCGTCCACCGTCTCGCGCACGCCCTGGAAGATGGTCACGCCCATGCTGAGCGTGCTGTGGTGGGCTTCGCCTTCCAGCACGAAAGGCCGGCGCAGCGCGGTGAGGATCTTCTGGCCCATTTCCTCGGCGCGTGCGGCGGCGTCCTCCGGGCTGTCGCCCAGGTCTTCCAGCACCACGACGAACTCGTCGCCGCCGTGGCGGGCCACGGTGTCTTCGGTCTGCACGCAGTCGCGCAGCCGCAGCGCCACCTGGCGCAGCAGCATGTCGCCTCGCTCGTGGCCCTGGGTTTCGTTCAGGGTCTTGAAGTTGTCCAGGTCGAGCATCAGCACCGCGCCGCAGCGGTGGCTGCGCGTGCTGGCGGCCAGGGCCTGCTGCAGCCGGTCGAGGAGCAGCCGGCGGTTGGGCAACTGCGTGAGCGGGTCGTAGTAGGCCAAGTAGCGGATCTCTTCCTCGGCGGCCTTGTGCTGGCTCATGTCCACCAAGGTGATCAGCCGGTCGTCGCCCAGGACCACGCCGGCCAGGTCCACCGTGCGCAGTTGCCCGCCCTTGCAGGTGATGGCGTGTTCACGCGCAGCGGTGGCTTCGTCGCCCGGCGCCTCGGCGCACACGGCCAGCCAGTCGGCGATGGCCTGCTCGCGCTGCGCCGCATCGGGAAACGCCAGGCGCCACCAGTCGTCCACCGTGGGGGCGTCGTCGGCGGTATAGCCGCAGATCTGCACGAAGCGCTCGTTGCGAAAGCTCACCCCGCCGTCCTTGCGCACCAGGCACACGCCCACCGGCAGGCGGTACAGGATGCCGCGCAGGCGCAGTTCGCTGTCGCGCTGGCTCTCTTCCATCTGCTTGCGCTCGGTGATGTCCTGCACCACGGCGATGGAATGCGTGGCCGGGTTGCCGGGTATGCGCATGGGCGTCACGGTGAGGTCGGCCCAGATGACGCGGCCATCTTTGTGGAAGTAGCGCTTTTCGTAGCGGAACTCTTCGATCTGCCCCTGCGCGATCTGCTGCATGAGCGATTCGCCCGCCATCAGGTCGTCGGGGTGGGTGATGTCGCCGACCGTCTTGGCCGACAGCTCGGCCTCCGTGTAGCCGAGGATGTCGCAGAACTTGCTGTTGGCCCGCACGAAGCGGCGGCTGGCGGCCTCGACCTGCGCCACGCCCACGGCGGCCTGGTTGAACAGGGCACGAAAGCGCTCCTCGCTCTCGCGCAATGCCGAGCCGGCCGCGGTGGCAAAGCTCACGGCCTGGGTGCGGCGGCGCACCAGCAGCGTGATGAGCGCGGACAGCAGGACCGTCACCAGCAGCCCGCCGCCGCCCATGAGCGCGGGCAATTGCGCCTCCGAGTGCGACAGGAAGGGTTGCAGCGGCTGGAACGTGAGCCGCCAGCGCCGGTCGTGCACGAGCAGTTCGCGTTCGTAGCGCTCCATGGCGGGCCGCACGCCGCTCTCCAGCGCCAGCAGCGGGCGCTCGGAGGACGCCGCCACATCGCGCACCGAGCCGATGTCCCGCACCGACATGGCCACGCCACGCAGCTGGCCCTCGGACTGCAGGCTCTTGACCATGTCGTAGAACCGGATCGTGGCCGCCACCGAGCCGATGTAGCGGCGCACGCCGGCCGCGCTGTCGTCGAACACGGGCAGGCGGATGACGAAGCCGGCGCGGTTCTCGCGTTCCTGCAGCAGATCGAACGGCTCCGACGCCACGATCTGCCCGGTGTCGCGGCTGTAGCGGATGGACGCCATGGTGGCCGGCAGCGAGCCGACATCCAGGCCCACGATGTATTCGTTGCCCACGGTCGGCCAGATGTAGTCGGCCACGTGGTATTCGGGCCGGTCACCGGGCGGACGGATCGCAAAGGTGGATGCAAGGGCCGTGCGCACGAGGTCGTCGGCCCGCACACGCGCTTCGTAGGCTTCCTTGTCGGCAAGCGCCACATAGCGGGTGAAGGCCACGTTCTTCACGCCGGGGTAATGCTGCGCAAGGCGCAGCTCGCGCGCCGCGTGCTCGAAATCGGCGCGGCCCAGCCGGGGGTTGACCAGGAACAGGCTGCGCAGGCCGACCACCAACTCGGTGTGCGAGGCGATGCGGTTTTCCAGCGCGCTGGAGAACGACCGGGCCTCCTGCGTGAACCGCTCGCGCGCGATGCGCGCCACCGAGTCGCTTTGCTGCTGCCACAGCGCCGCACTGGCGACCACGCCCACCAGCGCGCACAGCACCCCTGGCAGCCAGGGCCAGCGTTGCATTCGCAGTGCTTTTGGAAGCGTCATGGGCATGTGGAGGGAATTCCCGGTCGCGGCGCGGGGAATCCGTCCACGATAACCCACGAGGATAGCCACAATCGACGTCGGTTTTGCCGTCAATAGTCTTGCTGTTCTTTTTTGTAACAATGGCGAGGCCATTTTCCATAGCCATTGCAATGCGGGCATGGCGGCGGATCGTGGCTTTCACGCCGCAAGGCCGCTCGTCCGCCGGACGTAGTCGCCCTCCTTTCCTCCTTCCCTGGCCCTTGGCCGGGCCGTTCCCGGTTCCTCCCGCTTCCATCAGAAAGAGAAAGTCCCACCCATGCTGTATGACACGCTCAAACTCATTCATGTCCTGGCGATCATCGTGTGGCTGGGCGGCATGGCCTTCGCCCATTTCTTCCTGCGCCCCGCGGCGCAATCGCTGGAGCCCTCCCAACGGGTGGCGCTGATGCATGGCGTGCTGCAGCGTTTTCTGGGCGCGGTGCTGTTGGCCGTCGTGCTGGTGCTGTCCAGCGGGCTGTGGATGATCGGCAACGTCGCCCGTGCCGCGGCGCAATCGGGTGGTCGGTTTTCCATGCCGCTGTCGTGGACGATCATGGCCACGCTGGGCATTGTGATGATGGCGCTCTTCGCCCATGTGCGGTTCGCGCTTTTCAAGCGCCTGCAACGCGCGGTGGCGGCGAGCGACTGGGCAGCGGGCGGCAAGGCGCTGGCATCCATTCGCACCTGGGTGGGGGTCAACCTGGCGCTGGGGACGGTAATCGTAGTGGTGGTGTTTCTGGTGCGGTGAGTGCCGGCAGAATGGAACTCCATCGGCGCCATTGCTCGGCACCAGCCAACCGATCGAACATCACCGCGTTGATGAGGCGCCCGCTTCACTTGGCAAGAAAATGGCTTCCACCTGCCCATGGTCCGGCGCTTTGTTGCCGCTGTTGAAAAACTCCGCTGATTCCTGAATCTCCAGGCTGGTGCCATGGAAGGGATCGCGAATACTGAGAAAGAATTTTCCCTTGCTCTCGCGGACGTTATCCAGCATGAGCATGTGTCCCCCTTTGCTGAGAATGCAGGGGCCGTGCTGCTCGATTTTTGTCGCCAAGTCGCGCCAAGCCACCTTTCTGCTTTTATCTTTGCTGAATAGACTGCTTTTGTAGCTTAACTCGTGCGTCACCTGAAAAGGCTCCAAGCCAGTGGCTAACTTGATCGAGTACATGACAGTACGCGTGTCCCGCGCACTGTTTGAAGCATAGACCTTGGAAGAACTCAGATCTCCCGGGTTGACCTTCCCATGGTCCAGCAGCAGCATCAGTTCACAGGCCGCAGAGCAGTCTTTAAAGCCAGGTTGTGGAACCATGAATCGATTTCCTGGCATGGGATAGACGCTGAAATGTCCGAATTTGATGGCCGGAATGGAGGTGCCGTTCGCGACGAATGCCGGAGTTTTTCCGTCACCAGTTACCTCAAGTCCTGCAAACCGCTTTGTCGTAAGTCGAGCGGGAGCGTCATAAATCAAACCATTTTTGATTTGTTCCGCAAAGTGTCCGAACTGGCCGCGAATTTCGGGAAAGCGGCGTACGACTCCGTCCTTTGCGCGGATGTAAGGCTCTGCGAACCACTGCGCGGGACCTTGCGAGGGCAGCTTGGACTTGGAGTGATCTACCAACCCGACGATGTTGGAACACGTTGCGTAGAAGCCGCCGATCGTGCTTGCCGGAACCAGCGTTTTTTGCTCGGGGCTCTTCTCGGCTTGGGGCGTTGGCTCAAGCGATAGCCGGGCCAGCCAGGCACGGGTGTCTATCGGCTCTTCGTCGTCGCTGCTGGAATATCCCGGAACACTGGCCCTGGCCGTCATAGGCCGAGGAGTTTCGGGCGAGTCTTGCCGATGTCTGCGATGCGTTAAGTTGTCCAGTTCCGACGGGCTGCCGGTCGAACTGCTGCCTGCGCGGGCACGTGACGAGGCGGGAGTAGATTCTTGTTGCGAAGACGAATGCGAGGCACGTCCACGCGTTCCAGAAAGAGAAAATGGTGTCATGGCACAGAGATCCTTTGATCACGTCATGGTCGGCATTGACCAGATGAATCTCTTCACCGCGACCGAAGCATTGAGGATATCTGCGAAAAAATTCAGGCCAAGCCGCCGTTTTCACCTCACTGTCAGAGCGTTGCCCAAGAGAAAACGAGAACTCAATAGGCCCTCGCAGGAGCCCTGATATGCCGGGGACTTAACCCGAGGCAAATAGCCTCCCCCGAGGCTGAGCAAGAATTGGTGCATTTAAGCCTCACCTAAGCTGGCCAGGGAATCATTGAACCCAGCAGCCCGCATCAATCGATCTCCTCCTCCCTCCTGGGCTGCTTTTCAACCCGCTTCGGCGGGTTTTCTTTTTGCTGAGCCTGTCGGTCGCGTGGGTCAGATCTTTGCGGCTTGCTCTCTGGAGACTCGCATCCACGGAACCAGCACGCCCAGCACCTGCGGACGCCAGGCCAACGTGAACGCGATGGACAGCGCGGCACCCGCCAGTGCCATGACCCAGACCAGCGATGCCATCGAGCCGTGGTCCACGCTCAGGCACAGGGCCAGCGAACCGGCCAGCGCGGCGGCACCCGCCACGCGCAGCAGCGCCACGGTGCGCCGGGTTTGCGGCACGCCTTCGCCCAGCGCCTGCGCCCAGTGCACCTCCATGGCCAGGGCCAGCCAGCCCAGCCCGGCCCCATTGGCTGCCAGCGCAGCCAGCAACAACAAGGCGTCAAGCACGGGTGGCCTCCGGTACGCCTTGGGGCGCCCGGCCCGCCATCGCAACAGCGCCCTGGGCGCGCCGGCGGAGCCTGCGCGCGGCCACCACGGCGAGGGCCGCGCTGGCGAGCAACGCCAGATCCATGCCGGCCACGGGCCAGTAGCCATTGCCGATGGTGCGCAGAAGGTGGTCCCCGGTCGTCGCCCAGTTCAACAGCACCGCCGCCACGGCCAGCGCCGCGGCCGCCCAGCACTGCTCGCCCCAGGCCGGCGCCATGCGGGCCTGCGCCACCGGGGCCGTGCGCCACACGGCATGCAGGAAGGCCAGCACCCAGGTGCCCCAGAACACGGATTGCTCCCAACTGCCCCGGCCCGGCAGGTCGGTGGGCAGCAGCCGGTTGCCGATCAGCATGACGAAGGTGGCTATGAGCATGCCGGTGACGGTCGTCACCGCGAAGGCGTCCACCCAGCGCGCGCCCGAGATGCCTTGCCTGGCATGCTGGCGCTTGCGCTTTTCCACGAAGAAGAGGAAGCCGGTGGCAATGCACACGCAGCCCGACAGCCCGCCCAGCACATACAGCCAGCGCAGCAGCCAGTGCCGGAAATGCTGCAGGTGCAGGCCGGTGAGGAAGTTGTTGATGCCCGCGACCGCCGTGGGCGGCGGGTCTTCGCGCAGCACTTCGCCGGTGGCGCCCTTGAAATGGATACCCTCGCCCGTGAGGGTGACGCGGTCGGTTCCGGCGCGGAACACGCTGACATAGGCATTGGCATCGCCCACGTGCTGCACGTTCAGGTAGCCGACCTCGCCCGCCATGCCCCTGGCCGCCCAGCGGCGCTGGGCCTCGGCCACCATGGCGTCCACCGAGGCGAGCGTGCCGGGCGTCCCCGCCCGCTTGGCCGGCAGCCCGGTCTCCAGCGCTTCGTGCTGCTCATGCAGCTCGTGCAGCGGATGCAGCTGGGTTTCGGTGACGGGAAAGTAGATGCCGCCGAAGATCACCAGGCCCGAGAGCGCGAAGATGAAATGGAACGGCAACGCCACCACGCCGGTCAGGTTGTGCAGATCGAGGGCGCTGCGCTGGGTGTGCTTGTGCGGCCGGAAGGTGAACATCTCGCGGAAGATCTTGCGGTGCATGACCACGCCGCTCACCAGCGCCACGAGCATCATCAGCGCGGCGAAGCCCACGATCCAGTAGCCCAGGCTCTTCCACTCCAGGTGCAGGCTGTAGTGCAGCGGGTAGAAGAACCGGCTGCCGATCTTGAGGTGGTCGTCCGGCAGGGCCTGGCCATTGCGCGGGTCGATGGTGCGCGTGCCCCAGACCTGGTCGTCCGCCTCCTTGGCATTGGGCAGGGCAAAGCTGGTGAACAGGCTGAGCACCGGATCGCGGTGGGTGGTGTAGGCGCCCCAGCTGTTCACGACGGGAAAGCTGTCGGCCAGCGGGCCGTTCACCCGGCTGCGCGCCGCCTCGATGTTTGCGGCGTCGGGCCGCACCATGGTTTGGAAGGCCGGCTGCAGCACGCGGTCGAACGACGGCATGGGCTGCGGGGCGAACCGGGTTTCAGGAATGGCCCAGCGGTCGATCTCGCGGTCGAACACCGACAGCGAGCCGAAGAAGAAAACGACCATGAGCACGAAGCCCAGCACCAGGCCGAACCAGGTATGCAGCCAGGCCATGGTGAGCCGAAAGTTCTGGAACACGGGACAAATGCCTTTCCGCTAAAGACAGGACACGCAGGACAAATGGATGAATGGCCGCAAAAACCGCCGGCAAGCTCCGGCAAGCGCCGGTCAGACCAGCGCCATTTGCACCAGCGATGCCGCGCCGGCCATCAGCGCCCCGCCTCCGGCCAGCACCAGCCACACACGGCCCAGGCGGGAATCCGAAAAGGCCCACAAGAAGGCCACCAGGAACACGATGAAACCCACGATGTAGCCCATGGCCTCGGCGTCATGGAACGGCATGCCCGCCGCGAACGCCAGGCCCACGCACAGCGCGATGAACCCCCAGGTGAATGCGTAGCCGCCCAGCATGCCGGCCGCGATGCGCGAGACGACATGCAGGCGGGACGCTGCAGTGCTGCCAGCCATCGTTTGCCTTGGTTTCAAAATGCGATTAATTCTCAATTATGCCCGTTGGAGTGCCGGGCGAAAAACCCATGCACGGCGTGTGCCCTCAGCGCGATGCATGGATCGCCGCCCATCACGAAGGCAGCGCCCGGCTATGCTCTGCCCCTTCGTGTTTTTCAGTCTTCCTTCCGCTTATGTCACGTGCCCGCCTCACCCTCCTGACCCTGCTGTTGGCCATGCTGGCCGCCATTGCCGCCACGGCCTGGTGGGTTTCCCAGGGCCGCATGCGCGCCGCGCGCGCCCAGGTCGCGCAGCTGCAGCAGGAGGTGAGCCAGAAGACCGAGCAATTGCTGGGCTACACCCGCTACACCGACTACCTCACGGTGGGCAAGCAATCGCTGTCGGAACAGATGAAGCTGATGGCGGCCACCGTGGTGCGCGAGGAAGGCACCACCCAGATCGTCGAAAAATCCGTGCTGGGCCTGGCCTCCACGGGCGTGGTGGCGATCTGGTATTCGGCCGAATACTCGTTCGGCTACGACCTGCGGCCCCAGAGCTATGAGCTGCGCAGCACCCCGGCCGGCATCGAGATCCACTTGGCCAAACCCACGCTGGTGGCGACACCCGCCATCACCCAGCTGCGCCACCGCGTGCTGTCCGGCGGCCTGCTGACCGACAACAAGGGCGCGGTCATCCGCCTCACGCAGGAGGCGTCGCAGCGCGCTGCCAAGCAAGGCGCGGCCATGGCCTCGGACCCGGCCGTGATGGCGCTGTGCGAGAAAAGCCTGATCGCGTTCCTGTCGGATTTCCTGGCGCGCCAGCCCGGCGTCAAGGCCGTGCCGCGCATCACCGTGGTGTACCGATAGGCCTTCGGGCACCGGCCCGATGGCCGCCGTTGGCTCAACCGGTCAGCGCAGCGCGACGTGGGTGATCCAAAGGGTGAGCAGCGCTGCCCCCAGGCCCAGCGGCATCACCCAGGCGCCCAGCCGCAGGAACTGCCAGCCGCTCACCGATTCGCCCTCGCGCCGCAATGCGGCCAGCCACAGCAGCGTGGCCAGCGAGCCGGTGATCGACAGGTTGGGCCCGATGTCGATGCCCATCAAGGCCGCGGCCCGCATCGACGGCGAGGCGTTCGCGGCATCCAGCGCCGCTCCCGCCAGCAGCCCGGCCGGCAGGTTGTTGACCAGGTTGGCCGCGATGCCGAGCAAGGCGCCCACGCCCACGTCGGCGCCCCCCGGCCAGGCCGTCGCAGCGTGCCGAAGGGCGCCGGCCAGCAGGCCGACCACGCCGGTGTATTCCAAAGCCTGCACGAACACGAAAAGCCCCGCCACCAGCGGCAGCACGCTCCAGGACACCGACCGCACCGCCGGCCAGGCCGGGCTGCCGCAACCGATGCGCAGCAGCGCCAGCGTGACCACCGCCGCACCCAAGGTGGGCCAGCCCAACGGCACGCGCAGCCAGGCGCAGGCCACCAGCACCACCACCGACACGGCCAGCCCGCCCGCCGCCAGCAGGCCGCCGCGGCTGAGCGGATGCGGGGGCACTTCGGTCCGGATGGTGGCGTCGATGCGGTGCCGCAGCGCGAATCGCAGGGCGAGGAACGTTGCGGCAATCGATGCCAGGGAAGGCAGCGCGAACAGCGCCAGCCACTGCGGCAACGGCGGCATGTGCCCGCCCCACAGCACCAGATTGGCCGGGTTGGAGATGGGCAGCACGAAGCTCGCCGCATTGGCGACGAAGGCGCAGATGAACAGATAGGGCAACGGCGAGGCCCCCACCGCGCGGGCCACGGCGAACACCGCCGGGGTCAGCACGACCGCCGTCGCATCGTTGGACAGGAACACCGTGACCAGCGTGCCCACCAGATAGACCCAGGTGAAAAGCCGGCTGCCCGAGCCGCCGGCACGGCGGGCCGCCAGCGCCGCCAGCCAGTCGAAAACGCCTTCGCGGCGCGCCATTTCGGACAACAGCATCATGCCGGCCAGAAACAGGTACACGTCCTCGCCGCGCAGCACGCCCTTCCAGGCCTGGCTGGCGGGCAACAGGCCGAAGCCCACCAGTGCCAGCGCGCCCGCCACGGCCCATACCGCTTCGGGCAGGCGCCAGGGGCGCAGGATGACCGCACTGGTCGCCACGGCGACCACGCCCCAAATCCACTGCTGCGGTGCAAGCATGAAAACCTTTGTTCCTAAAAATCGATCGGCGACAAGAAAGGGAAAAACCGATGTGCGGGCCCTCGCCACGGCCCGCATGCGGGGGCATTCTATGCAGCGCGCCTGTCCGCCAGGCGTCGGACGCGATCGGAGGATCGCCAGCAAAGGGGGATGCCAAGACCCCGCTGGCACATGATTCACACGCGCCCCTTACGATGGCAGCCCAAGGAGTTGAGCCTGTGTTTGAGTTTTTCGAAAAGCGACTGCCCCCCTACCCCGGCACCGAACCCACCCCGCCCCCCAAAGATTTCATGGCCTTCGTGTGGTCTGGCACACAAGGGCTGCGCCGCTATGTGGTGCTCATGGCGGGCCTGTCGGCCGCCATCGCCGTGTACGAAGCCCTGCTGTTCGCCGTGCTGGGCCATGTGGTGGACTGGCTCACCCAGGTGACCCCGGCCGCGCTGTGGGCCGAACGCAAGGGCACGCTGGCGCTGGTGATCGGGATGCTGCTGGGCAGCATCGTGCTGGTGGCGGTGCAGACCAGCGTCAAGCACCAGACGCTGGCCATCAACTTTCCGCTGCGCCTTCGCTGGAACTTCCACCGGCTGATGCTCGGCCAGAGCATGGCCTTCTACGCCGACGAGTTCGCGGGCCGCATCACCACCAAGATCATGCAGACGGCGCTGGCCGTGCGCGACATGATCTTCACCACGACCGACGTGGTGATCGGCATGGGCGTGTACCTGTTCACCATCCTGCTGCTGGCGGCCGGTTTCGATGTGCGGCTGCTGGTGCCGTTTCTGGTCTGGATCGGGTTCTATGGCCTCGCTTGCTGGTACTTCGTGCCGCGCCTGGGCCAGGTGGGCAAGGCGCAGGCCGATGCGCGGTCGGTGATGACCGGGCGCATCACCGACGCCTACACCAACATCGCCACCGTCAAGCTGTTTTCTCACACCCGGCGCGAGGCGGAGTTCGCCCGTGCGGCGATGGATGCGTTCAAGCACACCGGCTACGCGCAGATGCGCCTGGTGAGCCGGTTCGAGATCGTGAACCACATCCTGGTGGTCGGCATGATGGTGGGCGCCTGTGGCACCGCCCTGTGGCTGTGGTCGCTGGGCCAGGTGGGCGCGGGCGCGGTGGCGGCCGTCACGGCCATGGCGTTGCGCGTCTCGGGGCACGCCCACTGGGTGATGTGGGAGATGACCACGCTGTTCGAGAGCGTGGGCACCATCCAGGACGGCATCAACACCCTCACCCGTCCACGCACGGTGGTGGACGCGCCCGATGCACGCCCCCTGGCCGTGCCGCGCGGCGAGGTGCGGTTCGACAACGTGACCTTCGCCTACCAGGGCGGCAAGCCGGTCATCGACCGCTTGAACCTCACCATCCGGCCGGGCGAGAAGATCGGCCTGATCGGCCGTTCGGGTGCCGGCAAATCGACGCTGGTGAACCTGCTGCTGCGCTTTCACGACGTGCAGACGGGCCGCGTGCTGATCGATGGGCAGGACATCGCCCACGTGACGCAGGACAGCCTGCGCCAGGCGATCGGCATGGTCACGCAGGACACCTCGCTGCTGCACCGCTCGATGCGCGACAACATCCTCTACGGCCGGCCCGATGCGAGCGAGCAGGACCTGCATGCGGCCGCCGACCGCGCACAGGCCGCGGACTTCATCGACACGCTGACCGACCTGCAGGGCCGTCGCGGCTACGACGCCCACGTGGGCGAGCGCGGCGTGAAGCTCTCGGGCGGCCAGCGCCAGCGCGTGGCGATCGCGCGGGTGATGCTCAAGGACGCGCCCATATTGCTGCTGGACGAAGCCACCAGCGCGCTCGACTCCGAGGTCGAGGCCGCCATCCAGCAAAGCCTGGACGGGCTGATGCAGGGCAAGACGGTGATCGCCATCGCCCACCGCCTGTCCACCATCGCCGCGATGGACCGCCTCATCGTGCTGGATGCCGGGCAGGTCATCGAAGAAGGCACGCACGCGCAGTTGCTGGCCCAGGGCGGTGTGTATGCCAGGCTGTGGGGCCACCAGAGCGGCGGGTTCCTGGGCGAATCGGAAGAGGACTGACGGCGGGGCGCGCCAAGCCTGGGGCGCTGCAGGGCCGCAGCGCTGATTCCATCCCGGTGGATCGCTATCATTCATATAGCAATCTGGCAACCATGCCCGAGCGCCTTACTGGAGGTTACAGGTGTGAGGCGCCAGGCTACTTAGACTTGCGCCCTCTTCTTGCGCAACGCGGTTCGCACCGCCGGCCGCACATATCCCTTCCATCCTTACTCAACACTCTGCAGAGGGAAACCCATGTCAGTTGCATCCATTCTCGGTATTTCGATCGGCGCAGGCTTCGGCGCCTATTTCTCGATGAAGAAGAACCCCATGCCGCAGAGCAAGCGCGTGCTGCTTTGCGTGGGCACCGGCGTCGTCGTTTTCATCGTGCTCAAGATCATTCTTTGATCTGAGCAGCGGCCCCGCGCCAAGGGCGGCGGGGCGTTGCCAACAGGCGGGGCGGCCACGCGCAGGCGGCCAATGCCGCAGCCGCAACCGCCAGCGGTTTGCCACCGCCCCGCCCTCTTCGTTGTCCCTTCCTCTTTCGCCCTCGGCCGTCCTCCAACGACTGCGCCCGGGCATCAAGTACCGAACACCAGCGCCTTGTGCAGCCACACGCCTGCCATCAGCCCATTGGCGGATGCCAGCGTGGCGTTGTGGCCCGGCATGGCGGCGTCTCCCGCGGCGAACACGCCGGGCACGGTGGTCTGCTGCGTGGCATCGGTGCGGATCACCGGGCCAGAGGGCCCTTCGTCGAAGGCACAGCCCAGTTGCTCGGCCAGCGGGCTGACCATGTGCGTGCGCGGCGGCACGAACAGCGCGTCGATGGGCACGAAGCGGCCATCGTCCAGGCGCACGCCCGACAGCGCGGACGCATACCCTTCCAGACGCGCGATGCGGGCCGGCTCGATGGAGATGCCGCGCGCGGCCAGTGACGCCAGCGATTCGGCGTCGGGTGCGCCATGGCCATTCAAAAACAGCGTCATCGGGCCCCAGTCGGACACGAGCAGCGCGTGGTGCACCGATGCGGGCGCGGCATACAGCGTGCCCATCGGTCTGCCACCGACCTCGTAGCCATGGCAGTACGGGCAATGCAGCACGGTGGCGCCCCAGCGCTCGGGCAGGCCGTCGATGGCGGGCAGTTCGTCCCGCACGCCCGTGGCCAGCAGCAGCTTGCGGGCGGTGAGCTGCTCGCCCGACTCCATCGTCACCATGAATCCATTGCCGTCATTGCTGCCATGGCCGGTGGCCTGCGCGTCCACGGCCTGTCCCGCTTTGAAGGTGACCGACGGGTACGCCATGAGCTGGCGGCGCGCCAGGGCGATCATGTCCTGCGGCCTCGCGCCGTCCTGCCCGAAGAACCCGTGCGACGCCGCCGCGAAGCGGTTGCGGGGCGCGCCGGCGTCCACCACGCACACGTTGCGCCGCGCGCGGGCGATCTGCATGGCGGCCGACAGGCCGGCAAAGCTGCCGCCAATGATCAAAGCATCAAACTGCATGGGACAGGTCCTTCATCGAAGCGCCGCTCTCGGCGAAGCGGCGGTGGAAATCGCGCGACAGATCGGCCAGGGTGATCTGCTCCAGGCGCGCCAGCAGCAGCGCCTCGGCTTCGCGGTAGGTGCCGTCGAGCGCGGCGTTCACCGCCTGCTCGACCAGGCACTCCGGGCGCTCGGTGCGGTGGCCCACCGCCAGGAACGGCGGCTCGCCCACGGCGCGGTGGATGTCGGCCAGGCTCACGTCCTCCAGCGGGCAAGACAGCGCCCACCCGCCGCCATGGCCCTTGGCCGAGGCGACAAAGCCCGCCTCGCGCAGGCCCGCCATCACCCGCCGCACGACGACGGGGTGGGTGTGCATGGCCTGGGCCAGCGATTCGGAGGTGGACGGGGTTTCGCTCTCGGCCATGTGCAGCAGCACATGGAGCACGCCCGATAGCTTGCTGTCTTGTTTCATGCAACATTATTAGTTGCATGAAATGTTTTTGGCAAGAGGCCTGCCTGGAGCGGATTCGGCCCTGCTTGCAAGGACGCAGGCGGCGCGCTCTGCCATGCGCCCCGCCAGGCACGATTCAGCCGTGGCGCGGCGGCAGCGCCCGGGCCGGGTTGCCCACCACGGTGGCGCCGGCCGGCACATCCCGCGTGACCACGCTGCCGGCGCCGATGATCGCGTCGTCGCCCACCGTCACGCCGGGCATCACCAGCGCACCGCCGCCGATCCACACGTTGCGGCCGATGGTGACCGGCCGGCCGAACTCCAGGCCCTGCGCCCGCTCCTGCGGCGACCGCGGGTGGTCCGCCGCGAGCAGTTGCACGCCCGGCCCGATCTGCGTGCCATCGCCGATGCGCACTTCGACCACATCCAGGATCACGCAGTTGAAGTTGAGGAACACCCCGGTGCCCAGGTGGATGTTGAAGCCGTAGTCGCAATGGAACGGTGGGCGCACCACGGCGCCTTCGCCCACCGAGCCCAAATGTTCGGCCAGCAGCGCGCACCGCTCGGCGGGGTCCGCGGCCAGCGCCGCGTTGTAGCGCACAAGCCAGCGTTTATTGGCCGCCAGATCGGCCTGCAGTTCGGGATCGCCGGCGTGGTAGGGCCGGCCGGCCAGCATGTGTTCTTTCTGTGAAGTCATCGGGCCATTGTGAAGGGGCCGCGGGCGCAGGCGGTCGCCTGGGTGACCCCGTGAAGGGGTTAAGGCCCAAATGGCCTCCAGCGCAATTACCACTAGGGCATATAGCTATCAAATTAATAGCAAACAGGATGCCGCACGTTGTGGCCCGTCAGGCAACGGGGTCGCCGCCGTCGTCCGGCGCCACAGACTCTGCCGGTGCTCGCACCACGCCCAGCCGCAGGCCGAGCACGCCCAGGATGCGGTTCATCGTCTGCACCGTGCCCGGGCTGCGGCCCTGCTCGATGTCCTGCAGCGCGCGGTAGGAGATGCCCGCCAGGCGTGCCAGCTCGGCTGAAGTCAGCCGCAAGGTGCTGCGCAGGTGGCGAATGGACTCGCGCAGCGTCCAGTGAGGGTGGTCCAGCAGGTCCTGCACGGCCTGGCGGCGCAGCAGCAGTTGCTGTGCCAGCGGAAGGGGGGGTGTAGCGCTTGTCCATGCGAAGGGGCCCGCTTTGAATGTCAAGGTCAATGTCAGGTCACAGGGCCTGCAGCACATGCAACTGTGCCGCGATGGCAGGCTGCAGAAAGCGGTGCACCTCCGGCTCCAGGCCAAAGCCGCCGCCATCGCGCGCCACCGCCTCCAGGGGGCCGATGGGGTTGCCGGCGCCGGCCAGCAGCAGCGGCCAGTCGGCCGTGGCCTCTGCCGTCTCGGGCAGGCCCGATAGTTTTCTACCAAACAACGAAAATTGCCCCGGCCATCAAAAAGCTGGGCCTTCCCGTTGTTCGGCCCGATTGATTCAGCCGGCGCCCCATCCATCCGCTTTACTTGAGCACGCCGCGCGAAATGTCCATCACCATGCGCGTGGCCAGGTACAGCCGGGGCACGATGGTGTCGATCTGCACGTATTCAGCATTGTTGGAATGCGCCCCGTAGCCCGACAGGCCCATGCCCTCCACCACGGCGCCACGGGTCTTCAGCGCGGCGAACGCAGCGTCGGTGCCGCCGCCGGTGGCTTTTTCCAGCACGTTGAGCGGCAGCCCCAGTTCCTGGTAGATCGCCTTGCCATGGCCGGCGACGCGGCGCGAGGCGTCGGTGGCCTCCAGCGGCGGGCGGCGCACCTCGAACTTCACCGACACCTTGGATTCGGGCAGCAACTGGGTCTGCACCTTGGCCTGCAGTTCTTTTTCCAACCCGTCGAAATCCGACACCCGCAGGGCGCGTGCGTCGGCTTGGGCCGTGGCCTCGGCGGGAATCACGTTGCGGTTGGTGCCGGCCTGCGCCACCGTCCAGTTCAGCTTCAGGCCCTGCTCGGGCTTGGACAGGTCCTTGAGCTGCAGCAGCTGGTGCGACAGCTCGTAGAGCGCATTCACGCCCTTTTCGGGCGCGGCACCCGCGTGCGAGGCCCGGCCCTGGACCGTGAGGTAGGCCGCGCCGATGCCGCTGGTGGCCAGGCGCAGGCTGCCGTCCGTGCCGCCGCCCTCGAAGGAAAACACTGCATCCTGGTCGGCCGCGATGCGGGTGATGGTGCTGCGCGCGCCGGGCGAGCTGATTTCCTCGTCGCCGTTGATCAGCACGGTGAGCGTGCCGTACTCCTTGAAGCCGAGCTTTTGCAGCAGGCCCACGGTGTGCAGGATGGCGGCCACGCCCTGCTTGTCGTCCGCAATGCCCAGGCCATAGGCCTTGCCGCCATCGATGCGAAAGGGCTGGTCCTTGAGCATGCCCTTGAGATACACCGTGTCCATGTGCGCGATGAAGAGGATCTTCTTCGTGCCGGTGCCCTTGAACTCGGCATGCACCGCCGGGCCCACCTTCTCGGGCGTGTCGTCCAGGCGGTAGATGTCGGTGGGCTGCAAGATCTCCACGCTGCCGCCCTGTGCCTTCAGCTGCTGGGCGATCAACGCGGCGATCTGGTTCAGGCCCTCGATGTCCTTGCTGCCCGATTCGATGTGCACCAGATCGCGCAGCGTGTCCAGCAGCGGCTGCTGCTCTTTCTGCGCCAGGGCGTGCACATCGGCCACTGGTGCGGCTTGCGCCAGGGTGCCGGCGAAAGCCAGGGACAGGAGTGCAATCAATGGACGCACGAACAAGGGAAGGGTCTGCGAGGAAGGCATGGTGGCAGCAGTGGGAATGAGTGGTGGAAAAGCCATTATGGGCCGCTGCAACGGAAGATTCATACCCTCTGATTTTTTGCAATATCCCATTCAAATGCAGGACCGCGGCAAGAGGGATCGAATGCGGCCCACTGCGGATCGATGCGGGATTGCCGGGTGCGCAGTTCAAACAGCCACATGCCATACAGCGGCAAGGCCTCGGTGAGTTCAAGCGCCTTGAGCAACGGCGTTGCGGCGCCGAGCAGTGCCGGATGGGGCACGACGGCCAGCAGATCGGACTGCCCCACCAGGTGGAGCATGCTGGCGAAATCGGGACAGCGCACCGCGACCTTGGGCAGAGGCATGCGGCGCACGCGGTGCGCCTCGGTGAGCACATCGACGGGGCCTTTGACGCTGGGTCCGACGCAGGCCCAAGCGGCGCCTTGCAGCTGTGCCAGCGTTCGGGCCCGCGCCAGGGGATGGCCTCGGCGGGCATAGACCTGCGGCTGCAGCTCGTAAAGCAGGCGCTCGGCCAGGTCCGGGTGCGCAAATTGGCGCGGCTTGGGCGCGATGACCGCGTCGAACCGCCCCTGCAGCAGTCCGGTGAGCAGCACGCCCTCATCCGCCGTCGCCATGTCGAGGCAGCGCCGGGGATGGGGAAGGCACCAGTGCACGTACAGCACGGGCCCCCATACCAGGGCGGCGGATGGCGTGAGCCCGATGCGCAGCACGTTCCGGTCGGGCGCCGGCCGTGGCTCCAGCCCCAGCGCCTCCATGCGCTGCCCCAGCGAAGACGATTGCGCTGCCACCGATCGCGCCAGCTCGGTCGGCACGTAGCGGCGCCCCGCACGGACCAGCAAGGGGGTGGAAAAGTGCGCCTGCAGCGCCTTCATTCCCTGGCTGATGGCAGGCTGGGAGACGCCACAGGCCTGCGCGGCCCGGGCAAAAGAGCCGTGCTCGACGACCGACCGAAGGTATTGCAGATGGCGCAGATACATAAGCTCCCTTTATGTATTGGCACCGATTGTGGCTTGCCGGGCGGCGCCGTCGCCGCCAAGCTACGGCGGCATCCCCAGCGAACCACCAAGGACACCGCATGACAACGCACCCGATCGACACCGTCAAGGCCTACCTGGGCCACCTTCACGCCAGCGATACCGAGGGCCTGATCGCCTGCTTCGAAGACGACGGGGTCGTGCACTCGCCTTTTCTCGGCACCCTGGGCGCCCGCGTTTTTTTCCAGCGGCTCGCGCAGGCCTCCAATGGCAGCGTGATCACCGTGCTGGACCTCTTTGCCTCGGTGGCACCGCAGGACAGCGGCGCCGTGCGCATCGCGGCCTACTTCCGCTATGACTGGACCTTGAGCGACGGCCGCGAGGTGACCTTCACCTGCGTCGATGTGTTCACCTTCGACCGCGACAGCGCACGCATCCGGGACATGCAGATCGTGTACGACACGCATCCCCTGCGAGAACAGGTCGGCGACAAATACGCACCGGCCCCGCCGCCGCCTACAGCAGCGTGACGGCCTTGAGCCCGACAAAGCTCGTCTCGCGGATCACGCCCACGAAGTCCTGCAGGTAGTGCCGGCCCGATAGCTGCGGCAGGCAGGCCGCATGCAGCTCGCCCATCAGGCCTTGCTCGCCCACAGGCCGAGCCGTGACATAGCCGCGGTCCAGATAGCCCTGCACCGCCCACAGCGGCAAGGCCGCCACGCCGCGGCCGCTGGCTACGAGCTGCAGCATGGCGACGGTGAGTTCGGTGGTGCGCCGGGGCGGGCGGATGCCGGCGGGCTCCAGCACCTGGCGCACGATGTCCAGCATCTCGTCGGGCACCGGGTAAGTGATGAGGGTCTGGTCGGCAAAGTCCTGCGCGGCCAGCCAGGGCTTGTCGACCAGCGGATGCCCGTTGGCCAGCAGCGCGCGGATCTCGAAGCCGAAAAGCGGGTGGTAGTCCACGCCCGCCTCGTCGCCGTCCACTTCCGACACGATGGCCAGGTCCGCCCGGTCCTGGTGCAGCAGGCCCACCGGATCGGCGTGAAAGCCGCTCACGATGTCCATCTCCACCTCGGGCCAGCGGCTGCGGAAGGCGTCCATCGCGGGCATTAGCCAGTCGAAGCAGGTGTGGCATTCCACGGCGATGCGCAACTGGCCAGCGGAGGCCATCGACAGCCGCGCCACGTCGCGCTCGGCCGCCTCCACCTGCGGCAGCAGCGCATCGGCCAGTGCCAGCAGCCGCGTGCCGGTGGCACTGAACTGGGGCGGCACCGACTTGCGCTCGAACAGGGGCGCGTTGTAGCGGTCTTCCAGCAGCTTGATCTGGTGCGAAAGCGCCGACTGGGTGAGATTGAGCAACTGCGCGGCGCGCACCAGGCTGCCGCTGTCGCGCAAGGCGGCCAAAGTGCGCAGGTGGCGGATTTCGAGAATCGACTGGTTCATTAATTATTCTCAAGATGAATGCATAAAACTTTCGTTTGAATAATAAATGCATTCACCGGACCATGGCGGCCTGCCTTCGCGCACCACCCCAATCCAAGGAATTTCCGACATGGCCCAGCTCCCCGTCTCCACCCACACCCTCGGCTTTCCGCGCATGGGCGCGCACCGCGAACTCAAAGCCGCTCTGGAAAAGCATTGGCGCGGCGACATGACCGCCCAGGCGCTGGAGGCCGTGGGCGCCGAACTGCGCGCGCGCCACTGGCAGGCCCAGCGCGAGGCGGGCCTGGCTTTCGCCACCGTGGGCGACTTCGCCTACTACGACCATGTGGCCAACCACATCCAGTTGCTGGGGGCCGAGCCGGCGCGCTACGGCTTCTCGCCCGACCAGCCCGAGCTGGCGCGCTACTTCAATATGGCCCGTGGTAAATCCGGTGGCGCCGCCGCCTGCCAGGGCGAATCCGGCCACAGCACCTGCAGCGGTGCGGCGGGGGCACCGCACGCCAGCCAGTTCGCGCTGGAGATGACGAAGTGGTTCGACACCAACTACCACTACCTCGTGCCGGAGTTCACGCCAGCCACCACCTTCCGCTTGGCCAGCGAGCGCCTGTTCGGCGAAGTGGCCGAAGCGCAGGCGCTGGGCCACCCCGTCAAGGCGGTGCTACTCGGGCCTTTGAGCTTTCTGTACCTGGGCAAGGAAAAAGCCGAGGGCTTCGATCGCCTTTCGCTGCTGCAGCCGCTGCTGGACGTGTACGAACAGATCCTTGCGCGGCTGAAGGGCCAGGGCGTCGCCTGGGTGCAGATCGACGAACCCATTCTGGGCCTGGACCTGCCCGACGCCTGGCGCCATGCGTTCGAGCCGTCCTACTGGCAGCTCAACCGCGCAGGCGCCCAGGTGCTGCTGGTCACCTATTTTTCGCCATTGCAGGACAACACCCGGCTCGCGTGCCAGTTGCCCGTGGCCGGCCTGCATGTGGACGCCGTGCGGGCGCCGGAGGACCTCGTGGCCGTGACCGACTGGCTGCCCAGCCACAAACTGCTGTCGGTCGGCATCGTGGATGGCCGCAACATCTGGCGCACGGACCTGGACGCCGCTCTGGAGCGCCTGGCCGCCATCGCCGCCAAGCACCAGGGACCGCTGTGGATCGCGCCTTCGTGCTCGCTGCTGCACGTGCCTGTTGGCCTGGCGTCGGAGGATCGCCTCGATGCCGAGGTGAAGTCCTGGTTGGCCTTCGCCCTGGAAAAGCTGGGCGAGTTGCAGACCCTGCAGAGCGCCCTCAACGGCCAGCCCGACACGGCCGCCCTGGCCACCTCGCGCGCCGCCATCGACAGCCGCCGTGCCAGCCAGCGCGTACACCGCCCCGATGTGGCCCAGCGCCTGGACAGCGCGCCGGCCGGCGCCGACCAGCGCGATGCGCCCTTCCCTGTCCGGCAGGCTGCGCAACGCCAGCGGCTGCAGTTGCCGCTGCTGCCCACCACCACCATCGGCTCCTTTCCGCAGACTCAGGAAATCCGCGCCGCCCGCGCTGCCTTCAAGCGGGGCGATCAGGCACTGGACACCTACCGCGCCGCCATGCAGGCCGAGATCGAGCAGGCCGTGCGCATGCAGGAATCGCTGGGCCTGGACGTGCTGGTGCATGGCGAGGCCGAGCGCAACGACATGGTCGAATACTTTGGAGAGCAACTCGACGGATTCGCCTTCACCGCCAACGGCTGGGTGCAAAGCTATGGCTCGCGCTGCGTGAAGCCGCCCATCCTCTTCGGCGACGTGGCCCGGCCCCGGCCCATGACGGTGGACTGGACGGCCTTTGCGCAAAGCCTCACCCCGCGCCCCATGAAGGGCATGCTGACCGGGCCCATCACCATCCTGCAATGGTCCTTCGTGCGCGACGACCAGCCGCGCAGCCGCACAGCCGAGCAGATCGCCTGGGCGATCCGCGACGAGGTGACCGACCTGGAGGGTGCCGGCATCGGCATCATCCAGATCGACGAGCCGGCCATCCGCGAAGGGCTGCCGCTGCGCCACGCAGCCTGGAAGGCGTATCTGCAATGGGCGACGCGGGCGTTTCGCATCAGCGCCTCGGGCGTGCGCGCCGACACGCAGATCCACACCCACATGTGCTACAGCGAGTTCAATGACATCCTGCCCGAGATCGCGGCCATGGACGCCGATGTGATCACCATCGAAACGAGCCGCTCCGACATGGAACTGCTGCGGGGGTTCGGGGAGTTTCAGTACCCCAACGAAATCGGCCCCGGCGTGTACGACATCCACTCGCCCCGCGTGCCCGGCGTGCAGGAAATGCGGCGGCTTCTAGAGAAGGCCGCGCAGGTGGTGCCGGTGGAAAACCTCTGGGTCAACCCCGACTGCGGGCTGAAAACCCGTGGCTGGCCTGAAACCGAAGCGGCGCTGCGCAATATGGTGGACGCCACTCGCGCGCTGCGACGCGAGTGGACCACCTTGAACGCAGCAGAACCCGAGGGGGTCGCGAATGTCTGAAAACGATGTGCCGGCTTACTTGGGTGCTGCGTCGACCATCGCTTTGGCGGCGGCTTCCATGGTCTTGCGGTGAGCCTCGGCCATTTTTGTAATCACATCGCGAATGGCCGCTTGTTCCTGAGTCCTGATATTCAACTCAGTCATCGCGTTCGCGTTGACCTCCTGCTGTTCTTGCATTCGTATCAGCCGCTGCGTCTTTTCGTCGACCTGGATTTCTTCATGAAACTCGTGGTTTCCGGGGCCGGCATTGATGTGCACATCGATATCCATGTCGCGCTCATCGCCGGCGCCGCTGTCCGAAGGAGGCGGCCCTTCCATGTGCACATCGATTTCTTCATGAGTGTCATGATTTTTCGGCGCGGTGCTGATGTGGACATCCAGGTCCAACTCAGTCTCGCTGTCGGAATCGGTGTCCGAAGGAGGGGGCGCGTCCATGTCCAACTTGATTTCTTCCGGGCTGCTGTGGCTCGGCTTCACCGGCAACGGTGGTGGCGGGGGCGGCGTGGGCGGGCCACTGACAGGCACCTCGGTCGCTTCGGCAGGTACCTGCTCCTTGGAAGGAGGCGTCATCGTGATGATCGCGTCTTCATCACCGCTATTGGTCTTCTGCATTTTCTGAAAAAGCGGGCTGCTGTGAATGTCATTCAGCAGGGAGGCTTTAACGTCATCGGAATTTTTACCATCGCGAGATTTGATCAGGCCGTCGCGTACCACTGCCGCTTCGGCATTCAGTTCTCGCTTCTGGCTTTGAATCAGCGCGTTCTTTCGCAGCATGTTGATGTTGGAACGCGGTGCCAGGCTGCCTCCAAGCTCCCCTTTCGATTGGCTATTGGCCTGCAGGCCCTCGGGGCCACCCAGGCTTTTGCGCGATTCCGACCTCTGAAGGGTCGGCTCCTTGACGGGGCCTGAATCTTTCAGGCTGGGAAGCCCTCCCAGCTTATTGGAGGAAAGGTTATTCACAGAAGTAGTCATGGCAAGCCTGGGCGTGGATCGATGGTGGTCCAAGTGTGCGCAAGCCCGCTGCCCTGCCCCGTCGAAGTAGCGAAGACGACATCATCCAAACGAATGGATGTGGGGCAGCGGGGGCAGCGATGCCCTCCTACGTGCGCTGGGGCCCCGGTCCTGCTGGATGGGGGCTGACCGCCTCCAACAATCGGTCCATCAACACCAACCGCTTCCAAAGGATGCCCTCATGTCTATTTCGCTCATTCTGCTCATCGTCCTGATCCTGATTCTGGTCGGCGCGCTTCCCACCTGGGGCCACAGCCGCTCATGGGGATACGGTCCCAGCGGCGGCATCGGTCTGGTGGTCGTGATCCTGCTGGTCCTGTTGCTGATGGGCAGGATCTAAGTGGAATAAAACCATTCGATGCCATCGACACGTGGTTGGCACCGATTCAGCGAAGCGACCCCTCGAGGTCGCTTTTTTTCGTCGGTACAAAGCCAGGGCCGTGTGCTGATCGATCAATGAACAGCTTGGCGAAGCTCGGCACATGAAATATGATGCACATCATGCGAAAAACGCAAACGACCTCTCGAAGCGCAGCCAAGGAAGCCTCCCATGAACGTATCGTCAGTGCCGCAGCACGGGCCATACGGCGAAGCGGGTATGCCGGCACAGGCGTGGCCGACATCATGAAAGAAGCCGGCTTGACGCACGGCGCCTTCTACGCCCATTTCGAATCGCGCGAAGCCATGCTGGCCGAAGCCGCAGACCGGGCGGGCGCTGAATCCAATGCGGCGGCGGCCGACATCATCGCCGCCGCGCCGCCCGAGCAGGCGTTGAAGGCGCTCATACAAACCTACCTGTCCAAATTGCACCTGGACAGCATCGAACTGGGTTGCCCGATTTCGGCGCTGGGTTCCGAGATGCCACGCCAATCCCCCGAAGTGCGCCGAGCCGCCACGCGTCGTATCAAGGAAATGATCGATCTGATCGCCCGGCAATCCCCGGACTGGGGACAGCCAAGCGCGCACGAACGTGCATTGGTGACCGCAGCCACGATGGTGGGCACATTGATACTGGCCCGCGCGGTGGATGACCCGGCCCTGTCGGATGCACTGCGTGAAGCGGCCCTTGCCAATCTGGCAGCGACCTGTTCTTAAAAAGACCACACGCGCCTTTTCGTTCGACAAAAAATATGATGATCATCATGCCAAATGGCTTATAAAAAATTTTTTACCGAATGAGTGAATATAAATATATTGATATTGAGCCACCGAATATCACTCATATAGCCCTGTTTTTATTTCATAAGAAGGTGAAATCATGAAAGCATTCATCGTTGAAAACTATAGCAAGACGGAGAAACTGCAACTCAAGGACATTCCAGAACCTGATTTGCAAGACGACGAAGTCTTGGTCCAAGTGCACGCTGCAGGTGTCAACCTGCTGGACTCGAAGATCAAGAGTGGAGAGTTCAAAATCATCCTGCCCTATAAAACACCCTTTGTTTTAGGGCACGATGTGGCGGGCACTGTGGTCCGAACAGGCGCACAGGTTCGCCACTTCAAACCGGGTGATGCGGTTTATTCCCGGCCGGATAATTTTCGGATGGGTACGTTTGCAGAATATGTCGCCATCAAAGAAGCTTCTCTTGCCATCAAGCCCGACAACATCACCATGGAAGAGGCGGCCTCCCTTCCTCTGGTGGGGCTGACGGCTTGGCAAGCACTGGTCGAAAAAGCCAAACTGAAGAAAGGCCAGAAAGTCTTCATTCAAGCGGGTTCAGGAGGGGTCGGAACCTTTGCCATTCAACTCGCCAAACATCTGGGGGCTACGGTGGCCACCACCACGGGCACGACCAACGTTGATTTGGTGAAGAACTTGGGCGCCGATATCGTCATTGACTACAAGAAGGCCGATTTCGAGAAAACCCTGCGCCATTACGATGTGGTTCTGAACAGCCAAGACGCTGCCACGTTGAAAAAATCGATGAATGTGCTCAAGCCCGGCGGCAATCTCATTTCCATTTCAGGCCCGCCGGACCCCGTTTTTGCCGACGACATCAAAGCCCCCTGGCTCGTGAAGCAGATCATGCGCATTCTGAGTTATGGAACCAGAAAAGCCGCAAAACGATTGAATATCGATTATTCATTCTTATTCATGAAAGCCAGCGGAAACCAACTGCGCCAGATCACGGCTTTGATCGAATCAGGCGCCATTCTTCCCGTTCTCGACAAGATCTTTCCGTTCGACGCGACCAACGAGGCCATCGCTTATGTGGAAAGCGGACGCGCGAAGGGCAAGGTCGTCATCAAGATACGTTGAAGTACCTTTTTCTTTTTTTGAAATTTCATATGATAAATATCATATTGAAAATCTTTTCAACCCTGGAGCCACCCTATGAAAATCGAAAATGCTGTCGTCCTCGTCACCGGTGCCAATCGCGGAATCGGCTTGGCCTTCTCGCGTGAACTGCTCGCCCGCGGCGCCCGAAAGGTGTACGCCGCCGCGCGCAATCCCGCGTCCGTCACGCTGCCCGGGGTGCAAGCCTTGCAGCTGGACGTGACCGATCGCGGCCAGATCGCCGCTGCGGCCGTTCTGGCCGCTGATGTGACGCTGGTCATCAACAACGCAGGCATCGCCCAGCCCGGCGGCTTTCTGGCGCAAGACAGTGAAGAAGTGACCCGCCGTCTCTTCGAGACCAATGTCTTTGGCGTGCTCAACATGAGCAAAGCCTTTGCTCCCGTGCTGCAAGCCAACGGCGGCGGCGCATTCCTCAATGTGCTGTCGGTGGCTTCGTGGGTCAACGGGGGTGAACTGGCCGCCTACTCGGCGAGCAAGTCGGCCGCCTGGTCGTTGACCAATGCCCTGCGCCACGAGTTGAGCGCGCAGAAAACCCAGGTGCTGGGCCTGCACATGGCCTACGTGGACACCGACCTCACACGCGGGTTCGAAGTGCCCAAGAGCAGCCCCGAAGAGATCGTCCGCCGTGCACTCGACGGGTTGGAAGCCGGTGAAGACGAAGTGCTGGCCGACACGCTGACCCAGCAGGTCAAGCAGGGGCTGACCGCACCGGGTCCGGCCTATCTGCCCCAGGTTGGATGAGTCAAAGCCTGAAAGCCTCGCCACTTCGACGAAAGACAAGCATGCCCTTTTTTGCAACGCTGAAAGCCTCTTCCTCATCGCTCGGCCGCCGCACCGCCCTGACGCAGGCATCGCACACCGATGGTCCGGCGCTCCCTGCCTGACCGGGAGATCGAGGCCATGAACCCTTTTTCATTGAAGCCGGTCCTCCTCGCGCTTGCGCTGGCAATGGGTCATTTGACCGCCGCCGGGGCGGCAGAGAAAGCCGCTATGGACACCGTACCCAACCTGCTGCAGTCAGCGGGCCGAGATTCCGAGTCTTCCTGGAAGAACGTGCCCACCCAGGCCATCGGGGCCGGCGATGTGCGTTTTGCATACCGGGAGTTGGGAAAGCACCACGGCGGCACGCCCGTGGTATTCCTGACCCATCTGGCCGCAGTCCTGGACAACTGGGACCCACGGATCGTGGATGGCATGGCAGCAAGCCACCACATCGTCGCCTTCGACAACCGCGGCGTCGGGGCCTCCAGTGGCTCGCCGTCGAACTCCATCGAGGCCATGGCGAGCGATGCCATCGCCTTCATACAGGCGATGGGATTCGAGCAGGTCGATCTCGTCGGATTTTCGATGGGCGGCATGATCGCCCAGGAGATCGTTCTGCAACAGCCACAACGGGTCCGCAGGATGATCCTTGCGGGAACGGGCCCTGCGGGGGGCGAAGGCATCAGCAAGGTAGCGGCGGTGGCCAACTATGACCTTCTTCGAGGTCTGTTCAGCAGCCAGGACCCGAAGCAATTCCTTTTCTTCACGCGCACGCCCAATGGCATCGAAGCGGGCCAGGCATTTCTGGCTCGCCTCGCAGAACGCACGGACAACCGGGACAAGGAAATTTCCCCGACGGCCTACATGGCGCAGCTATGGGCGCTCTATGCCTGGGGGCAGAAACCGCCCGCCGATCTGTCGGCGGTCCAGCAGCCGGTTCTGGTGGTCAACGGCGACGACGACCGGATGGTCCCGACGGCCAATACCTACGATCTGGCAAGGCGCCTTCCCCACAGCGAACTCGTGATCTATCCCGATGCCGGCCATGGCGCACTTTTTCAGTTCCATGAGGATTTCGTCCTGAAGTCGCTGAGATTCCTTCAGTAACCCTGGACTGCAGGCAGCGCCTCGAAAAAGCGCCCCGCATGAGCACCTCCGGCTGTGATTCGGGGCGTTGTGGGGCCTCAGCCTCAGGCAGGCCGTTTCTCGGCCGCGACGAACGCCATCGAGAACTTCGCAAACTCCTTGCCATCCACTACGCCATTGGCATTGCCGTCCTGATCCATCAATTGCAGGATGGCCTGGGACAGTTCGCTGGCGCCTGTCTTGGCACCGGACGTGTCTCCCAGGCCCTTCATGAATTCGTCCTGGGAGATCTTGCCGTCGTGATTGGCATCGAAGCCAGCCGTCAACTGCTCTTTCTGGGCTTCGGTCGCGCCGAACTGGGTGAGCAGCTCCCCGAACTTCTGCGCAGAGACCGAGCCTCCCGTCGATGAGGGGAGCGCAGACCGCCCCGCCCCGCCCCGGGCCGAGGCAGCCACGCTGTGGCTCGCGACGCCGGACAGCGTCTCGGCCTCTTTGCTCAAGGTGATTTGCGTGGAGGGCTCAGCGGGCGAAGCATTGCTGCCCCGCGTGGAAGCCGAGGGTTTCGACGTCCCGGAGGACGACGCGTTGAACAGAAAGGATGCGACCGATGCAAGGCCGGAAATAAGGGGTGTCATCGCCAAAGTACTCCTGTCGGTGGCGAAGCAATCCACAGAAGAAAACGCCCTTCGCCCGGCCTCCGCAGGGTAGGCCCTGGCGGAGATTCCAATGCGGTAAAAAACGCCCGATCTCCCGGCCATTACCCGGTTTGGCTCCCATCGGCAGCGCCAGCGCGAAGCCGAACGATGGCAGCCATTGCGGCCTCCGCGACCATCAACCCCGCTCGGGCACCACGCGGGCGCCCAGCGGCGCCCCAGCAGCCTTGCCCTGCGCAGGCGACGCGCCCGCGCCCGGCAGCCGGCGCCGCACGACCTGATAAGCCAGCGCCAGCAGCACGAACCAGGCAGGCGTGGCGAGCAGGGCCTGCCGCGTATCGGCCTCGAACGACAGCAGCACCACGATGCCGGCAAAGAACGCCAGGCACACGCCACACATCCACACACCACCCGGCATCTTGTACAGCGAGGCCGCATGCAGCTTTGGCCGCTGGCGGCGGTACGCGATATAGGACAGCAAGATCATCGACCAGACGAACATGTAGAGGATGGCCGAAACCGTGGTCACCAGGGTGAAGGCTTCCACCAGATCCGGAATCACCCACATGAGGAAAGCGCCGGCCAGCAGGCAGGTGCATGAAAAAAGCAGCCCGCTCGAAGGCACGCCGCGGCGCGACAGCTTCGCGAAACGGCTTGGCGCCACGCCCTTTTCCGCCAGGCCGAACAGCATGCGGCTGGTGGAAAACACGCCGCTGTTGGCCGACGAGGCCGCCGAGGTCAGCACCACGAAATTGATCACGCCAGCCGCCGCGGGCAGTCCCGCCAGCACGAACAGCTCGACGAACGGGCTCTTGCCGGGCACCACTTCGCGCCAGGGCGTGACCGCCATGATCGCCACCAGCGAGAACACATAGAACACCATGATGCGCAGCGGGATGGAGTTGATCGCGCGGGGCAGCGTGCGCTCCGGGTCTTTCGCCTCGGCGGCGGTCGTGCCCACCAGCTCGATGCCTGCAAAGGCGAACACCGCGATCTGGAAGCCGGCAAAGAAGCCCATCCACCCGTGCGGGAACATGCCGCCGTCGTTCCACAGATTGGCCACGCTCGCCGTTCGGCCTGCGGGGGAGACGAAGTTGGCATAGACCATGTACAGCCCCGTGGCCACCAGCGCCACGATGGCCACGATCTTGATCATGGCGAACCAGAACTCGATCTCGCCGAAGAGCTTCACCGTGAGCAGGTTCAGCGACAGCAGCAGCCCCACGCAGGCCAGCGCCGGCGCCCACTGCGGCAGGTGGGGAAACCAGAACTGCGAGTAGGCCGAGATGGCGATCACGTCGGCGATGCCCGTGATGATCCAGCAGAACCAGTAGGACCATCCGGTGAAGAACCCGGCCCAGGGGCCGAGCAGATCGGCCGCGAAATCGATGAAGGACTTGTACTGCAGGTTGGACAGCAGCAGCTCTCCCATGGCCCGCATCACGAAAAACAGCATGAAGCCGATCATCATGTAGACGAAGATGATCGACGGGCCGGCCAGGCTGATCGTCTTGCCCGACCCCATGAAAAGGCCCGTGCCGATGGCCCCGCCGATGGCGATGAGCTGGATGTGCCGGTTGGACAGGCTGCGCTGCAGATGGTCGCTGTCGTGCTGGCCCGGACTTCCGGGCGAAACCTTGCTTGTCATGAAGAACCTCCTGGATTGGTTTTTTGTTTTTCCATGCGAGGCCAGGCACCATCCCTGCGATGCCGAGGCGGCCGAAGCCTTGCCGCCACCGATGGATCGGCCGCCCGGCCCCCGTGGAAGGGCGAGAGAATAAACCAACCGCGCCCTGCTTTGGTGCAATGCACCCTGTTGCGCAGGCGGGCTCAACAGACGGCGTTCGCCATCCTTTTCAAGGAGTTACACCGTCCCCACATTCAGGGCAGCAGGACACTCGGGGCACAGCCGCCGCTTTTCCAGCGCCGCAGTGTCCTTGAGCAAGGTCCACACGGCCTGCGTGCGGGCCAGGTGCTTGGCCTCGGCCGGCATGCTCATCCAGAACGTCCGGGTGAACCGGGCTTCCTGCGGCAGCACCCGGACCAGCACCGGATCGCGGTCGGCCAAAAAGGCCGGCAGCACCGCCAGCCCCGCCCCGGCCCGCACGGCTTCGTACTGCGCCGTGATGCTCGTGCTGCGAAACGCGAACCGCTCGGGCTGGTGCAAGGCATCCAGAAACTGCAGTTCCTTGGTGAACAGCAGGTCGTCCACATAGCTCACGAAGGCGTGGTGGCGCAGGTCCGCGCGCGTGGCGACCAGGGGGCGGCGGGCAAGGTATTCGCGCTGGCCGTACAGGTGCAGCGTGTAGTCGGCCAGCCGGGTGACGATGACCGATCCCCGCGTGGGCCGCTCCAGCGAGATGACGATGTCGGCCTCACGCCGGCTCAAATGCAGCATGCGCGGCAGGGCCAGCAGGTCGATGGTCAAGTTCGGATGCTGCTGCGTGAGCCGCGCCAGATGCGGCGCCAGGATCAGCGTGCCGAAGCCTTCCGTGGCCCCCACGCGCACGACGCCGGAAGGGCCGCCACCCGCCGTGGGTGCCGCCTGTTCCACGCTGAGCACGGCCGACTCCATCGATTCCGCAGCCGGCAGCAGCTGCCGGCCCGCCTCCGTGAGGCGGTGCCCGCCGGCTTCGCGCGCGAACAGCGGCGCGCCCATCTGCTTTTCCAGCGACTGGATGCGGCGGGCGACCGTGGTGTGTTCCACGCCCGTGCGGCGCGCCGCGCCGGCCAGGGTGCCGGAGCGCGCCAGCTCCAGAAAGTAGCGCAGGTTGTCCCAGTCCATTCGTGTGTGGCTCTCTCGTTCGTGGTGTTCTTCGTGGGGTGCGTGCGGGTCCAGCCAGCCATCGCCTGTGCAAATTTGCAAACCCAAGGTGCGCCCATGCGCCTTGCACTGGCAATTTCGCACAGCTAGGATGCATGGGCCACCGGGATTTGCCCGCGGTTGCCGCCCGGCCACCCGCAATCGGGGCCTGGAAAAAGCGATTGTCCCGGCCCCGCATGACAGACATCACAGGAGACAAAACACCATGGACGCATCCATCACTGCACAACAGGCCCAACAGGCCGCCCAAGCCCCCACCGTCAAGCTTCTGATCGGCGGCCAGTTCGTGGAGTCAAAAACCACGCAGTGGCGCAACGTGGTGAACCCCGCCACGCAGGAAGTGCTGGCCCGCGTGCCCTTCGCCACGCCAGAGGAGATCAACGCGGCCGTGGCCTCGGGCAAGGAAGCGTTCAAGACCTGGAAGAAAACGGCCATCGGTGCCCGGGCGCGCATCTTCCTCAAGTACCAGCAGCTGATCCGCGAGAACATGGCCGAGCTGGCCGCGATCCTGACGGCCGAGCAGGGCAAGACGCTGCCCGATGCCGAGGGCGACGTGTTCCGCGGCCTGGAGGTGGTGGAGCATGCCAGCGCCATCGGCAACCTGCAGCTGGGCGAGCTGGCCAACAACGTGGCCAATGGCGTGGACACGTACACGCTGATGCAGCCGCTGGGCGTGTGCGCGGGCATCACGCCGTTCAACTTCCCCGCCATGATCCCGCTGTGGATGTTCCCCATGGCCATCGCCACGGGCAACACCTTCGTGCTCAAGCCCTCCGAGCAGGACCCGATGGTGACCATGCGCCTGTGCGAGCTGGCGCTGGAAGCCGGCGTGCCCCCGGGCGTGCTGAACGTGGTGCACGGCGGCGAGGACGCGGTGAACGCCATCTGCGACCACCCGGACATCAAGGCGATCAGCTTCGTGGGCAGCACCAAGGTGGGCACGCACGTGTACAACCGCGCCAGCCTGAACGGCAAGCGCGTGCAATGCATGATGGGCGCCAAGAACCACGCCATCGTCATGCCCGACGCCAACAAGGAGCAGACGCTCAACGCCCTGGCCGGCGCAGCCTTCGGCGCCGCGGGCCAGCGCTGCATGGCGCTGTCGGTGGTGGTGCTGGTGGGCGAGGCGCAGCAATGGATTCCCGACCTCGTCGCCAAGGCCAAGACGCTCAAGGTGAGCGGTGGCACCGACAAGGGCACCGACGTGGGCCCGCTGGTCTCGTGCGCAGCGAAGGACCGGGTGGAGGGCCTGATCGAGCGCGGCATCGCCGACGGCGCCACGCTGGAGCTGGACGGCCGCAAGCCGCAGGTGGCGGGCTACGAAAGCGGCAATTTCGTCGGCCCCACGGTGTTCAGCGGCGTGAAGCCCGGCATGTCCATCTACGACCAGGAAGTCTTCGGCCCGGTGCTGTGCCTGGGCGCAGCGGCCGACATCGACGAGGCGATTGCCTTCATCAACGACAACCCGAACGGCAATGGCACGGCCATCTTCACGCAGTCGGGCGCGGCGGCCCGCAAGTTCCAGGAAGAGATCGACGTGGGCCAGGTGGGCATCAACGTGCCGATTCCCGTGCCCGTGCCGCTGTTCTCTTTCTCGGGCTCGCGCGCATCCAAGCTGGGCGATCTGGGGCCTTATGGCAAGCAGGTCGTGCTGTTCTACACGCAGACCAAGACGGTCACGGCGCGCTGGTTCGACGACAGCACCATCTCGCACGGCGTGAACACCACCATCAGCCTGAAGTAGCCCGCTGGCGCGGAAACGGCCGGCCGGGGCCGCGCGGTGCTACAAGGCCAGGGATGCACATTCTCAAGACCACGACGAAACGGTGGGCCGCAATCGCCTGGGGTGGCGGCGCGGCCTGCGCCCTGCTGTTCAGCGCGGGGGCCCACGCCCAGGCGGGCGCGCCCTGCCGGCCCGAGGGCACGGTGGCCGAGACCAATGCCTGCGCGGTGCAAACCTACCAGCAGGCGGATACGGCCATTGCCATTCTCTACAGCGACGTGATGCGCGCGCTGTCGGCGCACGAGCGGCCGCAGCTGCGGCAGGAGCAGACGGCCTGGCAACGCCAGCGCACGATGCTGTGCAAGCAGGGAACCCAGTCCACCGAGGGCCTGCCCGAGTGGCCGCGCCTGTACCACGCCTGCCTGACCGCCGAGACCGAGGCGCGCCGCCAGGGCCTGATGCGGTGGCTGACGCTGGACCATCCCTCCGCCAAGCCCTGACGCATCCGCCACCGTCCCGCCCCGCCAGCACCCCGACCAAGCAGAACAACGAACGACCGCCAGCGAGACCCGACCCATGGACTTTGAACTGACCGAAGAACAGCGCGCCTTCGCCGAGACGGCCCGCGACTTCGCGCGCGCCGAACTGGCGCCGCACGCGGCCCGCTGGGACGCCGAGGGCATCTTCCCGCGCGAGGCGATCGCCGCGGCCGGCGCCCTGGGCTTTTGCGGCCTGTACGCCCCCGAGAACGCGGGCGGCCTCGCCCTGCCCCGGCTCGACGCCACCCTGGTGTTCGAGGAAATGGCGGCGGTGGACCCCTCCACCACCGCCTTCATCACCATCCACAACATGGCGACCTGGATGCTTGGCACCTGGGCGACCGACGCCGTGCGCGACCGCTGGGGGCCCCTGCTGGCCAGCGGCGAGAAGCTCGCCTCGTACTGCCTGACCGAGCCCGGCGCGGGCTCGGACGCGGCCTCGCTCAAGACCCGGGCGGAGTTGGCGGGCACCGAATACGTCATCAACGGCGCCAAGGCCTTCATCAGCGGCGCGGGCAGCACCGATGTGCTGGTGCTGATGGCCCGCACGGGCGACGCCGCATCGGGCGCGGCGGGCATCAGCGCCTTCGCGGTGCCGGCCGATGCGCCGGGCATCCAGTACGGCAAGAAGGAAGAAAAGATGGGCTGGAACAGCCAGCCCACCCGCACCATCAGCTTCGACAACGTGCGCATTCCGGCCGACCACCTGCTGGGGCGCGAGGGCGAGGGCTTCAAGATCGCCATGAAGGGCCTGGACGGCGGGCGCATCAACATCGCCACCTGCTCGGTGGGCGCGGCGCAGGGGGCGCTGGCGCACGCCCAGCAGTACATGCACGACCGCAAGCAGTTCGGCAAGCCCATTGCGAGCTTTCAGGCGCTGCAGTTCAAGCTGGCCGACATGGCGACCGAACTGGTGGCCGCGCGCCAGATGGTGCGGCTGGCGGCCTCCAAGCTGGATGCGGGCGCGCGCGATGCCAGCACCTATTGCGCCATGGCCAAGCGCTTCGCCACCGATGCGGGCTTCAACGTGTGCAACGAGGCGCTGCAGTTGCACGGCGGCTACGGCTACATCCGCGAGTACCCGCTGGAGCGCCTGATGCGCGACGCGCGCGTGCACCAGATCCTGGAGGGCACGAACGAGATCATGCGGGTCATCATCGCGCGCCGCATGCTCGAGGGCGACGCGCCCGACGCCATCCGTTGACCGCATTCGATAGCTATTAATTTCATAGCAATATGCCCTAGTGCTTATTGCGCTGGCGGCCTTTTTCATTCAAAACCAAAAGGAGACACTTCCATGAAGATCGCATTCATCGGCCTGGGCAACATGGGCGGCCCCATGGCGCTGAACCTGCACAAGGCGGGGCATGAGGTCCGCGCGTTCGACCTCTCTCAGCCCGCGCGTGACAAGCTGGCCGAAGGCGGCGTGGCCGCCTTCGCCGATGCGGCGGCGGCCGTGCAGGGCGCCGAGGTGCTCATCAGCATGCTGCCCGCCAGCCAGCACGTGGAATCGCTGTACCTGGGCAACGGGCAGCAGCCCGGCCTGCTGCCGCTGCTGGCCGCCGGCACGCTGGTGATCGACTGCTCCACCATCGCCGCCGCCACCTCGCGCAAGGTGGCCGAGGCCGCCCAGGCGCGCGGGCTGGCGTTCATCGACGCGCCCGTCTCGGGCGGCACCGGTGGTGCCGTGGCCGGCACGCTGACCTTCATGGTGGGGGGCGATGCGGCCGACCTGGAGCGCGCCCGTCCCATCCTGGAAAAGATGGGTGCCAACCTGTTCCACGCTGGCGCCGTGGGCGCGGGGCAGACGGCCAAGATCTGCAACAACATGCTGCTCGGCATCCTGATGGCCGGCACCAGCGAGGCCATCGCCCTGGGCGTGGCCAACGGGCTGGACCCGAAGGTGCTGTCCGAGATCATGCGCCGCAGCTCGGGCGGCAACTGGGCCCTCGAAAAGTACAACCCCTACCCCGGCGTGATGGAAACCGCCCCCGCCAGCAAGGGCTATGCGGGCGGATTCGGCACCGACCTGATGCTCAAGGACCTGGGCCTGGCCCAGGAAAACGCCATGGCCGTGAAGGCCGCCACGCCGCTGGGCGGGCTGGCGCGCAGCCTGTACGCGGCGCACAGCCTGGCCGGCCAGGGGGCGCTGGATTTCTCCAGCATCATCCAGACGGTGCAAAAGAAGGGCTGATCCGCGACGGGGCGGCGCCCTGCGCTGAACTCGGCGATCAGCCGCGCGGCCGCAGCACCATGCGGTCGCGCCCGATCTCCACGTCGAAGTGCTGCAGGAAGTTCTGGCCCAGCAGCGCGTCCTCGTCGTCATCGCCCGTGTAGCCCGTGCCCACGCGCAGGCCGGACACGGCCAGCGAGCGCACGGTGACCGAATCGGCCACCACCACCCGGCCCTGGCGCGTGCCGTTGGCGGTGCGGAACTGCGTGACATCCCCGCCCGTGAGGCCCGCCTTGCGCGCGACCGCGTCGGTCACGCCCACCAGGCTGGCCCCGGTGTCCACCATGAACATGACGGGCTGGCCGTTCACCGTGCCGGCCACGCGAAAGTGCCCGTCGCGGTGGCGCGGGATCACCAGGGCACCCTCGGCCGTCACGCTGGCGCCGCGCGGCTTGAGGTAGTGGTCCATGGCCACGTACAGCACGCCCATCACCGCCAGCCAGAAGGCCAGGATGCCCCACATGCCCCGGCGCGCCAGCGCGCGCGTGCGGCGCTCGCCGGGCAGGTGGGCGTCTTCCACATCGCCGCCATGCGCCAAGCGCTGGCGGTCTTCGCCATCCGATGCCATTCGTTGTCCTCCGGTTGATGTGCTGCCGTGCCGTCCGCGCCCGTCCTGCACGGCGCTCTGCACAGGGGTCGTAGCGGCCAGTATGGCCCACCGCGCGGAGCGCATCGCCGCCGTTGTCCTACGCCTGCGGGCGGCGCATGCGTCCATCCTCGGGCCTTCGCCCGCGGCGGCACAGGGACCCACGGCGACCGCTGGTGGGGTCCCCGACCCCAGCCCGGCAAGCCATGCACGGCACGGCACGGCACGGCACGGCACGATCCATTGAATGCGTCGTCTTGCCGCCACCGGCGGCTTCTTCGCTTGTCCCTGCCGACCTTTTATCGCCGACGTTCTTTCGTCAATTCAGACGCACTCTTCCTCAGGAGATCTCCATGGCCCCTCTTTCCCGCACATCCCACACTTCTTCACCCCAGCGCCGCACCACCCTCGCGGCCAGCGGCGCAGCCATGGCCGCAGTGCTGTTCCTGGCAGGCTGCGCCGGCGGCGCCTCGGACAACGCCCGCTCCGCCGTCGCCAAGACCCCCGTGCCCGGCCTGGAGCGCGCCACCGCCACCGCGCGGCTGGTCACGCCGGAGGGGGCAGCGGCCGGCAATGCGGTCCTGACCGAAACCTCCGCCGGGGTGGAGGTGGCCATCCAGGTACAGGGCCTGTCGCCGGGCAAGCACGGCTTTCACATCCATACGAACGGTGCCTGCGCCCCCGGGCCGGATGCCACCACGGGCCAAACCATCGCCTTCGGCGGCGCCGGCGGCCACTTCGATCCGGGCATGGCCAAGAAGCACGGCCATCCTGGCCAGCCTTCGCAAGAGGCCCATGCGGGCGAACTGCCCAACATTCCGGTGGGCGACGACGGCCGGGGCAGCGTGCGCTTCGTGAACGCCAACATCTCTCTCACCCCGGGCAAGACCTCGGTGGTCGGCCGCACGCTGGTCGTCCATGAAAAAGAAGACGACTACACCACCAACCCCGCCGGCAATTCCGGTGGCCGGCTGCTGTGCGGCCTGATCGAGCCCGCGCCGGCCAGCACCATGGTGGGCGACAAGGCCGCCGTGCCTTCGCTGCTGGTCCGTTGATGCGCCGCGCACGGCGCGCGGTGCCCCAAGCCGCTTTGCTGTGCTGCGCGCTGGCATCCGCCGGGCTCGCGCGGGCGCAGGCCAATCCGCCGCAGGAGGCGCCAACCGCCACGCCATCCACGCAAGCAGCCGTGGCGGTTTCCACGCTGCCGGCCGTGCAAGTGCAGGGCCAGGCCGCAGCGCAGCGCCGCTTCGATGCCGCGGCCAGCCACACCAGCGTGGCGGTCGATGCGTTCTCCACCCCCAGCCCGCTCGTGAACCTGTCCGAGCTGCTCGCGGCCCAGGCGGGCGTGGTGGCGCTGGACCGGCAGAACTACGCGCAGGACCTGCAGATCGCGGTGCGCGGCTTCGGCGCACGCTCCACTTTCGGCGTGCGCGGGGTGCGCATCCTGGTGGACGGCATTCCGGCCACCATGCCGGACGGCCAGGGCCAGGCCGCCACCGCGCAGTTGCAGTCGGCCTCTCAGGTCGAGGTGCTGCGCGGGCCGCTGGCCCAGCTCTACGGCAACGCGGCAGGTGGCGTGCTGCAGGTCACCACGCGGGAGCCGCGCGAAGGCGGCGGCGCCGCGGCATCGGTGGCGGCGGGCTCGTTCGGACAGCGGCTGGTGGATGCGTCGCTCGACTTCGGCGACCGCACGCTCGGCGGGCTGGTCGATGTGTCGCACTTCGAGACCGAAGGCTGGCGCGACCACAGCGCCGCGCGGCGCACACACCTGAACGGCAAGCTGGTGGCGCAGCCCGATGCCGACACCCGCATCACCGCGCTGCTCAATCTGTACGACCAGCCCCTGGCGCAGGACCCGCTGGGTCTGACCCGGGCGCAGTTCGACGCCGACCCGCGCCAGGCGCCGTCCGTGGCGACGGACTTCGGCACGCGCAAATCCGTGGCGCAAAACCAGTTCGGTGTGGTGCTGGAGCGGCAACTGGGCGCGGCCGACAGCGTTCGGGTGCGGGCCTATGGCGGCACGCGCACGCTCACGCAGTTCCTGTCGTTCAGCGGCGCCGCGGCCAGCAGCGCGGGCGGCGTGGTGGACCTGGACCGCGATTACTACGGCATCGGCATGGCCTGGACGCATACCGTGCGCCGCGCCTCGGGCCTGCCGCTGACCTGGACGCTGGGGCTGGATGCCGACCGGCTGTCCGAGCACCGCCAGGGCCTGGTCAACAACAACGGCACGCCCGGCGCGCTGCGGCGCGACGAGCAGGACCGCGCGGGCAATACCGATCTGTTCGCCCAGGTGGACGCGTGGCTCACGCCCACCTGGCGCGCCGTGGCCGGGGTGCGCGCCAGCCGCGTGCGCGCGAGCGTGAACGACGGCTTCGTCACCGCCGCCAACCTCGACGACAGCGGCCAGCGCACCTGGCGCCAGACCAGTCCCGTGCTGGGCCTGGTGTGGAGCGCCACCGACCAGCTCAACCTGTACGCCAACATCGGCCGCGGCTTCGAGACGCCCACCCTGGCCGAGATGGCCTACAGCACCGGCAACACCGGCCCCAACTACGGCCTGAATGCCTCGCGCAGCCGGCAGATGGAGATCGGCGCCAAGTGGCAGGGCGCGGTGCACCGCATCGACGCGGCCTGGTTCGATGCGCAAAGCCGGGGCGAGATCGTGCCGGCGGCCACCGTGAACGGGCGCACCGTGTACCAGAACGCCGACCGGGTGCGCCGGCGCGGGCTGGAGCTGGCCTGGAGCGCCCAGGCCGGCGCCTTCAAGCCGCGCGTGGCCTACACCTACCTCGATGCGTTCTTCGACAGCGCCTACGCCGTGGCGGGCGGGGCCACCGTGCCCTCGGGCAACCGGCTGCCGGGCACGGCGCGCCAGACCGTGCAGTTGGCGCTGGACCACGCCCTGTCTCCCGCATGGCAATGGGGTGCGACGCTCGATGTTTCGGGCAAGGTGTACGCCAACGATGTGAACACCGAGGCCGCCGCCGGCTTTGCCGTGGCCGGGCTGCGGGCGGGCTACGCGTTTCGCACCGGGGACACCCGCTGGCAGGCCTGGGCGCGGCTGGACAACCTGTTCGACCGCCGCTACGCGGGCTCGCTCATCGTGAACGATGGCAACGGGCGCTTCTTCGAGCCCGCGGCGGGCCGGCGCGTCATGTTGGGGCTGCGCGCGCAGTTCCTTTAACCACGCTCCTCACGGTGCGGCTCAGCCGCCCTCGCACACCAGGCGCTGCTCGCCCAGGCCGCTGGCCCCCAGGCGCATCACGTCGCCCGGCCGCAGAAAGCGCGGCGCGGGCTTCTTGCCCAGCCCCACGCCGGCCGGCGTGCCGGTGAGCACGATGTCGCCCGGCTCCAGCGTCATGAACTGGCTGATGTACGACAGCACCCGGGGCACCCCGAAGATGAAGTTGCGCGTGTTCCCGTCCTGCATGCGCTCGCCGTTCACCTCCAGCCACAGGCCGATGGCGTGCGGGTCGGGCACCTCGTCGGCCGTCACCAGCCACGGGCCGATGGGCGCGAAGGTGTCGTAGGCCTTGCCCTTGTCCCACTGACCGCCGCGCTCCATCTGGTAGCTGCGCTCGGACACATCGTTGGCCAGCACGTAGCCCGCCACATGCTGCAGCGCCGCATCTTCGGCCACATGCTGCGCGCGCGTACCGATCACGATGCCCAGCTCCACCTCCCAGTCGGCCTTTTGCGCGCCGGGCGGAATGCGCACGGGGTCGGCCGGCCCGCTCAGCGCGGTGGTGGCCTTCATGAACAGCACGGGTTCGGCCGGTGCAGCCAGGCCCGCCTCGGCCGCATGGTCGGCGTAGTTGAGACCCACGCAGACGATCTTGCCCACGCCGCCCACGGGGCAGCCCAGGCGTTCCGTGCCGGGCACCACGGGCAGCCGCGAAGTGTCCAGCGCCGCGAGGGCGGCCAGCGTGCGGGGCGACAGCTGGGCAGGGCCGATGTCGGGCAGCAGCATGGACAGGTCCCTGACAATGCCTTGCGCATCGACGAGCCCGGCGCGCTCCGCGCCCGGCTGGCCATATCGGATCAGTTTCAAGGTGTCTCCTACCGGCGGAAGATTTCAGGATCGGATGCAGGCGGCGAGGCCCGTCCGACGCGTCACGACCAATAGTCGATCTCTTCCAGGCGGCGGGCGAACGCCTGCAGATCGGGAACCTGCGGGTACTCCACGTAGTACAGGTACTCGTAAGCCACCGCCTGTTGCGCGAGATCGGTCCAGCGGCCGCGCTGCGCCGTATCGTAAAGCGTCTGCAGCTTCTCGAGGTCGAAGGCCTCCTTGCCGCTCGCTGCGGCTTGCGCCTGGGCGGCCTGCAGCCGCGCCGCTCGCTGCTGCTGCGCGCGGTCCTTGAGCTGCCGATGAAAAGCCAGGGCGGCCTCGCCTTGGAGTTGGGTCATCTTCGGTCCTGTCACTTCAGCGTGCAGTGGGTTCCCAGCGCCTGGGACCACGACATGCCGGCATATTTCTGCAAGGCTTCGCAAGCGTTCGCGGCGATGTCGGGGGGCATGGCTTGCGTCAACTGCCTGATCGTCTCGTCGCCGATCACCTGTTCGCCGATGTCGCTGGCGGGCAAGTCGGCGAGCGCCATGATCTCGGTGTATTTTTCCGCGTCGTGAATGGTCAGGTCACCGTTCACGATGGTCGCGACAGGCGCCTTCTCGCCCGTCGCCAACGTGCCCATCAGGTGGTAGGTGCCGATCTGCGGCTTCGCCAGGAACTGGTCGATGATCTCGAGGCGATGGTCGCGAATGGCGGAGTAGCCTGCGACGACGGCGGCATAGGGCGGGCGCGGATCGTCCCCGTCGGGCTTGCGTTGCAGGACACCGAGCAGCGAACGCTCCAGCGGGGTGTCGATGTCGTACATCTCGACCTTGCGGCCGGTGTCTTCGGACAGTGCGATGTAGCTGGCGACTTCGTGCGCGCCGCCCAGCCGTTTATCGACCAGCAGGCTGGCCGGCTTTCCGCTCTCCGTTATGGTCAGGTCACCGTTCACGATGGTCGCGACAGGCGCCTTCTCGCCCGTCGCCAACGTGCCCATCAGGTGGTAGGTGCCGATCTGCGGCTTCGCCAGGAACTGGTCGATGATCTCGAGGCGATGGTCGCGAATGGCGGAGTAGCCTGCGACGACGGCGGCATAGGGCGGGCGCGGATCGTCCCCGTCGGGCTTGCGTTGCAGGACACCGAGCAGCGAACGCTCCAGCGGGGTGTCGATGTCGTACATCTCGACCTTGCGGCCGGTGTCTTCGGACAGTGCGATGTAGCTGGCGACTTCGTGCGCGCCGCCCAGCCGTTTATCGACCAGCAGGCTGGCCGGCTTTCCGCTCTCCGTTCTCAGTTGGGCGACCTTGCGTTCCAGCCGGTCGGCCAGCACGCAGGCCTCCGCGTGCACATTGGCGGACGTCAGCAAGGGCTGGCCGGGTGCTTTCCCGAGCCGCCGCTTGAACGCGTCCGGATTGATGCTGCCCCCACCGCTCTCCTTCATCGCCTCGGCCAGGAAAGGCATGGCCGACCGGGCCATCCGGGTCTTCCCGGCAGCCGTGTTGCCCCGCAAGGCGAACAGCGTCGGCTCGCGGCCGGATCGCTCGATGGATTCCGCAAAGACAGCGGCCTGGTGAAGAGCACCTTCGACCAGTTCTTTGTGCAGTTGCCGGCGTTCCGGGCGCCAGTTCGCAGGATCGGCCAGGAATGTCCATCGCCCGGGCCCGACGGGCGGGAGGGTGCCGACCGCGAACATCTCGACGGAACCGTTGGCGTACGTGCCGGGGAAGGCGCAATGCGTCGTCAGTCTGGCGGACAGGCTCCGCATCGCCGCACTGCCCGATCGAACCGGCGACATGGTTGCGCGGCCTGTGCTGTGCGGGGCGGCCTTCAACGCAGGGGCGCTGCCTGGCCATTTCGGCGCAGCGCTTGCCGGCAGCGAAGCGCCCGGTTGCGGCTTGGACATGTGCTGCCGTGACAGGCCCGCCCGAGCGGCAATGCGATAAATCATATGGCCGGCAAAGTTACCGGCACGCACTCGACGATGACCTCCGATGCACGAACATCGAGCGTGTTTTGCGAACCGCTGCTGGCTTCCCCGGGCGGGAGGAATGGACGAAGGGTGCCATGCGGGGAGACCGGACGCCTGCCCACCCAGCCAGAGCCCGATCGCCGCCAGCCGTAATATCGGCCGGAATCACCGGCCGGCCCGCCGCTCCTCTTTCTGCCCCGAATCCGCCATGCCCCGTTCATCCACGCCGCCCCCTGCCCTCGCCGCCGCGCTGCCGCCTGCGGAGGCGGCCCGCCCCCGCCCGGCCCATCTGGCCGACCTGTTCTGGTCGTTCACGCTGCTGGCGCTGCAGGGTTTCGGCGGCGTACTGGCCGTGGTGCAGCGCGAGCTGGTGGACCGCAAGGGGTGGCTCACCAACGAGGAGTTCCTGGAAGATTGGGCCGTGGCGCAGATCCTGCCGGGGCCGAACGTGGTCAACCTCGCCGTGGTGGTCGGCGACCGCTATTTCGGACTGCGTGGCGCGCTGGTGGCGCTGGCGGGCATGCTGCTGTTTCCCCTGCTGCTGGTGTTGGCGCTGGCCGTGGTCTATGCCCGGTTTTCGGGACATGCCGCCGTGAGCGGCGCCTTGCGCGGTATGGGCGCGGTGGCGGCGGGCCTCGTGGCGGGCGTGGCGCTGCGGATGTCCGGGGCGCTGCGCACGCACCCGCTGGGCCCGGTGGCCGGCTGGGCCTTCGTGGCTGCGACCTTCGGCACCATGGCGCTGCTGCGCTGGCCGCTGGCCTGGGTGCTGCCCCTGGTGGGCGGTGCGGCGTGCGTGATCACCTGGCGAAAGATCGCTCCATGACGCCGGCCACCCCCCTTGCCCTGCAGCCGGTGGATTGGCTGAACCTGTTCCTTTACTACCTGTCGATCTCGCTGCTGGCCGTGGGCGGCGCCATTGCCGCCGCGCCCGACATGCACCGTTTCCTGGTGGAGCGCCAGGGCTGGATCACCGACCTGCAATTCAACGCCTCGATCGCCATCGCCCAGGCCGCGCCGGGGCCGAACGTGCTCTTCGTCGGCCTGCTGGGCTGGAACGTGGGCCTGAACGCCGGCGGGCCGGGCGCGGCCGGCTGGGTGGCGGCCACACTGGGCATGGCGCTCAGCCTGATCGGCATCATGCTGCCCAGCACCGTGCTGACCTGGCTGGCCACACGCTGGGGCCACCGCAACCGGCACCGGCGCAGCGTGCGTGCGTTCAAGCAGGGCCTGGCGCCGGTGGTGATCGGCTTGCTGCTGGCCACGGCCTGGCTGCTGGGCAGCGCGCACCACGGCGCGGGCACCGATCATCGCCTGTGGGTGCTGAGCGGCGCGTGCGCGCTGGTGGTGTGGCACACCCGCATCTACCTGCTGTGGCTGCTGGCGGCCGGTGCATTGCTGGGGGCGCTGGGCGTGGTGTGAGCGCGGCGCCGTTCCTTCGGCGCAGGGCTCAGTCGATCCGGGCTTGCAGGTTGAGCGGCTGTCTTACCGCGCCGAGCGGCATCGGTCATGACAATGGCCCTGGCGCATCCGCCGCGGGCGGTGGCCGGCCCCGGCCGGCAGCAGCGCCGTCCGTTCTTCGCGGCCCCGCTTTCGTCGGGCCTGTCCCTTTCCGCAATCCAAGGAGTCCCCATGCAATTTCGCCCCCTCGGCCGTTCGGGCCTGCAGGTTTCGCCGCTGTGCTTCGGCGGCAACGTGTTCGGCTGGACGGTGGACGAGCCCACCACGTTTTCGCTGCTCGATGCCTGGGTGGACGCGGGCTTCAATTTCATCGACACGGCGGATGTGTACTCGCGCTGGGCGCCGGGGCACATGGGCGGCGAGTCCGAGGCCATGATCGGCCAGTGGCTCAAGCGCAGCGGCAAGCGCGACCGCATCGTGCTGGCCACCAAGGTCGGCAAGGACATGGGCCATGGCAAGGTGGGCCTGGGCGGCGACTACATCCGCCGCGCGGTGGACGACTCGCTGCGCCGCCTGCACACCGATGTGATCGACCTGTACCAGTCGCACGACGACGATGCCGGCACCCCGCTGGAGGAGACCCTGGGCATCTATGCCGACCTGATCCGCGAGGGCAAGGTGCGCGCAATCGGCGCCTCCAACCACTCCGCGCAGCGCCTGGCAGAGGCCCTGTCCACCAGCGAGCGCCTGGGCCTGCCCCGCTACGAAAGCCTGCAGCCGCTGTACAACCTGTACGACCGCGACGTGTTCGAGAAAGAGCTGCGCCCGCTGTGCCTGGAAAAGGGAGTGGGCGTGATCAACTTCTATGCGCTGGCCGCAGGCTTCCTGACCGGCAAGTACCGCAGCGCAACGGACGTGGACAAGAGCCCGCGCGGCGCCAAGGTGGTGCAGACCTATCTGAACGACCGGGGCCTGCGCATCCTGGCTGAACTCGACCAGGTGGCCAGGCGCTACGAAGTCACCCCCGGCCAGGTGGCGATCGCATGGCAGATGGCGCAGCCCGGCATCACCGCGCCCATCGCCAGTGCATCGTCGCTGGAGCAACTGCAGGAACTGGTGCAGGCCGCCAGCTTGAAGCTGGATGCCGATGCGCTCGAATCGCTGAGCCAGGCCAGCGCCGAGACGGTCTGATGCCCCGCGCCGCTGCGGGGCGCCGGGTGCGCGCCTGCAGCGGCCAGCCATCATGGCCGCATGGCTGCTGGCCGTGCCTTCACCGTCAGGCAGGTTCGCTGATGGCCTCGGTGGCGGTGGCATGACCGAAGGCCCGCCCGCTTTCCACGGCCCTCGCCGCCAACCCCTGACGATGCGCCACCAGCGCCTGCACCGTGGTGCACAGCAGGCCATGCAGTTCGGCGAACCGCGCCACATCGGCGCCACGGGCCATGCTGCCGTCGGGATTCATCAATTCGCACAGCACGCCGGCGGGCGCCCGGCCGGCCAGGCGGGCCAGGTCCACGGCCGACTCGGTGTGGCCCGTGCGCTCCAGCACGCCGCCCGGGCGCGCCACCAGCGGAAACACGTGGCCAGGGCTGACGATCTGCAGCGCCTCGCCCGCCGCCGGCACCTGCAACGCGCAGCGGATGGTCTGCACCCGGTCGGCCGCTGACACGCCCGTGCTCACGCCGTGCGCCGCCTCGATGGACTGGGTGAAGGCGGTGGCGAACGATGAACGGTTGACCTCCACCATCGGCCGCAGGCCCAGGGCGCCCGCATGCCCGGGCGTGAGGCACAGGCAGACGATGCCGCTGCCCTCGCGGATCATCAGGGCCATGGTGGCCTCGGTCAGGTTGTCGGCCGCGCAGATCAGGTCGGCCTCGTTCTCGCGGTCGGCGTCGTCCATGACCAGCACGGGACGGCCGGACGCGATGGCGGCGATGACGTCTGCCATGGGCGCCGTCCGCACGCCGTGATCGACGGGAACGGGCGAGGGAGCGGAAGGGGAAGGGGAAGAAAAAACGGAAACAGCGGTGTTCATGAAACGCTCCTGAAAGGTGAGGAAACGCCTCAAGGCATGCAAGAAGCACCCGCACGCGGCCGAAGCAACGGACGCGCGCAGGCACCAGGGCGCGCATGGCTGCGCGACCCATCTTCTTTCATCCGGACTGTGACCGTCGGCCCCAGACTGGACGGGCTCGGAATCGGTTCCTTTCGCCGCATCGCACTGGGTCTGCTGACCTGCGCCGGGCCCGAAGGACCAGCGGAGCGCTCGCGGGCTCGCAGCGCGGGGAGACCTCCCGCACCGCCTACCGCCGGTGGGGAATTCCACCCCGCCCTGAAGACCGGGCGATTATCGCGGCGCAGCCGCCGGTGGCGTGTCGCCAGCGGGCCGATCCCGGCCCAGCAGCAGGGGCAAGAGTTCGGCCGACGGGCCTCGCAGCACCGCATGGGCCGTTGCGTCGAGTTCGCTCGGTGCAGGGTTGACGATGACCACGCGCGCCCCGATGCGACGGGCCATGTGGGCCAGGCCGGCAGCGGGATAGACCGCGCCTGCGGTGCCCACCACCAGCATCAGGTCGCAGGCGCTGACCGCCTCTTCCGCCTGGCCGAGGATGTCGAGCGGCAATGACTCGCCGAACCACACCACGGCCGGGCGCACGAGGTTGCCGCAGGTGGCGCAGCGCGGCGGTGCGCCGGCCTCTGCCCGGGCCAGGTCGCAGCAGCCGCGCGGCTCGTCCAGCCAGCGGTTGGCGTGCAGCTCGCCGTGCAGGCACAGCACGCCTTCGCTGCCCGCCAGCTGGTGCAGGCCGTCCACGTTCTGCGTGATGAGCGTGAGGCGGCCGGGATGGCGCCGGGCGAAGTCCGCCAGCGCCCGGTGTCCGGCATTGGGCTGCACGCCCTGCAGCAGCGCGCGGCGGTGTTCGTACCACGCCCAGACACCGGCGGGATCGGCCCGAAAGCCGGGCTCGCTGGCCATGTCCTCGGGGCGGACCTTCGCCCACAGGCCGGTCTGCGCATCGCGGAAAGTGGGCACGCCGGACTCGGCACTCACTCCCGCGCCGGTCAGCACGGCGATGCGCTGCGCGACGGCCACCCAGGCGATGGCGGCGTGCAGATCGCCGGTGCCGTGCCGATCACCTTGAGGGGCAGGTTGCGGCGCGCGCGGCATGCGGGGAGCCGGGCTTTATGGTTTAAACGGTGCGCTGGCGCAGCGCTTCGTACAGGCACACGCCGCTGGCCACCGACACGTTCAGGCTTTCCACCGCGCCCTTCATGGGGATGGAAACCAGCTCGTCACAGGTCTTGCGGGTGAGCTGGCGCATGCCGTCGCCTTCCGCGCCCAGCACCAGGGCCACGGGGCCCTTCAAATCCACCTGGTAGATGGTCTTGGGCGCATCGTCGCTGGTGCCGATGCACCAGATGTTGCGTTCCTTGAGTTCGTTCAGGGTGCGCGCAAGGTTGGTCACCATGAAGTAAGGCACCGTCTCGGCGGCGCCGCTGGCCACCTTGGCCACGGTGGCGTTCAGGCCCACCGCGTGGTCCTTGGGCGCGATCACGGCCTGGGCGCCGGCACCGTCGGCCACGCGCAGGCAGGCGCCCAGGTTGTGCGGATCGGTCACGCCGTCCAGCACCAGCAGCAGGGGCTGGGCGACACCGGAGGCTTCCAGGTCTTCGAGCAGTTCGTCGAGCGAGGTGGCCAGGGCCACCGGCTCCACCCGCGCCGCCACGCCCTGATGGCCCTGGCTGCCTGCCAGCTTGGCGATGCGCGCGCTGTCGGCTTCGATGAGGCGCGCGCCGGCGGCGTTGGCGCGGTCGAGGAACTGGCGCATGCGGGCATCGCGCCGCGTGGCCTCGTAGTAGATCTCGATGATGGATTGCGGCGCGGTCTTCAGGCGCACGCCCACGGCGTGGAAGCCGAAGAGGACTTTGGGGCTGGACATGCGGCGATTATCCGCGCCACGGGCCGGTCGCCCGATTGCTATTCATTTGATAGCACACAAGGCATGCAATACCCCGGCACGAGGCATAAAAGACCCAAAAACCCCCGAAAACCTCAGGCCTCGGACACGCGCCCTGCGTCGATGGTGATGCGCCGCTCGCACTGCGCGGCGATGCCCCGGTCGTGCGTGACAAGCACGAGCGTGGTGCCCTGCTCGCGGTTCAGCTCGAACATCAGCCGCATGATGGTCTCGCCCGTGGCGAAGTCCAGGCTGCCGGTGGGCTCGTCGGCCAGCAGCACGGCGGGCTCGACCACGAAGGCGCGCGCCAGCGCCACGCGCTGCTGCTCGCCGCCCGACAGCACCTTGGGGTAGTGCGACAGGCGCTGCCCCAGCCCCACGCGCCCCAGCATGTCGGCCGCCAGCTTGCGCGCGTCGCGGCGGTCGGCCAGCTCCAGCGGGAGCATGACGTTTTCCAGCGCGGTCAGGTTGCCCATGAGCTGAAAGCTCTGGAACACGAAGCCCACCTTCTGCGCGCGCAGCGCGGCCCGGGCGTCTTCGTCGATGGCGAACAGGTCCTGCCCATCCAGGCGCACGGTGCCGCGGGTGGGCGTGTCGAGCCCCGCGATGATCGACAGCAGCGTGCTCTTGCCCGAGCCCGAGGCGCCCACGATGGCCGCGGTTTCCCTCGCGGCCAGCCGGAAATCGATATCCCGCAGAATGTCGAGGGTGCCGGTCGAGTCCGTCACCGACTTGTGCACGTGCTCCACGGCGATGATGGGGTGAGAGGGCAAGGAAGGAGTTTCCGACATGAAAGGTGCTTTGCTGTGAATCGAAATCTGTTGTACCGGCGTGACTTTATCGCGGCCCTGGCGGCCGGCGCGGCCGCGGGGCTTTGCACCCCCGCAGCGTTGGCCGCTGCGGGGGCCAAGCCGGTCATCCTGGTGGTGGGCGATTCGCTGAGCGCCGAGTACGGGCTGGCCCGCGGCACAGGGTGGGTGGCGCTGCTGGAAAAACAACTGGCCGAGGAAAAGATCGATGCCACGGTCGTGAACGCCAGTGTGAGCGGCGACACCACCTCGGGGGGCCGCTCCCGCCTGCCCGCCCTGCTGAAGCAGCACCGGCCCAGCCATGTCGTGATCGAGCTGGGGGGCAACGACGCGTTGCGTGGGCTGCCGCTGCAGAACACGGCCGACAACCTGAAGGCCATGGCCCAGGCGGCCAGGCAGTCGGGTGCCAAGGTGCTCATCGTGGGGATGCAGGTGCCGCCCAACTACGGCACCGATTACGCGAAACGTTTTGCCGGCACGTTCGCCAGCGTGGCCAAGGACACGCAGTCGGCGCTGGTGCCGTTCCTGCTCAAGGGCGTGGCCGATGTGGCCGACCCGACCGCCTTGTTCCAGTCCGACCGAATCCATCCCAAGGCCGAAGCCCACCCGGCCATGCTGGCCAACGTGTGGCCCGAGCTGCGCAAGCTGCTGCGCTGACAGGCAGCGCAGCGACGGACTTGCGTTTCCGTCAGGCCTGCATGGTCGCCTGGCTCCACTGAATGTGTGCAGTGCGACCGAGGCAGGCCGTGGATGGGTCAGGCCGCAGGGGCGTTGCCGTCGGCCGGCGGCGCGCTCGGCTGGCCGTCGTCCTGTCCGGGGCCTTCCCGCGGGTCGTCCTTGCGATGGGACTTGGCTTGCGCCTTTTCTTCTTTTTTCTTCTTCTTGGCGAGCTCGCGCTGGCGCTTTTCGTATCCGTAGTTGGGTGTTGCCAAGGTAGTACCTTCCTGAATTGAAGCGGTCAATGTAACAGCATGCCCTCAAGGCCCACGGTCTCCCGGTAGGCCGTCAGGGTGACGGAAAGGCATGCGCCAGGGCCTGCGCCAGATCGCGGCGCAGATCGGCCTCGGCTTCCAACCCGATCGAGAAACGGACCACCGTGCCGGGCACGAGCTGCGGCGTCGGGCGGCTGCGCATGGTCGCCAGTTCATAAGGCACCACGAGGCTCATCGGCCCACCCCAGCTGTAGCCGAGCTTGAAATATTGCAGCCGGTCGCAGAACGCGTCCACCTGCGCTTGCGAATAGCGTTGGTCGATCACCACGCTGAAAAGGCCCGCCGCTGCGCCCTCCCCGCCATCCGCCGCGCACAGCGCGCGCCACTGCGCATGTCCGGGCGATGCGGCCAGCGCCGGGTGCAGCACCTGCGCGACCGCAGGCTGATCCTCCATCCACCGGGCCAGCGAGCGCGCCGCCACGTCATGGGCGCGGTAGCGCAGGCCGATGCTCGGCAGCGAACGCAGCACGGATTCGACATCGTTCGCGCCCACGCCCAGGCCCAGGCGCATGTGGCACAGCTTCATGCGCAGGTGCAGTGCCTGGTCGCGCGTCACGATGCTGCCCATGAGTACGTCGCCGCCGCCGCTGGGGTATTTGGTCAGGGCATGCACCGACACATCCACGCCCGTTTGCCCATCGCCCAGCAGATCGAAGGGCGCGAACGCGAGGCCCGCGCCCCAGGTGTTGTCCAGGGCGCAGATCACGCCCCGCTCGCGGCAGATGCGCACCTGCGCAACCAGGTCGGGGAATTCCATCGTGACCGAGCCAGGCGCCTCCAGCCACACGAGGCGCGTGGCGGGCGTGATCCGGGCGGCCAGGTCGGCAGGGTCCATCGGGTCGTAGAGGACATGGCGGATGCCGTAGTGAGCGAGTTCCACCTCGGCCAGCGCCTTGTTCGGCCCGTAGGCGTTGTCGGGAATGAGTACCTCGTCGCCGGTGCGCAGCAGGGCCAGCGACACATTGGCGATGGCTGCCAGGCCACTGGGCACGAGCAGGCACTGCTGTCCGCCCTCCAGCTCGCACAGGCGCTCTTCGAGCTGATAGGTGGTGGGCGTGCCGTGCAGGCCGTAGGTGTAGCTGGTCTTGTCCTTCCACTCCCGGGCGCGCATGGCGGCCACGTTGGGGAAGATCACCGTGGAGGCTTTGTACACCGCAGGCTGCGGCGCGGCGAAGCCCGCAGGCGGCGTGTAGTCGTGGTGGACGATTCGGGTGACGAGGTCGGCAGAAGAAGTCATGGGCGCCATGGTAGCGCCCGGCTTGCCCTGCTTCGAGAGCGTGCCGGACGGCGCCGTGGCGGCCCGGGATCAGCCGGCGCTGGAGACGGTGAGCTGGTTCACCACCGAGTTCACGCCCTGCACACCCTGGGCGATGGTGGTGGCACGCTCGCTGGCCTGCTTGGATTTGACGGGGCCGTTCAGCGTGACGATGCCGTTGCGGGTGTCCACATCGATCTTGACCGCGCTCAGTTCCGCGTCCTGGGCCAGACCGGCGGAAACCTTGGCAGTGATGCCGGCATCGTCCATCACCGCAGCAGCGCGCTCGGCGGCCTGGCGCGTGGCGTCGCCGGCTTCGTTGGCGGCCGTCTCCATCTTGCGCTGGGCATCGGAGGCTACCTGGCCGCTCTTGGCGACGGCGGAATCGATCTGCTGGCCCACCGTGCGGTCATCGGCCTTGTCGCAGGCAGCCAGCCCGAACGCCAGCAAGGCGGCCGACAAAATGGTCACGAGGCGGGTGGACGGGATGGAAGGAGAATGGGTTTTGCTCATGGCGTTGGCCTCCGTGCAAGGAAAGGTGGGGGATTGGATGGCACTTTAAGTTTGGGCTGCGCGCCCCCCAGTGGGAGCGCCGCCGAAGCTGGCGTAGGACAAGACGGGCGCGAGAACGCCGCCAGCTCCCCCATGCCGCGCGACAATCGACGGATGCGCGTGCAGTCTCTCTACCGATGGTTTCCTTTCCTGGCCTGGCCGAGGCCAGACCGCCACCTGATGCGGGGAGAGTTCTGGGCCGGCATGACGGTCGGCCTGATGCTGGTGCCGCAAGGGGTGGCCTATGCGGCGCTGGCGGGCATGCCGGTGATCACGGGCATCTATGCCTCGCTGGTGCCGGCGCTGATCGCGGTGCTGTGGAGTTCGTCCACCCGCCTGGGCGTGGGGCCCACCGCACTCACCAGCCTGCTGATCGGGGCCTCGCTCACGGGCCTGGCAGAGCCCGGCAGCGCGCACTGGGTGGCACTGGCCGCGTGGATGGCGCTGCTGTCGGGCCTGCTGCAGATGATGCTGGGCGTGGTGCGGTTCGGCTGGCTGCTCAACCTGGTCACATCGCCCGTGCTCAATGGTTTCACCCAGGCGGCGGCCCTGCTCATCCTCGCCTCGCAACTGCCGGATCTGGTGGGTCTGCGCACCACCTGGAACGCGCTGGCCGTGTCGCCGTCGCTGCACCATTTCGACCTCACGGCGGCGGCTTTCGGCCTGGGCAGCCTGGCGCTGCTGGTGGCAGCGCGGCGCTGGCGCGCGACGTTTCCTGCGGCCATCGTGATCGTCGGGCTGGCGGCGCTGGCCAGTTGGGCGATCGGCTATGCCGACCGCGACGGTGCCGTGGTGGGCCATCTGCCTGCCGGGTTGCCCGCACCGTATTGGCCGGGCTGGCTGTCGTGGAACGAGTTCGGCGCGCTGGTGCTGCCGGTGCTGGTCGTCACGCTGGTGAGCTTTCTGGAAACCGCATCCAGCGCGAAGGTCGAGCACCAGCAAGGCGGCACGCGCTGGAACGAGAACCAGGACCTGATCGCACACGGCCTGGCCAAGATGAGTTCCGGGCTGTGCGGCAGCTTTGCCACCAGCGCGTCGTTCTCGCGCTCGGCCATCAACCTCTATGCCGGCGCCAAGAGCGGCTGGGCCACCCTGTTCGCCCTGGCGCTGGTGCTGGCAGTGCTGCTGTGGCTCACCCCGGCGCTTTACCACGTGCCGCATTCGGTGCTGGCGGCGGTGGTGGTCACGGCGGTGACCAGCCTGATCAAGCCCGGCACGCTGCTGCGGCTGTGGCGCCTGTCGCGGGTCGAGGCGGTCATCGGGGGCGTGACGTTCGCGCTGACGCTGGCGACCGCGCCGCGCATGTATTGGGGCGTGCTGGTGGGACTGGTGCTGAACCTCGGCCACTTCCTCTATCAGCGCCTGCACCCGCGCATCATCGAGGTGGCCCCGCACCCGGACGGCAGCCTGCGCGACCGCCACCTGTGGCTTTTGCCGCCCATCGCGCCGGGGCTGTTCGCCTTGCGGATGGATGCCGAGCTGGACTTCGCCTCTGCCGCGGCCCTGGAGCGCCGCATCGCCGAACACTGGGCGGCCCACCCCCAGATCCGCCACCTGTGCCTGTTCGCCCAGCCCATCAACCGCATCGACGTGACCGGCGTGGAAACCTTCGGCCGTCTGCGCACGCTGGCGGCCTCGCGCGGCGGGCAACTGCATGTGAGCGGCATCAAGCTGCCGGTGGAGCAGGTGCTGCGCCGCGCGGGGCTTCTGGAAGCGGGGCCGGGTCTCGCGCTCTACCGCACCGACACCCAGGCGCTGGCCGTGTTGCAACAATTAACGGAATGAGCCAGGATCGCAAGGCCAAAGCCCGACCCCGCTGCTACACTCGGTACATACTGTTTGTTGCATTTTGTGACTGAATCTGCGACCCCTCAATTCGTGAACCTGCGCGACCTGCGCCTGACGACTGCGCATGCGTTGGTTGCGCAGGCCGCGGGCTCCGAAGCGGCTTTGCCCTCCGACACGCCACTGCATTATTTGCAGGGCTTGATCGACGGCCTGTGCGAGCTGTCGCTCAAGGACCCCCTCACCGGGCTGGCCAACCGGCGCCACTTCCGCACGGTGCTGGAGCGCGAGATCGACCGTGTCACCCGCGCTGGCGAGGCGGCGCTGCTGCTCATGCTCGACATTGACAATTTCAAGCGGGTGAACGATACCTACGGCCATCTGGCCGGGGACATCGTGCTGCAGTCGGTGGCGCGCACCCTGAACGGCTGCGTGCGCCCCATGGACACCCTGGCGCGGTACGGCGGCGAAGAGTTCGCCGTGGTGCTGCCGGCCTGCCAGGCAGGCTTCGGCCGCGTGGTGGCCGAACGCATCCGCCGCGCGATCGAGCGCACGCCGGTGCGCATCTCGCCCTCGGTCGAGCTCAGCGTCACCGTCAGCATCGGCGGCGCTTTTGCCCTGCAGTGGATTCGCAGCACGACGCTGCTGTGGAGCGAGCGCGCCGACAGCCAGCTCTACAAAGCCAAGATGGCCGGCCGCAACCGTGTCAGCATCGAAGAACAACCGGACAGCACCGTGAGTGCCGAAGAGAAGAGCCTGCTCTTCGGCCCGCTATACACTCCGTCGGGATGGGGCGATCTGCCACCGCCCATGGATTCCACAGGCAGCGCCTATTGAAAGCCCAGAGATGACCGACGCGCTGTCCCCCCAACCCACCACCCCCGCAGGCCCGAACATGCCCGCGCGCCCCGGCGGCCCGACGCCGCCCGGCGCCCGCATCATCGCCATCACGAGCGGCAAGGGCGGCGTGGGCAAGACTTTCGTTTCCGCCAACCTGGCGGCCGCCCTCACCCGCCGCGGCCACCGCGTGCTCGTGCTTGACGCCGACCTGGGCCTGGCCAACCTGGACGTGGTGCTCAACCTGCACCCCAAGGTCACGCTGCATGACGTGTTCACCGGCAAGGCCGATCTGGACGACGCCGTGATCGACGCCCCCGGTGGCTTTTCGGTCGTGCTTGCCGGCTCGGGCATGGTCGAATATTCGCGCCTCACGCCCGAGGTTCGCAGCGAATTCCTGAACGTGATCCAGACGCTCGCGCCGCGCTTCGACGTGATCCTGCTGGACACCGGCGCCGGCATTTCCGATGTGGTGCTGTTCTCGGTGTCGCTCGCGTCCGAGGTGCTGATCGTCGCCACGCCCGAGCCCACCTCCCTCACCGACGCATACGCCGCCATCAAGGTGCTGGCCACGCAGCAAAAACGCCAGCATGTGCGCCTGGTGGTCAACCAGGCCGCGCGGCCCGGCGATGGCCGTGCCATCACGAGCCAGTTGCAGCAGGTGCTGGACCGTTTCGTGAGCACCGAATCGGGCCGCTCCATGCGCTTGCTGCACATGGGCGACATTCCCGCCGACACGTCGGTGCGCGATGCCGTCATGCGCCGCCAGTTGCTGCTGCTGCAGATGCCCGGCTGCCCTGCGGCGCTGGCCATTGCCCAGCTGGCCAACAAGATCGACACCGCGCTGCTCACGCCCGCCAGTTAGCCGAACGCCGGGGCCACACCGTTGGCCGTCCGGCCCGCCCTGCCATGCCCGACTCCACCGTGAACGACGTTCTCAATATCTCCTGCTATCTGTTCGTGCCGCTGCCGGACGCGCCAGAACTGCGCGAACTGCTGCACGCGCGCGCCGAAGCGGCGCACCTCAAAGGCACGATCTTGCTGGCCGAGGAAGGCATCAACCTGTTCCTGGCCGGCCCGGCGCCTGCCGTGCGCGGATTCATCGATGCGTTGAAGACGGACGAACGCTTCGAGCCCCTTGCCCCCAAGGAAAGCTGGTCGGCCACGCAGCCGTTTCGCAAGATGCTGGTGAAGGTCAAGCGCGAGATCATCCGCATGGACCACCCCACCATCCGACCGTCAAGCGGCCGTGCACCGGCGGTGGATGCACCCACGCTGCGCCGCTGGCTGGCACAAGGGCACGACGACACGGGCCGCCCGGTGGTCACGCTGGACACGCGCAACGCCTTCGAGGTGGACCAGGGAACGTTCGACAACGCCATCGACTGGCGCATCGACAAGTTCACCGAGTTTCCACCCGCGCTGCGCGAACACAAGGCCGAGTTCGCGGGCAAGACGGTGGTGAGCTTCTGCACCGGCGGTATCCGGTGCGAGAAGGCGGCCATCCTGATGCGCGAGGAAGGCATCGAGAACGTCTATCAGCTCGAAGGCGGCATCCTCAAATACTTCGAGGAAACCGACGGTGCGCACTACCGCGGCGGCTGCTTCGTGTTCGACGAACGCCGGGTGCTGGCGAACGATTTATCGGCCCAGCCGGAGCGCACCATCGAACCAAGCGCTATCGCTATCGAAAAGTGAGCATCCGCCGCATGATTTTCTAGGGCGCAAGGCCGTTTTGACCCAAAAATTCAGGTTCAGGGCTTGAATCGCCGCTCCGGCAGTGGAATCCACTCGGTCTCGCCAGGCACCTGGCCCATGTGCTGGGCCTCCCAATCGTCAGCCGCCTGCACGATGCGCTCCTTGCGGCTGGAGACGAAGTTCCACCAGATGTGGCGCGGCGCATCGAGCGCGTCGCCGCCGATCACCATCAGCCGCACCGCGCGGTCAGGCGCGCGCAGCGCGGCGCCCGCGCCCGGCTCCAGCACGGCCAGCGTGTGGGCCGCGAACGGCTCGCCATCGAGCAGCAAGTCGCCGTCCACGGCATAGATCGCGGTCTCCTGCGCCAGCGGCGGCAGGGTCAGCGCGCCGCCTGCGGACAGTTGCACGTCGAGGTACAGCGTGGGCGACAGCGTCGCCACCGGGGAGGTGTGGCCGAACGCCTGGCCGATCAGCACGCGCACGGTGGCGCCCTCGTGCGATAGCTCGGGAATGTCGGCGGCCGGCGTGTGCACGAAGCTGGGCGCGTCGTCCTCGTTGGCCACCGGCAACGCCGCCCACAGCTGGATGCCATGGTTCACGTAGCTGCGGTCGCGCAGCGCCTCGGGCCGCCGCTCGGAATGCACGATGCCTCGCCCGGCCGTCATCCAATTGATGGCGCCGGGTGCGATCTGCTGCAGCGAGCCCAGGCTGTCCCGGTGCAGGATGGCGCCGTCGAACAGGTAGGTGACGGTGGCCAGGCCGATGTGCGGGTGGGGCCGCACGTCGTATTCGGACGCCGGCTCCACGGTCACCGGCCCGAAATGGTCGAAGAAGACGAAGGGCCCGACCGAGCGCCGCTGCAGCGACGGCAGCAGCCGGCGCACGGTGAATCCACCGCCCAGGTCCTTGTCGTGCCCTTTGAGGATCACCGGCCCGCTCATGGCATGCGCTCCACGGCGGTCGTGATCTCGGTGGTGACACTGGTCATCAGCTTGTGCACCGGGCACTTGGCGGCAACGGCTTGCAGCTCTGCGATCTGGGCGTCGGTGAGGTCGCCGCTCACCTGCAGGCGGGCGGCCAGGCGGTAGGTGCCGCTGCGTTCGGCCGAGGCGTCGCGGTCGATCACCGTGCGCACGTCGGCCACCGCCATGCCCTTGCGGCGTGCGTACCACAGCACGGTAAGCGCCTTGCAGGCGCCGAGCGCGGCGTCGTACAAATCGTGCGGATTGGGGCCGGTGTCTTCGCCGTCCTCGGCCACCGCTGCGTCCACGACCATGCGGTGCTCGCGCACCGTCAGGGTCTGCGCCAGCGGTGCGCCGGCAATGCGCCGCAGTTCCAGGGTCATGGGGAAGGCTCCGGTGAAAAGGTCAGGGAATGGCCGGCCAATCTATCAGCCGTGCAGGCGGCGTGCAATCTCCGCCACGCGCGCGCCGTACGAACGGCCGGTGTCCAGGTCGCCCTGCAGCATTTCCTGCACGCTGGCGTCGGAGGGCGACTGGGCCAGCACGCCGACCGAGCCGCCCAGGTTGTTCAGGTCGTTGCGGGTGGCGGCCTTGGCGTTGCTGGGCATCAGGCCCAGGCTCACCCAGATGCCGCCGTGCTGCGACGCCAGGGTGTGCAGATAGGCCAGCGTGCCCTGCTTGTCGCCGTTCAGGCTGGCGCTGTTGGTGAAGCCGCCGAACACCTTGTCCTGCCAGCTGCGACCGAACCAGGCCTTGGACGAGGCATCGGCGAACTTCTTGAACTGCCAGCTCGGGCCGCCCATGTAAGTTGGCGTGCCGAACAGAATGCCATCGGCCGCTTGCAGCGTTTCCCAGCCGCCTTCGGGCAGATTGCCGTCGGCATCGATGGCGACGAGTTGTGCGTTCGCGCCTTCGGCGACGGCCTGGGCCAGGCGCTGCGTATGGCCGTAGCCGGAATGAAAGACCACTGCGATTTTTGCCATGGGAAGTTCCTCGGGTTGTGGGAGATGGGTTGAAGAAAAAGAAAGAAGCGGGAGAGCGAGCAGGACAGCGGAACGACAAAAAAACGATTGCCAGTATTCAGAATTCCTCAGGCTGCCAGATCGAACACCAGCACTTCCGCCTGCGCGCCCAGCGCGAACGAAAGCGAGGGCTCCTGCTCTGCAAAGACGGCGTCGCCGGCCGCCAAGGCATACCCGTTGACCTCGATGGCACCGCGCATCAGTTGGACGTAACCCTTGCGGCCGGGCGACAGCTCCAGCGTATCGGCCTCCCAGCCATCGAACAGGCCGGCATACATCCGGGCATCCGCATGGACGGTAAGCGACCCGCAAGCGCCGTCGGGCGATGCCAGCAGCCGCAAGGCGCCGCGCTTGTCCGCGTCGGCAAAGCTCTTTTGTTCGTATTCGGGGACGATGCCGCGGGCATCGGGCTCCAGCCAGATCTGCAGGAAATGGGTGGATTGCCCCGGGGCATGGTTGAACTCGCTGTGCGCCACGCCGGTGCCGGCGCTCATGCGCTGCACGTCGCCCTGGGGAATGCCCCGCACGTTGCCCAGGCTGTCCTTGTGCGCCAGTTCGCCGCACAGCACGTAGCTCAGGATTTCCATGTCGCGGTGGCTGTGGGTGCCGAAGCCGGTGCCCGGCGCGATGCGGTCTTCGTTGACGACGCGCAGGCTGCCATAGCCCATGTAGCGGGGATCGTAGTAGCCGGCGAACGAAAAGCTGTGGTACGACTGCAGCCAGCCGTGGTCGGCGTGGCCCCGGTCTTGGGATTTTCGGACGGTCAGCATGGGCGGCAGGTGTTCCTTGGGTGCAGCGACTTTAGAAGCACGGTGCGGCTTGCAAGCCCAAGCGGATTGAAGGCATCATTCAAAATCTTTGAAGTCCCAGAGCACCCACCATGCAAAACGCCCGCGATGCCCTGACCCCCGACAGTTTGTCCATGCTGCAGGTCATTGCCGACACCGGCAGCTTCGCCGCGGCAGCGCGGCGGCTCGGGCTGGTGCCCAGCGCCCTCACCTACCGCGTGCGCCAGATCGAGGATGCGCTCGACGTGCTGCTGTTCGATCGCAGCGCGCGCCAGGCGCGCCCGACGGAGGCCGGCACCGAACTGCTGCGCGAAGGCGCGCGGCTGCTGGAAGAAGTGGATGCGGTGGCCAACCGGGTCCGCCGCGTCGCGACGGGATGGGAGCCGCAGTTGACCATCAGCGTGGACGGCATCATCTCGCCCACGACCCTGCTGGAGCTGACCGAGGCGTTCTACGCGATGCAGCCGCCCACGCGGCTCAAGCTGCGCACCGGCATCCTGTCGGGCACGCTGGAGATGCTGACCTCCGGCCGGGCCGACCTGGCCATCGGTGTGGCCGTCAACGGCTCCACGGTGTCGGGCCTGCAGCAAGAGGCGATGGGAGAGCTGGAGTTTCTCTATGCCGTGGCCCCCCATCACCCGCTGGCCGATGCGCCAGAGCCCGTCACCGACACCGTGCTGCGCACGCACCGTGCGGTGGCCGTGGCCGATTCGGCGCAGCGCGGCAGCGTCACCATGGGCCTGCTCGGGGGGCAGGACGTCTTCACCGTGGACAGCATGCAGGCCAAGCTGCAGGCCCAGCTGAGGGGCCTGGGCGGAGGATTCCTTCCCGAACCGATGGCCCGGCCCTACCTGCAGGCCGGGCGGCTGGTCACACGCCGGGTGGCCCGTGCCAGGCGCAGCGTGCCGGTGCACTACGCCTGGGGCGGGCCGGGCCACAGCGCGCCGGGGCGGGCGTTGCAATGGTGGCTGTCGCAATTGCAAAGCCCCGCCACGCGCAAGGCACTGCTCGAAAACCATCATCATTTCTAGCGCACGAAGCCACGCGGCCAGGGGCCGCGCGTGTAGAGTGGGCCTTGTTTGACTGCTCCTGAACTTCGCTTCCGAAAGGCCCGGCCCCATGCCCCCAGCACCCGCCCAACGATCCAAGCAACGGCTGCGACGCAGCCCCTCCACGGAGACCCCGGCCCCATCCCCCAAGCCCTCGGCACCGGCCCGTCGCTTCGCCGTCATCGGTGCCGGCATGGCGGGCATCGTGTGCGCCCGCACCCTGGTGCAGGCAGGCCATGAGGTCACGGTGTTCGAAAAAGCACCGCATGCCGGCGGACGCACCACCACGCTCGACACCCCCTTTGGCAGCTTCGATGCCGGGGCGCAGTACTTCACCGTGCGCGATCCGCGCTTCGAACGTGCACTGGACACCGTGCCCGGCCTGTGCCGGCCATGGAGCGCCAACACCGTGCGCGTGCTCGACGCGGCAGGCCGCGTGGCTGCTGCGGCGCCCCCACCGGGAGAGCCGCATTGGGTCGCCAGCCCCGGCATGGAGTCGCTGGTGGATGCCTGGTCCCAGCCGCTGGCGCAGGCCGGCCGCCTGCGCACCAGCCACCAGGTGACACGCATCGAGCGCGACCCGCTGGACAGCAGCCGCTGGCAACTGCGCACCGAATCGCCGGACGGCGCGGCGCAGGTGCATGCAGGATTCGATGCGGTGCTGCTGGCGCAGCCTTCTGTGCCGGCCCTGGCACTGCTGCAGGCCTCGGGCGAGGCATCGGGAACCACCGTCGCGCCCTCGCTGCATGCACCACTGGCCCAGGTGACCATCGCCCCGTGCTGGACCCTCATGCTGGCGTTTCCGCAAGCCGTTCGCCCCGGCCTCACCACGCTGGGGCCGCAGTGGAACGCGGCCCGCAGCACGCACCACCGCATCGCCTGGCTGGCCCGCGAGTCCTCCAAACCCGGCCGAGGCGCGGTGGAACGTTGGACCGTGCAGGCCAGCCCGGCCTGGTCGCGCGAACACCTGGAAGACGGCGAAGCACGCGTGCAAGCCAAGCTCACCAAGGCGTTCTCCGAGGTGACCGGCATCCGCGCCGAGCCCGCGCACGCCGAGGTCTGCCGCTGGCGCTACGCCCAGACGCTTTCGCCCCTGGGCCGCTCGCACCTGTGGGACGCCAAGGCCGGCATCGGCCTGTGCGGCGACTGGTGCCTGGGCCATCGCCTGGAAGATGCGTTCGTTTCCGGACTGGAACTCGCGCTCGCAGTGGCATGACACCTGCCTCCTCGTCCCCCCGCTACATCGGCCGCTTCGCGCCGTCGCCCACGGGCCCGCTGCATGCGGGATCGCTGGTGGCCGCGCTGGCCAGTTGGCTGGATGCGCGCTCGGCGCACGGGGAGCGTGGCGGGCAGTGGCTCGTGCGCATCGAAGACGTCGATACGCCGCGCTGCGCACCGGGGGCCGACGCGGTCATCCTGTCCCAACTGGCCGATTGCGGATTGCTGCCGGACGGCCCGGTGCTGCGGCAATCGGAGCGCGCAGCGCACTACCAGCGGGCGCTGGACCGCTTGCAGGCGCAAGACCAGGCCTATCCCTGCGCCTGCTCGCGCAGCGATATCGAACAAGCCCACTCCAGGCTAGGCCACGTCCGCCAGCCCCATGTGGAATTGCCCTACCCCGGCACCTGCCGCGGGGGACTGCAGGGCCGGCCGGGCCGGTCCTGGCGGTTCCGCTCATCGGAAAACCAGAAAAAACTGCCGACCCGTCCGGGGCCGTGCGGGCGCGATGCCGGGCCGTCGGTTTCCCAGGACGGCGTGGTATGGGAAGACCGCCGCCTCGGCCTGCAGGCGCAGGACGTGGCGGGCACGGTCGGCGACTTCGTGCTGCGCCGCGCCGACGGCCTGTGGGCCTATCAGCTCGCCGTGGTGGTGGACGATGCCGCACAGGGCGTCACCCACGTCGTGCGCGGGGAAGACCTCGCCGACAACACGCCGCGCCAGATCCTGCTGCAGCAGGCCCTGGGCTTTGCCACCCCGCACTACCTGCACACGCCGCTCGTGTATGCCCCCGACGGGGCCAAGCTGTCCAAACAGCATGGCGCGCCGCCCCTGGACACGCGCGATCCATTGAAGGCACTGGCATCCGCCGCGCACCAGTTGGGCCTGCCGCCGCTGGTGCGGCCAAGCGACACCCCGGTCGGCCTTGCGCTAGAGCTCTGGGCGCGGGCATGGTCCGGAATCTACAATCGCTCACCGTGACAGAAACGCAATTGCCCCTGGCCGATGCCGGCCCGACGAATCTCCCCGAGCCGCGCCCGGCGCGCACGGGTGGCGGCGCCCCCGCCGACGTCCCCTATCCCAAGACCATCAAGAGCTATGTGCGCCGCGCAGGCCGTACCACCACGGGCCAGGCCAAAGCCTTCGAAGAGCTGGGCCCCCGCTTCGTGCTGGACTATGCGCCCCACCCCATCGATGCCCCTGCCGTGTTCGGCCGCACCGCCCCGCTGGTGCTGGAGATCGGCTTCGGCATGGGCGAGGCCACCGCGCACATTGCTGGCGTGCGGCCGCAGGACAACTTCCTGTGCTGCGAGGTGCACGAGCCCGGCGTGGGCGCGCTGCTCAAGCGCATCGGCGAGCAGGGCCTGACCAACATCCGCATCCTGCAGCACGACGCGGTCGAGGTGATCGACCACATGGTGCCGCCAGGCACGCTGGATGGCGTGCACATCTTCTTTCCCGATCCGTGGCACAAGAAAAAGCACAACAAGCGCCGCCTGATCCAGCCGCCGCTCGTGTCCAAACTGGCGTCGCGGCTCAAGCCAGGTGGGTATCTGCATTGCGCGACCGACTGGCAGCCTTATGCCGAGCAGATGCTGCAAGTGCTGTCGGCTGAGCCGCAACTGGCCAATACCGCCGACGGATACGCGCCGCAGCCCGAATATCGCCCCCTCACCAAGTTCGAAAACCGTGGCCTGCGTCTGGGGCACGGCGTGTGGGACGTGGTGTTCGTGCGCCGAAGTTGACCGCATGACTGCAGAATCGACGCATCCATGAAGCCCATTCTCGACAACCTGGTCGAAATGACCGGCCACCGCGACCATCTTCGGTTGGAGGTGTCGGTGCTCTCCACGCTGCAGAAGCTGCCTGCGATCAAGGCCGTGCGTGCGCTTGAAATCTTCAGTGACGACGGTGTGCCGTACGTGCGGCCCCGCACCTGGTGCGACCAAGGCCAGATGGTCTCGACCAATTCCGAAGCCGCAGCCGATTCACGCCGCGAGCCATTGACGCAATACGCCGCACTGCACGAATGCATCGTGAAGAAAGAGCGGCGCGCGCTGCATTCGCTGCGCAAGGGCGAGCACACGCTGTGGATGCCGGTGTGGATGCACGACGAGGTGCACGCCTGCATCGAGGTGACGCAGTCGCGGCCGTTTTCGGTGCACAAGCTGGACGTGATCCAGAGCGTCTTCTACGTCTATCAAAATTACCAGAGCCTGCTGGACTACAGCGAGCGCGATGCACTCACGGGGCTGTTCAACCGCAAGACCTTCGATGAGCAGTTCGCGCGGCGTGCGGGGGTTTCGGGCAGCGTGCGAATCGCGGCCGACGAAATGCTCGCGGAGGGCGACAACGCCGACGCGAGCGAGCCGCTGCAGCAGTGGCTGGCGGTGGTGGACATCGACCATTTCAAGCAGGTCAACGACCGTTTCGGCCACCTGTACGGCGACGAAGTGCTGATCCTGATCGCCAACATCCTGCGCTCGTCTTTCCGCAGCCATGACCGCATCTTCCGCTTCGGGGGTGAGGAATTCGTGGTGCTGCTGCGCTCGACCACGCTATCGACAGCGCACAAGGTGTTCAACCGCTTTCGCCTGGCGGTGCAGGAATACAACTTCCCGCAGGTGGGCCAGGTCACGGTCAGCTTGGGGTTTGTCTGCACCGACCGGGGCGCCCCGGTGGAGATCCTGGGCCAGGCCGATCAGGCGCTCTATTTCGCCAAGGAAAACGGCCGCAACCGGGTGTGCTACTACGACGAACTGATCGACCAGGGCCACCTGCACACCAAGGTGTCCAACGACGACGTCGAGCTGTTCTGAACGGCCGGCAGTCCAAAAAACAAAGGCCCGCATAGCGGGCCTTTGTTTTTGCTGGGCCTTGAGAATCAAAGCCGTTCGCTCACCCAGCTGTGCACGGACGCCAGCGCCGCGGGCAATGCGGACGCATCGGTGCCGCCGGCCATGGCCATGTCGGGCTTGCCGCCGCCCTTGCCGCCGACTTGGCTGGCCACGAAGTTGACCAACTCGCCCGCCTTGACCTTCGACAGGCTGTCGGCGGTCACGCCAGCGGCCAATTGCACCTTGTCGCCATCGACGGCGGCCAGCACGATCACGGCAGACTTGAGCTTGTCCTTGAGCTTGTCCATGGTGTCGCGCAGGGTCTTGGCATCCGCGCCGGGCAACTGGGCCGCGAGCAGCTTCACGCCCTTGACGTCCACCGCCTGCGCGAGCATCTCGTCACCCTGGGCCGAGGCCAGCTTGCCCTTCAGTGCCGCCACTTCGCGCTCGAGCCCCTTCACCTGGTCCAGCGTCTGGCCGATGCGGCCGTTCAGCTCGGCCACAGGCGCCTTCAATACGCCGGCCGCACGGGTCACGGTGTCTTCCAGTTGCTGCAGGTAGGCCAGCGCGTTGCTGCCGGTGACGGCCTCGATCCGCCGCACGCCCGCCGCCACGCCGCCTTCGGCCACGACCTTGAACAGCCCGATGTCGCCGGTGCGCGCCACGTGCGTGCCGCCGCACAGTTCGCGGCTGGTGCCGATGTCCAGCACCCGCACGCTTTCGCCGTATTTTTCGCCGAACAGCATCATCGCGCCGGTCTTTTGCGCCGACTCGATGTCCATCACCCGGGCGCCCGTGGCGGTGTTGGCCAGGATTTCCTCATTCACCCGGCGCTCGATCTCGCGGATCTGCGCGTCCGTCACCGGCGCGTTGTGCGCAAAGTCGAAGCGCGTGCGCTCGGCATTCACCAGCGAGCCCTTTTGCTGCACATGGCTGCCCAGCACTTCGCGCAGGGCCTTGTGCATCAGGTGGGTGACCGAATGGTTGCGCATGGTGGCCGCGCGCAGGGCCGTGTCCACCTCGGCATGGACCGTGTCGCCCACGTTGAGGGTGCCGGCTTCCAGGCTGCCGTGGTGGCCGAACACATCGGCCTTGATCTTGAGCGTATCGGCCACCGCGAAGCGGGCCGAGCCGCTGGTGATCACGCCCTGGTCGCCCACCTGGCCGCCGCTTTCGGCATAGAACGGCGTGGTGTCGAGCACCACGACGCCCTCTTGCCCGGCGCGCAGCGCGGCAACGCCGACGCCGTCCACATAGATGGCGGTGATCTTGGCGGTCTTTTCGGCCAATCGCTCGTAGCCGGTGAAGCGGTTGACGTCGCCGGTGTACTCCAGCGCCTTGTCCATCTTGAACTTGCCGGCGGCACGGGCCTGCGCCTTCTGCTTGTTCATGGCTTCGGCGAAACCAGCCTCATCGACCGTCACGCCGCGCTCGCGGCACACGTCGGCCGACAGGTCCAGCGGAAAGCCATAAGTGTCGTGCAGCTTGAAGGCCACGTCGCCCGGCAGCACCTTCGCGTCACCCGCCAGGGCGGCGTCCAGGATTTCCATGCCGTTGGCCAGCGTCTCGAAGAAGCGTTCCTCTTCGGCCTTGAGCACCTCGGTGATGCGCTGCTCCTGCTCGCGCAGCTTGGGGTAGGCGTCGCCCATCTGCTGCGCCAGATCCTTGACGAGCTTGTGGAAGAACGGCGTCTTCTGGCCCAGCTTGTAGCCGTGGCGGATGGCACGGCGCACGATGCGGCGCTCCACATAGCCTCGGCCTTCGTTGCTCGGCAGCACGCCGTCGACGATGAGGAACGAGGTGGCACGGATATGGTCGGCGATCACCTTCAGCGACGGGTTGGACAGATCGGCCGTGTGCGTCTCGCGGCCTGCGGCCTGGATGAGCGCGTCGAACAGATCGATCTGGTAGTTGCTGTGCACGTGCTGCAGGATGGCCGCGAGGCGCTCCAGCCCCATGCCCGTGTCAACGCACGGCGCGGGCAGCGGCTTGACGGAGCCGTCTTCGGCCATGTCGAACTGCATGAACACGTTGTTCCAGATTTCGATGAAACGATCGCCGTCCTCGTCGGGGCTGCCGGGCGGGCCGCCAGGGATCTCGGGGCCGTGGTCGTAGAAGATTTCGCTGCAGGGACCACAGGGGCCGGTGTCGGCCATCATCCAGAAGTTGTCGGACTTGTAGCGGCCGACCTTGTTGTCGCCGATGCGGATCACGCGCTCGGGCGGCAGGCCGATTTCCTTGGTCCAGATGTCGTAGGCCTCGTCGTCTTCTTCATAGACGGTGGCCAGCAGGCGCTCGGCCGGCAGTTGGTAGACCTCGGTGAGCAGTTCCCACGCCCATTTCAGCGATTCGCGCTTGAAATAGTCGCCGAAGCTCCAGTTGCCCAGCATTTCGAAGAACGTGTGGTGGCGCGCGGTGTAGCCCACGTTTTCCAGATCGTTGTGCTTGCCGCCGGCGCGCAGGCAGGCCTGGACGGACGTGGCGCGCTGGTAAGGGCGCTTGTCGGTGCCCAGGAACACGTCCTTGAACTGCACCATGCCCGAGTTCGTGAACATCAGCGTCGGGTCGTTGCCCGGCACGAGCGGGCTGGACGGCACGACGGTGTGGCCCTTCGATGCGAAGAAGTCGAGGAAGGTCTTGCGGATGTCTGCGACGCTGGAAGTGGGCTGGCTCATCTTGGAATCTGGTGGGGTGCCGAGGTGCCTCAACGCATGTGAAGGCACATGAAGGCCCGGCGAGGGCTGGGGACGTCGATTATAGGTTTCGGGCCATGCCGAAGTACGGCGTGCCCCATTGCACGGCGCAGCGCTTGCAACAAGGGGCAGCGATCGTCCTCGCCAGGCCTACGCCGGCCTTCATCGCGAAGCCAGGCGGGGCATGCTTTAGCGGCTCAGCCGTCCGTGCGGTTGGTGTAGCTGGCGTTGCCCAGCCCGGTGCCCACCGTGAGCACCGCCCAGTGCTTCACATCGGTGGTGAAGGGCAACTCCGACAGTCCCTGCACGACCGCATCGTTGTGCATGCAGACCTGCGTGCGGCCCTGGCCGATGTAGGGCAGGCGTTCGCACAGGTCGCGCGGCAGGTGAAAGCGCAGGCTCTCCCAGTTGCCCGGCAGGTTCTGCGTGCCGCCCGCCAGCGAGCCGTCCTCGCAGACCAGGCCCGGGCAGGCCACGCCCACGTAGGGCGCCAGGCGGATGTTTTCTTTCTCGGCGTACGCCACCAGGTCTTCCAGCATCTCAGCGATGCCCTCGACCAGTTCGTCGCGCTTGGGCGCGTCGTCGGCATGGCCCCATTTTTCGCGGATCACCACCTCGGCCTTGGACATGTCGGCCGCGGCATGCAGATGGGTCTGCACGATGCCGCAGCGCACGTTGGTGCCGCCGATGTCCACGGCCAGGATGGCGTCGTAGCTTTGCAGCAGCGCCGGCGGTGCCAGGTGCACCCAACCGATCAGCCCGCCCTCGTCCGCGTGGTGGTGCAAGGTGCGCAGTTCGACCGCCGTCTTTTCTTTCTTGAGGATTTCAGCGGCGCGGGCGATGGCACGCTCGCCAACCTCGCTCTGGTGAAAGCCCCCGCCGATGATCACGCGCTTCACGCCGCGCCAGCTCTTGTGCTTCAGAAAGCACTGCACCACGTGGGCCAGTTGCAGCGCGTAGTCCTCAGAAGCCGCCTCGATGGCGCGGGCGGCGGTGCCGTCTTTTTCCAGCAATTCGTCCAGGCGCTGCTTGCTGATCTCGCGCGTGGGCTTGCTGCCCAGCGGGTCTTTGCCCGCCATGTCGGTGTAGAGCTTGCGCCATGCGTCGAGCATTTCGCGAAAGGCAGTGCGACTGGCGTTGTCGCCCACGAACCCGTCGCCATCGCGCAGCTCCAGGCTGTAGCCATCGATGACGACCGACTCCAGCCTCATATCGCCATGCGGCCCCAGCACGCCCAATTCGCGCCGTGCCTTTTCTTCCTTCTCGTTCACCGTCGCTGCCCGATCGGCGGCTTTGTCTTTGGATGCCATGCGTTCCCTGAGTCTGTTGCAGGCCCGCGGCGCGGGCGACCCGCCGATGGTGGCTCGGCCGGGCACAGGCCTCCGTCAGCCAAGGCGCCCTTTGGTGTCGGACGGCACCGCGATGGCGGCCCGGGGGGACAAATTTGCATCGCGCCCTATCCCCCGAGCGATTGCTATTAATTAAATAGCAATAAAGCCAATGAATACTAGGGCAGGGAGCAAAAATGCCTGAAGGTATCAGCCGCCTGCCCTGCGTGCCTGCCAAGCCTGTGCCCGCACGCCGGCCCAGACCGCCAGGAACACAGCCGCCCCGAAAACCCATCCTGACAGCGCTCCGGCCATGCCGCCCGACAGCAGGGTGCCCACGGTGCATCCCAGCCCGGTCATCGCACCCCAACCCAGCAGCGCGCCGCCGGCCAGGCCCCGGCCCGCGTCGCGCCAGGTGGGCCAGCGCGGCGCGAACTGGCGGCTGGCCAGCGCGGCGATGAAAGCGCCCGCGACCAGCCCGGCGATCAGCAGCGCGTTCGGCGTGAGCCAGCTGGCCTGCAAGGCCGTGGCGCATCCCGCCAGCATGTCCAGGCCATTGAGCCGGTCCGGAATCCAGCCCTGCTCCTGGGCCAATGCGCGGGCGGCGCTACCCAGCGTCGCCGTCACGCCCAGCGGGCGCATGCGAACGATCACGAAGGCACCGATGAGTCCGACCGCCAGCCCGCCCGCCCAATACGGCCAGCGGCCCACCCACAGCCGCCGCCACGCCTGGCCCAGTCGCGGAACGCCGTGGGCCGCGGCAACGTTTGCGGGTGCCTCGTGGGCAAACCCGCGCCACAGCCAGGCCGCGATGGCCGCCAGCACGGCCAGTTGCAGCGCCAGCGCACCGCCGTAGCCCAGGTGCGCGGGGAGCCACACGGTGGGCGCTTCGGCCATGGTGGCGCTGTAGAGCACGTTCCAGGTGCGAAACCCCAGGATGAAGCCGCCGGCCGATCCGATCAGAGCGAAAGGCGCCACGAGCGAGCCCTCCGCCAGCCGATACCAGTGCGCGCTGATGCACGACCCCGACGCCACCATGCCGGCGCCGAAGGCCAGCCCTGCGGCCACCAAGCCCCAACTCACCGGGCCGATGTGCATGTCCGCCGGCAACTGGCCAGCCGTCGGCACCGGCACCCAGCTGCCCAGCACGACCGTGTAGCCCACCGTGCCCACGGCCAGCGCCAGCACCAGGGCCAGCAGGCCCCGCGGATTGCCGCGTTCAAACCAGTCGCGGGCATGGCAATAAAAGCAAAAGCGCGACCGCTGCAGCACCAACCCGAGCACGGCGCCCACGGCCAGCGCGAAGGCCAGCGTGCGCCCGCCCGGCAGGGCCTGCAGCGCATAGGCAACAACCCCCACCGCGGCCAGCAGCCCCCATGAAAACAGTCCCGCAACACGCATGGCAGAAACCTCCAGACAAAAAAAAGCCCGCACGCGGCGGGCTTGAAAAGAGACCCCCTACTGACAAACTGTTTTGGCCCGGCGTTACTTGGCGGCCCAGAGGGTGCCGGCCGGGTTGGTGATGGGCACGCCCACGGCGTTGCCGTATTCGGTCCACGAACCGTCGTAGTTGCGCACCTCGTAGCCCAGGATCTTGCTCAGCGCGAACCAGGTGTGGCTGGAGCGCTCGCCGATGCGGCAATACGTGATGATCGGCTTGCTGCCGTCGATGCCCGCGGCGGCGTAAAGCTTCTTCAATTCTTCGGCCGATTTGAACGTGCCGTCTTCGCGCACGGCCTGGCCCCACGGCACGTTGGCCGCGCCGGGAATGTGGCCCGCACGGACCGACAGCTCGGGCACGCCGGCCGGGGCGAAGACCTTGCCGGTGTATTCGTCCGCCGAGCGGATGTCCACCAGCCGGGCATCGCTGCGCCCCTCGGCCACCGCCAGCGCGTCGGACAGCCGGGCGCGCAACTGGGTGTTGACGCTGGCGACGCGGTAGGTGGTGGCCACGGGCTCGGGCACGCGGTTGTTCAGCGGCCGGTTCTCGGCCTCCCATTTCTTGCGGCCACCGTCCAGCAGCTTCACATCCTTGACGCCGTAGATGTCGAACACCCAGGCACCCCAGGCGGCGAACCAGTTGCTGGTGTCGCCGTAGAGCACCACCGTGGTGTCCGGCGCCACGCCGGCCTTGGACAGCAGCGCCTCGAACGCCTCCTTGCCCACGATGTCGCGGCGCACCTTGTCGTTCAGGTCGGAATGCCAGGAGAAGTTGACCGCGCCGGGCACGTGGCTGCGCTCGTACAGGCCGGGGTTCACGCTGACCTCGATCACGCGGACCTTGGCGTTGTCCAGGTTCTGCGCCAGCCAGTCGGTGGTGACCAGCGGGCCCTGCGGCACGGGCGTGGCCGCGAAGGCCGTGCCGCACAGCGCGATGGCCGCGCCCAATGCCAGGGCATACAGGCCGTCGCGCCACGTGGGGAGGTGGCGGTGAAATCGCAGTGCTGCAGTCATCCCTCGTCCTTTCGTTTTTTCCCGCCACGTTGTGCGGTGGGCTTGGAGCGAATCTATCGGGGGCGACACGCGGGCCCAAGCGACAAGAACGCGTTTGGATATGCGCAAAACCGGCATGCGGGCCCAAGATGCCCGTCGGGGGCCAACGGTGCAGCCGCGCAAAGGCCGAAACGGAGCCGCCGCTCGGCGGAACACCCGCCATCCACACCGCTATGCTTAGCTGCATGACCCATGACCCATGCCCCATGCCGCACGGCCCTCGCCGCAAAGCCCCTGCCCCACCCCCGAGGCTTGGTTGCGGGCCGGCGATCCGGCTGGCGCGGGTTGATGGCGGTGTGCCTGGGGGTTGGGTTGGCAGGCATGGCCGCCACCGGCCATGCGGCGGACGAAGTGCATCCGGGCCGGGAGCATGGCTGCATGGCCTGCCACGGCATGGTCCGCAAGCAGGTGGGGCCGGGATTCGCTCAGATCGCCGAGCGCTACCGCAACGACCCGGAGGCGCCGGTCCGGCTGGCCGGCAAGATCCGCAACGGCAGCGTCGGCACCTGGGGGCGGGTGATCATGCCGCGCCAGGCGCGGATCACCGAACCCGAAGCCAGGGCGCTCGCGCTGTGGGTTCTGTCGCAGCCTGCCCCGCCGCCTTGAACGATGGCTGGCCCGCTTTCGCCCCGGCTCAGGGCGCGGGCGTCTTCATGGCGGCTTCCACCGCCTCGCGTGTCAGGGTGGGCACGAAGCTCTCGATGAAACGGTAGGCGTAGCCGCGCATCCAGCTGCCGCGCCGCAGGCCCAGGCGGGTCAGGTTGACCTCGAAAAGGTGCCGCGCGTCCAGCATGCGCAAATGGCGGTCACGGTCGGGGTCCACGGCGATGGAGGCGACGATGCCCACGCCCATGTCCAGTTCCACGTAGGTCTTGATCACGTCGGCATCCATGGCGGTCAGCACCACATCGGGCGTCAGGCCCTCACGGGCAAAGGCCTCGTCGATGTGCGCGCGGCCGGTGTAGCCCAGCTCGTACGTGATGATCGGAAATCGCGCCAACTGCTGCAGCGTGACGGGCTCGGCCTGGTCCAGCAGCGCATGCCCCGGCGGCACCACGATGCTGTGCGACCACCGATAGCACGGCAGCGTGACCAGGCTGTCGTAGCCGGCCAGCGCCTCGGTGGCCACGCCGATGTCGGCCTCGCCGGACAGCAGCATCTCGGCCACCTGGCGGGGCGAGCCCTGGTGCAGGTGCAGCGACACGTGGGGATACAGCGCCCGGAAGTCGCGCACCACCTGGGGCAAGGCATAGCGCGCCTGGGAGTGCGTGGCCGCCACGGACAGGCGCCCTTCCTGAGCGGCGCTGAAGTCCAGGCCGGCGCGCTTGAGGTTCTCGGCCTCCAGCAGCAGCCGCTCCACGATGGGCAGCAGCGTGGCGCCGGGCGGCGTGAGGCCCGTGAGGCGCTTGCCGGCGCGGGCGAAGATTTCGAGGCCCAGTTCTTCTTCCAGCTCGCGGATCTGGCGGCTCACGCCGGGTTGCGAGGTGTAGAGCATGGCGGCCACCTCGGTCAGATTGAAGCCGCAGCGCACGGCCTCGCGCACGGAGCGCAATTGCTGAAAGTTCATGCGCCCCCCCTTGCTGGGCAGGCATCAGCCGATCGTGGAAGGCCTGGAAAAAACGCGGTTGCCACGGGAAGCGGTCGGATCACGGAAGACACCTTTCAGGGAAGCTGCCGCGATCTTAGGAGTCGCCTCTTAAAACCAAAAAGAATATATTTCCATGACTTAGGATCAAAAACATCTAACAAAGCGCCTCAGCCCTTAGCCCACCGCAGGACGCCGCAGCAGCGCCATCACGAAGAGCGCGCCGATCCCGGCCGTGACGATGCCCACGGGCAGTTCCTGCGAGCCGAGCAGCGTGCGGGCCACCAGGTCGCTGGCCAACAGCAGCCCCGCGCCCAGCAGCGCCGCCAGCGGCAGAAAGGCCGCATGCAACGGCCCCGACAGCCGCCGCGCCAAGTGCGGCACCATCAGGCCGACAAAGCCGATCACCCCGGCCAGAGCCACGCAGCAGGCCGTCGCCACTGCGGCCACCACGAAAGCCTGCGTGCGCAGGCGCTCGGGTGCAATGCCCAGGCTGTGCGCCGTGTCGTCCCCCGCCAGCAGCGCATCCAGTGCGCGGTGCCGGCGCCAGATAAAAACTGCGAGCACGGCCAAGCCCAGGCATGCCAGCCACAGGTTGTCCCAACGCGCCAGGCCCAGGCCCCCGAGCGACCAGAAGACCACGGCATGCGCCGCGCGCTGGTCGCCGGCAAAGACGAGCCCGTGCGTCAGCGCGCCGAACAGGAACGACACCGCCAGCCCGGCCAGCACCGTCTGCGCGGGCCCCTGCCCGCCCGCGCGGCGCACGAGCAGCAGCACGGCGCCCGCCGCGACCGAGGCCCCGGCGAACGTGGCGGCCGGCAAAGTCCAGGCGCCCAGCCATTCGCCCGTCAACGTGATGACGGCCACGGCGCCCGTGGAAGCGCCCGAGGACAGGCCGAACAGGAACGGATCGGCCAGATCGTTGCGTGTGGTGCTTTGCAACAAGCCACCCACCAAGGCCAGCGTGGCGCCCACCAGCAGCGCCAGCACCACGCGCGGCAGGCGCAGGTCGCGCACGATCGCCTGCGCCATGTCGCTCGCCGGTGCGCCGAAAAGCCCGGCCCAAGGCCCGGCCAGCGCCGCGGCGGCCTCGCGCCACGACACGGGTGCACTGCCTGCCGTGAGCGACAGCATCACCAGCAGCGCCAAGGCCAGGGCGAGCAGCGGCGGCACAGTGCGGCGCAATGTGGAGCGGGTTGCGGCATCCGCCCCCGGCGACATCATGGCGACTGCCTCAGGGCACGGGCCAGCTTTTCGATGGCGTCGATGTTGGCGGGCCCGGGCGTCAACTCGGCATAGCGCAGCGTGACGAAGCGGCGCTGGCGCACGGCCTCGGTGAGCCGCATGGCAGGGTGGGCCTGCAGGATTTTCTGAAGGTGCTCCGGGCCCTGCCCGTTCTGGTAGTCCAGCAGCACGATGACCTGCGGGTCGCTTGCTGCGACCGTCTCCCAGGCACTGGTGCCCCAGCTCATGGCGACATCGCCCAGCACGTTGCGCCCGCCCGCGGCCTCGATCAGGGCCGTGGGCATGGCGGCGCGGCCCGCGGTGAAGGGCTTGTCCTCGCCCGAGTCATAGACGAACACGCGCGGCGGCTGCGGCAGCGGGGAATGGGTCGCGGCCCGCACGCGTGCGCGCCATTGCGCGATGAGCCGCTCGGCCTCGGCACGGCGGCCGAAAACGGTGCCCAGGCGCAGCAGGTCGCCGTACAGCAGAGCCATCGTGGCGCGCGGTTTTTCGCCGAGCGTGTGCGCGCAGCTTTCGGTCAGGATCAGCGTCTGGATGCCGTGCGGCGCCAGGGTGGCGGGGGTCACCTCGCCCCCGGGCTGCATGCCGTAGTACCAGCCGGCGAAGAACAGGTCGGGCCTGGCGGCCAGCAGCGTTTCCAGCGTGGGGTATTTGGGGGCCAGCTCCGGAATGGTCCCCAGGCTGCGCAGGAATGCCGCATCGGTCTTGTACCAGCCGGTGATGCCCGTCACGCCCACCATGGACGACTGCAGCCCGAGCGCCATCGCCATCTCGACCATGTTCAGGTCGTGCACGACCATGCGTTGGGGTGGCGCGGCGATGCGCAGCGTGTCGCCGCAGTTGGACACGGTGACGGGAAACCCCGGCACGGCGCCCGCGCCCTGCGCCAGCGCGGGGCCCGCGACGCACAGCACGCCGGCCGCCATCAGTGCCAGGGATCGGCCGACCGCCCACCGCCACAGCGCGCGCCTCATGCCGCCCCCCTGCGCTCGAACGACCAGAGCGTGCCGCCATGGCGCGGGTGCCGCGTGTGAACCAGCTCCATGCCGAACACGCCGGCCACGCGGTCGGCGCTCAGCGCCTCATCGGGTGGCCCGTCGGCCACCAGGGCGCCGCGGTCCAGCATCCACACCCGGTCGGCGAACGAAGGCACCAGGCCCAGCTCGTGCAGCGCGGCCACCACGGTGATGCCGAGCCCGCGCACCAGGGCCAGCAGGTCGGCGCGCGCCGCGAGGTCGAGATGGTTGGTGGGCTCGTCCAGCAACAGCAGCGCGGGCTGCTGCGCGAGGGCGCGGGCCAGGTGCACGCGCTGGCGCTCGCCGCCCGAAAGGGTGGACAGCGCCCGGTGCGCCAGGGAATCGACCGCGCAGGTGTGCAGGGCCTCGTCCACCGCCCGCGCGTGTTCCGCGCGGCCGGCGTGGCGCTGGTGGGGCAGCCGCCCGAGGGCAACGTAGTCGTGCACGCGGAAAGCGAGGTCGGCGGTTTCGGTCTGCCCCAGCACGGCGATGTGCCGCGCACGCTCGGGGGATGGCCAACCGGCCAGGTCGTGCCCCAGCACGCTCACCCGGCCCTCGGCGGGCACGGCCCGCGCGCCCAGCAGCCTCAAAAGCGTGCTCTTGCCCGCGCCGTTGGGGCCGACCAGGGCCACGCATTCGCCGCGGGCCGCGCTGGCGTTCACGCCGTGCAGCAGCGGGCGCCCCTGCGGGGTGCGAAAGCCCAGGCCCTCGGCCTGCAGCAGCGCCTGCATGTCACAGCGTCCAGCGCAGGGCCAGCTCGAAGCTGCGCGGGGCGCCCAGCAGGATCTGGTCGGGGTAGAACGGATCGGACCAGGCCGCATAGACGCGGTTGGTCAGGTTGCGCCCGCGCAGGGTCAGCTGCACGCCGCGGGCCACGTCCACCGCCACGGCGGCATCCAGCGCCGTGTAGGCCGCCAGCCGCACGGTGTTCGCATCGCTGTGGAACCGCTCGCCCACATGCCGCAGCGAGGCCGACACCTGCACCGGCACGCCCGCCACGAAGCGGTAGCCCACGCCAGCATTGGCCACCACGCGCGGTGCATTGGGCGGCGTGTTGCCCGACAGCGAGCCGCCACCAGCCAGCGCGTAGTCCTGGTAGCGCGCGCGGTTCAGCGACAGGTTGGACCAAACGCTCCAGTGCGCATCGGGCCGCAGCGCCACCGAGGCCTCGGCGCCCCGCGACTGCAGGGCACCTGCCACGGCCAGCGACTGCCCGCCCTGCGCGGCATAGACGTTGCGGCGCTCGGTGTCGTACACCGCGAACGTCCATTCGCCGCGGTCCTGCCAGAACGACTGCTTGACCCCGGCCTCCACATTGCGCGTGCGGGTCAGGTCCAGCGGCTGCGTGCCGCGCAGCAGGAACAGGTTGTTGGCCGCCACGTCGGCGCCGGTGGCGTACTGGCCATACACCGTGGTGCCGGCGGCTGGGGTCCAGGTCAGGCCGATGCGCCCCGTGGTCGGGTGCCAGGCCTTGTCGAACGGAAAGCCGGTGCGCGGCGCACCAGCCGCATCGGTGGAGGTGCGTGACAGCTCGATGGATTCGTGCCGCAGTCCGCCGAGCAGCGTCCAGCCCGGCGCGACCGAGAACCGGTCTTCCAGCGCAAGCACCGTGTTGCGCACGCCGCTCGTCTGCCATTGCCGGGTGAGCGGGCCGTAGGTGCCGCGATCGGGGTTCACCAGGCTCACGCTGTCGCCCGGAAAGTTGGCCGCGCCGGGGCGTGTCAGGTCGAGGTCGCTGTATTCCAACGCCGCCACCCAGCGGTTGTCGCGGCCGGCGATTTGGCCGTCCCACTGCAGCTCGGTCTTCTGGCCCACCGAAGTCTGGTCCTGGGCCACGTAGAAGCGCTCGCGGTCCACCAGGCCGGTGCCGGCGTTGAACGCGGCGATCTCATTGTTGAACCATGTGCGCGTGGCCGTGTAGCGGTAGATCTGCGTGCGCAGCGTGAAGGCGCTGTCGATGCGCCAGTCCATGCCGGTGCGCAGCCAGGTCTCACGCGCGTCGTTGCGGTTGTCCAGCACGTTGTAATTGGTGCGCAGCGTGCGCCGGTCGATCGCGACCGGGCCGAGCGCGCTGCCGTTGAAGCCCGACGTGTAAGTGCCGGACACCACGCCGCCCTCGGGCTCGATGCCGGGCGCCGCGGCGGAAACCAGCGGCGTGCCCCAGTAGCTGCTGCCCCGGTCACGCTTGATTTCTCCGGCCACGAAGAATTTCAGGCCCGGCTGGACGTGCCAGTCCAGCCCGCCCGACAGATGGCGGTTGTGCTGGTTCGTGCCCTGCACGGGGCCATCGCTGTCCGAGCCACTCAGGTCGATGCGGTAATCCAGGTTTTTCCAGCCCGTGGTGCCGCCCGAGCCCAGGCGGACGCGGCGTTCGCCGAACGAGCCCGCCGCCGTCTCGACCTCGGTCTCGACCGGGCCGCGGTGCGGCGCGCGGGTGACGAAATTCACCGCCCCGCCCGAGGCGCCCTCGCCCGACATCAGCGAGGCAGCGCCCTTCAAGAATTCGATGCGCTCCAGATTGGCGGTGTCCATGACGCGCGAGGTCATGTTGGGCGGCCCGATCTTGATGCCGTTGTAGAGCGTGTTGATCTGGCTGTTGGCAAAGCCGCGCATCGAAAACGCACTGGGTTCGGCCGGAAAGTCCCCCGCTGTCACGCCCACCGCGGCCTGGGCCGCCTCGGTGACGGTGCGCAGCCCGCGTTCGCCCAGCACCTGGCGGGGCACCACGTCGATGGACGCCGGCGTCTCGCGCACCGACAGGCCCAGACGGGACGCGCCCTCGGCCGGCTGGTCCAGCGCGCCCGGCGTTGCCCGCTCCTTCACGACCACCGTCGGCAAAGCACCGGCGCTGCCGCCCTCCTGGGCCATGGCGCCGGGCGCGGACAGTGCCAGCAAGGGAGTCAACCAGAGGGAAGCGGTCGGGCGCAGGGGTCGCATGGTGGTGTGGAAAACGACAGCAAGCCCCCGCCAAAAGCGAAGGCCGTCTTCAGGGTGGAGAAGGCAGGGCCCCATGCGCGCAAGCCGTACGGACGCCAAGACCGTCGGCGGCCACGGCAGAGCGCCGCAGCTGGATCACAGAGGGAAAGTGCCGCAGTTTAAAAGGGGATGAAGGGGGTCGAAGGTGAATTTATTTACTACTGCAACCGGGTTGCAATAACGAATTCTAGACCCAATAACGCAACAGAGATGCGTTATTTGCCCGATCGATCCCGGCGAACCCTGCTTTCCGTCTCCACCGCCATGTCCATCTCCATCCACCATCCACTCAGTGAGAAACCACCGACTCCGACAAAGGCAGGCGCCAGCGTTCCTCGATCCGCGCGTCGTCGGCGCGGTAGCCCAGCGCCACGACGAGGGGGATCACGGTGCCGCGTGGCAACCCCAGCAGCTTGGAGACCTGGGAGGCAGAAAAGCCTTCCATTGGGCAGGAGTCGATGCCCTTGGCCGCAGCGGCCAGCATGAGGGTCTGTGCCGCGAAGATGGCGTTGCGCGCGGCCCACTGGCGGCTGCCGAGGTGGCCCACCGGCAGCAGCGACAGCGTGGGGCGAATCCATGCGGCCAGCATCAGAAATGGCGACCAGAACACGGACGAACCGGTCCCGAGCACCCGCTGGAACTTGCCGATCTGCTTGCGGTAGTAGGCCTTGGACTCCGGCCCGAGCACAGTCGATTTTTCGACGTGGTCGAGCTGCGCTTCGGCGGTGCGGCGCCCAATGGCGGGACTGGCCGCAAAGACGACGAAGTCCGCCGCCGAAGCCGCCGCCTTCTGCCCGTTGCAGGCTTGCGCCAGGCTGGCCTTCAAGGCGGGGGTGCGAACCCAGTGCAACTGATAGGGCTGCATGTTTCCGCTCGATGGGGCGAACGTCGCCTCGGCCAGGAGCGCCCGGACGTCACCCTCCGGAATCGATCGAAATTGAAATTTGCGAATCGCTCGGCGAAAGCGGTTGGCGGCTTGGAAGGCATCCCAGGAATGCAGCATGTCTTGTGTTTTCATGCTTTAAATCGTAAGTTAAAGCTTTTGTTTCTGAAACTCGCATTTCTCAAGCCACGCATGACCAAAGCCCGATCCGCCGCCAAGCCCCGCAAAACGCCGGTCCAGGCACGCTCCCGCGCCACCGTCGATGCCATTATTCAAGCAGCGACTTACATTTTGACCAAGGTCGGGTGGGAAGGGTTTACGACCAATGCCATCGCGGAGCGCGCGGGCGTGAACATCGGGTCGCTGTACCAGTTCTTTCCCAACAAAGAAGCGGTGATCGCCGAATTGCAGCGGCGCCACGCCGTCGAAACGCGGTCCGACCTGCGCAAGGCGCTGCAAGGGCTGCCCGGGCAGCCTTCGCTGCGCAAGGCGCTGACCGTGGTGGTGGAAACGCTCGTCGATGAACACCGCGTCGCGCCCGCCGTGCACAAGGCGCTGTACGACGAGCTGCCGCGCACGATGCGCTGCATGGAGGACGACAGGAAGCAGTTGCGCGGCGAGTTTCTGCAGGTCATCCAGCCGTTCATGAAGAACGTGCCGGACCCGGATCTGGCGACCTACATGGTGGGTGTGGCGGCGCATGCCGTCATCCACACCGTCACGGCCGAACGGCCGAAGCTGCTGGGTGACCCGCGCTTCGTTCCGGAGCTGGTCACCCTGCTGGAAAACTACCTTTGCCGTGCCCATCCAGACGAGGAAGCCGGCGGCTCGTAGGATGGCCGGCTGGTACGGCATTTGGAAGCTGGCTGCCTGCCGTGGGCACGGCGCCTGGACGCTGTGACCGTCCTGCCCTCGGCGCACTGCGCTAACTTTTTACCAGCGCCGGCCCAGCGGCAGATACCGCAACACCCCGGCCAGCCCCTGGCGCCCGCTGGCAGCGCGCATCAGCAGAGCGCTGCCAAGCGCAGAGCCCACGGTGCGCCGCACAGCGGACGGGCTGCGGCGCGAGGCCAGCAGCAAAGCGGCGCCGGCGCCCAGCACCAGCCAGTGCTCGCCCTGGAAGCCGGGACGGTTGTCGTCGTATCGCTTGAGGCGCTTGAAGGCTTCGATGGGCGACGGGTTCATGGGAGTGTCTCTTTGATCGTTGATGCAGCCACTGAAGCTACCGAAGTCCCGCGGGCCGCCATGTCGGAAAGCGCCCGCATGAACGAAGGCGGACATGCCGGCCCATCCAATGGCCCACTCTCCACATCCGATCGCACGCCCCCAACAAAAAGGCGACCCGAGGGCCGCCTTCAGAAAACCAGATGCTATTATTTTTATAGCAATACCCCCTAGATAATCATGCGCTGGAGCCCTTTTTTGTTCGAACGCTGCTCACCGCCTTCACAGCTTGGCGATCGAGACCTCGGTGGACTTCACCAGCGCCACGACGTCGGAGCCGACGACCAGGCTCAGTTCATCGACCGAGCGCGTCGTGATGACGGAGGTGACGATGCCCCAGGGCGTTTCGACATCGACCTCGGACACGACGTCGCCGCGAACGATCTCGCGCACTTTGCCCTTGAATTGATTGCGCACGTTGATGGCTTGGATGGACATGGGTTTCTCCTTGAAAAGTCCGGGAACGGAAAACGGAACGGGTGAAAAGCAGGTGAACGAAAAACGGCGAACGGAAGATCAAACGGCCCAGCGCAACCCGTGCGCGGGAATGCCCGGCCAAGCGGAATCGGCCGGCGGGTCGGCCTCGGGCTTTTGCAGCACGCGGTCGAGGATGCGTTTTTCGATGGCGGCGAAGGCAGCGTCGCCCTGCGAGCGCGGGCGGGCCAGGTCGATGCGCTCGTCCAGCGCGATGCGGCCATCCTCGATCAGCACCACGCGGTCGGCCAGGGCCACGGCCTCCTGCACGTCGTGCGTGACGAGCAGCGCCGTGAAGCGGTGGCGCTGCCACAGCCCCTCGATGAGGCGATGCATCTCGATGCGGGTGAGCGCATCGAGCGCGCCCAGCGGCTCGTCGAGCAGCAGCAGGCGGGGCTGGTGCACCAGGGCGCGCGCCAGGGCCACGCGCTGGCGCTGTCCGCCCGACAGGCGCGCGGGCCATTCGCCCTCGCGGTCGGCCAGGCCCACCTGCGCCAGCACCTGGCGGCCGCGCGCCTGGGCGGCCTTGGGCAAGCCGATCGTCACGTTGTCGAGCACGCGGCGCCAGGGCAGCAGGCGGGCTTCCTGGAACATGATGCGCGTGTCGTCGTGCAGGCCGGCCACGGCCTGCCCGTCGGTGGTGAGCGTGCCGCTGCTGGCGGCCTCCAGGCCAGCCACCAGCCGCAGCAAGGTGCTCTTGCCGCAGCCGCTGCGGCCCACGATAGCGATGAATTCGCCGGGCTCGATCTCCAGTTGTGCGCTGCGCAGCACCTCGCGCTGGCCGTAGCGCTTGGACAGGCCGCGGGCTTGCAGGCGCACGCCGCCGGCCGGGGATGCAGGGGATGCGGGAGAAGCAAAAGAGGAAGGTTGGGCGTCAGGCATGGGGTCAGGCTCCGGGCTTGAACAGGGGAACAGCCAGGGCATCCACCCGGCGCGGGATCAGCTTTTCGGCAAAGAAGGCATCGGCGATGCGCTGCTGCTCGGCCAGGCCTTCGGGCACCACGGGCCGCACGGAATAGCTGCGGCGGCTGTTGGCCTGCTCGATGACGGCGGCGTCCAGGCCCCACACGGGCGCCAGCAGCGCGGCGGCCTCCTTGGGGTAGGCCTTGGTCCAGCGGCCGGCCTTTTCCAGCTCGGCATACAGGGTGCGCAGCACGTCGGGCCGCGCCTGGGCGAACCGGGTGCTGGCCAGGTAGTAGCGCTGGTACGACGCCAGGCCCGTGCCGTCGGCCAGCACCCGGGCGCCCGACTGCTGCCGTGCGGCCGCAAGAAACGGGTCCCACACCACCCAGGCATCGATGGCGCCGCGCTCGAAGGCGGCCCGGCCGTCGGCGGGCGTGAGGTAGGCGGGCTCGATGTCCTTGAACGACAGGCCGGCTTTTTCCAGCGCGGCGATCAGCAGGTAGTGCGCGCCCGCCGCCTTGGCGAAGCCGACCTTCTTGCCCTTGAGCTCGGCCACGGTCTTGAGCGGCGAGTCCGCCCGCACCAGGATGGCCTGGGCCGTGGGCGACGGCGCCTCCTGTGCCACGAAGGTCACGCGGGCCCCGGCGGCCTGGGCGAACACCGGCACGGTGTCGGCGACGTCGGCGCTGAAGTCCAGGTTGTCGAGGTTGAGCGCCTCCAGCAGCGGCAGGCCGCTCGTGAACTCGTGCCACACGGGCTGCACGCCCAGCGGCGCGAGCTGCTTTTCCAGCGTGCCCTGCACTTTCAGCAGCGCGGTCAGCGTGGAAGACTTCTGGTAGCCGATGCGCACGGTGGCGCCCGCAGGCTGCGCATTAGCCAGCCCCGCTACGGACAACCCCAACGCGGCCAGCAAGGCACGGCGATCAAAATGCAAACTCATGACGTTCCTGTACAGGTGAGAGATGTCAAAAACTGGCGCGGCTCAGGGCCAGCAGACGCCGTGGAACCGGCTTTGCCGGGCCACCGGCGGCGTCCCCCTTCCCGACTCGCCGCGCGAGTCGAGAGAAGGGGGAAGGCGCGCAGCGCCTCAGGGGGTTGTTCACTGATACCCGGGATGCCAGCGCAGCCACCAGTGCTCCAGCCCGCGGGCGAACACGTCGGCCAGCTTGCCGAGCAGCGCATACAGCAGGATGCCCACCAGCACGATGTCGGTCTGCAGGAACTCGCGGGCGTTCATGGTCAGGTAGCCGATGCCGGCCTGGGCCGAAATCGTCTCGGCCACGATCAGGATCACCCACATCAGCCCGAGCGAAAAGCGCAGGCCCACCAGGATGGACGACAGCGCGCCGGGCAGGATGATTTCGCGGTACAGCTGCCAGCGCGACAGACCGTAGGTGCGGCCCATCTCGATCAGGCCGGGGTCCACGTTGCGGATGCCGTGGAAGGTGTTCAGGTAGATCGGAAAGAACACCGACACGCTGATGAGGAACAGCTTGGCCGACTCGTCGATGCCGAACCACAGGATCACCAGCGGAATGAGCGCCAGCGCCGGGATGTTGCGCACCATCTGGATGGTGGAGTCGAGCAGCGTTTCGGCCAGCCGCAGCGAGCCGGTCAGCAGCCCCAGCACCAGCCCGAGGCCGCCGCCGATCGCCAGGCCCGCCAGGGCGCGGCTGGCGCTCACCTTCACATGGGTCCACAGCTCGCCCGATTCGGTGAGCGTCCATGCGGCCTTGACCACGTCCAGCGGCGCCGGCAGCACGCGGGTGGACAGCCACCCCAGGGCGGACGCCACCTGCCACAGCGCGATCAGTCCGACCGGCACCAGCCAGGGCAGCAGGCGGCGCCACACGGCGGCCGCCAACTGCACCAGCGGCGCGGGCAAGGCGCCTGCCGGGCCTTCGGGCGACTCAGGCAGGGGCGAGACCTGCAGCTCTCGTACCGTATCGGTCATGCGTCGTACCTCGGTTCGTTGTCGGGCTCCAGGAACTCCAGCTGGTTGCCCGCCGGGTCCTTCACGTAAAAGCGCAGGTAGCCGGGCAGCGCCCGGTTCTCCACCAGCGGCAGCTCGGCCTGCAGCAGCCGCCCGCGCAGCTCGGGCAGGTTCTCCACCTCGAACGCCAGGTGGGACACGGCAGGCGCCGGCTGCCAGCGTTCGGTGGGCACCAGCTCGATGCGCTGCGCCCCTGCGGCAAAGCGCAGGGTGTTGCCCACGGGGTGGATCAACTCCGGCAGCCCCAGCAGCGTGCTGTAGAAGTTGCGGATCTGGCCCTCGGCACCCGCCGGAAAGGCCAGTTGCACATGGTTGATGGAATGGATCGCCATGGTGTGCCCCCGCCGCTCAGCTTTGCGCCGCGCGCGGCGCGTACTGATTGCCCACCACCTCGCCGAACGGCCCGCCGGGCGAGCCGCCCGCGAGCTTTTCCTGCACCGCCAGCGGCAGCAGCGGGAACACCAGCTCGGCAAAGCGGTATGCCTCCTCGAGGTGCGGGTAGCCCGACATCACGAAGGTGTCGATCCCTAAGGCGGCGTACTCCTTGATGCGGTCGGCCACGGTCTGCGGATCGCCCACCAGGGCCGTGCCCGCGCCGCCGCGCACCAGGCCCACGCCGGCCCACAGGTTGGGGCTGATCTCCAGGTCGGCACGGGAGCGCTTGGCCCCGCCGGCATGCAGCGCGGCCATGCGGCGCTGGCCCTCGGAGTCCATGCGCGCGAACACGGCCTGGGCCTGCACCACGGTTTCGTCCTTCACGCGGCTGATGAGGCTCTCGGCCGCGGCCCACGCCTCGGCATCGGTCTCGCGCACGATCACGTGCAGGCGGATGCCGAACTTCACCGTGCGGCCCAGCCGCGCGGCCTTCTCGCGCACGTCGGCCACTTTCTTGGCCACTTCGGCGGGGGGCTCGCCCCAGGTCAGGTAGGCCTCGACCTGTTCTGCCGCCAGATCGTGCGCCGCAGCCGAGGAGCCGCCGAAATACACCGGCGGATACGGCTTTTGCAGCGGCGGAAACAGCAGCTTGGCGCCCTTGACCGAGAGGTGCTTGCCTTCGTAGTCGAAGGTGCCGCCATCGTGGCTGCGCGTGAGGATCTCGCGCCAGATACGGATGAACTCGGCCGATTGCTCGTAGCGCGCCGCATGGTCGAGGAACACCCCGTCGCCTTCCAGCTCGACCTGGTCGCCGCCCGTCACCAGGTTGATCAGCAGCCGCCCGCCGGAGAGCCGGTCGAACGTGGCCGCCATGCGCGCGGCCAGGCTGGGCTGGTGCAACCCCGGCCGCACCGCCACCAGGAACTTGAGGCGGCGCGTCACCGCCACCAGGCTGGAGGCCACCACCCACGGGTCTTCGCACGAGCGTCCGGTGGGAATGAGCACGCCTTCGTAGCCCAGGCTGTCGGCCGCGACGGCCACCTGCTTCACGTAGTCGTGGCTGAGCTGGCGCGCGCCTTCGGTGGTGCCCAGGTAGCGGCTGTCGCCATGGGTGGGAATGAACCAGAACACTTGCATGCGATGACCTCGTCGTCGTTCAGTAGGAGATGGCGAAAAATGGCGCCCGGGCCACCGGCCGGCGCCGGCGCGCAGCCCGGGGTGCGGGAGCGAGCGCCAGCACGCGGGCGCTTTCGCGCGGTGCCGCCAGGCCCCAGGCCTGGGCGGTCACGCCCAGCACCCGGCGCACGCGCACCTGCAAAGGGGTTGGGAAAGGTGCGGACATGGGTGCGCCCTTTCAGAGCAGGTCCACCGGAGCGGCGTCCTGCAGGTTGAGCTTGCGGGGGATGAGCTTCAGGTCGAAGAAGGTGTCGGCGATCACCTGCTGCTCGGCCAGGATGTCGCGCGACACCAGCGAGGTGCCGTAGCCCGCGCGGCCCACGAACAGCTCGGTGACGGAGCGGTCCAGCCCCAGCACGGTGGACAGCTCCGCCGCGGCCTCGGCCTTGTGCGCAGAAATCCACTTGTCGATGCTGTCCACCTCCTGGATGGCGACGCGCAGCACGTCGGCGTTCCTGGCGGAATATTCGCGCGACGAAAAGTAGTAGGCGCGGTTGTTCGCCACGCCCGTGGCATCGGCCAGCACGCGGGCCTGCAGCGTCTTTTGCGCGGAGGCGAGGAAAGGGTCCCAGATCACCCAGGCGTCCACGGCACCTTTTTCGAACGCGGCTCGCGCATCGGGCGGCGCGAGGAAGACCGGCTGCACGTCGCGGTAGTGCAGGCCATGCTTTTCCAGCACCTTGACCAGCAGGTAGTGCACGTTCGAGCCCTTGTTGAGCGCGACGCGCAGGCCCTTCAGTTCGGCCACGCTCTGGATCGCCGAGCCCTTGGGCACGACGACCGCTTCCAGCTGCGGGCGCGGCACCGTGGCACCCACGTACACCAGCGGCGCGCCGGCGGCCTGGGCGAAGATGGGGGGCGCCTCGCCCACGTCGCCGAAGTCGATCGAGCCGACATTCAGCGCCTCCAGCTGCACCGGGCCGGCATTGAACTCGGTCCAGGTCACCTTCACGCCCAGCGGCGCCAGGCGTTTTTCCAGCGTGCCGCGGGCCTTGAGCAGCGACAGCCAGCCCTTTTGATGGCCGATGCGCAGCGTGCGTTCCGGTTTCTGGGCAAAGGCACTCGGCAGGCCGGTGGCCAGCGCGGCACCGAAGCCGGAGGCCACCAGCTTGCGGCGCAGGGAAGAGAAATTCGAAGTCATGCGATCGGTCTTTCTGGCGAGGGCCAGCGGGTGCGGGCGGCGATGCAGCGGCCTGCCCGCAGCTGGCGGGTTCTCGAAAATGGGGGGAAGGCTGGGGGGAGGAGAGGACGGCGGAGAACGGCCAAGGCCGGCGCCGTCCGGGTGCGTCAGACGCTACATCGCACCTGGGAGAAGTGCACCGGCGCGAACCGCGTGGCCTGGGCCGGCGCGGGCTGCAGGGTTTCGGTGATGAGCACGTTCACGGCGTCGTCCAGCCGGTCGGACACGTCGCGACCCACCTCGTAGGCGCCTTCGGGCGTGAGCGTGACCTGGGCATCGGTGGCGTAGATGCCCGGCAGGATGTGCTTGGCACCCAGCGACTGCAGCACCGGCCGCAGCGCGTAGTCCAGCGCCAGCATGTGGTGAGCGCTGCCGCCGGTGGCCAGCGGCAGCACGGTCTTGCCCTTGAGCGCCGTCTGCGGCAGCAAGTCGAGAAAGACCTTGAGCACACCGCTGTAGGCCGCCTTATAGACGGGCGTCGCCACCACCAGCACGCTGGCCTCGGCCACGCTGTCCACCGCATGGGCGATGGAGCGGTGGCCCGTGTCCGCCAGCAGCAGCGCCTGGGGCGACAGGTCGCGGATGTGCAGGCGCTGCACCAGCGCACCGCGCACCGACAGGCGCTGCGACACGGTATCCAGCAGAGCGGCGGAGCGGGAACGCTCCGAGGGGCTACCGGCGATCAGGAGGACGGACATGGAATAAGGCTTTCTAGCGCTGGCGGATCGGCAAGGCCGTCGTCTTCACTTCTTGGTGTAGATCTGGTCGAAGCTGCCGCCATCGGCGAAGTGCGCCTTGTCGGCCTTCGCCCAGCCGCCGAAGGCCTGGTCGATGGTCACCAGCGTCAGCTTGGAAAACTGCTTGTCGTACTTGGCCTTGGCCTTGTCGCCCGTGGGGCGGTAGAAGTTCTTGCCGGCGATGTCCTGGCCTTCCTCGGAATACAGGTACTTGAGGTATTCCTCGGCGACGGCACGGGTGCCCTTCTTGTCCACGTTCTTGTCCACCACGGCCACGCTGGGCTCGGCCAGGATGGAGAGCGATGGCGCGACGATCTCGAACTTCTCGGGGCCGAACTCCTTGAGCGCCAGGAAGGCTTCGTTCTCCCAGGCCAGCAGCACGTCGCCCACGCCGCGCTGCACGAAGGTGATGGTGGAGCCGCGCGCGCCGGTGTCCAGCACGGGCACGTTGTTGTACAGCTTGGCGACGAAGTCCTTGGCCTGTGCGTCGCCGCCGTACTTGCGCTTGGCGAATTCCCAGGCGGCCAGATAGTTCCAGCGGGCGCCGCCGGAGGTCTTGGGGTTGGGGGTGATCACCTGCACGCCGGGCTTCGTGAGGTCGTCCCAGTCCTTCAGGCCCTTGGGGTTGCCCTTCTTCACCAGGAACACGATGGTCGAGGTGTAGGGAGCCGAGTTGTGCGGCAGGCGTTTTTGCCAGTCGGCCTTGACAAGGCCGCCGTGCGTGACGAGCGCATCGATGTCGCCGCCCAGCGCCAGCGTGGCCACGTCGGCATCGATGCCGTCGATGATCGAGCGCGCCTGCTTGCCGGAGCCGCCGTGCGATTGCTTGATCGACAGGTCCTGCCCGCTCTTGGCCTTCCAGTGCTTGGCGAACGCCTGGTTGTATTCGACGTACAGCTCCCGGGTGGGGTCGTAGGACACGTTCAGGAACTGCACCGGCTGGGCCAGCGCCGGCAAAGCCGTCAGGGCCATGCCGGCCAGCAGGGCGGCGGCGAGAGGAAACTTGATAAAGTCGCGGCGAACGTTCATGAGAGGCTTTCTTTTGTGGAATGCGGTCCGGTGCGAATCACCGATGCAACGCATTCTGAAAGTCCCTCTTCAAAACTGGAACTACTGAAATTTCAGTTTTAAATACCCAAAACATCTAAACAACCTTTCCAGGACCCTTCCCCATGGCACGTACCGTTCAATGCATCAAACTCGGCAAAGAAGCCGAAGGCCTCGACTTTCCTCCTTATCCCGGTGACCTGGGCAAGCGCATCTGGGAAAGCGTCAGCAAGGAAGCCTGGGCCGCCTGGCTCAAGCACCAGACGATGCTGGTGAACGAAAACCGCCTGAACCTGGCCGACGCCCGCGCCCGCCAATACCTCGCCCGCCAGATGGAGCAGCACTTCTTCGGCGAAGGCGCCGACGCCGCCCAGGGCTACGTGCCCCCGAGCGCCTGAGCCACCCGCGGTTCATGCCCGAGCCCATCGACTGGCTGGCGGACGGCACCCCCTACAGCCCGCGGTTCGGCGACCGCTACCACAGTGAAAACGGCGGCCTGGACCAGGCGCGCCGCGTGTTCCTGCACGGCTGCGGCCTGCCCCAGGCCTGGGCCGGCCAGCCGCGCTGGCGCATTCTGGAGACGGGCTTCGGCCTGGGCCTGAACTTCCTCGTGACCTGGGCAGCCTGGCGCAGCGACCCCGAGCGCCCCGCGCTGCTCCATTTCGCCTCGTGCGAGGCCCACCCGGTGGCGGCGGCCGATCTGCTGCGCGCCGGTCTCGCCCATCCCGACCTTGTGCCCTTGTCGATGCAGCTGCACGACCAGTTCTGGGGCCTGCTGCCGGGCGTGCACCGCCTGTCGTTCGAGCAGGGCCGCGTGCTGCTCACGCTCTATGTGGGCGATGCCCAGGCCATGCTGCGCCAGCAGATGCCGACGGCCGATTCGGTGTACCTGGACGGCTTCAGTCCGCAGCGCAACCCCGACCTTTGGAACGAACACACCTTGAAGGCCGTGGCGCGCTGCTGCCGGCGGGGCACGCGGCTGGCGACCTGGACCATCGCGCGGGCGGTGCGCGACACGCTCGCGCAATGCGGCTTCACCGTGGCCAAGGTGCCGGGCGTTCCCCCGAAGCGCGACAACCTGCAGGCCACGTTCGATCCCGCCTGGGAGCCCCGGGCGGCGCGCAATGCTCCGCCGCCGCTGGAAGTGGCGGCCGCGTCCGAATGCCTGGTGATCGGCGCGGGCCTGGCCGGCGCCTCGGTGGCCGCGAGCCTGGCGCGGCGCGGGTGGAAGGTGCAGGTGCTGGACCGCGCCGATGCACCGGCCCGCGGCGCCTCCGGACTGCCTGCCGGCCTGTTCGCGCCCCATGTGTCGCCCGACGACAGCGTGCTGTCGCGCCTGTCGCGAAGCGGCGTGCGCGTCACGCTGCAAGCGCTGTCGTCCTTGCCGGTGGGCGAGGCCTGGAGCCCCTGCGGCGTGCTGGAACACCGCGTGGACGGCAGCCCCGGTGTGCCACCGACCTGGGCGGGCGGCAGCGGCAGTGACTGGAGCCGCCCTGCCGACGCCCAAAGGCTTCACCAGGCCGGCTTGCCGGCACAGGCCGTCGCCTGCTGGCACGCGCAGGCCGGATGGGTGCGGCCGGCACGGCTGGTGCAGGCGCTGCTGGACCACCCGGCCATCGCCTGGCACGGCGGCGCGAACGTCGCGCAGTTGCGCCCATTGCCGGCAAAGGAAGACGGAGCAGCCGAAGCAGCCGCTACCCGCTGGCAAGCGATCGATCCAAAAGGAAACGTGCTGGCCGAAGCCCCTTGCGTTTTCGTCGCTGCCGGGCCCGGCAGCATGCCGCTGCTGGACCACCGCTGGGTGCTTCAACCGCTGCGCGGCCAGGTGTCGTGGGCCGAAGAGGGCCATGGCGCGCAAGACTGGCCCCCTTTCCCTGTCAACGGCAACGGCAGCCTGGTGCCCCACATCCCCGGACCGCATGGCGCGAATGGCGCGCGGCGCTGGTACGCGGGCTCCACCTTCGAACGCGATGCAACGCAGCTCCCGCTGAGCGCCAAGGAAGAGGCCGCGGCCCATGCGGCCAACTGGGACAAGCTGCGCACCCTGCTGCCGGCAGTGGCCGAAGAATTGGCACCCGCCTTCGGCCAAGGCACCGAGACATCGGCTGCCCTTACCGCCCAAAGCGCAGACCCCTTCGACCCGAACGGGAGTGCAGCCGGCAATGCCCCGCCCGCCGTGCATGCCTGGGCCGGCGTGCGCTGCGCCGCGCCGGACCGCCTGCCCATCGCCGGCCCCGTCGATCCGCACGCCCTGCCCGGGCTGTGGGTGTGCACGGCGATGGGGGCGCGCGGAATCACGCTGGCGCCACTGTGCGGCGAACTGGTGGCCGCCCGGTTGCATGGCGAACCCTTGCCGCTGGACGCCCGCCTGGCCCGGGCGCTGGGCACGGAGCGGCTTGTGACCCCGGCCTGACCCGCGGCCCCGGCGAAAACGGCGCCAAACCCCTCATCGCCATTTTCCGGCTCCCGTCCCGCGGCAACCCGCACCAGGCTTGAGGAATATGCTTATCCGCATAACGGCTGCACAAAACAATCGTTTGTTTCCATAAAGACTCCCACTACATTCGCCCGCATGCATGATTTGGCATTCGTTTTCGCGGGCTTCGCGGTGGGCTTGATCGTCGGCCTCACCGGGGTCGGTGGCGGCTCGCTGATGACGCCCATCCTGATCTTTTTCTTCGGCGTGAAGCCGCACCTGGCCATCGGCACCGACCTGCTGTTCGCCGCCTTCACCAAAATGGGGGGCACCGTGAGCCTGGCGCGCCAGCGGCTGGTGCCCTGGAAGGTGGTGGGCCTGCTGTGCGCCGGCAGCGTGCCGGCCGCGCTGCTGTCGCTGTGGGCACTCCAGGTGATGGGCCCGGGCAGCAGCGCCGCCCAGCGCATCATGACGACCACGCTCGGCGTCGCCCTGCTGCTGACCGCCGCTGCCATGCTGTACAAGGCTTTCGTTTTTTCTCCTGCACGCCAGGCGGCCGACAACGTGGCGCGGGCGAACGCCGGCGACGATGCCGCCCGCCCGCGCCACTGGAGCCTGCCGGTACTGCTGGGCGCGGTGATCGGCACGCTGGTCACCTTCACCTCCGTGGGCGCGGGCGCCATCGGCGTGACGGTGCTGCTGATGGTGTTTCCGCTGCTGCCGTTGCCGCGCATCATCGCGGCCGACATCGCCTATGCCGTGCCGCTGACCCTGGTGGCGGGCCTGGGGCATGCATCGCTCGGCTCCGTGGACTGGCCGCTTCTGGTCCAATTGCTGGCGGGATCGCTGCCCGGCATCTGGCTGGGCTCGCGCCTCGTGTCCCGCGCGCCGGAGCGGTTGATCCGCTCGGCCCTTTCCGTGCTGCTCGCCTGGGCGGGCGCCAAACTGGTTTTGATCTGAGTGACCCACGATGTACCAATACACAGACTTCGACCGCGAATTCATCCGCCTGCGCGCTGAGCAGTACCGCGACCAACTCGAACGCTTCCAGGCCGGCAAGCTCTCGGGCGACGAATTCAAGCCCCTGCGCCTGCAAAACGGCTGGTATGTGCAGCGCTACGCGCCCATGCTGCGCGTGGCCGTGCCCTACGGCGAGTTGTCCAGCGCCCAGCTGCGCGTGCTGGCAAAGGTCGCCCGCGAATACGACCAGCCCGAAGCCGCCCTGCTGGCCGAGGCCCAGGCCACGCAGGAAAAGCTGGGCGACATTCCCCTGCACGACGGCCGGCGCATCGGCACGCAGCTGAAATACGGCTACGGCCACTTCACCACGCGCACCAACGTGCAGTACAACTGGATTCCGCTCGACAAAAGCGCCGACGTGATGGACCTGCTGGCCTCCGTGCAGCTGCACGGCATCCAGACCAGCGGCAACTGCATCCGCAACATCACCAGCGACGCGCTGGCCGGCATCGCCGCCGACGAGATCGCCGACCCGCGCCCGTTCTGCGAAATCCTGCGCCAGTGGAGCACGCTGCACCCCGAGTTCGCCTTCCTGCCGCGCAAGTTCAAGATCTCGCTCAACGGTGCACTGGAAGACCGCGCCGCCCTCGGCTGGTACGACGTGGGCCTGCAACTGCACAAGAACGATGCCGGAGAGCTGGGCTTTCGCGTGCGTGCCGGTGGAGGCATGGGCCGCACGCCGGTCATCAGCCCGGTGCTGCGCGAGTTCCTGCCGTGGAACCAGCTCATGAACTACCTGGAGGCCGTGATCCGCGTGTACAACCGCTACGGCCGCCGCGACAACGCCTGGAAGGCGCGCATCAAGATCCTCGTCAAGTCCGAAGGCCAGACCTACATCGATCAGGTCGAGGAGGAGTTCCGGCAGATCGTGGAGATCGAAGGCGGCCCGCACACCATCACCCAGGCCGAGCTGGACCGCGTGACCGCCTCGTTCCGCGAGCCCGATCTGGACCTGCGCCCGGCCGATGCCGAGGCCGAAACCGTGGCCCTGCTGCGCACCGCCGCCGAGAACGACCAGGACTTCGGCCGCTGGCTGGTGCGCAACGTGATGCCGCACCGCCACCCCCAACTGCGCGCCGTGGTGCTGTCCTTCAAGCGCCTGGGCTATGCGCCGGGCGACGCCACCGCAGAGCAGATGGAAGCCGCGGCCGACCTGGCCGACCGCTTCTCGGGCGGCGAGGCCCGCGTGACGCACGAACAGAACCTGCTGCTGCCCTGGGTGCGCCGCGACCAGTTGCCCGAGCTGTACAAGGCCGCCAAGGCGCTGGGCCTGGCCAAGCCCAACATCGGGCTGCTGACCGACATGATCGCCTGCCCCGGCGGCGACTTCTGCTCGCTGGCCAATGCCCGCTCGCTGCCCATCGCCGAGGCCATCACCGAGCGCTACCAGGACCTTGACGAACTGTGGGACCTGGGCGAGATCGACCTGCACATCAGCGGCTGCATCAACAGCTGCGGCCACCACCACAGCGGCCACATCGGCATCCTGGGCGTCGACAAGGACGGCAAGGAGTGGTATCAGATCACGCTGGGCGGCGCCGACGGCACGAACCTGTCGGGCCCGGCCGTTCCCGGCAAGATCATCGGCCCCTCGTTCAGCGCCAGCGAAGTGCCGGGCGTGATCGAGGCGCTGCTGGCCACCTACCGCACCGAGCGCCTGCCCGTGGCGGATGCCGCCCATGGTCCCCGGCACGAGAACTTCATCGACACCGTGCGCCGCGTGGGCATCGAGCCGTTCAAGGCCGCCGCCAATGCCGCGCGCCACCCCGCCGAAGTCCTGTCCGCCTGAACCCGCCGCCGTCCCCAAGCCCCATCGAATTACTATGAAAATAATAGCTGCCAGCGCACATAGCACTAGCGCGGAAGGCCAAAAAGTCCTTGAACTGGCCAACGACGCCGACCCGCTCGCGCAAGACCTTGCAGGCGTCACGCGCATCGACCTGCACTTTCCGAAATTCACCGACGGCCGCGCATTCAGCCAGGCCCGCCTGCTGCGCCAGCGTCTGAAATTCGCAGGCGAGATTCGCGCCACGGGCGACGTGCTCATCGACCAGCTGGTGCAGATGGCCCGCTGCGGCTTCGACGTGGCCGTGCTGCGCGAGGGCGTGGATAGGGCCGACGCACAGCGCCAGCTGGACCGCTTCCACGCCTTCTACCAGGGCGACGTGACGCACCCGCTGCCGCATTTCCGCGACGCCGCCTGACCGACGACGCCACCCCGCCACCGATGCCGACGAACGCGCCGCACACCGGCGCCCCCACCGAGATCCCCCGCATGAATGCCCGCACCGAATCCCATGTGCTGAGCCACCTCAGCAACCGCCACCTGGACGCGCTGGAAGAAGAAACCATCTTCATCCTGCGCGAGGTGGCCGCCGCCTTCGAGCGCCCCGCCCTGCTGTTTTCGGGCGGCAAGGATTCGCTGGTGATGCTCCGGTGCGCCGAGAAGGCTTTCGGCGTGGGGCGCATCCCGTACCCGCTGCTGATGATCGACACCGGCCACAACTTCCCCGAGGTGACGGACTTCCGCGACTTCCGCGCCAAGGAACTGGGGGCCGAGTTGATCGTGCGCAGCGTGGAGGATTCGATGGCGCGTGGCACCGTGCGCCTCGCGCATCCCGGCGAGAGCCGCAACGTGCACCAGTCGGTCACGCTGCTTGAGGCCATCGAGGAATTCCGCTTCGACGCCCTGATCGGCGGCGCCCGCCGCGACGAGGAAAAGGCCCGCGCCAAGGAGCGCATCTTCTCCCACCGCGACAGCTTCGGCCAATGGCAACCCAAGGCCCAGCGGCCCGAGCTGTGGACGCTGTTCAACACGCGCCTGGCGCCGGGCGAGCACTTTCGCGTGTTCCCCATCAGCAACTGGACCGAGCTGGACGTGTGGCAGTACATCGACCGCGAGCAGATCGCCCTGCCGTCGCTCTACTACACCCACAAGCGCCAGGTGGTGGAGCGCAAGGGCCTGCTCGTGCCGGTGACCGACCTCACCCCGCCGCGCGACGGCGAAACGGTGGAAACGCGCGACGTGCGCTTTCGCACCGTGGGCGACATCACCTGTACCTGCCCGGTGGAAAGCCCGGCCGCCACGGCCGCCGACATCGTGATCGAGACCCTGGCGGCCGATGTGAGCGAGCGCGGCGCCACGCGCATGGACGACAAGACCTCCGACGCCTCGATGGAAAAGCGCAAGAAAGACGGGTACTTCTGATGACCACCACTACCAATTCGATAGCAGCACAGGCAAGCAATCCGCCGGCATTGGGTCAAAACGATACAGTGTCGGCACTGAAGTTCATCACCTGCGGCTCGGTCGATGACGGAAAGAGCACGCTCATCGGCCGCCTCCTGGTGGACAGCAAGGCCGTGCTGCAGGACCACCTGGCCGGCGTGCAGCGCCAGGGGGAGACCGACCTGGCCCTGCTGACCGACGGCCTCTCGGCCGAGCGCGAGCAGGGCATCACCATCGACGTGGCCTACCGCTATTTCGCCACCGAAGAGCGCAAGTTCATCATCGGCGACGCACCCGGCCACGAGCAGTACACGCGCAACATGGTCACTGCCGCCAGCAGCGCCGACGCGGCCGTGGTGCTGGTCGATGCCACCAAGCTCGACTGGAAGAACCCCGGCCTCGAACTGCTGGTGCAGACGCGCCGCCACTCGCTGCTGGTGCACCTGCTGCGCGTGCATTCGCTGGTGTTCGCGGTGAACAAGCTCGACGCGGTGGATGACCCGGCCCTTGCCTTCCGGCACATCCGCGATGCGCTCGGCGCGTTCGCGCAGGCCGCCGGCATCGCCGCGCGGGCGACGGTGCCCGTGTCCGCCCTCAAGGGCTGGAACGTGGTGGACGGGCACCCCGGCTGGTGCGGCTACGAAGGCCCCAGCCTGCTGGAGATCCTGAAGCAGTTGCCCAACACGCCCACCGACCTTGCGCTGCCGCTGGCTTTTCCGGTGCAGTGGGTCGAAAAATTCTCGTCCTCCGCCGACACGTCGCAAGGCCGCCGCGTGTTCTGGGGCCGCGTTGCCGCAGGCAGCGTGGCGCCTGGCACGGCCGTGCAGGTGTTCCCCAGCGGCCAGCAGGCCACCGTGGCCCAGGTGCTGGACCACGCGCGCCGCCCCGTGGGCGTGCCCGCCGGCCAGAGCGCGGGCATCGTGCTGGACCGCGAGGTGGACGTGTCGCGCGGCGACTGGATCATTGCCGCGCCGCAGGCCGCCGCCGTAGCTGCCGACGATTTCGACACCCCCGCATCGACACCCGCCTGGCCCGGCCGGCGCGAGTTGCGCGCCACCGTGGCCTGGATGGACGACGAGCCCCTGGTCGCCGGCCGCGTGTACTGGGCGCTGCACGGCCACCGCTGGGTCAAGGCCAAGGTGCAGCGCGTGGTGCACAAGCTCAACATCCACACGCTGGCCGAAGAAGACGCCGCCCAGCTCGACCCCAACGCGATCGGCCACGTGGACCTGCTGCTGCAGGAGCCCCTGCCCGCTGCGCCGTTCACCCAGGCGCGCGTGCTGGGCTCGCTGATCCTGGTCGACACCGCCAGCCACAAGACCGCCGGCGCGGTGCTGGTGAACGGCCCGGCGGCCTGACACCGGCGACGCCGAATCCTTGCCGTTGCAGGGGCGGCCCAACGAGCCGCTCCCTGAAACGCCCTAAAATCGCGGGTTACCCCCGATCCAAAGACAACTCCTGCCATGACTCACGTCGTCTCCGAAAACTGCATCAAGTGCAAGTACACCGACTGTGTGGACGTGTGCCCCGTGGACTGCTTCCGCGAAGGCCCCAACTTCCTCGTGATCGACCCCGATGAATGCATCGACTGCGCCGTGTGCATTCCCGAGTGCCCGGCCAACGCCATCTTTGCCGAGGAAGACCTGCCCCCGGACCAGATCGCCTTCATCAAGATCAACGCCGACCTGTCGCCCCAGTTCAAGAGCATCACCAAGCGCAAGGCGCCCCTGCCCGACGCCGACGAATGGAACGGCAAGCCCGGCAAGGTGGCCGAACTGATCCGCTGAAGCACACAGGCCCCCGACGCCCCGTGAAGACCGCCGCGACCCCATCCCCCCAGAGGGCCGTCGAGACGGATGCCGCCGTCATCGGCGCGGGGCCGGTCGGGCTGTTCCAGGTGTTCCAGCTCGGGTTGCAGGGCATCGCAGCCCATGTGATCGATGCGTTGCCCCACGTGGGCGGCCAGTGCGCCGAGCTGTACGGCGACAAACCCATCTACGACATTCCCGGCATTCCCGTCTGCACCGGGCGCGAACTCGTCGCGCTGCTGCAGCGGCAGATCGCGCCGTTCCAGCCCACCCTGCACCTGGGCCAGCGCGTTGCCACGCTCGTGCCGCAGCCCGATGGGCGGCTTTTGCTGCAGACCACGGCCGGCACCGCGCTGCTGGCGCGCACCGTCTTCATCGCCGCGGGTGTGGGCGCGTTCGTGCCGCGCGCCGTCAAGGCCGAAGGCATCGAGCGCTTCGAAGGCACGCAACTGCATTACCACGAGGATGCGGCCGACACCGCCGGCCGCCATGTGGTCGTGCATGGCGGCGAGGACACCGCCGTGGCCCGCGCCATCGCCTGCGCCCAACTGGGCCCGCAAGCCGCCGCCAGCGTGACCCTGCTGCACCGGCGCGATGCCTTCCAGGCCTCGCCCGAGGCCCTCGCTCAATTGCAGGCCCTGCGCGATGCCGGCCGCATCGCGGTAGTGGCCGGGCAGATCGTCGGCATCGAGGTGCAGCAGGACCGCCTGGCCGCGCTGCAACTGATCGACCCGGACGGCCAGCCCCGGCCATTGCCGCTCGACGTGCTCATCGCCTGCCTCGGCATCTCGCCGCGCCTGGGCGCCATCGCCGACTGGGGCCTGGCCATGGAGCGCAAGCAACTCGTCGTCGATACCGCGGCGTTCCGCACGGCCATCCCGGGCATCCATGCCGTGGGCGACATCAACACCTACCCCGGCAAGCGCAAGCTGATCCTGTGCGGCTTCCACGAAGCCACGCTGGCGGCCTTCGGCGCGGCGGAATACCTGGCCGGCGCGCCCGTGGCGCTGCAATACACCACCACCAGCGCCCGGCTGCACGAGCGGCTGGGGGTGGCGGTGCCGGCGGCCCCAGCGCCATAGAATCGCGACTTCGCCAGAGGCAGCCACCGGCCAGCCGACCGGCGACTGAAAAAGTCGCCTTGACCGGTTGAAAGTCATCCTCGCGCAGGGAAGCCGCCTTCCGCCACGCCCACCGCGCGCAGACCCCGCGTGCCTTGGGGCCAAGCCCGTGCCGCGACCCTGCTCTGCCTGCCATTCACGGAGCATCCCATGCCACCCTCGTCCCCTGCGCCCGCCAACGACGCGCTGATCCCCATCGCGCCCGACCGCCGCGTCTTCCGTTTCGGCGACCATGCCTCGCTGTGGTTCAGCCTCGGCGTGGGCCTGCTGGTGATGCAGGTGGGCGCCTATCTGATGCCCGCGCTGAGCCCGCGCGAGGCGCTGGCGGCCATCGTGGCCGGGTCGCTGATCGGCGCCGGCCTGCTGGGCTGGGTGGCCAAGATCGGCTGCGACAGCGGCCTGGCAAGCGCCGGACTGATGCATGCCGTCTATGGGCGCGCGTTCGCGGGCCTGCCCATCGGGCTCAACATCGTGCAGCTCGCGGGCTGGGGCGCGTTCGAGCTGGTGGTGATGCGCGATGCCACGGTGGCCATCGGCCGGCAGGCCGGCGCCATGGGCGGGGCCCACTGGCCGGTGCTGGCCACGCTGCTGTGGGGCGGCGTGGTGATGCTGCTCATCAGCGGATCGATGGTGCAGCTGGTGCGCCGGCTCATCGCGCGGGTGGCGCTGCCCCTGGTGGTGCTGTCGCTGCTGTGGCTGAGCTGGCAGTTCGTGTCGCTGGCGCAGTCCCAGGGCTTCGCCACGCTGTGGATGCGCCCCGGCGCGGGCGGCATGGGCGTGCTGCCGGCGCTGGACCTGGTGATCGCCATGCCCATCTCCTGGCTGCCGCTGGTGGCCGACTACGCACGCCATGGCACCTCCGGCCGGGCCGCGCTGCGCGGCACCTGGCTGGGCTACGCGCTGGCCAACCTGTGGTGCTATGCGCTCGGCGTGCTGGTGGCGCTCACGCTGCCCAGCCAGGACCTGGTCACCGCGCTGCTGCTGGCCCAGGGCGGGCTGATCGCGCTGTCGCTCATCCTGATCGACGAGGTGGACAACGCCTATGGCGATGCGTACTCGGGCGCGGTCTCGGCCCACAGCCTGGTGCCACGCTGGGGCGTGCGCCGCTGGGGCCTGGCGGTGGCGGCGCTGTGCACGGCGCTGGCGCTGGTGCTGCCCATGCACAGCCTGGAGCCGTTCCTGCTGCTGCTCAGCTCGGTGTTCGTGCCGCTGTTCGGCGTGATCCTCGGCCGGCTGGCGTTCGGCGCGCCGGTGCAGCAGGCCCTGGCAAAGGCGCGGCAGGTGGAGTGGCTGCCCGTCGGCCTCTGGATCGCGGGCATCGCCTGCTACCACGGGCTGCCGCGGGTGCTGCCGGCGCTGGGCGCGGCGCTGCCGACGCTGTGCCTGTGCTTCGCGCTGGCGTTCCTCACCCGCCCGGGCCGTCGCTGAACAACGCCTGTGGCGCACACGGCCAGCTTGCGTGGCCGCGTGATGGCCTTATGCCCGAATCGGTCTCCAGCGCAATCAATTCGCCGGCATATAGCTATTATTTTTATAGCACCAATCACCAGCCTTGATCGGTGAGGAAGTGGTAGGCAATGCCCTGCGCGGTCAGCCCTGCAATATGCGCTGCGCCACGGGGCTGTGCCCATGGTTGAGCGGCCCGTGGCCCCGGCCGGTGTGCACGTCGGCGCCCGCGGCGATGGCCGCCAGGATGTAGGCCCGGGCATGCTCCACGGCCTGCACCAGCGGCTCGCCGAGCGCCAGGTGCGCGGCGATCGCGGACGACAGCGTGCAGCCCGTTCCGTGCCCGTTGTGCGTGGCGATGCGGGCCGACTGCAGCCGGTGGTGCAAGCCCTGCGGTCCGGCCAGCACGTCGATCACCCAGTCGCCCGGCAGGTGGCCGCCCTTGAGCAGCACGGCCGGCGCGCCCAGGGCCAGCAGGTCCTGCGCCGCAGCGTCCAGCGCATCGGCGCCGTCCACCGCCCGGTCCAGCAGCAAGCCCGCTTCGTCCAGGTTGGGCGTGACCAGCGTGGCGAGCGGAAACAATGCCTCGACCAGCACGCCCACGGTTTCCTGCGCGATGAGCCGGTCGCCGCTGGTGGCGACCATCACCGGGTCCAGCACCACATGCGGCAGACGGTGGCGGCGGATGGCATCGGCCACCACGCGCACGACCTCGGGCGAATGCAGCATGCCGATCTTCACGGCGTCCACGCCGATGTCCTCCACCACCGCATCGATCTGCTGGCGCAGCATGTCCGGGGGCACGCCGTGGATGGCGCGCACGCCCTGCGTGTTCTGTGCAGTCAGGGCGGTGATGGCGGTCATGCCGTAGCAGCCCAGGGCGCTGAAGGTTTTCAGGTCGGCCTGGATGCCCGCTCCGCCGCCGCTGTCCGATCCGGCAATCGACAGCACGCGTGCGTAGCGGCGCACGGCCGGCGGCGAGAGGGTCTCAGTGTTCATGGGCAAAAATTATGGCCCATGCGCCAGGTCAAACCGGCGGGCGCGGTCACTGTGCTGTAATCCCTGCACGGACGAAACAGGGGTGTCCCGCCCATGGCGCGCGACTGAGAAATACCCTGGGGCCTGGCGGCCACACCACCGCCCCGCGTGCCCCGCGACCCGATCCAGGTCATGCTGGCGTGGGGAGTTTCATCGGCGGAGCCTTCCCGTTTTGTCCCCCTGTTGGCTTGCAGACAGACGGACCCGATGCGCCCCCTTCTTCTTTCCCCTTCCTCGCCCTCTTCCCTTGCCATTCTGGGCGCCGGCCTCATGGGCCGGCTGCTGGCCGTGGAGCTGGCCCACCAGGGCCATGCGGTCACGATCTACGACGCCGCCGGGCCCGATGCGCAAGGCGCCGCGGCGCGCATCGCCGCGGCCATGCTGGCACCGCTGGCCGAGTCCGCGGTGACCGAGCCCGGCGTGGTGCGCATGGGCCACTACGCGCTCACGCGCTGGCCCCAGTTGCTGGCGCGCCTGAACGGGCCCGTGTTCTTTCAGCAGGAAGGCACGCTGATCCTGTGGCACCGCCAGGACGCGCCCGAGGCCGCGCGGCTGCGCGGACAGCTCGAACGCACCACGGCCTCCCTGCCCGAACTGCCGGCCCTGCAGGTGCTCGACAGCGCCGGAGTGCAGGCGCACGAGCCGGCCGTGGGCCAGCGCTTCGCCCAGGGGCTGTATCTACCCGGCGAGGGCCAGCTGGACAACCGGCAGCTGCTGGCCGCGCTGGAGGCCAGCTTCGCCGGCCTGGGCATCGAGGCCCACTGGCACTGCCCGCGCGCACCGTCGGACTTTTCACCCGGCACGCCCGGCCAGCCGGACTGGGTGATCGACTGCCGGGGCCTGGGCGCCCGCACGCAGTGGAGCGCGCTGCGCGGCGTGCGCGGCGAGGTCGTGCGCGTGCATGCGCCCGAGGTGACCCTGCGGCGCCCCACGCGCCTGGTGCACCCGCGCTACCCGATCTACATCGCCCCCAAGGAAGACCACCTGTTCGTGATCGGCGCGACCGAGATCGAATCGGACGACCTGTCCCCTGCCAGCGTGCGCTCCACGCTGGAGCTGCTGAGCGCGGCCTATGCGGTGCATTCGGGCTTTGCCGAGGCCCGCATCCTCGAAGTGGCCACGCAATGCCGCCCGACCCTGCCCGACAACCTGCCCGCACTCCGCCAGGTGCGCCCGCGCGTGCTGGAGGTCAACGGCCTGTACCGCCATGGCTTCATGATCGCCCCGGCCATCCTCGATGTCGTCATGGAATGGTTGAACCAGGGACAATCGGCGCTGGCCTCCCGTTTCGATTTGGCCCTGCACCTCGCCGAAGATGCGGCCCTTTCCCCATGAACATCACCATCAACCAGACCGCCACGACCCTGCCGGAGCCCGCCACCGTGGCCGACGCCCTGGCCACCATCGCCGCGCGCCCGCCCTTCGCCGTGGCGGTGAACACCGTTTTCGTTCCCAACACCCAGTACCACCTGCGCCAGCTCGCCGCGGGCGACCGGGTGGAAGTGATCTCGCCCGTGACGGGCGGCTGAGCGCCATGCATTCCCCTTCCAACCCTTCCCACGACAACGACGACACCGACGCGCTGGTCCTGTACGGCCAGCGCTTTTCCAGCCGCCTGCTGCTGGGCACCGCGCGCTACCCATCGCCCAGCGTGCTGGAGGCCGCCGTGCAGCGCGCCCGGCCCGCCATGGTGACCGCCTCGCTGCGCCGCCAGGGCAGCAACGCCGCCGAGACCGGCAGCGGCTTCTGGGATCTGCTGCGGCGCCTGGACGTGCCCGTGCTGCCCAACACCGCCGGGTGCCACAGCGTGCAGGAGGCCATCACCACCGCGCAGATGGCGCGCGAGGTGTTCGGCACGCCCTGGATCAAGCTGGAGCTGATCGGCGACGACTACACCCTGCAGCCCGATACGCTGAACTTGGTCGATGCCGCCTCGCAGCTGATCCGCGACGGCTTCCAGGTGCTGCCCTACTGCACCGAAGACCTCGTGCTGTGCCAACGCCTCGTCGATGTCGGCTGCCAGGCGGTGATGCCCTGGGCCGCGCCCATCGGCACCGGCCGCGGCCCCGTCAACCCCTATGCGCTGCAGTTGCTGCGCGAGCGCCTGGACGTGCCCATGCTGGTGGACGCCGGCCTGGGCCTGCCGTCCCATGCCTGCCAGGTGATGGAATGGGGCTATGACGGCGTACTGCTGAACACCGCCGTGGCCTTGGCGCAAGACCCGGTGGCCATGGCCGGCGCCTTCGCCGACGCCGTGCAGGCCGGCCGCACCGCCCGCCGCGCGGGCGCCATGGCCGCGCAGGAAGCCGCCCAGCCCAGCACCCCCGTACTGGGCACCCCTTTCTGGCACCACGACCATGGCTGAAATGCTGCACGGAAGCGCTTCGGGGCACGCCGCATCGGTGCGCGCCATCGTGGCCGCGCAGGGCGCCGCCTTCGCCGACTTTCCCTCTCAACCGGCCCCCGTGCCGCTGTCGGGCGGCCCGGTGTACCGCGCGGCGCTGGAGGCCTGCAGCGCATTGGGCTTCATCGCCAGCGATGCCGAATGCCTCGCCCGGGCCTGGCAGGCGCAGACGGACCGCAGCGGCGGCTTCGACGCCGCGCAGTGGCCCGATGCCCCCGAAGACTTCGGACTGCAGCCGCTGCCGCACCGCCAGCCCTTCCCCGCCTGCCCCCAGCGGCTCGGCCTGTATGCCGTGCTGCCCGACGCCCAATGGGTGGGCCGAATGGCCCGCGCCGGCGTGCCGACCGTTCAGCTGCGCTACAAGACCGACGATGCGGCCACCATCGCGTACGAAGTACGGGCCGCCGTGGAGGCCGTGCGCGGCACGCCCGCGTTGCTCTTCATCAACGACCACTGGCAGGCCGCCATCGAGGCGGGCGCCTACGGCGTCCACCTGGGCCAGGAAGACCTGGATGCGCTGGCGCCTGCGCAGTTGCAGGCCATCCGCGATGCCGGCCTGCGCCTGGGGGTCAGCACCCACGGCTATGCGGAGATGGTGCGCGCCGATGCCGCTGCGCCCAGCTACGTGGCCATGGGGGCGGTGTTTCCCACCACGCTCAAGAAGATGGCCACCGTGCCACAAGGGGTCGCACGGCTGGCGGGCTATGCCCGCCTGATGCGGCACTACCCGATGGTCGCCATCGGCGGCATTGGCGCCTCGCAATTCGCCGAGGTGCTGGCCACGGGCGTGGGCTCGATCGCCGTGGTGCGGGCGCTCGTCAATGCAGACGATCCGGAAGCCGCCGCACGGGATCTGATGGCCCGCATGGCGCACTGAGACGGGCAAAGCCTGCCGGGCCCGGACACCGGGCTGATCAGGTGCCGTCGCCAAGAAACGCATACGCAACACCACCATCGAAAAAGGCCCCGAAGGGCCTTTTTCATTTGTCCGTGCGCTGCTTTCGCTCCAGCTCTTCCAGCTCCAGCCGCAACTCCATCTTGTCGTTGTCCATGCCAAACCCGATGGGTTGGCCGGCGGGGGGTGGCTCGGTCACCGGCACCGGCGGCAGCTCGCTCAGGGTGAGGGGCGGCGGATCGGTCAGGTCGATGTCCAGCATGGCCTCGGAGATCGGCTTGGCTGCCAGGGGCGCCGGGATCGACTCCCAGGAAAACCCGGCAGACAGCGAATCGAGCGATTGAAGTTCCTGCTCTCTGCGCACTGCCGGGCTGTCCACACCGAACGCCCCTGGTGCAGTCGCCACAGGCGCCGGCGCTGGCACGACCTCTTCAGGCGGCGGTGTCAGGGGCGTGGTGCGGGCCCGCGGTGGCGGCGCCCCGCGCGCGCTGGCCGGGGTGGTCTGCGCGATGGCCAGCAACAGCAGCAAGTCGTCGTAGGCGGCGAGATCGAAAGGCGATGCGATGGCATCCTCGCCGCGCCGGAACAGGCAGCCCTCGAGCGTTTCCAGAACCGCGGGGGAAGACCATTCGGCTTCGATGGCCGCCAGCGCTTCCGTGTAGCTCTCCAGCGTCAGCCCCGTTTTGTGGAACGAGGAAAACTCCGGCACCTGGGCATTGAACTGCGCCTGGAACTGCGCTCGAAGCTGGTTGAAGCTCTCTACCCGGCTGAGCGTGTGGTACAGGCGCAGCAGCTCCAGGTAAGCGAAGGGCGAGGTCTCTCCATGCTCGGCGATGTGGCGCTTGAGCACGCCGATGGCCTGGTCATGTTCGCCCACCGACACGAAGAAGTCGGCCTGCTGCTGAATGTCGAACAGCTCTTCCGGGTGGACGATCGGCGCGGCCCGCACGGCGGCCAGCGGTGGCGGAACGACGGGCACCGGCGGCACGGGGGCCGGCGGAACCGGTGGTGCCAGGGGCGCCGGGGCGCTGCGCAAGGACGGCTCGGTCCGGCGCATGACCGGAGGCGGTGCGCGCTCGGGCAAGGTGGCGCCGCGCGGGGTGACCTTTGCGGGGGCAGGCACCGGCGCAGGGACCGGAACCGGCACTGGCATGGGCACCGCGACCGGCGTGGCGTGCGCGACAGGCGCCGGCAGGCTGGACCAATCGTCGGCGGACTGGGGGGCGGTCTGGAGCGACTCACGCCCTGTCGGCCCGTCCATCACACCGGCAGGCACGGGTTCCATGCCGCCGCTGGCCGCTACAGCGTGGTTCCAGCCCAGGGACGATTGCCGGCGCGCCCGCGCCCAGATCCACGCCGCCAACCCGAGGGCCAATGCCAGCAAAGCCAGCAACCCATAGACGACCGTGGAAGAAAAACGCTCGGACTCGGCGGCTTGGAGCTGCTGCTTGAGCTGAGCGGCTGCGGCACGCTCGGACGTGGCCTGTGCGCGCTGCGCAGCCACTTCGGCTTCGAGCTTGCCGGTGCGCGCCGCGGACTGCTGCAATTCTTCCACCGGCGTGTTGAGGGCCTTCCACAATGCGGCCGCTTCGGTGCGCTGGGGGCTGGAGTCGGTTGCAGTCGGTGCCGCCATCTCCGGGGCCGAACGCAACGGCAACGGCGCGTCGAGCCACACATCCAGCGGTTCCATCACCAGGCGGGGGCGCTCGGGCGGTACTGGCTGCTGCGGAGGGGCGAACGCTGCTCGGCCGGTGCCGGGCGCGGCCGGTGCCGCATTGGCGCGGGGCGCCATCGCGGTCGCTGCGGGCGCGCGCGGTGGACGGGGTGCGGCCGCCGGCCTGCGGGGGGCGCTGTCGGTTGCGGCGGAGGAGCGCCCCACGCTTGTGGCGCCGGCACCGTCGCCGGCCAAGCCAGCGCCCGGACTGGCTGCGGTGCTGGGCCGGGCCCATTGGCCCAGATCCACCGGACGCGATGCGCCCGCAGCCGCCTCAGGCAGTTGCGCAAAAAAAGTGTAGTTTCGTGTAACACCGCCGCGGCATCCCGCGGTCAGTGTGGCGGTGAGAATGGGCTCGTCGGCCGAGACGTTGGCCTGCACCCGCACTGCCGGCGAGCGCCCGGCAGAAGCCGGTATGGGCGTCACCCGCACCCTCGAGTCGGGCACCGGCGTTTCGCCAGACACCAAGCGGGCCGCCACGCAGGAGGATTCGACATCCGTGCCCGGATCGGGCTGGATTTCAAACACCAGATCCACCGGAGCGCCCAGCACAACGGCGCCGCGGCTCGCGCCCAGCGAAAGTGCCGTGGCGCTGCAGGCAACCATCGACAAACTTGCACCAAGAATCGCGTTACTTATTTTCACAACAGTTTCTTTTTTGTTCGGCCCATTCTGGCACATAAGTCCTCCCCAATAAGCCGCCGCCATAATGCGCCCCATGACCAGCAACCCATTTTCCTTCGTGGGCATCATAGGCACCGGTGCCATGGGCCAGGGCATTGCCCAGATGGCGGCACAGGCCGGCAGCAATGTTCTTCTATTTGATGCCAAGCCTAACTCAGCAGGCGAAGCGATTGACCATATCAAGCAGCAATGGCTGCGTCTTGCAGGCAAGGGCCGCATCACCGAAAGCCAGGCCTCCGACTGGCAAGCACGGTTAGCAGCGGTCTCCTCCCTGGAGGGGCTGGCGCAATGCGACCTGATCGTGGAAGCCATTGTGGAACGGCTCGACGCCAAGCAGTCGCTTTTTGCACAGATGGAGCGCATTGTCGCCACAGATGCCGTGCTGGCAAGCAACACCTCATCGCTTTCGGTGACGGCCATTGGTGCGGCGCTGCAACACCCCCAGCGTTTGGCGGGTTTTCATTTCTTCAATCCGGTGCCGCTGATGAAGGTGGTGGAGGTGATCGCCGGCCTGCGCACCGACCCCGCCGTGTGCGAACGGCTCGCGGCGCACGCCCGCTGCATGGGGCACACCCCCGTGCAGGCGCAAGACACGCCGGGCTTCATCGTCAACCACGCGGGACGGGGCTACGGCACCGAGGCGCTGCGGATCGTGGGCGAGGGCGTTGCCGACTTCGCCACGGTGGACCGCATCCTGCGCGACCAGGTCGGCTTCAAGCTCGGCCCCTTCGAACTCATGGACCTGACGGCGCTGGACGTGTCGCATCCCGTGATGGAGTCGGTCTATCACCAGTATTTCGAAGAGCCCCGCTACCGGCCCAGCGTGATCACCGCCCAGCGCCTGGCCGGCGGCATGCTCGGCAAGAAAACGGGCGAGGGCTTTTACCGCTATGCCGACGGCGTGGCACAGGTGCCCGCGGAGCCGGCCGCGCCGGTCGTGGATCACATACCGCCGGTCTGGGTATCCCCCCGCGCCGCGCGCCGGGCCGAGCTGTACCAGCTGCTCAAGGACCTGGGCGCGCAGATCGAGACCGGCACCTCGCCCTCGCCCCATGCGATCACGCTGGTCGCGCCCCTGGGGTTCGACATCACCACGGTGGCCGTGGTGGAGCGGCTCGATCCGGCCCGCACCATCGGCATCGACATGCTGGTGGAAGACGCTGCCACCAAGCGCCGCGTGCTGGCCACCAACCCCGCCACGCGCGTGGACATCCGCAATGCAGCGCATGCGCTGTTCGCGCGCGACGGCAAGCCGGTGAGCGTGATCCGCGACAGTGGCGGCTTCGTCACGCAGCGCGTGGTGGCCACCATCGTGAACATCGCCAGCGACATCTGCCAGCAGAGCATCTGCAGCCCGGCCGATCTGGAAACGGCGGTCACGCTGGGCCTGGGGTATCCGCTCGGGCCGCTGGCCATGGGCAACCGCTGGGGGCCGACCAATATCCTCGAAGTGCTGTTCAACATGCAGACCGTGTATGGCGACACGCGCTACCGGCCCAGCCCCTGGCTGCGCCGGCGCGGTGCGATCGGGCTCAGCCTGCTGCACGAAGAAGAGTGAACCCACCGCCCCTCCCCGCGGGCCGGCGCGTTGCCGGCCCCAACCGCCTCTTCTTCTTTACCTAAAGCGCCCATGCCCGCACAACTCCAGAGCACCAGCCACGGCCAGACCCTCGTGCTGACCATCCGCCATCCGGAAATGCGCAACGCGCTCGATCCGGCCATCTATGCGGCAGGCATCGAAGCACTGAACGGCACCGAGCGCAACGCGGAGGTACGCAGCGTGGTCATCACCGGCGCCGACGGCACCTTCTGCGCGGGCGGCAACCTGCAGCGGCTGCTGGCGCGGCGCCAGGAAGATGCCGAATCGCAGGCGCAGGGCGTGGAGGCGCTGCACCACTGGATCGAAACCATCCGCGCCTACCCCAAGCCGGTGATCGCCGCGGTCGAGGGCGCAGCGGCCGGCGCGGGCTTTTCGCTGGCGCTGGCGTGCGACCTCATCGTGGCGGCGCGCAACGCGAGCTTCACCATGGCCTACAGCAGCATTGCGCTGTCGCCGGACGGCGGCGCCAGCTGGAGCCTGGCCCACGCCGTGCCGCGCCAGCTGGCCTCCGAAATGCTGATGGGCGGCGGCAAGGTGGATGCCGAGCGCCTGCATGCCCTGGGCGTGGTCAACCGGCTGTCGCAGTCCGGATCGGCCCTGGCCTGCGCGCTGGAACTGGCGGACACCTTGAACGCACGCGCACCCAATGCGCTGGCCAGCATCAAGGAGCTGATCAGCGATGCGCCGCAGAACACGCTCACCGCGCAACTGGCCCAGGAGCGCCAGCATTTCGTGCGCAACCTGCAGCACCCCAACGCGGGCGAAGGCATCTCCGCCTTTCTTGAAAAGCGCTCGGCGCGCTATCAATAAGATAGCAATCCAGGCATATGAAACGGCGGCATCGGGGCATTCCGCCTTGAATCGCCGCGCCTGACCTCGTTCATCGTCTCTGCGCCTGCCCTTGGGGGGGCAGCGGCGCAGTGCGCCCGTGCGCGCACGCCAGACACGCAGGCGACAGCCCCGGGACAACGAGAGGCAGTGGCGCCGGTCCCGCGCGCGACAATGAAAGCGATACCAGTCACCCAAAAGACAGACCAATGGACGACCCCATTCTTACCATCGAAGAACGTGAAGCGATCAATACCGGTCGCTGGTTCTCTTCCCTCTCCCCCTCTCTGCGGCACGACATTCTCCGATGCGCGTACGTCAAACGCTTCAAGGACGGCGGCCTGATCGCCGCCCGCGGCGATCCGCCCGAGGAATGGATCGCCTGCGCCCGCGGCGCGGTGCGGGTGAGCTCCACCTCCATCTCGGGCAAGCAGATCACGCTGACCTATGTGGAGCCCGGCATCTGGTTCGGCGACGTGGCGATCTTCGACGGGGACCGCCGCACGCACGATGCCTATGCGCATGGCGACACGACCATCCTGTGCGTGGCCAAGGCCGACTTCCGCAAGATCCTCAGCGCGCACGTGGAGTTCTACGAAGCCATGCTGCGGCTGCACGCGCGGCGCATCCGCCAGCTCTACGGCCTGGTGGAAGACCTCAACACCCTGCCCCTGCGCGCGCGGCTGGCCAAGCAGCTGTTGCACCTGGTGCGCAGCTACGGCATTCCCAGCCTGTCGGACGGGCGCGAGATGCGCATCGGCCTGCAGCTGGCGCAGGAAGAACTGGCGCAGCTGCTGGGCGCCTCGCGCCAGCGCGTGAACCAGGAACTCAAATCGATGGAGCGCGAGGACGCCATCCGCATCGAGCCGGGCGGCCTCGTGGTGCGTGACCGCGAAGCCCTGATGCGCATCGCAGAAACCGACAACTGACCGCCCCCGCCGGCCTCCCACCTCCACCGCACTCCATGAGCAACTACGACCACTTCATCGGCACCCGGCCTGTCTCCGACCAGCATGCGTTCGACACCCGGGCCCTGAGCGACTGGCTGGGCCGGCACCTGGACGGGTTCGCCGGACCGCTGACGGTGGAGATGTTCAAGGGCGGCCAGTCCAACCCCACCTACAAGCTCGTCACGCCGGGCCGCAGCTACGTGATGCGCGCCAAGCCCGGGCCCGTCGCCAAGCTGCTGCCCTCGGCCCATGCGATCGAGCGCGAGTTCGCGGTGATGAGCGGGCTGGCCGGCACCGACGTGCCCGTGCCGCAAATGCATGTGCTGTGCGAGGACGAGTCGGTGATCGGCCGCGCCTTCTACGTGATGGAGTTCATGGAAGGCCGCGTGCTGTGGGACCAGTCCCTGCCCGGCCTGCAGCCGGCCGAGCGCGGCGCGATCTACGACGAGATGAACCGTGTGATCTCCGCGCTGCACACGGTGCGCTTCGCCGAGCGGGGCCTGGCCAGCTACGGCAAGCCGGGCAACTACTTCGACCGGCAGATCGGCCGCTGGAGCAAGCAGTACGCCGCCTCCATCACCCAGCCCATCGAGGAGATGGACCGGCTCATGAAGTGGCTGCCCGCGCACATTCCGGCCAGCGCCCGCGACGAGAACCGCGTGTCCATCGTGCATGGCGACTTCCGGCTCGACAACCTGATGTTCCACCCCACCGAGAACCGCGTGATCGCGGTGCTGGACTGGGAGCTGTCCACCCTGGGCCATCCGCTGGCCGATTTCAGCTACCACTGCATGGCCTGGCACATCCCGCCGGGCATGTTCCGCGGCATCGCGGGGCTGGACATCGCGGCCCTGGGCATTCCGGACGAGGCGGACTACATCCGCCGCTACTGCGAGCGCACCGGCTTCACCACGCCCGAGGCGCTGCGCCCCGACTGGAACTTCTACCTGGCCTACAACCTGTTTCGCCTGGCCTCCATCCTGCAAGGCATCGCCAAGCGGGTCGAGGCCGGCACCGCCTCCAGCGCCCAGGCCCGCACCTCGGGCGAAGGCGCCCGGCCCCTCGCCCAGATGGCGTGGGGATTCGCCCAGCGCATGTGAAACCACGGCCGGCGCTGCAGCACCGCCGGCCGGCCCCCAAGCCTTTCAACCGGAGGACCGCGATGGATTTTGACTACTCACCGAAGACCCAGGACCTGCAGGCACGCCTGCGGCAGTTCATGGACGACCACATCTACCCTTCGGAGCCCGCCTATGCCGCCGAACTGGCGGCCAACACTGCCGCGGGCAAGCGCTGGACGGCACTGAACACCATCGAGCAGCTCAAGCCCAAGGCCCGCGCCGCCGGGCTGTGGAACCTGTTTCTGCCGGTGGACAGCGCTGCCGCCTCGGGCTATGACGGCGCCGGGCTGACCAACCAGGAATACGCGCCCCTGGCCGAGATCATGGGCCGCGTGCCATGGGCCAGCGAGGTGTTCAACTGCTCGGCGCCCGACACGGGCAACATGGAGACCATCGCCCGCTACGGCAGCGACGAGAACAAGGCGCGCTGGCTCAAGCCGCTGCTGGAGGGCCAGATCCGCTCGGCCTTCGCCATGACCGAGCCGGACGTGGCCTCCAGCGACGCGACCAACATCGAGACGCGCATCGAACGCCAAGGCGACGAGTACGTCATCAACGGCCGCAAGTGGTGGATCTCCGGCGCGGCGGACCCGCGCTGCGCGGTGTTCATCACCATGGGCAAGAGCGATCCCGAAGCGGCCCGCCATTCGCAGCAGAGCATGGTGCTGGTGCCGGCCGATGCGCCGGGCATCCGCATCCTGCGCCCTTTGAACGTGTTCGGCTACGACGACGCGCCCCATGGCCACGTGGAGATGGTGTTCGAGAACGTGCGCGTGCCCGCCTCCAACATCCTCTTGGGCGAGGGCCGCGGCTTCGAGATCGCCCAGGGCCGCCTGGGCCCGGGCCGCATTCACCACTGCATGCGGCTCATCGGCCTGGCCGAACGCGCGCTCGAGTTGATGTGCCGCCGCGCCAGCAGCCGCGTCGCCTTCGGCAAGCCGGTCTCGCAGCAGACGGTGACGCAGGAGCGCATCGCCGAAGCGCGCTGCAAGATCGACATGGCCCGCCTGCTCACGCTGAAAGCGGCGTGGCTGATGGACGTGGCGGGCAACAAGGTCGCGCGCACCGAGATCGCCATGATCAAGGTGGTGGCGCCCAGCATGGCCTGCCAGGTGATCGACTGGGCCATGCAGGTGCATGGCGGCGGCGGCATGTGCGACGACTTCCCCCTGGCCTATGCCTATGCCAACGCGCGCACCCTGCGCTTTGCCGATGGCCCGGACGAAGTGCACCGCAATGCCATCGCCAAGTGGGAACTGGGCAAGTACGGAACGTACGGAAGCAGCGTGGAGCCGCCCATCACGCGCGGCTGCTGAGAGCGCGGGCATCGCCCCGAGGCGCAGGGCCCCGTTTCGGGCCCTGCCTCGGGGTGGGCCCCGCTAATCCGCGGCGCCGGTCCCCTGGGGCAAATGCTGCAAGGCGCTGCGGGCCGCTTCGTGCAGCAGCATCACCGCATCGGCCAGCGTCTGCAGGTGATCGCCCGGGTATTCGATGCGCAGCGACACCTTGCCGCGCGCGACCATCAGCATCAGCGGCGGTGCCTTCGGCGCGCGCGTGCCGGCCTCGTCGGGTTCGCCCTGGGCGGGCAGCAACATTTCCAACAGGTGGGACACCATGGCCGGTTGTACCCAGCGTTTGGCGTGGCTGCCGCCCTCGCCCACCACCGCAAAATGCTGCCAGAACGGAAGCGGCACGCCGGGCCAGGCCATCTCCTCGAACATGGCGAGCCAGCGCACCTCTTCGGACAACTCGCCGGTGAGCGAGGTTTGCAGCGTGTCGGTGAAGGCGCCGTAGGCTTCGCGTTCCAGCGCCTCCTTGAGCGGACGGGAGACCAGCATCAGCGCCAGGTCGGGCTGCACACCCACGTCGATGCGTGCGCGCAGCTCCGTTCCCCGCAGGTAGTGGCGCTGCGGCGCCCCGCATTCCAGCCGCCAGGTGCGCCCTTCGTACTGGCCCAGCATCAGGAACCCGCCCGGCTCGGCGGTGCGCGAGAAAGCCAGGCCCTGCGCGGCAGCCCACTGCTGGGTGTCCTCCAGCGACACGGGGCGCGGAGGATCGTCGGGACGCGATCCCAGGGCGAAGGCTTTGCGAAAGCGCTCGAACATGGTGTGGAAAATCAGGGAAATGGCAGGGAAAAGCACCCATTATTCGCCCAAACCCGCAACCTCTGCTCGCACACGCTAGCATGCACGGCACTTTCCACCCTTTGGTACTTCTTCGGTCCTGGCTGGGCCGTACTCGCCCGGCTGCCAGAAATCCCCGCATGACCACCCAGCCCATCGCCCCGGCCCCAACCGCCGCGCCTGCCGGCATGCCCTCTGCAACCGCCCTGTCGCGCCGGGAGATCGTCGGTGCTGCCGCACTGAGTCTGTCGCCGTTCAAAGGGGCATGGGCTGGCACCGCAGTCGCCTGGCCGCCCGAAGGCACATCCGACACGGCGGTGCAACTGGTGCGCTGGGTGCAGGGCATGGCCGACAACGCCGGCCTGCCGTTCGCCGTGATCGACAAGCTGGGCGCACGGCTGCATGTCTTTGCGGCCGATGGCCGCTGGCGTGGCAGTGCGGCGGTGTTGCTGGGCTCCGCCCGCGGGGATGCCTCGGTGCCTGGCATCGGCGACAAGCCCCTGTCCAGGATACGCCCCGAAGAACGCACCACCCCGGCCGGCCGGTTCGTCACCGAGCCGGGGCTGAACCTGCGCGGCGACGACATCGTCTGGATCGACTACGACGCCGCCGTCTCGATGCACCGGCTGCGCAGCGTGAGCCCCGCGGAGCGGCGGCGCGAGCGGCTCACCCAGGGCAGCGCGCAGGACAAGCGGATCTCGTACGGCTGCGTGAATGTGGACGCCGCGTTCTACGACCGGCTCATCGCGCCCGTGTTCGGCCAATCGGCCGGCGTGGCGTACATCCTGCCGGACACCTGGCCTTTTGCTACGGTTTTTGTAGCTGCCAGCGCATACCAGTGAAGCGGTGGAGGCCGATTTTTATCGAAGCGGCTTGGCAGATCAAGGCGCCGCGCGCTCCAGCCGGAACACCGGGCGGCGCTCGCCCACGGGCACGCCCCGCGCGCTCAGCAGCGGTGCGGCGCGCCAGGGTTGCAAGGCTTCGCGCTGGGCCGCATTCATCCAGCCCAGCTGGTCCAGCACCTCGACGGCGGCGGCGATTTGCGCGGTCATGTTGCCGTCCATGATCTTGAGCGCGAAGGCCTCGCCCCGGCTGCGGCTGCCCAGGACCTGCACGCCATCGGCGCCCGTCTTCGACACCCAGTCGCCCCCGCCGGCCCGCATGAAGTCGGCATCGTGCCGGCCGGTGCCCGATCCCAGCGCGGGAAACGCCACCATGGCGTCGGCCAGCGGCGCCAGGTGCCGGCCCAATTCGCTGTCTTGCGGCCCTTCGCTGGCCAGCCGCGCATAGCCCCGCGCCAGGTGGGCCAATGGCATCGCGTAGTTGGGTGCCGAGCAGCCGTCGATGCCCATGGCCAACTCGTGCGGCGCAAGCCCCACCGCGCCAGCGACCTCCTCGCGCACCCGGGCCTGCAGCGGGTGGGCGGGGTCGGTGTAGTCAGGCAAGGGCAGCCCCTGCTGCACGCAATAGGCCACGAACCCCGCATGCTTGCCGCTGCAGTTGTGGTGGCGTTCGTCGGGCACGAAGCCCGGCGCCATCGTGCCCAGCCCGAGCGCGGCGAACAGCGGCACGTGGCAACCGCAGCGCAGCACCGTGTGGCTCTGGCCCGCGCTGTCCAGCATGCCCTGCACCACCTCCACGTGCTGCGGCTCGCCGTTGTGGCTGGCGCACAAAAGGGCCAGCTCTCGCTCGCCCCAGCCGAGGGCCTCGACCCCACCGGACCGCAGCAGCGGCAGCGCCTGGAAGGCCTTGATGGTGGACCGGGTGAACACCTGCGCTCCCGGGTCCCCCGCCTGCGCGAGCAGCCGGCCCTGGCGGTCCACCACAGCCACCGAGCCGGCATGCAGGCTTTCGGGGATTCCGCCGCGGGTGAGTTCGATCAACGGGACATGGCGCATGGGGCAACTCGCTTTCGTTGGAAGGACCAGGCACGCCATCGGGCACCGGGCCAGAAAAATTCAGCGGCGGGACGCACCGCACCGCACCACACCGCATCGATGCAGCGGATTCAATGCGGCAGAACGATCCCGCCCGACACACGGAACCCCACCGTCGGCCCGCCGCCCGCCTTGCCCAGCGGCACGCCCAGGGCGATCAGCCCCGTGCCATGCAGCAGGCAGGCGTCGCGGCGCAAATTGACGACGGTGCTGCCGCCACCGAAGTGCACCCAGGTGCCGAAGCTGCTGAGGTCGGTGAGCACGAAGGTGCCGTTGCGCCAGTCGATGCGGGCATGCAGCCGCGAGACGCGGGGGTCGCCCACATGCACCTCGGCCTGCGTGGCGCGGCCCAGGTGGACGGGCGTTTGCGTGGATAGGAAGGCGCGGTGCGCGCCGCCCCAGGACAGCTCGAGGCAGGCGCTGCCGGAATCGAGCGGCACCACCGCGCTGGGCAGGGCCGCCTGCATGGTCACCGAATCGCCCTCCTCGCCGTCGCGCCACTCGACCTGGTACATCACGATGGGTTCGGACCGGCCGCGCAGGTCCATGGCGCCCAGGCGCACGAACCAGGTGCCGTCCACCGAGCCGGCCTGCTCCACGGTGCTTTCGGTGGCCCAGATCTCGCGCGGGCCGGCGCGCTCGGACAACCGGGCCGCCACGTTGACGGCATCGCCGTAGCAGTCGCCGTCCACCTGAACGATCTCGCCGCTGGCCAGCCCCGCGCGCAGGTCAAGGCGCAACTCGCGCGGCCAGGCATGCATGCGTTGGCGGTGGCTGCGCATCATGGCGGCCATGGCCGCCACGCCGGACGCGCCGTCCTCGAACACGCCGAGCACACCGTCGCCCAGCGTCTTGACCACGCGGCCGCCGTGCGTAGTGACGGTCTCGCCCATCCAGTCGGTCAACTGGGTCACCGCGGCGGTGGCGCGCTCATTGCCCACGGCCTCGAACAGCGCGGTGCTGCCTGTGATGTCGGCGAATACGACGGTGTGCACGGTGCGGTCCGTCATGGAACGGCCTTGCGGCGCAGGGTTTGCAACGAGCCAGCCGCCCGCGCAGCGCGCCACGGGACGGTGGCGCCCAACATTTCAGCAGCGATCAGGGGCGTGTGGACACACGGGAACAGGCCAGGCACGTAGGAGAAAAAATGGAAACGGAGTGCAAATTATGGGGCCGGTTTTGACGGCCTGCAGCGCGCCTTGCCGGCCGCCCTGGAGGCGCGGCGGGCGCCCTCGGCCAGCGCGCGTCAGTGGATGTGGCCCCAATACAGCAGCGCATCGCGTCCTTCGACCGACAGCGACACGGTGGCGCCCACGGGCAGCAGCACCTTGGTGGCCACGTGGCCGTAAGGCAGGTTGGTGAGCACCGGCGCCTTGATCTGCGTTCGCAGCCAGTCCACCACGCTTTGCAGCTTGAAGCCCTTGTCGTGCGGCGCGAGCTTGTATCCCGTGAACTGGCCCAGGATCACGGCTTTTTGCTGCGCCAGCACGCCGGCGTGCAGCAGTTGCGTCAGCAGGCGCTCCACGCGGTAGGGGTGCTCGTTCACGTCTTCGATGAAGAGAATGCCGCCGCGCACCGCGGGCAGGTAGGGTGTGCCCACCAGCGCGGCCAGCACGGCCAGATTGCCGCCCCAGAGCTGCGCGCTTTTCACGTAGATGTCGCGCACCGCGGGCTGGCCGGCGGCGTTGGGCTTTTCGGCGTTCATGCGCCAGCCGCTGCCCTCGCCGTGGCCGGTGAGCAGGTCGTCCAGGCAGGCGAGCATGATGTCGTCGGGCTCGCCTTCCGGGCCCAGGTCTCCGCACAGCGACGGGCCGGCCCAGGTGATGGCGCCGGTCTTGGCCAGCAATGCGTTCTGGAATGCCGTGAAATCGCTCACGCCAACGAAGCGCATTCCCCCCGCGACCGCCTTGGCCACCGCCTTGTAGCGGATGCCCGGCAGGATGCGGGTGATGCCGTAGCCCCCGCGCGAGATCAGGGCCAGGTCGGCGCCGCTGGCCGCCGCGCGGTGGATGGACGCGAGCCGCGTGGCGTCGTCGCCCGCAAAACGCGTGTGCGTGGCCAGGGCATCGGCATCCACCTCGACCTCGTGGCCCATGGCTTTCAGGCGGGCGACGCCGCGCTTGAACGCCGCCTTGTCGCGCACCGCGCCGGACGGCGAATAGATATAGATGTGCCGGGGGCCGTGGTCGTGGCCGCAATGGGCGTGGTCGTCGTGGGAAGCAAGGGACAAGGCATTCAGGCCGCGCGGGCCTGCTCCGGTGGATGCGGTGTGTGCGCCGGAGCCATGCCGGCGCGCTAGGGTCGGAAGTATTCCACAGCCCGTGCGGCGATTTCGGCGCCCTGCTCCGGCACGAAATGCCCCGCGCCGGGCACCGCCAGCGGCGGCGCGCTGCCACGCACCAGGGCGTGCAGGGACTGCATGGCGTCGGGGCCGAGAGCGGCATCGGGCGCACCGGCCACCAGCAGGCTGCGCCCGGTCCATTCGCTTTGCCAGAAGCGGCGGGCGGCTTGCGTGATCCCGGTGCCCTGCGGCCCATCGGGCACGGCCTGCGGCAGCGCCCGCAGCGCGGCACGAAAACCCACATCGGGAAACGGCGCGTCGTAGGCCGCCTGCACCTCGGGAGGCAGCAGGCTGCCGGCCTGCGCCACCACGCGGCCCGCGCCCGCGCCGCGGCCAGCACGTGCACATTCGGCCTGCCATGCCCGCAGGCGGGCGGGCGGCGGCGCATCGGCGCCCGCGAGCCAGCTGTTCATGGCCAGCAAGCCGTCGAACCGCCCGGGCAAGGCCATGGGCAGCGTCAGGCCCAGCGCGCCGCCCCAGCCCTGCACCACGAGCACGGCGTGGCGCAGGTTGAGACGTTCGATGCATTCGATCAGCACCTGCCGGTGCCATTCAAAGCGGTGGGCAGCCTCTTTCTTGGGCTTGTCGCTGCGGCCGAAACCGATGAGGTCCGGCACCACCACCCGGTCGCCCGCCGCGGCGAACACCGGCAGCATGTGGCGGTACAGGTAGCTCCAGGTGGGCAGGCCGTGCAGGCACAGCCAGGTGCGCGCGGCGTCGCGCGGGCCCTCGTCCAGGTAGTGCAGGCGCAAGCCCGCCAAAGCAGGCAGATCGCTCAGGTAATGCGGAGCCCAGGGGTAGCCAGGCAGCCCGGCGAAGGCGGCGTCCGGCGTGCGCAGCGCATCGTCGCGCAGCGGATGGGCGGCCAGCGCCTGGGCGCGCTGCTGGCGGCGCCGCTGGCGGAAAAAGCCGCTGAGCAGCTCGCCGCACTCATCGGCCAGCACGCCGCGCCGCACCTGGGTGTGGTGGTTCAGCCGCGGCTCGGCGAACAGATCGACCACCGAGCCGGCGGCGCCGGTCTTGGCGTCCGCCGCGCCGTACACCACGCGCGGCAGGCGGGCGTGCAGCATGGCGCCGCTGCACATGGCGCAGGGCTCCAGCGTGACGTAGAGGGTGCAATCTTCCAGCCGGTAGTTGCCCAGGCGCTGCGCGGCGGCGCGCAGCGCGGCGATCTCGGCGTGCGCGGTGGGATCGTGGCCGGCGATGGGGGCGTTGCGGCCCGTGGCGATGATTTGGCCCTGGCGCACCATCACCGCGCCCACCGGCACCTCGCCCGCCTCGGCCGCAGCGCGCGCCTCGGCCAGCGCCTGGCGCATCCAGTGGGCATCTTCATCCTGGGCCGGCAACGTCATTTGCTATTTTTTTTATAGCTACCAAGACATGAAAAACGGCGGCATGGGGCCGATTTCACTTGGATTCGTCTTCTGGCATGGGACGCGCCTGCTGCATGAGCGCCTCCATCTGCTGCTTGACCTGCTGCTGCACCTGCTGGCTTTGCGCGCGCACCGTGGCGGCCGAGGCGCCGCTGGCCGGTGGCTGGGCGCCCGGCACCGAGATCACAGGCACCGAAACGCGCGTGGCGCCCATCTGCTTTTTGACGAGCACGCCGACGATCGCCAGGGCCACGAGCAGGCCCACCAGTCCGAATCCCATGCGCATGGTCAATCTCCGTGTGTTGCGCGACCGGCTGCGGCCCGATGCCGTGCCACGCTTCGATTCCGCCGGCCAGCCCATTCGCGGGGTCACGGGATCACGGGATCGAAATCGCACGGGCAGTTGCATCAGTGGCGGCGCCGGACAGAGCCGCCACTGTAACGAAGAACAGCGCACCGGCAGGTGCGCATGGACAGGAGATCAGTTCAGCGCCACCCGGGCATTGGCCGGGTAGTGGTACAGCGTCACGGCGGGTGCCGTCAGCTCGCCCTTGGGCGTGAACGCGATGTTCGCCGTCACCCCCTTGTACTGCGTCTTGGCCAGGAACGGCGTATAGACCTTGGGATTCACCGAATCGGCGCGCTTCATCGCGTCCACCAGCACCATGGCCGCGTCGTAGGCGTAGGGGCTGTAGATCTGGAACTGGCCGGGGAACTTGGCGTCGTAGCGCTTCTTCCAGTCGGCGCCGCCCTGCATCTTGGTGACGGAGGCGCCGCCGGTGGCGCAGGTCACGTTCTTGAGCACGGCGGCCTTGGACGACAGGTCGGGCAGCTTCTCGGTGCACAGCGCATCGCCGCCGAAATACTTCACCGATCCCAGGCCCAGTTGCTCCATCTGTCGCAGCATGGGGCCGGCCTGGGCATCGAGGCCGCCGTAGAAGATGCCGTCGGGCTTCCTGGATTTGATGGCAGTGAGGATGGCCATGAAGTCCGTGGCCTTGTCGTTGGTGAACTCCTCGGACACCACCGTCAGGCCCTTTTGCAGCGCCGTGGCCTTGAACACTGCCGCCACGCCCTGGCCGTAGGCCGTGCGGTCGTCGATGATCGCCACGGTCTTGAGCTTGAGGTGGTCCGCCGCGTAGAGTGCCAGCGCCGCGCCCAGCGCGCTGTCGTTGGCGATCAGGCGGAAGGTGGTCTTGTAGCCGGGCTTGGTCAGGTCGGGGTTGGTGGCGGCGGCCGTGATGTGCGGCAGATCGCACTTGTCGTAGATGGACGACGCGGGAATCGACGTGCCCGACTGCAGGTGGCCGACCACGCCCGCCACCTTCAGGTCGCACAGCTTCTGCGCCACGCCCGTGGCCTGGCGCGGGTCGCCGGCGTCGTCTTCGGCGGCCAGCTCGAAGCGGATCTTCTTGCCGCCGATGACCAGGTTCTGGGTGTTCAGGTCGTCCAGCGCCATGCGCACACCGTTTTCGGTGTCCTTGCCGATGTGGGCGATGCCGCCAGAGAGGGGGCCGACGTGGCCGATCTTGACGGTCTGCACGTCCTGGGCCATGGCGGCGCCGCAGACCGCGAAGGCCGCGCAGGCCAGCGCCGTGGACCGCAGGGAAAAACTCCGTCGGGAAGCGTTCAGGTTCAGCACTCTCAAAGTCTCCATCCTTGTCGTTGGAAAGCCGCCAGAGCCGGCGGCAAGGCGTGCGTATGCTAGCCGCGCCATGCACCCGATTCGGGACAAATCGCACCAATTCAGTGCAGATTGCGGGGCATTCGTGGCGCTAATGCCCGGCTGGCCAGGCTCGCCTGGGTAGGCACCGGCGGCGGCCGCTGGGATAATCGCGCCCCATGTCCCTGCTGCCCCACCAGATCGAACTGCTCTCTCCCGCGCGCGACGCCGACATCGGCATCGAGGCCGTCAACCATGGCGCCGACGCCGTCTACATCGGCGGCCCGGCCTTCGGCGCCCGGGCCGGCGCGGGCAACGATCTGCGCGACCTGGAGCGCCTGGTGCGCCACGCGCACCGCTTTCACAGCCGCATCTTCGTCACGCTGAACACCATCCTGCGGGACGACGAGCTGGAAGGCGCGCGGCAGATGGCCTGGCAGGTGTACAACGCCGGGGCCGACGCGCTCATCATCCAGGACATGGGCCTGCTGGAGTTGGACCTGCCGCCCATCCAGCTGCACGCCAGCACCCAGACCGACATCCGCACGCCCGAGAAGGCGCGCTTCCTGCAGGACGCGGGCCTGTCGCAGATCGTGATCGCGCGCGAACTGGACCTGCAGGAGATCGCCGCCGTGCGAGCCGCCACCGACCCGGCGCGCACCACCATCGAATTCTTCGTGCACGGCGCGCTGTGCGTGGCCTATTCCGGCCAGTGCTACATCACCCATGCGCACACCGGCCGCAGCGCCAACCGGGGCGACTGCAACCAGGCCTGCCGCCTGCCGTACGAGGTGCTGGACGGCAGCGGGCGCATCATCGCCCACGAAAAGCACGTGCTGTCGATGAAGGACAACAACCAGAGCGACAACCTGCGGGCGCTCATCGATGCCGGCGTGCGCAGCTTCAAGATCGAGGGCCGCTACAAGGACATGGGCTACGTGAAGAACATCACGGCGCACTACCGCAAGCTGCTCGACGAGATCATCGAAGAGCGCGAGTTCTCGGCCGAGCCTTTGGTGCGCTCGTCGTCCGGGCGCACCACGTTCACCTTCACGCCCGACCCCGACCAGAACTTCAACCGCGAGTTCACCGACTACTTCGTCAATGGGCGCCAGGACGACATCGGCGCGTTCGACACGCCCAAGACGCCGGGTCGCGCCATCGGGTGGGTCACCAAGGTGGGCGAGAACTTCGCCGAACTCGAACTGTCCCGCCCGGACACCGTGCTGCACAACGGCGACGGCCTGTGCTACTACGACCTGCAAAAGGAACTGGTGGGCCTGCAGATCAACCGCGCCGAGGCCGTCAACGCCAGAAAAGGCCTGTGGCGCGTGTTCCCCAAGGACCCCATCGCCGGCTTCAAGGATCTGCGCAAAGGGCTGGAGATCAACCGCAACCGCGACATGGACTGGGTGCGCACGCTCGACAAGAAGTCGAGCGACCGGCGCATCGGCCTGTGGGCGCAGCTGTCCGAAACGCCCGATGGCTTCGACCTCACGCTGACCGACGAGGACGGCTTCGTCGGCAGCGCGGCGATCGTGCACCCGCACCAGCGCGCCACCGACGGGCCCCAAGCCGAGGCCACGCTGCGCGAGCAGCTCGGACGCTTCGGCGCCACGCTGTTCTCCGTGCACGACATCGCCCTGAGCCTCTCGCAGCCTTGGTTCATTCCGGCCTCGGCATTGAACCCGCTGCGCCGCGACGCGGTGGCCGCGCTCGAATCGGCGCGCACCGCCGGCCTCGTGCGCCTGCCCCGCGCCGAGCCCGTCCAGCCCCCCGCGCCCTTCCCCGAAGACACGCTTAGCTACCTGGCGAACGTGTTCAACCAGAAGGCGCACGACTTCTACATGAAGCACGGCGTGAAGGTGATCGATGCGGCCTACGAGTCGAAGGAAGAGGAAGGCGAAGTCAGCCTGATGATCACCAAGCACTGCGTGCGCTTTTCCATGAGCCTGTGCCCCAAGCAGGCCAAGGGCGTGATCGGCGTGAAGGGCACCATCAAGGCCGAGCCGCTGCAGCTCATCAACGGCAAGGAAAAGCTCACCCTGCGCTTTGACTGCAAGCCCTGCGAGATGCACGTGGTGGGCAAGATGAAGAAGTCGGTGATCAACCAGCACGCGCGCGACATGCAGGCGGTGCCGATGCAGTTCTACCGCACACGGCCCGCGACGGGCAAAGCCACCGCGTAAAGCCCGAGGGGCCGACAAGCGGGAAGCCCCACCCGCACGGGATCGGTGGCGGGCGCACGGGCCACGGTGCGCGCATAAGCACATAGCCAATGCGTTGTTCGGGCACCGGGCGCGCGGTGCAAGAATGGCCCGCGCCGCGTTGCGCAGGCCTCGCCTGCGCTTCACGCAACCTGTTCCCGTCACCCCAGAAAGAGACAACCCATGCGGATCGAAACCCTCGCCGTCCATGCCGGACAGTCGCCCGACCCCACCACCAAGGCGGTGGCCGTGCCCATCTACCAGACGGTGGCCTACGCCTTCGACAGCGCCCAGCACGGCGCCGACCTGTTCGACCTCAAGGTGCAGGGCAACATCTACTCGCGCATCATGAATCCGACCAACGACGTGCTGGAAAAGCGCGTCGCGGCGCTGGAGGGCGGCATCGCCGCGCTGGCCGTGGCGTCGGGCATGGCGGCCATCACCTATGCGATCCAGACCATCGCCGAGGCGGGGGACAACATCGTCTCGGCCAGCACGCTCTACGGCGGCACCTACAACCTGTTCGCCCACACGCTGCCCCAGCAGGGCATCACCACGCGGTTTGCCGATCCGCGCGACCCGGCCAGCTTCGCGCAGCACATCGACGCGCGCACCAAAGCCATCTTCATCGAATCCATCGGCAACCCGCTGGGCAACGTGACCGACATCGCAGCCCTGGCCAAGGTCGCGCACGACCACGGCGTGCCGCTCATCGTGGACAACACGGTGCCCAGCCCCTACCTGCTGCGCCCCATCGAGCACGGCGCCGACATCGTGGTGCACTCGCTCACCAAGTACCTGGGCGGCCACGGCAACAGCGTGGGTGGTGCCATCGTGGACAGCGGCAAGTTCCCCTGGGCAAAGCACAAGGCGCGCTTTCCGCGCCTGAACGAGCCCGACGTGAGCTACCACGGCGTGGTCTATACCGAGGCGCTGGGCGAGGCGGCCTTCATCGGCCGCGCGCGGGTGGTGCCGCTGCGCAACACCGGTGCGGCGCTGGCGCCGCAGAACGCGTTCCTGATCCTGCAAGGCATCGAGACGCTTGCGCTGCGCATGGACCGCATCTGCGAGAACACGCTGGCCATCGCTCGTGCGCTGCAAGGCCATCCCAAGGTGGAGTGGGTGCGCTACGCCGGCCTGCCGGACCATCCGGACCATGCGCTGGTGCAGCGCCAGTTGGGCGGGCGCGCATCGGGCATCCTGTCGTTCAGCCTGCGTTCGCAAGAAGGCACCGACCCGCGTGCAGCGGGTGCGCGCTTCCTGGATGCACTGCAGCTGTTCACGCGGCTGGTGAACATCGGCGACGCCCGCTCGCTGGCCACGCACCCCGCATCGACCACGCACCGCCAGCTCGACGCGGGCGAGCTGGCCAAGGCCGGGGTCACCGAAGGCATGGTGCGGCTGTCCGTGGGCATCGAGCACATCGACGACCTGCAGGCCGATCTGGCGCAGGCGTTGCAGGCGGTGTGACCGCCGCGCGGCCGGGGCGGCGGACTGCGGCCGCCGGCTTCCACGCAATTCATGGTCTTTTTGGCCTCCAGCGCAATCAGCACTAGGGCATACCGCTATTGATTCAATAGCAAATCAATCTTGTCACAGGTCCCGCGCCAGCCGCAGCCCCGAAAACTGCCAGCGCGCCGTGGCGGGAAAGAAGTTGCGGTACGTCGCCCGCACATGCCCCGCTGGCGTGGCGCACGAGCCGCCACGCAGCACGTACTGGTTGACCATGAACTTGCCGTTGTACTCCCCCACCGCGCCGTCGGCCACGCGAAACCCGGGATACGCCGCATAGCTGGACTGCGTCCACTCCCACACGTCGCCGAACAACTGCACCAGGCCCCGCCCTGCATAGGACGCGGGCCGCGGATGCAGCGTGCCGCTGTCGGCGAAATGGCCATTGTCGGCATGGGCGCCCTGCTGGGCCGCAGCCACCTCCCATTCGGCCTCGGTGGGCAGGCGGGCGCCCGCCCAGCGCGCATAGGCGTCGGCCTCGTAATAGGACAGGTGCACCGCCGGTGCATGGGACTGCAGCGGGCGCGGGCCGGCCAGGGTGAACTCATACCACGTCGCGCCTTTGCGTTGCCAGTAGATGGGATGCGCCAGTTGCTGCGCACGGACCCAGTCCCACCCCTCGGCCAGCCAGTGGGCGGATTCCTGGTAGCCGCCGTCTTCCACGAAGGCCAGGTACTCGGCCGTGGTCACCGGGCGATGGGCCAGCTCGAATGGCTGCAGATACACCCGGTGGCGGGGGCCTTCGTTGTCGAAGGCAAAGCCCTCGGCGCCGGCATGGCCGATCTCGCATACGCCGCCAGCGAAGGGCTGCCACGCCAGCGGCACGCCCCCGGCCGGCGACGGCTGGGCCTGCTGCGCCTGCGCCCCGTGGCCCGGGAGCCGGTACGCCGGCCACAGCGGGCTGCACGACAGCAGGTGCTTGACGTCGGTGAGGATCAGCTCCTGATGCTGCTGCTCGTGTTGCAGCCCCAGCTCGACCAAAGCGGCCAGCGCGGCATCATGGGGCCGCTCGGCCAGCAGGCGGGTCATGCGGCCGTCCACGTCGGCGCGGTAGGCCAGCACCTGCGGCAGCTCGGGCCGCGTCAGCAGGCCGCGTTGTGCGCGCGGATGCTTGTCGCCCACGCCGTTGTAGTAGGAATTGAAGATCACCCGGAAAGCCGGATGGAACGGCGCGAAGCCGGCCTCGTTCGGCTCCAGGACGAAGGTCTCGAAGAACCAGGTGGTGTGCGCCAGGTGCCATTTGACGGGGCTGGCGTCGGGCATGGATTGCGCGCAGCAGTCCTCGTCGGACAGCGGCAGGGCGAGGGCCATGGAGGCGCGGCGCACCTCGGTGTAGCGCGCGCCCAGCGTGCCGGGTGCGACGGGGTGGGGAATGCGGGTGGCGAGGTTCATGGCTGGGCGTGCACCACGGCGAACCAGCCCCGCTCGTCCGTCCAGGCCTGCGCGCGCGAAAAACCCGCGCGCGCCAGCAGCGCCTGAAAGGCCGTGAGGCTGTATTTGTAGCTGTTTTCGGTGTGGATGCGCTCGCCCGCGGCAAAGTCGCGGCCACCGCCGGGCCATCGCACCTGGGCACCGTCGCGCGCCTCCAGATGCATCTCGATGCGCGACTGCTCCCCATTGAAGAACGCCCGGTGTTCCCAGGCCTCGGGCGCGAAATCGCTGCCGATGAGCCGGTTCACATGGGCCAGCACGTTGCGGTTGAACGCGGCCGTCACGCCGGCGGCATCGTCGTATGCCGCCTCAAGCACCTCGACATCCTTGGGCAGGTCGATGCCGATCAGCAAAGCCCCGTCGCCATCCACCATCGCGCGCATGCGAGAGAGCAGCTCCAGCGCCTGGGGCGGATCGAAATTGCCGATCGACGAGCCGGGGTAGAACACGACCCGGCGGGCACGGGGAATGTCCGGGGGCAACTGGATGGCGCGTGTCAGGTCGCCCGCCACCGCGTGGGCTTTCAGCCCCGGCAGGTCGGCGCACAGCCGGGCCACGCCCTCGCGCAGGAAGTCGGCCGAAATGTCCACGCCCACGAACCGCTGAGGCTGCAGCAGCCGGCACAGCGTGCGCGCCTTCTCGCAGTTGCCGGCGCCCAGTTCGATGACCGTGCCGCCCTGCCCCACGGTGCGGGCGATGTCGTCGCCGTGTGCCCGCATCAAGGCGTGCTCGGTGCGGGTGGGGTAGTACTCGGGCAATCGGGTGATTTCCTCGAAGAGCTGGGAGCCCCGCTGGTCGTAGAAATACTTGGGAGATATGAACGCGGGATGGCTGAGCAGCCCCTGGAGGATGTCGTGGTGCGGTGTGTTTTGCATGGCGCTCGGGGGCTGGGGGTCGGTTGGATCGCAGCGCACCATCGGGCAGCGCTGCAACGCATGGCCATTCTCGGATCGCTCTCGGGCGACGTGCAAACGCCATGTAACAGAGCATTACAGACGGCTCAGCGCCCGGCTGTAGGACACGTCCGCTACCTCGGCTCGGCCCGGAACGGCGTTTTTAGGCAGCTCCGCCCCAGATCATCCCCGCCGCCGCACGGCTTTTTCCCGGCCGCGTTGGCACACTGGCGCGGCTGGGCCACACTCCGCCGATCGACACCATCGCCGCCGATGCGGCCCGCCCTGACGCCATGGATTCCCTGACCCAGATCGCCCTTGGTTCCGCCGTCTCCCTGGCCGTGATGGGCCGGCGCACCGCCCCCTGGAAAGCCGCGCTGTGGGGGGCGGTGGCGGGCACACTGCCCGACCTGGACGCCTTCATCGACCACGGCAATGCCATTGCCGACATGGTTCAGCACCGGGCGGAAAGCCACGCCCTGCTGTACCTCAGCCTGTTTTCGCTGCCCCTGGGGGCGCTGGTGGCCCGCCTGCATGGCGAGCAGGCCGGCTGGCGAAGGTGGTGGCTGGCGATGTGGCTTGCGCTCATCACCCATCCACTGCTGGATGCCATGACGGTGTACGGCACCCAGTTGTGGAAGCCGTTCACCAGCCACCCTTATGGCGTGGGCAGCATTTTCATCATCGACCCGCTGTACACCGTGCCGCTGATCGTCGGCGTGGTGGCAGCGCTGGTCAGCGGCGCGCCGCTCGGGGCGCGTTGGAACCGCTGGGGCCTGGCGCTCAGCACGCTCTACCTGGCGTGGAGCGTGGGCGTGCAGCAGCACGTCACCGGCGTGGCCCTGCAATCGCTGCACACGCAGGGCCTGCCGGTGCAGACGGTGCTGGTCACCCCCACGCCCTTCAACACCCTGCTGTGGCGCGTGGTGGCCGTCACGCCGACCCAGTACGCCGAGGGCTTCTATGCCCTGGCCGACGGCAAAAAGCCCATGCAATGGACGGTGCACGAGCGCGGCGCCCCGCTCATCAGCCGCTACCAGGCCGTGCCCGCCGTGCAGCAGGTGGCACGCTTCAGCCACGGCTTTTATCGCATGCGCGCGCGGGCAGGCCGCGTCTTGGTGACCGACCTGCGCATGGGGCAGGAGCCCGACTACACCTTCCAGTTCGATCTCGGCACGCCCGAGCAACTGGACGCCGGCCAGCCCGACGTGGCGCTGCGCGGACAGCGCCCGACGGACATCGGCACGGCCCTCGCCGCGCTGTGGCGGCGCATGTGGGGCCATTCGGGCGGATCGGGACCTTTCGGCGCCGATGTGGGACGCAGCAGCCCATGAAAAAAGCCGGCGCAACGCGCCGGCTTCGCCCACCAGGCTGTCAATGGCCGAACCCGCGGCCCGCGGTCAGAACCGCCAGCCCAGGCCCACGCCGGCCAGGATCGGATCGATCTTGAACGTGCCCAGCTTGGCGCCCGCTGCGACCACGTCGGTCTGGATATAGACCTTCTTCACGTCGAAGTTCAGGACCAGGTTCTTGGTGAGCGGAATGTCCACGCCGACCTGCAGGGCGCCGCCCCAGCTGCTTTTATCGATGCTCACACCGGCGGGCAGGCGCACGCTGGAAAACCGCGTGTAGTTCACGCCCGCACCCACGTAGGGGCGAAAGCCTGCGGTGTCGAAGTGGTACTGCAGCATCAGCGATGGCGGCAGGTGCTTGAGCGTGCCGATCTGCGCATTCAGGGCGCTGGAGGACAGCCGCTGCTTCTGGGGCACGGTCAGCACCAGTTCGGCAGCGATGTTGCGGTTGAAGAAGTACGAGATATCGACTTCAGGCAGTGTCTTGTCGTTGATCGACAGGCCCAGGCCGGTGCTGTCCTTGTTGGAGGAATCCAGGTTCACGGCCCGCGCACGAATGAGCCAGGGGCCTTCCGCCGTTTGCGCGAAGGCGGCGCCGGAGGTCAATGCGCACAGAACGGCCAGGGCCAGCAGGTTTTTTTTCATACGGAAACTCGATGCGTTGAACGGGGACGACCCCCGTGCATGCATTGGGCCGGCAAACGGCCCGGGCGGCCTTGCCATGGATCAAACCGCCAGCAGGTTGCGCTGCGCGCCGAGCAGGCCGGAAGGCGCCCTGCCCCTCTCCCCTTCCGTCAATGCGCGCCCTTGCCCCGCATGCGCTGCACCAGCGTGACTCCCGCCAGCACGATCGCGCCCGCCACGATGCCCACCACCGCATTGAGCAGATTGGGCACCAGCACGCGCCACAATCCGCCGGCCGGCCACTCGGCAGCCGATGCCGCCAGGCCCTCGACCGCGTGGTGGATGAACGGCACGCCATGCACCAGAATGCCGCCGCCCACGAGGAACATCGCGGCCGTTCCCGCCACCGAAAGCACCTTCATGAGCCACGGCGCGGCGGCCACGATGCCGCGGCCCAGGGCCTGTGCGGCTCGGCTGGTCTTGCGGGTCAGCCACAGGCCCAGGTCGTCCAGCTTGACGATGCCGGCCACCAGGCCGTACACGCCCACCGTCATGATCAGCGCGATGCCGGCCAGCACGGCCACCTGCTGGCCGAACGGCGCACTGGCGACCGTGCCCAGCGTGATGGCGATGATTTCGGCGGAGAGGATGAAGTCGGTTCTCACCGCGCCCTTGACCTTGTCTTTCTCGAAGGCGGCGATGTCCACCGCCGGGTTGGCATTGGCCAGGGCATGCGCCTCGCGGCCCGCTTCTTCCTTGGGCGCATCGCCGTGGGGCAGAAACCGGTGGGCCAGCTTTTCCGCGCCCTCGAAGCACAGGAACGCGCCGCCCACCATCAGCAGCGGCGTCACCGCCCAGGGAATGAACGCGCTGATCAGCAGAGCGGCCGGCACCAGGATGGCCTTGTTGATGAGCGAGCCCTTGGCCACCGCCCAGACCACCGGAATCTCGCGCTCGGCGCGCACACCCGTGACCTGCTGGGCATTGAGCGCCAGATCGTCGCCCAGCACGCCGGCGGTTTTCTGCGCCGCCACCTTGGTCATGACGGACACGTCGTCGGCCATGGCGGCACTCTTCTTGGCAGCGACCTTGGTCATCAGGGCCACGTCGTCCAGAACGGTGGCGATATCGTCGAGCAGCGTCAAAAGGCTGGCACCGGCCATGGGAATCCTTAAAAAATCGAGGGAGAAAGCGGGCCCGTGGGCGCCGCGCAGGCGAGACACGCCAGCCGACAACGGGCGCCAAGCGCCCAGGCGGCGCCCACTATAGCAATGCGCTGACAGGCCTTCGTGTCGGTGCAAGGCGCATACTGGCGGCCTTCCCACCGACACCGGGGTCCTTCACGCGGGCTCTCGCTCACGCCGCATGCCAGGCTACCTCACCAAGCAAGAAACCATCGCCATCGCCGGCACCGACGACCTCGTCATCCAGTCGCTGCTGGACCGCCAGCAGTTCTTCGACCCTGCAGGCGATGCCGAATCTCTGGGCATCTCCTCCGCCGCCTGGCCGCTTTTCGGCCTTCTGTGGCCCTCGGGCGCCCAACTGGCGGCGCGCATGGCGGCCCGGCCCGTGCAGGCCGGCGAGCGGATTCTGGAATTGGGCTGCGGCCTGGCGCTGGCCAGCCTGGTGTGCCATCGCCTGGGCGCCGACGTGACGGCCAGCGACTGCCACCCGCTGGCGGGCACCTTCCTGCAAGACAACCTGCGCCTGAATGGCATGGCCCCGATGAAGTACCGCCAGGGCCAATGGGGCAGCGGCGAAGCGCTGGGGCCTCCGCAGCCGGATGAAAGCCCGCTCGCGCAGGCACACGGCGGGCCGGTGCACGGCGTGTTCGACCTGATCATGGGCAGCGACCTGCTGTACGAACGCGACGCGCGCGCCAGCCTCGCCCATTACATCGCCCTGCATGCGGGGCCGGCGGCGCAGGTCTGGATCGTGGACCCCGACCGGGGCAACCGCGCCGCGTTCAGCAAGCAGATGGCCGCGCAAGGCTTCGGGCTGCACGAGGAGCGCCTGGACCGCGCCGCTGCGGGCGAAGCGCCCGCGTACAAGGGGCGGCTGCTGGTGTACCAGCGCGCCTGAAGGGCAGGGCCAGCCGCCCGCCGGCCGCAGCAGCGGGCGCTGGGCGCCCCTCGCCTGCTACGCTCCTAGCCCACCCATTGGCGCGCGTTGCGCCAGATGCGCATCCACGGGCTTAGCTCGCTCTGATCGCCGCTGGTCCAGCTCATCTGCACGTTGCGGAACACGCGCTCGGCGTGCGGCATCATGGCCGTGAACCGTCCATCGGCCGTGGTCACCGCCGTGAGGCCACCCGCGCTGCCGTTGGGATTGAACGGGTACTGCTCGGTGGCCGCGCCGTGGTGGTCCACGTACCGCATCGCGGCGATGGCCTGCTCCGGGTTACCACGGTATTTGAAATTGGCATAGCCCTCGCCATGCGCCACGGCGATCGGCAGGCGGCTGCCCGCCATGCCGGCGAAGAACAGGCTGGGCGACTCCAGCACTTCCACCAGCGACAGCCGCGCCTCGAAGCGCTCGCTCTGGTTGGTGGTGAAGCGCGGCCAGGCCTCGGCGCCGGGAATGATGTCGGCCAGCTCGGCGAACATCTGGCAGCCATTGCACACGCCCAGGCCGAACGTGTCCTTGCGGCCGAAAAAGCCCTGGAACTGGTCCGACAGCACCGGGTTGAACGTGATCGAACGCGCCCAGCCGATGCCCGCGCCCAGCGTGTCGCCGTAGCTGAAGCCACCGCAAGCCACCACGCCGGCGAAGTCGGCCAGTTGCACGCGGCCCGTCTGCAGGTCGGTCATGTGCACGTCGTAGGCCTCGAAGCCCGCCTCGGTGAAGGCGTAGGCCATCTCGATGTGCGAGTTGACCCCCTGCTCGCGCAGGATGGCGACCTTCGGCCGCGCGAGGTTCAGGAACGGCGCGGCCACGTCTTCGGCCGGATCGAACGTGAGCGCCACGTGCAGGCCCGGGTCGTTCGGCACGCCCGCTGCGGCATGCTCGGCATCGGCCGTGGCCGGGTTGTCGCGCTGCTGCGTGATCTTCCAGCTCACCGCGTCCCACACCTGGTGCAGGTCGGACAGGGTGGCGCTGAACACGCTCTTGGCATCGCGCCACACCTGCAGCTCGCCCTTGCCGGCGTCCATGGCGGACGACGGGGGCCGCGTCTTTCCGATGAAGTGGCTGGACTTGGACAGGCCATGCTCGCGCAGGGTCTGCATGACCTCGTTGCGCTCGGCGGTGCGCACCTGCAGCACCACGCCCAACTCTTCGTTGAACAGCGCCTTGAGCGTCAACTCCTCACGGCGAGCGCTGACCTGGGAGGCCCAATTCTTGGCATCGCCCGTTTCCATGCGGCTGTCGCTGATGCCATCGCCCTCGGTCACGAGCAGATCGACGTTCAACGCCACGCCCACATGGCCGGCGAAGGCCATCTCGGCCACTGCGGCCAGCAGGCCGCCGTCGCTGCGGTCGTGGTAGGCCAGGATCTGGCCCTTGGCGCGCAGTGCGTTCACGGCATCGACCAGACGCACCAGGTCCTGCCCGTCGTCCAGGTCGGGCGCCACATCGCCGCTCTGGTCCAGCACCTGGCCCAGGATGCTGCCGCCCATGCGGGCCTTGCCATGGCCCAGGTCGATCAGCACCAGCGTGGTGTCGTCTTCCACGGCATCCAATTGCGGCGTGAGCGTGCCGCGCACGTCGGCCAGCGTGGCGAAGGCGCTGACGATCAGGCTCACGGGGGAGGTGACCTTCTTCGCACCGCTTTCATCTTTCCACTGGGTGCGCATGGACAGCGAATCCTTGCCCACCGGGATCGAAATGCCCAGCGCCGGGCACAGCTCCATGCCCACGGCCTTCACGGTGGCATACAGCGCGGCATCTTCGCCGGGCTCACCGCAGGCGGCCATCCAGTTGGCCGACAGCTTCACGCGCGGCAAATCGATCGGCGCGGCCAGCAGATTGGTGATGGCCTCGGCCACGGCCATGCGGCCCGAGGCGGGCGCGTCGATGGCGGCCAGCGGCGTGCGCTCGCCCATGCTCATGGCCTCGCCGGCAAAGCCGCGATAGTCGGCCAGCGTGACGGCGCAGTCGGCCACCGGCACCTGCCAGGGGCCCACCATCTGGTCGCGGTGCGACAGCCCGCCCACCGTACGGTCGCCGATGGTGATGAGAAAGCGCTTGCTCGCCACCGTGGGGTGCGCCAGCACGTCGATCACCGCCTTTTGCAGCGCCACGCCCGTGAGGTCGATGGGCGCGAATTCACGCTGCACGGTCTTCACGTCGCGGTGCATCTTGGGCGGCTTGCCCAGCAGCACTTCCATGGGCATGTCCACCGGCAGCTTCTGCTCGCCAGTGGCGGCGGTGTCTTCCAGAACCAGCTGGCGGTGCTCGGTGGCGGTGCCGATCACGGCGAACGGGCAGCGCTCGCGTTCGCAGAACGCGCGGAACCGTTCCAGCGACTGCGGCGCGATCGCCAGCACGTAGCGCTCCTGGCTTTCGTTGGACCAGATTTCCTTCGGGGCCAGCCCCGACTCTTCGAGCTGCACCGCGCGCAGGTCGAAATGCGCACCCCGGCCGGCGTCGTTGGTCAGTTCGGGGAAGGCATTGGACAGCCCGCCCGCACCCACGTCGTGGATGGCGAGGATGGGGTTGTCGGCACCCTGCGCCCAGCAGTGGTTGATGACCTCCTGGGCGCGCCGCTCGATCTCGGGATTGCCGCGCTGCACGGAGTCGAAATCGAGCTCCGCCGCATTCGCGCCCGTGGCCATGGAACTGGCCGCGCTGCCGCCCATGCCGATGCGCATGCCCGGGCCGCCCAGCTGGATCAGCAGCGAGCCGGCCGGAAATTCGATCTTCTGCGTGAGTCCCGCATCGATGGTGCCCAGGCCGCCCGCGATCATGATGGGCTTGTGGTAGCCGCGGTCCACGCCGCCCACCGACTGCTCGTATTCGCGGAAGTAGCCCAGCAGGTTGGGCCGGCCGAACTCGTTGTTGAACGCCGCGCCGCCCAGGGGGCCTTCCACCATGATCTGCAGCGGGCTTGCGATGTGCTCGGGCTTGCCGCCCTGTTCATCGCTCCAGCCGCCCCAGAGCCTGGACACCGTGAAGCCGGTCATGCCCGCCTTGGGCTTGGAGCCGCGGCCCGTGGCGCCTTCGTCGCGGATTTCGCCGCCCGCGCCGGTGGAGGCGCCGGGAAATGGCGAAATCGCCGTGGGGTGGTTGTGCGTCTCGACCTTCATCAGGATGTGGTTGGTGGCGCTACTTTTTTCATAGCACACTGCCCTAGTCCCAATTGCGCTGGATGGCATTTTGGCCAAGAAGCGTTCGACGTGCGTGCCTTCCATCACCGAGGCGTTGTCCGAATACGCCACCACCGTGTGCTGGGGCGCCAGCTGGTGGGTGTTGCGGATCATGGCGAACAGGCTCTTGTCCTGCTTTTCGCCGTCGATGGTGAACTGCGCGTTGAAGATCTTGTGGCGGCAGTGTTCGCTGTTGGCCTGCGCGAACATCATCAGCTCCACGTCGGTGGGGTTGCGCGCCAGGCCCTGGAAGGCATTGACCAGGTAGTCGATCTCGTCGTCGGCCAGCGCCAGGCCCCACTGGGCATTGGCCGCCTCGACCGCCGCCCGCCCGCCGCCCAGCACATCGACGAACTCCATCGGCGCGGCCGGCAGTTCGGTGAACAGCGCCGATGCGCCCGAGCGGTCCCACACGGCCGATTCGGTCATGCGGTCGTGCAGCAGCGCGGCGATCTGGCCGCGCTGCGCGTCCGTCAACGTGGGTGTGCCGCCCAACAGCCCGGATTTGAGGGAGATGCGGTACTCGGTAATGCGCTCCACCCGGCGCAGCGCCAGACCGCAGTTGTGCGCGATGTCGGTCGCCTTCGATGCCCAGGGCGACACCGTGCCCATGCGCGGCGTGACGACGATGGCCGGGCCATCGGCCGGGCCGCCGTAGGGATCGCCGTAGGTCAGCAGCGCGGCGAAGCGCTCGGTCTCGGCCGGGGTCGGCACCGCGTCGGTGGCCACCAGGTGCACGAAACGTGCGGCGATGCCCGTGATGCGATCGTGGATGGCTTGCAGCTGGGGCAGCAGCTGGCGCATGCGAAAGGCGCTGAGGGCGTTGCCGCCTTCGAACGTGCTGAGGTGCAAGGAGGGCTTCGTGGACGATGTCGGCGAGATCACTTCGGCGGCCTGTTGGGTGATGGAAAAGGTGCGGCCCCACCCCGAACGGCCGGCCGCTGACTGGGACCGGCACCACAGGGTGCGGAAGAATGCTGAGCCCGGCATTTTACCGGGGCCGCATCGCACCGCAGCCGAGTCCTTCGCCTGGGTGGCCTGCGCCCTCAGGCGCCGATGGGATAATTGCCCCCATGAGCATCACCATCAAAGACGCCGAAGGCATCGCCGGCATGCGAGAGGCATGCCGACTGGCTTCGGAAGTGCTGGACTACATCGCGCCCCACATCCAGCCTGGCATCACCACCAACGAAATCGACCGCCTCGCGGCCGAGTGCATGGCGCAGCAGGGCACCATCTCCGCCACCATCGGCTACCAGCCGCCGGGCTACCCGCCCTACCCCAAGTCGCTGTGCACGTCGATCAACCACGTGGTCTGCCACGGCATCCCGAACGACAAGCCCCTGAAGAAGGGCGACATCATGAACGTGGACGTCACCGTCATCACCAAGGACGGCTGGTACGGCGACAACAGCCGCATGTACCTGATCGGAGACGTGTCCATCGCCGCCAAGCGCTTGTGCAGCCTCACTTTCGACGCGATGTGGATCGGCATCCAGCGCGTCAAGCCCGGCGCCCGCCTGGGCGACATCGGCCATGCCATCCAGAAATACGCCGAACACCATGGCCTGTCGGTCGTGCGCGAGTTCTGCGGCCACGGCATCGGCCAGAAATTCCACGAAGAGCCCCAGGTGCTGCACTACGGCTACCCCGGCACGCTGGATGAGCTGCTGCCCGGCATGACCTTCACCATCGAACCCATGCTGAACGCCGGCCGCCGCGAGGTGAAGGAATTCGGCAACGACGGCTGGACCATCGTGACCAAGGACCGCAGCCTGTCGGCCCAGTGGGAACACACCGTGCTGGTGACCGAGACCGGCTACGAAGTGCTCACCCTGTCGGCCGGATCGCCTCCCCTGCCGGGCTTCGTGACCGCCACCAAGACCTGACCGGGGACGGCGCGCGGCCGGCCGCGCGGTGGCTGGCCGCACGGTTCTTGCTTCGGCCGGTGTAACCTGCAATCTATGTTGCCCCACCAGCGCCAGCCACTTCCGCCGCCGTCCATGACCGACCTGCACACCCTGCGCGACGCGTACCGCCAAGACAAGGCCACGCTGCTCGCTTCGCTGCAATCCACGGGCGCCTACACGCGCGGCGTCCGCACCCTTCTCCACAAGCTCTCCACCCTGGCCGACCGCCTGCTTCGCCAGTTGTGGCAGCGCGCCGGCATGCCGGACGATCTGGCGCTGGTGGCCGTGGGCGGCTATGGCCGGGCGCAGCTGTTTCCCCATTCCGACGTGGACGTGCTGGTGCTGCTGCCCGACGGCACCTCGCCCGGGGCCGGCAGCACCTCGTGCACGCCGATCGAATCGTTCATCGGCAGTTGCTGGGACGCAGGCCTGGAGATCGGCTCCAGCGTGCGCACGGTCACCGAGTGCCTGACCGAATCCGCGGCCGACGTCACTGTGCAGACCTCGCTGCTCGAAGCCCGCCGCATCTGCGGCAGCGCGTCGCTGTTCGGTGCCTTTCAGGAGCGCTACGACGCCCAGATGCACGCGGAAGACTTTCTCATCGCCAAGACGCTGGAGATGCGCCAGCGCCACAACAAATACGAAAACACGCCCTACTCGCTGGAGCCCAATTGCAAGGAATCGCCCGGCGGCCTGCGCGACCTGCAGACGGTGCTGTGGGTGGCCCGTGCCGCGGGCCTGGGGCGCGACTGGCGCGAACTGGCCGCCAACGGCATGGCCACGCCGTTCGAGGTGGCCCAGATCGAGCGCAACGAGGCCGTGCTGTTCCTCATCCGCGCGCGGCTGCACGCCGTGGCCGGCCGGCATGAAGACCGCCTGGTGTTTGATCTGCAGACCGCCGTGGCCGAATCGTTCGGCTACCGCTCGCACTCGCCCGACGGCAAGCGCCTGGCCATGCGCGCGAGCGAAACGCTCATGCGCCGCTATTACTGGGCGGCCAAGGCCGTGTCGCAGCTCAGCCAGATGCTGCTGCTGAACATCGAGGAGCGGCTCAGCCCCTCCACGCACGAATTGCACCGCATCAACGACCGCTTTTTCGAAAAGGCCGGCCTCGTCGAAGTGGCCAGCGACGACCTGTACGAAAAGAACCCCCATGCCATCCTGGAAACCTTCCTACTCTACGAAACCACGCTGGGGCTGAAGGACCTGTCGGTGCGCACGCTGCGCGCGCTCTACAACGCCCGCGGGGCGATGGACAGCGCCTTCCGCCGCGACCCGGTCAACCGCGCGACCTTCATGAAGATCCTGCGGCAGCCCTCGGGCATCACGCATGCGATGCGGCTCATGAACCAGACCTCGGTGCTCGGGCGCTATCTCTGGCCGTTTCGCCGCATCGTGGGCCAGATGCAGCACGACCTGTTCCACGTCTATACAGTGGACCAGCACATCCTGATGGTGCTGCGCAACGTGCGCCGCTTCTTCATGGCCGAGCATGCGCACGAATACCCGTTCTGCTCGCAGTTGGCCGGCGGCTGGGACAAGCCGTGGCTGCTGTACCTGGCCGCGCTGTTCCACGACATCGGCAAGGGCCGTGGCGGCGACCACTCCAAGATCGGCGCCGAAGAAGTGCGCCACTTCTGCCGCCAGCACGGCGTGGACGAGGAAGACGCGGCGCTGGTCGAGTTCCTGGTGCGCGAGCACCTGGCCATGAGCCAGGTCGCGCAAAAGCAGGATCTGTCCGATCCCGACGTGATCAAAGCCTTCACCCAGCGCGTGGGCAGCGAACGGCGCCTGACGGCGCTGTACCTGCTGACCGTGGCCGACATCCGCGGCACCAGCCCCAAGGTCTGGAACGCCTGGAAGGGCAAGCTGCTGGAAGACCTGTACCGCGCCACGCTTCGCGCCCTGGGCGGCCACGCCCCCAATGCCGCCGCCGAGATCGAGGCCCGCAAACGCGAAGCCATGGTCATGCTGGCGCTGCAGGCCCAGCCGTTCGAGGCACACAAGAAGTTGTGGGACACGCTGGATGTGGGCTATTTCATGCGTCACGAAGCGGCCGACATCGCCTGGCATACACGCCATCTCTCGCGCCATGTGGGCACGGGCCGCACCGTGGTCCGCGCACGGCAATCGCTGGCGGGCGAAGGCTTGCAGGTCGCGGTGTATGCCCCGGACCAGCCCGATCTTTTCGCACGCATCTGCGGCTACTTCGACCGGGCGGGCTTCAGCATCCTCGACGCGCGGGTGCACACCGCCCACGATGGCTGCGCGCTCGACACCTTCCAGGTCGTGGCCTCGGAGCAGGCCGGCCACTACCGCGAACTCACGCACATGGTGGAAAGCGACCTCGCCCGCGCGATCGAGGACGAAACCGCGGGCCTGCCTGAGCCGGCGCGCAAGCGTGTCTCGCGCCGGGTCAAAAGCTTTCCCGTGGCTCCGCGCGTCACCCTGCGCCCCGATGAAAAGGCCCAGCGCTGGCTCATCAACATCTCCGCCAGCGACCGTGCGGGCCTGCTCTATCTGGTGGCGCGCATCCTTTCGCGGCACCACCTGAGCGTGCAACTGGCCAAGGTCAGCACGCTGGGCGAACGGGTGGAAGACATCTTTCTGGTGCATGGACCCGAACTGCAAAGCAATGCCCGGCAGATTCAGATCGAAACCGAACTGCTGAACGCCCTGTCCGAATGAAGGGCTTGTTGTGTGCGCGGCGAATTGCTACCAATTCAATAGCACACTGCCCTAGTCTTTATTGCTCTGGCGGCTTTTTTCAATGAGCGTGCTGGCAGATACTAGCGAGGTCCTGCCGGTCAGTCGTCTTCCGCATCCGCCAGTTCGGGAAACAGCACGTCGGTGTAGCCGAACTGTGTGAAGTCGCGCACCCGCATCGGATAGAGCTTGCCGATCAGGTGGTCGCATTCATGCTGCACCACACGCGCATGAAACCCCTCCGCCGTCCGGTCGATCGCGTCGCCATACGGGTCCAGACCCTGGTAGCGGATGCGGGACCAGCGCGGCACCTTGCCGCGCAGCCCAGGCACGGACAGGCACCCTTCCCAGTCCTCTTCCTCATCGTCTCCCAGCGGCGTGATCTGCGGATTGAGCAACACCGTGCGCGGCACCAGCGGGCGGTCGGGATAGCGGGGATTTCTGCGGTCCGAGCCGAAGATCACCAATTGCAGATCCACCCCGATCTGGGGTGCGGCCAGGCCCGCGCCATCCACCGCCTCCATGGTCTCGAGCATGTCGCGCACCAGCAGGTGCAGCGCGTCGGTATCGAATTCGGTCACGGGCTGGGCGACGCGCAGCAGGCGCGGATCGCCCATCTTGAGGATGTTTTGAACGGTCATGGGAATGTAGAAAAAGCCGACGGCCTGCGTCGATACGCCCATCAGCATAGCGTGCCGCAAGCCGCGGGGCGGCAGGCACAATCCAGGCATGCCGCCCCCGCCAGAGCCTTTGCCGCCGCCGCCACGCCCTGCCCCGCTGCCCCTGCCAGTGCGCTGGCTGCTGTTGTGCTTCGCGGTCTTGAGCCTGGTGACGGGAATCATCGGCATCTTCGTGCCCGGCCTGCCGACGACGGTTTTCATCCTCATGGCCGGCTGGGCCGCGGCCCGCAGTTCCCCACGGCTGCACGCTTGGCTGTGGCGCCATCCGCTCTTCGGCCCCATGCTGCGCGACTGGGCCAACGGCGGGCAGGTGAGCCGGCGCGCCAAGTGGAGCGCCAGCATCCTCATGGCGCTAGCAACGGCGGTGCTCATCTTCAGCCAGGCGCCCCGCTGGGTCGCCATCAGTGCTTCGCTGTGCATGGCCTGCGTGCTCGCCTGGCTGTGGCAGCGGCCGGAGCCAGGGCGTTGAGCTTCGGAACCACTCCGTGCATCGGATCGATCCACCGGCCGACCTGAGTTCTCGAAATCTGCTCACTTTTTGTGTATATAATCTAAGTCTTGTTCCTCGATAGCTCAGTTGGTAGAGCGCCGGACTGTTAATCCGTAGGTCCCTGGTTCGAGCCCAGGTCGAGGAGCCAAGAATCATCAAGGCCTTGCATGTGTACGCAGGGCCTTTTACATCGTCAGTCAGATAACCGATATTCCTCGATAGCTCAGTTGGTAGAGCGCCGGACTGTTAATCCGTAGGTCCCTGGTTCGAGCCCAGGTCGAGGAGCCACTGTCAGCCGTTTCGGCTGCAAAAAGCCCGCTATTTTCACGATAGCGGGCTTTTTCGTTTTTATTCACTGTGGATCTGGTTGGCGAAGGCGACAAAGCATGGCGACAGGCCTCCCGAGTCCGCACCACCACCTATCATCCTAGGACAGCCGCCATCTCGCTCTACGCAGTCGGTGACAATGCTTTTCATCCTCCACTTCCTCCCCGCGCATGGCTGACGATCCTTTGCCCTGGCTGCAACCCGGCGACGAATTTCCCAGCGTTGAACTCAGTTGGGGCGACGACTCGGCGGCCCCAGGACTGCTGGCTGCGGGTGGAAACCTCAGCGTTGCGCAACTGCACAGCGCGTACCAACGGGGCATTTTTCCGTGGTTCAGTCCCGGGCAGCCCGTGCTTTGGTGGAGCCCCGATCCCCGAATGGTGTTGCCGGTGGAGGAGTTTCGGCTGCACCGCTCGCTGCGACGCACTTTGCAGAAATTCCGGACCTCACCCGATTGTGAAATTCGTGTGGACTATGACTTCGGCGCCGTCATCAAGGCATGCGCCGGAACGCCCCGGCAGGGCCAGAACGGCACCTGGATCGTCCCGCAGATGGTGCAGGCTTATCGCGCATTCCACGCTGCCGGCTTCGCGCACAGCGTGGAAACCTGGGTCGATGGCCGGTTGGTGGGGGGGCTTTATTTCATTGCCTTGGGCAAAGCCGTTTTTGGCGAATCGATGTTCGCCCACGCCACCGACGCCTCCAAGGTGGCACTGGCAGCTTTCGTCTGCTTGTGCAGGCACCACGGTGTAACGCTCATCGATTGCCAGCAGAACACGGCCCATCTGGCATCTTTCGGAGCCCACGAAATAGGTCGCGCCCAGTTCCTGCAAAGCGTTGCGGCAGCCTCGCAGGAATCCGCAGTTTCCTGGAAATTCGAGCCCGTATACTGGACAGCGCTGCTGCCCAACACCGGGAATTCGGGATGACGCAACTCAACGATCTGCCGCTGCACACCTTGCAGTTTTATGCCACGGCCCCCTATCCGTGCAGCTATCTGCCTGCACGGCAAGCGCGCTCGCAGGTCGCCACGCCCAGCCATTTAATACAGAACGATGTCTATTCAGACCTCGTGGCACGGGGGTTCCGCCGCAGCGGCATGTTCACTTACCGTCCCTACTGTGATGGGTGTCAGGCCTGCACTCCGTTGCGCGTGCTGTCGAAATCCTTCAAGCCGGATCGTAGCCAGCGCCGTGCCTGGACGAAACACAGCCACCTGCAGGCGCGGGTCCTTCGATTGGGCTATGTGCCAGAGCACTACCAGCTCTACCTGCGCTACCAAAACCTGCGCCATTGCGGGGGCGGGATGGACCACGACAGCATCGATCAATACACCCAGTTCTTGCTGCAGAGCCGGGTCAATTCGAGGCTCGTGGAGTTTCGCGAACCCGACGTGGATGGCAATCCCGGTGCGTTGCGGATGGTCTCGATCCTGGACGTGCTGGACGATGGCCTGTCTGCCGTCTATACGTTCTATGAACCCGAGCCCCACTGCAGCTATGGCACCTACAACGTACTGTGGCAAATCGAGCAGGCGCGCACGCTGGGACTGCCGCATGTTTACCTGGGCTATTGGATCGAAGAGAGTCCGAAGATGAACTACAAGGCGCGCTTCTTACCGCATGAGTTGCGGATCAACAGCGAATGGAAACTGGCGCCATAAGGTGGTGAGACGGCTTCTCGCATTTCACAAGATAAAATGCGGGCTTCTCGTCAACATACATCACCATGAAAAAAGACGATGACGGCGTACCCGCCAAACCCAGCGTCCAGGTGCTGGAGCGCATGTTTGCACTCATCGACGTGCTTACTTCGCGCGAAGAAGCGATCTCCCTCAAGGAAATCAGCGAGAAGACCGGACTCCACCCTTCCACCGCCCACCGCATCCTGAACGACCTGACCATTGGCCGTTTCGTGGATCGTCCGGAATCCGGCAGCTATCGCCTCGGCATGCGTCTGCTGGAATTGGGCAACTTGGTGAAGGCGCGCTTGAGTGTGCGCGACGCTGCTTTGACCCCCATGCGCAATCTGCACAAGCTGATTCAGCAACCGGTCAACCTGAGCATGCGCCAAGGCGATGAGATCGTGTATGTGGAGCGCGCCTACAGTGAACGTTCTGGCATGCAGGTGGTGCGCGCCATTGGCGGCAGGGCCCCGCTGCATCTGACCTCCACAGGCAAGCTTTTCCTCGCTGCGGATGATCCGCAACGGGTTCGCGCTTACGCGATGCGCACCGGGCTCCCTGGGCACACCCGCAACAGCATTACGCAACTGCCAGTGCTGGAGCGCGAATTGGGAAAAGCCCGGCAATACGGCATTGCCCGGGACAACGAAGAACTGGAACTGGGCGTGCGCTGCATGGCCGCCGGGGTGTATGACGACCAAGCCCACTTGGTGGCAGGCCTTTCGATCTCTGCGCCAGCGGATCGCCTTGATGAAAATTGGCTGCCCAAGCTTCAGGCGACCGCGAGCGAGATTTCACAAGCCTTGGGCTATTCCCTGAGCCGGCGCGACAAGGCTGTTGCTCCGTAGACTGCGAAATGAAAAACGCGCATTGCAAAGAGCAATGCGCGTCAATAACTTACAGCGTAGTCCGTTTGATCCGAGCCTGTGGTGCAGGCGAAACGCAAGCGAAGGTTTTATTCTTTGGCACCGATGGCGTGAAGGGTTGGTGCGCCACCGATGGACGGCAGTTTTTCCACCCAGTTGCGCACACGCTCTGCATCGCCCAGGCGACTGAACTTGCCAGCAGAGTCCAGGAAAACCATGATCAGTTTACGGCCCGAAATATGGGCCTGCATCACCAAGCAACGGCCAGCTTCAGAGATGTAACCGGTCTTCTGAAGGCCGATATCCCAGGCAGGACTTTTCACCAAACGATTGGTGTTGTTGAACTGCAAGGTGCGACGGCCCACCGCCACCTCGTAACTGGGAGAGGTAGTGAGTTCGCGCAGCATTGGATCACCATGGGCCACGTTCACCAAGGTTGCCAGGTCACGGGCGCTGGACTGGTTGTGGCTGGACAACCCAGTGGGCTCGACATAGCGCGTGTCCGTCATACCCAGCAGCTTTGCCTTGGCATTCATCTGCGCCACGAAAGCCGCCAGCCCACCCGGGAACGTGCGGCCCAAAGCATGGGCTGCGCGGTTCTCACTGGACATCAGCGCCAAGTGCATCATTTCGCCGCGTGTGAGGGTCGTGCCCACGGCGAGGCGGGAACTGCTGAATTTTTCAGTATCGACATCGTCTTGCGTGATGGTGATGGGCTCGTCCATCGGCAGATGCGCTTGCGACACAAGCAGGCCAGTCATCAATTTGGTCAACGATGCAATCGGCAAAACGGCATGATCGTTTTTGCTCAGCAAGACTTCGTTCGTGTCTTGGTCAATGACCAAGGCCACGCTGGATTTCAAATCCAGAGGGTCGGCAAGAGAGTGCAAGCCAGCAACTTGCCCAAAGGAAAGCTTTTCAGGCACAACCACTAGGCGCGTAGCCGCTTTCATGCTTCGCGCAGATACCCGAGGGGTGGCCTTGACGCGAGTCACGGCTTTGCGAGAAACCACCGTGGCAGATCGCGCCACGGGACGCTGCTTGGCCGTCGCGGATGCAGCCTGCTTCTTGACCTGCACTTTCTTGCGCTCTGCCGCGTGCACCGTGGAGGCCGCGAGCGCGATGCTCATAGCGAAAAACGCGACGGTGCGAAAAAAACGTGAAGAAGCGCGAGGACGTACGTGCATCAGAATGCTCCAAGCGGTAAAAAGTGTTTGTCAGTGTACAGAATCGAAAAAAGTCGCGCAAGATCAATACCTTGCGCGACCTTTCAATAAAGTGAATGAATTATAAATTCGATGGTCAGCCCTGTGCGGCGACTCGATCGGCTTTACTTTGTAATTTGTTCAACGCACTGATGTAGGCTTTGGCTGACGCAACCACGATGTCCGGGTCGGCGCCTACTCCATTCACCACACGACCGCTGTTCTGCAACCGCACAGTCACTTCGCCTTGGCTCTCCGTCGAACCACTGATGGCGTTGACTGAATAAAGCACCATTTCGGCGCCACTCTTGACGTGCGATTCAATGGCCTTGAGCGAGGCATCCACGGGACCGTTTCCATCCGATTGGCCTCGCACTTCCTTGCCCGCCACGGTGAAGACGATGGTGGCCTGTGGCCGCTCGCCCGTTTCGCTGTGCTGAGACAGCGATACAAAGCCGTATTGCTCCTGTTCGTTGCAGGCGCTTTCGCCGCTGACCAACGCCAGAATGTCTTCGTCGAAGATCTCGCTTTTCCGATCCGCCAATTCCTTGAATTTGGCGAAAGCGCTGTTCACGTCCGTTTCGCTGTCCAGCTGCACGCCCAACTCCAGCAAACGCTGCTTGAAGGCATTGCGACCGCTCAGCTTGCCCAGCACGATCTTGTTGGCGGACCAGCCCACATCTTCGGCTCGCATGATTTCGTAGGTGTCGCGCGCCTTCAGCACGCCGTCCTGATGAATCCCGCTGGCGTGCGCGAAGGCATTGGCCCCCACCACGGCTTTGTTGGGCTGCACGACGAAGCCGGTCGTCTGGCTGACCATCCGACTTGCTGCCACGATGTGCTGCGCATCGATGCCCATTTCCAGTCCGAAGTAGTCCTTGCGCGTCTTGACTGCCATCACCACCTCTTCCAGCGAACAGTTGCCTGCACGCTCACCCAGCCCGTTGATCGTGCACTCGACCTGGCGAGCGCCACCAATCTTCACGCCCGCCAACGAGTTCGCCACGGCCATGCCGAGATCGTTATGGCAGTGCACGGACCAGATGGCCTTATCGCTGTTGGGAATCCGCTCCCGCAACGTCTTGATGAAGTTGCCATACAACTCGGGAACGGCATACCCGACGGTATCAGGCACATTGATCGTGGTTGCCCCTTCGGCAATCACGGCTTCCAGCACACGGCAGAGGAAATCCATCTCGCTGCGATACCCATCCTCCGGGCTGAATTCGATGTCTCCGATCAGATTGCGAGCGAATCGGACCGACTGCCTGGCCTGCTCCAACACCTGCTCCGGTGTCATGCGCAGCTTCTTTTCCATGTGCAGGGCGCTAGTCGCAATGAATGTATGGATGCGTGCGCTGTTCGCGCCTTTGAGCGCTTCCGCTGCGCGTGAAATATCACGATCGTTCGCACGAGACAGAGAGCAAATGGTCGAGTCCTTGATGGCTTGGGCAATGGACTGCACCGCCTCGAAATCGCCGTTGGAGCTGGCCGCAAAACCGGCTTCGATCACATCGACCTTGAGACGCTCGAGTTGCCGCGCGATGCGCAATTTTTCGTCTTTGGTCATCGATGCACCGGGCGATTGCTCTCCATCGCGCAACGTGGTGTCGAAAATGATCAGCTTGTCTGCCATTGTTTTTCTCCAGAGATGGTGGGGCCTGCTAAATTGAAATTCTGGTACGCAAAACGGAGATCCCTTTGCAGGTGCGAAGCGTCTCGATCAGTGGATCTATTTGTGCAACCCACGCTCGTCTGGCTCATCGGTGGACATGCTGATCACACTGCTGTGCTGCCCCTTGGCCTTGCGCCATGCATAAACGAAATACCCGCTCACGCCGTATAGCACGAACACGCTGAAAAGCACGGTGGGTGGGTGGATGTTGATGATGGCAATGCCCAGTGCAATCAGAACGATCACGGCGAACGGCACGCTCTTCTTCATCTGAATGTCTTTGAAGCTGTAGAAAGGCACGTTGGTCACCATCGTGAGGCCGGCATACAGCGTGAACCCGAACATGGTCCAACTCACCTGAGGCCAACTCATCCAGTTCGTCTCGCCGCGGCGTACCCCGAGTTCCGTCAGCAACCAGATGAAGCCCGCCACCAGCGCTGCGGCAGCGGGTGATGGCAACCCTTGAAAGTATCTCTTGTCGACGACCCCGGTATTGACATTGAACCGGGCCAGCCGCAAGGCGGCACACGCGCAGTAAACGAAAGCGGCGATCCATCCCCAGCGCCCCAGCCCCTTCAACGCCCACTCATACGCAATGAGTGCAGGCGCTGCCCCGAAAGACACCATGTCGGAGAGCGAATCCATCTGCTCGCCAAAGGCACTCTGCGTATTGGTCATCCGGGCTACACGTCCATCCAGGCTATCGAGCACCATGGCACAGAACACGCCGACGGCAGCAAGATCGAAGCGCCCATTCATGGCCATGACGATGGCATAGAACCCCCCGAACAGCGCTGCCAACGTGAACAGATTGGGCAGTATGTAGATACCTTTTCGCCGCTTGCGCACCACCATGGGCGTGTCATTGGCGAAATCATTGCCCTCGTGCATCAGATCAACCTCCGGCGCCCACGCCATCAGCGCAAGCAGCTATCAAAATTAGCGTCCTACTGCCTGATCCCAACGATCGGCGGACAGCGGAGTGTAGTGCCTGCACACCCAGCGAGAAAACAAAGAAAAAGGCCACCGAAGTGGCCTCTCGCTGCGGCTCTCGCTCCAGCGGAACAATCGCTGGAGCGACGCCCGATATTCAGTTGCGGGTCTGATCCACCAGTTTGTTCTTGGCGATCCAGGGCATCATGGCGCGCAGCTTGTTGCCAACCACTTCGATGCTGTGATCGGCAGTGTTGCGGCGGCGGGCCGTCATCGAAGGATAGTTCAGGCGGCCTTCCTGAATGAACATCTTGGCGTAATCGCCGTTCTGAATGCGCTTCAGGGCATTGCGCATGGCTTCGCGCGATTGGGCGTTAATCACCTCGGGGCCGGTCACGTACTCACCGAACTCGGCGTTGTTCGAGATCGAGTAGTTCATGTTGGCGATGCCGCCTTCGTAGATCAGATCCACGATGAGCTTGAGCTCATGCAGGCACTCGAAGTACGCCATTTCAGGGGCATATCCGGCTTCGACCAAAGTCTCGTAACCCATCTTGATCAATTCGACAGCGCCGCCGCACAGCACAGCCTGCTCGCCGAAAAGGTCCGTCTCGGTCTCTTCCTTGAAGTTCGTCTCGATGATGCCAGCCTTGCCGCCACCATTGGCCATGGCATAGGACAAGGCCAAGTCGCGGGCCTTACCGGACTTGTCTTGATGCACTGCCACCAGATGGGGCACGCCGCCACCTTGGGTATAGGTGTTGCGCACGGTGTGGCCAGGCGCCTTGGGAGCGACCATCCAAACGTCCAGATCGGCGCGGGGTACAACCTGGTTGTAGTGGACATTGAACCCGTGTGCGAAGGCCAGCGATGCACCTTGCTTGATATTGGGGGCCACATTGTTGGTGTAGACCTCGGCGATCTGCTCGTCGGGCAACAAGATCATGACGACGTCGGCAGCCTTCACCGCGTCGTTCACTTCCAGCACATTCAAACCGGCCTTGCCGACCTTGTCCCACGAAGCTCCGCCCTTGCGCAGGCCAACCACGACCTTCACGCCGCTGTCGTTCAGGTTTTGTGCATGGGCATGCCCTTGGGAGCCATAGCCGATGATGGCCACGGTCTTGCCCTTGATCAGGCTCAGGTCACAGTCTTTGTCGTAGAAAACTTTCATGTTGGCTCCAGGTTGAATCGATGAGGGGGTGTTAGGAAAAGGGTGATGAAGTAAGGGGAACAGCTCAGACGCGCAAGATGCGTTCGCCGCGGCCGATCCCGCTGGCGCCGGTTCGCACGGTTTCCAGGATGGCGGTGCGGTCGATGGCCTGCAAAAACGCATCGTTCTTGGACTGATCTCCCGTCAGCTCGACGGTGTAGCTCTTCTCGGTGACGTCGATGATCCGGCCTCGGAAGATGTCGGCCATGCGTTTCATCTCTTCACGCTCCTTGCCGACGGCACGCACCTTCACCATCATGAGCTCTCGCTCGGTGTAGGCGCCTTCGGTCAGGTCGACCACCTTCACGACTTCGATGAGGCGGTTCAGATGCTTGGTGATCTGCTCGATCACGTCATCGGACCCGGTGGTCTGGATGGTCATGCGCGAAAGCGACGCGTCTTCCGTGGGAGCCACGGTGAGCGACTCGATGTTGTAACCCCGAGCGGAAAACAGACCGACAACGCGGGAAAGAGCGCCGGGTTCGTTTTCCAGCAGAACGGCAATGATGTGCTTCATGGTGCAGATTCCTCTTTTCGCTGCCCTCCCCTGGCGCTGGTAAGCGCCAAGCTCGGCAGGCAATAGATTCGTCGTTTGAGAAATTGCTATTCAAAGAATAGCTAGAAACGCTTAGCAATAAAGCGCTGGATGCCGATTGGGCTTAGAGGTCTTCCGATCCCAAAAGCATTTCGGTAATGCCTTTACCGGACTGCACCATCGGAAAGACGTTTTCCGTCGGATCAGTGCGGAAGTCCATGAAAACCGTGCGGTCCTTGAGCTTTCGCGCCTCGCGCAAGGCAGGCTCCACATCCTGTGGCCGTTCGATCAGCAGGCCCACGTGGCCATAAGCCTCCGCCAGCTTCACGAAGTTGGGCAGCGCATCCATGTAGCTGTGGCTATAGCGACCGGAATATTCGATTTCCTGCCACTGCCGCACCATGCCCAGGTAACGGTTGTTCAAAGCGCAGATCTTGATCGGCGTGTTGTATTGCAGGCAGGTGGACAGTTCCTGGATGTTCATCTGCACCGAGCCCTCGCCGGTGATGCAAAACACTTCGGCATCCGGCTTGGCCAGCTTGATGCCCATGGCATAGGGAATGCCCACACCCATCGTGCCAAGGCCTCCGGAATTGATCCAGCGACGGGGCTCATCGAACCGATAGTATTGCGCCGCCCACATCTGGTGCTGGCCCACGTCGGATGTTACGTAAGCGTCAGCATCCTTGGTCATGCTCCAGAGGGTTTCGACCACATATTGCGGCTTGATCACCTCCGGGTTGCTGCGATCGTATTTGAGGCAATCGCGCTTGCGCCAGCCTTCGATCGTGTCCCACCATGCAGCCAGGGCACCGGCATCGGCCCGCGTGGTTGACTCACTGATCATGTTGATCAACTCTGTCAGCACATCCTTGACGTCGCCAACGATGGGAATATCGACCTTGACGCGCTTGGAGATGCTCGAAGGATCAATATCGATATGGATGATCTTGCGATCGTTCTGGGCAAAGTGTTTCACATTGCCGATGACGCGGTCATCGAACCGCGCGCCGACGGCCAAAAGCACGTCGCAGTTCTGCATGGCATTGTTGGCTTCGATCGTGCCATGCATGCCCAGCATGCCGAGAAATTTGCGATCGCTTGCCGGGTAAGCACCGAGCCCCATCAAGGTGTTGGTCACCGGATAGCCCAGCATGTCCACCAAGGTACGCAACTCTTGCGTGGCATTGCCCAACAGAACGCCGCCACCCGTGTAGATGTAGGGGCGCTTGGCGGTCAGGAGCAGCTGCAGGGCCTTGCGAATCTGTCCGCCATGGCCTTTGCGTACAGGGTTATAGGAACGCATTTCTACGCTCTGCGGATAACCGCTATAGGCCACCTTTTTAAAAGAAACGTCTTTCGGAATATCGACGACTACGGGGCCGGGCCTGCCGGTCCGGGCGATGTGGAAAGCCTTTTTCATCGTCATGGCCAAGTCGCGGGCATCTTTGACGAGAAAATTGTGCTTCACGATCGGGCGCGTGATGCCTACGGTATCGCACTCCTGGAAGGCGTCCAGCCCGATCGCGGGCGTTGGCACCTGTCCGGAAATGATGACCATAGGAATGGAATCCATGTAGGCCGTCGCAATACCGGTCACTGCGTTGGTCAACCCAGGCCCAGACGTGACGAGTGCAACACCTACTTCGCCGGTCGCACGGGCGTAGCCGTCGGCAGCGTGCACTGCAGCCTGCTCGTGACGCACCAGCACATGCTGAATGGTGTCTTGCTTGTAGAGCGCGTCGTAGATGTAGAGAACTGCGCCGCCCGGATAACCCCAAATGAACTGCACGCCTTCGGCTTGCAGAGACTTGATGAGGATCTCTGACCCCATGAGATCCTGGGACGGTGAATGCGATGAGCCCTGCGTGGCAGCGGCCGCCGAAGTGATTTCGGCCTTGGAGATTTCCATGATCAACCTTTGCGAATTTCTCTGACGAAAAACCTTGGGTGCCCCTTGTGCGGACTCTTGTGAAGCCGACTTGGAACTTGAGGCTTCGGACATGGGCGAGATGATTGCTGCGCCGGACCGAAACCCGTTTGCCTTTTGAATTGCAGCGCGGATTATGGCACTGCAACATGCATTTCGGACACGCATGCCACAAAAGACTTGAAGTCAATGCGATAAACTCGGCACTCCATGCGCTGACGTTTACCGCCAGCGGACCACGCCCTCCCGCAAGCGGGCATCTTTGTCTTGGCCACCGAACAAGAACTTTCCAATTTCCTCAAAAGCGTAGAAAAGCGGGCTTACAAGCGCTCGCTATATCACGTGCGCAATGAGGAATCGGCACTGGACATCGTTCAGGACAGCATGCTCAAACTGTCGGAGCATTATGGCGACAAGCCTGTGGCCGAGTTGCCCATGCTCTTTCAGCGGATCTTGTCCAATTGCACGCTGGATTGGTTCAGGCGCCAGAAGACACGCAATGCGTTGTTTTCCAGCATGAGCGACTTCGAAGGGCCGGGAGAAGATGGGGCCGATTTCGATCTTCTGGAAGCCTATTCGGGTCCGGAGGGAGGCGAGACAGCCCAAAGCGCGGAAGATCTGGTCAGGCGTGCCCAAGTTTTTCATAACATCGAGGCAGAAATTCAAGAGTTGCCCGCCCGTCAACGGGAGGCGTTTTTGATGCGTTACTGGGAAGAGATGGACGTTGCGGAAACGGCAGCTGCAATGGGCTGCTCAGAGGGCAGCGTCAAAACGCACTGTTTTCGTGCCGTCCAGACCCTCAGCAAAGCACTGAAGGCGAAAGGAATCGAACTATGAATTACCAGTCCTCTACCCATCCTGCGGAGATTGCCGCAGAACGTTTTGCGCGCCGTGTCACAGCGCGCCTTACGGATGGCACCGACGAACTTCCCTACGACATTTCCGAGCGTCTCCGTGCAGCTCGAGTGCAGGCGCTTGCGAAGCGCAAGGTGGTCGCGCCGGTGCGGCAGACGGCGCCTGCGGTGTTGACTTCGGGCAACAGCGCGGTACTGGGCTGGGGGGGTGAAGGCGGCAGCTGGTGGCGTGCGTTGGTCTCCGCCGTCCCGATTACCGCCCTGCTGGTGGGCTTGGTGGTCATCAATGTCTCGCAGGACGAAAAAGGGGTGAATGAAGTGGCAGAGGTAGATGCCGCCTTGCTCACGGATGATCTGCCGCCCTCCGCGTATGCCGATCCGGGATTCCTTCAATTCCTCAAGACGTCCGCCAACCAAAATCATTGAACTTATTGCAGATTGCATGCCGACCAGCCCTTTGGACGCCCCCCGCCTGATGCCAGCCGCCGTGCTGGCTTTTGTGTTGCTGGGCGCGCTCGTAGCGGGCGGCTGGCAGGCTTGGACACAAGTCGGGATGGCGCCGGTGGCCCCCATGCCGGCGGAAGCGCTTGCCAGTAAACACACGGCCCGCGGACCGGAGTTGCGGGTTCAGGATCCCGATAGTGCAGGCTCTGGGCCTGCGTGGCAATCGTTGACGGCTGCGCAAAAAGAAGCGCTCGCCCCCCTCGCCTCTCGCTGGACCATGCTCAGCGAAGCTCAGAAACGGCGCTGGATCACTCTGTCCGCGAGCTTTCCCACCTTGGCGCCACAGGAGCGCGAAAAGATGCTGGGGCGCATGACCGACTGGGCCAATCTCAGCCTCCAGCAGCGCAGCCAGGCCCGCTTGAACTACGCTGCCACCAAGAAATTGGCGGTGGATGACAAATGGGCCCAATGGGAAGCTTACCAAGCCCTTCCCAGCGAGGAAAAGAAACAGTTGGCAGCCCGGGCAGCTCCCCGGCCCACCGGTGCAGCCACGGCGGTCCGGCCCGTGCCGCCTCGCAAGCTGGCCCGCGTGCCTGCGGCTGCGGTCGCGAATGCGAACCGGCCCAATCCACCCAAGATTCCTCCGGTCAGCGACTTCCATCCGACCCAAGCCTTGCCAGTGGCGGTCCCCGCAGCCAGCCTGGCGCTCCCGGTTGAAACGGCTCCGGTCTCTGTGCCAAATGCAGTTCCTTCTCCGCTGGCGCCGCTGAGCGCAGGAGAGCCTGCGGCTGCAGAGGCAGCCCCCTTGGCGGCGCCATCCCAGGACAACACGCCCCTTCATCCGCCGCAATAACCTGCCATGCCTGCGTCTACACCCCAGACCACCATGGCCGGCCATGGAATATCTCGTGCGGCCATGAATGGAGTGACTCCTTCCCTGCGCCGCCGTATGGCTTGCTGGCTCTACGAAGGCATGCTGATGTTCGGTGTCGTGTTCATTGCCGGATATCTTTTCGGCACACTCAGCCAGACACGCAATGCACTGGATAACCGCCATGCGCTCCAGGGATTTCTTTTCGTTATTTTCGGCATCTATTTCGTCTGGTTCTGGGCCAGGGGTCAAACGCTGGCCATGAAGACGTGGCACATCCGGGTGGTGGATCGGGGGGGCAAACCCATCACCCAGATGCGGGCCCTGGCTCGTTACGTACTGAGTTGGATGTGGTTTTTGCCCCCGCTCGCGGCCATGGCGCCGTTCCAGCTATCGGGTAGCGAGTCGGCGGTCATTCTTACGGGCTGGGTGGTCGTTTGGGCTTTGCTGAGCCGCTTTCAGCCACAGCGGCAGTTCTGGCACGACGTCTGGGCTGGTACTCGGCTCGTGCATTTCGAGCACGCCAAAAAGTAAGCCGCCCACTTTTTTCGCCGGATGGGGCAACTGCCACATAGGCAGGCGAAAATGCTTGCCCCATGTCCGCACCCTTCACGCCCCACCCCCACAAGTCGCGCACAGGCCTGCATCGCCTATGGCATGCCTGGCAATATTCACTGGAGGGTCTTCAAGCCGGTTGGGGCGAGAAGGCTTTTCGGCTGGAGGCATGCATGGCCTTCGTGCTGCTGCCCGCGTCGTTCTGGCTGGGTCGTGGCTGGCTGGAGGTGGCGGCGCTCGCCGGCACGGTGGTGATGGTGTTGATCACCGAATTGCTCAACTCCGGCATCGAAGCCGCCATCGACCGCATCGGGCCCGAACTGCACGAGCTGTCCAAGCGCGCCAAGGACATGGGCAGCGCCGCCGTCTTGTTGAGTTTGCTGCTGTGCTCAGGCGTCTGGGCTGCAGCCCTGTTTCAGAGGTTTTTCCATGGCTGAGCCGTCTTTTTCCCTTTGCGTCTATCTGGGTTCACGCCCTGGCGAGAACCCGTTGTTCACCGAATCGGCCATCGCCGTTGGCGAATGGATCGGCCGCCATGGCGGCCAGCTGGTGTACGGCGGCGGTCGCAGCGGCCTGATGGGGACGGTGGCCGAGGCCACACGGCGCGCGGGTGGCCGCGTGCTGGGCGTGATTCCCCGGGCGCTCGTGGACAAGGAACTGGCCAACCGCGACTGCGATGAATTGCACATTGTCGAGACGATGCACGAGCGCAAGGCCATGATGGCTGAGCGCTGTAACGCCTTCCTGGCCTTGCCGGGCGGTATCGGAACGTTCGAAGAATTGTTCGAGGTATGGACGTGGCGCCAGCTCGGCTACCACGACAAGCCCATCGGCCTGCTGAATGTGGACGGCTATTACGACGGCCTGATGGCGTTTCTGCAGACCAGCGTGGCCAGCGGGCTCATGAGCGACTGGCAGATGGGACTGATGAAGGCCTCCTCCGACCGCGACAGCCTCCTGCAATCCCTGGTTGAAGCCGCCGGCACGCAGACTGCACAGCAGGTTCCGCTGCGGGCGGTGATCTGAGCCGAGCCTGAACCTCGCCAGATCTACCGGCAGCATCCGAGCTGCCGCCCAGGCTCGGAATCGACCATCAAACGGCGGCTTCGTCCAGGTCGCCCGTGCGGATGCGCACCACACGTTCCACGGCGGTAACGAAGATCTTGCCGTCGCCGATCTTGCCCGTGCGCGCCACGCTGACGATGGCGTCCACGCAGCGGTCCACGTCATCGGTCTTCACGACCACTTCCACCTTCACCTTGGGCAAAAAATCCACCACGTACTCGGCGCCACGGTACAGCTCGGTGTGGCCCTTCTGGCGGCCAAAACCCTTCACTTCAGTGACGGTGAGGCCCGTCACGCCGCACTCGGCCAGGGCTTCGCGGACTTCTTCGAGTTTGAAGGGCTTGATGACGGCGGTGATCATTTTCATGGCGGAAACTCCTGGAAAGGTGAAATGCGAGGGATGCTCAAGGCCGCGTCGTCGTCGATCGCTCACGCCCGGAAACGGTTGGTGATGGGATAGCGCCAATCCTTGCCGAAGCTGCGGCGGGTAATGCGGATGCCCACTGGCGCCTGGCGGCGCTTGTATTCATTGAGCTTGATGAGCCGTGTCACGCGCTCGACGTCGGCCCGGTCGTAGCCGGCTTCGACGATGGCATCGATGGGCTCGTCGTTCTCCATGTACCGGGCGACGATGGCGTCGAGCACGTCATAGGGCGGCAGGCTGTCCTGGTCCTTCTGGTCGGGCCGCAACTCGGCGCTCGGCGGGCGCGTGATGATCCGTTCGGGAATGGGCTGCGCGCCGGTTCCAAAGGGATCGTTGGCATTGCGCCAGCGCGCAAGGGAGAACACGGCCGTCTTGGCCACGTCCTTGATGACAGCGAAGCCCCCAGCCATGTCGCCGTACAGCGTGCAGTAGCCCGTCGCCATCTCGCTCTTGTTGCCGGTAGTCAACACCACCGAACCGAATTTGTTGGACAGCGCCATGAGCAACGTGCCGCGGATGCGCGCCTGCAGGTTTTCCTCTGCGGTGTCTTCAGGCAGGCCGGCAAATTCATGGGAGAGCGCGGCCTTGAAGGCCTCGAATTGCGGAGCGATCGAGATTTCGTCGTAGCGCACGCCCAGGCGCTCGGCCATGTCGCGCGCGTCGATCCAGCTGATGTCCGCGGTATAGGGCGACGGCATCATCACGGCCCGCACCTTGTCGGCGCCCAGGGCATCCACGGCGATGGCCAGGACGAGCGCCGAGTCGATGCCGCCCGACAGCCCGAGCAGCGCGCCGGGAAAGCCGTTCTTGCCGACGTAGTCGCGCACGCCCATGACCAGCGCGCTCCACAGATCGGCCTCCAGCGCAGGCAGCGGTGCCACCTCCGCATTCAACTCGATAGCGCCATGTGCGGAGTCCACGCGGACAGCAAAGCATGTTTCTTCAAAGCCCAACGCGCGACCGGCCACAAAACCGTTGGACTGCAATGCGAAGGAGCGCCCTTCGAAGACCACCTCGTCCTGCCCGCCGACCAAGTGGGCATAGACCAAGGGCAGGCCCGTCTCGGTCACCCGCTCGCGCATGATCTGCTCGCGCTCCGCGCTCTTGCCGATATGGAACGGAGAGGCATTGATGGAGACCAGCATCTGCGCGCCCGCATCGGCCGCGCGGCGTGCGGGGCCTTCGAACCAGGCGTCCTCGCAGATCAGCAGGCCGATGCGCACGCCGTCCACGTCGAAGATGCAGGTGCCGTCGCCCGGCAAAAAATAGCGCCGCTCGTCGAACACGTCGTAGTTGGGCAGTTCCTGCTTGAGGTACGTTTGCTCTACCGCCCCGTTGCGCAACACGCTGGCAGCGTTGTAGCAAAGGCCCTCGCCATCCGCTTCGGCCCGTTGCGGGTGGCCGACCACGATGGCCAGCCCCTCGAGTGGCGCCGTTTCGCGCGCCACCGTCGCCAGGGCGTCTTCGCAGCCCGACAGGAAGGCGGGCCGAAGGTACAAGTCCTCGGCGGCATAGCCGCACAGCGACAGCTCGGGCGTGAGCAGCAGGCGTGCGCCAGCCGCATGGGCCTCCTGGGCGCAGGCAATGATCTTGCGGGCATTGCCCGGCAGATCGCCCACCACGAAATTGAGCTGGGCAACGCTGATAACGAATGGCATACGGGGATGGAAAAAGGACTCGGACGATTATGTCACCCGCGTCCCGCACGGCAGCACCTCACGCCGCAAGGCCCTGCGTTATCCCCGCAGGCACTGGAAAACTCTGTGGATAAGTCGTGACTTGCCCTGTAAGGCGGTCCTAAGTCCTTGTCAGGACTGAAAGAATGTCCCCATGCCCTCTTTTTAGGCACGCGGGCCGGTGTGAATGCCATGCCCGCCCGGCGGCGGCGCAACCCGGTTTGGGCCATGATGGCGGCCACCCTCCAACGACCGTACGCTGCCTTGCCCCAACCCGCCGACACCGCCTACGTCCTGCGTCTGCACCCGTCTCCCCACGACGTAGATGCCGATGCATGGGATGCACTCCTGGCCACCCAGCCCCACGCCACTCCCTTCATGCGCCACGCGTACCTTGCGGCGCTGCACGCCAGCGGCAGCGCCGTGCCGGAAACCGGCTGGACGCCCGTGTTTTGCACGCTCTGGCGGGATGAGGTGCTGCAGGGCGCGTGCGCGGTGTATGCCAAGCCGCACTCCTACGGAGAATACGTGTTCGACCAGGGCTGGGCCGGTGCCTATGCGCGCCACGGCATGGACTACTACCCCAAGGCCGTCGTGGCCGTGCCTTTCACCCCCGTGCCCGGCGCACGGCTGCTGGCAGTGGACGAAGCGGCGCGGCATGCGCTGGTGCAGGCGCTGGTGCAGTGGTGCGAAGAAGCGGGCCTGTCGTCGCTGCACCTGCTGTTCACCGCGCCGCAGGACGTCGAGGCCGCGCAGGCGGCGGGGCTGATGCTGCGGCACACCGTGCAGTTCCATTGGACGAACGCGGCGCCCTCGCCCGGCACCGGCACGCCCGCCTCGCCGGCCGGGGGGGCTGCCCCGTGCAGGAGCGAAGGGCCCGGGCCGACTGCCGACGCGAGCGGCGAAGCGCCCTCGCCTGCCGTCGAACGGCCGTTCGAATCCTTCGACCATTTCCTGGCCAGCCTGTCGCAGGACAAGCGCAAGAAGATCCGGCAGGAGCGGCGCCGGGTGGCCGACGCGGGCGTGGCGTTTCGCTGGATGCGGGGCACCGACATCACGAAAAGCGACTGGGATTTCTTCTACCGCTGCTACGAGCGCACCTACCTGGAGCACGGCAACCCGCCCTACCTCACGCGCGAATTCTTCCGCCTCATGGCCACCGACATGCCCGAGGCCTGGGTGCTGTTCATCGCCGAACGCGGCGGACACCCCATTGCTAGCAGTTTGATAGCATTCGGGGCAAACGATACCAGGGCAGCGGGCACAAAAGACCCGGAACGGGTGGCATTCGGCCGCTATTGGGGCGCGCTGGAGCGGGTGGACTGCCTGCATTTCGAGGCCTGCTACTACCAGCCGCTGCAGTGGTGCATCGCGCATGGCGTGCAGCGCTTCGAGGGCGGGGCCCAGGGCGAGCACAAGATGGCACGGGCCCTGCTGCCGGTGCAGGCGACGAGCGCCCACTGGCTCGCCCACCCCGCTTTCGCCGAGGCAGTGGACCGGTTTCTGGAGCGCGAGGGGGAAGGCGTGGCGCAGTACCTGGAGGAACTGCAGTCGCGCAACCCGTTCAAGACGGGCCGGTGACCCGCCGCGCTAAAAGCGCAGGCGCCTGACCAGACCTCCGCCCGTGGTGGCGGTGCAGCCCGCCAGGCTTAGGAGCCAAAATCCCTTCCAGCGCAATATTCACTATGGCATTTAGCTATAAAAAATATAGCAAACACCTCAAGAAAGGCCAGGGTCAGGCAACGGCAGCGGAGCGCACCAGCCCCATTTCAGAGCTGCTGAGCAGCGATTCGATGTCCATCATGATGAGCATGCGCTCGCCGACGGTGGCGATTCCGGTAACGAAGGCCGAATCCACTTCGCCCTGGAACTGCGGTGCGGGCCGGATGGCTTCGGCCTGTAGCGGAACCACGTCGGCCACCGCATCCACGACAGCGCCCATGACGGTACCGCCCACGTTGAGGATGATGACGACCGTGAAATCGGTGTACTCGGCTTGGGCGCAGCGCAGTTTCAGCCGCAGATCGACGATGGGGACGATGACGCCGCGCAGATCGATCACGCCCTTGATGAAGTCCGGCGCATGGGCCATGCGCGTGGGTTGCTCGTAGGAGCGGATTTCCTGCACGCGCAGGATGTCGATGCCGTATTCCTCCTGGCCCAGCCGGAAGGTCAGGTACTCCGCTGTGTTGGGGGTGGCACCCGCAGTGTTGCGGGATGAGGCGGAAGCGGGAGTCGACAACATGGCAGGTCCTTCACAGTTCGGATTCGGCGAGCGCAGACGGCCGTCTGACGCGCGCGGCAATGGGGCAGCATATCAGCCGCCTTGTTACTTGTGCTGACATTTTGCCGATTCCTCCTATTCAAAGAAGGCCATTGCTGTGCTAGCAACAGCCTGACCTGGGGAGTTGCGGCAGCGCCGGCTGCTGCCGCCTGCAGCGGACCGCCAGAAGGCGACAGGGTCTGCGAAGCCCTGCCCCGCCGCCTGCCCTGCCCGACTCAGACAGGACGGTCTCAGGCTGGCAGCAGCGTGACACCCGTCTTGGCCTGCAGCGCCTCAAAGGTCACGCCCGGCGCGAGTTCGACCAACTGCAGCCCCTTCGGCGTGACGTCCATCACGGCCAGGTCGGTGATGATGCGGTCCACCACGCCCACGCCGGTGAGTGGCAGCGTGCATTCGGGCAGGATCTTGAGGTCTTCGGTGCCATCCTTCTTGCGGGCCACATGCTCCATGAGCACGATGACGCGCTTGACGCCGGCCACCAGGTCCATGGCGCCGCCCATGCCCTTGACCATCTTGCCGGGGATCATCCAGTTGGCCAGATCGCCCTTTTCGCTCACCTGCATGGCGCCCAGGATCGACAGGTTGACCTTGCCGCCCCGGATCATCGCGAACGACTGGTCGCTGCCGAAGATGGACGAGCCCTTGATGGTGGTCACGGTCTGCTTGCCGGCGTTGATGAGGTCGGCATCCACGGCGTCTTCGGCGGGGAACGGGCCGATGCCCAGCATGCCGTTTTCGGACTGCAGCCACACTTCCTTGTCGCCCGTGAAATTGGCCACCAGCGTGGGGATGCCGATCCCCAGGTTCACGTAGAAGCCGTCTTCGAGTTCTTGTGCCGCGCGCGCGGCCATCTGGTCTTGGGTCCAGGGCATCTCAGGCTCCTTCTTTCTTGTTGACGGGCACCGTTACCGTGGGCACGGCTTCGCTGCTGGCAGCGGCCTGCGCGATCACGGCCTGGGCCTCGACCTTTGCGGCGACGACATCCACGGGCGCAGCGGTCACGGTGCGCTTTTCGATGCGCTTTTCGGGGTTGGGATTGTGCACGATGCGGTGCACGTAGATGCCAGGCAGATGCACATCGTCCGGAGCGATGTCGCCCGTCTCCACGACCTCTTCCACTTCGACGATGCAGACCTTGCCCGCCGTGGCAGCGGCAGGATTGAAGTTGCGCGCAGTCAGGCGAAATTGCAGGTTGCCTGACTTGTCGGCGCGCCAGGCTTTGACGAGGGACACGTCGGGCACCAGGGAGCGCTCCATCACATACGTTTCGCCGTCGAATTCTCGCAATTCCTTGCCCTCGGCCACCATGGTGCCGACACCGGTCTTGGTGAAGAAAGCCGGAATGCCTGCGCCGCCCGCGCGCAATTTCTCGGCCAGCGTGCCTTGCGGCGTGAATTCCAGTTCCAGTTCGCCAGCCAGATACTGGCGCTCGAACTCCTTGTTCTCGCCCACGTAGGAAGAGATCATTTTCTTGATCTGGCGTGTTTCCAGCAGCTTGCCGAGGCCGAAGCCGTCCACGCCAGCGTTGTTGGAGATGACGGTGAAGTCCTTGACTCCGCTGTCACGCAGCGCATCGATCAGCGCCTCGGGAATGCCGCAGAGCCCGAAGCCGCCGACGGCCAGCATCTGGCCGCCGGCCACGACGCCCTTGAGCGCCTCGGCCGCGGAGGGAAAAAGCTTGTTCATTGGAGACTCCTCAACATCAGGTTGGATGGCCGCTACGATACTACGTACCCCGCTACGTAGTTCTCCCTAAATACTTCCATGGATGTCCCCGATTACCGCCTCGCTTTCGAAATGGCCCCGGTGGGACTGGTCATTTCGCGCAACCGCACGATGGTGGACTGCAATCGCCAGGTGTGCGAGATGTTCGGCGCCTCGCGCGAGGTTCTGATCGGACAGTCCTTCCGGATTCTCTATCCCAGCGCGGATGAGTACGAACGCCTGGGCAAGCACATGGAGCCCATCCTGAATGCACGGGGCCACTACGCCGACAACCGCATCATGAAGCGTGCCAGCGGCGAGGTGTTCTGGTGCCATGTCTCGGGCCGGGCGCTCAATCGAGAGGCCCCGCACGAATCGGGCATCTGGAGTTTCGAAGACCTCAGCTCGCAGCGGTCCGTCAAGGCCGAACTGACCGGCCGCGAGCGCGAGGTGGCGGCGCGGCTGCTGGACGGCCTGACCTCCAAGGAGATCGGCCGCGCGCTCGACATCAGCCACCGCACGGTGGAGATCTACCGCGCGCGCCTCATGCGCAAATACGCGGCTTCTACAGCGGCCGACCTGGTGCAAAAGCTGATGGCGGGATAACGGACGGGCACCGGCGCGATCACTGCGCCCACTAACACTTGCTTTCATCTGCGCTCCCTGGGTGGGGTATCGCGGCAAGGTGGCGAAAGATACCGTTCCTGCATCCGAATCCGTCGTTCGGAGGCGCTGCGCATGGTGCGCGGCGCGGCAGAGCGGCGACCACTTCATAGACCATGGCCACCAGTTTTAACTCCTTCCGCGCGGCGGCTGCTTTCGCCGCCTTTACCGCATTGACCGCTTCCCTGACCGCATGTGGCGGCGGCGGAGGTGGTGGCGACGTGACCACACCGCCCGGCGGCAGTGCCCCTGCCCCGGCGCCGACTCCCGCACCAGCCCCGACTCCTGCCCCGGCACCGACCCCTGCACCGGCTCCGACGCCAGCCCCCGCCCCTTCAGGCAGTAGCTCCGCGGCTTGCTACAACGCGGCGGATTTCAACGAAGGCACCGTGCTCGTCGAAGAGGGGCTCACGAAGATGGACGGGCAACCCGACCTCACCACCACCAGCACGACGACGACGGGAAGCCGGCAGGATTTCGCGGGCGCGAAACCGGTCATGTTCACGCCGCAATCCACCGGGTCCCTCGGTAACAACCGGCTGTTCCGCGACCGCACCAGCAGCAGCGAACTGGCTTACGGCGTCGTCTCCGACACCTCCACCCAGGTGCTGACGCAGGTCTACGATCCACCCGTGTCCACACCTTTGGACATGCAGCCCGGCCAGACCGTTCAGCGGGACCACAAGAACCAGTTCACGATCGTGCCCAAGGCGGGCTCAGCGCCCAGTTCCTATTCGGAAACCGTGGAAGACCAGTTCACGTACGTGGGCAGGGAGTCGCTTCAGACCGCCATGGGCACTTTCAACGTCTGCAAGTTCAACAACGACTTCGTCACGGTGGGGCCCACCGGGCGCGTCGTGGCCAACTTCCAGACCTGGGTGGTCGCCGAAGGCCCTTACCAGGGCCGCACCATCAAGATCGCCACCTCCAGTTCCAACGGCAGGCCCTCCACTTACGAAGTGACGAAGATCACCTATACCCCCAAGTAGGACGCTCAACCGGACAGAAAAACGGTGGCAGGCAGCCGGGTTGGAACCGGCATGCCTGCCCCGCATCCTGCGGCCACGCTCAGTGCAGCTTCAGCCGTCCGGACACGCGCTGCTGCAAAAGCCGCGCAAGAGCCAGCACGGCCGTCTTGCCTAGGCCCAGGATGGCCCGGTGATGATTCAAGTGCAAGGAGATGTACATCCACTTGGCAATGAGCCCTTCCACGAAGAAGTTGCGTCCCATCAGGCCGCCCATCAGGTTGCCCACGCCCTTGTTATCGCCCAGCGAAACCAGCGAGCCGAAGTCGCGGTACACAAAAGCCCCGGTCACCTCGCGCTCGCGCAGCATCGCGCCCAGCACCTTGGCCAGGTAGTCGGCTTGCTGGTGCGCGGCCTGGGCACGGGCCGGGACGGTCTTGCCTCCTTCCCAAGGGCAGGCAGCGCAATCGCCGAAGGCATAGACGCCAGGCACCGACGTGCGCAGATGGTCGTCCACCACGAACTGGTTCAAAGTGTTCACCGCCAGCCCCATGCGGGCGTTGGCGTCTGCGGCCTTGATGCCTGCGGCCCAGACGATCATTTCGGCGGGAATGTTGCCTTCCGCGGTGACCAGCGCGCCACGGCGCACCTCCGTCACGCGGGTGCCGGTGCGCACGTTGACCTGCTTGCGCTCCAGCGCCAGCCGGGCTTGCGCCGAGATCTTTTCGGGCAGGCCTCCCAGAATGCGGGGGCCGCCTTCCACCAGGGTGATGTCGAGCCGAAAGCGCTGGCCGTCGCCCATGCTTTCCTGGATTTCGGCATGGGCTTCCAGCAACTCGGCCGACAGTTCCACGCCGGTCGCACCGCCGCCCACGATGGCCACGCCCAGCGCGCGGCTTTCAGAAAACGAAGCCCGCGCGCAGGCGGCCAGCCAGTCGGCATGAAAACGCTGCGCATCGCGCACGTTCTCCAGCAGGTAGGCGTGTTCCACACCCGGCGTGCCGAAGGCGTTGGACCCGCTGCCAATCGCCAGCACCAGGCGCGTGTAGCTCACCGTGCGCCTGGGCACCACGGCTTCGCCTTGAGCGTCGCGAATCTCGGACAAGGTGATGCCCTTGCGCTCGGTGTCGAGCGCCGCCATCTCGCCCATGGCAAAGCTGAAATGGTTGCGCCGCGCCAGCACGGTGTAAGACAGCCCTTCCTGGTGCGCGTCGAGCGTGCCGGCGGCCACCTCATGCAGGGTGGGCTTCCAGATGTGGAACGGGCTGCGGTCCACCAGCAGGACCTTCTCCCGCCCGACCCGGGGGCCCAGACCACGGCCCAGGCGCGCCGCCAATTCCAGGCCGCCCGCGCCGCCGCCAACGATCACGATGTCGAAATGCATTCCATCTCCCGCTTTTTGTGCGATGCAGCAAGTTTAGGGGGCGATGGCGCTGTCCGCACCCAAAAGGGCTCCTCTGCCGCCCGCGGATGCGAAAAAGCCCACGCCTTCGAAGCCGCGGGCTTTTTTCGGAGAAAGCGCACCGGCTCGGGAGAGCCGGCGCGGCAGGTCAGGCCAGATCGAAGCGATCGAGCTCGGTCACCTTGGTCCAGGCCGCCACGAAGTCGTCCACGAACTTGCGCTTGGCGTCCGCACCGGCATACACCTCGGCCTGGGCCCGCAGCAGCGCGTTGGAGCCGAAGACCAGATCCACCCGGGTGCCGGTCCACTTCACCTCGCCGGTCTTGCGGTCGCGGCCTTCGAACACCCCAGAATCCTGGGCCGATGCTTTCCACTCCGTGCCCATGTCGAGCAAGTTGACGAAGAAATCGTTGGTCAGCGCGCCGGGCGTTGCGGTCAGGACACCGTGGGAGTTTGCGTTGACATTGATGTTGATCGCGCGCAGCCCGCCGACCAGCACCGTCAATTCAGGCGCGGTCAACGTCAGCAGCTGGGCCTTGTCGATCAGCAGCACCTCGGCAGGCACGCTGTAACGGCGCTTTTGGTAGTTGCGGAAACCGTCTGCCACGGGCTCGAGCACGGCGAACGATTCCACATCGGTCTGGTCTTGCCGCGCATCGGTGCGGCCCGGGGAGAACGGAACCGTCACCTCGACACCCGCACTCTTGGCCGCCTGCTCCACGCCCACGGCACCCGCCAACACGATCAGGTCGGCCAGCGAGATGCGCTTGCCTCCCTCAGCGCCGCGATGGAAGTCGCTCTGGATGCCTTCGAGCACCTGGAGCACGCGGGCCAGTTGCGCCGGCTGGTTGACTTCCCAGTCCTTTTGCGGCGCCAGGCGGATGCGGGCGCCATTGGCACCACCGCGCTTGTCCGAACCGCGGAAGGTGGAGGCCGAAGCCCAGGCCGTGCCGACCAGTTCGGACACCGACAGACCGGAGGCCAGCACCTTGGCCTTGAGGGCCGCCACGTCTGCCGCCTCGACCAGCGGGTGGTCCACCACAGGCACGGGGTCTTGCCAGATCAGCACTTCCTTCGGCACTTCGGGGCCTAGGTAGCGGGCGCGCGGCCCCATGTCCCGGTGCGTGAGTTTGAACCAGGCCCGTGCGAAGGCCTCGGCGAAGGCCTGCGGGTTGTCCAGGAAGCGGCGCGAGATTTTTTCGTAGGCCGGGTCCATGCGCAGCGACAGGTCGGTGGTCAGCATGGTGGGCAGGCGCTTTTTGGACGGGTCGTGCGCGTCTGGGATGATGGCCTCGGCGTTCTTGGCCTGCCACTGGTGCGCGCCGGCCGGGCTCTTGGTCAGCTCCCATTCGTACTTGAACAGGTTCTCGAAGAAATTGTTGCTCCACTGCGCGGGCGTGGTGGTCCAGGTGACTTCCAGGCCGCTGGTGATCGCATCGCCGGCCTTGCCGGAGCCGAAGCTGCTCGCCCAGCCCAGGCCCTGCTGCTCAATGCCTGCGGCTTCGGGCTCGGCCCCCACATGGTCAGCGGCGCCCGCGCCATGGGTCTTGCCAAAGGTGTGACCACCGGCGATCAGGGCCACGGTTTCCTCGTCGTCCATCGCCATGCGGCCGAAGGTTTCGCGGATGTCGTGCGCGGCAGCGATCGGGTCGGGGTTGCCTTCAGGGCCTTCCGGGTTCACGTAGATCAAGCCCATCTGGACCGCGGCAAGGGGGTTTTCCAGGTTACGTCCCTGGCTGTCAGTGCGATCGGTTTCCTGGCCGTGCATGGCGGGGTCGGCCACCAGCGTGCCGTCGCCGGGGGTTCCCTTGCCATAGCGGGCGTCGCCGCCGAGCCACGTCTTCTCGCTGCCCCAGTACACGTCCAGGTCCGGTTCCCACGTGTCTTCGCGGCCGCCGGCGAAGCCGAAGGTCCGAAAGCCCATGGTTTCGAGCGCGACGTTGCCGGTCAGCACCAGCAGGTCGGCCCACGAAATCTTCTGCCCGTACTTTTGCTTGATGGGCCAGAGCAGGCGGCGCGACTTGTCGATGTTGACGTTATCGGGCCAGCTGTTGAGCGGAGCGAAGCGCTGCTGCCCACGGCCCGCGCCGCCACGGCCATCGCCCGTGCGGTAGGTGCCGGCGGCATGCCATGCCATGCGGATGAACTGCGGGCCATAGTGCCCGAAGTCGGCCGGCCACCACTCCTGCGAGTCGGTCATGAGCGCGCGCAGGTCTTTCTTCAGGGCTTCGTAGTCGAGCTTCTTGAACTCTTCGGCGTAATTGAAGCGGTCGCCCAGCGGGTCGGACTTGGACGAATGCTGGTGCAGCAGATCCACGCGCAACTGGTTGGGCCACCAGTCCTTGTTGAGGGTTCCACCATTGACGGCGGCGGCATGGAACGGGCACTTGGTCTCTTGGCTCATGGGGCATTCCTCTTGCGGCTGATTGATGGGTGAATGCTAGAGAAAAGCCTCCGGGCAGAAAAGGCAATTAATCACATGCCTGGAATAGTTTTTCAAAATGGAAAGCCGCAGCGCTGGCATGCCCGGCCTTGGTGCATGGGGTCTTGGTGTTAGGAAGCCGCGGCGAGGGCAGCCGGGGCCCGGGCCAACACCTCCAGCAGGTTCTTGGCAGCCCCCACGCCCATGTTCACGTAGGCATCGCCCGTCACGCCGCCGATGTGCGGGCTCAGGATGAAGCGCGGCTCGCCATGGAATGGGTGGTTGGCCACCATCGGCTCCACAGCGAAGCTGTCCAGGCCCGCGGCCATCACTTGGCCCGATTGAACGGCAGCCAGCAGGGCGGCTTCGTCGATGAGTCCGCCGCGCGCGGTGTTCACCACGATCACGCCGCGCTTGCACTGTGCCAGCGTGGCCGCATTCAGCATGCCCCGGTTCTCGTCGGTCAGCGGGCAGTGCAGTGAAATCGCATCGGACTCGCGCCAGATCGTCGCCAGGTCCACGCTCTGCACACAGGCCGGCAGGTCCTTGGCGAAAGGATCGAAGCCGATCACGCGCAGGCCCAGCGCGTCGGCCATCCTGGCGAAGCGCAGGCCGATCGCGCCCAGGCCCACGAGGCCCATCGTGCGTCCGCCCAACTCGACGCTCTTGTGCGTGGCCTTGTCCCAATGGCCGGCATGCATGCGGGCATTGAGTTGCACCACCGACTTGGCACAGGCCAGCAACAGGGCCAGCGCCTGCTCTGCCACCGCCGCGGCGTTGGCACCCGCAGCGGCCACCACCTCCACGCCCCGCGCCTTTGCCGCTACTTTGTCGATGGTGTCGGTGCCGCTGCCGTGCTTGGAGATTACTTTGAGCGATGGCGCCGCATCCATCACGGCAGCGCCCACCTTGCCGTAGCGCACGATGATGGCCACCGGGTCATGCTGCTGGCACAGCGCCACCAGGTCGTCTTCGGTGGGTGTCTTGCCGGCATACACGATATCGAAATCCTGAAGCAGATCGAGTGCCTGCTGCGCCAGGTCAGCGCCGGTCACGAGGATGGCGCTCACAGCGACTCCCCTTCCTTCAGCACGCCGGCGGCACGCAGTGCAGCGGGCAGCCATTTGGAGGCGGTATCGCCACGGGCGATCGCCTCGATGCGCGCGGCCTCATCGGCCACTTTCTTGTCGGCCAGGGCCATCATGGCGGGCGCCTTGGCGCGCTCGATGACCACCACGCCGTCGGCATCGCCCACCACCAGGTCGCCCGGGTTCACCACTGCGCCGCCAGCCGAGATGGGATGGTTGATGCGGCCCGGCACGCACTTGGTGGGGCCGGCAGGATTGAAGCCGGTGCTGAACACCGGAAAACCGAGTTCAAGCAGTTCCAGCTTGTCGCGGATCGCACCATCCACGATCACGCCGGCCAGGCCGATCTTCTTGCAGGCACTGAGCATCAGCGTGCCCATGAGCGCGGCGGTCTGGTCGCCCTTGCCGTCGATGACCAGCACATCGCCCGGTCTCGCCAGCGCCATGGCCGCGTGGATCATGAGGTTGTCGCCCGGGCGCACTTCGACGGTGAAGGCCGGGCCAGCCACCTTCATGTCCTGGTGGACAGGCGCCACGCGAGCATGCATGGTGCCGCGGCGGCCAGCCACATCGGCCAGGATGGCGGCCTGGAAGGTCGCGGCCTTGGCGACGACCTCGGCGCTGACGCGCTCGATGTCACGGATGACTTCTGGGAGTTGGCTCATGGTGGTTCCAGGGGAGTTGGGAAGAAAAAGAAAAACGGCAGAAACGGTGGACTGCAACAACCTCACTCGGCCTTGATGTTTCCGTCCTGGATGACCTTGGCCCACTTGGCGGAGTCGGCCTTCTGAAGAGGAAGGGATCGAGGTGGTCATGGGCTCGTCTCTGTGTGGTCAGGCGAACGAGGAAGTCGGCTTAAAACCGTACAGCGCGGCGGGGTTGCCCACCAGCACGCGATGCGGGGTGGCCGCATCGCCGGTGTGGCCGGCCCAGTCCACCAGTCGGCCCACCTGTCGCGCGTCGTCCGGCATGGGGTGCGCACCAGACGACGCGGTGGCGTAGGGACAATCGCTGCCCCAGACCACGCGCTCGGGCACGCTGCGCAGGTAACTCGCGGCCAGCGCATCGGGGGCGGTTTGTTCGGTCGAGTGGCGCTCGCTCACGACGAAGCTGCCGGACCGCTTGATCCACGCCTGTCCGCGCTGCAGCAGATCCTGCAGCAGCGCGTGTGCAGGGTGTTGCCCGGACTGCGCCGGCGCAATGCAGCCAAATTGGTAGAAGACCAATGGGAAAGCGGCCGTCATAGACATGCACGTGGCAGTCGCAGGCGTCTTTCGGCAGCGCCGTGCGCGGCGCGGCAGTACCGGCCGATAAACGCACAGGCGTGGCAAAGCTTTCGCGGTGCATGGCGAGGGCTCGATGGGCGTGGGAAACGGGGCTTTGTAGGTCGCCCGTCAATCCAGGCTGGCGCCAGAATCCTTGACGATCTTGGCCCAGCGGGGCACTTCGGACTTCAGCAGCGCGCCGAACTTCTCGGGGGTGCCGCCCAGCACATCGCCGCCTTCGGAGCGGAGCTTTTCTGCCACATCGGGTTGCGCCAGCGCCTGGTTGATGGCCTTGTTCAACTGCTGCACGATGGGGGCGGGCGTGCCGGCGGGGGCCAGCACGCCATACCAGGAAGCCGCCTCGAAATCCTTGTAGCCCGACTCGGCCAGCGTGGGCGTCTGCGGCAACTGGTCGGATCGCTTGAGCGAAGTGATCACCACCGCGCGCAGCTTGGCATTGCGCACCTGCCCCAGCAGCGTGGGCACGGCCGACATGTACAGGTCGATCTGCCCGCCCACCAGGTCGGTCATGGCCTGCGCCGCACCTTTGTAGGGAACATGGCGCAACTTGATGCCGGCGGCGTTCTCCGCCAGTTCACCGGCCAGATGGGCGACGGTGCCGTTGCCGGAGTAACCCAGCGTGATGCCGTCGGGCTTGGCCTTGGCGGCGGCGACCACATCGGCGAACGTCTTGTAAGGCGAGTTGGCGGGCGCGGCCATCACGATGGGGGCCGACGATACCAACGCCACTGGGACCAGATCCTTCAAGGGGTCGTAGGGCAGCTTGGCATACAGCGAGGGATTGATGGCGAGATTGCTGGTTTGGCCCATGACCAGCGTGTAGCCATCGGGAGCCGCCTTGGCCACCGCATCCACGCCCAGGTTCCCGCCAGCACCGGGGCGGTTGTCCACCACCACGTTCCACTTGTGCTGTTCGGTCAGCTTTTGCGCCACGGTGCGCGCAATCATGTCGGTGCCGCCACCCGGCGGGAACGGCACGATCAGGCGGATCGGCTTATTCGGGTAACCCGACTGGGCATGGGCCGAGCCCGTAAAAAAGGCCAGAACTGTCAGCCCCAGCAGGGCGGCGGACAAAGGAGCGCCCAGGGCGCGTCGAGTCAGCGAGAAAGCTTGCATGGTTTGTCTCCGTTGTGGTGAACCGGTCGCCTTGTTCCAGGCATTGCGGCAACTTTACGAAAACGTTTCAACCCATACAATACAGTTTCATACAGCGCAACGAATTGCACCATGAGCAACGCCAATCAAAGCGTCAAAATCGACTTTTCCCCGTTAGTGGATGGCGCTCACGAGTCTCTTCCCTCAGATCAGGCGCCCGCCTCTGCGTCAGGGTCGAGTCACGCCGGCGGCGTCATCGCCGTGACCCGCGCCCTCCAGTTGCTGGAGGCCTTCGCGCTGGGGGAGTCGCATCTCCCCCTTGCAGAGTTGAGCCGCCGTTGTGGCTTGCACAAAACCACTGTGCTGCGCCTGGCGCGCACGCTGGCGCAGTCCGGCTTCATGGTGCAGCGCGAGGATGGCGACTGGCGTCTTGGTCCGGCCGCGGGCTGGCTGGGGGCGCGCTATCAGGCCGGCTTCGACGTGCAGAACGTGCTGGAACCCGCCTTGCGCGAACTCACCCAGGCCACGGGCGAAAGCGCGGCGTTCTACGTGCGCGAAGGCAATGTGCGCACCTGTCTCGTCCGAGTGGAGGGCCCGCAGGCGCTGCGCCACCATGCCCGCATGGGTGAAGGCCTGCCACTCGACAAGGGATCGCCGGGCCGCGTGATCCTGGCGTTCTCCGGAGAGCCCGGCGCGGATTACGAAGCCATCCGCCAGCGCGGCTACCACTGGTCCATCGGCGAGCGGGAGCAAGGCGTGGCCACCGTCTCGGCCCCGGTGTTCGGCATGCATTGGCGGCTGATGGGTTCAGTCTGCATCTCGGGGCCGCAATCGCGCCTGCCCGAAGCCCGTCTGCAGGCATTGGCCAAGACGGTCATCGCGGCTGCCACGCAGCTGTCCTATGCGCTGGCGGGCAGCTCCGCTCCGCCCTCCTCCACCGGGATGCGAGCCACCCAGTGGCATCCGTGATAAGTTGCTGCCGGCTATTCGCGCCAGCCATACAACAACGGAGACAACCCCTTGAGCCGATATCCCTTCCCTGACCTCGCCACCCTGCCCGAAGACATCCGCACACGCATTCTCGAAGTGCAGGAAAAAGCCGGCTTCGTGCCGAACGTGTTCCTGGCATTTGCACGCCGCCCGGCCGAATGGCGCGCGTTTTTCGCCTATCACGACGCCCTGATGCTCAAGGAGGAAGGGAGCCTGACCAAAGGCGAGCGCGAGATGATCGTCACCACGACCAGTGCCGCCAACCAGTGCCTTTACTGCGTGGTCGCGCATGGTGCCATCCTGCGCATCTATGAAAAGAAACCGATGGTGGCCGATCAGGTGGCGGTCAATCACCGCAAGGCAGACATCAGTGCGCGCCAACGGGCCATGCTCGACTTCGCGATGAAGGTTTGCAGCCAATCGCATGCCATCGAAGAGGCTGACTTCACCGCCCTGCACGCGCACGGCTTCGACGACGAAGACATCTGGGACATCGCGGCCATCACCGCATTCTTCGGACTGTCGAACCGCATGGCGAGCTTCGCGGGCATGCAGCCCAATCCCGAGTTCTACCTGATGGGCCGCGTACCGCGCCAGAAATAGCGCACGCATCGAAAATGCGTTGACCCGACCCTGGGGCGTCCCCCATACTGGGCCGAGGCCATCACGGCAAGAGCTGCACCAGCAGCCGACTCGGCTTTGCAATACCCGTAAGAGGGGGAGGAAAATCATGGAACTCGCGTTTCGGAATGCGCGCGCATCTGCGTCTGCAGCCGCCGTTACCGCCGCGCTGGCGTGCATCGTTGCACTGCCCGCACAGGCCCAGTCGGACACCCTACGGCAGGTGTCCAACCCACCCCTGCTGGAACTCCAGCGCAAGGCGCCCCGCAGGCTCCAGCTCGCCGCGAGCCCTGCCACGCGGACGGTTCCCCATGAAGCCTCGCTGGACCTGAACGTCGTCTACACCGACGGCAAGCTCTGGAACCCTGCGGAACAGCGCTTTGACAAGGTGCGCCTGCGCAGCTACCAGGGCACCCGCGTCGATCCCAAGGCGCCCTTCGTATCGCCCATGCTGGAGATCCGCCCTGGCGACACCATCCGCATCCGCCTGAACAACCAGTTGCCGCCCGACCCCAGTTGCACCACGTTCGCAGACGGGGTGAACACGCCGCACTGCTTCAACGGCACCAACCTGCACACCCATGGCCTTTGGGTGAACCCCGCAGGCAATGGCGACAACGTGCTGATCTCCATCAACCCGACGGTGAGCTTCGAGTACGAGTACAACATTCCCTCGGACCATCCCGCCGGCACCTTCTGGTACCACACGCACCGCCATGGCTCCACCGCGCTGCAGGTGGCCAGCGGCATGGCGGGTGCCCTCGTCATCCGTGGCGACCGGCCGCCTACTCCCACGCAAACGGGCGACGTTGACACCCTGCTGCGCCCCACGGCCCGCCAGGCGTTCAAGGAGCGGGTGCTGGTGCTGCAACAGATCCAGTACGCCTGCCGCGACAAGAACAACCGCATCCAGTTCAACCCGGACGGAACCTACCGCTGCAACGAAGGCGACGTGGGCGGCATCGAGCACTACAAGGCGGTGGACAAAGAGGACAAGGACCAGTTCGGCCCCGGGTCCTGGCCGGCCTCCGGGCGCTACACCAGCATCAACGGCGAGGTGCTGCCCACCTTCGAGGGCGCCAAGGCCGGGCAGATCGAGCGCTGGCGCACCATCCACGGCGGCGTCCGCGACACCATCAATCTGGAGTTTCGCAAGCTGCGGCCAGGCGCGCGCAGCGCGCAGGCCCTGCGCGCCAGCGAGCACGACGCCTACATCGAACAGAACTGCACCGGCGCCCCGCTGCCGCAGCACCTGATCGCAGCCGACGGATTGACCACCGCAGCCGCGATCCGCAGCACCCACACGGTTTACCAGCCGGCCTACCGCTGGGACACCCTGATGGTGTTTCCCGAGGCAGGCGACTACTGCGTGATCGACGCTGCCTCGCCCCCTTCCGCCAGCGTGAACCAAGCCCCCCCATCGCGCCAATTGCTGGGCACCGTGCGCAAGGTGGCCCCCGGCAGTCCGGTGCCGCAGGATGTTTCGGCCTACATCGCCGCGGAACTGGCCGCAGCCGCGGCCGTCAATCTGCCGCCCGACGTGCGGGCCAAGGTCAGCGCTGAATTGAAGGACGGCCTGAAGCTCACCAGCTTTGTGCCCCACCCCACCGTGCAGGACAGCGAAGTCACGGGCACGCAGACACTCGCGTTCAACATCGACCTGGACACGAAACCGATCCAGTTCCAGGTGGACGGCAAACCGTTCGATCCCAACCGCATCGACCGCGTTCTCACGTTGGGCGGCGTGGATGAATGGACCCTGCAATCGGACTTCGTGAGCCACCCATTCCACATCCATGTGAACCCGTTCCAGATCGTGAAGATCCTCGATCCGGACGGCAAGGACGTCTCCGGGCCGGACGTGGAAGACAAGGCCGCGGGCGATCTCGACCCGCAGTACCGTGCGCTCAAAGGCGTCTGGAAAGACACGCTCTGGGTCAAGAACATCGCGACCAAGGAAAAGCCGAACGGCAAATACACGCTGATCGTGCGCACGCGCTACCAGCGCTACATCGGCGACTACGTACTGCACTGCCACATCCTGGACCACGAAGACCAGGGAATGATGCAGATCGTGCGGGTGGCCGTACCGGACGGCGCTGGCGGAGCCAGCAAAGGCCATCACTGAAAAACCAAGGCACATAGCCATCACACAAGGGAGGACTCGACAATGATCAACAAAAGAAACGCACTGAAAACCGTGGTCGCCGCCGGCGCCATCTCCGCCTTCTCCGGCATGGTGCCCGGCCTGCTGCAGGCCGTGGCCGCGCCCAAGCTGCGCACACGCCGCTGCGTCAACACCATGGCGCTGGACGATCCGGACCTGTCCACCTACCGCGACTTCGTCGGCATCATGCAGGCCCAGCCTCAGCGCAGCCGGGTCAGCTGGCTGGGCTTTGCCAACCAGCATGGAGACGAGCACAACTTCAAGTACTGCCCGCACGGCGATTGGTACTTCCTGCCATGGCACCGCGGCTTCGTCGAGATGTACGAAAGGGCCGCCGCCGTCCTGACCCGCCACCCCGAATTCGCCATGCCCTACTGGGACTGGACCGCGCTGCGCCAACTGCCCGCAGCTTTCACCGACAAAACCTACAAGGGCAAGCCCAATCCCTTGTATGTGCCGGGCAAAGGGGACGACCCCACCCTGTTGCGCAACCAGCTCACGGGCGAGAACGCGCTGACCGACGAGCTGGTGGGCCCCGAAGTGATCCGCAAGATCTACCAGGAAACCAACTACGAGGCCTTCGGCACCAGCCGCTCGGTCGATCGCAGCAATCCGAAGAAGCCCGTGGTGCAGAACAACCTCGATGCCAAATGGGTTCCGATGGGCGGGGGCAACCAGGGCATCCTGGAGCGCACGCCGCACAACAACGTGCACAACAACATCGGCGGATTCATGCCGCAATCGAACTCGCCGCGCGACCCGATTTTCATGATGCACCACGGCAACATCGACCGCATCTGGGCATCGTGGAACGCGCTCGGCCGCCAGAACTCGAACGATCCGCTGTGGCTCGACATGCCGTTCCGCGACAACTACATCGCACCCAACGGCACGTTCTATACCAAGCGGGTGCGCGACCTGCTGAGCACCACCGCACTCGGCTACACCTACGACACACTCCCGCAGCCTGACAACCAGCCCGTCGATCCGCAGCGCCGGGCCAACCTGTCTGCACTGTTCAATCCCGCGATCGGCAGCAACCTCCTGCGCCAGAAGAAAACCGACATGGCGGCGGCCGTTGCCGCCACGTCGCTGGGCGTGCCTTTCCAGCTCGACGCGGGGGCCCTCGCGCCTTTGCAGTCGCCGCCTTCGGCCCCCGCGACTGGCGCGCCGCGAGAAGTGGTTGCGCTGATCTCGGACATCCGCATCGCAGACAACGTGCGCGCGATCCGTGTCTTCGTCAACCGCGACACCGTGGGACCGCAGGTGCCCGTCACCGACCCGCACTTCGTGACGACGCTGAGCTTTCTGCGCCACGGCCATGGCCATGGCGACGGTGCGCATGCGGGCAGCCTGCCCTCGACCCTCGTCAACCTCACCGACACGCTGCGGCGGCTCTCGCAAACGCAAGGCTTGCCGGGCAACACGATCACTGTGCAACTGGTGGCCTTGCCGGTGGCAGGCACGCCCGCCTCGGAGGTTGGCACCGTGGTGCCCGGCTCGATCGAGATCGCACTGATCTGACGCGCGACGCAACCCGGCACCGCAGCGATGGCCCCGCCCGCTTCCGTCAGCGCCTTGCTGGCATGCGCCCTCGCCGGGTTGCCTGCCGTTGCAGCGCACGGCATGGGCCAGGCGCCGGCACCCGGCCCCATTGCCACCAGCACGGTGCCTGCCCAGGTCTGCGTGACGCCCACAGCCGCGGATCTGCAGGCCCTGCAGGAGGACCGCCAACGCGTGGTGATCGTGCTGCGGGCCTTCGAGCCGCCACGGCCGGCCAACGGGCGGCTGGTGGCCTCCCTGCTTGCTGGCGAGCCGCCCACACCACGGGAGATCACCCGCTTCGCGGTGCACCCGCTGCGGGCCTTCACCGCCGCGCAGCCACAGCGCAGCCAGCGGTTTCTCGTCTCCCTGGCCGGTTATGCCCACTTGCTGCAGGCGGGCCAGCCCGTCTGCCTGCAGATCGGCTTTCCCACCGACGGCCACCCCCACGAAGGCGGTCGGGCCGATGTTGCCATTGAACTCTTTCCTGTCCAATGACCATGCTCACAGCCCCTATGCCCACGCCTGCACCCACGTCCACTGCAACCACGGCCTTTCCCCGTACGCAGCGCATCGGGGTTCTGGTGTTTCCCCATTTCGAGCCGCTTGACGTCTGGGGCTTCATCGAGGCGTTTTCCATCGCGCGCTTCATCGGCACGTCCTATGCCAAGGCACCGGCCTTACCGTTCCAGGTGGTGCTGATTTCCAACGAATGCAGGTCAGCGGCGAACAGAAGCGCCCCCGCCCCCGTCGCCAGCTTCAACGGCCCGCGCGTGGTTCCCGACCTGTTCCGCGACGAGGCGCTGGAACAGCCCTTGGACCTGCTCATGATTCCCGGCGGCCAGGGCGTCAACACATTGCTGATGGATCAGGACACTGCAGCGGTCGAGGCCCTGATGCAGTGGGTGCGGGCCATGGACCAACACGTGGCGCTGGTCACTTCGGTCTGCACTGGCGCGGCCATTCTGGCGCGGTCGGGCCTGCTCGATGGCCGGCCCGCAGCCACCAATCACCAGGCTTTCGGCTGGGTGGCAACCTATGGCCCGGCCGTGCTGTGGGACAACGTGTCGCGGTGGGTGGATGCGGGTCAATACGTGACCTCAGCAGGCGTGTCCGCCGGGACCGACATGGCTTGGCACCTGGTCGCGCGCCTGGCCGGGCGTGCGGTGGCGGAGGCGGCCGCCCTCGCGGCCGAGTACGACTGGCATCGCGATCCGCAGGAGCCCATCTTCTATCCGCAGCAAGCCGCCGTTCCGTCTGCCCCCGCCTCTTCCTGAAAGAGGCGAAGAGGCGATTCTCAAGCGTCCGCGTCGGTGCGCAGCAGGCCCCACAGCATGCGCACCAGTTCGTCCTCGAACGCCGGCTGACCCAGCAGGGGCGAGTCCTCCAGCGCGGCGCTGCGGATGGTGCCCATGATGGCGCGCGTGGCAACGAACATCATGGCCGGCGTGGGAGCACGCACCGAGGTGTCGCCCACCTCGATGAGCCGCGCCAGCGCCAGGGCATTGCGCTCAGCCCCTTCGCGCAGCGCAGCCGTCACGCGGTCGTGGTGGTCAATGCGCCAGCCCAGCCGCACCATGCCGCGCCGCACATGCGAATGCCCGCCAGTGCCGAAGGCGGTGACCAGCAACCGCACCATGTCCCGCAATACCGAACGCACCTCGCGCTGCTCGGCCACGGCCTCATCCAGCAGTTCGCGCAGTTGCTGCTGTACTCGGTTGCGTTCGCGCTCCACCATGGCCAGCAAAATGGCTTCCTTCGAAGGGAAATACTGGTAGAGCGTGCCGATGGAAAAGCCTGCCACCTGCGCGACCTTGTTGGTGGTGACGCCCGCCTCGCCTTCCTTTTCCACGATCTTGGCGGTGGCACCGAAGATGGCCTCGATGGTCTGGCGCGCCCGCGTCTGCGTGGGCTGGCGGCGCATGCCGGAGGAGCTGTCGGTGGGCGGTGATTTCTTCAAGGGAACTTTCAGGCGGCGGGCACTGCCTGGCTTGGGCCAGGCCCTAAAACTGAATAATGCTCAGAAGCGAGGGCCGCGGCAAGCAGGCGAACCCGGCATGGCCCCACTCCCGCCGACCTGGCCGATTCACCCGATTCAGCCGGCTGGTGCCGTCGATTGCCGCTCGATCAGGCGAAACCCCAGGTCGAAAATGGATTGCGTGCCCGCGTTGCCCCGGCACCTGTCGATCACCAGTTGAGCCGCCAGCCGGCCGATTTCCGGGCCATCGACATGCACGGTGGTGATCGACGGCAGCATGTGTTCGCTGAAGTCGGCATTGCCGAAGCCGCAGATGGCCAGGTCCTGTGGCACCCGAAGCCCGCGGGCACCGGCTTCGACGAGAACGCCGTGCGCCAGCGTGTCCGAGCTGCAGGACACGGCTTGCAGGCACGGCTCTTTCTCCAGCAGTTCCGCCAACGCCCTTCGCCCCAGCGCCAGGCTGCTCGGCGCAGGCACGGTGGCCGTGGGCACGTCACGCCCCAAGGTGGCGATGAAGCCTTCGCGGCGTAGCATGGCGCGGTGGTCCGCGCCCGTGGCGATTCCCACGCGCTGCCAGCCCCGGGACAAGAAATACCCCGCCACCGCACTGCCCACCTTCAGGTGCGAAAAACCCACCACCATGTCCACCGGACGGTCGCTCAGGTCCCAGGTTTCCACCACGGGAATGCCGGATCGGCGAAGCCGGTCGCGTGCACGCTGCGACTGCACCAGCCCGGTCATCACCAGCCCATCGGGCTGGCGGCCGATCATGGTGTTCAACACGGCTTCTTCACGCTCGGCGTCGTAAGCCGTCTGGCCCAGGATGAGCTGGTATCCCTCGGCGGCCAGGGTGGTCGTCAACGCCTGCACCGTGGGCAAAAACTGCGACACCGACAGCGCCGGCACCACCGCCGCCACCATCAGGCTGCGGCGGGACTTGAGCCCCCCGGCCAGCAGGTTGGGGATGTACCCGGTCGCCTCCACCGCTTGCTGCACCCGTGCCTTCGTCTTCTCGGAGACCACGCCCGGATTGCTCAGCGCGCGCGAGGCGGTGATCAAGGACACGCCAGCGGCCTTGGCCACGTCGTGAAGCGTGACCGCCTTGAAGTGGGAGGGGGCGTTCATGGGGTTTCGGAGTACATCGATCTGGCGAAAGACGAGGACCATACCGCATCGCGCCCCGTGGCCCGGTTGAATGACTGCCTCGGCATGCCACAGCCAGTGGGCCATGCGGACCGCATTCCGGCGCCGAGCCCGCGCAAAGATGGCAGGCATGAACCAGGGGAAACCCCCAGCGTCATCCCTTGATCATCCGAAATGACAACGATATCATTTCAGATGATCGGTTCGCCTATTTGCTGAAAAACCATAAAAACCATGCATTTTCATGGCGCCCTTCATGTTGGTTCGTTCAAAAACAAAAATGACAACGTTAACATTTTCCTAAGGAGACAAGCATGAAACGATTTCTCGCAGCGATTTCCCTCGGCGTCCTGGCCCTTGGCGCACAGGCTCAGGCCTGGCCCGAAAAACCCGTCACCCTGGTGGTGCCCTTCCCGCCCGGTGGCTCGACCGACCAGGTCGCACGCGCCGTGGGGCCCCGGCTCACCGAGAAGTTCAAGCAGTCCTTTCTGGTGGACAACAAGCCCGGCGCCACGGGAACGATCGGTGCCACGTTCGTGCAGCGGGCCGCCCCCGATGGCTACACCTTCCTCGTGACCTCCTTGGGCCCACTGGTCATCGTGCCGCACCTGCTCAAGGGCCTGCAATACGACGCGCTGCATGGCTTCGACCTGATCACGGTGGCGGTGCAGTCACCCAACGTGCTGGTGGTGCCGGCCAATTCCCCGCACAAGACCGTGGCCGACGTCATCGCCTATGAAAAAGCCAACCCCGGCAAGATGAGCTTCGCCTCCGCCGGCAACGGATCGAGCGACCACCTGACCGCCGAGCTGTTCTGGCAGCAGACCGGCACCCAGGGCGTGCACATTCCCTACAAGGGCGGCGCGCCCGCGCACACCGACCTGATCGGCGGGCAGGTCGATGCCTCGTTCCAGAACATCAACGCCGTGTCGCAATACATCAAGGCCGGCAAGATGCGCGCCCTGGCCATCACCAGCGCCAAGCGCTCGCCCGTGCTGCCCGATGTGCCCACGCTGGCCGAAGCGGGCGTGCCCAATGTCGAGGTCGCCTCCTGGCAGGCCATCGTCGCGCCCAAGGGGCTGCCACCCGCCGTGCGCGAAAAGGCCCACGCCGCGTTCGTCGAGGCGCTCAAGGACCCCAAGGTGCGCGAGCAGTTCACGTCGATCGGCTTCGAGATGGTGACCAACACGCCCGAGCAGTTCGCCGCCTTCCAGCAGCAGGAATACGCCCGCTGGAAGAAAGTGATCGAAGCCGGAAAGATTTCGATCGACTGACCAGCCCTTGCCCGGTTTTTGCCGGGCCTTCTGCGCCCGCCCCTGTTTCGCTTGAACGAACCGCACCATGACCGCTTCTGCGCCCTCTTCCTCCCCTTCGTCGTCTTCGTCTTCCTCCAGCGACAGCATCGCCTGGGTCCGCGTCTCGTCGTGCTACCTGCCCCTGGCCAACCCCATCAGCGACGCCAAGGTGCTGACCGGGCGGCAAAAGCCCATGACCGAGATCGCCATGCTGTTCGCCGAGATCGAGACGAAGGACGGCCACCGGGGCCTGGGCTTCAGCTACTCCAAGCGGGCGGGCGGGCCCGGGCAGTTCGCGCATGCTCAGGAAGTCGCGCCGGCCCTGCTGGGCGAAGACCCCAGCGACATTTCCCGGCTGTGGACCAAGCTGTGCTGGGCCGGGGCCTCGGTGGGCCGCAGCGGCATGGCGGTGCAGGCCATCGGTGCGTTCGACGTGGCGCTGTACGACCTCAAGGCCCGCCGCGCCGGCCTGTCGCTGTCCAAGCTGCTGGGCTCGCAGCGTGATTCGGTGCGCTGCTACAACACCTCGGGGGGCTTCCTGCACACGCCGCTGGACCAGTTGCTGCGCAACGCCAGCGCCTCGCGCGAGCGTGGCATCGGCGGCATCAAGCTCAAGGTGGGCCAGCCCGACCATGCGCTCGACATCCAGCGCGTCGAGGCCGTGCGCAAGCACCTGGGCGACGCCATGCCCATCATGGTCGATGCCAACCAGCAGTGGGACCGCCCCACCGCGCAGCGCATGTGCCGCGTCTTCGAGCGCTTCGACCTCGTGTGGATCGAAGAGCCGCTGGACGCCTATGACTTCGAAGGCCACGCCGCGCTGGCCGCCCAGTTCGACACGCCCATTGCCACCGGCGAGATGCTCACCAGTGCGGCCGAGCACGGCGAACTGATCCGCCACCGCGCGGCCGATTACCTCATGCCCGATGCACCGCGCGTCGGGGGCATCACTCCGTTCCTCAAGATCGCCGCACAGGCAGAACATGCGGGCCTGAGCCTGGGCCCGCACTTCGCGATGGAGCTGCACGTGCACCTGGGCGCGGTCTATGCCACCGAGCCCTGGGTGGAGCACTTCGACTGGCTCGAGCCGCTGTTCAAGGAGCGCCTGGAAATCAGCGACGGCCGCATGCTGGTGCCCACGCGCCCGGGCCTCGGCCTGAGCCTGAGCGAGCAGGCCCGTGGCTGGACGCGCGAAACGGTGGAGTTCGGCACCCGCGCGTGATCCCGGCGCCATCGAAAATGCAGCGGCTGTGCCGCACCTCAAAAAACGCCCCACGATCGACAACCACCCCATGACCGAAACCGACTCAACCACCCGCCCGCCCCTGACGATCAAGATGCACGCGGCCGACAACGTGGCCATCGTGGCCAACGACGGGGGCCTGTCCGCCGGCACGGTCCTCGCCTCGGGCCTGGCGCTCATCGACCGCGTGCCCCAGGCCCACAAGGTCGCCCTGGAAGACATCCCCCAGGGCGGCGCCGTGCGCCGCTACAACGTGCCCATCGGCTACGCCATCCGGCCCATCCCGGCCGGCAGCTGGGTGCACGAGCGCCTGCTGCACATGCCAGATGCCCTGTCGCTGGAGGGCCTGCCCCTGGCCACCGTGCGCCCCGAGCCCTTGCCGGCGCTGACCGGCTACACCTTCGAGGGCTACCGCAATGCCGACGGGTCGGTGGGCACCCGCAACATCCTGGCCATCACCCAGACCGTGCAGTGCGTGGCCGGCGTGACCGAATTCGCCGTCGCGCGCATCAAGGCCGAACTGCTGCCGCGTTTTCCCAACGTGGACGACGTGGTGGCGCTGGAGCACACCTACGGCTGCGGCGTCGCCATCGACGCGCCGGACGCTGTCATCCCCATCCGCACCCTGCGCAACATCAGCCTGAACCCCAACTTCGGCGGAGAGGTGATGGTGGTCAGCCTGGGCTGCGAGAAGCTCCAGCCCGAGCGCCTGCTGCCCCCGGGCAGCATCCCGCTGGTGGACGAACGCAGCGTGGCCGACGTGGGCACCAGTGCCGAGCCCAAGCTCGACGTGGTCTGCCTGCAGGACGACGCCCATGTGGGTTTCATGTCGATGATCGACTCCGTCATGCGCCAGGCGGAAAAGCACCTGGAGCGCCTGAATGCCCGCCGCCGCGAGACCGTGCCCGCGGCCGAGCTGGTGGTCGGCGTGCAGTGCGGTGGCAGCGACGCCTTCAGCGGCGTCACCGCCAACCCGGCCGTGGGCTTTTGCACCGACCTGCTGGTGCGCGCGGGCGCCACCGTCATGTTCTCGGAAGTGACCGAAGTGCGCGATGGCATCGACCAGCTCACCTCGCGCGCCAGCACCCCGGAAGTGGCCCAGGCCATGATCCGCGAGATGGCCTGGTACGACGCCTACCTGGACAAGGGCCGGGTGGACCGCAGCGCCAACACGACGCCGGGCAACAAGAAGGGGGGCCTGTCCAACATCGTGGAAAAGGCCATGGGCTCCATCGTCAAATCGGGCAGCGCCCCGATCTCGGGCGTGGTCTCGCCCGGGGACAAGGCCACGCAAAAGGGGTTGCTCTATGCCGCCACACCGGCCAGCGACTTCATCTGCGGCACGCTGCAGCTTGCGGCAGGCATGAACCTGCACGTGTTCACCACCGGGCGGGGCACGCCCTACGGGCTGGCCGAGGTGCCGGTGATCAAGGTTGCCACGCGCAGCGACCTCGCGCGGCGCTGGCATGACCTGATGGACATCAACGCCGGGCGCATCGCGGACGGGCAAGCCAGCATCGAAGACGTGGGCTGGGAGATGTTCCACCTGATGCTGGAGGTGGCCAGCGGCCGCAAGAAGACCTGGGCCGAGCACTGGAAGCTGCACAACGCGCTGGTGCTGTTCAATCCAGCGCCGGTGACCTGAGCGGCGGCATCCCTCAGCCGCTGACCAGTTCGCGCACCCACGCTGGCAGGTTCACGGCTTTCTTCTGGGGAAAGTCCACCCAGATCGTCGTGGCACCGCCGGCCGCGCACACCACGCCCGGCTGGTCGGCGCGCTCCATGGTGCCCCAGGTCTCGAACGTGGTACGCCCCGGGTCGCTCACGTAGAGCTTGAGCAGCACTTCGGCCGGGTATTCGAGCTGCTGGTAGAAATTGCAAAAGGCATTCACGATCACCGGCCCCTGGCCCTGCGGGTCGGGATTGCAGCCCGCCGCGACCAGCCAGTCGATGCGGGCCGTCTCCAGATAGCGGAAATACACGGTGTTGTTCACATGGCCCATGGCGTCCATGTCGCCCCAGCGCACGGGGAAACGCATCGTGTGCACGAGCTTCTTGGCTTCGGGAATCTCGATCTTCATCGGTGGCCTCGGGATGGTGCCGGACTTGCTGCGCGGGAGGCACCCCGCAGACGCCCCGGCGAAGAAAATGCGTCAACGTGCGCAGCGTATCGCACCCGATGGGGTGCCTCTCGAAGCCCGTCGCCATCTTGGCGATGGCGACCTTGCCCCAAATCTGAGCACCATGCCCGAAAACCTCGACACAGCGCGATGGCGTCATGCTGGAAACGCAGCATTCACAGGGGCCAGCCACCTGGCCGCAGGCCGACAAGCCGAGCGTTCAAAACCTGAGCGTTAGGCGAGTAGCGCAGCAGGCGTAAAACTGAATAATGCTCAGAAACCGGGGCCCGGCAACTGGGCCGCCCCGTCGTCTTTTGGAAAGCCGCCGCGATGCCTGTGACACCTTCCTCCACCGCCGATGCGCCGCACACTGGCGCAACCGCTCTGCCCGTGCGCAAGCTCGAAGTGGATCTGCAGCAAGGCTTTGCCCGCCACTGGCACGGCGGCGATGCCTTTCGCACGCAGTTCTTCAATGCGCTGTCGATGAGCTTTCCGGTGGGCGAGCAGTTCTTCATCGACTCCGTGCGCGGTGCCGCGCCGCTGCTGGGCAGCCCCCATGGGCCGCTGGCCCATCAGTTCCAGGCGCTGCTGCGCGGCTTTATCGGGCAAGAGGCGACGCACCGGCACATCCATGGCCTCTACAACGCCGAGCTGGAGCGCCAGGGCCTCTCCAACCGCTGGCAGCACTGGGCGCGCAAACGCATCGCCCGCCTGCACCTGCGCACCAAAAATCCCTTGCATGCCCTGGCAGTCACCTGCGCTTACGAGCATTTCACGGCCCTGCTGGCCGACGGCACGCTGCGCCACGCGGCCTGGCTCGAAGGCGCCGACGCCACGCTGCAGACCGTGTGGCGCTGGCACGCGGCCGAGGAGACCGAGCACCGCGCCGTCGCCTTCGATCTCTACCGCGCCGTGGGCGGCAGCAATGCCTGGCGGGTGCGCTGGTACGTGTATGTGGGCCTGGTCTTCATGGTCGATGCCATGCGCCAGACGGCGATCAACCTGCACCGCGACGGCACGCTGTGGCGCCTGTCCACCGCGTGGAGCGCGCTGCGGTTTTTCTGGGGCCGCGATGGCGTGGCCTGGCGCACGCTGCCGGCGCTGGCGCGCTACCTGCGCCGCGACTTCCATCCCGATCAGGAACATGCGTCACCCACGGCTGCGGCGCTGGCTCAGCAATGGCTGGCAGAGAACGCCACGCGCTTTCGCGTGGTGCCACGCGGCGGCTGACAACCAATGCTATTGTTTTTATAGCACTATGCCCTAGTTTTTATTGCGGTGGAAGGCGATTTGACCATGACCCTTGCCCCCCCGATCGCACAGTCACCGCGCAGGCGCACGGGCGAACTCCCCGCGCTGCAACTGCGACACATCGTTGCCCTGCGCGTCCTTGGCCCCCAGGTCCGCGCCCTTGGCCGCCAGGGCCTGCAGCAGTTCGGTGCGCTGGAACAGCGCGGCGTACATGGCGGCGGTCTGGCCGGCGTTGTTGCGCTGGTCCGGCGCGCAGTCGGCCTGTACCAGGCGCCGCGCGATCGCCACCTCGCCCTTGAAGATCGCGCCCATCAGGGCGGTGTTGCCGCGCAGGTCCTGCACGCAGGGGTCGGCGCCGGCTTTCAGCAATTGCTCCACCATCTCGCGGTGACCGTGATAGGCCGCCAGGATGAGCGCGGTGTAGCCTTTTTCATCGCGGACATTGAGGTCGTAGCGGGCCGCGATGAACTCGCCCAGCATGTCGCGCCGGCCCTCGCGTGCCGCATCGAAGAAATAGCGGCGCAGTTGCCGCTGCACCTGGGCCGGGTCGGCAGAGGCCGCCGGTTCAGCTGCCGCTGAAGGCGATGGCGGGGCCGGGACGGTGGCCGCCGTCGCAGACACTGTCGTGGCCGCCTGCGCCGCGGTGGCGGCAACCACCGCGCTCATGCACAGCGCCGCCAGCACCCATGGGCGCGATCGATGGGAAAGGGACATGCCGATCTCCTTGAATGGGGGTGCGGGTCGCAGAGAGCCAGCCGCCAGCGACACGCGCCATGCATGCGCCGCTGGTCACTGCGCTAACGGCTCTATCAAGGCGCGGGCGCCGCCCGCGGCGCCGCGCCCGCTTCGCCATCTCCGCGTCAGTCTTGCAGCGCGGAGGCCAGTTGCTTCACGCGGGCCAGGTCGCCCTTGGCCACGCGGGCCACGCCCGTGCCGTACTCGGGATCGGCCTTGTACAGGAACGACAGGATGATGTGCTTGCTCTCGGCATCGGTGCCGGCCAGCGATTCGCCGAAGCTCTGGATCAGGTCCTCACGGTCCTTCTTGCCGTAGCTGCGGTACAGATCACCGGCTTGCTTGAAGTTCTGCTCCTTGCCGATCTTGGCTTGCTGCGTAGTGCCGGACAGCGGCAGTTGGCTGTAGCGCGCGGCAGACACCTGCGGGCGTGGCTCCAGGCGGCTGGGCTCGTAGTTCACGCCGCTGGTGGTCTGGCCGAAATTCAGCGTGCCGTCCTGGTTGCCGTTGTTCACGCCGACGCGGGGGCGGTTCACCGGCAGGCTCAGGCCGTTGGTGCCGACCCGGTACAGCTGCGTGTCGGCATACGAGAACACGCGGCCCTGCAGCAGGCGGTCTTCCGACGGTTCGATGCCCGGCACCACGTTGGCGGGCGCCATGGCGACCTGTTCGGTTTCCTGGAAGAAGTTGTCCACGTTCTTGTTCAGCACCATCTGGCCGATCTTGCGTTCAGGCACATCGGGCCAGATCTTGGTGGCGTCCAGCGCGTTGAACTCGAACTTGGCAAGGTCTTCGGGCTTGAGCACCTGCACATACAGGTCCCACTTGGGGAAATCGCCCTGCTTGATCGCGTTGACCAGGTCGTTGGTCATGTGGCTGTAGTCCTTGGCCTGGACAGCGGCGACCTGCTTGGGGTCGAGGTTCTTCAGGCCCTGCAGGCTCTTCCAGTGGAACTTGACGTAGTGCACCTCGCCCTGGCTGTTGACCAGCTTGTAGGCATGCACCCCGTTGCCGTCCATGAACCGGTAGCCCGCAGGCGTGCCTTCGTTCGAGTACAGCAGCGTGAGCGTGCGCGTGGCTTCCGGCACGTGCGAGAAGAAGTCGAAGCGGCGGGAATCGTCGTCCAGGTTGGTGCGGGGGTCCGGCTTGAACGCATGCACCATGTCGGGAAACTTGATGGCGTCTCGGATGAAGAAGGTCGGGAAGTTGTTGCCGACCAGATCCCAGTTGCCCTGGCTCGTGTAGAACTTGGTGGCAAAGCCGCGCGGGTCGCGCAGCGTCTCAGGAGAGTGGTTGCCGTGCACCACGGAAGAGAACCGCACGAACACCGGGGTGCGTTCGCCGGCGCTGAACACCTTGGCCTGGGTCAGCGAAGACAGGTCTTCCGTCGCCACGAACTCGCCGCGCACGCCGGTGCCGCGGGCATGCACGACGCGCTCGGGAATGCGCTCGCGGTCAAAGCGCTGCAGCTTCTGGATCAGCTGCACGTCCTGGAGCAAGGTGGGGCCGTTCGGACCGGCGGTCTGCGAATTCTGGTTGTCTCCCACCAGGGCGCCGTTGTCGCGCGTGAGGGCCGATTGGGCGAATGCCGCGGGCACCAAGGCGCCTTGCAGCACCAGCGCTGCGGTGAAGATTTTTCTGGTTGTCATGGAAACTCCGCTCCAGTCGTTAAGGGAAGCGAATGATCCACGTGGCGGAATGTCGCTCACAAGGGGGATTTGGCTATGGCCCCGATGAATATTGCCGATGGGTGCATCACAACCCTTTGGATGCCATCCCTCCAATGCACGGGAACGCATGGATGGGCGCTATTAAAAAAATAGCAAAATTGAAAGCCTCGCACTCCGCTGGTGGCTTTTTATTACATTTTCAAAGCGGTTCTGAAGGTCTTTTGCTTCCATGGCGCTCAGTCCAGCCAACCCAGCAGGGCCGCCTTGACTGCCGCCGCCGTCTTGTTCGGTGATTGCAATTTGGCTGTGGCGTTCTTCAGGTGAAAACGCACCGTGTTTTCGGACACGTCCAGAATCTGCGCAATATCTCCCATGGTTTTTCCATCGGCCGTCCATTTGAGGGTTTCCAGCTCGCGGGAGGTCAGGAAAGCCTTTTGGTGCGTGCCGTGCAGCGCCTTCATCGCGCGGCCCATGGCTTCGTACGACGCGCTTGCCAGGAACGACATGAGGGGCTCGCTCACCTTGAGTTCGGCCTCGGCCAGAGGGACGGACGAGCGCACCAGGGTCAAAACGCCGCGCAGGCTGCCCGTGTTCTGGTTGGCCTGCGACCAGCCGACCTTCAGGCCATGGGACTGCGCTTCGCGCCACAACTCGGGCGCCGACGCGAAAAGCTCGTCGTTCCAGACCACCGGCCGCTCGGATTTACGGCAATGGGCCACGCTGGGGTCGATATGGTGGTAGTCGGCAAGGGAATAACGTTTTTGCCATTCCTCTGGGAAATCATCCACCTGATACACCTGCGGCCGAGAGATGGGCACGGGAATGTAGAGGGTGTAGGCGCATCGCTCGAATCCCAAATCCGCTGCTGCGGACTTTATTTTCTTGAAGATTCTCTTCTTGCACGTTTCATTGGAGAAGCATTCTGAAATCTCCTGCCGCCACGACTGCAATGCCATTGCCGCTCCCTTATTGATTAACTATTTATTAATCAGTCTACCCAGCAATTTTTTGGGATGGTGCACCTTCTCCATGCCGATTGGGATGCGCCATATAAACAAGGCGCATAACCTGCCCCGCCAGGGGTGGCGGGTGACGGCGCCGGGCTGGCGCTCAGCGGTGGGCTTGAATGGTGGCCAGAATGCCCAGGGTGAACATCACACAGGCGGCCCATTGCACGGGCGCGGGCCAGTGGCCGACCCAGGCGAAGGAATAGAACAGCGCGAACAGGGTTTCGCTCACGATCAACTGGCCGCACAGGCTGGCGGACAGGCGCTGGCTGGCGACGTTCCAGAGAATGGTGGCCAGCCAGCTCGCGCCGACGCCGATCGCCAGGCACACCAGCACGAAGGCGCCAAACCCCGGGTGCGCGGCCAGTTCCGCTACGGGGGTGCCATTCGCGACCCACAGCAGCAATCCGCCCAGGCCCGTGGCCACGCCCAGCCAGTTGGCCCACTGTGTCGCGCCCACCTCGGGATGGCGCTGCACCCAGGCCGAATTGAGAATGGCGAACGCCGTCCAGAAGACCAGGGCCACGAGGGTGATGCCGATGCCGCGCCAGTACACGCCACCGCCAATGGCCGCCGCACCGCCCTCGCCATGCGGCGCGAACGCCATCAGCGCCAGGCCCGCCAAGGTGAGCGCCAGGCCAGGCACCAGCGCCGCCCACCGCAGGCCCTTGGGCTTGCCCAGCAGCATCACCCACACGGGAATGGTGCCGATGATGAGCGCCGGCACCTCCACTCCCGCATCGCGGATCGCCAGCACCAGCAGCAGGTAGTAGCCGGTGAAACCCAGCACGCTCAGGCCCAGCGCCGCCCCGCCCTGGCGGACCGTGGGCCAGCGCACGGGCGGGCGCTTGCCGGGGCGCAAGCTCCACAGCATCATGCCCACGGCCATCGCGCCGTACGCGACGAAGCGGCCGGCGGTGAGATCCACCGAAGCGAACCCCGCCGCCATGCGCGGCGCGACGAACACCAGACCCCAGAGTGCGCCCGCAGCGAGCCCCGCCAGGATTCCGGTCAGCATCGGCCAGGAATCAGAGGGCGAAGCCGTCGTCGGCGGCGATCACGGCGCCGTTCACGAAATGGCTCTGGTCGCTGGCCAACATGACGATGAGCGCGTCCAGGTCTTTGGGCTGTCCCACGCGCTTTCGCGGCAGCATGTCCAGGAGCTTGCGGCCCTGCTCGGTCTGCCAGTGGTGGTGGTTGATCTCGGTGTCGATGTAGCCGGGGCACAGGGCATTGACGGTGATGCCGAAGCGGCCCCATTCGAGCGCCATGGCCCGCGTCATGTGCACCACGGCCGCCTTGCTCATGCAGTAGGCGCCGATCTGCGGCAGCACCTTGAGCCCGGCCATCGAGGCGATGTTGATGATGCGCCCGCCGGTGAAGCTGCCCGGCGCCGCCCCGCGCGAGCGAGCCAGCATGCGCTTGCCCACTTCTTGCGCCACGAAGAAGGCGCCCTTCACGTTGGTGTCGAAGATGAAGTCGAAATCCTCGGGCTCCACGTCCTGCAGGCGCTGCGTGGTGGAGACGCCCGAGTTGTTGACCAGGATGTCGATGGAGCCCATCTCCGTCTCGGCGTGGGCCACGGCCGCCTTGATGGAGTCGTGGTCGGTCACGTCCAGCTCGATCACGTGGGCGTCGCCGCCCTCGCCTTCGATGCGCGCGCGCAGCTCCTTGAGCTTTTCCACGCGCCGGCTGGCCAGCACCACCCCCGCCCCGGCAGCGGCCAGCGTGCGCGCGAACTGGGCGCCGAGCCCGCTCGACGCCCCGGTCACAAAGGCGACGCGCCCTTCCAAATCGATGCTGTAAGCCATGGGATCTCTCTCTTGTCAGAAAATAGAACGATCGTTCGATTGTCGGTTTTCCGTGAATACAATCTCTCCGGCCGGCGGACTGCGCGGCTGGCCGGATGCCCGCGCCGGATCACCCATTATCAAACCACACGAGACACCCATGACCCACGAAGAAATCCTCGCCCAACACGGCCCCCGCGAAGCCATGGAGTACGACGTGGTGGTCGTGGGCGGCGGCCCCGGCGGCCTGGCCACGGCCATCCGCCTCAAGCAGTTGGCCACCGAAAAAGGCCAGGACATTTCGGTGGTGGTGCTGGAAAAGGGCTCGGAAACCGGCGCGCACATCCTGTCGGGCGCCATCATGGACCCCAAGGCCCTGACCGAGCTGATCCCCAACTGGAAGGAACTGGGCGCGCCGCTCAACCAGCCGGTCACCGACGACGCCATGATCTTCCTGGGCGAGAAGTCGTCCTGGCGCACCCCCAACTTCCTGCTGCCGCAGTGCTTTCAAAACCACGGCAACTACATCGTGAGCCTGGGCAACGTGGTGCGCTGGCTCAGCACCCAGGCCGAAAACCTGGGCGTGGAGATCTTCCCCGGCTTTCCCGCCGCCGAGGTGCTCTACAACGAAGACGGCTCGGTCAAGGGCGTGGCGACCGGCAACCTGGGCGTGAGCAAGGAAGGCGAGCCCACGGCCGACTTCCAGCTGGGCATGGAGCTGCACGCCAAGTACACGATCTTTGCCGAAGGCGCGCGCGGCCACCTGGGCCGCCAGCTCATCAGCCGCTTCAAGCTGGACCAGGGACGCGATCCGCAAACCTACGGCATCGGCGTGAAGGAACTCTGGGAAATCGACCCCCAGCGCCACCAGCCCGGCTTCGTCATGCACACGGCCGGCTGGCCCATGGACAGCGACACCTACGGCGGCGCGTTCCTGTACCACGCCGAGGACAACAAGGTCACCCTGGGCTTCATCACCGGGCTGGACTACTCCAACCCCTACCTCAGCCCGTTCGAGGAATTCCAGCGCTGGAAGACCCACCCCAACATCCGCTACTACCTCGAAGGCGACGAGGCCAAGGGCATCAAGCCGGCCAAGCGCATCGGCTACGGCGCACGCGCCATCACGGCCGGCGGCCTGCTGTCGCTGCCCAAGACGGTGTTCCCCGGCGGCGCGCTGGTGGGCTGCGAGGCGGGCTACCTCAACGTGAGCCGCATCAAGGGCAGCCACGCCGCCATCAAGACCGGCATGCTGGCCGCCGAGGCCGCCTACGACGCGGTGCACGCAGGGCGCCAGCACGACGAACTCACGGCCTACCCCGAGGCGTTCGAAAAGAGCTGGCTCTACACCGAGCTGAACAAGGCGCGCAACTTCAAGACCTGGTTCAAGAAGGGCCTGGCCACCGCCACGCTGATGAACGGCATCGAGCAGTTCGTGCTCAAGGGCAACATTCCCTGGACGCTGCACCGCGACAAGCCCGACCACGCCTACCTGAAGCCCGCGGCCGAGTGCAAGCCCATCGTGTACCCCAAGCCCGACGGCAAGCTCACCTTCGACCGGCTGTCCAGCGTGTTCATCAGCAACACCAACCATGCCGAGAACCAGCCGGCGCACCTGACGCTCAAGGACCCGAGCGTGCCGGTCAACATCAACCTCGCCAAGTACGCCGGCCCCGAGGCGCGCTACTGCCCGGCCGCCGTGTACGAGTTCGTGCCCGACGAGGCCAAGGGGGGCGATGCCCAGCGGCTGCAGATCAACGCGCAGAACTGCGTGCACTGCAAGACCTGTGACATCAAGGACCCGACGCAGAACATCGTGTGGGTGACGCCCGAAGGGGGCGGCGGCCCGAACTACTCGGGCATGTGATGCTTTCCTCGTCCCTCGTGCGGGGGCGAAGCCAAGGGCCTGCGACGCAGGCCCTTTTGCATGGGAAGGCCATCGGGATGTGGAGGGGCGCCGGGCAATAAATCAAGCCGCTGAATGGGCCGCCGAGACGGCATGGGCCGGGAAGGTCAAGGCGCATTTCGTGACCATTCCGACGGCTATTGCAGGAACGCGCCTACAGGGCCCCTCCACCGTGGCAAGGGAGACTATTACGCCTTGCCGCGCAACGCAGCGCGGCGCCTGACAACCCCAACGCCATCGAAGCAGGAGACCCCATGGCCCGTTCCCCCGCCCCACGCCATCGCACCCACCGTCGTCCGCTCTGGCCCCTGGCCGTGGGCGTGGCCGCCGTGGGAGCAGCGCTGGCCTTCTCGGCCAGCGCATCCGTGCGGGCTCCGCGAGGCGTGGTAGTGGTGGAGGATTTCAACGTGGACCGCTATGCCGGCCACTGGTACGAACTGGCCCGAATCGACCACCGTTTCGAAAAAGGCCTCGTCCAGACCAGCGCCCATTACAGCCGTGGCCCCGACGGCTCGGTTCAGGTGGTCAACCGTGGCTTCGACGCCGCCCGCAAGCGCTGGCGCGAAGCCCGGGGCCGCGCGGTGTTCATCGGCCGGCCCGACAAGGCATCGCTCAAGGTGTCGTTCTTCGGCCCGTTCTACGGTGGCTACCACGTGGTGGCGCTGGACGAGGATTACCGCTGGGCCATGGTCGTTGGCGCCAGCCTCGACTACCTGTGGATCCTGTCGCGCACCCCCACCCTGCCCCGCGGCGTGCGGCCCCGCCTGCTGGCCCAGGCACGCGCCATGGGCGTGGACATGGACCGCATCGTCTGGGTGCCGCAGGACGAGGACGGTGCCGTGCGCATCGCGGCCTGACGCGGCACGGCGCCAGCGCCGCACCCGATTGCTCCTTAATTAATAGCAATAAAGGCAATAAACACTAGGGCGATCTGCACTTTTCAGCCCGATCCACTTGCCAAGGGGCGCTGCAGGCCCTCGCGGCCCCTTCACCTTCACTGCGCGAACAATGGCAGATCGGCCCGCTTGAGCGTGCGCAGCACGAAGCTCGACCGGCTGTGGCGAATGCCCTTGATCTTGTAGAGCTTCTCGCGCAGCAGCCGCTCGTAATCGCGCGTGTCCTTGACCACCACGCGCAGCAGGTAGTCGTAGTCGCCCGACACCAGGTGCGCCTCGATGACCTCGGGGATGCTGGCCAGCGTTTCGCCGAACTTCTCCAGCGTGTTGTCCGAATGGCTGTCGAGCGTGACCTGGACCAGGACCGTGTCGTTCAGATCGAGCGCCTTGGGATTGATGCGCACGGTGTAGCCCTCGATCACGCCCGCCTCCTCCATCTTCTTGATGCGGCCCCAGCAGGGCGAAGGGCTCAAGCCCACGGCGTTGCCGATCTCCTGCAGGCTGGCGCGGGCGTCCGATTGCAGGACGGAGAGAATTTTTCTGTCAAGGCGGTCCATGCATCGCATTGTTCTTGAAATTGCCATATTTCAGAAGATTTTTCTGCAAATCAGCATTTAAAGAAGAAATTCAGAAAATCCATCCAAGGCCCGCGATGCACACTGGATCCATCAAGGCACCCTTACCGGGGCGCACGAAACTGGCAAGGCCCTGGCGGATTACCGTTCGCCAGGGCGCTTGGCTCAAGACACGGACAAGTCCCCGCGCACCCAGCGGTCGGGTTGCCGGTTGCGTCCGGGCGCTGCAGTTAGAATCCGCCCGGTCAGGAGAGAGCGCCGCCCCGTTACCGGGATTGCCGGCGCCGCCGAAGGCGCAGGGTGACCCCGAACGCTCAGGCAAAAGGACTGGCAAAACGCCCGCAGGGATGTGTGCGTTCCCCTTGCTGGAGAGAGGTCCGCCGCATGCGCGGGCCCACCGAAGGAGCAAGCCCCGCGCCGCTTTGGCGTGCGGGTGAATCTCTCAGGTAAAGCGGACAGCGGGGCAAAGGCGTGGCCATGGGGCCGCGTTCCCATTTGCCCTTGCTGGAGATTGCCATGTCCGCCGACGCCCCCCTGCTCGCCACCCCGCTCAACGCCCTGCACCTCGAACTCGGGGCCCGCATGGTGCCGTTCGCCGGGTATTCCATGCCCGTGCAATACCCCGCCGGCCTGATGGCGGAACACCTGCATACGCGCCAGGCCGCCGGCCTGTTCGACGTGTCGCACATGGGCCAGTTGCGACTGGTGGGCAGCGAGGCTGCGGCCACCTTCGAATCCCTCATTCCGGTGGACGTGATCGACCTGCCCGTGGGCAAGCAGCGCTACGGCCTGCTGCTGAACGACGATGGCGGCATCATCGACGACCTGATGTTCATCAAGCAGGGCGAGGGCGACATCTTCGTGATCGTGAACGGCGCATGCAAGGCCGGCGACATCGCGCACATAAAGGCCCGCATCGGCCAGCACTGCGAGGTCGTTCCCATGCCCGACCACGCCCTGCTGGCGCTGCAGGGCCCGCAGGCCGTCACCGCGCTGTCGCGGCTGGCGCCCGGCATCGAGCAGCTCGTCTTCATGACCGGCGGACGCTACGACATCGCGGGCTGCAATGCCTTCGTCACCCGCAGCGGATACACGGGCGAGGACGGGTTCGAGATTTCGGTGCCCGCATCGCAGGCCGAGACGCTGGCCCGCGCCCTGCTCGCGCAGCCCGAGGTGAAGCCGATCGGCCTGGGTGCCCGCAACTCGCTGCGCCTGGAAGCGGGCCTGTGCCTGTACGGCAACGACATCGACACCACCACCACGCCCCCCGAGGCCGGCCTGAACTGGGCCATCCAGAAGGTGCGCCGCACGGGCGGCGCGCGGGCCGGTGGCTTTCCCGGCGCGGCCAAGGTGCTGGCCCAGATCGACGACCCGGCCAACCTGGCGCGCAAGCGCGTGGGCCTCACGGCGCTGGAGCGCGTGCCCGTGCGGGAACACACCCCGCTGCAAAGCACGGAGGGCGAGGCCCTCGGCGAGGTCACCAGCGGCCTCCTCGGCCCGAGCGTGAACCAGCCCATCGCCATGGCCTACGTGCCCCCGGCCCTGGCCGCCATCGGCACGCGCGTGCAGGCCATCGTGCGCGGCAAGCCGGTGCCCATGCAGGTGTGCGCGATGCCGTTCGTGGCGCCGCGCTACTACCGCGGCTGAACCGGGCCACTTTGGCTACCGCCAAGGCTGCGGCGACCGCTACATTCCAGATTCCTTTCCTTCATCTTTCAGGAGCCCCCATGACCGTTCAATATTCCCGCGATCACGAGTGGATCAACGCCACCGACGCCAACGCCGCCGTGGTCGGCATCACCGTCCATGCACAGGATGCGCTGGGCGACGTGGTGTTCGTCGATCTGCCCGAAGTCGGCAAGACCTTCGCGCAGGGCGAAGTGGCCGGCGTGGTCGAGTCCGTCAAGGCAGCGGCCGATGTGTACATGCCCGTCTCCGGCGAGGTGGTGGAAGTGAACGAGGCGCTGCGCGCCGATCCGTCGCTCGCCAACTCCGACCCCTTGAACGCCGGCTGGTTCTTCAAGGTCAAGCTGTCCGAGCCGGCCCAGCTGTCCGGGCTGATGGACGAAACGGCCTACACCGATTTCGCCAAGAACGCCTGAGCCTTCTTCCTTCCCTTCCTTTTTCCGTCCACGGTCCTCTTCCATGCTGATGCAATCCGCCCTGCCGCTTGGCGCGCTTGAAAACGCCACCGAGTTCCTGCCCCGCCACATCGGCATCGACGGGGCGGACGAACAGCACATGCTCTCCACCATCGGCGAGGCCTCGCGCCGCGCGCTGGTGGACAGCATCGTGCCGCGCTCCATCGCGCGCAGCCGGGCGATGGACCTGCCGCCCGCCACCACGGAAGCCGCGGCGCTGGCCGAGCTGAAGGCCATCGCCGCGCAGAACCAGGTGCTGCGCAGCTTCATCGGCCAGGGCTACCACGGCACGCACACGCCGGGCGTCATCCTGCGCAACATCCTGGAGAACCCCGCCTGGTACACGGCCTACACGCCCTACCAGGCCGAGATCTCGCAGGGCCGCATGGAGGCGCTGGTCAACTTCCAGACCATGGTGTGCGACCTCACGGGCATGCCCATCGCCAATGCGTCGATGCTGGACGAGGCCACGGCCGCCGCCGAGGCCATGACGCTGGCCAAGCGCTCGGTCAAATCGAAAAGCATGCGCTTCGTCGTGGCCGGCGATGCGCATCCGCAGACCATCGAGGTGATCCAGACGCGCGCCGCGCCACTGGGCATCGAGGTGGTGCTGGCCAACTCGCTGGCCGAGTGGAATGACGCGCTGGACGGCGACTATTTCGCCGTGCTGGCGCAGTACCCCGCCACCAGCGGCCGCATCGACGATCTGGCGGCCGATGCTGCCAAGGCCCATGCCAAGGGCGCGGCCTTCATCGCCGCGGCCGACCTGCTGGCCCTCACCCTCATCGCGCCGCCCGGCGAATGGGGCGCCGACATCGTGGTGGGCACCACGCAGCGCTTGGGCATGCCCATGGGCGCGGGCGGCCCGCACGCTGCCTTCATGGCCTGCCGCGACGAATACAAGCGCTCCCTGCCCGGCCGCCTGGTCGGCGTGAGCGTGGACGTGCACGGCAAGCCCGCCTACCGCCTGGCGCTGCAGACGCGCGAGCAGCACATCCGCCGCGAAAAGGCCACGTCCAACATCTGCACGGCCCAGGTGCTGCCCGCCGTGGTGGCCAGCATGTACGCCGTGTACCACGGCCCCCAGGGCCTCACGCGCATTGCGCAGCGCGTGGCCGCCTACACCGCCATCCTGGCCAAGGGACTGGAGCAACTGGGCGCGCCGCTGCGCCCGCAGGCCTGCTTCGACACGCTGTCGCTGCACACTGAGGGCGCTACAAAAAAAATAGCTGCCCGCGCAGTCTCCATGGGCGCCAACCTGCGAATCTACTTTGAAGAGTATCTGTGCATCTCGCTCGACGAAACCACCACGCGCGCCGACATCGAGCTGCTGTGGAAGGTCTTCGCCCAGGACGGCCAGACACTGCCCACGGTCGCCGCGTTCGAAAAGGGCGTAGAGCCGCTGATTCCCACCGCGCTGCGCCGCACCAGCGCCTTCCTCACGCACCCGGTGTTCAACACCCACCATTCCGAGACCGGCATGCTGCGCTACATCCGCCAGCTGTCCGACAAGGACCTGGCGCTGGACCGCAGCATGATCCCGCTGGGCAGCTGCACCATGAAGCTGAACGCGACCAGCGAGATGATCCCCATCACCTGGCCTGAGTTCGCCAACGTGCACCCCTTCGCCCCGGCCGACCAGCAGCAGGGCTACCGCCTGCTCGACGAGCAGTTGCGCGCCTGGCTGTGCGAGGCCACGGGCTACGCCGGCATCAGCCTGCAGCCCAACGCGGGCTCGCAGGGCGAATACGCCGGCCTGCTGGCCATCAAGGCCTACCACGCGGCCCAGGGCGAGGGCCACCGCAACATCTGCCTGATCCCCAGCAGCGCGCACGGCACCAACCCCGCCAGCGCGCAGATGGTGGGCATGCAGGTGGTGGTGACGGCCTGCGACGCCAACGGCAACGTGGACCTGGCCGACCTGCGCGCCCAATGCGAGCGGCACAGCGCCCACCTGGCCTGCGTGATGATCACCTACCCCAGCACGCACGGCGTGTTCGAGACGCAGGTGAAGGAGCTGTGCGCGCTGGTGCATCAGCACGGCGGGCGCGTGTACGTGGACGGCGCCAACATGAACGCCCTGGTGGGCGTGGCCGCCCCCGGCGAGTTCGGCGGCGACGTGAGCCACCTGAACCTGCACAAGACCTTCTGCATCCCGCACGGCGGCGGCGGCCCTGGCGTCGGCCCCGTGTGCGTGGTGGCCGACCTGGTGCCCTACCTGCCGGGCCACCGCACCGCGGCCGAGCAAGGCGCGCTGCGCGCCGAATCGACCGCCGCCAACGGCGTGGGCGCAGTCAGCTCCGCCCCGCTGGGCAATGCCGCCGTGCTCCCGATCAGCTGGATGTACATCCGCATGATGGGCGCCGAGGGCCTGCAGGCCGCGACCGAGACGGCCATCCTGTCGGCCAACTACATCAGCGCGCGCCTGAAGGACCACTACCCCACGCTTTACGCGAGCGCCAACGGCCACGTGGCACACGAGTGCATCCTGGACCTGCGGGGCCTGAAGGAAACCAGCGGCGTGATGGCCGAGGACGTGGCCAAGCGCCTGATCGACTACGGTTTCCATGCGCCCACGCTGTCGTTCCCGGTGCCCAACACGCTGATGGTGGAGCCCACCGAGAGCGAAACGCTGTCCGAGCTGGACCGCTTCATCGACGCGATGATCGCCATCCGCGAGGAGATCCGGCAGATCGAATCCGGCGCCTGGCCGCAGGACGACAACCCGCTCAAGCACGCGCCGCACACGGCCGAGAGCCTGCTCACGCAGCAGTGGACGCGGCCCTACGCCCGCGAGACCGCGGCCTTTCCGGTGGACGCCTTGCGCCGCAGCAAGTACTGGTCGCCGGTCGGCCGCGTGGACAACGTCTGGGGCGACCGCAACCTGTCGTGCAGCTGCATTCCGGTGAGCGACTACGCGTGACGGCGAGGGGTGCGCCGGCCGCGCCATGGGCCCGGCCGGCCTGGCCCTCCAACATGGGGTTACAGGGCCTCGGGCAGACTCTTTAAGATCGCGGGCTACCTTTTTTCAGGAGATGTTTCCGTGCGAAATTCCTTGTGCGCCCTGCTTGCCGGGCTTGTGATCGTTCCCACCGCCATGGCGCAGACCGCCCCCGTCACCCTGCCCAGCGGGCTGGTGTATGAGTCGCTGAAAGAAGGCACCGGCACCTCGCCCAAGGCCACGGACACCGTCAAGGTGCACTACAAGGGCACGCTGCCGGACGGCAAGGAGTTCGACAGCTCCTACAAGCGCGGCGAACCCACCGAGTTTCCGCTCAACCGCGTCATCCCCTGCTGGACCGAAGGCGTGCAGCGCATGAAGCCCGGCGGCAAGGCCAAGCTGACCTGCCCGCCGGCCATCGCCTATGGCGAGCGCGGCGCGGGCGGCGTCATTCCCCCCAATGCCACGCTGAACTTCGAAATCGAGCTGATCTCGGTCCGCTGACCCGTCCGAGGGCCCGCCACCAATGCTGCTCCAGGTCGGCGAGCTGGCCCGGCGCACCGCACTCACGGTGCGCACCTTGCACCACTACGACGAGATCGGGCTGCTGAAGCCCTCGGGCCGGTCGGACGCAGGCTATCGGCTGTACAGCCAGGCCGACGTGCAACGGCTGCACGGCATCCAGACGCTGCGCCAGATGGGGTTGCCGCTCAGCGACATCGCGGGCCTGCTCGCGGGCGGCGGCATGGCGCCAGAGCAACTCATCGGGCAGCAGATCCGCGCGCTGGACCAGCAGATCGCGCAGGCCACCGAGCTGCGCGGCCGCCTGTCCCTGCTGCGGGACGGCCTGGTGGCCGGCGCCGAGCCCGACATGGGCAACTGGCTGCAGGCGCTGGCGCTCATGGCCACCTACGGAAAGTACTTCAGCGCGGCCGAGCTCAAGCACATCTTCTCCAACTGGAACCGGATCGAAGCCGACTTGTTGGTGGTCAAGGAGCAAGTGCGCCGCGCCATGGACCAGGGACAGCCGGTCGATGCGCCCGAGGTGCAGTCGCTCGCGTATCGCTGGATGGCGCTGATGCTGCACTGGATGGGCGGCGACATCGACCTGCTGGAACGCTGGGGCCACATGTTCCGCACCGAGCCCAGCACCCAGGGACGCAACCACGCGCCGCCGGGCGACATGATCCGCTACATCGAATCGGCCATCCAGCTGCGCATGGACCTGCTGCTCAAGTACATGGACCGCGATGACCTGCGCCAGTTGGGCCACGTGCACCACACGCAGTGGCAGCAGCTGGAGCAAGAGGTGCAGCAGTTGGTGGACCAGCGCGTTCCCCCGGCCCATCCGCGCGCGCGTGCGGCCGCCACGCATTGGGACGCCCTGTTCGGCACCCTTTGCTGCAACGACGCCGGGCTGCGCGCCAAGCTGATGCGCGCATCAGCCAGCGAGCCCCTGCTGCGCGCCGGCTCTCCCTTGAGCGAGCCCGTGCGCAACTACCTGCACGCCGTGCCGCGCCTGCCGGCCGCCGCGCCATCGCCCTCCTGAAAAAAGCTTGACCCTCACGCTACGTGAGGCACCACAGTCGGCTCCGATCGCTGCCACGAAGCGCAGCCAACGGACCGAACCATGACCCCCTCGCAAAAAGACCCGCGCGCTGCGCTTTTCCGAAATACCGATTTCCGCTGGATGGCCAGCGGCTCTGCCCTCACCATGCTGGGCGACCAGTTCACGCTGATCGCGCTGCCCTGGCTCGTGCTGCAGATGACGGGCGATACCCTGGTGCTGGGCACCGTGCTCGCCCTCATGAGCGTGCCGCGCGCGCTGTTCATCCTGATCGGCGGCGCCCTGGTGGACCGCCACTCGCCCAAGCGGGTGCTGATGCTCACCAAATACACCAACCTGGCGTTGCTGGCCCTGCTCAGCGGCCTGGTGCTGAGCGGCACGCTCGCGCTGTGGATGGTGTATGCGCTCTCGTTGGCGATCGGCCTGGCGACGGCCTTCAGCATTCCGGCGGGCACGGCCATGCTGCCGCACGTGGTGCCGCGTGCGCAGCTGCAGGCCGCCAACGGCATCAGCCTGGGCATACGCCAGCTCACGATGTTCCTCGGGCCGCTGCTGGCCGGCCTGCTGATCGCACTGCTCGGCGACGGCAACCGCCTGGCCGGCCACAGCGCCGACGCGACCGGCATCGGCATCGCCTTCGGGCTCGATGCGCTGAGCTTCGGCATTTCGGCGTGGACGCTGGGCAAGGTGCGTCCGCTTTCGAGAACACCCGAAGCACCTGATGAGGTACGGGATGCCACCGGCGCGCGCCGCGCGGCCCCGCAAGCGGTTCTGGCCTCGGTGGCGCAGGGCCTGGTGCATTTCTGGCGCGACCGCGAACTGCGCACCTGCTTTCTCTACTGGAGCGCCGTGGCGGTGCTCATCATGGGGCCGCTTCACATCGCCATGCCGGTGCTTGCCAGCAGCATGCCCACGCTGGGCGCCGCCGCCTTCGGCACCTTGCTGGGCGCCCATGGCGCGGGCACGCTGGCAGGCATGGTGGCCTCGGGCCTGTTTCCCCGCCTGCGCTGGGGCAGCCTGGGCATGACGCTGCTGGCGTTCGACGCCGCCATCGGCCTGCTGTTCATACCCATGGGCTGGATCGACGCCATCTGGCAAGGGGCCGCACTGATGCTGGCCATCGGACTGCTGGGCGGCTTCATGCAGGTGCGCGTGTTCACCTGGATACAGCAGCGCGTGCCGCCCGCGCTGATCGGCCGGGCCATGGCGCTTTTCATGTTCATCTTCATGGGCCTGGCCCCGCTCTCGGCGGCCATCACGGGCTGGCTGATGAAAAGCGTCTCGCTCGCCCAGCTGTTCGTGGGCAGCGGCGGCACGCTGGTGGTGCTGGCCGCGCTCGCCTTCGCGTTCACGCCGCTGCGGCAGGTGAACGACGCGCCAGGCGCGGCGCGCTGAGCCGCCAGTCGGGAAAAACGCCAAGGCACACGGAGAAAGCCGCCGGGGACGGCCCCTCGCCCGGCAGACCGGAGGGTTGCAGCAGGGCATCACCCGCCTGCTGGCCTGCGCCAGGGGCCGGGCGTACACTGGCCCACTTCCCTGCGGCGCTGGCGCCGCTGCCGCTGCCTGCCGTCGCTGCCTCGCCCATGAGCCGTCCTGATCTTTCGCTCCTTCTGCCCCCCGGTTCGGAGAACCCGCCCGAGCCCCCCCCGCCCGAGCGCCGCGCACCGGCGCACCGGGCCGAGGGCCCCGTGGCCGCGCTCATCGGCGAACTGCGTGCCTACCAGGCCGAGCTGGAGGTGCAGAACAAGGTGCTGCGCTACAGCCAGGCCGCGGCGGAAAGCGCCTCCGAGCGCTTCGAGACGCTGTTCGCCAGCGTGCCGCTGTCGCTCATGGTGCTTGACGAGCACGACATGGTGGTGCAGGCCAACTCGATGGCGCACCGCTCCTTCCAGCCCACCGAAACCGACCGTCCCGTCACCTCGCTCATGCCGTTCGTGAGCGTGGACGATGCCGAGCGGGTGCGCGAGGCCTTCGCCCAGGCGCGCGAACTCGGCCACAGCGAAGCGACCGAGGTGGTGTTCCCGGTCGGATCGGGCGGCACCATCACTGGCGACCTGCACATCGCCCGCATCGAGGCGCCGCAGGAAAGCGGCCCGCCGGTGCTGCAATTCCTGTGCGCCGTGATCGACCAGGGCCCGCTGCTCACCGAGCGCCAGGCGCTGCAGCAAAGCGCCCAGGCCCTGCAGGAGCGCAATGCCCAGTTGCATGCCAGCGAGCGCCGGCTGGAGGCCGTGATCAATTCCGCCCTGGACGCCATCCTGTGCGTGGACCAGAACCAGCGCATCACCGTCTTCAACCCCACGGCGGCGGCGCTGTTCCAATGCGCCACGGCCGACGCCATGGGCAGCCGGCTCGACCGCTTCCTGCCCGATGCGGCGCAGGCGCTGGCGTTCGCGCAGCTCACCACGCAGGCCGTGCTGGGCGAGATGGTGGCCTGCACCGCCAGCGGCAAGGAGCTGGCGGTGGAGGTGAGCATGTCGTTCGAGCGCCATGCCGAGGGCGAGACCACCACCGTGTTCGCGCGCGACCTGACCGGCCGCAAGAAGGCCGAGGCCCACCGCAGCGAGCTGGAAGCGCAACTGCGCGAATCGCACAAGATGCAGGCCGTGGGCACCATGGCCGGCGGCATCGCGCACGACTTCAACAACATCCTGAGCGCCATCCTGGGCAACGTCGAGCTGGCCAAGGCCGACTGCGACGCCGCATCGCCCGTGCTGGAGAGCCTGCACGAGATCGACAAGGCCGGCCGCCGCGCGCGCGACCTGGTACGCCAGATCCTCACCTTCAGCCGCAACGAGCCGCCCCAGCGCACCGCCGTGAGCGTGCACGACGCCATGCACGACACCGAGCGGCTGCTGCGCGTGACCCTGCCGCCCGCCATCGAGCTGCACATGCGCCTGGATGCGGGTCTGCCGCCCGTGCTGGCCGATGCCACCCAGGTCGAGCAGGCGCTGCTCAACCTGTGCACCAACGCCATCCATGCGATCGGCGAGGCGCGCGGCATCGTCAGCATGCAAGCCTCGGCCCTGGAGCCCGACCTTCGGCTGTGCGAGCGCCTGGGGCTGCCGCTCGGAGAATACGTGGCGCTGACCGTGGTGGACAACGGCCCGGGCATCGACGCGGCCACGCAGCAGCGCATCTTCGAGCCCTTCTTCACCACCAAGCCCGTGGGCCAGGGCACCGGCCTGGGCCTGGCCGTGGTGCACGGCGTGATGCGAACGCACGGCGGCGCGGTGGACGTGCACAGCGCTCCCGGCGAGGGCAGCCGCTTCACGCTGTACTTCCCCGTGGCGCCCGACTCGGTGGCGAGCGCCCCGCCCCACACGCCCCCCGCCGCCGCGCCGCAGCCGGTGCAGGCCGCCGACGAACGCATGCGCCACGTGATGTACGTGGACGACGACGAGGCGCTGGTGTTCCTGGTGCGCCGCCTGCTGCGCCGCCGCGGCTACCAGGTGACCGGCTTCACCGATCCGCACGAAGCCACCGAGGCCCTGCGCGCCGACCCGCACGCCTACGACCTGCTGGTGACCGACTACAACATGCCCGGCTACTGCGGCGTGGATCTGGTGCGCGAAGCCAAGCGCATCCGGCCCGAACTGCCGGTGGCGCTGGCGTCGGGCCACGTGACGGCGGAGATCGAACAATCGGCCCTGGCCGAGGGCGCCAGCGCGCTCATCCACAAGCCCAACGACGTGGAAGAGCTTTGCGCCACCGTGCACCAGCTGGTGCACGGCACGGCCGAAGGCCCCGATGACCCGGCGGATGGCGGACGCCATTGACGTGGCGCAAGGGACCGGGTCTGCCGCACCTTCGCCCGAGTGCCTGTACGCCGACGACGACCTGCTGGTGCTGGCAAAGCCCTCGGGCCTGCTGTGCGTGCCGGGGCGCGGGCCCGACAAGCAGGACTGCCTGAGCGCCCGTGCCCAGCAGCACTGGCCGGACGCCCTGGTGGTGCACCGGCTGGACCAGGCGACCTCCGGCATCGTGCTCATGGCGCGCCATAGGGCGGCCCAGCGCGCGCTGGGCGATGCCTTCGCCGCACGGCAGGTGGACAAGCGCTACGAGGCCGTGGTGCAGGGCCTCGCGCCCGCGCAGCCCGCCGCCGATGGGGAAACCGGCGGCTGGCACGCCATCGACCTGCCGATCGCCGCCGACTGGGAGCGCCGCCCGCTGCGCGTGATCGACCCGGCCCAAGGCAAACCCAGCCTGACGCGGTGGCGCGTGATGACCCAGGACACCGCTGCCCAGACCACCCGCGTGGAGCTGCAACCCGTGACCGGCCGCACCCACCAGCTGCGCGTGCACCTGGCCGCCATCGGCCACCCCATCCTGGGCGATGGGCTGTACGCGCCCGCGGCGGCGCAGGCCCGCGCGCCGCGCCTGCTGCTGCATGCGCGGCACATGGCGTTCGACCATCCGCGCACCGGGCAGCCCCTGGCATTTTTCGCGCCGGCACCCTTTTAGGGTTTTAGGCCTCCAGCGCAATCATCACTAGGGCGTATAGCTATCAATTCAATAGCGTCATGCATCGCGGAAACTTGAGCGCCCTTCCAGCGCCCGCCGGCCGCGCCCGGGGGCCACGCAGTACCATCGCCGGATGCCAAAACACCTCACGATCTTGACGGGTGCCTCGCGCGGCATGGGACTGGCGATGGCCCGCCAACTGCTGCAGCCCGGCCACGCGCTGCTCACCCTCTCGCGCAACGCCAACCCCGAGCTGGCAGCCGAAGCCGCCCAGGCCGGCGCCACGCTGGAGCAGTGGGAGCAGGACCTGTCCCAGGGCCTGCACGCCGCCGCCCGGCTGCGCACCTGGCTGGCCAACGTGCCGGCGGGCCAATATGCCAGCGCCACCCTCATCAACAACGCCGGCGTGGTGCCGCGCATCGCCCCGCTCTCCAGCAGCGATCCGGCCGACCTGGCGCACGCGCTGCGCGTGGGACTCGAAGCCCCCATGCAGCTGAGCGGCGCCTTCCTGGGCGCCACCGAGAACTGGCCGGTGCCGCGCAAGGTGCTCAACATTTCCTCGGGCCTGGGGCGCCGCGCGATGGCCTCGCAAGCCGCCTACTGCGCCGCCAAGGCGGGCATGGACCACTTCACGCGCTGCCTGGCGCTGGACGAGGCGGCCAAGCCGAACGGCGCCAAGGTGTGCTCGCTCGCGCCCGGCGTGATCGACACCGACATGCAGGCCCATCTGCGCGACGCCAGCCCGGCGGAGTTCCCCGATGTGCAGAGCTTCGCCAACCTCAAATCGGGCGGCCAGCTCACCTCGCCCGCCGATGCGGCAGCGCGGGTGCTGGCCTGGCTGGAGCGTGCCGATTTCGGCGAGGCGCCCGTGGCCGATGTGCGCGTTGCCTGACGCACGGCCTGCGGCGCGCAAGGCAATTGCTACGTTTTTTATAGCACAATGCCCTAGTGGATATTGCGCTGAAGGCATTTTTTACCCTGTATCGATGGCCTGATTTTTCCCCGCAAAAAATGGAGACACAACCGATGATCCGCAGCCTGCTTTCCTTCACCGCGCTCGCCCTGGCGCTGGGCGCCACCGCCCAGGCGCAAACGGCCGCACCCGCCGCCGCGTATCCCACGAAGCCCGTGCGCCTGATCGTGCCCTTCCCTCCCGGCGGCGGCACCGACATCCTCTCGCGCCTGGTGGCCAACAAACTGACCGAGGTGACCAAATGGACCGTGGTGCCCGACAACCGCGCGGGCGCGGGCGGCACCATCGGCATCACCGAGGCCGTCAAGGCCGCACCCACCGGCTACGACCTGGTGATGGGCCAGAAGGACAACCTGGTCGTCGCGCCCTGGCTCTACAAGAACCTGCCGTGGGACCCGACCAAGGACCTGATCGCGGTGGCCCACGTGGCCTACACGCCGGTCATCATCGCCACCGGCGCCAACTCGCGCTTCAAGACCCTGGCCGACGTGGTGGCCGCCGCCCGTGCCGAACCCGGCAAGATCACCTACGGCTCGCCCGGCAACGGCACCACCATCCACCTGGCCGGCGACCTGTTCGAGAAAGCCGCAGGCATCAAGCTGAGCCACATTCCGTACAAAGGCTCCAACCCCGCGCTGATGGACGCGCTGTCGGGCAACGTGGACCTGCTGGTGTCCTCGGTGCCATCGGCCATGGCGCAGATCAAGGCGGGCAAGCTGCGCCCGCTGGCCGTCACCTCGGCCAAGCGCAGCTCGTCGCTGCCGGACGTGCCCACCGTGGCCGAATCGGGCTACAAGGGCTTTGACGTGAGTTCGTGGTACGGCATCTTCGCGCCGGCCGGCACGCCCGCCAACGTGGTGACCACGGTGAATGCCGAGGTCAACAAACTGCTGGCCTCGCCCGAGATGCAGGCCGCCATCCAGGCCCAGGGCGCCGAGCCCGAGTCGCTGTCGGCCGCGCAGTTCTCCGCACTGCTCAAGAGCGACTATGCGAAGTGGAAGGGCATCGTGGAAGCCTCGGGCGCCAAGATCGAATAGGCGCCGATCCTGGCCCCCGCGCCGTCCGGCACGGGGCCTTGCGCGGCCCTGCTGCCGAAGGCATCGGCCCCTTCCATGCAAAACGGCTCCCGAGGGAGCCGTTTTGCATGGAGGGTCAGGCCAGCGCCCACCCCCGAGAGTACCGACTGCCGGTCAGTCGCGCACCACCAGCACCGGCACGTGCACCGCGCCCAGCACGCGCTGCGTCACGCTGCCCAGCACCAGCTTTTCCAGGCCCCGGCGGCCATGCGAGCCCATCACGATCAGGTCGGCCTGGCTGGTCTCCAGCGCGCGCAGGATGCCGTCGTGCACCGCATGGCCCTCGCCCACCACCGCCGTCACCGGCACGCCGGCTTCCTGCATGGCCTTCTTCACGCCGTCCAGCGCCACGTTGGCCTCGGCCGTGGCGGCGCTCAGGTACTGCGACTGGCCATAGGCAAAGTCCGCGCCCACGCCCGTGAACGGGTACGGGTCCACCACGTACACGGCGGTCACCGCCGCGCCGAACGCCTTGGCCAGGCCCGCGGCCTTGGACACGGCGGTCATCGAGGTCGGCGAGCCGTCCACGGGAATCAGGATGTGCTTGAACATGGTTACTTCTCCTTCGGTTGATGGATCGGGCAGGGCCTGGGGGCCTGGGGATCGCTCTGGCGATCCCCTGCCCGCCTCAGGCCCTAGTGTCGCGGCGGCCGGCCTGCCGGCCGTTGATCCGCATCAAGTCATGGCCCTCAATCCGGCGCGTCCTGGAATCCCCCGCGCCGGCAGGTCACGACCAGCGTGTCGCGGAACCCGCCCTCGGCCAGCGGCTGGATGGGCGTGGTCTCGTGGATCATGCGCGCATCGTCCAGCAGCATCAGCGACCAGGGCTCGCTGAGCGTGAAGCGCTGCCCGCTGGGCCCGGACGCTTCGAATATACGGGTCTCGCCGCCTTTCACATTCTCGCGGCCGACCAGGAAAACCGCCACCAGATCGACGCCGTCGCGGTGCGCGCCTTCCGGCGTGGGCCGGCCGATGCCATCGGTGGTGTCGATGCGGAACTGGTGCGCCTCGACGAACCAGCGCTCGGGCTGCGTGGCCAGCGCCTGTTGCGACACGCGCGCCAGCGCCGCGATCAATTGCTGCCAGGCCGGGCGCGCCACGGTGGCGTCCAGCATGGGCGCGAACATCCGCTGCATGCCGCCGTGCAGCGCGTTGTATTCGACCGGCTGCCAGTGCGCGCGGTGCGGCACGGCCTGCACGCGGTCGCCATCCGAGACGAAGCTCGCGTGGCGGCGGCGGCGGTATCGCCCGCCGTCCTTCAAAAACGCATCGGGCGGCAGGCCGCTCCAGTCGGCGTGCAGGGCTTCGAGGTCGCCCAGCGGGCAACCGATCCACGCGGCGGTATCGGCAGGCCGCAGCACGGCATAGCCGGCGCTGCGCAGATGGCTTGCCACCTGGTCCGGTGGCAGGTACGGAGGAGAGAAGGTGATGTGCGCCATGGCGGCCAAGCTTAACCCGGCCCGGGGCTGGAACCTGCCGCGAAAGTGCCAGCCAGCGGCCGCCGGCAGCGCAGCCGTGCAGTAGCATGGCGGGGCCTTCGCCATTCCAGGAACCCGCCATGCCCCATGAACGCCGCCACTACGTCCGCGTGGCTTTCGATGCCCCCGCGCTGCTGACCACGGGCCTGGGCACGTTCGACGTGAAGGTGCTGGATCTGTCGCTGCAGGGCGCGCTGCTGACCTTGGGGGCGGAGCCTTCGGCCGCTGCCCTGCCCAAGGGCGCACCGTGCCAACTCGTCATCCCGCTGTCGGCCGACAACGACCATATCGCCATCACGGGCGACATCGTGCACATCGAGGGGCAGCAGGCCGGCCTGCAGTGCCGCACGATGGATCTGGACAGCGTGACCCACCTGCGCCGCGTGATCGAATTGCAACTGGGCGATCCGGCGCTGCTGGAGCGGGACCTGGCGGAACTCATCGCCGCGCACGCGGCGCAGTAACCGCCGCAGCCCAAGCGCGTCGGATCAAGCGGCTGCGGTGGCGGCAGGGCTGGTCAGTTCGGCCTCCTGCAGCGACCGCCACATCACCTTGCCGCTGCCGCTTTTTGGCAGCGCATCCACCAGCTGCACCACGCGCGGCACCTTGTACACGGCCATGTTGTCGCGGCACCAGGCGATGATGTCCTCGCCGGTCACCTGGCCCCGGTGTTCCTGGCGCAGCACCACCACGGCCTTGACCGTTTCGCCCCGATAGCTGTCGCGTGCGGCGATGATGCAGGCCTCCTGAATCGCCGGGTGGCGGAACATGAGCGCTTCGACCTCGGCCGGCCAGACCTTGAAGCCGCTTGCGTTGATCATCCGCTTGAGCCGGTCGGTCAGGAAGAAATAGCCCTCGCCGTCCACCCGCCCCAGGTCGCCCGAGCGGAAGAACCGCTTGCCATCCAGGTCGATGAAGGCCGAGGCCGTCGGCCCGGGCAGCTTCCAGTAGCCGCTGAACACGCCGGGACCGTGGATCACGATCTCGCCCTGCTCGCCGGCAGGCAGCTCCTGCAGCGTGTCGGGATCGATCACGCGGGCATCGGTGCTCATGAAGGGAATGCCCAGGCATTGCTGCTTGGGATGGTCGGGCGGATTGGTGTGCGACGGCGCGGCGGTTTCGGTAAGGCCGTAGCCCTCGGTGTAGCGCAGGCCGTATTGCTCGAACAGCCGCTGCGCCACCGCCTGCGGCATGGCCGCGCCGCCGCCGCCGATGTACACCAGGCTGGACAGGTCGTATTGGCCGAAGTTCGGGCTGCCCATGAGGTCGATCACCATCGTGGGAATGTTGGTCCAGTTGGTGACGCGGTAGCGGGAGATGAGGCGCCCGGCCAGGTCGCGGTCCCAGCGCGGCATGACCACCAGGGTGGCCCCCACGTAGATGCAGGAATGCATCACGCTGACCATGCCGGTGATGTGGAACATGGGCACGACGGCCAGCGTCACGCTCTCGGGCGTGGCGGTGCCCCACAGGCTGCTGGCCACCGCGTTGTGCATGAGGCTGCGGTGCGGGTGCATGCAGCCCTTGGGCAGCCCGGTGGTGCCGCTGGTGTAGGGCAGCACGGCCAGGTCTTCGGGGCCCACCGTCAGGTCCGGGGGCGGTGCGCTGCAGGCCAGGGCACCCGCCCAGGCATGCACCTGGCCGCCGGGGAATGCGGGCAGGTCATGGCGCGTGCAGAGCCAGTCCCGCCATGCGGGCGGAATCGCGTCGGCGCCGGCCTCTTCGGGTGCGAACGCATCGGTGAACTGCGCCACCACCAGGTGGGCCAGGCCCTTGCCCGGCGCCAGGGTGCCGCTGGCCTGGGCCAGCTCGGGCGCGAGGTCGGCCGTGGTGATGGCCACTCGCGCATCCGGGTCGGTGATGTAGTGGGTCAGTTCCTGCGCACGGTTCATCGGGTTGACGGGCACGACCACCGCATTGGCCCGCAGGATGGCGAAGTGCGCCAGCACCAGTTGCGGGCAGTTCTGCATGCACAGCACCACCCGGTCGCCACGGCGCACGCCCAGGGTATGCAGATGCGCGGCCATCCGCTCGGCCCCTTCGGCGAGGGCGCGGTAGGTCAGCGCGCGCCCGAAGAAGACCACTGCCGGCTTGTCCGGGTAGCGGCGGGCGCTGATCGCCAGGTTGTCCCACAGGGAGGTGGCAGGAGGGGTGAGTGCGTGCGGCAGGCGGCGGGGCCAGAAGGCATGGTGGGCAGGCATGGACGATTCGGTTCCTTTGGCGTGCAGCCTAGTGATCTGCCGCAGGTCCGGCATTGGGGATGCCCCCTACGGCCGGTCACGTGGGCGACCCGGTCTGCCCATGGCGCGCTCGGGGCGGCCAATGGTGCCAGGACGGAGACTTTTGTAACGGCGTGTCCCGCGCCGACGGTCTGGAAGGGCTGGCGCGCCGTCGGCGGCGCGCGCATCAACGACAATGTGCGGCTGGGCCAAGCGCCCTGCCCCGCCGGCACCGCCCGGGCCCGGCAGGCCGCGCGGCACGCTTTTTTTTCGATTTCTGCGGCGGTGCTTTCACGAAGGCACTGCCCAGCAGCTTGCGGGTTTTACGGACAACATGAACATTGTCATTCTCGACGACTACCAGGACGCAGTGCGCAAGCTGCATTGCGCCGCACGCCTGGACCCCTACAACGCCAAGGTGTACACCAACACCGTCAAAGGGCTGGGCCAGCTCTCGGTGCGCCTGAAGGACGCGGACATCATCGTGCTGGTGCGCGAGCGCACCCACATCTCGCGCCAGCTGGTCGAGAAACTGCCGCGCCTGAAGCTCATCGCGCAGACCGGCAAGATCGGCCCGCACGTGGACGTGACGGCCTGCACCGAGCGCGGCATCGCCGTGGCCGAGGGGGTGGGATCGCCCGTGGCGCCCGCTGAACTGACCTGGGCGCTCATCATGGCCGCGATGCGCCGCCTGCCCCAGTACATCTCCAACCTGAAGCACGGCGCCTGGCAGCAGTCGGGCCTGCGTGCGGCGTCGATGCCGCCCAACTTCGGCGTGGGCACCGTGCTGCGCGGCAAGACGCTGGGCGTGTGGGGCTATGGCCGCATCGGCCAGATCGTCGCCAGCTACGGCCGTGCCTTCGGCATGAACGTGCGGGTGTGGGGCCGCGAGGCCTCGCGCGCCCAGGCCTTGAGCGACGGGCTGCAGGTCGCCACCACGCGCGAAGAGTTTTTTGCCCAGTGCGACGTGATCTCGCTGCACCTGCGCCTGAACGACGAGACGCGCGGGATCATCCGGCTCGAAGACCTGTCGTGCATGAAGCCCACCGCGCTGCTGGTGAACACCTCCCGCGCCGAACTGATCGAGGCCGACGCGCTGATCGCCGCGCTGAACCGCGGCCGCCCCGGCATGGCCGCCGTGGACGTGTTCGAGAGCGAGCCGATCCTGCAAGGCCACGCCCTGCTGCGGCTGGAGAACTGCATCTGCACGCCGCACATCGGTTATGTGGAGCAAGACAGCTACGAGCTGTACTTCGGGGCCGCGTTCGACAACGTGGTCAACTACATCCGCGGCACGCCGACCAACATCGTGAACCCCGGTGCACTGCAGGTGCGCCGCTGAGGCGGCCCGCGCACCACACCCCCAACGACACGGACAGAGCGGGCCGCTTCGGCCGCACCAAGCAAAAAGGCCTCCGAAAACGGAGGCCTTTTTGCTTGGACTGCCCGCCGGTCTTGCAACCGGCAGGCGCTCCCGGCGCGCTCAGTTCAGAGGCGTCTTCTTGCCGTCCTTGTACACGTACAGCGTGATGGCAGGGTTCTTCAGTTCGCCATTGGGTTCGAAGGCGATGTTGGCCGTCACACCCTTGTAGTTGGACTTTTGCAGTTCAGGGATATAGACCTTCGGGTCCCACGAGTTGGCACGCTTCATGGCATCGACCAGCAGCATGGTGGCGTCGTAGGTGTAAGGGCTGTACACCTGGAACTGGTTGGGGTACTTGGCGTCGTACTTGGCGCGCCATGCGGTGCCGCCAGGCATCTTGGCCAGCGAGGCGCCGCCTTCGGCGCACACCACGTTGCCCAGCGTCTTGGCGCCAGCGGCGAGCTTGGCGATCTCGGACGTGCAGATGCCGTCGCCACCGAAGAACTTCACGTTGCTCATGCCCAGCTGTTCCAGCTGGCGCAGCATCGGGCCGGCTTGGGGGTCCATGCCGCCGTAGAACACCGCATCGGGGTTCTTGGACTTGATGGCCGTCAGGATGGCCATGAAGTCGGTGGCCTTGTCGGTCGTGAACTGCTCGTCCACCACCTTCATGCCCTTGGCCGTTGCCGTCTTCTTGAACACGTCGGCAACGCCCTGGCCGTAGGCCGTGCGGTCATCGACGATGGCCACGGTCTTGAGCTTCAGCGTGTCGGCTGCATAGAACGCCAGGCCAGCGCCCAGGGCGTTGTCGTTGGCGATGATGCGGAACGTGGTCTTGTAGCCTGGCTTGGTCAGGTTGGGATTGGTGGCGGCGCCGGTGACGTGGGGAATGCCGCAGTCGTTGTACACCTTGGAGGCAGGAATGGTCGTGCCGGAATTCAAATGGCCCACCACGCCAGCAACCTTCGCATCGCACAGCTTCTGTGCGGCGGCGGTGCCTTGCTTCGGATCTGCAGCGTCGTCTTCGGCTTGCAGTTCGAACTTGATCTTCTTGCCGCCAATCGTGACGCCTTGGGCATTCAGTTCTTCAACTGCCATGCGCGCGCCGTTTTCGTTGTCCTTGCCGTAGTGGGCTTGTGGGCCGGAAACCGGTCCCACGTGGCCGATCTTGACCACCTGCTCTTGTGCAGAGGCCGCGCCGGCAAAAGCCGCGATAGCGGCAACCACGGTCAGTTTCAACTTCAGTTGCATATGAATCTCCATTAAGGGGTGAGCGCTGAGAAATATTGTTGTGTCTCAACGCCGGAAACATATCGCAATTTATGGGCCAGATCACTAGGGAACACGATGACATGCGGCAGAAACCACAGGGGAATACCCTGCCACTGCCCTTTCCGCACCTCAAACCAGGGGCGTTCCCGGGTGTCCGGCCAGTTCTTCGGCCACGGCTTCGTACACCGCATGGCGCACCACCGACTCCACTTCCTCGCGCAAGCGGGGCACGATGGAGCGGGTCTGCTCCAGCACCACGGTGGCGATCGCCTCGCGCAGCCGCTGGTCCAGCACCACGTCCACCCGCTGCATGACCCGGTGGATCACCACCTCTTCGATGTCCTTCAGCCCGGCAGCCGGCCGCGCGAAACCCGCAGGCGTCGGCGCGTGTGAAGACGGCACTGGGATGGGAGGCATCGCAGGGGGTACGGGAAAAGGGACGGCCGCCACGGGAGGCGCCATCGGAGAGGCCACGGGCCGCGCCATGGAAGGCACGGCGGCGGGGGCCACCACAGGGGTCACGACGGGCCGGGGCGGTAGCCCGGGGACCAAGGGAGGCTTTTGAAAGGAGGAAGAAATTGCAGGGCCTGGAGGGGCCGAGGAAACCGGCGCGGCAGGATTGGCATGCCCCACGCCGGGTACGGCGTCCGAAAGCTGCACCACATCGGTGAGCGTGGGCACGAATCTGGGGGGGCCCTTGGGCGGGGAAGACATCAGGCGCCTTTCAAGACGAGGTCGTGCCGGACGATCTGGTAGCCGCGCGCCGCATAGTGGCGCCAGCGGTCGCGCGCGCCGCTGCGGTCGGCCTCGTCGTGCGCACTGACCACTTCCACCAGCTTGCCGAACCGCTCGAAGCCCTGCGGCACCGTGCCACCCAGGTTGAGCAGCACTTCGTGATGGGGTGTCAGCCGCAGGTCCTGCGCCAGCAGCACGGGCGAGGCATCGCGCAATTCGTCCGCGTCGCGTTCGTTGCAGTGGGCAACGAAATCCTGCGGGGCCATGGCCCACAGGGCACGGTCCAGGCTGTCGAGCGCGGACTCCGGCCCCGTGATGACCAGGCAGACATCGCTGCGCATCACCTTGCGCGCGAAACGGCAGGCATAGGCCAGCTTGTCCGGCGCATTGAAGTGAAAAGCGATTTCCGTCATGGCCGAGAAGGCAAGGCGATCAACGGGCGGCCACGCGCGACGCGCGCACGGCCTTGGCCGCCGGCTTGCGCGCAGGCGCCGTGGCCTTGGTCTGCGCCGCGGCGTCGAGCAGGTATTGCACCAGCAGCCCCACGGGCCGGCCCGTGGCCCCCTTGGCTGCGCCGCCCTTCCAGGCCGTGCCGGCAATGTCCAGATGCGCCCAGGGCGTGTCGCCCACGAACCGCTGCAGGAACTTGGCGGCCGTGATGGCGCCACCGGCACGCCCTGCCACGTTCCCCATGTCGGCGAAGTTGCTCTTGAGCCCTTCTCCGTATTCGTCGTCCAGCGGCATGCGCCAGCACGGGTCGAGCGCCGCATCGCCCGCGGCCTGCAGGCTTTGCGCAAGCGCGTCGTCGGTCGCGAACAGGCCGCTGCGCAGGCCGCCCAGCGCCACCACGCAGGCGCCGGTCAGGGTGGCGATGTCCACCATCGCGGCCGGCTTGAAGCGCGCGGCGTAGGTGATGGCATCGCACAGCACCAGCCGGCCTTCGGCGTCGGTGTTCAGCACTTCGATCGTCTGGCCGCTCATGCTGGTGACCACGTCGCCGGGCTTGACCGCGCGGCCGTCGGGCATGTTCTCGCAGGCGGGAATGAGGCCCACCACATTGATGGCGGGCTTCAGTTCGGCCAGCGCGCGGAACACGCCCAGCACGCTGGCGGCACCGCCCATGTCGAATTTCATCTCGTCCATTTCGGCCGCGGGCTTGATCGAGATGCCGCCCGTGTCGAAGGTGATGCCCTTGCCGATCAGCACGATGGGCGCCTGACCGCGCGTGCCGCCGTCGTAGCGCAGCTCGATGAAGCGCAGCGGCTCTTCCGACCCGCGCGCCACGGCCAGGAACGCGCCCATGCCCAGTTTGGTGGCTTCCGCCGGGCCCATCACCTTGCACTGGATGGAAGGAAACTTGGCCAGGGCCTTCGCGGCGCCGGCCAGCAGCGTGGGCGTGGCGTGGTTGGCCGGGCGGTTGGCCCATTCACGGGCATATTCGATACCCGACACCAAGGCTGTGCCGCAAGCGAACTCGGCCTTGGCCGCAGCGGAGTCCGCCACGCCGACCACCACGCGCGACAGCACGCGCGGCTCGGTCTTGGATTTGGTGGCGGTGTAGATGTAAGTGGCTTCGGCGAGTGCCTGCACGGCCGCCGCGACCGCGCCGGCGGCGGGGGGAGCGGCGAAGCACAGCGTCGCCCGTTTGACCTGGGGGGATTTGAGCAGCGAGGCCGCAGCCACGATGGCCTGGCGCGTGGCGCGCGGAGATCCGTCGCCACCGCCCAGCAGCACCACACGGCGTGCGGCCACGGCGGGCATCTGGTACAGCTGCAGGCTCTTGCCGGCCTTGGTGTCGAAGTCGCCGCTCTTGAGGGCATGCGCGATCAGGCTGGGCAACGCACCGCCTGCGGGTTTTGCGCCATCGGCCACCACGACGGCCAGCAGGTCGCATTTCTCGGCGGCGGCGCCGTCAAGGCTCAGGGTCTTCAGATCGAAGTTCATAATCGGTGTTTTCCTTCGAGCCAATGTTATTCGATTCATCCATTCGCAAGGAGCTGGCGCGCAGCTTCGGCGCGACCCTGGTGGTGCTGGTCACCGTGGTCATGACCATGATGCTGATCCGCACGCTCGGCCAGGCCTCGCGCGGCAGCGTCAATCCCTCCGACGTGATGCTCGTCATGGGCTTCACCGTTCTCGGGCAGTTGCCCACCATCCTGAGCCTGAGCCTGTTCGTGGCCGTGGTCGGCACGCTCTCGCGCATGTACCGCGACAGCGAGATGGTGATCTGGTTCGCCAGCGGCCGCGGGCTCATCAACCTGCTCACCCCGCTGCTGCGCTTTGCCTGGCCCGTGATGCTGGTCATCGCCACGCTGGCCCTGGTGATCTGGCCCTGGGCCAACCAGCAGATCCAGGCGCTCAAGGTGCAATACGAGCAGCGTGGGGACGTGGACCGGATCGCGCCCGGTGAATTCCAGGAGTCCGCCAACGGCAGCCGCGTCTTCTTCATCGACCGCGAAAGCCCGGACAACGAACAAGCCAGCAATGTGTTCATCGCCTCCACCGAGCGCGGCCGCGAGACCGTGACCTCCGCCCGCAGCGCCCGGCTGGAGACGCGCAACGGCGAGCGCATGGTGCTGCTGAGCGACGGCCAACGCCTGGAGACCACCGTGGACAAGCCCGGGCTCAAGGTGAGCGAGTTCATCGAATACGGCACGCGCATCGGCTCGGCGCCGCCCGGCGCGCAGGATGAGCAAGCGGTCAAGACGCTTTCCACCCCCGCGCTGCTCGCCTCGGCCGAACCCGCGTTCCGCGCGGAACTGGGCTGGCGCTTCGGGCTGGCGGTCGCCGCGCTCAACTTCGTGGTGATGGGCCTGGCGCTGGCCAGCGTCAACCCCCGCGCGGGACGCAGCAGCAGCCTCGTGCTGGCGCTATTTGCCTTCGTCGTCTACTACAACCTCATGACCCTGGGACAAAGCTGGATCAGTTCCGGACGGCTCGGCGTGGTGCCGTTCATGCTGCTGCTGCATGGCGGCACGCTGGCCCTGGGCCTGGCCCTGCTGACAGCTCGCCACCATCGCTGGTCGCCCAGCATGCTGTGGCGCCGCGGAGGCCGCGCATGAAAACCATCCGCCGCCTGATCTACCGCGAGGCCCTGTCGGCCGTGGCTTTCGTCACGCTCGGCTTCCTCGCGCTGTTCTTCTTCTTCGACATGGTCGATGAGCTCCGCTGGGTGGGCCGCACGGGGCCGGACGGCTACCAGCTGTCCCATGCGATGCTGTTCGTCACGCTCAGCATTCCCAGCCACCTTTATGAACTGCTGCCGATCACGGTGCTGATCGGCACGATCTTCGTGATGGCGCGGCTGGCGCAAAGCTCGGAGTTCACCATCATGCGCACCAGCGGCCTGGGGCCCTGGCGAGCGCTGCGCACGCTGCTGGCGCTGGGCCTGGGCTTCGTGATGCTGACCTTCGCCGTGGGCGACTACCTCGCCCCGGTGACCGACCGCGCCGCGCAACTGGTCAAGGCACGGCATCTGGGACAGCTGACCACTGGTGCGACGGGCGCATGGCTCAAGGAACGACAGGGCACCCATTCGATGGCGGTGAACGTGCGCGCCCTCAGCCCCGATGGCGGCATGCTCAACATCCGCGTGTTCGAGTTCGATGCCGACGGCCGGGTGGCATCCACCCTGCAGGCTGCCAGCGGCACGGTCGGCAGCGACCACTGGGAGTTGAAGCAGGTCAAGCGCAGCGTGTTCCATCGCAGCGGCGAGGCCGAAGCGCGCGTGGAGCGACTGCAAGAGCCCGACCTGCGTTGGCCCACGCGCATCAGCGCCGACATGGTGTCCGCCTCGCTTCTCAAGCCCGATCGCATGGCGACCATCGACCTGTTCCAGTACATCCGCCATCTGGAGGCCAACGGCCAGTCGGCGCAGCGCTATGAGATCGAGTTCTGGCGCAAGGTGTTCTACCCGCTCAGCTGCCTCGTGATGGTGGTGCTCTCGCTGCCCTTCGCCTACCTGCACTTCCGCTCGGGCGGCATCGCAGGCTACGTGTTCGGCGGGGTGATGGCAGGCATCAGCTTCTTCCTGCTGAACAATGTGTTCGGCTATGCGGGCAATCTGCAGAACTGGTCGCCCTGGCTCACGGCGGCGGCGCCAGGATTGATCTATTCGGTGCTTTCATTGGCGGCCTTCGGCTGGCTGGTGCTGCGCCGTTGACCGAAGGACCACCGGCGTGACCCCTGCTCTCTCCCGAGGCGTCGTCCTCTTCGCCCATGGCTCGCGCGATCCGCTGTGGCGCGCGCCCATGGAGGCGGTCCAGGCCCATATGCAACGCCACCGCCCCGAGTTGCTGGTGCGCTGCGCCTATCTCGAATTGACCACGCCTGACCTCGCCGACGCGGTGCAGTCGCTGGTCGGCGAAGGCGCCCGGCATGTGACTGTGGTGCCGATGTTCCTGGGCACCGGCAAGCACGCTCGCGAGGACCTTCCGCTGTTGGTGCAGGCGTTGCGCGCCGCCCACCCCGAAGTGCGGTTCGAGGTCCAGGGAGCGATCGGCGAAGACCCGCGCATGACCGCATTGATGGCGGAGATCGCTGGCTCGGACTGACTCTGGCGGGGGAGTTCGGGCGGATGCCCCCGGGCAGGCGAAGGCAGGCCATCGCTTCTTGCGCCAGTGCTACGCGTGGACAGGCCCGCTCTTGGAACCTGCCAAGGCCTGCCACGGTTCAAAATTTAGCCAACCGCTGTTTTTCTTTAGACAGCTGCAGCATAATGATCGCCTTCTTTAGCAGCGATACGATATGAATCTGCACCAATTCCGCTTCGTTCAGGAAGCCGCGCGCCGCAATCTCAACCTGACCGAAGCCGCGAAGGCGCTGCACACGTCGCAGCCTGGCGTGTCCAAGGCCATCATCGAATTGGAAGAAGAATTGGGCGTGGACATCTTCGCGCGCCACGGCAAGCGGCTCAAGCGCATCACCGAACCTGGCCAGCATGTGCTCAAGAGCATCGAGCTGATCATGCGCGAGGTCGGCAACCTCAAGCGCATCGGCGAGCAGTTCAGCGCTCAGGACAGCGGCACCCTGAGCATCGCCACCACCCATACGCAGGCGCGCTACGTGCTGCCGTTGCCCGTGGCCAAGCTGCGCGAGGCCTACCCCAAGGTCAACATCAGCCTGCACCAGGCCACACCGCACGAAGTCGCGCGCATGGTGATCGACGAAGTGGCCGAGATCGGCATGGCCACGGAGTCGCTGGCCGACTACCCCGATCTCGTCACCCTGCCCTGCTATGAATGGCAGCACGTGCTGGTGATGCCCACCGCCCACCCGCTCGCGCAAAAGGAACGCCTGGGCCTGGACGACATCGCGCACGAAGCACTCATCACCTACCACCCTTCGTTCACCGGCCGGGGCAAGATCGACCAGGCATTCGCCGCCCGCAAGCTGCAGCCGCGCATCGTGCTGGAGGCCATCGATTCCGACGTGATCAAGACCTACGTGCGCCTGGGCCTGGGCATCGGCATCGTGGCCGAGATGGCGATGCGCGACGATCCGATGGGCGACTTGGTGGTGCGCCCGGTGGGGCACCTCTTCGGCCAGAGCGTTGCGCGCGTGGCGTTCAAGCGGGGCGCCTACCTGCGCAACTTCGTCTACAAGTTCGCCGAACTGCTGAGCGACCGCCTGAACCGGGAACTCATCGCCCGGGCCATGACCGGCCACGTGAACGATTACGAACTCTGAGTTTGCCCGGCCTTACGGCCCGGCCGCCCGTTTTTCAATGCCTGCCCTTCAGCCTGTTTTTTCGCGCCATGACCTTCACCGACATCGCTCCGCGCACACCCGCCTTCCCCAGCAAACTACCCCAGGTGGGCACCACCATCTTCACGGTGATGTCGGCGCTGGCAGCCGAGCATGGCGCCGTGAACCTGGGCCAGGGCTTTCCGGACTTCCACTGCGACCCCGCGCTGATCGATGCCGTGGATCGCGCCATGCGCGCCGGGCACAACCAGTATCCCCCTATGGCAGGCGTTCCTGCGCTGCGCGAAGCCGTTGCTACAAAAATTGAAGCACTTCACGCTCGTCAGTATTGCGCCAACACCGAAATCACCATCACAGCGGGTGCCACTCAGGCGATCCTGACCGCCATCCTGGCCACGGTGCATGCGGGCGACGAAGTGATCGTGCTCGACCCGTGCTACGACAGCTATGCGCCCAACGTGGATCTGGCGGGTGGCACGGTGGTGCGGGTGCCGCTCACGGCGGGCAGCTTCCGGCCCGACTTCGGCAAGATCGCCGCGGCCATGACGCCGCGCACGCGCGCGCTCATCATCAACACGCCGCACAACCCCAGCGCCACCATCTGGACCGCCGAGGACATGCGCACGCTGGAGGAACTGCTCGCGCCCACCGATGTGCTGCTCATCAGCGACGAGGTGTACGAGCACATGGTGTTCGACGGCGTGCAGCACGAAAGCGCGGCGCGCTTTCCGGGCCTGGCGGCGCGTGCGTTCATCGTGTCGAGTTTCGGCAAAACCTTTCACGTCACTGGCTGGAAGGTCGGCACCGTGGCCGCACCGGCTGCCCTGACGGCCGAATTCCGCAAAGTACACCAGTTCAATGTGTTCACCGTGAACACCCCCATGCAGCATGGGCTGGCAGCCTATCTGCAGGACCCGGCGCCCTACCTGCAACTGCCCGCGTTCTACCAGGCCAAGCGCGACCTGTTCCGCCAGGGACTGGAGGGATCGCGCCTGCGGTTGCTGCCCAGCACGGGGAGCTACTTCCAGTGCGTGGACATTTCGGCGGTCAGCGACCTGAACGAGTCCGACTTCTGCCAGTGGCTCACCCGCGAGGTGGGCGTGGCGGCCATCCCCCTGTCGGCGTTCTACGGCGACGGGTTCGACCAGCGCGTGGTCCGGTTTTGCTTTGCCAAGCAAGACGACACGCTGCGTGAGGCGCTGCAGCGGCTTCGCAAGCTCTGATTGCGCGCTGCCGGACGAATGGAGGCAGGCCAGAGGAAGCGGCACCTTGATCAGGCCACATCGCCGGTCAGGATGCGTCACGGGGCCTGCTCGAAGAGGTTGATGGAAGACGCCTGCCCGTTGCAAATTCTGCACGCACGCAGGCAACCAAAGACGGATGGGCCGGGCACTCACGCTGCGATCCCTCTCAAGGCGCCCCGTGCGTCACACCATGCTCCTCAAGAACGCGCTCGTCTTCATTCACCTGCTCGCCATGGCCGTTGCCGTGGGAAAGATGCTGGAGTATGACTTCCGGTTTCTTCGCTCCGTCCATCGCCCGATTTCCGCGCATCAATGGGAGGATCTTCTCCACACCAAACGAACGATGACGGTGGCTTTGGGCGTGCTGTGGGCGACCGGGCTGGGCTTTCTCTGCATCGGCCAAACACAATACCCAGGGTATTTGGCCAACGAGAAACTCTGGATGAAGGTACTTACCGTGTGCGTGCTGACGCTGAACGGTTTGCTCATGCACCATTTCGCGTTCCCGTACATGCAACAGGGCAAGGTCTTTCTGCAATGGCCTTTGGGCCGGGTGCTGCTGCTCACCGGGTTCGCCACCGTGTCATCGGTCTCGTGGCTGTATGCCTCGTTTCTCGGCATCGCGCGGTCATGGAACGACACCGTCGCGTTCGAACACGCTTTGGGCGTCTATATGGCACTGCTTGTACTGGCGGCTTCTGGCTCGGCGGGGCTCATGGCCTTTTTGCATCGCCGCCATGCCAGAGGTATTCAGCCGGGGCCAATGCCATGCACTGGCCCCCGTGGCGGCTGCCCGCATTGAGTGGAATACGCCGGTTCATGCCGGGCCTGCCGGTAAAAATAACCGCCGTTGAATGCCCGTCCAGCAGGCCAAGCCAGGGCTTATCCGGCGGCTGCACCCACGGCGCTGATCGGTCGCACCCTGCCCGCTCAGCCCACGCGGACGCCCAGGCCGCCGATGAGCGCGGCGGCTTGGTCCATCGATAGCATCGCACCCTTGAACGATTGGGCAACGGTGGTCACTGTCAGACCGCCCAAGTCCACCGAGCGCAGATCTGCACCATCGAAGCGGGCATGCTTCAAATTGGCGTCCCGCAGGCTGCCGCCTTCGAAGACCGCGTCGCGGAAATCACATCCGGCCACGTCTGCTTCGGACAGGTCCAGTTGCTCCAGGCTGCGCTTGCGAAAAGAGAGGCCCCGCAAGTCCGCGCCCACCAGGCGGCACTGGTGGAACTCCAGTCCCAGCGTGGTCGCTTCGTTGAAACGAGCGCCGGTCAGCTTGGTCTCGGTGAACAGCACGCCCGACAGCTTGGCGCCATTCCACCGCGTGTTGTTCAGATCGCTGCTGCACAGGCGGGCGCCGGAAAGATCGGCCAGACTGAAATCCGCCAGCCCGGCCTTGCAATCGAGCCAGCGCGAATCTGCCAGCATCGTTTTCTGCAAGCGGGTCGCTGCGAAGGTGCAGTCCAGGAACCGCGCGCCCCCAAGGACCAAGCCGGAGAGGTCTTCGCCGTCGAAACGGCAATGCTCGAAGGCCAGTGGTCCGTTTGGGCTTGCAAGCACCTCGGCGAGCGCAGCGCGCGAAAAAAACTGGTCGATGAAAATCACGGAATCCCTCTCGGAACGGCCTATCACGACTCAATGCCCCGCGCTGCTGGAGAAGAGGTTGACCACCAGCACCCCCGCGATGATCAACCCCAGGCCGGCGAGGGCGGCCAGATCGAGCCGCTGTCGAAACACCACCCACCCCACCACCGAAATGAGCACGATGCCAACACCCGACCAGATGGCATAGGCCACGCCCACCGGTATCGTCTTCAAGGCCAGGGAAAGCGCATAGAACGAGGCGGCATAGGCCACCCCGGTGATCAGGCTCGGAACCAGGCGGGTGAAACCGTCAGAGGCCTTGAGCGCCGTGGTGCCGACCACCTCCAAAGCGATGGCCAGTCCCAAAATGAGATAGCTGGGATTCAAGGTCATGGCGCGTTTCCTTGGGTGAGTTGGACAAGGAGGGAAAGAAGGCGGCCCTTGCGGTCCGGCGGCGTCCCATAGACATCCAGCAACTGGTCGAACCAGATGCCGTCTGCGGCCAGGCGGCATAGGAACAAACGGTCCGCGGCGTCCGGGTCGGAGCCGTCCTGTGCGAGCGCGGCGCGCATCTTGGCGCTCCAGCGTTCGCGGCAAGAAGGCAGCGCGAATGCGAGCAAAGCGATGGCGCGCTGCGTTCGGCGCTCATGCGCGGTCTGGGCAGTGTGAAAGCAGGTTTTCAGATAGGCCCGTGCGTGCCGCCCAGGGGCCTGGGGCTCGGAGTCGAGGGCGGCGGCGTAGAACACATCGAACACATCGAACAACTGATCGCAGAGGGCGCCCAACAGTGCCTGTTTGCTGCGAAAGTGGTGCTGCAAACCGCCTTTGGTCACGCCGGCCTGGTGCGCGACAGCATCCAAAGTGACCGCGTGCGGCCCTTCCTGCACGAGCAGATCGGCGGCCACGGCAAGCAATTGGGCTCGGACCAGTTCGGGTTGTTTCAGGCGTTTATGGGCTTCAGACATACAAACCATCCAGATGGATTGTTTTATTCTAGCCCCGGATATTCATAAGAACTCTTCCACACGTGCCCGCCGTAGGGCTGATCGAAATCCTGTTGACTGCGCTCGCCAAGTGAGCGCACCGGCCACGCTACCGCGCCTCAAAGCAGCACGATGTCGTACTGCTCCTGCCCCACCGCCGTTTCCGACTGCAATGAAATGGGCTTGCCGATGAAATCTGACAGCCCTGCCAAGTGCTGGCTCTCCTCGTCGAGAAACAGCTCCACGACGCGCGGTGAGGCAACGACGCGAAACTCGCGGGGGTTGAACTGGCGTGCCTCGCGCAAAATCTCGCGAAGGATGTCGTAGCACACGCTGCGCGCGGTCTTCACGATGCCTTTGCCCTGGCAATGCTCGCAGGGTTCGCACAACATGTGGGCCAGGGATTCGCGGGTGCGTTTGCGCGTCATTTCCACCAGTCCCAACTGGGAAAAGCCACCGGCCATGGTTTTGACACGGTCACGCGCGAGCTGCTTCTTGAACTCCGCGAGCACGGCCTGCTGGTGGTCCTCGCGCGCCATGTCGATGAAATCCGCAATGACGATGCCGCCCAGATTGCGCAGCCGCAACTGGCGCGCAATGGCCTGTGCGGCCTCCAGGTTGGTCTTGAAAATGGTGTCGTCGAAATTGCGCGCACCGACATAGCCGCCCGTGTTCACATCGATGGTGGTCAGCGCCTCGGTCTGGTCCACGATCAGGTAGCCGCCCGACTTCAGATCGACGCGCCGGCCCAGGGCGCGACCGATTTCCTCGTCGATGCCATACAGGTCGAAAATCGGCCGCTCGCCCTTGTACAGCTGCAGCTTCGGCGCCGCGGCCGGCATGAATTCATGGCCGAAAGCCTGCAGCGCGGAAAACTGCTCGCGCGAGTCGATGCGGATGGTCGCCGTCTCCTCCCCCACCAGATCGCGCAGCACGCGCTGCAGCAGGCTCAGGTCCTGGTGCAGCAGCGACATGGGCGGCAAGCGCAGCGAGGCGTCCTTGATGCGCGCCCAGGTCTTGCGCAGGTAAGCGATGTCTTCGGCCAATTCGGCGTCGGTGGAATCTTCCCCATTGGTGCGCAGGATGAACCCGCCACCGCCTCCCGACGCCTTGTCGCCCACCAGTGCCTGCAGCCGTCCGCGCAAGGCATCGCGCTCGTCGGCGGGGATCTTCTGCGACACGCCCACGTGGTCATCCTGGGGCAGAAACACCAGCAGCCGGCCCGCGATGCTGATCTGCGTGGAAAGGCGCGCACCCTTGGTTCCGATGGGGTCCTTGATGACTTGCACCATGAGGGATTGGCCTTCGAACACCTGTTTTTCGATCGGCACCGGCGGCTCGCCCTTGCGCGCGAACATGGGCGCCTCGCCGCCTTCCTGCCGGTGCCACACGTCCGCCACGTGCAGGAACGCCGCGCGCTCCAGCCCAATGTCGATGAACGCCGACTGCATGCCCGGCAACACGCGCGAGACCTTGCCCAGATACACGTTGCCCACCAGGCCCCGTTCCAGGGTGCGTTCCACGTGCAGTTCCTGCACCGCGCCGTGCTCGACCACCGCCACGCGGGTTTCTTGGGGGGACCAGTTGATCAGGATGTCTTGTTGCATGGGGTCGGAAAAAAGTGGCCGCCCATGATGCCTGAAACCCGCCTGCATGGCAGACTCACTGGTCCCACATCGCCATTCAGCCGCGCAGCATGCCGGCCGAGCGCAGCAGTTGCGCCGTCTCGAACAAGGGCAATCCCATGATGCCGGTATAGCTGCCGGCCAGGTGCGACACGTACTGCGCCGCGGGCCCCTGGATGCCATACGCGCCGGCCTTGCCCATGGGTTCCCCGCTGTCCACATACGCTGCGATCTGGGCGGGCGTGAGCGCGGCAAAGGTCACTTTCGAGACCGACAGCGCGACCGACCGCGTTTCCCCGTGCTGCAGGGCCACCGCCGTGAGCACGCGGTGCGTGCGCCCCGACAACTCGCCCAGCATGCGGCGCGCATCGGCGGCATCCTCCGGCTTGCCGTAGATCGTGCGGCCCCAGGCCACCGTGGTGTCCGAGCAAAGGATGGGGGCATCCGTCAACCCGCGCCGGGCACGGCGGGCGACGGCCGAATCGAGCTTGAGCCCCGTGACGCGCTGCACATAGCGGGCGGGCGGCTCGCTGGCCAGCGGCACCTCGATGGCTTCTGCGTCTTCGGCCACATCGCCATCGGCATTGGGCAGCAGCAGTTCATGGTGAACCCCCAACTGCTCGAGCAGTTGGCGGCGGCGCGGGCTTTGGGATGCGAGATAGATGAAGGAAGGAATAGAGGACGGCACGGGGCGCGAGGATAGCCGATCGCTCGCGCGTGCCGCTTCGGTTCGCCGGCGCCGGCTTCGGGAACCGGCAGCCTTGCGCTGCCGGCCTTTTCAAGAATGGCACATGACCTTCTTTCCCACACTGGAGACACCGCGGCTCAGGCTGCGCAAGATGGTGGCATCCGATGCACCGGCCCTGCTCTCCATGCACGCGGATGCGGAATCAAGGCAGTGGGCCGGCTACAACGCGATCCGCGATCTGGAAGGCGCATTGGATTTCGTGAACTGGGCCGACCAATTAACGCTGATGCCGGTTCCTGGGTTCTGCTGGGCCATCGAGCGCAAGGGCGTGCCAGGCATGATCGGGCAATGCAACTTCACGCATTGCGACGCCACCGCGCTCAGCGCCGCGCTGGGCTATGAGCTGGCGTCGCCATACCAGGGCCAGGGCTTCATGAACGAGGCGATTGGCAGGGTGCTGAACTGGTGCTTCCTTCACCTGCAACTGATGCGAATCAGTGCGAGCGTCCATTCCGACAACGTGTCATCGATCCGCATGCTGCAGCGTTGGGGGTTTCAGTGCGAAGGGCTGCTGCGCAGCGCAGGGTTTTGGGACGGACGGCACCATGATCTGCTTTCATTCAGCCTGCTGGCCACGGAATTTGCGCCTGCCTGTACACGGCAAGCGCAAGAGCGCTCTGTCGCAGCGGCCCCCGTGATTTGCATTCCGTCTGCACAGGCCGAACGGGCCGAGGCCTGACGCCGACCTGGTCTTGGCGGCCTATTCGCGGTGGTAGGGATGCCCCGCGTTCACCGACCAGGCCCGGTAGAGCTGTTCGATCAGCAGCACACGCACCATGGCGTGCGGCAATGTGAGATCGGACAGCCGTATGCGTTCATGCGCTAACTGTCGAAACGCAGGGTCCAAACCATCGGGCCCGCCGATGACCAGGGCCACATCGTCCCCCCCCAATTGCCAGCCTTTGAGGCGCTCTGCAAGTGCTTTCGTAGTGAGGGACGTGCCCCGCTCGTCCAGCGCCACCACGCGGGTGCCGCGGGGTATGGCAGCCTCGATGCGCTCGCGCTCGGCGGCGTATAGCGTCTCCAGCGTTTTGGAGCCGCGCGGCTCGGTCTTGACCGCCTTGATCTCGACCTTCAGCTCCGGCGGAAACCGCTTGGCGTAGTCGTCGTAGGCCGTCTGCGCCCAGTCGGGCACACGCTGGCCCACGGCCACGATCAACAGCTTCATCGATAACGCTCAGGCGCTGGCTCAACCCCTGCGGGTGGGCGACTTCTTGGCAGCGGGGCGCTGCGGCTTGGCGGCCGTCTTCGCCGTCGTGGCAGTCCGGGGTGCGGCTTTGGGGGCTGCAGCCGCCGAGGAGCGGCCAGGGGCCCGCTTGGCGGCAGGCTTGCCCGCCGGCTTCTTGGCGATGGGCTTGACGATCAAGGTCTGGATGGGGGCTTTGGCCACCGTCTTCGCGGTCGCCTTGCCAGCCGCTTTCACAGGCGTTCTGGCCGTGGTTTTAGCGGTCGTCTTCGCAGGCGCGGCCTGCTTCACGGTGCCACGGGCACCCGGCTTTCCGGCTGTCCTGGCCGGGGGCTTGGCGCCTGCCTTCTGGGGTGCGGCCGCAGGCGACTTGGCAGCCACCTTGCTCACGCCGGGCTTGCGGGCCGGTTGCGCCGGTGCGGCAGCGGCTTTCTTGGCAGCGGGCTTTTTCTTGGCAACGCCAGCCGTGCCTTCCGCGGCCTTGGGCTTGGCGGCGCCGAGCTTCAGGCGAACAGGGGTGTCGCCCCAGATCTCTTCCAGGCGATAGTACTGGCGGATGGCCGGCTGCATGATGTGCGCCACGGCGGCGCCGCAGTCCACGATGATCCACTCGCCGTTGTCCTCGCCCTCGATGCGGGGCTTGCCGAAGCCCGCTTCACGCACCGCATCGCGCACGCTGGCCGCCAATGCCTTGGTCTGGCGGTTGGACGTGCCCGACGCCACGATCACGCGCTCGAAGAGCGGCGACAGGTGCTCGGTGTTGAACACCTGGATGTCTTGCGCTTTGACGTCCTCCAGGCCATCGACGATGGCGCGCTGGAGTTTGGTGACGTCTTTCTTGGCAGCGGATTCCGATTTGGAGGAGGTGGTCATCAGGCGTTTGTCTAAAAAGGATGGGCCAATACTAGCGTGCAACCCGGGCATCGGCCAATGCGGCGGGCCCGGGTGGCGAATCGGCCACCGCGTGCACATCAGGGGTGTTTTTGGCCTTGGGCGCTCATGGGATGAGCGCGGGCAGCTATTGAAATTATAGCTTTCGGCCTTTTTGCGAATGCACGGGCTGGTCAGAGCCAGTCCCGCCGCACCAGAAAGCGCCGCGTGAGCTCGGCCTCGGGCGAGCCCGGAGCCTCCTGGCGCTGGTACGACCAGCCCGCCATCGGCGGCATCGACAGCAAGATCGATTCGGTGCGGCCACCCGATTGCAGACCGAAGTTCGTGCCGCGGTCCCACACCAGGTTGAACTCGACATAGCGCCCGCGCCGATAGCACTGGAACTCGCGCTGGCGATCACCGAAAGGGATGGCCTGGCGCCGATGCACGATGGGGAGATAGGCGCCCAGCAGTGCGTCCCCCACCGACTGCACCATGCCCAGGCTGCGCTCGAAACCCAGCTCGGAAAAGTCGTCGAAGAAGATGCCGCCCACGCCACGCTGCTCGTTGCGGTGCTTGAGATAAAAATACTCGTCGCACCAGCGCTTGAAGCGCAGGTACAGGCCCTCGCCGAACGGGTTGAGCGCGTCGCGGCATGCCCGGTGAAAATGCACCGCGTCTTCCTCGAAGCCGTAATACGGCGTCAGATCCATGCCCCCGCCGAACCAGCACACCGGCGCACCTTCTGCCGGAGCGGCCACGATCATGCGCACATTCATGTGCACCGTCGGCACATACGGGTTGAGCGGGTGGAACACCAGCGAAACCCCCATGGCCTCGAACGGCGCGCCGGCCAGTTCGGGCCGGTGCTGCGTGGCCGACGGCGGCAGCTTGGCGCCCCGCACGTGCGAGAAGCCGCAGCCCGCGCGCTCGAATACGCGCCCGCCTTCCAGGATGCGGGTGATGCCATCGCCCTGCAGCGGCTCGCCAGGTGCCTTGCGCCACGCATCGTTCAAGAACCGCGCGCCACCGCGCGCCACGGGGCCTTCGACCTCTTCAAGGGCCGAGGTGATCCGGGTCTGCAATCCTTCCAGGTAAGTGCGCACGCGGGTGGCCGTGTCGACCGCATTCAAAGCAGGCGCTGGAGAAGGTGTCAATGCCGGCATCAGCTCTTCACCGCCCGGTGGCCGATGTCGCGGCGGTACTGCGCGCCATCGAAATGGATGCCGCGGGCCACGTCGTACACGCGCTGCTGCGCCTGCTTGACGCTGTCGGCCAGCACAGTCACGCACAGTACGCGCCCGCCCGTGGTGTGCGGCACACCGTCTTCGAGGGCCGTGCCGGCATGAAACACCATGGCTTCGTCGGCGTCCGCAGGCAGGCCCGTGATCGCATCGCCCTTGCGGGGATCTTCCGGGTAGCCGTGCGCGGCCATCACCACGCCCAGCGCGGTGCGGCGGTCCCATTGCAGTTCGACCTGGTCGAGCTTGCCGTCCACCGCAGCGCCCAGCACATCGACAAAATCGCTCTTGAGGCGCATGAGGATCGGCTGCGTCTCGGGGTCACCCATGCGGCAGTTGAACTCCAGCGCCTTCGGGTGGCCGGTCGAATCGATCATCAAGCCTGCGTACAGGAATCCGGTGTAAGGAATGCCGTCCTTTTCCATGCCGCGGATGGTGGGCAGGATGATCTCGCGCATGGCGCGGGCGTGTACGTCGGCCGTGACCACGGGCGCAGGCGAATACGCGCCCATGCCGCCGGTGTTGGGCCCCTGGTCGCCGTCCTTCAGGCGCTTGTGGTCCTGGCTGGTTGCCAGAGCGGTGACGTTCTTGCCATCGCACAGCACGATGAAGCTGGCTTCCTCGCCCTGCAGGAACGCTTCGATCACAACGCGCGCGCCGCCCTCGTTGTGCGTCACGCCGTACTTGTTGTCCACCAGCATGAAGTCCACCGCATCGTGGGCCTCCTGCAGCGACATGGCCACCACCACGCCCTTGCCGGCCGCCAAGCCGTCTGCCTTGATGACGATCGGTGCGCCGAGTCGCTCCACGAAGGCATGGGCCGCCACCGGGTCGGTGAAGGTGTCGTAATCTGCCGTGGGGATGCCATGGCGGCGCATGAAGGCCTTGGAGAAAGCCTTGGAGCTTTCGAGCTGCGCGGCAGCCTTGGTCGGGCCGAAGATGCGCAGGCCGTGCGCGCGGAACTCGTCCACGACGCCAGCGGCCAAGGGCGCCTCGGGGCCGACCACGGTCAGCGCGATCTTCTGGTCCTGCGCCCAGGAGCGCAGTTCGCGCACCTCGGTGATGGGCACGTTCTCGAGCTTGGAGTTCAATGCCGTGCCGCCGTTGCCCGGCGCCACATAGACCTTCGTCACCTTCGGCGACTGCGAGAGCTTCCAGGCCATGGCGTGTTCACGGCCGCCGCCGCCAATCACAAGGACTTTCATACCGGGCTCCGGTGGGCCGATTCAGACAGGCCGGTAGGCCCTTCGGCGGGCAGGGATCGATTGCAGAGGTTCAGGCTCATATTCATAAGGCAGCGTTGTGATAGACCTCTTGCACGTCGTCCAGGTCTTCCAGCACGTCGAGGAGTTTTTGCATGCGCGCGGCGTCTTCGCCTTCGAGCTCGATGGTGTTTTCGGCGCGCATCGTGACCTCGGCCACTTCAGGCACGAGGCCGGCGGCCTCCAGCGCGTTTTTCACGGTTTCGAAATCGGCGTAGGCGGTGAGCACTTCGATGGCCCCGTCTTCGCCCGTGACCACGTCTTCAGCGCCCGCTTCCAGGGCCACTTCCATCACCTGGTCTTCATTGGTGCCGGGCGCGAAGATCAACTGGCCGCAGTGCTTGAACTGGAAGGCGACCGAGCCTTCCGTGCCCATGTTGCCGCCATGCTTGCTGAAGGCATGGCGTACTTCGGCCACGGTGCGCACGCGGTTGTCGGTCATGGTGTCCACGATGATGGCCGCGCCACCGATGCCATAGCCTTCGTAGCGGATTTCCTCGTAGCTCACGCCCTCGGCATTGCCGGTGGCCTTGTCGATGTTGTACTTGATGCGGTCGGCCGGCATGTTCGCGGCCTTGGCCTTCTCGATGGCCAGGCGCAGCCGGGGATTGGCCGAAATATCGCCCCCGCCCGCCCGTGCCGCTACCGTGATTTCACGAATGATCCGGGTCCAGATCTTGCCGCGCTTTTCATCCTGCCGCCCTTTGCGGTGCTGAATGTTTGCCCATTTGCTGTGTCCTGCCACAGGAGTCCTTCTGGTATTGATTTAATCTACTGCCCGCGATTTTACTTTTGACGCATCCCCCCACTCCGCACCCCGACGCCATGGCCGAACCTCTTCTCATTGCCAAGCATGGCACCACCGAATGCCACCTGCTGCCCGGCCTGGCCAACCGCCACGGCCTCATCACCGGAGCCACCGGCACGGGCAAGACGGTCACCCTCCAGACGCTGGCCGAAGGCTTCTCGCGCATCGGGGTGCCGGTGTTCATGGCCGACATCAAGGGTGACCTTACCGGCATCAGCCAACCGGGCAGTATCGGCGACAAGCTGGCGGCCACGCTCAAGGAACGCGGGCTTCCCCTGCCTGAACCCCTGGCCTGCCCTACCGCACTGTGGGACGTGTTCGGCCAGCAAGGCCATCCGGTGCGCGCCACGGTGTCCGACATGGGCCCGCTGCTGCTGGGCCGCATGCTCAACCTGAACGAGACCCAGCTGGGCGTGCTCAACCTGGTTTTCAAGATTGCCGACGACAACGGACTGTTGCTGCTCGACCTCAAAGACCTGCGGGCCATGCTCCAGTATGTCGGGGACAACGCCAAAGAATTCACGACAGGGTACGGCAATATCAGCGCCGCCAGCGTAGGCGCGATCCAGCGGGGCCTGCTGCAGATCGAGCAGCAGGGAGGCACCCAGTTCTTCGGCGAGCCGATGCTCGACATCAACGATCTCATGCAGACGGTTGAGGGGCACGGCGTGGTCAACATTCTGGCTGCCGACAAGCTCATGAATTCGCCGCGCCTCTACGCCACTTTTTTGCTGTGGATGCTGTCGGAGCTGTTCGAGCAGTTGCCCGAAATCGGCGACCCGGAAGTCCCCAAGCTCGTCTTCTTCTTCGACGAGGCCCACCTGCTGTTCAACGAAGCGCCCAAGGTGCTCATCGAGCGCATCGAGCTGGTGGTGCGGCTGGTGCGGTCCAAGGGCGTGGGCGTGTACTTCGTCACCCAGAACCCGCTCGACATTCCCGACAGCGTGCTGGCCCAGTTGGGCAACCGCGTGCAGCACGCGCTGCGCGCCTTTACCCCGCGCGACCAAAAGGCGGTGAAGGCCACGGCCACCACCATGCGCCAGAAGCCAGGACTGGACATCGAAACCGCCATCACAGAATTGGCCGTGGGCGAGGCACTGGTGAGCTTCCTGGACGCCAAGGGCCGGCCCAGCGTGACCGAACGCGTTTTTGTGCTGCCCCCCGCCAGCCAGTTGGGGCCCATCACGCCCGCCCAGCGCCAGGCATTGCTGGCCGGCTCGCTCGTCGCTGGCGTGTACGAGAAAGCCGTGGACCGTGAATCCGCCTACGAAAAGCTCCAAGGCCGCACCGAGGCTGCCGCCACGGCAACGGCTGGCACGAAGGGCGGCACCACCGATGGCGCGGGAGGCGGCGTCATGGGCGGGCTGAACGACGTGTTGTTCGGATCGACCGGTCCGCGCGGCGGCAAGCACGATGGGCTGGTGCAGACCATGGCCAAATCCGCCGTCCGCACCATGGGCACCTCGCTGGGCAAGGAGATCCTGCGCGGCGTGCTGGGCAGCCTGTTCGGCGGCCGCAAGCGCTGATCTTTTTCGCGGGGACCAAACCAAGGAGTTTTTTGCATGATCGACCTGCACTACTGGACCACGCCCAACGGCCACAAGATAACGATGTTCCTCGAAGAGGCCGGACTGCCCTACCGCGTGCTGCCCGTAAACATCGGCCGCGGCGAGCAGTTTCAGCCCGAGTTTTTGCGCATCGCGCCCAACAACCGCATTCCCGCCATCGTGGACCATGCCCCTGCGGGCGGCGGCGGACCGATTCCGGTGTTCGAGTCCGGCGCCATCCTGCTTTACCTGGCCGACAAGACCGGCCAGTTCATTCCCCAAGACCTGCGCGGGCGCACCGAAGCGTTGCAATGGCTGTTCTGGCAGATGGGCGGCCTGGGGCCCATGGCGGGCCAGAACCACCACTTCACGCAATATGCGCCGGAGCCCATCGCGTACGCGATCGACCGCTACGTGAAGGAAACCGCGCGCCTGTATAGCGTGCTGGACAAGCACCTGTCCGATGGGCGCGAGTACATTGCCGGCACGTATTCCATCGCCGACATGGCCTGCTATCCCTGGATCGTGCCGCACGAGCGCCAGCGGCAGAACCTCAACGATTTTCCGCACTTGAAGCAGTGGTTCGAACGCATCCGCGAACGCCCCGCCACCGTGCGGGCGTACGACTTGGTCCAGGGCATCAACACCGCGCCCACCGTGGACGAAGACGCGAAGAAGGTGCTGTTCGGGCAGGATGCCAGCACGGTGCGGCGCTGAAACCGCCAGCGCCTTTCAGCAGCGGCGTCAGACCCGGTCGCTGCGCGCCAGGTGGCTCTCCAGCCTGCGCAGGGCGCCGGTCAGCGCGAGCGTCATGATCCAGTAGGCCAGGGCAATCGCCAGATACGGTTCCCAGTAGCGCGAATACGCCCCGGCCACTGTGCGCGCGGCATAGGCCATCTCGGCCAGGCCGATGGCAGAGATCAGGGACGTGTCTTTCAGCAGCGCGATCGCGTTGTTGCCCAGCGGCGGCAGCATGCGGCGAAAGGCCTGCGGCAGCACCACGTAGCGCATCACCTGCCCGGGCGTGAAGCCCAGCGAGCGCCCTGCATCGGACTGCCCGCGCGCGATCGACTGGATGCCCGCGCGGAACACCTCCGAGATATACGCCGCGGAGTTGAGCGTGAGCGCCACGATCCCCGAGATCAGCGCGCCATGCTCCTGCTTGAGCGTGCGGGCAAAGTCGCCCGTCACCAGCAAGCCGGTCGATGGATGGATGAACAGCGGCAGCACCGCAAAGTGCATCAGCAAGATCTGCACGAACAGCGGCGTGCCGCGAAAGAAGCTCACATACACGGTGGACGGCCAGCGCAGCAGATAGCGGCACACCCAGCTCAGCGGCGCATGGCGCGCCTGCGCCAGGCGGGCCAGCGCGAGCAGCAGGCCCCACGTGCCGCCCAGCAGCACGCACACCACCGTCACCCCGATCGTCATCCAGGCGCCCTGGATGAACAGGTCCTTGTATTCCACCAGGATGTCCGGCCGGAACCAGCCAAACCACTCAACAGGCTCCATGGCCTCTTCCTCTCATTGGTCGCGGCGGGCCTATAGGCGCCCGCAAAAACGGCCGCAGCGCGGCCGTGGTGTCATGCCAGAAAAGCGGCGTGCCGATCAGCGTGGCTTGTATTCCTTGCCAAACCACTTCTTGTAGATCTCGCTGTAGCTGCCATCAGCCCGCACGGCGGCCAGGCCGGCGTTGAGCTTGTCCTGCAGCGCCTTGTCGCCCTTCTTGACGACGATGCCGAAGCCCTCGACGGGGAACGCGGGGTCTTCCACCGTCTTCAGCGCGGCGTTCTGCGCCACGCGGTAGGCGATCACGCCGTTGTCGCCGATGGCCGCATCCACGCCGCCGCCCGCCAGCTCGGAAATGATGAGCGGCGTGCTCTCGAAGCGGCGGATGTTCGGACTGGTCTTGCCGAACTCGCGCGAGGCCACATCGTCCGCCGTGGACGCGTTCACCACCGCGATCTTCTTGCCCGCCAGGTCTTTCAGCGACGCCACGGTGCTCGCCTTGGGCACGGCGATCAGTTGCTGCGCGGCAAAGTACGGCTCGGTGAAGTCGTAGCTCTGGCGGCGCTTGTCGTTGATGGTCACGCCGGAGATCACCAGGTCCACATCGCCGTTGTTCAGCGCCGCGAAAATGCCGCTCCAGGGGGTGTTCACCACCTTGATCTTGAGCGACTGCTTCTTCGCGATGGCGTTGATGATGTCGATGTCGAAACCGACGATCTGCTTGTCCTTGTTCTCCTGCTTCTCGCTCGCCATCACGGACCAGGTGGCGCATCTGGTGCTGAACCGGCCGGAGGCCATGAACACCATGCACCCGGCATTCTGGCGCGAACTGGACTCCGTGCTGGCGCGGCTGCATCGGTCGGGCGAGGCGCGCGCGCTGGTCATCAGCAGCACGGGCAAGCACTTTTCGGCCGGCATGGCGCTGGAGACTTTCGGCGGCGCCATCACCATGGACGACCAGAGCCCCGAAGGCCGCGCCGCCCTCTTCGATCTGCTGACCGACATGCAGGCCACGTTCACGCGCATCGAATCGCTGCGCATCCCGGTGATCGCCGCCATCCACGGCGGCTGCATCGGCGGCGCAGTGGACATGGTGACGGCCGCCTGCATCCGCTACGCCACGCAGGACGCGTTCTTCTGCATTCAGGAAATCAACATCGGCATGGTGGCCGACGTGGGCACGCTGCAGCGCCTGCCCAAGCTGATTCCGCTGGGCATCGTCAAGGAACTGGCCTACACCGGCCGGCGCCTGCCCGCACCGCGCGCCCTGGCCTGCGGGCTGGTCAACGAACTGTTCGACACCCAGGCGGCGATGCTGGACGCGGCCCTGGCCTGCGCCCGCGAGATCGCCGCCAAGCCGCCGGTCGCCATCTGGGGCACCAAGCAGGCTGTGCACTATGCGCGCGACCACTCGGTGGACGACAGCCTGCGCCAGATGGGCTGGCTGCAGGGTGCGATCTGGAGCAACCGGCATGTGGGCGAGGCCGTGGACGCGATGCGCACCAGGCGCGCAGGCGACTTTCCGGCGCTGGCGCCGCTGCAGCGATTCAGCGATCTGGGCTGAGCGGTCGGCGCGGTCCGTCGATCTGCAAGGCCTGCCGGCTAGGCCAGGGCATCCATCATTATCAAATCGATAGCTGCCAACACATACTGGGTGTGCGCTGCAGGCACTTTTGACCCTTGATCACCCCCCGGCGGGCTATGATGCGGACTCCTTCCCGATCCCGTCTACGCGAGGACGCAGCCATGCCTACGCACATCCCGGCCCTGCCCACCTACACCGACGTCGCCGACGCGGCCCACCGGCTCCAGGGCGTCGCGCACCGCACGCCCGTGGCGCGCTCCAGCACGGCGGACCAGCAATGCGGCGCCCAGTTTTTCTTCAAGTGCGAGAACCTGCAGCGCATGGGCGCCTTCAAGTTTCGCGGCGCGTACAACACGCTCGCCCAGTTCGATGACACCCAGCGCGCGCGCGGCGTGCTGGCTTTCTCGTCGGGCAACCACGCCCAGGCCATTGCCCTTTCGGCCCGCCTGCTGGACATGCCGGCGCTGATCGTCATGCCCGAAGACGCGCCCACCGCAAAGATGGCCGCCACCCGCGAGTACGGCGCCCAGGTCGTCACCTACAACCGGTTCACCGAAGACCGCGAAGCCATCAGCCAGCGCCTTGCACAGGAACGCGGCATGACCCTGGTGCCGCCGTTCGACCATCCGCATGTCATCGCCGGCCAGGGCACCGCCGCCAAGGAACTGCTCGAAGAAGTGCCCGACCTCGACTACCTGTTCGTCTGCCTGGGCGGCGGCGGATTGCTGTCGGGCAGTCTCCTGGCCGCGAAGGCGCTGGCCCCCGACTGCCAGGTGATCGGCGTCGAGCCAGCGGCCGGCAACGACGCCCAGCAATCGCTGCGCGCCGGCCGCATCGTGCGCATCGACACGCCCCACACCATCGCTGACGGCGCCCAGACCCAGGCGCTGGGCAGCATCACCTTTCCCATCATCCAGCGCGACGTGGCCGACATCGTCACCGCCACCGACGAGCAGCTGGTGCAGGCGCTGCGGTTCTTCGCCGAGCGCATGAAGATCGTCGTCGAGCCCACCGGCGCCCTCGCCTTCGCCGGCGCCCTGCACGGCGGCGTGGACCTGCACGGCAAGCGCGTGGGCATCGTGGTCAGCGGCGGCAACGTCGATCTGGCGCGGTACGCACGCTTTCTGGCAGACTGATCGGCGCCCCGAGCCGCCCCTGCGCGGCGACGCACGTACCCTTTCTTTCTCCTGCATCTGCAGACCGCTCTTTCCCGCTTTTCACTTTCCCAACAAGAGGCCCCAGCCCATGAGCAATGTCCACGTCATCACCCATCCCCTGGTGCAGCACAAGCTGACCCTGATGCGCAAGAAGGACGCCAGCACCAACAGCTTTCGCCGCCTGCTCGGCGAACTCAGCACGCTGATGGCCTACGAGGTCACGCGCGACATGCCGCTGCAGGACGTACAGATCGAAACCCCGCTGGAAACCATGACGGGCCAGGTCATCGACGGCAAAAAGCAGGTGCTCGTGTCCATCCTGCGCGCCGGCAACGGCTTTCTGGACGGCATGCTCAACGTGATCCCGGGCGCCAGGGTGGGCCACATCGGCCTGTACCGCGACCCGCAGACCCTGCAGCCGGTCGAGTACTACTTCAAGATGCCTTCCGAGATGGAAGAGCGCGACATCATCGTCGTGGACCCCATGCTCGCCACCGGCAACTCCGCTGCGGCCGCGGTGGACCGCCTCAAGAAGCTCAACCCCCGCTCGATCAAGTTCGTCTGCCTGCTGGCCGCACCGGAAGGCGTAGCCACGCTGCAAAAGGCCCACCCCGACGTGCCGATCTACACCGCAGCGATCGACCGCGAGTTGAACGACCACGGCTACATCCTGCCCGGGCTGGGAGATGCGGGGGATCGGATTTTCGGGACGAAATAGCCCGGTGCCACATCGATCAGCGCGGTGCGGCCCGATTGACCCGGGCCGCACCACTCCTCACTTCCAGTTCGCCGCCAGCACCGACTCCAGCCCGCTCTGGTAGTTGGCCGGCAGCGTCGTCTGCCCTGCCGCGGGCGGCGAGAACGACGCCATGGCCTGTACCAGGTTTTGCACCTGGCTGTTGGTGAGGCTCTTGCCGTCCCCCGCGTCGAAGCGCTCCACCTGGTTCTTGGTACCGGAATACCAGTCGCTCACCGTGAACTTGTCGTTCGTGCCGATGACGCTCACCTCCAGGTGGTTGCCGGACTTGCGGAACCACAGTTGGCGCGACGAGATGTCACTGCCGAACTTCGCGATGTCCTGGTTGCCGCTGGTGCTGTCGTTTTCCTGGATCGTGTCCAGCCCGTAGCCTCTGCCGAGCCAGTAGGTGTCGTTGCCCACACCGCCGATCAGCGTGTCGGCCCCGGCTGCGCCGTCCAGGTAATCCGCGCCCGCGCCGCCGGTCAGCGTGTTGGCGCCCGCGTTGCCCAGCAGCCGGTTGTTCAGCGCGTTGCCCGTGCCGTTGAGCGCGGACGATCCCGTCAGCGTGAGGTTCTCCACGTCGCTGCCCAGCGTGTAGGCGATGGAGGACTCCACGGTGTCCGTGCCGCCATTGACGCCTTCCGTCACGGTGTCGCTGGCGTTGTCCACCACATAGACGTCGTCGCCTGCGCCACCGCTCATCGCGTCCGCACCCGCGCCGCCGTCCAGCCGGTTGGCCCCGCTGTTGCCCGCCAGGGTGTTGGCCAGGGCATTGCCGGTGCCGTTGATGGCGGTCGTGCCGGTCAGCGTCAGGTTCTCCACGTTCGCCGCAAGCGTGTGGGTGATGGAAGACTCCACGGTATCCGTCCCGCTGTTAGCGGCCTCAGTCACCGTGTCGCCCGCGTTGTCCACCACGTACACGTCGTTGCCCGCGCCACCGGTCATCGCGTCCGCGCCCGCGCCGCCGTCCAGCCGGTTGGCACCGCTGTTGCCCGCCAGGGTGTTGGCAAGGGCATTACCGGTGCCGTTGATGGCGGCCGTGCCGGTCAGCGTCAGGTTCTCCACGTTCGCCGTAAGTGCGTAAGTGATGGAAGACTCCACGGCATCGGTCCCGCCGTTGGCGGCCTCGATCACCGCATCGCCCGCGTTGTCCACCATGTACACGTCGTTGCCCGCCCCACCGGTCATCGCGTCCGCACCCGCGCCGCCGTCTAGCCGGTTGGCCCCGCTGTTGCCCACGAGCGTGTTGGCGAGGGCGTTGCCGGAGCCGTTGATGGCGGCCGTGCCGGTCAGCGTCAGGTTCTCCACGTTCGCCGCAAGCGTGTGGGTGACGCTGGACAGCACGGTATCGGTGCCCGCGTTGGCGGCCTCCACCACCTTGTCGGAGGCGTTATCGACCGTGTAGGTGTCGTTGCCGCCCAGGCCCGTCATGGTGTCAGCGCCCGCGCCGCCGTCGATGGTGTCGTTGCCGCTGGTACCGGTGAGGGTGTCGTTGCTAGCTGTGCCCGTGATCGCGCTCGACTGCACGGTCAGCGGGAGCTTCTGGGATGCCTTGGCGCCTGCCTGGTCGGTCGCGGTGATGGTGATTTCGTAGCTGCCCGACGGCGCCGAGGTGCTGGAGGAGCGCAGCGTCTTCTTGGCAGCGTCGAACGTCAGCCACGCCGGCAGCGCAGCGCCGGATGACAGGGTGGCGGAATAGGTCAGCACGTCGCCCTCGTCCTCATCGACAAACGCGTCGGCCGGCAAGGCAAAGCTCCATGCGGCGCCTTGCTTGAATGACTGGGGGGTAAGCGGAGTCTTTGCTACAGGCGCATCGTTTACAGGATCGACCAAAACCTCCACCAACACACTGGCCCAATCACCGGCCCGGTCGGTGGCCATCAGCTCCACGCCCCACAAACCGCTGTCGCGGCCCGCCGGTGTTCCGTAGAAGGTACGGGTGGCAGCATCGAAAGAAAGCCAATCGGGAAGCGGGCCGCCGTAGTATTTGGCGCTCCAGGTCAGTGAATCGCCGGCGTCGGCATCAGTGAACGTGCTGGCAGGCACCGTGAACCGCCATTCGACATCCTCCGTTGCGCGTTGCTGTGCGATCTCTGTACTGGCCACGGGCGGCCGGTTGCCCGCAGTGATGCTCATCGCGAAACTGCCACTCGCCTGCGCGCCCATCGCATCGGTGGCCGTCACGCGCACGCTCAAAGCGCCCTGGTCGGCGGCGGCTGGCGTGCCGCTGAAAGAGAGCCTGGACGCATCGAACGCCAGCCACCCAGGCAAGGGCTTGCCATCCGCCAGCGTGGCGCTGTACGTCAGCACCTCACCCGCGTCCTCGTCCTTGAACGCGCCCGCCGGCAACGCGAAGCTGAACGGCGTGTTCGTGGCGGCCTTGGCCTCGGGCAGCGCCGCCGACAGGACCGGCGCGTGGTTCACGGCGTTCGGGTCGGTCATGCGCATCAGCGCATCGAAACCCCAGGCCGTGCCGTCGGCGAACTCGATGCGCCGCACCGCGTTGAATTCCTGGTCTCCGTAGAAGCCCTGCACGGTGACCTGGTCGGTGGTGCCGCGAATGGCCACGACCAAGGTATCGCCGACCCGCCGCACGCTGACGTCGGAGGCCACGACACCGGTCTTGAAGCGCAGCGCCTGCTGCCGGTCCGCGCTGGCGCGGCCCGTCCATGCCGTGATCACGTCCTGGCCATCGCCCCGGCCGAAACGGAAGACATCGCCTCCGACGAGCGTGTCGTTGCCCGTGCCCCCATCCATCACGTCGCGCCCGGCATAGCTCACCAGGCGGTCATCGCCCGCGCCGCCCAGCAGTTCGTCGTTGTCCCAGCCGCTGGAGTACAAAGAAGCATTGGGGCGGATGGCCGCGTACTGGTCTTCCACCACGTCGTCACCCGCACCGCCTTCCACGATGTCGTCCTGGAAGGAGCCGCTCATGGTGTTGTTGCCTGCATTGCCCACCAGGTGCACGCCCTGCGCAGGCTGGTTGCCGCGCAGTTGCCCGTTGGCCGCGAGGTGTTCCACGTTGGCGTAGTCGTCCAGGCGGAACACCTTGCCGCTGGAATGGTAGGCCGCGGCGCCAATCGCCATGACGTCGATGATGACCCGGTCCGTGCCACCGCCGGCCTGCTCGACCACCGCGTCGTCGATCCCCACGTAGTAGGTGTCGTCGCCGCCCTTGCCGGTGAGCACGTTGCGCGCCGTGTTCCGGGACGCGCGGATCTGGTTGGCCTGGTCGTTGCCGGTGGCGTTGATCGCCTGGTCGCCCAGCAGTTCGATGTTCTCCACATGGAGCGGCAGGTCGATGGAAATGCGGGAGGACACCACCGTGTCGTTGAGGGACAACTGGGCCCCGTTGTCCGCGATGCCCGTCTCCAGCACCTTGTCGCCCAGGCTGTCGAGGACGTAATAGTTGTCCTCGGCACCGCCGATCAGCGTGTCGTTGCCCAGGCCCCCGTCCAGGACGATGCCCCCGAATGTCTTGGAACGGTCACCCATCAGCGTGGCACTGAGGCGCCCCTGGTTCGTCGCGTCGATGACGTTGTCGCCGGTGTTTCCGCTGAGCTGGAGCCGGGTGTCGTCCGCTCGTCCATCGTAGAGCTGGTAGGAAGGCTGGAATCCGTAGTAGGAATCCAAAGGAGTCACTCGGCTCGAGTTGCTCCAATCCATCAGCACGAGGTTCTCGACGTTCTCGTCCAGCACCCGGTTCTTGGCATCGAGCAGCAGCGTGTCGTTGCCCTCCCCGGCCCGTTCCACGATGACGTCCTTGTTGTTGTCATAGGCGCCACCGGACGCGTCCACGTAGATGTCGTCGCCCGCACCACCGACCAGGCCGTCCGTCCCGCCCATGCCGTTGAGCACGTTGTTGCCCGCGTTGCCGGTGATCACGTTGGCGGCGGCGTTGCCGACGCCCGAAATGTCCAGCGTGCCCGTGAGCGTGAGGTTCTCGACATTGCCCGGCAGCACATAGGACACGGCACTGCTGACCGTGTCGGTGCCCTGGCCCGCGCCTTCGGCGATGGTGTCGGCCACATGGTCCACGGTGAAGGCGTCATCGCCCGCCGTGCCCTGCATCGCATTGGCCGTGCCGCGGGCGTCCACCGTGCGGCTCTGGATGTCCTGCAGGCTCCAGCGCGCGCCGTCGGCGAACTCGAACCCTTCGATCCCGCCCCCCGTACCGAAGAACCCCGGAATCCACACCTGCCCGCCCCCGGGCAGCACGGCCACCAGGGAGTCCGCCGCAGCGAACTCCATCGTGCGGCCGGTCAGGTCGGAGGGGGGGCTGGAGGTGCGCACCAGCTTCACGTCCGCCGCGGCGATGCCCGCACCGAAGCGCAGCGTGTCCGTGCCGCCGGCCTCGGTGATCACGTCGCGCCCCTCGCCCTTGCCGACCAGGTATACGTCGTTGCCCAGACCTCCCACGAGCGTGTCGTCTCCTGCACCGCCGCTGAGGCGGTCGTCGCGCCAGTCGAAGCCGGTCACCGTGTCCGCACCCGCGGCGCCCTGGAGCGCGCGCTCGCGCAGGTTCTCCAGCGTCCACACGGTGGCGGGGCTGCCCGCAAAGCGCACCTCGGTCACGCCGCCCGGCTGCGCGTTGCGCAGCAGGCCCTGCAGCTCCACCGAGACGCGGATCGCGCCGGACACCGGGTCCCGGGCGACCAGCATGGCCGCGCCGTTCAGGTGCGTGACGCTCACGTCCTTCGGCGCGATCGACGCGTCGAACTCCAGCACGTCCTGCGACACGGTGTCGTCCTGCACGATCACATGCCGCCCGCCGGGGCCGACGCGGAAGGTGTCCGCCCCTGCGCCGCCCGACAGCCGCGAGATGCCGCTGGTGGAGGCCACCAGCACGTCGTCTCCAGCGTCGCCATAGAGCGTGTCGGAACCCATTGCGCTGCCGTCTCCGGCAATCAAGGTGTCGTTGCCATCCCCTCCACGCAAGGTATCGGAGCCTGGACCGCCGTCGAGCACATCGTTGCCGGCGAGCCCTTCGATGCTGTCGTTGCCGGCGAGGCCGCGCAGCTCGTCGTTCCCGGGCGTACCGCGCAAGGCATCGTCGCCCGCCGTACCGGAATTCGCAAGGAGGAAGACATCGTCGAAGCTCCAGACCGTCTCGGGCGCATCCTCGAACACGAAGCGGATGCCGCTGCGGTATGACACCTGCAGATCCATGAAACCTTCGATGCGCAGGTCCTGCACGCCCACACTGGCGCTGCCCGGCCATGTCACCCCAAGGTCCTTGCGGCCCTCGTCCGACAAGCTTTTGAACTCGACCTGGGAAGGCGAGATGCCAGACGCGAAACGGAAGGTACGCTGGGTGACCTCATTGGAGGCGCCGTCGATGACGCGTGAGCGGCCGGGCGATGCGTCGGATTGGCGCAGAACCACGGTGTCATCCCCGGAGCCGAGCCGGATGACCGCTCCGGCCACATCCACGGTATCGTTTCCTGCGCCCGCATCCACGTAATTGCCCGTGCCCGAAATGCGGTCATCGCCGTCACCGCCGTAGAAGCCGTTTCTCCCTGAGAAATCCCGCAGGACGTCATTGCCTGCATTGCCCAAAAGCGAGTCGTCTCCGGCACCGCCGTCAAGCGTGTCATCGCCCTTGCCGCCCTGCACCGTGTCCTGTCCGCTGAGCGCATCCACCGTCTCTCCGCCAGCGCCGACATAAATCACATCGTCGCCTTGCGTCGCCTGGGACTGTCCGCTGGCCAGAGGCAGGTCGGCCAGTGCCACCACACGGCCGTCCGCGAACTCCAATCGCTCCAGCGGCTCGCTACCGAAGGCGGACCGAACGGTCAACTGCTCGTCCCCACCAACGATGCGCACGATCAAGTCATCGCCGCCGCGCAGCAGCACCAGGTCGGACAGCGCCAAGCCCGCCTTCAGCCTCAGCACATCCCCCTGGCCGGCACCTGCCGCGCCCGCGAAATACTGGTCCCGTCCGTCGCCACGGCCGAACAGGACCACGTCGCGCCCTTCTCCCCCGAACACCTCGTCGTTGCCCGCGCCACCGTCCAGCACGTCGTCGCCGCCATTTCCACGCAGTTCGTCGTCTGCCGCGCCGCCCAGCAGGGTGTCCTTCCAGCCGTCACCCGACAACTGGTCATTGCCGCCGCCGCCGTCCACCGTCGAATCCGCCAGCACGGTCTGCACCGTATCGCTTTCATCGGTGGTGCGCGTCGCCGCGGCCACCAATTCGCTCGTGCTCCATTGCGTACCGTCCGAGAACGCCACGGATTCGATGGTGCGGATATCGCCCTGAACCCCCACGACTGCGCCGTCCCCCAGGGCCAGCACGATCTCTGCACCGACGCGGCGCACCGAAACGTCCTTGGGCGAGACCCCTGTCGTGAACTCGATGCGGTCCTTGCCGCCTTCGTCCTGGATGACCTCCTTGCGGCCGGCCTCGATATCCCCGGGCGCGAAGTAATACACGTCATCGCCCGAGCCACCATCGAGCCGATCAGCGCCCGCACCGCCCCACAGCACGTCGTTGCCATTGCCGCCGTTCAGGCTGTCGTTGCCTGCACCGCCCATCACGACATCGGCGCCACCGTCGCCATACAACTGGTCGTTGCCCTCCCCTCCCTCGATGCGGTCATCCCCCTGGTACTGCGCATCGACCAGGATGGTGTCGTACTGATCCCCGCGGATCAGATCGTTGCCGTTGCCGCCCAGCAGCACATCGCCCCCGCCGCCGCCCACGATGCCATCATTGCCATCGCCCCCGTCGATGGTGTCCGCCGCGTGGTATTGCCCCGGAATCCACAGCAGGTTGTTGATGCCCTCGGTGAAAGCACCACTGCCGTCGCCATAGAGCTCGTCGTTGCCCTCCCCGCCGAAGAGCTGGTCTTCGCCCACTCCACCGACCAGGCGGTCCTCCCCCGCACCGCCCAGCAGCGTGTCGTTGCCACGGTGGTCATAAGAGCGGATATTTTGGTCCATCTGGAATTCATCATCCGCCCGGTACCAGCCATCGCCATACAAGGTATCGGCGCCCTCGCCCCCCACCAGCAAGTCGTCGCCCTCCATTCCATAGACCGTATCGTCGCCCGTGCCGCCCAGCAGCACGTCGCCCCCCATGCCGCCGCGAATCTGGTCGTTGCCCGCGCCGCCGTCCACGAAGTCCGAACTTCCCGCATCGGCCGGATCGTGGTTTTGCTCCGCAAAGTTCTCATGGGTCCACGTTCCGCTGGAATCCAAGCCGTCGACACCCACGGCCATGTATGACCCGACCATGCCAGACAACAGATCGTCATCGCCATCCCCGCCTTCGATGGTGTCGCTGCCATACCCTGTCAACACCACGTCGTTGCCTGCACCCGCGATCACATGGTCCTCGTCCTCGTTCGGCCGGGGCTCCCAGTTTTCATCCCCCGGATATTGCGACGATTCATAAACGCGCCCCACGAAGATGCGGTCGTTACCCCCACCGGTCTCCACGATCTGCCCTCCGTCGGAATGGTCCGCATTCACCCACTTGACCGCATCGTCCTTTCCTTCGTATTGCAGCGATACAGAGGAGCCGAACAGCCATGGCACATCCCCCATGGCGGGCTGCGTCGGCTCGTTCACATTCGCGGCCCGCACCACCAAAGAGGTCTTGACCCCACCCTGCACAGGCACCGCCTCCTGCTCCTCCCCCAGCGTCAAACCGAACGCGCCGGGTTGCCAGCCGCGCAGGGTCACACTGCCCTGCACGGTCTTGTCCGTGGCCGAGGTGTACTTGGTGATGCGCACGTCCACCCGGTCGCCCTTGCCTTGGGAGATTCGCGTGAACAGGAACTGCCCGCTGGCGTCCTCCCAGGCATCGTCCGTGCCGTATCGCCGCAGCACCGCCAGGGGCATGGCAACGCCGTCGAACTCCAGCGTGCCAGACCCGTCCGTGTCCCACACGGTGTCGTTGCCGAACTGGCCGTTGAAGCGGTACACGTCCTTGCCCGTGCCCCCCTCCAGGTAGTCCGCGCCTCCCTTGCCGTCCAGCGTGTCGTTGCCCGCACCGCCGTACAGGTGGTCTTCCAGCGCCCGGCCGGAAAACTGGTTGTCCTCGCCATCGCCGAAATAGACGTTCCGTGTGGCATTGGTGATCGCGCCCTGGCGCAATTTGTAGCCGCTGTTCGCGTCTTCGTAGTAGGTGTCCTCCAGATGGTAGGGCGCGGTGGCCCGGGGGCCTTGCTCGGGGATCGGCGTGAGATCGAAGGAATTCAGGTTGGCGATGCCGAATGCATTCTTGCGCTCCAGCAGCGCCGCACGGTCGGTCAGCCACTGGTCGCTGATGCGCAGGTCTGCGGTGGATTGGCCGGCCGCCAGCGCCTGTTGGTCGCTCTTCCAGTCGGTGTACGCCGCGCCCCAGCGCGCCCCGATGGCGTCCTGCCCCGCCTGGGCATCGGCCATGTGCAGGGCGAAGGGGCTCAGGGTCTGCAAGGCGAGGTAGTCGCCGAAGTCGCTGCGCGCCGAGCGGATGAGCGACGTGGCCGCGCCGGTGGATGCCAGCGCAAAGGGCTTGTCGAGTTTCAGGTCCTCGATGCCTTTCTGGACTTTTTCCAGCACGGCATAGAAGCGGTCGCGCCCGCTGTAGCCGTCCTCGTCCTGGGTGCGTGCCCAGGTGCCGCCCTCGGTATTGCCCTTCAGGCGCGTGGCCCTGGCCTGCGGCCCCAGCACGGTGTCGGCCAGGGCGTTGACGAGGTTTTCCAACAGATCGCCTTCGGCCTTGCCCTGGCCTGCGCCAGCCAGCAGGTCGCCGTCCACGCGCTTTTTGTCGGTGGCGGCCTGGTACAGGGCCTTGAAGAGTTCCTTTGCGCTGTCCTGCGTGCGCTGCTCGGGCGGCACCAGCGACAGCAGGGTGTTCTGCAGCGACAGCGAATCGACCAGCAGCACCAGGCTGTGCGTATCCCCGAAGTCTTTCAGCGCATACCCGTCCACCAGCAGGTCCGGGCTCTTGAGCGCGATGGCGTCCAGCAGGATGCCGCCACCGATGCCGCCCCGGTACAGGGGCTGGTCCTCGATGCCGATGCGCACGTCCTGCCCGTAGTGCCACTGGCTGTTGGAGACCACGGAAGGACTGGTGTCGCCCACCACGTCGTACTGGTTGGCCAGTTGCCCGCCGTATTGCTTGTCGCCGAAGCCCTGGCCCGCGCCGGCCGCCAGCGAGGCGGAGCGGGTGTGCTGGCCCGCGATCTGCATGGCCAGCCGGTAGTTCAAGTCCAGCCCGGCGATGTCCTGCGCAGGGACGTTCCTGGGATTGGCACTGGCGCCTTCGCCCGTGCCGCCGGCCACCAGGGTGGTGACGCGCACGGCCTCCTTGGCGATGGCGTCGATCTCGCGCAGGGCGGTTTGCAGCATCTGTGCCTGGGGGCCCAACGCGCGCACCTGGCCGCTGACGGGATCGGTGTACTGCGCTTGCAGCCACGTCTGCGCCGAGGCGGCGGTCATGGACCCGCTGGCCAGGCCCTCCTGAATGGTGCGGTAGGTGGCGGCCAGGCCGGTTTCGGTGAAGCGGGCCGCCAACTTGTCGGTGCTGCCGCGCAGGTCGTTGAACTCCGCCAAGGCCTCGGCCAGGGTGCCGTCCTTCATTTGCCCCACGCCCGCGCCGTTGAAGGTGACCACGCGTTGCGCCGCGCCCGCGTTGAGCAGGTTGAACGCGGTGGCCAAGTGCCCGCCCAGGCTGTAGCCGGTGACGCTGAACGCCTGGCCGCCGCCCAGTTTGTTCGCGTCTTTTTTGAGTTCCGCATACCACGCCTGCATGTCGGCGATCTGGCCCCAGGCGAAGCCGGTGTTCTTGATCTCCAGCTCGTTGGTGGCCTTGTTGTCGCGGGCCGCGTCGTCGATGAATTCGGTCGAGCGGAAGGACAGGACGGTTTCTCGCGTTTCCCGGTTGCGGAACAGGGTGCCGCTGAAGCCGGTCTTGGTGTTGGCCTTTTGGTCCAGGACTTCCCATTCGGTGGCGAATTTCTCGGCCTGGGTGGTGACGAAGCGGCTGGAGTGGTCGTTTCCACGGGTCAGGGCATCCAAAAATGCTTGGCCTTGATTTCTGAAAACCGCTGGATTCTGCTCATCACGAATGAACGATTCGGCAGCGATTTGCAAATTGGCGTAGGAAAGGTATTCAGCAATGGTTGGTGCAGTCATTATTTCTTTTCCGAAGGCTTAAGTACTTTTTGCACAAAATTGGAGGCTTGCCGTGGCTGTGCGCTTGATCCGTGACGAGGAGCAAACTCTGGACAGGCATTATTAGCAGCCAGTAACCACGGCGAACGCCCTCCCAGACGGATGCCCTGCGCCCAATCCACCATATAGCCGATACGTTCGGCAATCACTTCATTGGTTTGGAGGTCGATAACTTTGAGGGAACTGCCGGCGATCCAATAATCGCGTTCTTCCTTAGTGGAAATATCGTCGTAGGTCACGCCGTACCGAGGGACTAAGCCTTTGGCGGCAACGCGATCTAGAACGTAATCATAGATATTTAGATCGAAATTTGGGTCGCGCTTCAATTCCAATTGGACATTCGGTGCATCGATTTTCATTTTTCTCACAGCTTTAACGGAGCCGGTATATCGGTATCTCACGCCGTCCGCCGGGTCGATGGCTTCGACATACAAATACCCCAAAGGGGGAGTAAAACTATCAGGATATTTATGAGTAGCTTCAAAACTACCCCGAAGAAAGTTGTGTATGTATCCTTTCCCCGCAGAATCACTCCCGTATGGATCATCCAACTTATATTGATCCCCATAATTAAGCCCATCAGGTCGCAGCTTCATCACAAAAATCCCCTCCACGTCCTCCACCGTCCGGTGAATAAATACCCCCGACTTCTTGCACCGCTCGCGGAACATCTCGCCCGCAATGCGCTGGCGCTCCTTCATGGACTGGTTCGCGGCGGCGCTGCCGGGCGCGGCGGCGGGCGCGTAGTCGCTGGCGCAGCCGCCCAGGGCCAGCAGCAGGCACAGCAGGCCGGTGCGCAGCGGGCTCATTGGGCTTCGAGGGGTCTGGTTCTTTCTCTTCATTGGTTTTTCCTTGACTAATCGAATTGCTCTTACGCCCTAGTACCCATTGCCTTCGTTGCTTTTCTTTCGATAGCAAATTCCAAAAGCACATCGTTGCCCGCACCGCCGTACAGGTGGTCTTCCAGCGCCCGGCCGGAAAACTGGTTGTCCTCGCCATCGCCGAAATAGACGTTCCGTGTGGCATTGGTGATCGCGCCCTGGCGCAATTTGTAGCCGCTGTTCGCGTCTTCGTAGTAGGTGTCCTCCAGATGGTAGGGCGCGGTGGCCCGGGGGCCTTGCTCGGGGATCGGCGTGAGATCGAAGGAATTCAGGTTGGCGATGCCGAATGCATTCTTGCGCTCCAGCAGCGCCGCACGGTCGGTCAGCCACTGGTCGCTGATGCGCAGGTCTGCGGTGGATTGGCCGGCCGCCAGCGCCTGTTGGTCGCTCTTCCAGTCGGTGTACGCCGCGCCCCAGCGCGCCCCGATGGCGTCCTGCCCCGCCTGGGCATCGGCCATGTGCAGGGCGAAGGGGCTCAGGGTCTGCAAGGCGAGGTAGTCGCCGAAGTCGCTGCGCGCCGAGCGGATGAGCGACGTGGCCGCGCCGGTGGATGCCAGCGCAAAGGGCTTGTCGAGTTTCAGGTCCTCGATGCCTTTCTGGACTTTTTCCAGCACGGCATAGAAGCGGTCGCGCCCGCTGTAGCCGTCCTCGTCCTGGGTGCGTGCCCAGGTGCCGCCCTCGGTATTGCCCTTCAGGCGCGTGGCCCTGGCCTGCGGCCCCAGCACGGTGTCGGCCAGGGCGTTGACGAGGTTTTCCAACAGATCGCCTTCGGCCTTGCCCTGGCCTGCGCCAGCCAGCAGGTCGCCGTCCACGCGCTTTTTGTCGGTGGCGGCCTGGTACAGGGCCTTGAAGAGTTCCTTTGCGCTGTCCTGCGTGCGCTGCTCGGGCGGCACCAGCGACAGCAGGGTGTTCTGCAGCGACAGCGAATCGACCAGCAGCACCAGGCTGTGCGTATCCCCGAAGTCTTTCAGCGCATACCCGTCCACCAGCAGGTCCGGGCTCTTGAGCGCGATGGCGTCCAGCAGGATGCCGCCACCGATGCCGCCCCGGTACAGGGGCTGGTCCTCGATGCCGATGCGCACGTCCTGCCCGTAGTGCCACTGGCTGTTGGAGACCACGGAAGGACTGGTGTCGCCCACCACGTCGTACTGGTTGGCCAGTTGCCCGCCGTATTGCTTGTCGCCGAAGCCCTGGCCCGCGCCAGCCGCCAGCGAGGCGGAGCGGGTGTGCTGGCCCGCGTACTGCATGGCCAGCCGGTAGTTCAGGTCCAGCCCGGCGATGTCCTGCGGCGTGACTTCCTTGGGCCGTGCATTGGCGTCTTCGCCCTTGCCGCCGGCCACCAGCTTGGGGACGCGCACGGCCTCCTTGGCGATGGCGTCGATCTCGCGCAGGGCGGTTTGCAGCATCTGTGCCTGGGGGCCCAACGCGCGCACCTGGCCGCTGACGGGATCGGTGTACTGCGCCTGCAGCCAGGTCTGCGCGGAGGCGGCGGTCATGGACCCGCTGGCCAGGCCCTCCTGGAGGGTGCGGTAGGTGGCGGCCAGACCGGTTTCGGTGAAGCGGGCCGCCAGCTCGTCGGTGCTGCCGCGCAGCGTGTTGAAATCCTGCAAGGCCTTGGCCAGGGTGCCGTCTTTCATTTGCCCCACGCCCGCGCCGTTGAAGGTGACCACGCGCTGCGCCGCGCCAGCATTGAGCAGATTGAACGCGGTGGCCAGGTGCCCGCCCAGGCTGTAGCCGGTGACGCTGAACGCCTGGCCGCCGCCGAGCTTGCCCTGATCGGCCTTCAACTCGGCATACCACGCCTGCATGTCGGCGATCTGGCCCCACGCGAAGCCGGTGTTCTTGATTTCCAGATCGTTGGTGGCCTTGTTGTCGCGGGCCGCGTCGTCGATGAATTCGGTCGAGCGGAAGGACAGGACGGTTTCTCCGGCCTTGGCGCCGGTCGCGGGGTCATCGCGGACCCTGCGGAACAGGGTGCCGCTAAAGCCGGTCTTGGTGTTGGCGCGCTGGTCGACGACTTGCCAGTCGTCGGCGAATTTTTCGGCTTGGGTGGCTACGAAGCGGCTGGAGTGGTCGTTGCCACGGGTCAGGGCGTCAAGGAATGCTTGACCTTGATTTCTGAAAACACCTGGATTTTTCTCATCACGAATGAACGATTCGGCAGCGATTTGCAGGTTGGCATAAGACAGATATTCCGCAATGGTCGGCTGTGTCATTACTTCTTCTCCGAAGGCTTAACTACTTTCTGAACAAAATTCGAGGCTTGGCGCGGCTGCGCACTCGATCCGTGACGGGGGGCGAATTCAGGGCAAGCATTATTTGCAGCCAATAGCCAAGGAGAGCGCCCACCTAAACTGATACCCTGCGCCCAATCCACCATGTAGCCGATGCGCTCCGCAATCACCTCATTGGTTTTAAGGTCGATGACTTTGAGGGAACTGCCGGCGATCCAGTAATCGCGCTCTTCCTTGGTGGAGATGTCGTCGTAGGTCACGCCGTAGCGGGGGACGGGGCCTTTGGCGGCGGATTTATTAAGGACATATTTTGTATACCCCTTCAAATAACTCTTGTCTGTTTGCCAAGGTTCTACGATCGATCCCGTATATCGGTATCTCACACCATCTGCCGGGTCGATGGCTTCGACGTACAAGTAACCTAAAGGCGGAACAAAAGATTCCGGGTATTTATGGGTAGCCTCAAAACTACCACGCAGAAAATTCTCTATGTATCCTTTTCCGGCGGAATCACTGCCATAGCAGGCTGAAGAAATACTCCCCAGATTCCAAGCCAGTCCTGGCCTGCGGTCGTCGGCGGGCTCGCTGGCTTTCACATCCCGGGATCCGAGCGGCCAATCAGGCGTTCTTGCGCATGTTGGGGCCACCTTTGCACCCGTTTTCCCTCAATGCACTGCCTGCGCACGCACCTGTCCCCATTGCCCCAGCGTGCGCATGCGCACCAGGTTGTAGCCCGCCATCGTCAGCACGAACATCTGGTCCACGCGCTTGATTCCTCGCACCATCACCTGCCTCATGCCGCCCACGGTCTTGGCCCAGCCAAAGCCTTGCTCGATGAGCTTTCTCTTTTGTTGCGATACCGCGTAGCCTTCGCTTTGCGCAATGGCTTCGGGCACGGCCGAGTTTCTGCCTGACTTGTTCTGGGCCACGTGGGGCGTGACGTTCATGGCCTGGCACGCTTCAATGAATTCGCATGCGTCATAGCCTTTGTCTGCCCCCAGCGTGATGGTTCGCATGGGATCGGCCTGCGCCTGCCTGGCGTCGTTGATCATGGCCTTGGCTGCTTCCCGTTCTGCGTAGCCATCGGCCAGCGTGACTACCGCATTGGCCACCAGCCCGTGGCGGTTGTCGCTCAGGGTGTGCCCCATGTAGCGCAGTTCGCTGGCGGTATTGCCTTTGCGGTACAGCCGGGCATCGGCATCGGTTGTGGATTCGTGGGTGTCGTTGCTGCGCCGCTGGCCCTTGAAGTTGCCGCCATCGCTGTTGGCTTTGGCATCTGCACCATGGCCATCATCTGTGTTGTCACTATTGCCATCACGACCATCACCGCTCGCGTCATCGTCGCCTTTGCGCGCGAAGCTCTTGTGGCCCGCCCAGGCCTGGATGAGCGTGCCGTCCACACTGAAGTGCTCGCCCGAGAGCCAGTGCTTCTTGTCGGCGATCTTGAGCACTTCGTTGAAGAACTCGATCACGGCGTCGTGCTCGATCAGGCGCTCACGATTCTTGGTGAACACGCTGGGTACCCAGACCTCGTCGTCCATGGACAGGCCTATGAACCAGCGAAACAAGAGGTTGTACTGCACCTGCTCCATCAACTGGCGCTCCGAGCGCACGCTGTACAGCACTTGCAGCAGCATGGCGCGCAGCAGCTTCTCGGGGGCGATGCTGGGGCGCCCGCCTTTGATGTCTGCTTCGTACATGCGCGAGAACAGGGCATCCATCTTGGCCAAGGCTGCGTTGACCATCTTGCGGATGGGACGCAGGGGATGCGAGGCTGGGACAAAGTCGTCGAGCTTGCGAACGGAAAACAGGCTCTCGGTGAAGGTGTCGGCGCCGCGCATGGGGTCAGGCAATGGAGATGGGAGGGACTGGTGAGCTTACCGGGGTTGGGTTGCCGGGCTGGCTGAGCGGGGGTATTTCTTCAGCCTGATAGGGATCATCCAATTTATATTGATCCCCATAATTAAGTCCCTCAGGCCGCAGCTTCATCAGAAACACGCCCTCGACATCCTCCACCGTCCGGTGAATGAACACCCCCGACTTCTTGCACCGCTCGCGGAACATCTCGCCCGCAATGCGCTGGCGTTCCTTCATGGGTTGGTTCGCGGCAGCGCTGCCGGGCGCGGCGGCGGGTGCGTAGTTGCTCGCGCAGCCGCCCAGGGCCAGCAGCAGGCACAGCAGGCCGGTGCGCAGCGGGCTGGTCGGGAATCGGGGGGTTGGGTTGTTTTTGGTCATGGTTCTTCCTTCCTTGATTTATTGAGTCGAATCGCGCTTACGCCTTAGTAATCATTGCCTTGATTGCTTCTTTTTTGATAGCAAAACGATGATTTCCCGCCTTGGCCCGCTTGCGCTGGCAGGTGCCGCCCTTGGTGTTGACGCCCCGGTACAGGGGCTGGTCCTCGATGCCGATGCGCACGTCCTGCCCGTAGTGCCACTGGCTGTTGGAGACCACGGAAGGACTGGTGTCGCCCACCACGTCGTACTGGTTGGCCAGTTGCCCGCCGTATTGCTTGTCGCCGAAGCCCTGGCCCGCGCCGGCCGCCAGCGAGGCGGAGCGGGTGTGCTGGCCCGCGATCTGCATGGCCAGCCGGTAGTTCAAGTCCAGCCCGGCGATGTCCTGCGCAGGGACGTTCCTGGGATTGGCACTGGCGCCTTCGCCCGTGCCGCCGGCCACCAGGGTGGTGACGCGCACGGCCTCCTTGGCGATGGCGTCGATCTCGCGCAGGGCGGTTTGCAGCATCTGTGCCTGGGGGCCCAACGCGCGCACCTGGCCGCTGACGGGATCGGTGTACTGCGCTTGCAGCCACGTCTGCGCCGAGGCGGCGGTCATGGACCCGCTGGCCAGGCCCTCCCGGATGGTGCGGTAGGTGGCGGCCAGGCCAGTTTCGGTGAAGCGGGCCGCCAGCTCGTCGGTGCTGCCGCGCAGCGTGTTGAAATCCTGCAAGGCCCCGGCCAGGGTGCCGTCCTTCATCTGCCCCACGCCCGCGCCGTTGAAGGTGACCACGCGCTGCGCCTCGCCCGCGTTGAGCAGGTTGAACGCGGTGGCCAGGTGCCCGCCCAGGCTGTAGCCGGTGACGCTGAACGCCTGCCCGCCGCCGAGCTTGGTGGGATCGGCCTTCAGTTCGGCGTACCACGCCTGCATGTCGGCGATCTGGCCCCAGGCGAAGCCGGTGTTCTTGATTTCCAGATCGTTGGTGGCCTTGTTGTCGCGCGCCGCGTCGTCGATGAATTCGGTGGAGCGGAAGGACAGGACGGTTTCTCCGGCCTTGGCGCCGGTCGCGGGGTCATCGCGGACCCTGCGGAACAAGGTGCCGCTAAAGCCGGTCTTGGTGTTGGCGAGCTGATCGACGACCTGCCAGTCGTCGGCGAATTTGTCGGCCTGGGTGGCTACAAAGCGACTGGAGTGACGATTGCCTGCCGTCAAGGCATCCGTGTAAAAAATACCTGAATTTCTCAGTTGATTAGTTGCCTCATCTCGAATGAAAGATTCCGCTGCGATTTGCAAATTGGCATAGGACAGGTATTCAGCGATGGTCGGTGCAGTCATTATTTAGCTCCCTTGGGCTTGAGTGATTTGTTGATGAAACGGAGGGTTTGAGCTGGTTGCACTGTCGAACCGCGTTGAGGTGCGAATTCAGGACAGGCATTGTCTGCAGCGAGTAACCAGGGAGAACGCCCTCCCAGACGGATGCCCTGCGCCCAATCCACCATATAGCCAATTCTTTCGGCCATCACTTCATTGGTTTGCAAGTCAATGACTTTGAGGGAACTGCCGGCGATCCAGTAATCGCGTTCTTCCTTGGTGGAAATGTCGTCGTAGGTCACGCCGTACCGGGGAGTGGGGACTTTAGCAGGGGATTTATTAAGGACATATTTTGTATAGCCCTTCAAATAACTCTTGTCTGTTTGCCAAGGTTCTACGATCGATCCCGTATATCGGTATCTCACGCCGTCTGTCGGATCAATGGCTTCGACGTATTCATAACCGATGGGGTCAGCGGGAGCGTCTACGGGGCGATTGGGGCCAGGTTTTGTGCCATGCTCAAAGCTCCCCTTTAATAACATTGTCATATATCCATCGCCACCGATATCACGACCATAAGGATCGTCCAAGACATATTGATTTTCAAAATTAATCCCTTTAGGCCGAATTTTCATCACAAAAATCCCCTCCACACCCTCCACCGTCCGGTGAATGAACACCCCCGATTTCTTGCACCGCTCGCGGAACATCTCGCCCGCGATGCGCTGGCGTTCCTTCATGGACTGGTTCGCGGCGGCGCTGCCGGGCGCGGCGGCGGGCGCGTAGTTGCTCGCACAGCCGCCCAGGGCCAGCAGCAGGCACAGCAGGCCGGTGCGCAGGGGGTTTGTCGGGATTCGATGGTTCTTCTTCATTGGTGAGCCTGGCCTTTCTGGGGTGTTGCGGGGTGCCTGGTTTCGGTACTTGCTCGGTTTTTTGGGTCAAATCGCCCTGATGCCCTAGTACTTATTGGGCAAGCTGCTACTCTTTCAATAGCAATCCAGTTCCTGTCGGTATCTCACGACTGCGCTCCCACGGCGATGGCCTGATTCCACAAGACGGCCTGGGTCCCCGAAGCGGTTGCCGCAGTCCCCATCGCCGATGGCGCAAAGCCCGCCATGGCCTGCAGCAATTGCTGCGCGCTGCCTTCCAGTGCCAGCGCGAGGGGCTGCTCCAATGCGCCGCTCATCGAGGGCGACCACTCCAGCGGCTTGGTCGTTCCCGCTCCGTCCGTCACATCCGTCAGCAGCATCGGTTTGGTGGACCCGAAGATCGCCAGCGCTTCGCTGTCGGTCGTGTAGGGACGGGTGCTTTCCATGCGGGTTTCGGCCGCCGACCACTCCAGCGGCTTGGTCGTTCCTGCGCCGTCCGTCACATCCGACAGCAGCATCGGTTTGGTGGACCCGAAGATCGCCAGCGCTTCGCTGTCGGTCGTGTAGGGACGGGTGCTTTCCATGCGGGCTTCGGTCGCCGGCCACTCCAGCGGCTTGGTGTGTTCCGCGAGCGCTGGGTCCTGTGCCGCGCCCATCCCCAACCCGTAAGCGTAGGGACGCATGCTCTCCACGCTGGCGAGGGTCTGCGAAGCCACCTCGGTGGCCACCAGTTCACCCAGCACGCCGTTCTGGCCACGCGAATGCAGCGCCTCCAGATTCCATTGCACGGTGTCTGCGGCAGTGGTCGTCGCCTGTGCAATGGAGGCCTGCGTCAGCTGCGCTTCCTGCACGGCGGCAGAGAGTGCGGGCGCGGCGGCGGCGGCGCCTGCAGACGGCACCAGAGCGCTGGCGAGCTCCGCCGCGACGCTGGATTCGACATAGCTTTCCTTCCAGGGCGTCGCTCCCTGGGTGCCCTTGAAGCGCCACGAGACGGCGGGGGCGTTCTGGTTGTTGTTGTTGCTGCTCATCGGGATTCCTTTCGTTTATCAATGGATCTGTCAAAAGCCCACGCCCATCGCATTCGCAGCCGCGGCTGTGCGATGGCTCGCAGGAGGTGTTTCGTCGTGCGGACACGCTGTGTGTGCTGCCTTGCCACGTTGGAAGGTGGCAAGTGGCAAGTGGCAAGTGGCAAGTGGCAAGTGGCGAGTGGCGAGTGGTAAGTGGCAACCGACGGCGGTCCCGTGGGCTGCGCTGATCGCGCCAGGGTGCCGTGAGCGCTACCGTCAGCGTTCCCTCAAGCTCTCGCTGCCCGCCCGCTGGATGGGGCTGAGCAGGTACTCGATGACCCGCCTCTTGCCCGTCTTGATCTCCGCCGTCAGGTTCATCCCCGGCGCCAGCCGGATCGGCTTGCCGTCCACGTCGATGTGGCTCTGGTTCAAGGTGATCAGCGCCGGGAAGATGGCGCCCCGCTTTTCGTCGGTGACGGCGTCCTGCGTCACCTTGTCCACCGTGGCCTTCACGGTGCCGTAGCGCGTGAACGGGAAGGTCTCCAGCTTGATGGCCACCTCCTGCCCTGGCACCACGAAGCCGATGTCCTTGTTTTCCAGCGTCACCTCGGCGCTCACGCCGGCGCTGTCGGGCACGATCACCATCAGCGCCTGGGCTTCGGTGACCACCCCGCCTTCGGTGTGGGCGGCCAGTTGCTGGACGGTTCCGGCAACGGGGGCCGTGAGCGTGGCAAGCCGCTCGCGCTGGGTGGCCTTGGCCAGTTCCTGGCCCGATTGCTGGCGCTTCAAGTCCGCCTGCGCCTGGCGATCGCTCAAGGCGCGGCGGGTTTCGGCCAGGTAGGCGCTGCGGGTCTGTTCGGCCTCGCGCAGCGCGGCCTGGGCTTCTTCCAGCCGGGCCTGCTGGGTGGCCAGGTCCCGCTCCAGTTCGATGCGCTCGCGCGTGCGGTCCTGGTTGGCGTGGCCCGACATGAAGCCTTGGTCGGCCAGGGCCTTGAAGTCCTGCTCGCGCTGGCGCGCGATGGGCACGGTGGCCTCCAGCTTGCCGATCATGGCCCGCACGGTGGCCATCTCCGCCTGGCGGCGCTGGCGCTCGGCGGCCAGCTTGGCCAGGCGCGCGGTGATGTCGCTCCACTCGGCCGCCAGTTGGGCATTGGCCTCGGCCAGGTCCTGGGTCTGCCATTCAGGCGGTACGTCTTTGGTGGTCAAACGTGCCACTTGCCCTAGTGGTCCTTGCCTTGGTTGCTCCAGATTCGATAGCACCTGTTGCAGGACGCGGCTGCGCACCCATTCCGAATCCGCGGAACGCCGCGCTTCATGAAAGCTGGCCTTGTCGGCCCGTGCGGCGGTGGGGTCCAGCTCCAGCAGGGGCTGGCCGGCCTGCACGTGGTCGCCGTCCTTGACCAGGATGCGGCGGATGACGCTGTTCTCCAGTGGCTGCACGAGCTTGGTGCGGTCGCTCACGATGACCCGCCCGGGCGCCACGGCCACGATGTCGATCTTGCCGAAGATGGCCCACAGCAACGCGATCACGAACAGTGCCATCAGCACGAAGGCGATGCGCCGCGGGGCCGGGTGGACCGGCGTTTCCTGCAGGCTCAAAGCGGCGGGCAAAAAGGCCTGCTCGTCCGCCAGGCGCGATGGGCCGGCCAGTTCGGCCCGGTGCGCCCAGGCGGCACGAAAGACGGCGCGGTAGCGGCCCAGCAGTTCGATGACGGGGTGGCGCTGCGTTTGGGGTTTGGCGACGGTGGCACTCGCGGGGGCATTCGCAGCGGTATCCGAAGGCACGGCGGCGCTGGGGATCACGGTGTCCGTCATGCGATCGCCCCTTCGGCAGCGGGAGCGGCCTTGCTGCCGTCCTGCATGCGCCACAGGTGGGCATACAAGCCCTGCTGCCGCTGGATGAGCGCATCGTGCGGCCCGGCCTCGACGATCTTGCCCTTGTCCATGACGATGATGCGGTTCGCATGCCGCACGGCGCTCAGGCGGTGGGCAATGATGAGCACTGTGCGGCCCTTGCAGATGTGCGCCATGTTGCGCTGGATGATGGCCTCGCTCTCGTAGTCCAGCGCGCTGGTGGCTTCGTCCAGGATGAGGATGCGGGGGTTGGTGAACAGGGCCCGCGCAATGGCCACGCGCTGGCGCTGGCCGCCCGACAGGCTGCCGCCCTGCTCGCCCACCAGGGTGTCGTAGCCTTCGGGCAGTTCGCTGATGAAGTCGTGCGCGCCGGCCAGGCGGGCGGCGTGCACCACGGCTTCGATGGGCGCGGCGGGGTCGGCGATGGCGATGTTCTCGCGCACGCTGCGGTTGAACAGCAGGTTCTCTTGCAGCACCACGCCCACCTGGCGGCGCAGTTGGGCGGCATCGATGAGGCTGATGTCGATGCCATCGACCAGGATGCGGCCCTGCTCCGGCACGTACAGGCGCTGCACTAATTTTGTAAGGGTGCTCTTGCCCGAGCCCGAACGGCCCACGATGCCGATGACCTCCCCAGGCCGCACGTCCAGGCTCACACCGCCCAGCACGGGCGCGGCCTCGGGCCGGTAGCGAAAGTGCACGCCGTCCAGGGTGATGCGGCCCTGGATGGGGGGCAACTGCGCGGCGCTGGAGGGCGGCACTTCGGTGCGGGTGTTGAGGATGTCGCCCAGGCGCGCCATGGAGATGCCGGTCTGCTGGAAGTCGGTCCACAGCTGGGCCATGCGCATGATGGGCTGGGCCACGCGCTGCGCGAACATGTTGAAGGCGACGAACTGGCCCACGGTGAGCTGGTTGTCCATGACCAGATGGGCGCCGTACCAGAGCGTGGCGGCATTCACCAGCTTGCCGATCAGGTTGACGCCCTCGTGTGCCCAGGCGGCAATGTTCTGCGTCTTGAAGCTGGCGCTGACGTAGGCGGCCAGCTGGTTGTCCCAGCGGCGGGCGAACGAAGGCTCCAGCGCGCTGGCCTTGACGGTCTGGATGCCGGTGACGGTTTCCACCAGCATGGCCTGGTTCTCGGCACCGCGGGCAAACTTGTGGTCGAGCCGCCGACGCAGCACGGGCACGATGGCCAGGCTCAACCCGAAGTACAGCGGCAGGCTGACCAGCACGATCAACGTGAGCGGCACGCTGTAGAACAGCATCACGGCGATGAAGATGACGGAAAACAGCACGTCCAGCACCACGGTGAGGGCGTTGCCGGTCAGGAAGCTGCGGATGTTCTCCAGTTCCCGCACGCGGGCCACCGAATCGCCCACGCGGCGCGCCTGGAAGTACGACAGCGGCAGCTGCATGAGGTGGCGAAACAGCCGCGCTCCCAGTTCCACGTCGATGCGGTTGGTGGTGTGGCTGAAGACGTAGCCGCGCAGGCCGTTCAGCAGGCTCTCGAACACCACCACCACGACCAGTCCGATGACCAGCACGTCCAGCGTGGTCACGCCATGGTGCACCAGCACCTTGTCCATCACCACCTGAAAGAACAGGGGGCTGATCAGCGCGAAGAGCTGCAGCATGAAAGAGATCAGCAGCACCTCGCCCAGCAGCTTGCGGTGCTTGACGAGGCTGGGGATGAACCACGAGAAGTCGAACTTGGCCAGCTCGCCCGCCAGGCTGGCGCGGCTGGTGATGAGCAGCAGCTCGCCGGTCCACTGCGCGGCGAAGTCTTCCAGGGATTCGATGGTGGGGCGGTTGCCGCCGGTGCCGGCGGATGGGTCTTGCAGCAGCACACGCTGGCCGTTGCATTGCGCCAGGACGATGGCCCGCACTTCGCCGGCCGCGTTGCGCACCATGGCCAGGGCCGGCAAGGGGCTGAGGGCCAGCCGGTCTGGGGTGGTCAGGCTGATCTTGGCTTTCAGGCCGATGTGCTTGGCCGCCCGGACCAGGTCCTGCATCGTGGCGACTTCGCTGGGCTGCAGGCCCATCTGATGCCCCAACGTGGCCGGGTCGGCTGCGACTTGGTGCAGGCGGGCCACGAGGCAGAGTGCTGCAATGCCGGTATCACTCCGACGGTCGATGGAGGGGCCCGTCTCCCGCACTTCCCCTGTTGATCCGCTGGCATCTGCCAGTGCATTTGCTACCACCATCGAACACTCCTGTCTGTCGGAGGCGGCATGCTATTCGACAAAGCCGTGTAAATCTCTTGTATTTTTTGTATGCATTCCATTACAGGGCGTACACACAACACAAAACGAAACAATTTGACTTCGGTGGAAAGTTCAAATAATCGATCCACTCACCGCATCGCACCGGGCATGTGATTTGCTTATTTGCACCGTATTCCTTCCAAGAAAGACGCTCCATGACCTCTCGCCGCCTCTTCACCGGCCGCCTGTTCTGCACCTCCCTGGCCATCTCCGCCACCATCGGCCTGGCGCCCACGCTGGCCTTCGCGCAGGCCAAGCTGAAGGTGGCGGCGATCTACACGGTGCCCTACGAACAGCAATGGGTGAGCCGCATCCACAAGGCGCTCAAGGCGGCGGAAACGCGCGGCGAGATCGAATACAAAAGCAGCGAGAACGTGGCCAATGCCGATTACGAGCGCGTGATGCGCGAGTACGCCACGGGGGGCAACCAGCTGATCTTCGGCGAGGTGTTCGGCGTGGAGGCCGCCGCGCGCAAGGTGGCCAAGGACTTTCCCAAGACGGCGTTCGTGATGGGTTCCTCGGGCAAGCCGCAGGCGCCCAATTTCAGCGTCTTCGACAACTACATCCAGGAGCCGGCCTACCTGTCCGGCATGGTGGCGGGCGGCATGACCCGCACGAACAAGATCGGCATGGTGGGCGGCTTTCCGATTCCGGAGGTCAACCGGCTGATGCATGCCTTCATGGCCGGCGCGAAGGAGGTGAACCCGAAGGCCGAGTTCACCATCACCTTCATCAACAGCTGGTTCGATCCCCCGAAGGCCAAGGAGGCGACCTTCGCCATGATCGACAAGGGCGCGGACGTGCTGTATGCCGAGCGCTTCGGCGTGTCCGACGCCGCCAAGGAAAAGGGCAAGCTGGCCATCGGCAACGTGATCAACACGCAGGCCCAGTACCCGGACACGGTGGTGGCCTCGGCGCTGTGGCACATGGAGCCTAGCGTGGACCGCGCGATCGCGCTGGTCAAGGAAGGCAAATTCGCCGCCGAGGACTACGGCCCCTATTCGATGATGAAGCACAAGGGCTCCGAACTCGCGCCGCTGGGCACGTTCGAGAAGAAGGTGCCAGCCGAGGTCGTGGCCAAGGTGAAGGCCAGGGAGGCCGACATCCTGGCCGGCAAGTTCGCCGTGAAGGTGGACGACAGCCAGCCCAAGTCCACGGCCAAGTGATGCGCGTGCGCTGCGCCGGGCGGAGCATGCCGCGTGGGTGAACCCGCCGCCCGCCCGCCGTCCGCAGACGCCGCGCCGCCCGTGCTGCGCCTTCGCGGCATCACCAAGCGGTTCGGTCCGCTGGTCGCCAACGATGGCATCGACCTGACCCTCGCCCGGGGCGAGGTGCTGGCGCTGCTGGGCGAGAACGGCGCGGGCAAGTCCACGCTGATGTCGATCCTGTTCGGGCACTACCGGGCCGATGCGGGGCACATCGAGGTCTTCGGCCAGCCGCTGCCGCCGGGCCAGCCGCGCGCGTCGCTCGCGGCCGGCATCGGCATGGTGCACCAGCACTTCACGCTGGCCGACAACCTGAGCGTGCTGGACAACGTGATGCTGGGCAGCGAGCCGCTGTGGCAGCCGTTCTCGCGCCGGGCCGCGGCCCGCGCACGGCTGCTGGACGTCTCGGCCCGGTTCGGCCTGCCGGTGGCGCCCGATGCCCGGGTGGGCCGCCTCTCGGTGGGCGAGCGGCAGCGCGTCGAAATCCTGAAAGCGCTGTACCGCGGCGCCCGCATCCTGATCCTGGACGAACCCACGGCGGTGCTCACGCCGCAGGAGAGCGAGGCGCTGTTCCACACCCTGGCCCAGATGGTGGCGCAGGGCCTGTCGATCGTGTTCATCAGCCACAAGCTGGGCGAGGTGCTGCGCGTGTCGCACCGCATCGCCGTGCTGCGGCAGGGCCGGCTGGTGGCCGAAGCACCCGCGCGGGGCACCACGCAGGGCCAGCTCGCGCAGTGGATGGTGGGCCACGCGGTGGAGATGGCGGCGCGCCGCCCGGCCCGCGCGGTGGGTGCGCCGGTGTGCACCCTGGACGACGTGCGCACGCAGGCGTCGGCGCGGTCGGCGCACGACGCGCTGCGGGGCGTGAGCCTCACGCTGCATGCGGGCGAGATCGTGGCCATCGCGGGGGTGTCGGGCAATGGCCAGGTGGCGCTGGCCGATGTGCTATGCGGCGTGCGCAAGCCCACGGGCGGCACCGCCACGCTGCTGGGCGCCCCGCTGGCCGCCCGGCCGACCCGGCTGGTGGCGCAGGGCGTGGCCCGCATTCCCGAAGACCGCCATGCCGTGGGCGTGGTGGGCGATCTGCCGGTGTGGGAGAACGCGGTGTCCGAGCGCCTGTCCAGCCGCTGGTTCTCGCGCGGCGCGTTCGCCGGTTTCTGGATACGGCGCGGCGTGGCGCGCCAGCATGCCCGCCGCGTGGCCGAGACGTTCGACGTGCGCGGCGGCGGGCTGGACGCGCCGGCGCGGTCGCTGTCGGGCGGCAACATGCAAAAACTCATCCTGGGCCGGGCCCTGCTGCCGCCGGGCGACGGAACGCAGCCGGCCCCCCGCCTGATCGTGGCGCACCAGCCCACCTGGGGCCTGGACATCGGCGCGGTGACGTTCGTGCAGCGGCAACTAGTGGCGGCACGCGATGCCGGCGCGGCCGTGCTGCTGATCTCCGACGACCTGGACGAGGTGCTGGCGCTGGGCGACCGCGTGGCCGTGATGCACGCCGGGCGCCTGAGCGACGCCCGCCCCGCCGAGGGCTGGACGCGCGAGGCCATCGGCCTGGCCATGGCCGGGGCAGACCCCGGCGGGGCCCGCGGCAGCGCCGACGCCGCACCGGCCACCGTGGCGCCCGCCCCTGAAAGCGACACCCCATGAGACTGGAAAAACGCGAGCGCACTTCGGCGCTGGCCTATGTGGCGGCCCCGATCGGCGCGGTGGCCTTCACCCTGCTGGTGAGCGCCCTGCTGGTGCTGTGGGCCGGCGCGCCGGTGGGGCGCACCTACGCGCTGCTGGCGCAGGGCGCGTTCGGCTCGGTGTTCGCGCTGACCGAAACCTTGACGCGCGCCACGCCGCTCATCCTGACGGGGCTGTCCGCGGCCGTGGCGTTCCGCGCGCGGCTCTTCAACATTGGCGCGGAGGGCCAGCTGTATGCCGGCGCGATCGCGGCGGTGGCGGTGGGGGGCATGCACGGCGGAACCGGCCTGCAGTGGCCTGTGCCGGTGCTGTTCCCGCTCATGATGCTGGCCGCCGCGCTGGCCGGGGCGGCGCTGCTGCTGGGGCCGGCGCTGATGAAGGCGCGGCTCGGGGTCGATGAGGTGGTGACCACGCTGCTGCTGAACTTCGTGATGCTGCTGCTGGTGTCCGCCCTGCTCGATGGCCCGATGAAAGACCCCCTCGCCCTTGGCTGGCCGCAAAGCGTGGCGCTGCAAGGCGAGCTGGAACTGTCGCGCCTGGTGCCGCAGACGCGGCTGCACACCGGCCTGCTGTGGGCCGTGGGGCTGGCCGTGCTGCTGTGGGCACTGCTCACGCGCACGGTGCCGGGTTTCCAGATCCGCGCCGCGGGGGCGAATGCGCGCGCGGCGGCGTTCGCCGGCGTGCCGATCACGCGCACGGTGGTGCTGGTGGCACTGCTGTCGGGCGGGCTGGCGGGACTGGCGGGCGCCATCGAGGTGGCGGGCCGCACCAGCTACGTGACGCTGGACATGTCGCCGGGCTATGGCTACAGCTGCATCGTGATCGCCATGCTGGCGGGCCTGCACCCGCTGGGCGTGGTGGCCGCGGGCGTCTTCGTGGCGGGGGTGCTGGTGGGGGCGGACAGCATGAGCCGCGCGGTGGGCGTTCCCACCTACATCGCCGACGTGATCGTGGCGGCCTCGCTGATCGCGGTGCTGGTGGCGGGGCTGCTCGCGCAGTACCGGGTGCGCTGGAAGTGATGCGGGAGCATGCCATGACGGGTTTCAAGCCGAATCGCCCCCATGCCCTAGTAATTATTGCCCTCGATGCTATTAAATCAATAGCAAATGCACAAAAGGCGCCGCCCGTATGACCGAGCTGATGGACATCCTGGCCAACCCGGCGTTCTGGATCGCCACGCTGCGGGTGGCCACGCCGCTCATCCTGGGCACGCTGGGCGTGCTGCTGTGCGAGCGCGCAGGCGTGCTGAACCTGGGCATCGAAGGGATCATGGTCGCGGGCGCCTTCACGGGCTGGCTCACGGTGTATGCCGGCCATGGCCTGTGGACCGGCGTGCTGGTGGCCGCACTCACCGGGGCGGCCTTCGGGCTGCTGCACGCTTGGCTGACCGTGGGGCTCGCGCTGTCGCAGCACGTGTCCGGCCTGGGCATCACGCTGCTGGCCACCTCGCTCAGCTACTACGGCTACCGCGTGGGCTTTCCGAAAGTGACCACGCCCCCCACGGTCGAGCCGTTCGCGCCCATGGGCTGGCTGGGCATTCCCATCCTGTCGGCCCAGACGCCGCTCACGCTGCTGGCCCTGCTGCTGGTGCCGCTGCTGGCCTGGGTGCTGCTGCGCACCCCGCTCGGGCTGGCCGTGCGCATGGTGGGCGAGAACCCGCAGGCGGCCGAGGTCCAGGGCATTCCGGTGGCGGCCACGCGCACGGCCTCCATCGTCGCGGGCTCGGCGCTGATGGGCGTGGCGGGGGCGTTTCTCACGCTGTCGGCGTTCAATGCGTTCTTCTTCAACATGGTGAACGGGCGCGGCTGGATCTGCGTGGCGCTGGTGGTGTTCGCTTCGTGGCGACCGGGCAAGGCGCTGCTGGGCGCGCTGCTGTTCGCGTTTTTCGATGCGCTGCAGCTTCGGCTGCAGCAGGCGGGCGATGCGTGGCTGCCGTACCAGGTCTATTTGATGCTGCCCTACCTGCTGTCGATCCTGGCGCTGGTGCTGGTGGCGCGCAAGGCGGCGTATCCGCAGGCGCTGATGAAGCCGTACCGCAAGGGCGAGCGTTAGGGCGCGCCGCTGCGCCTAACATCGGCGCATGCCGACGCTATTGCCCCCGGACACCTTCGTCCCCATCGCCCCGGAGTCGCTGACCACGCCGCGGCTGCGCCTTCGGCCATGGACCGCCGCCGACCGCGCGCCCTTCGCCGCGATGAATGCCGACCCGGCGGTGATGGAGCACTTTCCCGCGCCGCTGGCCCGCGACGCCAGCGATGCCATGGCCGACCGGATCCAGGCGCTGATCGCGCAGCGCGGCTGGGGTTTCTGGGCCGCGGATGGCCTGCTGGGCGACGGCGGCCCGCGCTTCATGGGCTTCGTCGGCCTGCACAGGCCCTCGGCCGAACTGCCTTTCGCTCCGTGCGTGGAGATCGGCTGGCGGCTCGCTCGCCCTTTTTGGGGCCACGGCCTGGCCAGCGAAGCGGCGCGCCTGGCGCTGCGCGTGGGTTTCGAAACGTTGGGCCTGCAGGAGATCGTGTCGTTCACCACCCTGGGCAACCAGCGCTCGCGCGCGGTGATGGAGCGCCTTGGCATGCGCGAAAGCCCCGCCGAAGCGTTCGACCACCCGGCCGTGCCGATGGGCCACCCAGTGCGGCCGCATTGCCTGTACCGGCTCGCCCGCACCGACTGGCAGGCCGGCGCGCATCGCGGCTGAAGGGCCCCGGCCTCCCATGGAACGCCCCCTGCTGCCCGCCTGTCCCACCGCGGTGTGGTTGCCGCCCACGGTGCTGGAACGGTGGCAGCACCAGGGCACCGAAGCCGGCGTGACCTGCGTGCTGCCCGACGGGTGCCGCGACCTCATCGTGCAGATCGACGCGCAGGGTGCCGTGCACTGGATGGTGTCGCCTTTACCGCAGCGGGCCTACGGCGTGCCCGCGAGCGCCGGCGAGGACTGGCTGGGCTTTCGGCTGCATCCCGGCGTGCGGGTGGACGCCGACGCGCTGCTGCCATCGGTGCAGTCCATCGACCTGGCCCGCGATCCGGCCGAGAGCGCCGCCCGCGTGCACGCGGCGCTGGCCGAGTTCACGCGGTGCGACGCGCGCATGCAGGATGCGCTGGCCGCCCTGGCGCAGGCCCCGACCGTGGGGGCCGCCGCGCGGGCGCTGGGCGTTTCGGAACGCACGCTGGAGCGGCTGACCCGCACCGCGACCGGCGAGCCCCCACACTACTGGCGCGCCCTCGCGCGGGTGCGCCGCGCGGCCCAGGCACTGGCGGGCGACGAAGCCCCGCCGCTGGCCGCCATCGCGGCGGACCATGGCTACGCCGACCAGGCGCATTTCGGCCGCGAATGCCTGCACTGGCTGGGACAGACGCCCGCCCGGTTGCGGGCGTCAAAGGACCTGCTGGCCTCGGTGCAGTCCAGCGGCTACGGCTGAACGCTGCCTTGCCACCCGCTGCACCGAGCCACCCGCGTTGAACGACGCGGCCGGCACCGCCGCCATGGCCCGCGGTCAGCTGCTCGCACCCATCGGCGTGCACAGCTCCACCAGAAAGCCGTTGCAGTCGTGCACATAGGCCACCGTCTGGCCCCAGGGCATGGACTCGGGCGCCTGCACCAGGGTGGCGCCGGCCTGGATCGCGCGGTCCACCGCCGCGGCGACATCGGCCGTGGTGAAGGCGACCTCGCATTGCGGCGCGCCCGCCACCGCACGCTGCGGGTTCTTGCCCAGTTGGGCCATCAGCTGGAGCGAAGAGAACGCCAGCGCCGTGGCGCCGGTGTCCATTTCGCCGAAATCGCCCGCCTCGTGCACGAAGCGGCGCGAAAGGCCGAATGCGGCCTCGTAGAAAGCGACGGTGCCGGGCACGTCCTCGACGTAAAGAATGGTGTAGCCGAACTGCATGGGGTCTCCTTCAGGGAAAAACGGGTGGATCGAATGTGCCCGCAGCATAGAGGGCGGTTTGCGCGCGGTCTGGAAGAAATCCGACACGGGCCGGGCAGCGCCAGCTGCATGCGCTTTTCGCATCTGCCAGCGGCCTACACTGGCAGGGCCGCTGGCATCGCAGGCAAGGCTTTTGCATGCCGGCCCGTACTGCCCATTCCCCCCCGCAAACACCCGCCCCGGCCCCACACCATGCTCGACCTGCTCATCCACAACGCCACCCTGCCCGATGGCCGCACGAACGTTTCCGTGGCCGTGCAGGACGGGCGGATTGCCGAAGTGACCGAGGGCCTGCAGGCCCCGGCGCAAGACACCGTCGATGCGGGCGGCCTGCTGCTGAGCCCTCCGTTCGTCGATGCGCACTTCCACATGGATTCAACGCTGAGCTACGGCCAGCCGCGCGTGAACGAGAGCGGCACGCTGCTGGAGGGCATCGCGTTGTGGGGCGAACTGAAACCCCAGCTCACGCACGAGGCCATCGTGGAGCGGGCGATGCACTACTGCGACTGGGCCGTGGCGCGCGGCCTGCTGGCCATCCGCTCGCACGTGGACACCAGCGACCCGCGGCTGCTGCCCGTGCACGCGCTGCTGGACGTGAAGCGCCGCGTGGCGCCCTACCTCGATCTGCAGCTGGTCGCCTTCCCGCAGGACGGCGTTCTGCGCGCCGCGGGCGGCCTCGACAACCTCAAGCGCGCGCTGGACCTGGGCGTGGACGTGGTGGGCGGCATTCCCCATTTCGAACGCACCATGGCGCAGGGTGCGGAGAGCGTGCGCATCCTGTGCGAGCTGGCCGCCAACCTGGGCAAGCGGGTGGACATGCACTGCGACGAGACCGACGATCCGCTCTCGCGCCATGTCGAAACGCTGGCCTTCGAAACCCAGCGCCTGGGCCTGCACGGCCGGGTGACGGGTTCGCACCTCACCTCCATGCACAGCATGGACAACTACTACGTGAGCAAGCTCATCCCCCTCATGGCCGAGGCGCAGCTGGGCGTTGTGGCCAACCCGCTCATCAACATCACCCTGCAGGGCCGCCACGACACCTACCCCAAGCGCCGCGGCATGACCCGCGTGCCCGAGCTGGTGGCCGCGGGCCTGACGGTGGCCTTCGGCCACGACTGCGTGATGGACCCGTGGTACGGCGGCGGCAGCGGCGACATGCTGGAGGCGGCCCACATGGGCCTGCACGTGGGCCAGATGACCAGCCAGCACGCCATGCGCCAGTGCTTCGAGGCGGTGACCACCCAGCCGGCCCGGCTGCTGGGCCTGGAGGGCTACGGCCTGCAGGCCGGCTGCCATGCCGACTTCGTGCTGCTGCATGCGCGCGATCCGGCCGAGGCGATCCGGCTGCGCGCCGCGCGCCTGGGGGTGTGGCGGCGCGGCCGGCGGGTGGCGAGCAGCCCGGCGCCCGTGGCTGCGCTGCATCTGCCCGGCCGGCCCGGCCACGCGGACTTCCTGCACGGCTGAACAGTACACGGGCTGCGCCGCCGCAGCCCGAGTGCCCTGATTGCGCCTTGCCCTATTCGGTGGCGGGCGCCGCGGGGGGCGCGCAAGGGGTGTCCGCGGAAGCCGGATAGCCCACGATGTCCGTCAGCGCCGGATAGCCGCTGATGGCGTGCGACGCGAGCCGCCCGCCCATGGTCGCGCCCTCGGCGCTGCCCACGTTCAGCCCGGTGTAGATCCAGTCGCCCGCCAGCACGAGGTTGCTGAAACCCGACTCCCACGCCTTGAGCCGCGCGGCGGTGCTGCCCGGCGGGCTGATCACGTAGCGCTCGGACGGGTCGATGTTGGCGCGCCAGAACTGCTGGTCGAAGCGCTGCACGCCCAGCCCGGCGTTGGCCGGGTCGTGGTCCTGCAGCAGGCTGAAATCCATGCCCGTCGGATCGCCCGGCGGGGAGACCACGTTGGTCGTGGACTTCGGCAGCAGCGGCCCCATGCACACCTGCAGGTACTGGATGCACTGCGCCTTCACCCGGGCATGGGCCCGTGCGGGGTAGCCGGTGTCGGTCAGGGGCGGCGGCGGCTCGTAGTCGGCCATGGCGCCGGAGAAGTACCACAGCGATTTGGGCATCTGGCTGGCCGGCCAGGACTCCCACTGCAGCAGGTGGGTGAAGTCCACCTGGCCATCCAGCGGGTTCATGTAGGTGGCGCCGATCACCGTGTCGGTGGGGTTCTTGAGGGGAATGTCCCAGCCCAGGTCGGTGGTGCTGCGGTTCAGCCACACCTGCATGGTCTGCGTCTGCACGGTAGGCACTTTCTCGACCATCGCGCGCCACGCGGGGCGTGCGGCCAGCAGCTCCTTGCAAAGATAGGGCACGGCACCCACCGCGATGGCCAGCACCACCTGGTCGAAATCTTCGCCGGCCTTCAGGGTCTTCTGGCCCACGTTCTTCCAGGGCGTCCAGTACGACTCCAGGTCGATGTCCTGCTCGCGCAGCGCATCGCCCTCCACCAGCTGGTCATAGCAGGGACCGGAAGGCCACGACGGCAGGCCCTCGACCGGCACCAGTGGCTCGTAGGGCGCGTCCGGATTCACCAGAGTGGCCTGTACGCCCAGCTCCACAGCGGCCACCGACTCGCCATCTGCCGACAGCGCGAGGTTCTCGACCTTGTGGAAGAACTCGAACTGCACGCCGCGCTGGCGCAGCACCAGGTACAGCGGCGCGATCACCGTCTCGCCCGTGCCTGCCGCGAACAGCCAGGCGAACGCGCCCATGTAGGCATAGCTGCGCAGCGACCAGTGCAGGTAGGCCCCCGCCGCCATGCTGGCGGTGCGGGCCGTGTCGCCCTGCGGGTACTGGTACGAGAGGTTGACCGTGTTGAGCGCGAGCGGGGACGACACGGTCATCACCGAAGCGCCGTGGCGCGCCAGCCAGTCGCTGAAATTCTCGTTGTCGATCACATCGAAGCCGCGCTCGATGATGCGGTCGGCCAGCACGCCGCGCACGATGGCCATCAGGTATTCGAGCAGGATGTACAGGCGCCGCAGGTCGTCGTTCTCGTCGATCAGGCCTTTGAGCCGCGCGTGCAGCCATTCCCACACCTCGTCGAGCGCGGGGTGGCTGGTGCCCAGCTCGGCGTTCTCGTCGAGGATGGCGCTCTGCAGGCGCTCCAGGATGTCCTGGCCGGCGCGCAGTTCCAACTTGTGGATCTCGCTCAGGCCGGGCGTGGCCTCGGGGTCGATCAGGCCCTGCGTGGTCTCGATCAGCCCGCCGATCCATTGGCGGATGGTCTGAAGCGACGAGGAATCGTCCGGGGTCAGCGAATTGGTGGGAACCGTCATGGGCCAGCGCTTGAAGCCGCCGTTCTCGAACTCCCACATCAGCACGAAGCTCTCGGGAATGAAGGCCTGCTCGAACGTGGCGAGCTTGGCGTCCGCCGGGCGGCCCAGCGCCTTGTAGCAGTCGGCCATGATCGGCAGCGCGTTGTAGTAGCTGCCCAGGAACCCGTGGATGCCGTGCTCTTCGATGCGGTTGTTGGGCCCCCGCTTGGTGGCGCACTTGCCGCCGAGCCGCCAGCCCATCTGGTACACCGTGATAGCGTATTTCTCCTGCCAGCCGGGCTGGCTGGTCAGCTCGTAGGCCGCCGTCAGGGCGGCCAGGCCCCCGCCCAGAATGGCGATTTTCTGGGGTGCATTCGCTTCAGACATATCTTTCCCTCTCTCTTTCGGATTGCCGATGGTTTCTTATGGATGGCTTCGTGGCGCGCATCCGGTCACTCACTCACTCAATCACTCGCTCCATCCCGCCTGCCGCAAGCAGTCGGTGTAATGGTTCAGATGCTCATCGTCGCTGAAGGGGTGACCCGCCTTGAGCGCCTGCAGGGAGTACGGGCCGAACTTCTGTGCCTGCCGCAGGGTCTGCTGCCCGTCCTCGGGGCGCCCGGCCGCGACCTGACATGCCGCCAGCAGGTAATGGTTGAAGAACCAGTCCGGGCGTTTGGACAGCGCCTGCAGGGCGAACCCGAGCGCAGCCTGGTAGTCCCGTTCGATGAAGCTCGCCAGCGCCCGCGTGCGGATCCACAGGCTCAGGTGCGGATCGAGCGGGCTGGCCTCGCAGGCCTGCAGCGCGTAGCTCGCGGCCTCCTGCGTGCGCCCGCAAAACGCCAGCAGGCGCCCCAACTCGCCCGCCGCTGCCGCGAACTGCGGATAGATCGACAGGGCATGTTCCTGCTCTGATATCGCCTGCGGAAAATTGCGCGAGAACGAAAGCACGGTGCCCAGCGTGAAATGGGCGAAGGCATCGGTGTCGTCGTGGCTGACGGCCTGCAGGGCATGCCGGTTGGCTTCGGCAATGTCCATGCGGGCGGACTCGGACCACCCGGCCCACACGCGCGACATCAGGATGAACGCGAGCAAGGCGAGGGTCGGCGGATCGTCGGGCTTGCTGTCCAGCGCCTTTTGCGCGAAGTGCTCTGCCTTCTGCATGTGGTCGCGCGTGGAGCGCCAAAAATGCCAGCGCGCGCGCATCAGCAATTCCCAATGCTCGCGGTCACGCGGCGTGGACTGGCTGCTGACCCATTCCTCGCGCCGCAGGTACACCGGCTCGATGGCGCTCACGATGGCCGCCGATATCTCGTCCTGCACCTGAAAGAGGTCGTCCACCGGCCGGTCGAAGCTCTGCGCCCAGATGGTTTCGTTGCGTGGTCCGTCGATCAGCTCGGCGGTCACCCGCAACCGGTTGCCGTTGAACCGGATCAGCCCCGAGACGAGGTAGCGCACGCCCAGTTCGCGGCTGATGGTGCCGTTGGGCGGCAAGGGATGCCGGTAGCTTACCGACGAACTGCGGGCGATCACATACAGCCAGCGCGAGCGCGAAAGCCGGTTGATGATGTCCTCGGCCATCCCATCGGCCAGGTATCCGTCGTCGGCCAAACCGCCCGCCACGCCGAAAGCCAGCACCGCGACCGAGCGGGACGCACTGGACACCATGGGCGGCAAGGGCTCGGGGACGTGCTCGCCGGCAGCCACCGGCGCAACGCGCGCGACGAACCGGTAGCCCTGCCCCGGGATCGTCATGATCAGTTCGGAGCCCAGCAGCTTGCGCAGCGAGGACACATGCACCTGCAGGTTGTTTTCCTCCACCACCATGCCGGGCCAAACCAGATTGAACAGCTCCGATTTGGTCACCAGAGCGCCGGCTTTGTGCACCAGGGCGCAAAGCACGTCGAAAGCGCGCGCCCCCAACAAGACAGGCTTTCCATGGGCCAGCAACTGACGCTCGTGGACCCTGAGGGTGAAATGGGAAAACGTGAATTCAGTGGTCATGGCCCGCAAGTTCTTGTTGCCTGAAAAACCCAGCCTCCCCGGCGGGTCGCCCACTCTACACCAAGATTGTTTCAGAACGCTTCAGATTTTCCCAGGGTGCTTTAAGGGCAATCGATGGGATTAACAAACAAAATCCGTCCACTCATGAAAAGCATTAGGGATGGGGTTATTCAAGGGCTGGCAAAAGCCGCTGAATATGCTTTCAGCATGCGTCATGAGCCATTGCTCAGAAAAATACGCCGTATTTTTCGAAGCGTCTTTCGCAAAGAAACAAGAGAAAGCAAAGAAATGTCCGACTGTAATTGCAATCAAAACAACGTTCAATCCAGCAGCAATAACGCAGAGCATTTGCCGAATTTCGCCGTGGCAGGCTTCGACGGTGACCATACGGCCAACTTCGATGCCATCGCTTCCGCATTCGAAGGGGTGGATGCCGCGCAGATCAAAGCCTGCGTGAGCGCGACCTACGATCCGACGACGAAAAAGCTGTGCTTCAAGCTGCCGATCATCGGCCAGTTTTGCATTACCCTGCCCATCCCCGTGCCATTCGGTGCAGACCTCAAGGTTTGCGCCCAAACTTGCGGCATTATTCCCCGCGGTGCGAAAGTCACCGTTTATCTGAATGGCAATGCCATTTACAGCACGACCGTTGGCAAGTGCTGATCATTCGACCTCTGGAGGACAGCAAGGGTTAATCAAATACCCTTGAAACGGCGCCGATGATTTATTCATCGGCACCCAACCTCCATCCGAAATAGAAAAAGGCCGCGCTGGAACATTCCAGTGCGGCCTTTTTCATCGCATTCGAATGGCTTGTAGCGTCTTTAGCCCGCCAGCGCCACGAACACGTTCTGCACGTCGTCGTTGCCATCGATGGCCGCGAGGAACGATTCGACCTCTTCCATCTGCTCCGGGCTCAGATTGGCCGGGTTCACCGGGTTTTTGGGCCGGTAGCCCATCTTGGCCGCCAGCACCGTGAAGCCCTGCGCGGGCAGCGCGCGGCACACCAGGTCCAGGTCGGTGGGATCGGTCCAGAACGTCGTGTTGCCCTCTTCCTCGCCGGGCTCGAAATCCTGAGCGCCCGCCTCGATGGCAGCCATTTCGGGATCGGCGTCGGCAGACGCCGGCTCGGCTTCGATGATGCCCACATGGTTGAAGTCCCAGGCCACGGAGCCGGACGTGCCCAGTTGGCCCTTGCGAAACAGCACCCGCATTTCCGGCGCCGTGCGGTTCACGTTGTCGGTCAGGCACTCGACCATCACCGCCACCTGGTGCGGGGCGAAGCCTTCGTAGATCACCCGTTCGTAATTGACCGCTTCGCCGGACAGGCCCGCGCCCTTCTTGATGGCGCGCTCCAGGGTGTCCTTGGGCATGGAGACCTTGCGGGCCTGCTCCACCACCAGGCGCAGCCGGGCATTGCCCGCCGGGTCGGCGCCGCCGCGCGCGGCGACCATGATTTCCTTGACCAGCTTGCCGAACAGCTTGCCCTTGGCATCCGCGACCTGTGCCTTGCCCTTTGCTTTCCACTGCGCGCCCATCGTGACGATTCCTTGGTTTGCGGCGCTCCAGGCGTCCGGCTTCGTTGATTGATTCGTTGGGTGGGCCGGGCGACGGCCTGGGGGGAGTTGCCCCCGTGCCCGCAGGCCGCACGGGCGCCCGACCCGGAGGGCATCGGTTATACACCCGCGAACCCGCGCCGCCACGGTCCTTGCGGCTTTTGGGATCAAAAAGAGCCTCTGCCGCCGTATTCAATGTCCTGATAGCTATCAAAAAAATAGCAAAACGCCAGGCTTCGGCTTATCGGGCCTTTTTGTCCGCAGAGGGGGTCCTTGGCCCGGCCCGAGCCGGGGCCGCGCTGGCGGCCGACCGCAAGGCGGCCTCCCACGCCCGGCCGGCCCACTCCACCGCTTCCGCCGGCCCTTCGTACATCTCCGCCGGTGCCTGCCGGTACGACAGGGCCACCGGGCGGCCATTGCGCTCATAGACGAAAGGCTGCAATCCCCGCGCGTCGAACACCGGCGCCGTGATCGCGTCGGCCTTGAGGTAAAGCGCATCGTTCACCACCAGCGCCAGCATGCGGCCATCATGGAAGACGCCCCAGCCGCCGAACATGCGCCGCAGATGGACGGCACCCCAGGGGGCGAACACCCCGGACAGTTCCTGCGCAAACGCGCTCAAGGGAGACGAAGGCGGTTTTCTCATGGGTCGGTGGGGTGGCTGGGGGCCGCTGGAATGGCGGCGAATGTGCCCATTGTGCGGGGCACGGGCCTTGTTCCATGCTGCGCCGCGCAGTGTTCCGTCACGGAACAACCGCTCCACTGCAGCGCGGCCCGGCAGCGAGGCATGCCCGCCATAGGCACCTCAAAAAAAAGCCTCCGCCGCTTTACAGCATTCGCTTTCATGCTATTAATTTTGATTGTTTGAATGGTTTGATCCGGTTGGCACGCGCATTGCGCACAGACAAGTGGCCCGCGCCGCCAAAGTGGCGTGGAACACCCCAACCGACCCAAGGAGACAAGCACCATGAACATGGCAGAAATCGCCAGCCTCGGCATCGCCAACCCCTACAAGAAGCAGTACGGCAATTACATCGGCGGGCAGTGGGTGCCGCCGATCGACGGCCAGTATTTCGAGAACACGTCGCCGATCAACGGGCAGGTATTCACCTCCATCCCCCGCTCCAACGACAAGGACATCAACGCCGCGCTGGATGCCGCCCACAAGGCCAAGGCCGCCTGGGGCAAGACCTCCACCACCGACCGGGCGAACGCGTTGCTGAAGATCGCCGACCGCATGGAATCCAACCTGCTCACCATCGCCGTGGCGGAGACGCTGGACAACGGCAAGCCGCTGCGCGAGACCATGGCGGCCGACATTCCCCTGGCCATCGACCACTTTCGCTACTTTGCCGGCTGCATCCGCGCACAGGAAGGCGGCATCAGCGAGATCGACCACGAAACCATGGCCTATCACTTCCACGAGCCGCTGGGCGTGGTGGGGCAGATCATTCCGTGGAACTTCCCGATCCTCATGGCGGTATGGAAGCTCGCCCCGGCCCTGGCCGCCGGCAACTGCGTGGTGCTCAAGCCTGCCGAGCAGACGCCCGCCTCCATCCTGGTGCTGCTGGAACTGGTGGGCGACCTGCTGCCGCCCGGCGTGCTGAACGTGGTGAACGGTTTCGGCCTGGAGGCCGGCAAGCCCCTGGCCAGCAGCCCCCGCATCGCGAAAATAGCCTTCACGGGCGAGACCACCACGGGCCGGCTGATCATGCAATACGCCAGCCAGAACATCATCCCCGTCACGCTGGAGCTGGGTGGCAAGAGCCCCAATGTGTTCTTCGAAGACGTGATGGCGGCCGACGATGGCTTCTTCGACAAGGCGCTGGAAGGCTTTGCGATGTTCGCGCTCAATCAGGGCGAAGTCTGCACCTGCCCCAGCCGCGCGCTGGTGCAGGAATCGATCTACGACAAGTTCATGGAACGCGCGCTCAAGCGCGTGGCGGCCATCAAGCAAGGCCACCCGCTGGACAAGAGCACCATGATCGGCGCGCAGGCCTCGCAGGAGCAGCTCGAAAAGATCCTCTCGTACCTGGATCTGGGCAAGCAGGAAGGCGCGGAGTGCCTCATCGGCGGCGAGCGCAACCAACTGGGCGGCGACCTGGCCGGCGGCTACTACGTGAAGCCCACCGTCTTCAAAGGCCACAACAAGATGCGCATCTTCCAGGAAGAGATCTTCGGCCCCGTGCTGTCGGTGACCACCTTCAAGACCGAGGAGGAAGCGCTGGAGATCGCCAACGACACGCTGTACGGCCTGGGCGCCGGCGTATGGAGCCGCGATGGCGCTCGCGCCTTCCGCATGGGCAAAGGCATCCAGGCCGGGCGCGTGTGGACCAATTGCTACCACCAGTACCCCGCGCACGCCGCCTTCGGCGGCTACAAGCAGTCGGGCATTGGCCGCGAGAACCACAAGATGATGCTGGACCACTACCAGCAGACCAAGAACCTGCTGGTGAGCTACTCGCAGGCGCCGCTGGGCTTTTTCTGACCGATTGATCTGCATCAGCCCAGCCACCGGGTGTCGGGCCTAACGTGAGGCCCGACACCCATTGAATCCACTGCACATCCGCTGCAGACGAAAGGACTTTTCCTCCCATGACCGCCAAGACCATGAAGGCCGCCGTCGTTCGCGCATTCGGCCAGCCGCTCACCATCGAGGAAGTGCCCGTTCCCACGCCCTCGGACGACCAGATCCTCGTGAAGATCGAGGCGTCCGGCGTCTGCCATACCGACCTGCACGCCGCCGAGGGCGATTGGCCCGTCAAGCCCAACCCGCCGTTCATCCCGGGCCATGAAGGCGTGGGCTTCGTGGCCGCGGTCGGCAAGAACGTCAAGCACGTGAAGGAAGGCGACCGCGTGGGCGTGCCCTGGCTGCACTCGGCGTGCGGCTACTGCACGCACTGCATGGGCGGTTGGGAGACGCTGTGCGAGTCGCAGAGCAACACCGGCTACTCGGTCAATGGCGGCTTTGCCGACTACGCCCTGGCCGACCCGAACTTCGTGGGCCATCTGCCCAAGGACATCGGCTTCGTCGAGATCGCGCCCATCCTGTGCGCGGGCGTCACGGTGTACAAGGGCCTGAAAGTGACCGACACCAAGCCCGGCGACTGGGTCGTCATCTCGGGCATCGGCGGACTGGGCCACATGGCCGTGCAATACGCCAAGGCCATGGGCCTGAACGTGGCGGCGGTGGATGTGGAAGACGACAAGCTGGAACTGGCCAGGCAACTGGGCGCGACCGTGACGGTGAACGCCAAGACCACCGACCCCGCCGCCTACTTGCAAAAGGAGATCGGCGGCGCCCACGGCGCGCTGGTGACGGCCGTGTCGCCCAAAGCCTTCGAGCAGGCCCTGGGCATGGTGCGGCGCGGCGGCACGGTGGCGCTCAACGGCCTGCCGCCCGGCAACTTCCCCCTGCCGATCTTCGACATGGTGCTGCGCGGCGTGACGGTGCGCGGCTCCATCGTGGGCACGCGGCTCGACCTGCAGGAGTCGCTCGACTTCGCCGCCCGCGGCCAGGTGAAGGCCACCGTGGCCACCGAGAAGCTCGAGAACATCAACGCCGTGTTCGAACGCATGCGCCAGGGGCAGATCCAGGGGCGCATCGTGCTGGACATGGCAGCGGCCTGACCATGATGGACACGCCGGCTGCCCCCTCCACCCCGGTCCCCGCCCCGCAGGAGATCGGGTCCGTGGGCCGCGTCTCGGCCACGCCGGCGGCGGTGGCGCTCATCGAGCGCCTGGCGGCGCAGCACGGTCCGCTCATGTTCCATCAGTCGGGGGGCTGCTGCGACGGCAGCGCGCCCATGTGCTTCGCACTCGGGGAGTTTCTGGTGGGCGATGCCGACGTGCTGCTGGGCGAGATCGCGGGCACGCCCTTCTACATGAGCCGCTCGCAGTTCGCCTACTGGGAGCACACCCACCTCATCATCGATGCGGTGCCGGGCAACGGCGGCATGTTCTCGCTGGAGCGGCCCACGGGCCTGCGTTTCCTGACACGATCGCGGCTGTACAGCGATGCGGAATGGGAGGCCGTCAGCGCGCTCGGACCGCCGGCTCAAGAGGCCCGGGCCTGCCCGCGGCCTGCGCCGCCTTGAGGTGCCGGTACACGGTGTTGCGCGACACGCCCAGCGCACGCGCCGCGGCCGATACGTTGCCGCCATGGGCCGTCAGCGCCTGCACCAACGCAGCGGCGGTCGTATCGCCCAGGCGCGCCACGGCGATGGAGCGGCCTGCGATTGCGCGGGACTGCGGCGTGATTCCGCCAGCCGCGGCAACGCCCACCGGGCCGGTCGATATCCTGGCCACACCGGCACCGCCATGTGCCTGGGTCAAAAGCAGCTCGCAATCCTCTAGAAAGTCCTCGGGCAAATGGGCCTGCTGGATGACCCCGCCATCGCTACGGGCCATCAACGCGGCGGTGCGCAACACGCTGCTCAACTGGCGCAGGTTGCCCGGCCAGGCATGCGTGGCAAAAAGCGCCATGGCTTCGGGCGCCACGCGCGGCACCGGGCTTGCGCCACCGGCGGGCGGGGCGTCGGCCTGCGCACGCAGGAGGCGCTCGACGATCACGGCCAGGTCCGTGCGCTCGCGCAGCGCGGGCAGCCGCACCACGAGCCCGTTCAGCCGGTAGTACAGGTCGTCGCGGAAGGTGCCCTGGGCCATCATCTCGCGCAGATTGCGGTGTGTGGCGCAGACCACGGCCACATCCACCGGCACCTGCCGCGACGCGCCCAGCGGCGACACACTGCGCTCCTGCAACACCCGCAGCAGCCGTGCCTGCATCGACAGCGGCATGTCGCCGATTTCGTCGAGAAACAGCGTGCCGCCATGCGCCTGCACGACTTTGCCAGGATGCCCCTTGCGCCGCGCACCCGTGAAGGCGCCTTCGTCGTAGCCGAAGAGTTCGGACTCGATCAGGGTTTCGGGAATCGACGCGCAGTTGACGGCGACGAAAGGCCCCCGCTGGCGTGGCCCGTCCTGGTGGATGGCGCGGGCCAGCAATTCCTTGCCGGTGCCGGTCTCGCCCAGGATCAGCGTGGCAACGTCGCTGCCCAGCAGCCGCGTGACCCGGTCGATCACCTGGGCCAGTTGTGCGTCGCCCGTGTCCAGATAGCGCAGGCTGGACAGCCGTGCCGGCTTGGGCGGCCGCGAGAGGGCCGGCAGCGCTGCCGGCCCCTGGCCTTCGGTCGGCCTCGGCGTGCCCGCCTGCCCCTCTTCGCCGAGCCCCTGGCCCTGATCGGGCCATGGCAGCAGCGTGCCCGAACGCGGCCGAAACTCCACCAGCGCCTGCACCGCCACGCCGCCCGGCAACTGCAGCCGCAACGGCTCCGGTACGGCCTGGCGCGCATGCGCGAGCAACGCCGCCATGGGCATGCCGAACAGCGAGGAAAAAGTATGCGCCTGCAGCGCATTGGACGACATGCCCAGCTGGAACTGTCCGCTGCGGTTGGCAGCGAGGAACCGCCCGTCCGGCGTGAACGCGGCCAGCCCCTCCACCAGCGTGCCCAGGAACTCCGGCCGCGCATGGAAGCGCAGCCGCACCGCGTCTTCGAACACCTTGCCGAACAGGTGGTTCTCCACCATCTTGGCCGACATGCGCACCAGTGCCATGGTGTGGGCGCTCTGGCTGCGGTGGTCGCCGCTCACGTCGAGCGCGCCGATCACATGCCCGTGCGGGTCGAGGATGGGCGCGCAGGAGCAGGTCAGGAAATGGTTGGCCTGCAGAAAGTGCTCATTGCCGTTCACCTGCAGCGCCTCGCCCAGCGCCAGGGCCGTGCCGATGGCATTGGTGCCCTTGCTGCGCTCGGACCACGCCGCGCCGGGGCGCAGGGCGACCCGGCTCGCCCGGTCCAGGAACTCATCATCGCCCAGGGCATGCAGCACCACGCCCTGCGCATCGGTCAGCAGCACCATGCTCTGGGTACCGGCAATCTGCGCCGACAGCGTCTCCATCACGGGCCGGGCGTGGGCGAACAGGGCCTCGTTGCGGGCGACCATCCAGGCCAGGGCTTCGGCATCCATGGGCCGCAGGTCCGCCGATTCGTGCCGCCGCAGGCCGAAGGCGGTGGAGCGCTCGTGCGCCTGCGTGATCCGCTGCGCCGCCGAGGCGCCCACCTCGCCCGGCGTCGGGCCGGGCGCACCGAGGAATGCGTTCGTCTGCATGCTGTCTCCTTGGGCTTTTGTCATCGCCCGGCGCAACAAGGCGCCGGGGTGCTGCTGGGCGACTGGCACCTTAGCACCAATGGCCTGGCGAAGATGTTTCCAAAGCCCTGCCGGCCCATAGCCGGCCGACACTCAAGCCGGCCCGGCAGGCCCTGCAGCCAGTGCCTGGGCCACCGCGCCCAGCGCCGACCCGACTTCGTGCTCGACCTTGAGCGACAGTAGCGGATCGGCCCGCGTGCGCCCCCAGTTGACCGCTGCCACGGGCTTGCCCGCATCCACGGCCATCTGGACGAAGCGAAAGCCCGAATACACCATGAGCGACGAGCCGGCCACCAGCATGGCATCGGCGCGCAGGAGTGCGTCGCGGGCGGCCTGCACGCGATCGCGCGGCACGCTTTCACCGAAGAACACCACATCGGGCTTGAGCGGGCCGGCGCCGCAGCGCGGGCAAGGCGGCACATCGAACGCGCTGAAATCCTGGCCCTCCAGATCCGCATCGCCATCGGGCGCCGCCTGCGCATGCAACGCCGCCCAATCAGGGTTGCGGCGCAGCAACTCTTCCTGCAGCTCAGCGCGCGGCAGCCGGGCTTCGCAAGCCATGCAGCGCACGGTGTCGATGCGGCCATGCAGATCGATCGTGCGAAGGCTCCCCGCAGCCGTGTGCAGGCCGTCCACGTTCTGCGTGAGCAGCAGTTCCACCCGGCCGGCCGCTTCCAGAGCCGCCAGCGCATGGTGCGCCGGCGCAGGACGTGCCTGCCCCATCACCCGCCAGCCGATGAAGCTGCGTGCCCAATACCGCTGGCGCGTGGCCTCGTCGCCCATGAAAGCCTGGAACGTGAGCGGTGGTGGCCGCTTCCAGTCGCCGTTGCCATCGCGGTAGTCAGGAATGCCGGATGCCGTGCTGCAGCCCGCGCCGGTGAGCACGAATACCCGCGGGTGCGCTGCCATGAATTCCGCCAATGCCTGCACGCCGGCATCGGCGCTGGCAATCCCTTGCTGGGCCAGGGGTTGCATAGGCGCTGCGCTGCGCTCCGAGGGTGATGGGGCCATGGACATCGGTGCCTCCAGCTACATCGCGGGTGCGATGCTTTCCGCGTAGTCGTACAGCGCGCCCAGGATCTCTTCGCCCCGCTCGTCCGCTTCGGCGCCCAACTCGTCCAGCTTGGCGAACAGTTCGTCGAAGGTGAGTGCACCGCCCGCGCCTTCCATCAGGCAGGCGACACGGTGGCCTTCCCAGCGTTCCTGGTCGGCCTCGTCCAACGTGTGAGGAAAATTGCGCGCGCGGTAGCGCCACACCAGTTCCTCCAGCCGCTCGTCGTCGAAGCCTGTCTTGGCCAATGCGAGTTCCTGGGGTGACAAAGCGCGCAGGCGGTTCAGGCGGCGACGGTCCTCGTTGCCGACGAAGCCGCCGTACAGATCCTGGTCCACGTCCGGCGCGGCCTCCTGCGGCCGCGTGAACACGCTGGCCCAGATGGCGCTCATGTCGGGCAAGGCCCGCGCCACCTCGGCATGGCCGGCGGCACGCTCCAGATCGACGGCCCAGCGCTGCGCCATCTGCGGCGTCAGCGTGTTGACGTTGCCCACCACCATCGGCGACTTGTTCAAGTGCACGGTCTTGATGGGCAGGCGCGCCACGCCGTCGGGCAACGCATCCGCCCGGCTGAACAGCCGCTCGCGGATCGCATCGGCGCCCAGCAGGGCCAGTTCGGACGGATCGTGGGCCAGGTCCCAGGCGATCAACTCGTTCTTGTTGGTGGGGTGGCTGGCGAGCGGCCACATCACCGCGACGCAGCCGCGCTCGGCGGGGAACATGCCCGAAATGTGCAGGAAGGGCCGTGCGGTATCGGCCGTGGCGGGCAGGCGCAGTTCGGTGGCCACGCGGTCCTTTTTATGCAGCCCCAGCGCGAACTCGAACAGCTTGGGCTGCCGGTCGCGGAGCAGCCGGGCCAGGGCGATGGTGGCGCGCACGTCGGAGAGCGCATCGTGCGCGGCCTCGTGCGCGAGGCCGTTGGCCTGGGACAGGTGCTCCAGCTTGAAGCTGGGGGAGCCGTCTTCCTTCTTCGGCCAGACGATGCCGTCCGGGCGCAGCGCGTAGGCCATGCGCACCACGTCGAGCAGGTCCCACCGGCCGCACTGGTTTTGCCACTCGCGGGCATACGGGTCCATCAGGTTGCGCCAGAACATGAAACGCGTGATCTCGTCGTCGAACCGGATGGTGTTGTAGCCCACGCCGATGGTGCCGGGCAGCGCCAGCTCGGCCTCGATGCGTGCCGCGAATGCGTGCTCCGGCAGGCCACGCTCCAATGCGACCTGCGGCGTGATGCCGGTGATGAGGCACGACACCGGGTCGGGCAGGTAATCGGGCGCGGGCTGGCAATAGACCATCAGCGGTTCGCCGATTTCGTTCAGGTCCGCATCGGTGCGGATGCCGGCGAATTGCGCGGGCCGGTCACGGCGCGTGTTGGCGCCAAAGGTTTCGTAGTCGTGCCAGAAAAAGGTATGCATGAAATCGTGCAGCCGGTAACACCGAAGCCCGCAAGTATGCCGGGCCGCGGGACAATAAGGCATGCAACGACGCCTTGCCCCCCCATCGACCTCCCGCTCCACGCGCAACCCCGCCGTGGCCACCTGGCTGATTCCCCTGGCTGCCGCGTTGGCGCTGGCAGGCTGCTCGTCGGCGCCGCGCGCGCAGGCACCTCAGGCCAACCCGGCCGCTTCGGCCGTCGCCGCGCCACCGCAGCCACCTTCTGTCATCCCTGCAGCAACAGCATCAGCAGATGCCCCGGCTGCCGCCGCACCCTCGAGCCCGGAAGAAGCCGCTGCCGCCGAACAGGCCGGCTTCGCCGTATGGATCGCGGCCTTCACCCAGGAGGCGTTGGCCGCAGGCATTCGGCCTGACACCGTGCAAACGGCGCTGGCCGGAGCCCAATTGCAGCCTCGCGTGATCGAACTGGACCGCGCACAACCCGAGTTCACGCGCACGCCTTGGGCTTACCTCGACAGCGCCGTGTCCACCCAGCGCATCGCCCAAGGCCAGGCCAAGCGGACCGAATATGCTTTGCCACTCGAAGCCGCCGCTGCGCGGTATGGCGTGCCGGCCTCGGTCGTCACTGCCATCTGGGGCATGGAAAGCAATTACGGCGGCAACTTCGGCACCTTCCGTGCGATCGATGCTTTGGCAACGCTGGGGTTCGAAGGCCGCCGCGCCCAGTGGGCCCGCAATGAACTGATGGCTGCGCTGCGCATCCTCGACCAGGGCGACATCGCCGCCGACCGCATGATCGGATCGTGGGCCGGCGCCATGGGCCACACGCAGTTCCTGCCCTCCGTATTTCTCGCCTACGCCATCGATGCCGACGGGGACGGGCGACGCGACATCTGGGGCAGCATCCCCGATGTCGCGTCGTCCACCGCCAACTACCTGGCCAGCTCCGGCTGGCGCAGCGGGCAACCCTGGGGCGTGGAGGTGCAATTGCCGCCGGGATTCGACCACGCCCGGGCCGAGAACACCGTGCGGCAGACCTCCGCGCAGTGGGCCGGCGAAGGGGTGGTGGCCATCGATCGGCAACCCCTGCCGGACCTGGGTGCCGCCTATGTCATCGCACCCGCAGGTGCACGTGGGCCGGCCTTCCTGGTGGGGGACAACTTCCGCAGCATCCTGCGCTACAACAACTCGGTGAACTACGCGCTGGCGGTGGGCCTGCTGGCGCGGCAGATCGAGGGTGGTACGGGCGTGGTGGCAGCCTGGCCACGGGACCTGCAGCCCCTGTCGCGCAGCCAGGTGAAAGACCTGCAGATGGCGCTGAACCAGCGCGGCTTTTCCGCCGGCATGGCCGATGGCGTGATGGGCCCGGCCACAAGAGCGGGCCTGCGCCAGTTCCAGCAAAGCATCGGCGTGGTGGCCGACGGCTACCCTACGCTGGAATTGCTGCAGCGGCTGATGGCGCCCTGAACCTGGACACGGGTGGATTCAAAGACGATCACCTGAACTGTCTCAAAGGGCCGTTGATGCCCGATAAAAAGAAAAAGCCCACGGAGAACGCGGGCTTTTTTCACATCAGGCCGCCACACAGGGCGGCGAGACCGATCGGTCAGTCGGCCGTGGCCTCTTCCGGCTCGGCAGGCTCGGACTTCGCCGAGCGCTCCCGCTTGGGCAGCGGCTGGATGTCCAGCAGCACATCGGGCGTTTCCACGCCCTTGTCGTCCGTCTTCACCTCGATGTCCACCGTCAGGCGGCCACCTTCGGTCAGGCGGCCGAAGAGCAGTTCGTCGGCCAGCGCACGGCGGATGGTGTCCTGGATCAGGCGCTGCATCGGGCGTGCGCCCATGAGCGGATCGAAGCCCTTCTTGGCCAAGTGCTTGCGCAGCGTGTCGGTGAAGGTCACCTCCACCTTCTTCTCGCTCAACTGGGTTTCGAGCTGCAGCAGGAACTTGTCCACCACGCGCAGGATGATCTGCTCGTCCAACGCCTTGAAGTTCACGATGGCGTCCAGCCGGTTGCGGAACTCGGGCGTGAACAGGCGCTTGATGTCGCCCATTTCGTCGCCCGCCTGACGCGGGTTCGTGAAGCCGATGGTGGCCTTGTTCATGGTCTCGGCACCCGCGTTCGTCGTCATGATGATGATGACGTTGCGGAAGTCGGCCTTGCGCCCGTTGTTGTCTGTCAGCGTGCCGTGGTCCATCACCTGCAGCAGCACGTTGAAGATGTCCGGATGCGCCTTCTCGATCTCGTCGAGCAGCAGCACGGAATGCGGCTTCTTGGTGACCGCCTCGGTCAGCAGACCGCCCTGGTCGAACCCGACATAGCCCGGAGGCGCGCCGATCAGGCGGCTCACCGCATGGCGCTCCATGTACTCCGACATGTCGAAGCGGATCAGCTCGATGCCCATGATGTAGGCAAGCTGCTTGGCCGCTTCGGTCTTACCGACGCCGGTGGGACCGCTGAACAGGAACGAGCCGATGGGCTTGTCACCCTTGCCCAGGCCCGAGCGCGCCATCTTCACGGCGGACGCGAGCACCTCCAGCGCCTTGTCCTGGCCGAACACCACGCTCTTCAGGTCGCGCTCGATGGTCTGCAGCTTGCTGCGGTCGTCGTTGGAGACGTTCGCGGGCGGAATGCGCGCAATCTTCGCCACGATTTCCTCGATCTCGGCCTTGCCGATGGTCTTCTTGCGCTTGCTGGCGACCTGGATGCGCTGGGCTGCGCCGGCTTCGTCGATCACGTCGATGGCCTTGTCGGGCAGGTGCCGGTCATTGATGTACTTGGCCGACAGTTCGGCCGCCGCCTGCAGCGCCGCCGCAGCGTACTTCACGCTGTGGTGCTCTTCGAAGCGCGACTTGAGGCCCTTGAGGATGTCCACCGTTTCCTGCACGGTCGGCTCCACCACATCGACCTTCTGGAAACGGCGCGACAGGGCCGCGTCTTTTTCGAAAATGCCGCGGTATTCGGTGAACGTGGTCGCGCCGATGCACTTGAGCTGGCCACTGGAGAGCGCCGGCTTCAGCAGATTGGACGCATCCAGCGTGCCGCCCGAGGCCGCACCGGCGCCGATCAGCGTGTGGATTTCGTCGATGAACAGCACCGCGTTGGGCTTGTCCTTGAGCGACTTGAGCACACCCTTCAGGCGCTGCTCGAAATCACCGCGGTACTTGGTGCCCGCCAGCAGGGCTCCCATGTCGAGCGAATACACGACTGCCTCGGCCAGGATCTCCGGCACGTCGTTCTGCGTGATGCGCCAGGCCAGGCCCTCGGCGATGGCCGTCTTGCCCACGCCGGCTTCGCCCACCAGCAGCGGGTTGTTCTTGCGGCGCCGGCACAGGATCTGGATCGTGCGCTCGACCTCGTAGTGGCGGCCGATCAGCGGGTCGATCTTGCCGTCCTTGGCCGCCTGGTTGAGGTTCTGGGTGTACTGCTCCAGTGGCGAGGCTTTCTCGTTGCGCTCGCCGCCACCGCCGCCCTCCTCGCCTTCGGCCTGGTTCTCAGGCTTGGCGGGCTCCGGCGGTTCGCCCTTCTTGATGCCGTGGGCAATGAAATTGACCACGTCCAGCCGCGTCACGCCCTGCTGGTGCAGGTAATAAACGGCGTGCGAATCCTTCTCGCCGAAGATGGCGACGAGCACGTTGGCACCAGTGACTTCCTTCTTGCCATTGCCCGTGGACTGCACGTGCATGATGGCGCGCTGGATCACGCGCTGGAAACCCAGCGTGGGCTGCGTGTCCACCTCGTCGGTGCCGGCGACCTGAGGGGTGTTGTCCTTGATGAAATTGGCCAGCGATGAACGCAGGTCATCGATGTTGGCCGAGCATGCGCGCAGCACTTCGGCTGCGCTGGGGTTATCTAGCAGTGCCAGCAGCAGATGCTCCACGGTGATGAACTCGTGGCGTTGCTGGCGGGCCTCGACAAAGGCCATGTGCAAGCTGACTTCCAGTTCCTGAGCAATCATGTGAACTCCTTTGTGCTTGCGTGGAAGGGATTACTGTAGATCGGGACCAAAGGCCGTTTATTCAACAGGCTCACTGAGGCATTGCAGCGGGTGGCCCGCCTTGTGCGCTGCCTCACGGACCTGCTCCACTTTGGTGGCGGCGACATCGCGGGAATACACCCCACATACGCCTTTGCCGTCCAAATGGATTTTCAGCATGATCTGCGTGGCGGCTTCCCGGTCTTTGCTGAAGAATTCCTGTAGCACGACGATGACGAATTCCATCGGCGTGAAGTCGTCATTGAGCATGACCACCTGAAACATTTGTGGCGGCTGGGTTTTCAGCGTGCGACGTTCGAGCACGACCGAACCGCCATCGTCCCGCGCTGGCGTCCGGGCGGGCGGAGCGGGAGTGGGGGAAGGTGGTTTAGTTGCCATGGATTTCATTCTAGCGAGCCACGGCGGTCGGCGCAGCCTCTTACATGTAGTGATGAACCAACGGTGTTTCAAGCCTCATCTGCGCCGGGTCAGCCTGCGTCGTACACCACATTGACCGAACCGGTGCCGGCCTGGGCGCTCCAGGCCGCCAAAGCGGCGTCGGAGGGGAAGAAGCGGCTGCCCTCGCCTAGCTGCAATTCCGCCACCGCCTGGCCTTGGCCGGCCTGGCAGCGCACGCCCATGCGCACACGAAGGCCATGCACCAGCACCTCGCCCTGCTCGGTTTCCTGCCGGCGCGGCGGAAACTCGCGCACCAGACGTTGCACGTCCGGCGCCGTGTCGCCGATGGCGACCTGCAGGTAGCGCCCGAATTTGGCCCGCGCAGCGGCCAAGTCCCAGACCTGCTGCACCTTCACCCGCAAGCCGCCGCTGAAATGGTCGAGCTGCAAACGCCCGCTCATGACCACGAATTCGTCGTCCTTCAGCATGTCCCGGTGGGCGTTGACCACGTTCTCGTCCGCCGAGGCTTCGATGGTGGCTGATTTGTCGTCCAGCTTGAACAAGGCCAGCCGGCCGCGTTGCCCGTTGATCACCCGGAAGTCGCTGATGATGCCGGCCAGGATCTGGGGCTCGCGGCTGTCGAGCAGTTCTTCGATCTGCGTGCGCACGAAACGGCGCACCTCGCTGGCCACCTCATCGAACAGGTGGCCCGACAGGTAGAAGCCCACGGCGGTTTTTTCCTGCGTGAGGCGCTCTTTCACGCCCCAGGGCACCATCTCGACGAGCGCGGGCTCCTGGGTGCTGGAGCCATGGGCATCTTCGCCCATCATGTCGAACAGGCCGCCCTGGTTGGCATTGGCCAGCGTGGCATTCGCGAAGTCGAAGGCCCGGTCGATCGAGGCGACGAGCGAGGCCCGGTTCATGTTCATGGCGTCGAAGGCGCCCGCCTTGATGAGCGCCTCCAGCGTGCGCTTGTTCAAGCGCGTGCGGTCCACGCGGACGCAGAAGTCGAACAGGCTGGTGAACGGCCCTTTGGTATCGCCGCGTGGCCCTGCGCCCCGCCCTTCCCGGGCCGCGACGATGGCCTCGATGGCCTGCTGCCCCGTTCCCTTGATGGCGCCCAGCCCGTAGCGGATGACCTTATCCGTGACCGGCTCGAACCGGTACATGCCCCGGTTCACATCCGGCGGCTCGAACGTCAGCCCGAACTTTTTCATGGCGTCTTCGAACAGCACCTTGAGCTTGTCGGTGTCATCCATTTCCACCGTCATGTTGGCGCAGAAGAACTCGGCCGTGTAGTGCACCTTGAGCCAGCCGGTCTGGTAGGCCAGCAGCGAGTAGGCCGCCGCGTGCGACTTGTTGAAGCCGTACCCCGCGAACTTTTCCATCAGGTCGAACACCTCGTCGGCCTTCTCCTGGCTGATGTTCTGCTTGGCCGCGCCCGCACGGAAGATCTCGCGGTGCTCGGCCATTTCCTCGGCCTTTTTCTTGCCCATGGCGCGGCGCAACATGTCGGCGCCGCCGAGCGAGTAGCCGCCCAGCACCTGGGCGGTCTGCATCACCTGCTCCTGGTACACCATGATCCCGTAGGTTTCCGACAGCACCTTCTCGACCAGCGGATGGGGGTACTCCACCACCTCCTTGCCGTGCTTGCGGTTCACGAAGCTGGGAATCAGGTCCATCGGACCCGGCCGGTACAGCGCGTTCAGGGCGATCAGGTCTTCCAGCCGGCTGGGACGCGCCTCCTTGAGCATGCCCTGCATGCCGCGGCTTTCAAACTGGAACACGGCCTCGGTCTTGCCGTCGGAGAACAACTGGTAGGTGCGCGCATCGTCCAGCGGAATGTTCTCGAACGTGAAGTTCTCCTGGCCCTTGTGGCGCTTGACGATGAACTCCTTGGCGATCTCCAGGATGGTGAGCGTGGCCAGGCCCAAGAAGTCGAACTTCACGAGGCCGATGGCCTCCACATCGTCCTTGTCGTACTGGCTCACGGCCGAATCGCTGCCCGGCTGCTGGTACAGGGGGCAAAAATCGGTGAGCTTGCCCGGGGCGATCAGCACGCCCCCGGCGTGCATGCCGATGTTGCGGGTCATGCCCTCGAGCTTTTGCGCCATCTCGATGATGGTCTTGACGTCTTCTTCCTTCTGCACGCGCTCGGCCAGCAGCGGCTCCAGCTCCAGCGCGTAGTTGTTCTTGTCGCCTTCCTTCTTGGGGTTGGGAGGGTACTGCAGCGTGTACGACATGCCGGGCTTGCCCGGCACGAGCTTGGAAATGCCGTCGCAGAACGTGTAGCTCATGTCCATGACCCGGCCCACGTCGCGGATGGCCGCCTTGGCGGCCATGGTGCCGAACGTGGCGATCTGGCTCACGGCATCCTTGCCGTACTTGTCCTTCACGTAGTCGATCACGCGGTCGCGGTTGGACTGGCAGAAATCGATGTCGAAGTCGGGCATCGACACCCGCTCGGGGTTCAGGAACCGCTCGAACAGCAGGTTGTATTGCAGCGGGTCCAGGTCGGTGATCTTGAGCGCATAGGCCACCAGCGAGCCCGCACCGGAACCCCGGCCCGGCCCCACCGGGCAGCCATTGCTCTTGGCCCACTGGATGAAGTCCCCCACGATCAGGAAGTAGCCCGGAAACCCCATCTTCAGGATGGTGTTGATCTCGAACTCCAGCCGCTCCAGGTAGCGCGGACGCTCCTTGTCGCGCTCTGCCTCCTTGGGGTACAGGTGCGCCAGGCGCTCTTCCAGCCCTTCCAGCGACGCCACCCGGAAGTACTCGTCGATGGGCATGCCGCCCGGGGTCGGAAAGTCCGGCAGTTGCGGCTTGCCCAGCACCAGCGTGAGGTTGCAGCGCTTGGCGATCTCCAGCGTATTGGCGATCGCGGACGGCACGTCGGCGAACAGCGCCTCCATCTGCGCGCTGGATTTGAAATACTGCTCGCGCGTGAACTTGCGCACCCGCCGCTGGTTGCCCAGGATTTCGCCTTCGGAAATGCAGACGCGCGCCTCATGGGCCTCGTAGTCGTCGGCCGTGGCGAACTGCACGGGATGGGTCGCGACCACGGGCAGGTTCAGCCGGGCGGCCAGTTGCACGGCCGAGACCACATGCGCCTCGTCATCGGGCCGGCCCGCGCGCTGGATCTCCAGATAGAAGCGATGCGGAAACAACCCGGCCAAACGCAGTGCCAGCCGCGCCGCGCCGGCGTCGTCGCCCTTGACGATCGCCTGCCCCACCGGGCCGGCCTGGGCGCCTGCCAGCGCGATGAGCCCCTCCCCCAGCTCTTCCAGCCAGGCCCAGGTGCAGACGGGCTGATTCTTGACCACATTGCGCGTCCAGGCACGGGCGAGCAGTTCCGACAGGTTCAGGTATCCCTGCTTGCCCTGCACCAACAAGATGATGCGGGACGGGGGATTGCCGGGCTCCTCGGGTTCGACGAACACTTCGGCCCCCAGCACGGGCTTGACGCCCTTGCCCCGCGTTTCCTTGTAGAACTTGATGGCGCCGAAAAGGTTGCTGAGGTCGGTGATCGCCAGGGCGGGCTGGCCGTCCTTGGCGGCCGCCTTGGCCACCTCATCGATGCGGTTGGTGCCGTCGACGACGGAAAATTCGGTGTGCAGGCGCAAATGAACAAACATGGCGGGTATTGTAGGAACGCCAGCCTCCCGGCCCCGCGCCAGAGCCCCGGCGTTTCGTTCAGGCTATCGGCTGGCGCGCCGGTACAATCCGGCACTTGCCCGATCGCCGCGGCAAGCCCCTGTGGCCTTCCCGGCTCATCTGATCGGAATCGGGAACCGATGCCCTTCTATTGCCTGAAAGCTGCCTCCATGCCGCGTTTTCCCCTGCCCCTGTTGTCCGCCCTGCTGGCCGCCAGCCTGATGGCGGGCTGCTCCAGCACCCCCGAAGACAAGACCGCCGGCTGGAGTCCCAATCGCATCTACTCAGAAGCCCGCGACGAGCTCAACAGCGGCGGCTTCGACAAGGCCGTGCCTTTGCTGGAGAAGCTCGAAGGCCGCGCTGCCGGCACGCCGCTGGCACAGCAAGCCCAGCTGGAAAAGGCCTACGCCCAGTACAAGGCCGGCGAAAAAGCCCAGGCCATCGCCACGCTGGACCGCTTCATGAAGCTGCACCCTGCCAGCCCCGCCTATGACTACGCGCTGTACCTGAAGGGCCTGGTCAACTTCAACGACAACCTGGGCCTGTTCTCCTGGCTGTCGCGCCAAGACCTGTCCGAGCGCGACCAGAAGGCCGCCAAGGATTCGTTCGAATCCTTCCGCGAACTGACCACGCGGTTCCCGGATTCGCGCTACGCCCAGGATTCGCGCCAGCGCATGACCTATATCGTCAATTCCCTGGCGCAGTACGAAGTGCACGTGGCCCGCTACTACTACGAGCGCGGAGCCTACGTGGCGGCCATCAGCCGTGCCCAGATCGCCCTGGCCGACTACAAGGAAGTGCCGGCCCTGGAAGAGGCCCTGTACATCCTGGTCAAGTCCTACGATGCGTTGGGCATGACCCAGTTGCGCGACGACGCGCAGCGCGTGATGGCAAGCTCCTATCCGCAGAGCGAGTTGAACCGCGAAGGCCTCAAGGCCAAGTCGGAGCCATGGTGGAAGGTGTGGTGAGCGCGCGCAGCGCTGCATCGAATTCCTGCGCCGTCTGAAGGCGGCGCATCGGGGGCAAGGCCGACAACAGGCGCTTGCCATAGCCCATTTCGACCAGGCGGGTGTCGGCCACCACCAGCACGCCCCGGTCGGTTTCGCTGCGAATCAACCGCCCCGCGCCCTGCTTGAGGGTGATCGCTGCCTCCGGCAGCGAAAAGTACCGGAAGGCGCTGCGTTTGGCCTGTTCCAGCCGCTGGGAGCGCGCCTCCACCAGCGGATCACCCGGTGGCGGAAACGGCAGCTTGTCGATCACCACCAGTTGCAGGGCCTCGCCCGGCACGTCGAACCCTTCCCAGAACGTGGCTGACGCGACCAGCACGCACCCGGCCCGCCCCTCGGACGCGCCCTCGCGGAACCGCTCCATCAGCCGCCGCTTGGGCCACTGGCCCTGCACCAGCACTTCGATGCCGGGCTCGCCAGCGAATCGGGACTGGAGCGCCTCGCCGATGGCACGCAAGGCCTTGAGCGTGGTGGTGAGCACCAGGGTACGCCCGCCCAGCACCAGAACCGCATCGCCCACCCACGCTGCCAATGCAGCGCTGTGGGCAGGGTCGGAAGGCTTGGGCAACGCCAAAGGCACATGGAAAGCCGCCTGCGATGCATAGTCGAATGGGCTTTCCACCCTCAGAATGCGCGCGTCCTGCAAACCGCAGGGCTCGGTGAACCAGCGCAAGGTCGCGTCATCCCCCAGTGTGGCCGAGGTGAAGATCCAGGCACGGGGCTTGCCCTGCGATCGCCTGGCACCCGTTTCCTCTTCTTGCCCATGCGCTTGTTCGTCCCAGGCGGATGCCTCGGCAGCAGCAGTTTCGCCGGAAGGCAGGTGCCACAGGGCCCGCATCGGGCCCGCAATGTCCAGCGGCGCCTCCACCAGCCGGAGCGCGGCCGCCACATCCACCCACCGGACGGCATCTGCACCGCAGGGCTGGGAAAAGCCGTCCATGCGCTCCATGATCTGGACCGCGCGGCCATGCAGGCGCACGAAGTCCGGAGCGATCTCGCTCACAGTGTCCAGGGCCGCCAGGGCCGTGCGGCACGCGCTGACCACCTGGTGCATGGCCGCATGCCACTCGCCAGGGTCCACCCCGTCGGGCACCTCGCCCATCCAGCGCAGCCGCGCCCCCGCCGGGGCACGGCCTGCGGCCAGGCGCAGGTCGCGGGCGGCGCGGTCCAGCGCGGCGGCCACCGCCAGCCAATCGGCCAGTCCGCGGGCAAACTGCAGGCCCGCAGCCATCACGTCGCGCGAAAAATCCAGCAATTGCGCGGTGGAGGCTTGTCGGCCCATGAACTGCACGCCGGTTTCGTTTAACTGGTGCGCCTCGTCGAAGACCACGACGCGCACGGAGGGCAGCAGTTCGGCCATGCCGGAATCGCGCACGGCCTGATCGGCAAAAAAGAGGTGGTGGTTGATCACCACGACATCGGCGGCCAAAGCCTCGCGCCGGGCACGGTGCACATGGCAGGCGCGAAAACGCGGGCACGGCGAGCCCAGGCAGTTCTCGCGCGTGGACGTGACCAACGCAATGACAGGCGAGCGCTCGTCCAGCCCCGGCAACTCGGCCAGGTCGCCGCTCACCGTGCCTTGTGACCAGGTTTCCACACGGGCCAATACCCGCGCCACAGCCGCATCGTGGGCGGCACCGTCCTGGCGGGCCAACTCCATTCGATGAAGGCAAAGATAGCTGGCCCGCCCTTTGAGCAAGGCGGTACGCACCGGCAACGCGAGCGCATCCACCAGGCGGGGCAAGTCGCGTGCGAACAACTGGTCCTGCAGCGCTTTGGTGGCGGTGGATACCAACACCCGCTCCCCGCTGAGCAACGCCGGCACGAGGTACGAAAACGTCTTGCCGACGCCCGTACCCGCCTCCACCACCAGCGCGCCCCCTTGCTCGATGGTTTCGGCCACGGCCAGCGCCATCTCGGTCTGGCCGGCCCGGGGCGAAAAATGCGCCTGGGCCAGCGACAGCACGCCGCCCTCCTCGAATGCGGCCTGCACTGCGTGGACGAGCGATTCGATGCGGGGCAGGTCCATGCCGGTCATCTCGGCTTTCGCTCACGGGTGACCGCCACAGGCCGCATCATTGGGGCGAGGTCGGACGGGGAGTAAACAAGGCAGCGCAAGGAAAGGAGGAAGGAGAGGCGTCGCATGGCAAAAACGCCAGAGGGCGCCCGATAATACGTGCTTCGCCCGACCCTCCGGCCGGCCCGCGCCCTCCACCATTTCCGCCATGACCAAACCGTTTCGCCTCACTGCGTCAACCGGCATCCACAAAGGCGATCGCGAATACCAGCAAGACCAGGTCGCGCTGATTGCGCACCCCCGCTACAACGGCTGCGTGCTCGGTGTCGTGGCAGATGGCATGGGGGGACGTAGCGGGGGCCGCAAAGCGTCAGACCAGGTGATGCTGACGGCGCGGCAGTGGTTCGAGCGCTATTCGCCGGATTCAGACGACACCGCGGCGATGCTCAAACACATGGTGGAAGAGGCGCATATCGTGATCCGCCTCACCGCCATCTCCGCCGAGCAGGAACCCCACAGCACGGTGGCGGCGTTCATCATCAACCCGCGGGGCGACTGCCATTGGGCACATGCAGGCGATTCGCGCATCTACCACTTCCAGGGCGCGCGACTGGCCTACCGCACCAGCGACCATTCCTATGTGCAGGCCCTGGTGGACCGCGGCGAAATCACCGAGGCCGAGGCCAACACCCATCCGCACTCCAACATCCTGGTGGGCTGCCTGGGCACCGAGAGCGATCCGCCGGTGGCCCAGCACACGATTGCACAGCTGTTGCCCGGCGATGTGCTGCTGGCGTGCAGCGACGGCGTGTGGCACTATTTTTCGCCCACGGAGCTGGCCTCGGTGGTGGACTCCCTGTCACCGCGAGAGGCCACGGAATTCCTCATCGAGAAAGCCCGCACGCGGGCGCGCGGGGGCGGAGACAACCTGTCGCTCGCCATCGTGAAAATCGAAGCGCTGGCGGAAGAGAAAAAACCGGCCCGGCTCGTTCGCTGAAACAGGCGGCGAGCGAGCCCACCACTCGGTGGCTACCCCTGCCCTGCGAGCCCTCAAGGGGCAATGCTTGCCGGCGGCGCGGGAGGTGGCGGCGGCAGCCCCGCTGGCGCTTTGCGGCCCTGGGCTTGGGCATCGGCCCGCGCCTTTTCGTGCTTTTCGCGCCGCTCCTGGGCAGCCTTCTGCTTGGCCTCGTACCGGGCACGTGCCTCGGAAATGTGGCCGGGCTGCGCCGCCGCCCGCTCCGCCTTGGCGGCGTCGTGCGTCTGCTCACGCGAATGCTGCTGCGCGGCGCGTTGCTGCGCGTCGTGCTCGCGCTCCGCACGGCCCTGGGCTTGCGCCTGGGCGCGGGAGGCCGCCTGCATGGGCGCCGGGCGTTCGCCGGCTTCGAGCTTCTGGCGTTGCTCCTGCTGCTTTTGCTCGATCGACTGCACGCGCAGAGCGGCCTTTTCGCGGCGCTCGGCATCGTTGATGGCCAATTCGCGTTGCCGCAGGGCGGTTTCCTGATCGCGCACCTGGGCGCGCACGCCCACCAGGCAGTCCTCGACAGCAAAGCGCTGGTAGCAAACACCCTCTTCCTTCACGCGCCGGGCCTCAAGGGCGCGGCGGTCGCGCTGGATCTGGTCGCGCTCGGCACGGCGCTCGGCCTGGGCGACATCGGCGGCGGCGCGCGATGCGGCCACCGGTGACTGGGCCGCTGCCAGCGTGGAGGCGAGCCCCAGCGCGGCAGCGAGGAAAAGGCGTTGGAAAGAGGGCATGGTGAGCAAAGGGGTTACGTCAGTCCGGTGTCCACCACGCGCCGCTCCAGGTCCAGGAATTCCTTGGACTGCATTTCGTTCAGGCGGGACACGGTGCGGGGAAACTCATGGGCCAGCGGGCCTTCGGTGTACAGCTCTTCCGGCGGCACGGCCGCGGAAAGGATGAGCTTGACGCGCCGGTCGTACAGCACGTCCACCAGCCACGTGAAGCGCCGGGCCGGCGACGCCATCGACACGGGCATGTGGGGCACGTCAGACAACAGCACGGTGTGGAACTGCGTGGCGATTTCCAGGTAGTCGTTCTGCGAGCGCGGGCCACCGCACAGCACGCTGAAATCGAACCAGACCACACCGCCCGCCTTGCGGCGCGCCCGGATCTCGCGCGCCTCGATGTGCAGCACCGGGTCTTCATCGCGCACTTCGGCCAGTTGGTCGAAGGCTTCGGACATTTCCGCATCGGCCTGGGGCCCCAGCGGCGTGTGGTACAGCCGGACCATCTCCAGCGTGCGCCGGCGGTAGTCGGTGCCGTTGTCCACGTTGACCACTTCCATCCGCTGGTTCAGCAGTTCGATGGCAGGCAGGATGCGGTCGCGGTGCAGCCCGCCGGGGTACAACCCGTCGGGCTGGAAATTGGAGGTGGTGACAAAACCCACGCCGTTTTCGAACAACGCCGCCAGCAGGCGGTGCAGGATCATCGCGTCGGTGATGTCCGCCACATGGAACTCGTCAAAGCAGATGAGCTTGTAGCGCTTGGAAATGCGCTCGCCCAGCACGTCCAGGGGATTGACGGTGCCTTGCAGCCCCGCCAACTCGCGGTGCACTTCGCGCATGAATTCATGAAAGTGCAGCCGCACCTTGCGGCGGATGGGCACGGCGTTGAAAAAGCAGTCCATGAGAAAGCTCTTGCCCCGCCCCACGCCGCCGTACATGTACACGCCGCGCGGCACCTCGGGCCGGTTGATGAGCTTCTTCAAGGCGTTGGAACGGCGCTCCTTGTACAGCGCCCACTCGTCGGCACACCGCTGCAACGCCTCGACGGCACGCAACTGGGCCGGATCGCTTTGGTAGCCCTTGCTGGCCAGCTCCGCCTCATACGCCTGCTTCACATTCACACGCACACTCCCAACGCTATAAAAAATATAGCTATCCGCCCTAGTGTTTCATGCGCGGATAGCCATTTTTACCCAAAGTCTCGGGATCAGAAGTTCAGCGTGCGCTTGTCCACGGCCAGGGCCGCTTCCTTGGTGGCTTCGCTCAAGCTGGGGTGGGCGTGGCAGATGCGCGCGATGTCTTCTGCGCTGGCCTTGAACTCCATGGCGACCACGGCTTCGGAGATCAGTTCGCTGGCCATGGGGCCGACGATATGCACGCCCAGGATCTCGTCCGTCGTCGCATCGGCCAGGAACTTGACCATGCCGGTCGTATCGCCCAGCGCGCGGGCGCGGCCGTTGGCCAGGAACGGGAACGTGCCGGCCTTGTACTTCACGCCGTCGGCCTTCAACTGCTGCTCGGTGCGGCCCACCCATGCGATCTCGGGGTTGGTGTAGATCACCCAGGGAATGGTGTTGAAGTTCACATGGCCGTGCTGGCCCGCGATGCGCTCGGCCACCGCCACGCCTTCTTCCTCGGCCTTGTGCGCCAGCATCGGGCCACGCACCACGTCGCCCACCGCCCACACGCCCGGCAGGTTGGTCTTGCAATCGGCATCGACCACGATCGCGCCGCGCTCGTCCAGTTGCAGGCCGATGGTCTCGGCCCCAAGGCCGATCGTATTCGGCACGCGGCCGATGGAGACGATGAGCTTGTCCACCTCCAGCGTCTGGGCTTCGCCCTTGGCATTGGTGTAGGCCACGCTCACGCTCTTGTTGCCGGTCTTGATCTCGCCGATCTTCACGCCCAGCTCGATCTTGAGGTTCTGCTTGTCGAACGCCTTCTTGGCTTCCTTGGCGATCTGCTCATCGACCGCGCCCAGGAACGTGGGCAGGCCTTCCAGCACCGTCACTTCGGCACCCAGGCGGCGCCAGACCGAACCCATTTCCAGGCCGATCACGCCGGCGCCGATCAGGCCCAGCTTCTTGGGCGTCTCGCCGATGCGCAGGGCGCCGTCGTTGGAGAGGATGAACTCTTCGTCGAACGGCACGCCGGGCAGCGCGCGGGCGTTGGAGCCCGTGGCCAAGATGACTTGCTTGCCCGTGATGGACTCTTCGGCAGCACCGGCCACGCGGATTTCATAGCCACCGTCGGCGGCTTTCACGAACGAGCCACGGCCGTGGAAGAACGTGATCTTGTTCTTCTTGAACAGGTACAGGATGCCGTCGTTGTTCTGCTTCACCACGCTGTCCTTGCGGGCGATCATCTTGGCCACGTCCATGCGCACGTCCTTGACCTCGATGCCATGGTCGGCGAAGTGGTGGTTGGCCTGGTCGAAATGCTCGGACGACTGCAGAAGCGCCTTTGAAGGAATGCAGCCCACGTTGGTACAGGTGCCGCCCGGTGCGGGGCCGCCCTTGCCGTTCTTCCACTCGTCGATGCAGGCCACGTTGAAGCCCAGCTGCGCAGCACGGATGGCGGCGATGTAGCCGCCGGGGCCGCCGCCGATCACGATCACGTCGAATTGTTTGCTCATGTCAATCTCACTCAATCAGTTGAAGAAAGACCCACCGGCGGGCGCGGCCAACGGCCGGGCCACGCGGGCGGGTCCATCCAGGGGGATCAGATGTCGAACAGCAGGCGCGAAGGATCTTCCAGCGCTTCCTTCATGGCCACCAGGCCCAGCACGGCTTCACGGCCGTCGATGATGCGGTGGTCGTACGACATGGCCAGGTAGTTCATCGGGCGGATGACGATCTGGCCGTTTTCCACCACGGCACGGTCCTTGGTGGCGTGCACGCCCAGGATGGCCGACTGCGGCGGGTTGATGATGGGCGTGGACAGCATGGAGCCGAACGTGCCGCCATTGGAGATGGAGAACGTGCCGCCGGTCATCTCTTCGATGCCCAGCTTGCCGTCCTTGGCCTTCTGGCCGAACTCGGCGATCTTCTTTTCGATCTCGGCGAACGTCATCTGGTCGGCGTTGCGCAGGATCGGCACCACCAGGCCGCGGGGCGAGCCCACGGCAATGCCGATGTCGAAGTAGCCGTGATAGACGATGTCGTTGCCATCGACCGAGGCGTTCAGCACCGGGTACTTCTTCAAGGCATGCACGGCCGCCTTCACGAAGAAGCTCATGAAGCCGATCTTCACGCCGTGTTCCTTGGTGAACGCGTCCTGGAACTTCTTGCGCATATCCATCACCGGAGCCATGTTCACTTCGTTGAACGTGGTCAGGATGGCGTTGGTCGATTGCGACTGCAGCAGGCGCTCGGCCACGCGGGCGCGCAGGCGGCTCATGGGAACGCGCTGCTCGGGGCGGCCGCTCAGGTCTTCCTTGGCGGTGGGTGCGGCCACCTGGGGCAATGCCTTGGTGGGCACGCCGGTGGGGATTACGCTCGGCGCGGCCGCAGCGGTCTTGCCGGCGCCCGATGCCACGGCACCCAGCACGTCGCCCTTGGTCACGCGGCCATCCTTGCCCGTGCCGGCCACGGCCGAGACGGACAGGTTGTTGTCGGCCAGCAGCTTGGCGGCGGCGGGCATGGCCACGTCGCTCTTGGAGCCGCCAGCGGCAGCGGGGGCTGCAGCGGCTGGTGCGGGTGCCGAAGCCGCCGCAGGAGCGGCGGCGGGGGCTGCTGCCGCGGCAGGAGCGGCTGCGCCGGCCTTGCCTTCGGTATCGATCTTGGCGATGAGCTGCTCGGCCACCACGGTGGCGCCGTCGCCCTGCACGATTTCCGCCAGCACGCCAGCAGAAGGAGCGGGCACTTCCAGCACGACCTTGTCGGTTTCGATCTCGATCAGGATTTCATCGATGGCGACGGCCTCTCCGGCCTTCTTCTTCCACGTGAGCATCGTGGCTTCCGCCACGGATTCGGACAGTTGGGGGACTTTGACTTCAACGATAGCCATGGGAATTCTTTCGGGGATTGTTTCTGCTTTTTGTGTGTTCGGGTTTCCGGCCTTACTTGGTCAGGACAAACCCCTTGAGCTTCGCGAACGCGCCGTCCACCAGTGCCTTTTGCTGCTCCTGATGCAGGTGCGAGTAGCCCACCGCGGGCGATGCCGAAGCGGCACGGCCGGAGTAACCCAGCTTCTGGCCTTCGAGCATGTTCTCGTGGATGTAGTGCTGCACGAAGAACCAAGCGCCCTGGTTCTGCGGCTCGTCCTGGCACCACACGATGTCGGTGGCGTTCGGGTACTTCTTCAGCTCGGCAGCGAAAGCCTTGTGCGGGAACGGATAGAGCTGTTCCACGCGCAGGATGACGACGTCGTCGGCTTCTTTCTCTTCGCGCTTCTTGACCAGGTCGTAGTACACCTTGCCCGAGCAGGCGATGACGCGCTTGACCTTGTCGGCCTTCTTCTCGATGGCTTCGTTCTGCTCCGGGATCACCGTCTGGAAGCTGCCCTTGGTGAACTCGGACAGCGGCGAGGTCGCGTCCTTGTTACGCAGCAGCGACTTCGGGGTCATGATGATCAGCGGCTTGCGCAGGTGGCGGACCATCTGGCGGCGCAGCACGTGGAAGATCTGGCTGGCGGTGGTGGGCTGCACCACCTGCATGTTGGCGTCGGCGGACAACTGCATGAAGCGCTCCAGGCGTGCCGAGCTGTGCTCGGGGCCCTGGCCTTCGTAGCCGTGCGGCAGCATCAGCGTGATGCCGTTCACGCGGCCCCACTTCACTTCGCCGGAGGCGATGAACTGGTCGATCACGACCTGCGCGCCGTTGGCGAAGTCGCCGAACTGCGCTTCCCAGATCACGAGCGTGTTGGGATCGTTGGAGGCATAGCCGTATTCGAAGCCCAGCACCGCCTCCTCGGACAGGATGGAGTCGATCACGACGAACGGTGCCTGGTTCTCGCTCACGTTCTGCAACGGCACATAGGTGCCCGTGTCCCACTTCTCGCGCTTTTGGTCATGGATGACCGAGTGGCGGTGAGTGAACGTGCCGCGGCCGCAATCCTCGCCCGACAGGCGCACGGGGAAGCCGCTGGCCACCAGCGAGGCGAAAGCCATGTGCTCGCCCATGCCCCAGTCCACGGGAATGTCGCCACGGCCCATGGCGGCGCGGTCGTCGTACACCTTCTTGACCAGTTGGTGGGGCGTCACGCCTTCAGGGATGGTGGTGATCTTCTCGGACAGACGCTTCCACTCGGCCAGCGGGATGGCGGTGTCGCCGGCATCGGTCCACTTCTTGCCCAGGAAGGGGCTCCAGTCCACCGCGTACTTGCTCTTGAAGTTGGTCAGCACGGGATCGACCGTGTGCTTGCCCGCGTCCATGGCGGCGCGGTACGCCTTGGACATGTCGTCGCCCAAGGTTTCGCCCAGGCCCTGCGTGGCCAGCTTGTCGGCATACAGCTTGCGGGTGCCGGGGTGTGCACCGATCGTCTTGTACATCAGCGGCTGGGTGAGCGCGGGGGTGTCCTGCTCGTTGTGGCCCAGCTTGCGGAAGCAGATGATGTCCACGACCACGTCCTTCTGGAACTCCATGCGGAATTCCAGGGCGAGCTGGGTGGCGAACACGACGGCTTCGGGATCGTCGCCGTTCACGTGCAGCACGGGCGATTCGATCATCTTGACCACGTCCGTGCAGTACAGCGTGGAGCGGCTGTCGCGCGGGTCGGAGGTCGTGAAGCCGATCTGGTTGTTGATGACGATGTGCACCGTGCCGCCCGTGGAATAGCCACGGGTCTGGGCCAGCGCCAGCGTTTCCTGGATGACGCCCTGGCCGGCGAAAGCCGCATCGCCGTGCACCAGCACGGGCAGCACCTGCTTGCCATGCGGGTCGGCGCGGCGGTCCATGCGGGCGCGCACCGAACCTTCCACGACGGGGTTCACGATTTCCAGGTGGGAAGGGTTGAAGGCCAGCGACAGGTGCACCGGGCCGCCAGGGGTGCTGACGTCGGAGCTGAAGCCCTGGTGGTACTTCACGTCGCCGGCAGGCAGTTCTTCCGGAGCGGTGTGGTCGAACTCGGCGAACAGGTCCTTGGGCATCTTGCCCAGCGTGTTCACCAGCACGTTCAGGCGGCCGCGGTGGGCCATGCCGATCACGATTTCCTGAACGCCCTTGGAGCCAGCGGCCTGGATGAGTTCATCCATGGCGGCGATGAAGCTTTCGCCGCCTTCGAGCGAGAAGCGCTTTTGGCCGACGTACTTGGTGTGGAGGAAGCGCTCCAGGCCTTCAGCGGCCGTGAGGCGGTCCAGGATGTGCTTTTTCTTGTCGGGACCGAACGTCGGCTTGCTGCGGATGGTCTCGAGCTTTTCTTGCCACCAGCGCTTTTGATTCTGGTCGGTGGCGTACATGTACTCGACGCCGATGGAGCCGCAATACGTTTCGCGCAGCGCGTTGATCAGCTCGCGCAGCGGCATGGCTTCCTTGCCGAAGAAGGTGTTGCTCGTGTTGAACACCGTTTCCTGGTCGGCGTCGCTGAAGCCGTAGAAGGAGGCTTCGAGCTCCGGAATGGCGGGGCGCTCGGTGCGCTTCAAAGGGTCCAGATCGGCCCAGCGTTGGCCGACATTGCGGTAGGCGGAGATCAGTTGCTGGACGGCGGTGCGCTTGCGGCCCATTTCGGAGTCGGCGCTGGTGGCGCCAACGACCTTCGTGCCGCCTTGCTTGGCGCGCTCGGCAAAGGCGTTGACCACGGGCAGGTGGGGCACATCCTTGGCGTTCGAGCCATCGACGGCAGGCACATGCTGCAAGGCGTCGAAGTATTCGCGCCACGTGTCGGGCACGCTGCCGGGGTTGACGAGGTAGTTCTCGTACATCTCTTCGACATAAGGCGCATTGCCGCCGAAAAGATAGGTGTTGCCTTGGTAGGCTTGGTATACGGATGTCGTATCGCTCATATTCCGCTGACCTCCGCTTCCCTGAGGGAAGCATTAGCTGGTGGGTGAAACCTTCCGCGACACGGCTGAACCGATTGGCGGATGCGACTGTGGCTGGGGAAGGGCCGGGGGTGCGGGCGCCATTGTGCCACCGAACGCCCAAGAGCGAGCCCTACACGGCGTAAGCGCGTGTTCCTTCGCCGCCGCGTCATCGACGTCGCTTACATTTCCCCATCATCTGCAACCGTCTCTATGAACTCACCCACCCTTCAGAGCCGCACCCTGCTGCTTCTTCTCATCGCGGTGACTGTCGCGTTTTTAGCCATCCTCTGGCCATTCCACGGAGCGGTTTTCTGGGGCGTCATCCTGGCGATCCTTTTTACGCCACTGCATCGGCGGCTGCTGCGCCGCATGCGCGGACGGCGCAACCTGGCGGCCCTGTGCACGCTCGGACTGTGCCTGGTGATCGTGATCCTGCCCATGACCTTCATCAGCATTTCGCTGGTTCAGGAGGCCGGGCTGATTTATGAACGCATGAAGTCGGGGCAACTGAACTTCGGCGCCTACGTGCAGCAGGTGCTGGGCGCCCTGCCCTCGTGGCTGCTGGGTTTGCTGGACCGCTTCAACCTCACCTCGGCCGCCGAGATCGAGGCCAAGCTGTCGTCCGTGGCCGTTCAAGCCGGCCAGTTCCTGGCGACGAAGGCGCTGGACGTGGGCCAGAACACGCTGCAGTTCATCGTGAGCTTCGGCATCATGCTGTATCTGCTGTTCTTCCTGGTGCGCGACGGCAGTTCGCTGGTCAACCGCATCCGGCAGGCGGTCCCGCTCGACGAAGAACACAAGCGCCAGCTGGCCAGCAAGTTCACCACGGTGATCCGGGCCACCGTCAAGGGCAACATCGTGGTCGCGGCAGTCCAGGGTGCGCTGGGTGGCGGAATCTTCTGGATCCTGGGCATCCAGGGCCCCATCCTCTGGGGCGTGCTGATGGCCTTCCTGTCGCTGCTGCCCGCCATTGGCGCCGGCCTGATCTGGGGTCCGGTGGCCATCTATTTCTTCGCGACCGGCGCCATCTGGCAGGGGTCGGTACTGGTGGCTTTCTGCGTCTGCGTGATCGGGCTGGTGGACAACGCACTGCGCCCGGTGCTGGTGGGCAAGGACACGAAGATGCCGGACTACATCGTTCTCATCTCCACCTTGGGCGGCATGGCGCTGTTCGGGCTGACGGGCTTCGTGATCGGCCCGGTGATCGCCGCCCTTTTCATCGCCACCTGGGATTTGTTCTCTCAACCCGCGGATTCCTCGGTAAAGTAATGTAATAGCGCAGTTCCGGCCGGCAGCCCTGCCGGCTGCCATGCGCCATGCCCCAGATCTCGCCCCATCGACTCGTCCTGCTGGCCCTTGTGCTGTCGGCAGGCATCGGCGCGCTGTTCGTACGAGCGATCCTCACGATCCGCGACGACGCCTGGTCGTATGCGCTGCACACCAACAGCAGCCTGGCACGCACGGTCGAGCAAAATATCGAGCGCACGCTCAAAGGCTTCGACTACTCGCTGATGGGCGTGGTCAAGAGCCTGTCAGACCCCGGCTTGCCGAGCCTGAACGCGCAGATGCGCAACACGTTCCTTTTCGACCATTCGCTGGACACGCCAGGCTTGGGGGCGGTGGCGGTGCTGGATGCCGAAGGCAATGTGGTGATGCGGTCCACCAGCCTGGAACCGATCAACCTCAACTTGGCGGACCGGGATTATTTCCAGGTCCACACGCTGGCCCCGCATGAAGGGGCCTACGTCGGCAAGCCCATCCAGGGCCGCGTGTCGGGCACGTACAGCCTGCCCATCAGCCGCGCCTACTTTCGCAGCGATGGCAGTTTCGGCGGCGTGGTGGTGGGCACCGTCAGGATCAATTACTTCAAGGAATTGTTCGCATCCATCGACGTCGGGCCGCTGAGCCGAGTGGAGCTGTGGAGCACCCGGGACGGCACGACCATCGCGCGCTTTCCCTACGAAGAGAAAGACGTGGGCCAGCCGATGGACGACGTGAGCCTGCTGGCACGGCTGCAAAAGATGGACAGCGGCAGCTACACCGCCCAGGACCCGCAGGACAACACCGAGCGCCTGCACACCTTTCGCCGCATCGGGGGCTACCCCCTGGCGGTGAGCGTGGGGCAATCGGCCGACACCATCCTGGCCAAATGGCGCGCCAGCGCCAAAGTGCTGGGCGCCTTCGCGATTTTGCTGATGGCCGCCTGCCTGGGCCTGTCCGTCCTGTTCGCGCGCGAGCTGCAGCGCCGCCAGGCCATCGAAGCCCAGCTCAAGCAAGCCGAGCACGATACGCGCACCATTCTCGACAACCTGCCCTCGCTGGTGAGCTACTGGGACAAGAACCAGCACAACCGCTTTGCCAACCAGGCCTACATGGACTGGCTGGGCGTCTCGCCGGAGCGCATGCCCAACGTGAAGCTGCTGGACGTGCTCGACCGGGATACCTACCAACATGCGCTGACGCATATCCAGCAAGCGCTCCAAGGCCACAAGCAGGTGTTCGAGCGCACCATGCCGCTGCCCTCCGGCGAGGTACGCCACACCCTGGTGTCGTACATCCCGGACAAGGACGGCGAGGAGGTGCAGGGCATCTTCGTGCAGATCGACGACCTGACTGATCGCAAGCGCATGGAAGACCTGCTGTTCGAGGAAAAGGAACTGATCCGGCTGACGCTGCAGTCCATCGGCGATGCGGTCATCTGCACCGATGCCGAGGGCAAAGTCACCTACATCAACCCTGTGGCCGAGAAGATGACGGGTTGGCAAGCCTTTCACGCGGCGGGGTCGGACATCGACGACGTGGTTCCCTTGCATCAGGCAGGCAACGAGGGCGGCCTCAGCCCCACCCGCAAGGCATTGGCCGAGGGCAAGGCCCAGCCTTCCGAGCGCGGCGTGGTGCTGCAGTGCCGCGACGGGCGGCGTATCGACATCGAAAAAACGGTCAGCCCCATCACCGACCGGCACGGCCACGTCACCGGCACCGTGATGGTGCTGCGCGACGTGACGGAAGCCATGGAGATGTCGCGCCGCATGGCCCACCTGGCCCAGTACGACGTGCTGACCGACCTGCCCAATCGGGTGCTGCTGCAGGACCGCGCACAGCAAGCCATCGCGCATGCGTTGCGTGACCACCGGAGCATGGCGCTGATGTACATCGACCTGGACGGGTTCAAGCAGGTCAACGACACGCTCGGCCACGATGCCGGCGACATGCTGCTGGTGCAGGTCGCCCGCCGCTTCAAGGCCGCGGTCCGGCATTCCGACACGGTGTGCCGCCAGGGGGGCGACGAGTTCGTCGTGCTGCTGCCCAAACTGGACAATGCCGACCAGGCCTGCCTGGTGTCGCAAAAGATCATGGCGGCATGCCAGCCGCCATTCGATCTGCAGGGCGAAGTACGGCAGATCGGTCTGAGCGGCGGCATTGCGCTTTTCCCCCAGCACGGGAGCAATTTCGAAGAGCTGTCCCGCAGTGCCGATATGGCCATGTACGCGGCCAAGCGTGCGGGGCGGGGGCACTTCCGGCTGTATGCCGGGCCTGACCAGGAGCCCTCCATCGTGCCGCTGAACCAGAAATAAACAGAATAAAAGCCGGCAAGGCCTACAGTTCCACCCCCGACCAGCCGATACCTCGTTCATGTCCCTGTCCATCTCCTCCGCCTCCAGCACCTCTTCCACCAGCGTTTCGGGGAGCCGCGCTTCGGGCCAATCGAGCGGTGACATCGCGGCGCTTCAAAAGCAGCTCAAGGACCTCACGGCCGATCTCAAGCAGGCGTCGGCAGACGCCAGCCAGGCGTCCGACCCCAGCGACGCCAAAGCCAAGCAGCAGAGGCTGCAGGCGCTGCAGAACCAGATCCAGCTCGTGCAGCAGCAGATCGCAGCCATCCAGCAGGCCCAGCAGCAGGAGCAGCAGCAAAAGGCCATGGAAAAGGCCATGGAGCTGCAGCAGTCGGCCGACAAGAAGAAGACCCCACCCGCCGCCTCCGCCACCCTGGGCACGCAAGTCGATACCTTCGCCTGATCGCCGCGCCCGGCGCCCGGCCCACCGCCCGGACATGCGGCGCGCCCCAACGCCTCAAGCCAGCGTTTTGCTATTTAATTGATAGCAAATAGGGCAATCAATGCCCCGGCATAGGGCCGAAAACACCCCAAATCCGGTTCAACCCACCCCATCCAGCCCGGCCGCAGACACCAGCCGCTGGGTGTAGGGGTGCCCGGGCGCATCCAGCACCGCCTGCACCGGGCCCGACTCCAGCACCTCGCCGTCCTTCATCACAATCACGTCGTGCGCCATCGCACGGATCACCGCCACGTCATGCGTGATGAGCAGGTAGCTGAGCGAGCGCTCCTTCTGCAGCCGCTGCAGCAGCGCCAGCACCTGCTGCTGGATGGTGACGTCCAGGGCGCTGGTGGGCTCGTCCAGCACCAGCAGCCGGGGGCTCAGGATGAGCGCGCGCGCAATCGCCAGCCGCTGGCGCTGCCCGCCGGAAAACTCGTGCGGATAACGCGCCAGCAACCCGGGGAATTGCGCCTCGGTCAGGCCCACATCCTCCAGCGCCGACTGCACGCGCGCGCGGCGGTCGGCGGGCGACAGGCCGGGCTCGTGCACCCGCAGGCCCTCGCCCACGATCTCTTCCACGGTCAGGCGCGGCGACAGGGAGGAAAACGGGTCCTGGAACACCACCTGCACCTGACGGCGCAAGGCTTGGTTCTCCGGGGTGTTGCGCTGGGCCGGCAATTGCCAGCCCTGCCCTGCGATCCGCAGCTCGCCCTGGTACGGCAGCAGCCCCAGCAGCGCCTGTGCCAGGGTGGATTTTCCCGATCCCGATTCGCCCACCACGCCCAAGGTGCGCGCGGGTCCGATGGAAAAATCGGCGCCTTTCACCGCCACGAACTCTCCGCGCCGGAACCAGCCACGGATGCCCGGCAGCGGCGTGGCATAGGCCACGCGCAGCGCGTGCGCCTGCGCGGCAGGCACGGCGGTGGGCGAAGGCGCTGCATCCAGTACGTCGCGGCGCGGCACGCTGCCGATGAGGCGCTGCGTGTATGCATGCTGCGGCGCACGGAACACGTCCGACACCGCGCCAGACTCCACCAGCACCCCGTGCTCCATGACCGCCACACGGTCGGCGAATTGGCGCACCAGGTGCAGGTCGTGCGTGATGAGCAGCACGGCCATGCCGGTCTGGCGCTGCAGGTCGGACAGCAGGTCGAGGATCTGTCCGCGCAGCGTCACGTCCAGCGCGGTGGTCGGCTCGTCAGCCAGCAAAAGGCGCGGGCGGCTGGCCAGCGCCATGGAAATCATCGCGCGCTGGCGCTGCCCGCCCGACAGCTGGTGCGGAAACGCGCCCGCGCGCCGGGCCGGCTCAGGAATACCCGTGCTGGCCAGCAACTCGATGGCCGCCTGCCCGGCCTGCGCACGCGAGAGCGCCTGCTTGAGCTGCAGCACCTCGGCCACCTGGTCACCCACCGACATGAGCGGGTTGAGTGCCGTCATGGGCTCCTGGAACACCATGGCGATATCGCCGCCGCGCACACCGCGCATCTCGCGCTCGGACAGGGCCAGCAGGTCGTGCCCGTCCATCAGCGCGCGGCCGGTGATGCGCGCATCGCCCGCCAGCCGAAGGATCGACAGCGCGGTAATCGTTTTGCCAGAACCGGATTCGCCCACCAACGCGAGCTTCTCGCCGGCCGCGATGTCGAAACTGACCCCGCGCACCACCTCCTTGTCGCCGAAGCGCACACGCAGGTCCTGCAACTGCAGCAGTGGGGACTGCGGAGAAGACGGGGACGGCGGGATGGAAGGCGCGGTGCCGCGCAGGCGTGCGTCGCTCATGAATGGTCTGCCTTGCGGGGATCGAGCGCATCGCGCAGCGCGTCGCCCATGAAGGTGAGCAGCAGCAGCGTGACCACCAGCGCCGCGAACGTGAACAGCGAAATCCACCAGGCATCGATGTTGTTCTTGCCCTGGTTGAGCAACTCGCCCAGCGACGGCGTGCCGGGTGGCACGCCCAGGCCCAGGAAATCGAGCGAGGCGAGCGCCAGAATGGCCGCGCTCATGCGAAACGGCAGAAAGGTCACCACCGGCGTCATGCTGTTGGGCAGGATGTGGCGCCAGATGATCTGCCCATTGGGCACGCCCAGCGCGCGGGCGGCCTTCACGTAGTCGAGTTGCCGGTTGCGCAGGAACTCCGCACGCACGTAGTCCGACAGGCCCATCCAGCCGAACAGCGACAGCAGCACCAGCAGCAGGCCGACGCTGGGGGCGAACACGGCGCTGAAGATGATGAGCAGGTACAGCTCGGGCATCGAGCCCCAGATCTCGATGAAGCGCTGGAACGCCAGGTCGGTCTTGCCCCCGAAAAAGCCCTGGATCGCCCCGGTGATGACGCCCAGCAGCACCCCCACCACCGTGAGCGCGATGGCAAAAAGCACGCTCACGCGAAAGCCGTAGATCAGCTGCGCGAGCAGGTCGCGGCCCCGGTCGTCCGTACCCAGCCAGTTCTGCGCCGTGGGGCCGGACGGGTTGGGCGATTTCGCGAAATAGTTCAGCGTGTTCGGGCCATACGGATTGAGGGTGTACAGCGCCCAGTTGCTGCCTTGCCGCAGGCGATCGCGGATGAAGGGGTCCAGGTAGTCGGTGGGCGTGTCGAAATCGCCGCCGAAAGTCTTTTCGGAGTAGTCGTGCAGCATGGGCAGGTAGGTCTGCCCCTCGTAGCGCACGATCAAGGGGCGGTCGTTGCTGATCAGCTCGGCCACCAGGCTCAAGGCCACCAGCGCGCTGAACAGGATCAGGCTCCAGTAGCCCAACCGGTTGCGCTTGAAGCGCCGCCACGCACGGCGGCCGGGCGAGAGCGAGGGTGCAGGCACGGCGCCATCGCGGGGGCGGCCATCGGCCGGCTCAGGGGGGTTAGTCAAACTTGACACGCGGGTCCACCCATACGTAGCAAAGATCGCTCACCAGCTTGGTCACCAGTCCGATCAGCGTGAAGAGATACAGCGTGCCCAGCACCACGGGGTAGTCGCGCCGGATCACGCTCTCGTAGCTCAGCAGGCCCAGGCCGTCGAGCGAGAAGAGCGTCTCGATCAGCAGCGAGCCGGCGAAGAACGCCCCGATGAACGCTGCCGGAAAGCCCGTGATGATGGGAATGAGCGCATTGCGGAACACGTGCTTCCACAGCACCTGCCGCTCCGACAGTCCCTTGGCGCGGGCCGTGAGCACGTATTGCTTGCGGATCTCTTCGAGGAAGGCGTTCTTGGTCAGCATGGCCGTCACCGCGAAGCTGCCCAGCACCATCGCCGTGACCGGCAGCGTGATGTGCCACAGGTAGTCCACGATGCGCGCCCCCCAGGTCATCTCGTCCCAGTTCGCCGAGGTGAGCCCCCGCAGCGGGAACCACTGCAGTTGCCCGCCGAAGATCACCAGCAGCGCCACGCCCAGCACGAAGCCGGGGATGGCGTAGCCCGCCAGCACGATGAGCGTGGTGACGAAGTCAAAGCGCGAGCCCGCCCGCACCGCCTTGGCCACGCCGAGCGGCACGGCCACGAGGTAGCTGATGAAGAAGGTCCACAGGCCCAGGCTGATCGACACGGGCAGCTTTTCCTTCACGAGCTGCCACACGTCCTTGTTCTGAAAGAAGCTGCGGCCCAGGTCGAAGCGCGCGAATTGCCCCAGCATCTGCCAAAAGCGCTCATGCGCCGGCTTGTCGAAACCGTAGAGCGCCTTGATCTGCTCCAGCCGTTTCGGGTCCACGCCCTGCGCCCCCCGGTAAGCCAGGCCTCCGCCTTCGGCCCCGCCGCCGCCGCGCCCCATGCCCGCCTTGGACTCGGCCAGGTACTGCTCGACGGGGCCGCCGGGCACGAACTGGATCACCACGAAGGTCAGCAGCAGCACGCCGAGCAGGGTGGGCAGCATGAGCAGCACGCGCTTGAGGATGTAGGCGAACATGGCGGCGGTGAGGGTCGGAATGTGGGCAGGTCAGGACGGGGCCGGGGGGTGCGGGCGGATCAGCGCCGCGCGGGGTCCGGCGCCGTCTGGGGCGGCATGCGGGCCCACCAGGTGTCGATGGCCCAGGCCTCGCCCGTGGAATACGGCGGCAGCGTGGCCGGCCGCTCCAGGCGCCAGGCGTTATAGACCATGCGGTGCGAGGGCGCCGTGTACTGGGGAATCAGGTAGTGCCCGTGCGCGATGACGCGCTCCAGGGCATGGCAGGCGGGCAGCAACTCGTCCAGCGTCTTGGCCGACACGATGCCCCGGATCATCGCGTCCACGGCCTTGCTCTTCACGCCGGGAAAGTTGCCCGAGTCTTCCGTGTCCGCCGCCTGCGAGCCGAACATGTCGGCCAGCTCCTGCCCCGGGTTGTTGGTGCCCTGGTACGCGATGGTGGTGATGTCGAAGTCGAACTTGCTCAGGCGCTGCTGATAGAGCGCGAAATCCACCGCACGAAAGTTCAGCGTGATGCCGAGCTTTTGCAGGTTGCGGATCCATGACGACAGCGACCGCACGCCGCCCTCGCTGCTGTCCAGGTACTCCAGCACCATGGCCTGGCCTTGGGCGTTGCGCAGCGCGCCGTCCTTGACCTCCCAGCCCGCCTCTCTCAAAAGGGCCTGCGCACGGCGCAGGTTGTCGCGCAGCGTCGTGCCGCCCTCGGTGCGCGGCGGCATGGTCATGGGGCCGAAGGCGCTGGCGGGAAGGCTCTGGCGCCAGGGCTCCATCAGCGCCAGTTCCTCGGGCGTGGGCGTGCCGCGGGTCTCGCACAGGGTGTTGCCGAACAGGCCGTTGATGCGCTGGTAGGCGCCGTAGAACAGCTGGCGGCTCATCCACTCGAAGTCGTAGGCCAGCCCCAGCGCTTCACGCACGCGGGCATCCTGCAGCAGCGGGCGGCGCGTGTTGAGCACGTAGCTCTGGAAGCCCGAAGGCAGCTTGTGCGCGAAATCGCCCTTGACCAGCTCGCCGGTATCGAACTTGCGTCCCGTGACGCGGCGGGCCCAGTCGCCCGCGCTGAAAAAGCGCATCAGGTCGAACTCACCGGCCTTGAGCGCCTCCAGTCGCGCCGTGTTGTCGCGGTAGATCTTCACCAGGATGCGGTCGAAATTGGCGGTGCCCTTGCGCACGTTGAGATCGCGCGCCCAGTAGCCGGGATCGCGCACGTAGGTGATGTCCTTGCCGAAGCGCACCGGCCCGATCTTGTAGGGGCCGCTGCCGATCGGGATGTCCATCACCACCTGATCGAAGCGCTTGGCCTTGCCGTTCTGCACGCCCCAGTCGCGGCTGAAGACCGGCAGCCCGCCCACCGTGAGCGGCAGCTCGCGGTTGGGGTGCTTGAAGCGGTAGCGCACCGTGCGGTCGTCGATCACGTCGATGCCCGCCACGTCGAACAGCGCCGTCTTGTAGGCCGGCGAGGTGTAGGGACCCATCAGCGTGTCGTAGCTGAACTTCACATCCTGTGCCAGCACCGGCTTGCCGTTGTGAAAGCGCGCTTCGGGCCGCAGGCGGAACACCACCGAGAGGCCATCGGCGGCCACCTCCACGTCCTGCGCCAGCAGGCCGTAGCCGGTGGCGGTCTCGTCCAGCGAGCCGGTGAGCAACGTATCGAACATCAGGTCCGACAGGTAGGCCGGGGAATTGCCCTTGATGGTGAACGGGTTGTATTTGTCGAAGGTGGAGACGCGCAGGTTGCTCACCAGCCGCAGTTCGCCGCCCTTGGGCGCGTCGGGGTTGACGTACCCGAAGTGGTCGAAGCCCGCAGGCATCCGGGGCTCGCCCCACAGCGCATAGGCGTGTCCCGCCCACACGGGCATCGCACTCCCCCACAGCAACAAGATCGGCCAAAGACGCATGCGACAATTCTGCACTAGCTGGCTGCGCCCCGACGGGTCGCATGTCACATGCCCCGGTGGGTCTATCAGCGGCGCACACGCCGCCGCCACGCCCCCAATCCCCCGCATTCCACAGGAGAAGAAACATGGGTTTTCTGACCGGCAAGAAGCTGCTTATCACCGGCGTGTTGTCCAACCGCTCGATCGCCTACGGCATCGCCCGCGCCTGCCACGCACAAGGCGCAGAACTTGCCTTCAGTTACGTCGGCGAGCGCTTCAAGGACCGCATCACCGACTTCGCTGCCGAGTTCGACTCCAAGCTCATCTTCGATTGCGACGTGGGCAGCGACGAGCAGATCGACCGCCTATTCGCCGACCTGTCGCAGGCCTGGCCGAAGTTCGACGGCTTCGTGCACAGCATCGGCTTCGCGCCGCGCGAGGCGATCGCCGGCGACTTCCTCGAAGGGCTGTCGCGCGAGTCGTTCCGCATCGCGCACGACATCAGCGCTTATAGCTTTCCCGCCATGGCCAAGGCCGCCCTGCCCTACCTCAACGATAAATCGTCCGTGGTCACCCTGAGCTACCTGGGCGCGCTGCGCACGGTGCCCAACTACAACACCATGGGCCTGGCCAAGGCCAGCCTGGAGGCCAGCGTGCGCTACCTGGCCGAATCGCTGGGCCCGCGCGGCATGCGCGCCAACGGCATCAGCGCCGGACCCATCAAGACCCTGGCGGCCAGCGGCATCAAGGACTTCGGCAAGCTGCTGGGCGTGGTCGCAGGCGCCTCGCCCCTGCGCCGCAACGTGACGATCGAAGACGTGGGCAACGCCGCCGCCTTCCTGCTGTCGGACCTGGCCAGCGGCGTGACGGCCGAGATCATGTACGTGGACGGCGGCTTCAGCCAAACGGGCGGCATCAGCCGAGAAAGCGCCGAACTGTCCTGAGGTTTGAGCCAAATCGGCCACCAGCGCATATTTCCCTAGGGCATGTCGCTATTAAAACAATAGCAAAATAATCCCATGCTGCGCCGCATTGCCATCACCGTCCTGCTGGTCTGCGGCGCGCTGCCGGCCTGGGCGCAACCCCCGACGCCGGTATCGCCCGCCTCGCCGCCGCCACTGCTCCTGGCCAACATCTACCGTGCCGGGCTGCCGCTGGCGGACTACTGGGTGAGCGAAAAGTACGACGGGGTGCGCGGCTACTGGGACGGACATCAGCTGCACACGCGCGGTGGCGAGCGGGTGAATGCGCCCGCCTGGTTCACTCAGGGCTGGCCCGCGATCCCGATGGATGGCGAGTTGTGGGCCGGCCGGGGCCGCTTCGCCCAGGCGCAGTCCACCGTGCGGCAGCGGCGGCCCGACGACACGGCCTGGCGCCACCTGCAGTTCATGGTGTTCGATCTGCCTGCGCAGGGCGGCCCTTTCGATGAGCGCCTGCCGGCATTGCAGGCCGCCGTGGCCCGCATCGGCCAGCCCTGGGTGCAGGCCGTGCCCCAGCAGCGCATCGCCACCGATGCCCGGTTGCAGGCCCTGCTGCACCGCACGGTGCGCGACGGGGGCGAAGGGCTGATGCTGCACCGTGGGGCGTCGCTGTACCAAGCCGGCCGCGGGGATGATCTCATCAAGCTCAAGACCCATGAGGACACCGAAGCGCGGGTCGTGGGCCACGTGCCCGGCAAAGGCCGGCACCGGGGCCGCATGGGGGCGCTGCTGGTGGAGATGCCCGGCGGCCAGCGATTCAAGCTGGGCGCGGGCTTCACCGATGCGGACCGGGATCATCCACCGCCCCTGGGCAGTTGGGTGACCTACCGCTTTCGCGGCACGCACGAGGGCGGTCTGCCGCGCTTCGCCAGCTTCCTGCGCGTGCGCGAGGACATGCACACCGCCGCCCCTTAGCCTGCCCCAGCGCCAAAACGAAAGCCGCAAAGGCGCTCTCAATGGGCGCGTTTGCGGCTTTGCTTTTTCTGGCAGGGTTCGCACCGGCTGGGAGTCACCCAGAACCGGCAATGCGAACAGAACGGCCCTGTCGCTTCGGCTTACTTGGGCAGCAGCACCTTGTCCACGACATGGATCACGCCGTTGGACTGGTACACGTCGGCGATGGTCACATTGGACGTGCCACCCTTTTCATCCGTCAGCGCGATCGTGGAACCGCTGGCCTTGGCGGTCAGCATGCCACCGGCCACGGTCTTCAAGCTGGCCGAGCCCTTGCCATCGGCGATCATCTTCGACAGCGATGCCGCATCGACCTTGCCCGCCACCACGTGGTAGGTCAGCACCTTGGTCAGCGTGGCCTTGTTTTCGGGTTTGAGCAGCGTGTCCACCGTGCCAGCAGGCAATGCGGCGAACGCGGCGTTGGTGGGCGCGAACACCGTGAAGGGTCCAGGGCCCTTCAGCGTGTCCACCAGGCCTGCAGCCTTCACGGCGGCGACCAGCGTGGTGTGGTCCTTGGAGTTCACCGCGTTGTCGATGATGTCCTTGGTGGGGTACATCGGCGCGCCACCGACGGTCACTTGCGCGAGGGCCGGCATTGCGGCAGCAGACAGGGCGAGCGTGAGGCCGGCGGCAGCCAGGCGGGCATTCAGGCGGAAGGTCATTGCAAATCTCCGGTAGTTGGTGGTCTGACGCCGCCCGACAATTCGAGCGGCTGAACACTCATACGGGCCTGGCGGCCGCTTGGATTCACGCGTTGACATTCCCATACAAAAAGCCCGGAGGCGCTTTCGCGCCGCCGGGCTTTTTCAAAAGGGATATCCAGCGCGCCGCGCGGCGATCAGATCGTGCGGCCGAACGGTCCGTCGCTGCCCACCTGCACGATGTCTTGTGCGGCAGGGGCGTTCTTGCGGCTCTTGCGTGCAGGCGCCGCCTGGGGCGCGGCTGCCACGCAATCGGCGTAATAGCGCACGTTGCCGTTGTCGTCTTCGATCTCCACCAGGCCGTGGATGTCGGTTTCGAAACCCGGACACAGCTTGGAAAACTCACGCGAAAACTTGAGGTAGTCCACGATCTTCTTGTTGAAGACCTCGCCCGGAATGAGCAGCGGAATGCCAGGCGGGTACGGCGTGATCAGGCTCGTCGTGATGCGGCCTTCCAGGGCATCGATTTCCACGCGCTCGGTCTTGCGGTGCGCGATGTGCGCATAGGCGTCGCTCGGCTTCATCGAAGGCGTCAGGTCCGACAGGTACATCTCCGTGGTCAGGCGTGCGATGTCGTACTTGGCGTAGAGCTGGTGAACGTGCTGGCACAGATCGCGCAGGCCCATGCGTTCGTATTTCTTGTGCTGCTGGCAGAACTCCGGAAGGATGCGCCACATCGGCTGGTTCTTCTCGTAGTCGTCCTTGAACTGCTGCAGCGCCGTCAGCAGCGTGTTCCAGCGGCCCTTGGTGATGCCGATGGTAAACATGATGAAGAAGCTGTAGAGCCCCGTCTTCTCCACGACCACGCCATGCTCGGCCAGGTACTTGGTCACGATGGATGCGGGAATGCCGTTCGCGTCGAACTTGCCATCCAGGTTCAGGCCGGGCGTGACGATGGTGGACTTGATCGGGTCCAGCATGTTGAAGCCGTCGGCCAGTTGGCCGAAGCCGTGCCACTTGCTGGCGTGGTTCTTCTTGCCTTTGCCGTCGCTGCGGATGACCCAGTCCTCGGCGCGGCCCAGGCCTTCGTCCACGAGCTTGTCCGGCCCCCACACCTTGAACCACCAGTCGTTCTTGCCGAACTCCTCTTCCACCTTGCGCATCGCGCGGCGAAAGTCCAAGGCTTCGAGCAGGCTCTCTTCGACCAGCGCGGTGCCGCCGGGCGGCTCCATCATCGCGGCGGCCACATCGCAGCTGGCAATGATGCTGTACTGCGGCGAGGTCGAGGTGTGCATGAGGTACGCCTCGTTGAACAGCGGCCGGTCGAGCTTGACCGTCTGCGAGTCCTGCACCAGCACGTGGCTGGCCTGGCTAATGCCTGCCAGCAGCTTGTGGATGGACTGCGTGGCATACACCACCGAGTGCTTGGGCCGCGCGCGCTTCTTGCCCATCGCGTGGTAGCTGCCGTAGAACGGGTGGAACGCCGCATGGGGCAGCCATGCTTCGTCGAAGTGCAGGTTGTCCACGTAGCCATCGAGCATGCCCTTGATGGTTTCGGTGTTGTAGAGCACCCCGTCGTAGGTGGACTGCGTGAGCGTGAGCACGCGCGGCTTCACGGCCTTCGCATCCACGCCCTTGAGCAGCGGATTGGCGCGGATCTTGGCCTGGATCGCCTCGGGCTCGAATTCCGACTGGGGAATCGGGCCGATGATGCCGAAGTGGTTGCGCGTGGGCTTCATGAACACCGGAATGGCGCCCGTCATGATGATGCTGTGCAGGATGGACTTGTGGCAGTTGCGGTCCACCACCACCACATCGCCGGGCGCCACCGTGTGGTGCCACACCATCTTGTTGGACGTGCTGGTGCCGTTGGTCACGAAAAAGCAGTGGTCCGCATTGAAGATGCGCGCGGCATTGCGCTCGCTCTCGCCGATGGCGCCGTTGTGGTCGAGCAGCTGGCCCAGTTCTTCGACCGCATTGCACACGTCGGCGCGCAGCATGTTCTCGCCGAAGAACTGGTGGAACATCTGCCCCACGGGGCTCTTGAGAAACGCCACGCCACCCGAGTGGCCAGGGCAGTGCCAGCTGTAGGAGCCGTCTTCCGCATAGTCCAGCAAGGCCTTGAAGAACGGCGGCTGCACGCCCTCCAGATAGCTCTTGGCCTCGCGGATGATGTGGCGGGCCACGAACTCCGGCGTGTCCTCGAACATGTGGATGAAGCCGTGCAGCTCGCGCAGGATGTCGTTGGGCAGGTGGCGGCTGGTCTTGGTTTCGCCATGCACGTAGATCGGCACGTCGGAATTCTTGCGGCGCACTTCGGCGATGAAGTTGCGCAGGCTCAGCACGATGGGGTCCAGGCCCGAGCCGAGGGTGAACTCTTCGTCGTCGATCGACAGGATGAAAGCGCTCGCGCGGCTTTGCTGCTGCGCAAACTGCGACAGGTCGCCGTAGCTTGTGACCCCCAGCACCTCGAAGCCCTCCGATTCGATGGCCTGCGCCAGCGCGCGGATGCCCAGACCCGACGTGTTCTCGGAACGATAGTCCTCATCGATGATGATGATGGGAAAGCGGAATTTCATGCGCAGCCTCCGAGCGAGCGGGCTCAAAAAACGAAACAGGCGCGAAGTGTAAGGAATAACGTTGTCACGCCTTTGACGGTCCGGTCTTTTGACCCAGAATGTGGTGCACTAAACACATCGAGGAGCATGCAGTGATAGAGCAATCCACCCTCTGGTGGCTGATGGCGGGAGGGGCCGTTGCCGTGGAGCTTTTCACAGGCACGTTCTACCTGCTCATGCTGGCCGTGGGCCTGGCCGCGGGCGCGCTCGCAGCCCATGCGGGCGCCTCGGTCGCGGTGCAACTGCTGGCCGCCGCCGCTGTCGGGTCGGCGGGTGTGGTGGGCTGCTATGTGTTCAGGAAGAAAAGCCCTGGCGCCCAGCCTGCATCGAGCAACCGCGACGTGAACATGGACGTGGGCGAGTCCGTGAACGTGGAGATATGGAATCCCGACGGCACCGCGCAGGTGCGCTACCGCGGCGCCCAATGGACAGTGGTTCTGCGACCCGGCAACGCGCCCTCCTCCGGTCTGCATCGCGTGGCGGAAGTCATCGGCAACCGCCTGCTGGTCGACAAGGCCTGAGTCTCTCCGTCACGATCCTGCACAGTGGCATACCGCCCCGAATCTTCACCATCGCAAAGGACCCCATGGAAATCATTGCCCTCGTCATCGTCGTCATCGCCGGCATCTTCATCGCACGCTCGGTGAAGGTGGTTCCGCAACAGAACGCCTGGGTCAAGGAACGGCTGGGCAAATATGCCGGCACCCTCACGCCAGGACTGAACTTCCTCGTGCCCTTCGTCGATCGCGTGGCCTACAAGCACAGCCTCAAGGAAATTCCGCTCGATGTGCCCAGCCAGGTCTGCATCACGCGTGACAACACCCAGTTGCAGGTGGACGGCATCCTCTACTTCCAGGTGACCGACCCCATGCGCGCCAGCTACGGCTCCAGCAACTACATCATGGCCGTGACCCAACTGGCGCAAACGTCGCTGCGCAGCGTGATCGGCAAGCTCGAACTCGACAAGACGTTCGAAGAACGCGACATCATCAACGCCCAGATCGTCCAGGCGATCGACGAGGCCGCGCTGAATTGGGGCGTGAAGGTGCTGCGCTACGAAATCAAGGACCTCACCCCGCCGGCTGAAATCCTGCGCTCCATGCAGGCCCAGATCACGGCGGAGCGGGAAAAGCGCGCCCTCATCGCCGCATCGGAAGGCCGCCGGCAGGAGCAGATCAATATCGCCACCGGCGAGCGCGAAGCATTCATTGCGCGTTCCGAAGGCGAAAAGCAGGCGCAGATCAACAACGCACAGGGTGAGGCCGCGTCCATCACCGCGGTGGCAGAAGCCACGGCACAGGCCATCGAACGCATCGCGGCGGCCATCCGGCAACCGGGCGGCGAGCAGGCCGTGCAGCTGAAGGTGGCAGAGCGGGCCGTGGACGCTTACGGCAAGGTGGCCGCAGATGCGACGACCACCCTTATCGTGCCCAGCAACATGAGCGAGGTGTCCGCCCTCATCGGCTCTGCGATGAAGATGGTTCAAACCACCCAGCGCGCGACCTGAGCGGCAGCCTTCAACGATTTTCAAAAAACAGGCCAAAACCGCTGCTACAATCGCGGGCTTCGGAGAGGTGGATGAGCGGTTTAAGTCGCACGCCTGGAAAGCGTGTGTGGGCTAATCCCCACCGCGGGTTCGAATCCCGCCCTCTCCGCCAAAAACAGTTCCGACTCCAAGCCGGGAAATAAAAAAGCCACCTTCGGGTGGCTTTTTTATTTGTTCGCCAGTTCGCTCCGGTGATTTTCTACATGGCCAAAGTTGCCTGATTTGCAGAAGCGACTTGAAGCACGACGGCAGCGCTGCGATTGGCGGCCAGCAAGGACGCGCTGGCGCCATGGCCTGAAAACCAGTGAAAAGCAAAGGCCGACGCGTAAGCATCTCCAGCGCCCAACGTGGAAACGACGGCTACGCGCTCTGCAGGGTGATAGTGTCCCTTCGACCCATCGAAAAACGCGGCCCCGTCAGCTCCGAGGGTAATCAGCACGCATTGCGCCGGACGATGCGCCAATGCACAAGCGAGCTCTACGGCGTCGCTTGCGCTCAGATCTCCTGTGCAGGCCAATTTCCTGCTGGCTGCCAGCAGTTGTGCTTCGACTGCATTCAAGCAAATCAAGTCTGCCGCTTGCAATGACGGCTCCAAAAGGTGTGGCGATTGCCGCAACTGACGTGCGCCCGGATTGACCGCCAAACGAAAAGGATGGCACGAAGGCTCGGTCAGTGTCTGGTTCAATTGGACAGTGGCTGCATCTGCCAATGCAGAGATATACACCACGTCTGCTTGCATGAGCATCGCAGCCGCCCCCTTCAACGACAGCCGGGTGCTGGCACCACGCTGTGCGAACACGGCAGCCTCGCCCTGCGGGTCCAGGTGGATCACGGCTTTACCCGTGGCGCATCCGGGAATGGTTTGTACGCCTTCCACCGAAATGCCTTGCCGGATCAACGTATCACGCAACCATCGGCCTTCCACATCCGCACCAACGGCGCACAAGGCAATCACGTGCGCGTGAAAGGCAGCAAACCCCAGCGCAGCATTCACCGCACCTCCGCCCATCGACCAGCCTATGCTGGCCACGTCATGTTTGGCTCCGGGGCCAAGCGCTGTATTCGCTCCTGCAACCACGATATCGAGGGTGGCACCGCCAATCGTGACCACACGCACGTCAAACCCCCACCATGGCAGCGCCGATCACGCCCGCCGAGTTGCCGAGCCTATTGCGTAGCACCGGGGTATGAAAGGCATCGTTGAAAACCATCCGCTGCAACCGCAGGGCACCTTCTTCGTACAGTTCATCGATGCTTGCAAGTCCGCCGCCAATGACGATGGCATCCGGGTCCAGCACGGCAACCACGTTGGCGACCGCTCCGGCAAACCGGCTGAGAAACTGGTCCAACACGTCGAACGCAGCTTTGTTACCCCGCCGCGCCATTTCGACGATGCGGGCTGCATCGGCAGACTGGCCTGTGGACTGCTGGTAGTTGGCCTCCAAGGCTGCCCCGCTCAGATAGCGCTCGGCACACCCTTTGCGGCCGCAGTAGCAAGGAGGTCCATTGGGATCGACAGACATATGGCCCCACTCACCGGCAATGCCATGACGCCCGCTCCAAAGGTGCCCATTGACTACGATGCCTGCCCCCACTCCCGTGCCGAGCACGATTCCCAGCACACAGCCGTGCCCGCTGCCCGCGCCATGGCGGGCTTCTGCGATCGCAAAGCAATTGGCATCGTTTTCCATCGTGAACGGACGGCCCAGACGCTGAAGCAGATCTGCCTGCAAAGGATGCCCATTCAATTCGGTTGCATTGCAATTTTTCAACAGCCCGTTGGTTTTCGAGATGGATCCAGGAGTGCAGATTCCCAATGTCACCTCTTTACCCAAAGCCACCATCGCCAGCTGGGAATGGATTTCGATAATGCGCTGTAAAACATTGGCATATCCATCGCTGGATCGGGTTTCCATTCGGATTCGCCGGCATTCTCGATATTGATGGTCGAGTACGATGCCTTCGATTTTTGTCCCACCCAGATCGATCCCGATATGGAATCTTTCCTTCGAATTTTCCTTATCCGCGTCCATGCGAAAGATACCTCCCATCCATTTGATTCTTGCTTTCGACGCTGTAGCGCGCATGCGCAGCTTCAACAAAGCGGCGGATGAGCTGAACATTTCCCACAGTTCTGTGAGCCACCGGATTCGTGAACTTGAACGCCTGCTGGGCAGCAGTTTGTTCATGCGGACCACTCGCTCGGTCGCAATGACCACTGAGGGCGAGTATCTGCATCAACGAATGAAAGACTCGCTGGACACGCTGGAGGCCGCTTTCTCTGGCTTCGCTCAAGAGCGCAGCGTCATCCGGATCAGCGTATTGCCCTCCTTTGCGCGCTTTCGGTTGGTGCCTGCGCTCACGGAATTTCAGCGCTTGCATCCCGCCGTTTCCATCGAGGTGTCGCCGACGACTTGCAAAGTAGACATTGACCAAGGGGAGGCAGACATTGCCATCCGGTTCGCCAAGGCCCGCCCTCAAGCCCATCATTGCGAACCGTTGCTGGAGGACGAATGGTTTCCCGTGGCAGCTCCGGCTTACCTGAAACAGTGGAATACACACAGCGTCGCTGACCTGTTCAAACGCGCGGTATTTCTGTCCCACAGCAGGCAGCCTTGGGAGCCCTGGCTGACAAAAGCAGGGATACAGATTTCTCCGGCACAGCGGACGCTGACGTATTCCGACACTGGTTTCATGTTGGATGCGGCTCTCAATCTGCAAGGAATCGCGCTGGGCCGACGTTCCCTTGTCAAAGGTCTCCTTCAAAACGGCAGCTTGGTCCAGGTCTCCGACATCGCCATTCCTTCTGAGCAGTCGTATTTTTTGCTTGCATCGGAACGGGCCATGATCTCTCGCCATGGCAGCACGGTGATCCATTGGATTCGCTCTCTGGTCCAGGACGGCTAATGAACGATGGTGAGCACGATACCGACCAGAACACCTGCAATCGCCAATATTTTTTGCCGGATGAATCGCTCGGCAAAAAACAGAGCGCTCAAGGCAAACACCATGACCAGATTGGTTCGCCGAAGCACCGATATCACCGAGATCAGTGCCCCTTCGGTTTGCACGGCGGTCAGATAAATGAACTCGGCCAGTACATAGGCTGCGGCGATGGCGGGCACCGCCCAATTTCGGGACAGCAGGCTTCGGCATTCCAGCGTTCCGAGTACCCACGGCAACAGCAGCAGCGCCATCCCACCGCGCTGAACCGCCGAGTACGCTTGAACCGCGGCCAAATCCAGTTGAAGGGTCGCAAGAATGTGCTTGTCGTAAAGCGCATTGGCAGACGACAGCAATGTGGCTGCGAGCATGCAAAGCACCCAGCCGTTGCGCTGGAAACTGATGCCTTCTTTTTGCCCAATCAACGAAAACAAATAATAGGAACCCATGGAAACCGCGAGCCCCAGCCACTGCCACCAGTTGAGTTGCTCGGATAGAAAAACGATGGCTCCTACCGCCGTCCAGAGGGGGCCCGAAGCGCGCACGCCAGCGGAAATCGAAAGCGGCAATGATTTGACCGAGTAATACGACAGAACCCAAGTGACCACCATCATTGCGGATTTGGGTAGCAAGGCCAGTTGCTCGGCTGTGGTCAACGCTGCGGGGTACAAACCCATCGGTTGCAAAGAGCCCGCCCACACGGTGGGTAGGAAGAAGAAAGGTATCCAGATCAGCGCCCCAAGAACGGATGACCAAAACACCACCTCCAGAACTGTTTTTTCCTTGAGCGCGAGCTTGGTCAAAAAATCGTAGGTTCCCAGCACCAGACCCGCAAGCAGGCCCAAAACAATCCATGTCATGGCCGGGCTTCAAAGTGAGAGAAACCCACCGTCCACTGGAACGACCGCACCTGTCAGAAATGACGCCTCAGGGCTGCAGAGCCAGAGCACGGCCTGCGCCACCTCATGCGGTTCACCAACGCGCTTCATGGGCAGACGCTGCGCCCAGCCCTCGAGGCCTCCAGAAACGGCACTGGAGCGGGCCAGCATCTCTGTGGAAATCGGCCCAGGGGACACGGCATTCACACGCACGCCATAGGTCGCCGCCTCGACTGCGGCGGCCTTCGTCAGTGCAAGGGCCGCATGCTTTGACGCGGTGTACGCGCCAGTCCCCTCCAGAATCGTGCGATGGGCGTGTACAGAAAGGTTGTTGACGATGCAACCCGAGCGACGTTCGTACATCGGTCTCAGCAAGTGCTTCATGCACAGCATGAGCCCGGTGCAGTTTGTGCGCATGACCGCCTCAAAAGCATCAATGTCTTGATCGACGATGGCCGAGGCCGTTCCGACGCCCGCATTCAGGAAAGCGATGTCCACCACGCCAAGACGGCGCTCGACTTCGTCCATCAGATTCATGACGTCGTTTTCGCTGGAAACATCGCAGGCGACCGCAAAGCCGATGCCGCCAGCATCCAGAATCATCTTTGCGGTTTCCGCGCAGGACGACACCGTGCGCCCTGCAATGGCCACCTGGGCGCCTTGCTTGGCGAAAGCCATCGCCGTCGCCCTCCCGATGCCAGTGCCTCCTCCAGTCACCAGCACCACTCTTTCCTTGAAAGCGTTCATGTGGTCCGACCTGACAACGAGTTCAGCAACGATGCAATGGCCCGGGCCAGCACCCCATCCTGCACAGACGCGGCGCCGCTGATTCCGAGTCCGCCCACCAACGTTCCTCCGACCAGGAGTGGAACGCCGCCTTCCAATGGCAGAACGTCGGCCAGAGCGAGATAAGCGGTCTTGCCCTGTTCCAGCGCCTGCTGCATCGTGGCGGTGTCCCTGCGGAAATAAACTGCCGTCCGCGCCTTCGCAATCGACGCGTCGATCGATCCCAGAAAGGCATCATCCGCACGGGCAAACGCCAGCAAGTGTCCTGAGCTGTCTACTGCTGCAGCCGAGACGGCCAAGCCTTCGTCCAATCCTGTGATCAGCGCGCTCTGCACCAATTGCTGCGCCTGGCAGGCGCTCAACCGCGAGAGACCGGTTTCAAGCGTCTGCATGTGCCATCTCCTTGGCAGCAGCGCAAATGGCATGGGCATCCACATCATTCACAAAGCAGCATGCACCAATCCCGTCAGGCAGAGGCAATCGCTGTCTCCCGTCACGATGACGCATCGTGTCCTCCAGCGCCTCCTGAAGCAAGCCGGGCTGTTCGAAGAAGCGATGCCGCAAAGGCAACTGCATGGATTTCATCACACGCACGACCCGATGAACGTCCCGGTCAGAAAGGAGTCCTCTAGCGCGCGCCAAACGGCAAGAAAACAGCACATCCAGAGCGACTGCCTCGCCGTGCAGCAGTTCAGGCAGGGCCTTCATCTCGAGAAGGGGTGCAAACGAGTGCCCAAAATCGACGCATCGATCCAGCGTGAGTTCCCACAGGTTGGGAGCCAACTCCTCCAGCATGCCTTCAACCGCCAAACCGATGACTTCCGGAGCAATGATCGCGTCCTGGAATCGTGTCAGCAGCAGCATCTCGGAATGCCGCTCCAGCAGGTCGAACAAACGGGGGCTCTTGATCACCGCGAGCTTGAGCAACTCTCCCATCCCATTGGACAGTTCGCGGGACTCCACCGTCGATAGAAAGCTGCGATCCAGCAAGGCCAAGGTTGGCGCATGGTATGAGCCCAAGCGATTTCGACGCTCAAGCGCATTCACGGCGGTCTTGATGCCGACTGCGGCATCCCACAGCGCCATCGCGTTGGTAGGAACCTTGACGTAAGGAATGCCCCGCCGATACAAGCCAGCAGCAAATCCAACCAGGTCCAGCAATACTCCGCCGCCGATAGCAACCACGGGCTCAGAACGACGCAGCACACCTGCAGTTTCGATATGGCGAGCAATCATCAATGCTGAATCCAGGTCTTTCGATTCCTCTGAAACCGAAAGGCTCAGGATGGAAACGTCAGCCCGATGATGAGCATAGTAGGCACGCATCTCATCTCCGTAGATTTGGTCCACATGCGCGTCGATCACAATGACTTGGCGTGAACAGGGCTTCGCCTTGCCACAAGTGATCAATTGAAGGGAGTTGGGTGTGAAGATGCCATCGACCTGACGCACTTCGTAGGAAACCTCCTGTGTTGCATTTACCCTCCAGCTTTGCGGCTCAAAACGGGTCAACGCCCCCATGCTTGCCGGCCATATCGCCCGATCGTTCATCCCTGCCCTCCACCTTTTTTATAGGGGCTAAGCGTATTGCGAAGCGACGTTTGCATTGCTGAACGTTTCGCGAGCTTTCTACGGCATCGTTGATCAATTACCCGAAAGCACAAACTAGCGGCACGGGCCAAGCTTGAGTTTTGCTGAGCAGCTCGCCAAGGACTAGGAGGCTGACACTGGAAGAAAAGGGGGAGGTCGCCGTCTTGCGGTGGGATGCAGCAAACGAAGTGCGGGACAAGACAAGAAAAAACGGGCTACCGCTTTTGGCGGTAGCCCGTTGATTTTTTTATAAATGGTCGGCGTGGCGGGATTCGAACTCGCGACCCCTTGCACCCCATGCAAGTGCGCTACCAGGCTGCGCTACACGCCGACAAGACTTAGATTATATGCACAAAAATCTTAGCTCAAAGAAAGCAGTGCACGAATTTCAAATAATTCCCGCCGCAGGTCCTGCGCATCCAAGATGGAGACCGAAGGTAGCGCCGTTGAGGAACTAGCCAAGCCTGCCCCAGCTACCGTCTGCATAGCAAAAGAAGAGTGACTATTCAACTCGGAAGGCTGGGAATCGACCTCCTGTAGCCGGTTGCGCGCACCGCTGATCGTGAAACCTTGCTCGTACAGCAGGTCTCGGATCCGGCGAATCATGAGCACTTCATGATGCTGATAGTAGCGACGGTTCCCCCGGCGCTTCATCGGGCGAAGCTGGGTGAACTCTTGCTCCCAATAGCGCAAAACATGGGGTTTCACGCCACACAACGCGGCCACCTCCCCAATGGTGAAATACCGTTTGGCCGGAATGGGAGGAAGCGGTGTACCCATGGGACGCGGTTTCTAGCGAATAAACGAGCAGCGTACTGCAGCCGGAACAAAGGCGCCAGCCACTTCCGTTCAGAGGCAGGCGGGAAAGAGACAGCGTTTCAGCCAGCAGCGCCCGCGTTCTGGATCTGCTCCTTGAGTTTGCTGCTGGCGTGGAAGGTCACGACGCGGCGAGCCTGGATCGGGATCGCCTCGCCCGTCCGGGGATTTCGCCCTGGCCTCGGGGCCTTGGTGCGGATCTGAAAGTTACCGAAGCCCGACAGCTTCACGTCTTGACCGTCCACCAGGCGCTGCGCAATCAGATCGAAAAAAGCATCGATCATGTCTTTCGATTCACGTTTATTCAGCCCAATGTGATCGAACAGAAGGTCTGCCAGCTGCGCCTTCGTCAACGCAGGGGTTTCCAGGCTTTCTACCGCAAATTCCATCACGTCAGCGCTCCCGTTCAGCATCATCACCGTAACCTCGCACCGGTACGATTCGACAGTTGCTCGACCACCGACTGAATCGTCGCCTCGATTTCAGCATCTGTCAGCGTGGCACCGTCAGCCCCCAGCGTCAGGCGCACGGCCAAGCTCTTTTCACCGCTGGCGAGACCACCAACAGCTGCTTCGCCATCACGCAAAGGCTTGGGCCGGAACACATCAAACAATACCGCTGCGCGAAGCCGTGTAGGAGGCACGGTAGCCTGAATGGCTGCCATCACATCGGCGTGCGTGACCCGCTCGGCAACCACCACTGCCAGATCCCGCTCGACCGCTTGGTGCTTGGCCACCGCATGAAATCGAGGGATTTGCCGCTGCATGACCGCATCGAGTTCCAACTCGAACATGACCGGAGCCTGGGGAAGTTCCCAGGATTGGCGCCACCGAGGATGCAACTCCCCGATGAACCCAATGGCTTGGCCATCCAGCAGCACGCGGGCACAGCGGCCAGGGTGCATGGCCGGGTGCGTTGCAGGCTCAAAAACGGGCTTCAGGGGAGCAAGCAGTGCCTCGACATCACCTTTGGCATCGAAGAAATCCACCCCCTGCTCTTTGCATCCCCATTGGAGGACATCGGATGCGCCATACGCGAGGCCAGCCACGCGCATGGGCTGATGAAAACCCTCTACCGTGGTATCGGACCCCGCAACGGAGGTATCGCGCAGAAAGACCCGGCCCAATTCGAAGACCCGCACACGCGGCGCCTTGCGGTCCAGGTTGAACTTCAAAACCTGCAGCAAGGAGCCCAACAGCGACGAGCGCATCACGCTCATTTGACTGGCAATGGGGTTCAGCAAACGGATGGGCTGCGGATTGCCCGCCAACTCATGCTCCCAATGCTCCTCTACGAAGCTGAAATTGATGGTTTCCTGGTATCCAAGCCCCGCCAATGCACGACGCACGGCAAAAGGCCCCCGCCGCGCTTCGGCACGCAGCTTGGGCGTGATGGGCGCCAATGGCGGCGTGGTAGGCAATTGCTGGTAGCCCACCATGCGGGCCACTTCTTCAATAAGATCTTCCTCGATCGCGAGATCGAACCGATAGGGAGGCGGCAGCACCGTCAACGTGCCCTCGCCGGAGGTCACCGGCAGTCCCAGGCGCCCCAGCGCATCGGCACACTGCTCTTGCGTCAATGGCATGCCGATCACCTTGACGGCTCTGGCAACGCGGAGGGTGACGGGCTTGGCTTCAGGCACGTTCGGACACTGGTCATCCATCGGCCCGCAAACGGTTTCAGGCATGCCGCAGATGTCGATCACCAACTGGGTGATGCGCTCAATGTGCTCCACGGTCTGGCTGGGATCCACGCCACGTTCGAAACGATGTCCGGCATCGGTCGAGAAGTTATAGCGGCGCGAGCGGCCAGCAACGGCCTTGGGCCACCAGAAAGCGGCTTCAATGTAGATATGGCGGGTGTCGTTCGACACTGCCGTCGCATCGCCGCCCATGATGCCAGCTAGCGATTCGACTTGGCTTGCATCCGCAATGACACCCACCTTTTCATCAAGGGCGACGGTGTTGCCATTCAACAGCTTGAGCTCTTCACCGGCACGCGCCCAACGCACATCCAAGGCGCCGTGAATTTTGTCCAAATCAAAAATGTGAGAGGGGCGGCCCAACTCGAACATCACATAGTTGGAAATATCGACCAATGGGGAAACGCTTCGCTGCCCGCAACGTGCCAGCCGGTCCAGCATCCACTGCGGAGTTGCGGCTTGCGTGTTGATATTGCGAACGACACGTCCTGAGAAGCGCCCGCACAGATCCGAGGCACTGATCTTGACCGGCAAAACGTCGCCATGGCCCACCGGGACCGCAGGAAATTGCAGCGGCTTCAGCGGCGATCCAGTCAGCGCAGAGACTTCGCGCGCAATGCCATAGACGCTCAAGGCATGTGCCAGGTTGGGCGTGAGCTTGAGGGTGAACAGCGTGTCGTCCAGGTTCAAATGCACCCGAATGTCCTGCCCGAGCGGAGCATCGGGCGCCAGTTCCAAAAGGCCTCCATGGTCTTCCGAAAGCTTCAACTCCCTGGCAGAGCACAGCATGCCCTGACTTTCCACGCCACGAAGTTTGCCCACCTTGATCAAGAACGGTTTTCCATCCTCGCCGGGAGGCAACTCCGCACCAACAAGCGCACAGGGCACTTTGATACCGACGCGTGCATTGGGCGCACCGCACACGATGTTGAGCAAAGCACCCTGCCCCACATCGACTTGGCAAACGCGCAGGCGATCGGCATTTGGATGCTGCACCGCCTCCTTGATTTCTCCCACCACTATCTTCGTGAAAGGAGGCGCCACAGGCTGCAGCTCTTCCACTTCGAGCCCCGCCATGGTCAGTGTCTCAGCCAGCTCAGCGGTCGAAAGCGGAGGATTGCAAAACTCGCGCAGCCAGGATTCTGGAAATTGCATATTCGGTCTTCAGTGATTCTTGAGCGCAGCAGCCCTGCGGTAGGTGGGCCGCCTGTATGGAACGCGGCTTGCGGTTTACTGGAACTGCGAAAGAAAACGAATGTCGCCCTCAAAGAACAGGCGCAAATCATTGACCCCATAGCGCAGCATCGTCAGCCGGTCAGGGCCCATGCCGAACGCAAAGCCGATGTATTTTTCTGGATCAAGGCCCATGTTCCGCACGACGTTCGGATGCACCTGCCCAGAGCCCGCCACTTCGAGCCAGCGCCCGGCCAAGGGGCCTGTCTGGAACTGGATGTCTATTTCGGCACTGGGCTCGGTGAAAGGGAAAAAGCTGGGACGAAAGCGCAAGACCAAGTCATCACTTTCAAAGAAAGTACGGCAGAAGTCGGTGAAGACGACCTTCAGATCCTTGAAGCTCACGTTTTCGCCGATCCACAAACCCTCGCACTGATGGAACATGGGCGAATGCGTGGCGTCGCTGTCCACCCGGTAAGTGCGACCTGGGGCAATCACTCGGATCTCCGGCATGGCCTGGCCCGAGTCGATCAAAGCGCGATTTTTTTTGACATGCTGAACAGCATGGCGGATCTGCATTGGGCTGGTATGCGTGCGCAACAGGTTCGGAGCGGTGGCAGTGCCGCCCTCAACATAGAACGTGTCGTGCATGGAGCGCGCCGGATGGTCTTCGGGCGTGTTCAGGGCCGTGAAATTGAACCAGTCGGATTCAATCTCAGGTCCTTCGGCCACGTCAAAACCCATCGAGCCGAAAATGCCCTCGATGCGCTCCAGGGTCAAGGACACAGGATGCAGTCCACCTTGCCCACGTTGACGGCCGGGCAGGGTGACATCTAACGATTCCGCCTGCAGTTGTGCTTCCAGCTCGGCATCCGCCAACGCTTTTCGGCTTGCGTTCAGGGATGCTTCAATGGCCTGCTTGGCGACGTTGATGGCGGCACCGCGAGATTTCTTTTCCTCAACGGACAGCTGGGCCATACCTTTCATGAGCTCGGTCACGCGCCCCGACTTGCCCAGGAACTGCGCCTTGGCATTTTCCAGATCGGCAGGGGTGACGGCTTGCGCGAACAGGTTCCGCGCGCTTTCGACCAGGGAGTCCAACTCGTTCATACCAACTCTCATCGTCTCTTGGAAATGAACAAAGGCTAGTGCCTTTTCAAGCCCTAGCCCTTGCGTTTATTGCGCAAGCAGCTATCAATAAGATAGCTACCAGTCGTGAACTCAAGCAGCAGCCAGCTTGGCCTTGACTTGCTCCACGATGCTGCCGAAGGCAGCCTTGTCGTGCACCGCGAGGTCGGCCAGCATCTTGCGGTCGATCTCGATGGCAGCCTTCTTCAAGCCGTTCGTGAATTGGCTGTAGGTCAGGCCCAATTCGCGCGAAGCGGCGTTGATACGGGCGATCCACAGTTGGCGGAACACGCGCTTCTTGGTGCGGCGGTCACGGTAGGCATACTGCCCAGCCTTCATTACCGCCTGTTTGGCGATACGGAAAACATTACCGCGGCGACCACGGAAACCCTTTGCAAGGGCCAGAACTTTCTTGTGACGGGCACGGGCCGTTACACCACGTTTGACGCGAGGCATGTGAGTACTCCTTGTTCGTCGTTATTAAAGGCCAGCACCAGGCAGCATTTGTGCAATGGAGCCCATATTGGTCTCATGCACAGAAACTGCACCACGCAGATGGCGCTTATTCTTGGTGGTCTTCTTCGTCAAGATGTGACGCTTGAAGGCTTGACCGCGCTTGACGGTACCACCGGGACGAACGCGGAAACGCTTTTTCGCGCTGCTCTTGGTCTTCATTTTGGGCATGTGAATGCTCCTTTTGTTTGTGCTCGCGAGGCGTTTGCGAACCGATCCGCAACCTTGTTGGCCCCGAGTCACTTTTTGACGGCAAACCTTGGCCTGCCGTTCGGTGCCGCTTTCACGGCCCCTATGCCCGAGCCAGCCTTGGGGCTGACCCAGTCAATTCACTTAAACGCCTAGCTCACCAGCCACCTCAAGCAGCGGTGGTGGCGCCTTCCGCTGCAGGCTTGCCAGCGGGCTTCTTCTTGCCAGGCGCGATCATCATGATCATTTGCCGGCCTTCGAGCTTGGGAAACTGCTCGATCAGGATGGTGTCGCCCAAATCATCGCGAATGCGATTGAGCAAGGCCAACCCCAATTCCTGATGGGTGATCTCCCGGCCGCGGAAGCGCAAGGTGATCTTGCATTTGTCACCTTCCGCCAGAAAGCGGCGAATGTTGCGCATCTTGATGTTGTAGTCACCATCATCCGTACCGGGACGGAATTTGATTTCCTTGATCTCGATGACCGTCTGCTTGGCCTTGGCCTCTGCCGCGCGTTTTTGCTCCTGATACTTGAACTTGCCATAGTCCATCAGGCGACACACAGGAGGGTTGGCCGTTGCGGCAATCTCCACCAAGTCCACATCCAGCTCACCCGCCATGCGGAGGGCTTCCATGAGGCTTACGACCCCGAGCGGCTCGTTCTCAGGACCAGAGAGGCGAACCTCAGGGGCCATGATTTCACGGTTCAGGCGGTGCTTGCGCTCTTCGCGCTGGCGACGATCACGAAATTCAGTAGCGATGGCTATCTTCCTTCAATCAAAATGCTACGAATACCGTAGCGAATACCGCACAACTCACGCGGGCTAAAGCCAAGTTTGACACCAAATCAAGCTTTAGAAGCGATGTCCTGGGCGATGAGCGCTACGAACGCTTCGAGGGACATCACACCGAGGTCTCGATTGCCCCGGGCGCGCACTGCGACGGCTCCTGCTACCTTTTCTTTCTCACCGGCAACGATGATGTAAGGCAGCTTTTGCAACGAATGCTCTCGTATTTTATACGTAATCTTTTCGTTACGCAGGTCAAGCGCCACCCTAAGGTCTTGATTCGGCAGTGCTTTTTGAAGCTTTGCGGCGATTTCACGACAGTAATCGTCCTGTGCACCCGTGATGTTCAGCACGGCCACCTGCACTGGAGCCAACCAGACTGGCAATGCGCCTGCGTGCTGTTCGATCAGAATTCCGATGAAACGCTCCAAGCTGCCAACAATGGCGCGGTGCAAAACGATGGGACGATGCCGGGCACCGTCTTCCCCCACGTACTCGGCACCCAGCCGTTCAGGCATGGAAGGATCGACCTGAATGGTGCCGCACTGCCAGTGACGGCCAATGGCATCACGCAACGTGTATTCCAGCTTGGGGCCGTAGAAAGCCCCGTCACCGACGGCGATTTGGTAGTCGCAGCCAGAGGCTTTCAGGCTTTCAATCAATGCATTCTCTGCCTTGTCCCAGCTTTCCTCAGAGCCGATGCGCTTTTCAGGCCGGGTGGCGACTTTGTAGATGATGTCGGTGAAGCCGAAGTCTTTGTAGACCTTCTGCAACAGCGTCGTGAAGTTGATGCACTCCTGCTGAATCTGCTCTTCGGTGCAGAAGATATGTCCGTCATCCTGGGTGAACGCACGAACCCGCATAATTCCATGCAGGCCACCCGTCGGCTCATTGCGATGGCACTGGCCGAATTCGCCGAAGCGCAAAGGCAGATCACGATAGCTCTTCACGCCTTGGTTGAAGATCAGGATGTGCCCGGGGCAGTTCATCGGCTTGAGTGCGTAGTCGTGCTTTTCGCTCTCCGTCGTGAACATGTTCTCGCGGTACTTGTCCCAGTGCCCCGTCTTTTCCCACAGGTGTTTGTCCAGGATTTGCGGGCCCTTCACCTCCTGATAGCCGTTGTCACGATACACCTGGCGCATGTACTGCTCGACGCCCTGCCAGATCGTCCAGCCTTTTGGGTGCCAGAAAACGGTACCGGGCGAGTGCTCGTCGATGTGGAACAGGTCCAGCTCTCTGCCGAGGCGACGGTGATCGCGCTTTTCGGCCTCCTCGATGCGCTTGACGTAAGCCTCCAGGTCCTTCTTGTCGGCCCACGCGGTGCCATAGACACGCTGCAATTGCTCGTTCTTGGCATCGCCACGCCAGTAAGCACCGGACACCCGGGTCAGCTTGAAGACTTTCAGGAATCGAGTGTTCGGCACGTGGGGGCCGCGGCACATGTCCACGTACTCCTGGTGGTAGTACAGGCCCATGGCTTTCTCTTCGGGCATGTCCTCCACAAGGCGGAGTTTGTAGTCTTCGCCTCGGGCCTTGAACACCTCGATCACCTCGTCCCGCGGTGTCATTTTCTTGATCACGTCGTAGTCCTGCGCAATCAGTTCTTTCATGCGCTGCTCGATGGCAGCGATGTCGTCCGGCGTGAAAGGCCGCTCATAGGCGATGTCGTAATAAAAGCCTTCGTCGATGACGGGGCCGATGACCATCCGGGCCGTAGGATAGAGCTGCTTCACGGCGTGCCCGACCAGGTGAGCGCAAGAGTGACGGATGATCTCCACGCCTTCCTCATCGCGCGGCGTGATGATTTGCAAGCGGGCATCGTGGTCGATCACATCGCTGGCGTCCACCAGGCGCCCATCCACTTTGCCTGCCACCGTCATCTTGGCCAGTCCCGGGCCGATGGACTGAGCCACCTCTGCCACCGTCACCGGGCCGGGATATTCGCGTTGGGAGTTGTCGGGGAGCGTGATCTGAATCATTGAAGAATCCTTGTCGAGGGAGTGGCGCGCGGTGCCACAAAGCAAAAAGCGCGGAACGAAGTCCGCGCTTTTGAAAGAAGAGTGCAAATCTGTGCAGGCGCGAACAGGCAGCCTTAAAGGCCGGTCAACATCTCCGTTGTAGTTCGCGGTGTCATAACCAGATGTGCCTTTCTCGCTCTTGTGCTGATGTGATGATCGCGGGATTCTAACCTGCCCCATGGAAAAAGCCTGGGGCCTTGAAGCCCCAGGCCAATCGACAACGCAAGGTCAGTGGAACTGCTCTTCTTCGGTCGAACCCGTGAGTGCCGTCACGCTGGATTTGCCGCCCTGGATCACCGTGGTCACATCGTCGAAATAACCCGTCCCCACTTCTTGCTGGTGCGAAACGAAGGTGTAGCCACGATCGCGTGCTGCGAATTCAGGCTCCTGCACCTTTTCGACATAGGCCGACATGCCGCGCTTCACGTAATCCTGCGCTAGGTCGAACATGTTGAACCACATGCTGTGGATGCCGGCCAGCGTGATGAACTGGTACTTGTAGCCCATGGCGCCCAGTTCGCGCTGGAACTTGGCGATGGTGGCATCGTCGAGGTTCTTCTTCCAGTTGAATGATGGCGAGCAGTTGTACGCCAGCATCTTGCCGGGGTGCTTGGCATGCACGGCATCCGCAAACTTCTTAGCGAATTCCAGGTCCGGCGTGCCGGTCTCGCACCACACCAGATCCGCGTAATCCGCATACGCAACCGCGCGGCTGATGGCCTGATCCAAGCCTTTCTTGGTCTTGTAGAAACCTTCGGCCGTGCGCTCACCTGTCAGGAACGGTTTGTCGTTGGCGTCGTAATCGCTGGTGATCAGGTCGGCGGCCTCCGCATCGGTCCGCGCAATCACCAGGGTCGGCACACCATAGACGTCTGCAGCCATGCGTGCAGCGATCAACTTTTGCACCGCTTCCTGGGTAGGAACCAGCACCTTGCCGCCCATGTGGCCACACTTTTTCACAGAGGCCAGTTGGTCTTCGAAATGCACACCGCCGGCCCCTGCGCGGATCATGGCCTTCATCAACTCATAGGCGTTCAGCACGCCGCCAAACCCTGCTTCGGCATCGGCCACGATGGGTGCGTAGTAGTCGACAAAGCCTGCATCGCCAGGGTTGGCACCTTTGGACCACTGAATCTCATCCGCACGGGTGAAGGCATTGTTGATGCGCTCAACCACCTTCGGTACCGAATCAACGGGATAAAGCGATTGGTCGGGATACATCGCCGCATATTCATTGTTGTCTGCTGCCACTTGCCAGCCGGACAGATAGATCGCCTTGATCCCGGCCTTGACTTGCTGCATGGCCTGGCCGCCTGTGAGCGCACCCAGGCAATTCACGTAGGGCTCGTTGTTGACCAGACCCCACAACTTTTCGGCACCCCGCCGAGCCAATGTGTACTCCACCTGAAAGGAACCCCGAAGACGCACGACATCTGCAGCGCTGTAGCCACGCTTGATTCCCTTCCAACGGGGATTCTGTGCCCAGTCTTTTTCCAGGGCGGCAATTTGCTGTTCGCGGCTGAGTTGTTCGTTGAAGGATTGAGGCATGAGTCACTCCGTGGGTTGATTGAAAAGCCGGGCTGAAAGAGGCGGCCCTTGGAAATCACTTTAAGTCTTGTACAAGACTGGAGCAAGCTCTTATGTCTTATATAAGAGATAAAAATTGTTGTTTTAAATCATTGACTTATACATAAAATTTCTTAATGCGAAATTTAATTTCTCATATCAAGAAATTTTGCGGCAATGCAACACGCAATAATTTCGCAATGTGAAAATCCAATTTTGCGATGCAAAACCTTATAGCCTGCGATCTTTCATCCAGTCGCCGTGGGCTATGCGGATTGCGTTCTCAAGATGTTCAGAATTGATTTCGTAGACAAGGCATTCCAAGTGCTGCCCATCCAACAAAACCGTTATTTCACGCTTTTGATACTCCCCGTTGGGCTCTGGAAGGAGACCCTCGATTTCATCCAGCCGACGTTCCAGTTCAGGCGAAATCGCATAGATCTCCCCACGCACGGAGAAGTCTCCGTGCTCCGCGGAATCCACCAGGTGCAGAGCGATTCCTGGATAGGCACCCAAGTCGTAAAGCGTCCCGCGGACGAACGCCTCCCCTAAAAAGATTGCCGGGGGTGCCAACCGGGTGATGTCGTTGCTCCCGCCACGGCGCAAAGTGCCATAAACAAAAACATATCGTGAAAAAGGATGAAGGGTTTCGTCGGGCATGATGGCGCGCTCCAGGGTACTACCCGCAAAGTCTATCCAACACGCGAACATGCCAAGCCGCCCCGCAGCCTATCTCTGCCTTGCATTGAGCATGTCGCTCGTGGGCAGCTACGTCGCCTTGTCCAAGCCCCTTGCTGCCGCGCTGCCGGTCTTTTTGCTGGCGTGGATGCGGTTTGGCATTGGGGGGCTGGGAATGCTCCACTGGCTCAAGAAACCCGCAGATGAAGGCCCGATGACACCGCAAGTCCGGCGCCTGCTTTTCCTCGAGTCTTTTTTGGGCAACTTCCTCTTCACCCTTTGCATGATCTCGGGCGTGAGTCTCACCAGCGCCGTATCTGCAGGGGTGACGATGGCCGGAATACCCGCCGCGGTGGCGGTGATGAGCTGGTTCTTCTTGAAGGAAAAGGTTTCTGCGCGAACCTGGATCGCGGTCGGGTGCGCCGTCGTCGGCATCGCGCTCTTTTCGCTATCAAATTCAGAGCATCACAACCAAGTAAATTCCCGGCATGAGGGCGAAAATGATCCCAATCTGGTTTGGCTTGGGCAATTGCTCTTGCTGGGTGCCGTTCTGTGCGAGGCGGCCTATTCGGTCATCGGCAAGAAACTGACCGGCACGCTGGGGCCGCGCCGCATCACTTCATTGATCAACCTGTGGGGATTCGCGCTGGCCACCCCCATGGGACTGTACGCAGCATGGCATTTTGACTTTGCCACGCTTACCCCCGGCCTGTGGACGCTACTCATCTTCTATGCGCTAGCCGCGAGCATGTGGACCGTGTGGCTGTGGATGACGGGGCTCAAAGCGGTGCCTGCCGCACAAGGCGGCGTCTTTACCGTGATGCTGCCCATCAGCGCGGCGTTGGTGGGGGTGCTGGTGCTCGGAGAGCGTCTTGCCCCGGTTCAACTGATCGCTTTCGGTATTGCGATCGCCAGCGTCGTCCTGGCCACGCTTCCTGAAAAATCTTCAATGCGCCGGCTTTCATCTGAAGCCAATGCTGAAGCGATGGACTCGCAATCGCCTCGGCATTGATTGCGCCTTCTGCTCCAGTGGCTAACGCCCTGTCACTTTGCGAATGGGGGGCTTGATGCTGTCGCGCCGCGCCGGCAACACTTGTGCGTGCTCGCGAGGGGCGTTGAGCACGATGCACGTGGAGGTTTCCGCCAGCAGGCAGAACCCCGTCACCACGGCATCCAGGTGGCTGACATCGATCACTGCGATTTCTAGGACCCAGCTGTCTTCTCCCGTGACGTTGTAGGCGTTCAAGACCTCGGGCGTCTCTTCGATCAGCCGAACCACCCGGGCATATTCCGCCCGGCCTACTCGGATGACTGCGCGAATGCCATAGCCCAGGCGGGAGTAATCCAGACGAACGCCATAACCCCGGATCACGCCCGAGGCTTCCAGCTTGCGAACCCGCTCGGTCACTGCAGGCTGGCTGAGGTGCACCCGCCGGCCCAGTTCGGCCATCGAAATGCGGGCATCCTGCTGCAATTCGGCCAGGATTCTGCCGTCGTGGGCATCCAATTGAGAAACTTCGGCCATGGCGTTATTTAACCATTGAAACAAAGGTGATCTATATCTTCAGCCTTTCAAATACCATGGAATAGCACGCTCAGCCTGCATAGCATTTGCGGCATGACTTCACTTTCCACATCCCCCGCCAGCCCCGCTGCACGCAGCCTCCCCACGGTGCTGCTCCTGGCCCTTTTGGCCTGCTATCTCATCTGGGGTTCGACCTATCTCGCCATCCAGGTGGCGCTCAAAAGCTTTCCGCCGTTCTTTCAGATGGGGACCCGCTTTCTTGCTGCAGGGGCGCTGCTGATGGCGTGGGTGGCATGGCGCACACCCCGCTGCGGCAACCCACCAAGACTCCCGACGAAGCGGCAGTGGCTCCACGCGCTCATCGTCGGTGCGCTAATGCTGGGCGGTGGGATGGGGCTGACGGCCACCGCGAGCCTGCACGTCGGCTCCGGCCTCATTGCGGCTTGCGTGGCCGTGGTGCCAATGATGATCGCCGCATGGGGGCTGTTGTGGGGAAGGCGGCCGACCGGCGGCGAGACGATGGGCATGGTGCTGGGCGCCCTGGGTGTTGTGGTGCTGATGCAAGGTGCCAGCTTTTCTGCATCGCCCCTCAGCATGGTCTGCATGCTCGCAGCGACCTTGTCCTGGTCTTTGGGATCTGTCCTCTCCACCACGCGTTTCCCGCTAGCGGACGGGGCCAGTGGTTTCGCCAGCGAGATGCTGTGCGGAGGCGCCGTGCTGATGGCCGTCTCCCTGGCACTGGGCGAGCAGCCTGTGTGGCCACCACAACCCGAGGCCGTGGCCGCATGGCTCTACCTGGTGACACTGGGCTCCCTGTTCGGGTTCAGCGCTTACCTTTATTTGCTGCGCCATGCGACTCCAGCACTGGCATCGAGCTACGCATTCGTCAATCCACTGATTGCCCTGCTAATCGGCAGCGCAATCGCTGGCGAGCACCTGACCGCTGGCGAATGGGTGGCCTGCGCAGTGATCCTGTCAGCGGTCGTGGCCATTTTCATCTCGCGGCGAGCACGTTGAGATGCTGCCTACGTTCATTCGGGAGCATGTGCATCCATTCCAATAGCTTCGGGAGCTTGACTCGGTGTGCTGACCGCGCAGTAGCCGCGCAACAAATGGAGGCAAAAAAAGCCCTGTCTCCCTTGGAAACGCGTTTTTTTCCCAGTAGCATCTGCGGGCCAGTGGAGAAGCAGGTTTTCGCTGGTGACGATATTTCACTTCCAACAAGGAAAACCCAACATGGCAACTGCAAAGAAAGCGCCGGCCTCCGAAGCCAAGGCCGCAGCCCCCGCGAAGAAGCGCACCCCGAACGCCGCTTTCATGAAAGCCCTTACGCCCAGCCCTGCCCTGGCTGCCGTCGTGGGCTCCACGCCCTTGCCCCGTACCGAGATCATCAGCAAGCTGTGGGTCTACATCAAGGCCAACGACCTGCAAGACGCAAGCAACAAGCGCATGATCAATGCCGACGCCAAACTCAAGGAAGTGTTCGGCAAGCCCCAGGTTTCCATGTTCGAAATGGCTGGCCTGATCGGCAAGCATGTGAAGTAAAAATTCATCGCCTGCGCGTTCAGCAGACGGCGCATGAAAAACAAAGCCGGCATCCATGCCGGCTTTTTTTCGCCCTCGCCTGGGGGAACCCGCGAGATGCCGCCGCGTCAATACACTGTTTTTCAAAAAGGAAAAGCTCCACGGATTGCAAATGCGATGAATTCGCATTTATAATGCGCTATTGTCAACAGCCAGCCAACACTGCCTGCACCATGATCGTTTGTGTCTGCCGCCGGGTTTCTGACCGCGAAATTGCACGCCATGCTCATGCTGGCATGAGTTTCGACGAGATCCAGTTCGAGCTGGGCGTGGCCACGCAATGCGGCCGTTGCGAAAGCTGCGCACGGGATGTCGTGGCCCAGTGCAGCGTGTCGCACCCGGTCGCCGCGCTGCACAAAGAGATCGCCTCGCAGACGATCCAGCTTGCCAACTCCATTTTGGAAAGCAAAGCATGGAACTGCTCTCAACCCTCGCAGGCAGCCTGATCCTCGTCATCGGCTCCGTGTGGTGGATCTTCCGTAAGTAACTTGGCCTTTTAGGCCTCTGGCGCTTTTCCTGTGGGCGTTGGCAGCTATCATTTTTATGTCCCAATTTGATCGATATGGCTCCTCACGGGGTGTGAGCCGCAACGCCGTGATCGCAGGTTCCGTCGTGCTGTTGCACGTGGCCGGATTGTGGGCACTGCAGTCGGGTCTGCTGCGCAAGGCCGCAGAGGTCATCGTGCCTGCCGAAGTGCTGAGCGAGTTCATCACGCCGCCAGCGCCCCCTGCACCGCCCGTTCCACTCCCGCCCAAGCCGGCGCCCCCCCCTCCGCCGAAACCGGCCCCCAAAGCGCCCGCCCCCCGTCCGGCTCCCATGCCGGTGGCCATACCCGACCGCACGCCCGCGCCCAATGCGCCCACCGGGATCACCGAACCCCAGCCTCCTGCACCGCCCATCGCAGCACCCATGGCGCCCCCTGCGCCGCCGCCTGCTCCACCTGCGCCGCCCGCACCTCCCAAGATCGAGTTGCCGTCCAGCGACGCGGCCTACCTGAACAATCCCAGGCCGACCTACCCCGCCATCAGCAAGCGGCTGGGTGAACAAGGCAAGGTCGTGTTGCGCGTGCTCATCGGTACGGACGGGCTACCGCAGAAGGTGGAAATCAACAAATCCAGCGGTTTCGACCGGCTGGATCGCCAGGCCCAGGACGCCGTGATGCGCTGGCGCTTCGTCCCGGGCAAACGCAACGGCGAGCCCGAGACCATGTGGAACCTGGTCCCCGTCAATTTTGTTCTCGAATAATTTTCAGGAGTTTTCATGGAATCGCATTTCGGCATTGCCAACGTTTGGATCCAGGGTGACTTTGTCACCCGCGCTGTTGCGGTGCTACTGCTCGGCATGTCTCTGGCCTCCTGGATCGTCATCCTGATCAAGGCGATGGATATCTTCCGCTTCAAAAAGCACGCGCGCGGAGCCCGTGATTTCTGGCACAGCGAAGACTTCGCGGCTGGCCTGAGCAAGCTTGGCGACGACCCTGCCAACCCCTTCCGCCATCTGGCCCAGGAAGGGCGTGAAGCCACGGCGCACCACCGCAACACCAAGGCGCATCTGCATGACAGCCTGGACGTGAGCGACTGGGTCACGCGCAGCCTGCGCAACTGCATCGATGAGTTCACGGCCCGCGTGCAATCGGGCCTGGCCGTGCTGGCCTCGGTCGGCTCGACGGCCCCGTTCATCGGCCTGTTCGGCACCGTCTGGGGCATCTACCATGCCCTGGTGGCGATCGGCACTTCGGGCCAATCGACCATCGACAAGGTGGCCGGCCCGATCGGCGAGGCGCTGATCATGACCGCCCTCGGCCTGGCCGTGGCGATTCCTGCGGTGCTGGGCTACAACGCGCTGGTGCGGGGCAACAAGTCCATCCTGAACAACCTGAACAGCTTCGCGCATGACCTGCACGCCTACTTCGTGACGGGCGCACGCGTCAGCGCCCCTGGCGAACAAGCCAAGGTTCTGCCAATCAAGAAGGGCTGAAAACCATGTCTTTCGGAACCCAGGACGACGCCGACGAGGTGATGAACGAGATCAACATGACGCCGCTGGTGGATGTCATGCTGGTGCTGCTCATCATCTTCATCATCACGGTGCCGGTGATGAAGCACGCTGTGCCGGTGGATTTGCCACGCGCTTCCAATCAGCGCGAAGACGTCAAGCCCGAAACCATTCGCCTCAGCGTCACCGCTGATGGCAAATACCACTGGAACGAACTGACGATCGGCGACGAAGAGCTCGAACCTCGCCTCAAAGCCGAAGCGGTGAAAGATCCGCAACCCGATCTGCACATTCGTGGCGACAAGGAAGTGCGCTATGAGCGCGTGGCGCAGGCCATGTCTGCCGCTCAGCGGGCCGGCGTGCGAAAAATCGGCTTTGTGACCGAGCCGCAGTGATAAATATTTACAAGATAGGCGCGTGCTTTACTTGACGAACAATTGCGAATAGTTATCATTAACTCAATCGCAAAGCACAGAGGATTTCTCATGCACGCCAGTCTCAACACCCTGCCTTCTTCTTCCTTTTTTGGCTCTGCCGTCTTTCCTGAGCGCGAGCCGTCCGGTGCAGCGCACTTGGCGAGTTCTGCCCCCGCCGTAGACAGCCGGGAATTGCTCAAGGGCCAGAAGACGGTCGCCATCTGCCACAACGGCTCGGTGTACCGCCTGCAGGCCACCAAGCTGGGCAAACTGATCCTGACCAAATAGATTCATCGTGGGGCGACTCCAGGGCACGTTGAGTGCCTGGCGGGTCGTATTTGCCAGCCAACGGTTTGCCCGCGTAGCCAGGCTTTTTTTCTCACCGCACCAAAACAAAACCGGCCCTGAAGGCCGGTTTTTTCATGCTGCATGGTGATCCGGCGTTTGCCGCACGGGCTTCACACCACGGCGTTCGCTCAGCATCCTGGCGACCAATTTGTTCAAAGCCCCAGTGCGGCGATTCCAGCCTTGGCGATTTGTGCGTCTTCCGTCGATTTGACGCCGCTCACCCCCACCGCGCCCAAGCATTGGCCGTCCTTCATGATCGGCACGCCACCTTCCAGCAGTCCGTCGATGAACGGAGCGCTCAGAAAGGCTGTGCGGCCACCATTGACGATGTCTTCGTAGACCTTGCTCTCGCGACGCCCAAGTGCAGCCGTGCGGGCCTTTCCAGGCGCGATATGGGAGGACACGGGGGCGGCTCCATCCAGGCGCTGAAGGGACAGCAAATGCCCACCGTCGTCCACGATGGCAATCGTGACCGCCCATTGGTTCTTGAGGGCTTCAGCCTCGGCTGCGGCAGCGATCTTCTTGACGTCGGCGGCTTCGAGTTCAGGTTTGGTTTTCATGGCGGTTGCGTTCTAGTCCAGTACAAATCAGAGAGCAGAGAGGGCGAGGCTCCAGGCCCCGACGAAGTGCACGAGCATACCGGCTCCAAAGGACGGCATCCTGCGGGTGCAGGGCAAAGGACTGCATCCTTAAAGTACGGGATCGAGAGAGGGTATTTGAAAGTGCCGTGATCGCCACCACCTAGAATTTGTAGGTCTGCGCTGTGCAGGCCTCAAAGGAGAGATAGAAGATGAACGATCAAGTCACCACCCTGGGCTCAGCGGGATATGGGGTCTCGCAGGAGCAGCGGCAGAAAGTGCTGCGCAATACCTATTGGCTGCTTGCACTGAGCATGCTGCCGACGGTACTGGGCGCGTGGGTCGGCGTCGCAACCGGCATCACCCAGTCGCTGCGCGGCGGCGTTGGGCTGATCGTGTTCCTTGGCGGCGCTTTCGCCTTCATGTATGCAATCGAGAAAACCAAACGCTCTGCAGCAGGTGTTCCTGTGTTGCTGGCCTTCACGTTTTTCATGGGATTGATGCTGTCCCGACTGATCGGCACGGTGCTGGGCTTCAAGAACGGCACGGACCTGATCATGACCGCTTTTGCCGGCACCGCAGGCGTGTTCTTCGTGATGGCCACGCTGGCCAGCGTGATCAAGCGCGATCTGTCGGGCATGGGCAAGTGGCTGTTCGTGGGTGCGATGGTGCTCATGGTGGGTGCCGTGATCAATGTGTTCGTGGGCTCGTCGGCCGGCATGATGGCGATCTCGGTCGCAGCCATTGGAATCTTCAGTGCATACATGCTGTATGACCTCAAGCAGATTCTGGATGGCGGCGAGACCAATTACATCAGCGCCACGCTCGCCCTTTACCTCGACATCTTCAACGTGTTCCAAAGCCTGCTCGCTTTGCTGGGAATCGCCGGCGGTGAGCGCGACTGATGCGCTGCATTGATTGACCGTTCATTCGAAAAGGCCTCGCGAGAGGCCTTTTTCAATGGGGTACAGAGGCATGCAGGCAAGCGCTGGGAAATATATTTCCATGGAAAAGCCGTGCACTGCCCTCAATCCTTCAGGCGGCATGCCGATAATCAATGCACATGGCTTATCTTCCAGCCCCCCTCCTGCGCCCGCGCTACGCCGCTGCATCCCTGGCACTGGTGCTTTTGTCGGGTTGCGAAATCCCGGGCCTGGGACCAGATCCCCGGGTGGCTCAGAAGGAAGCAGAAGCCAAGGCGATCGGCGGCGCATGCCGGCATGCGCTGCGTGGCCTGGAGGATTGCTTCACGCTGAATCCCAAGGCAGCCAAGGCCTCTGTCTTTGCCGGCTGGAAAGACATGGACCAGTACATGCGTGACAACAAGCTGGAGGGCGCTCCTTCCGTGCTGGGCAAGCTGGAGGCCAAGCCTGAACGAGCCAGCCGCAGTGAGGCGGAAAACTCAGGCGAGCCCAGCACGCCTTCCCGCAACCGCAGCTGACCTGACAAGCGCACTATCGGCCTGCAATTGCCCTGCCATCAGACACGTTCGAACACCGCCATGCTTTCCACATGGGCCGTGTGCGGAAACATGTTGACCACGCCCGCAGCCACGCACCGATAACCTGCCTGGTGCACCAGCAGCCCGGCATCACGGGCCAAAGTAGCCGGGTTGCAACTCACATACACGATGCGCCGAGGTGGAGTCCATCCTTCGGCACCCGCCGGCAGCGCAGGCGCCTCTTCGGCACCCAGGCGGGCTTGGTGGATGTCCGCAAGGGCCTTGGCCAGAGCAAAGGCGCCTTCGCGGGGAGGATCGACCAGCCACTTGTCGGCAACGCCGTCGGCCACCAACATCTCCGGGGTCATGTCGAACAGATTCCTGGCAACGAAGTCCGTCGAGGCCAGGGGCTGCCCTTCGGCAGCCAGGGTTTGGTTGTATCGGTAGTTCTCGCGCGAGCGGGCCACCAGCGCCTCACTGCCTTCGATTCCCAGCACTTCTCGCGCCTGCGTGGCGATCGGCAGGGTGAAGTTGCCCAGGCCGCAGAACCAGTCGATCACCCGTTCGTGCTTGCGCACATCAAGCAAACGCAATGCGCGCGATACCAGGACGCGGTTGATGTGCGGATTCACCTGTGTGAAATCCGTGGGCTTGAACGGCATGGTGATGCCGAAGTCGGGCAGCGCATAGGACAGTTGCTCGCTCTCGGCATCCAGCAGCTTCACGGTGTCTGGGCCCTTGGACTGCAGCCACCATTGCACGCCTTGATCCGCGGCAAAGGCGCGCAACTTGGCCAAGTCCCCGTCGCTCAGGGGTTCCAGATGCCGCAGGACAAGGGCCGTGACTTGGTCGCCGCAGGCCAGTTCGATCTGGGGGCAGGTGTCTCGCGCTTCCATGGATGCGATAAGGGCGCGCAACGGCAACAGCATGGCGCTCACATGGGGGGGCAGAACCGGGCAGACCTCCATGTCGGCCACGTAGCGGCTCTTGCGCTCGTGGAAGCCGATGAGCACCTGGCCCTTCTTGATCACATGGCGGACCGAAAGGCGCGCGCGATAGCGGTATCCCCAGGCCGGGCCTTCGATGGGCCGCAGGATGGTTTCAGACTTGACCTTGCCCAGATGCCAGAGGTTGTCTTCCAGCACCCGCTGCTTCACGGCCACCTGGGCCGCCACATGCAAGTGCTGCATCTTGCAGCCGCCGCACGCGCCGGCATGCAGGCCGAAATGCGGGCAGCCCGGGCGCACGCGCTGCGACGATTCGCGGTGGATCGCCGTCAGGCTGGCCTGCTCCCAGTTGTTCTTCTTGCGGTGGGTATTGGCGGTGACCAGTTCCAGTGGCAGGGCGCCGTCAATGAAGACGACCTTGCCGTCGGGCTTGCGGGCCACGCCCTGCGCGTCCATGTCCATGGACGTGACTTCCAGCCAGCCTTCGGGCCATTCGTTCGTGGGGATGTTTGTTTCTGTGGGGTCGCTCATTCCCCGATTGTCTCAGGCCGCGCCGGCCTTCCCGGCGCACGAAAAACGTCAACTGCGATCGGCGCGTGCCCGGCGCGGGGTGGCGGGCACGGCTCGCGCCGAAGCGCCCCCCATGGAGGCAGACACCGGAAGCCGGTTGATCTCCAGCTCGCAGCCGTAGTTGTCCAAGGTGAACACCAGCGTGCCGCCAGGAACCACGCGGGGGAGGGTTTCGTGGACTTGGCGGGCCAGGTCCACCGGCGGCCGTTGCGAGCGGTAGAGCACCTGCTGATCGGCGCCATAGACGAGGTAGCAGGCGGCGGATGCGCCCTGGGAGAAAAAGCCGGCCAGGAGTGCGGCGGCGGCATAGCGGATGGCTGGCATGGTGGGGTCCCTTCCTCGATGCGTTATCGCAGTTGAATGGCGCCGATTATTGCGGACTTCATGCCCGGGCGGATCAGTGATTGGAACCAGGAACCACGGCGCGACAGCCATCGCGCCGTTTCAGCCCAGATTCAGATGGGTGGAGTGCTTGACCTCTTCCATCACGGCATAAGTGCGTGTCTCGCGCACCCCCGGCAACTGCCAGAGTACATGCCCGGCAAATTCGCGGTAGGCCTTCATGTCGGCAGAGCGGGTTTTGAGCAGATAGTCGAACCCACCCGCCACCATGTGGCATTCGAGGATCTCGGGGCGCACCTGCACCGCCGCCTTGAACTGGTCGAACACGTTGGGCGTGGTTCGGTCCAGCAGCACCTCCACGAACACCAGCAACCCTGCCCCCAGCTTGATGGGATTGAGCCGGGCCTCGTACCCCAGGATGTAGCCATCGCGCGTTAGACGCTGCACCCGGGACAGCACCGCTGTGGGCGAGAGCGCAACGCGTTCCGCCAGCTTGAGATTGGCAATGCGCCCGTCTTCTTGCAGTGTTTTGAGGATGCGGCGATCGATGCGATCAATGAAGGGTTCGGAGTCTTGCATTTTTGGATTTTTATTCTGTTACCTCGGGTTTTTTTGGAAAGTAATTCAAATTAAACCCTTGCATGATGGAAAGACTTTCACCTTGCTGGTCTTTCCACACCGCCATGTCCCTCACCGCCGACTCTGCCGCAACCGCAGCGACCGCTTTCGCCTTCGCGCCCCGCTCCCCGGACAGCCATCCATTGCGCCATGCCATCACCGCAGCGTACCGGCGGCCTGAACCCGAGGCCCTGGCCCCTCTGCTGGAGTTGGCAAGTTTGCCGGCCCGCGTGTCCGGCGATGTACAGGCGCTGGCACTGCGCTTGGCCGACACCCTTCGGCATCGCAAAAGCGCTGGCGGGCGTGCCGGCATCGTGCAGGGGTTGCTGCAGGAATTTTCGCTGTCCTCCCAGGAAGGCGTCGCGCTCATGTGCCTGGCGGAAGCCTTGCTGCGCATTCCCGACAGCGCCACGCGCGATGCCTTGATCCGCGACAAGATCCGTTCGGGCGACTGGGAACCCCACCTGGGCAAGAGCCCCTCGCTGTTCGTGAACGCCGCCACCTGGGGGTTGCTGCTCACTGGCAAGCTCGTGGCCACGCACAGTGAACGCGGCCTGACCTCCGCACTGCGGCGCCTGACCGCCATGGGCGGCGAGCCGCTGATCCGCAAGGGCGTGGACATGGCGATGCGCATGATGGGCGAGCAGTTCGTTACCGGCGAGACGATCGAGCAAGCGCTCTCCAACGCCCGCACGATGGAAGCACAGGGCTTTCGCTACTCCTACGACATGCTGGGCGAGGCCGCGCTGACCGCGCACGATGCAGCGCGCTATCTGCGCTCCTACGTGGAGGCGATCCATGCCATCGGCCGCGCATCCGCCGGCCGCGGCGTGTACGACGGACCCGGCATCTCGATCAAGCTCTCGGCGCTACACCCGCGCTACAGCCGGGCGCAATATGCCCGGGTGATGGACGAGCTGTACCCCAAGGTGCTGCACTTGGTCGAGCTGGCCCGCCAATACGACATCGGCCTGAACATCGACGCCGAAGAGGCGGACCGGCTCGAACTGTCGCTCGACCTGCTGGAGCGGCTGTGCCGCGCCCCTTCGCTGGCGGGCTGGAACGGCATCGGCTTCGTCATCCAGGCCTACCAGAAGCGCTGTCCGCACGTGATCGACTGGGTGATCGACCTGGCCCGCAACACGGGCCACCGCCTGATGATCCGCCTGGTCAAGGGCGCTTACTGGGACAGCGAGATCAAGCGGGCGCAAATGGACGGCCTGGCCGACTATCCGGTGTACACCCGCAAGGCCCACACCGATGTCTCCTACATCGCCTGCGCGCGCAAGCTGCTCGCAGCCACCGACGTGGTGTACCCCCAGTTCGCCACGCACAACGCCCAGACGCTGGCCACCATCTACCAACTGGCAGGCCCGGACTATCGGCCCGGCCAGTATGAGTTCCAATGCCTGCACGGCATGGGCGAGCCCCTGTACGAGCAGGTGGTGGGCGCGCCATCGGACGGCAAACTGGGCCGTCCCTGCCGCATCTATGCACCGGTGGGAACGCACGAGACCTTGCTCGCCTACCTGGTGCGCCGGCTGCTGGAAAACGGGGCCAACACCTCGTTCGTGAACCGCGTGGCCGACACCACGCTGGCACTGGAATCGCTCGTCAGCGACCCCGTCGCCACGGTGGATGCCGCCGCGGTGGCAGAAGGCACCACCGCCCTGCCCCATCCCCGCATTCCGCTACCCAAGGACCTGTATGGCGCCCGCCGCATCAATTCGGCGGGGGTGGACCTGTCCAACGAGGCCGTGCTGGCCCGGCTGTCGAATGCGCTGGCCGCTGAAAAGCAGCAGTTCTGGCAGGCCGAGCCTCTCATCGATGGGCCGGTGGCCGATGCAGGTGCGACGCTGGCCGTGCGCAACCCCGCAGACCCCACCGATGTCGTCGGCCATGTGCAAGAGGCAACCGATGCCGAAGTGGATTGCGCGCTGCAGGCCGCCTGCGATGCCGGCCCTGCCTGGGCGGCCACCGCGCCTGCAGCCCGGGCCGCTGCGCTGCGCCGCACCGCCGATTTGCTCGAGGCCGGCCTGCCCCAGTTGATGAGCCTGCTGATGCGCGAGGCCGGAAAGACCTGCGCCAACGCCGTGGCCGAAGTGCGCGAGGCGGTGGACTTTCTGCGCTACTACGCCGTGCAGACCGAGAGCCATTTCGACAATGCCACTCACGCCCCGCTCGGGCCGGTCGTCTGCATCAGCCCGTGGAATTTTCCGCTCGCCATCTTCATGGGCCAGGTGGCCGCAGCCTTGGCGGCGGGCAACGCCGTGCTTGCCAAGCCGGCCGAACAAACCCCGCTGATCGCCGCCGAAGCCGTGCGGCTGCTGCACGAGGCGGGCGTTCCACCCGGTGCAATGCAGCTGCTGCCGGGGCGCGGCGAGACGGTCGGTGCGCGGCTGGTGGGCGATGCCCGCGTCATGGGCGTGATGTTCACCGGCTCCACTGAAGTCGCGCGCATCCTGCAACGCAGCGTGGCCGGGCGGCTCGACGCCCAAGGCCGCCCCATTCCGCTGATCGCCGAGACCGGCGGGCAGAACGCGATGATCGTGGACTCCTCCGCGCTGGTGGAGCAGGTGGTGGGCGACGTGGTGGCATCGGCCTTCGACAGCGCCGGGCAGCGCTGCTCCGCCCTGCGCGTGCTGTGCGTGCAGGCCGACGCGGCCGACCGCGTCATCTCCATGCTCAAGGGGGCCATGGCCGAACTGACGGTGGGTGATCCCAGCCTGCTGAAGGTGGACGTCGGCCCGGTGATCGACGAAGAGGCGCGCGCCGGCATCGAGCAGCACGTGGCCACGCTGCGCGCCGCCGGCCGCGCCGTTTTCCGCCCCGCGGTGGATGCCGACGTGCTGGCACGCGGCACCTTCGTTGTCCCCACGCTCATCGAGCTGGCCAGCATCGGCGAACTCCAGCGCGAGGTGTTCGGCCCGGTGCTGCACGTGGTGCGCTATGCCAGCGATGGCCTGGACACCTTGCTCGACCAGATCAACGCGACGGGCTACGGACTCACGCAGGGGCTGCACACACGCATCGACGAAACCGTGGAGCGTGTGGTGCGCCGCGCGCATGCCGGCAATGTCTATGTGAATCGCAACATGGTGGGCGCGGTCGTGGGCGTGCAGCCCTTTGGCGGCGAAGGCCTGTCCGGCACGGGCCCCAAGGCCGGCGGGCCACTGTACCTGCTGCGCCTGCTCTCCCGACACCCGGCCGACGCAGCGCGGGCGGCCATTGCCACCACGGCCGCCGCCACGCCCGATCTGGCCGCACGCGCCGTGCTGCAGGCTCCGCTGCAGGCAATGGCCGAATGGGCGCCGGCCGCCGGCCACGCGCAGCTTGCCCACACATGCGCAGCCCTGGCCGATGCCGCGGTGGCCGGCCTGGCCTGCACCCTGCCCGGTCCCACCGGCGAGCGCAACCAATACACGCTGGCGCCCCGTGCCCGCACGCTCTGCCTGGCCGACAACGATACCGACCGCCTCACCCAGCTCGCCGCGGTGCTGGCAGTGGGCGGCACCGCCGTGTGGCCTGCGGACGAAACCGCAGCCCTGCACGCCCGTCTGCCGGCCAGCGTCCAGACGCGTGTGGCCTTGGTGAACGACTGGCGCAGCCCCGGCGTGGCGCTGGATGCCGTGCTGCACCAGGGCAGCGCAGACGCACTGGCCGCGTTGTGCCAGCAGATGGCGCAGCGGCCGGGCCCCATCGTCGGCATTACCGCACTGCCTGCAGGGACCACTGCGGTGCCGCTGGAGCGGCTGGTGATCGAACGCGCGCTGAGCGTGAACACCGCCGCGGCCGGAGGCAACGCCAGCCTGATGACCATGGCCTGAGGCGTGACAGGAGGCCAATGGTCAAAATGGCCTCCAGCGCATGATTCACTAGGGCACACTGCTATTAATTCAATAGCATTCGATGCCAAGCCCTCATAGGTTATGCGGGCGGGCCTGTCCCTGGTGCGCAAGCCGCCCGCCTACCTCTGCGTTACCAACCCATCCTGCGGGTGCGCCAGCCCCCGCATGATCTGAACGACCTGGGGCTGGTCCACCAGCACACACGGCTTGCCCGTGCGTTTGCAATGGTCCTGTACCCGCCAGTAATCGTCGTGGCCGACGCAGCCCGTTTGGCAGATCACGAAATCGGCGGCGATCAAGCTGGCCTCCAGGGCCGCATTGCCGCTGGGCAAGGAGGGGCAGGAAACGGCTTCATCCTCCAGCGCAGTTGGCAGCTTGCGACCCACCGGCTGCGCGACGAGGCTGCCCGCCGCGTCCTGCGCGATGCAGACCACCGACCGCATGGGCCTGACCGGGGCCGAAACTGCCTCGGCAAGCCCTGACCGAAACACCATGGCGGGCGGCGGCGTGGCGTGATGGGATCGCGCGGCCCGCCACTGCCAGTGCAAGACCTCGCGCATCAGCTCATGGATGCGCTGTCCCAGGGCTTCGATCTGCCGGCCCATGGCACGCCGCCGGGCCGGTCCGTGCAGCGAAGCGGCGGCCGCCCCCTCGGCAGCCTCCTGGCGAGCAAACGCCAGCGCCGACTCCGCCACGATGGCCCGCGCACGCAGGCGAATGGCCTGGATCTGCAGCCGCTCGATCTCCGCGGCCTGTGCGGCCAACAGGCGGCTGCAGCGGATCTGAGCACGCCCGTACCCATCCAGCAGCACACGGTGTTCTTCGATGAGGTCCTCCACTGGATTGGCGATCATCTGCACTCCCTTTTGAAAAACGACTCTGGACAGCCGGTATGCCCGTGCTGCCCATCAGGCCGCGTCCCGCTCGACAGGCAGTGAGATGCCAAAGACGCCACGGTGCCCGTCAGTCAATTGATTGATAACCATTCTCATTTAATGATACACTGGCGTCAATCGCTGGCTCGGTGTTCGGTGGGTTCATCTCGGAATCCCCGCAATGCCCGGTCAGCCCCCGACAAATTTCATCGTGGGGCGACTCCCGGACTCTCCGTCCGACGGGTCGTTTTTTGCCAGCCAACGGGCGTGCTCGCGTAGCCAGGCTTTTTTTGCGATGAATCCATCCGCTCTGGAGAGCGGGTTCGACGGATTGGGCGTTTGCATGCACTGCCGCCCGCGCCCGTCCCTCTCCCTATTCCAATGCGTGCGGCGCTGCGACCACCATGGGCCCCTGCGCAGCGCAGGCCCATGGTAGGTAGTGGTCAGACCCGAGCGCGTTTCAGCGCAAAGAGGGCCTCAGCCGAACACGATCTCGAAATCGCTGTCCGATGCGCTGAGCTCGATCTTCCGGATGACATGCGCGTCAACGGAGGATTGCAAAAACTGCATGGCCAGGCGCGGCAGCAGGTTCTGCGTGATGATGCCGTCCACCATGCGCGCGCCGGATTCGACCTCGCTGCAGCGCTGGCGAATCAGCTGCACCGCGGCCTCGTCGAACGTGAACTGGGCGTTGTGCCGCTCCAGGATGCGCGTCTGGATGCGCTGCAGCTGCAGCCGGATGATCTGGTCCAGCATCGCGTCCGAGATGGGGAAGTACGGCACCACCACCAGACGGCCCAGCAGCGCGGCCGGAAACTTTTCGAGCAGCGGCTGGCGCACGGCCTTGGCCAAGGCTTCGGGTGGCGGCACCAGATCGGGATCGCGGCACATGCCGGCGATCAACTCCGAGCCCACGTTGGAGGTCAGGATGATCACGGTATTCTTGAAGTCGATGTAGCGCCCTTCCCCGTCTTCCATCCAACCCTTGTCGAAGACCTGGAAGAACAGCTCGTGCACGTCGGGGTGGGCCTTCTCGATCTCATCGAGCAGCACCACGCTGTAGGGACGCCGGCGCACGGCCTCGGTCAGCACGCCGCCTTCGCCGTAGCCCACGTAGCCGGGCGGCGCGCCCTTCAGGGTCGAGACCGTGTGCGCTTCCTGGAACTCGCTCATGTTGATGGTGATGAGGTTCTGTTCGCCACCGTACAGCGCCTCGGCTAGCGAAAGCGCGGTCTCGGTCTTGCCGACGCCCGACGGGCCCGCCAGCAGGAACACGCCGATGGGCTTGCCCGGGTTGTCCAGCTGCGCGCGGGCGGTCTGGATGCGCCGTGTGATGGCCTCCAGGCCGTGCCGCTGGCCGATCACCCGTTTCTCCAGCGTGTCCGCCAGCGTGAGCACCGATTTCACTTCGTCGCGCACCATGCGGCCCACGGGAATGCCGGTCCACTCCGCCACCACGGCGGCCACCACGCTGGCATCGACCACGGGCTGCAGCAAAGGGTCCTCTCCCTGCATGCGCAGCAGCTCGTCGCGCAAGCCGCTCAGTTGGTGAACGGCTGCGGGGTCGGCCCCGTCCGCAGGCGCCGTGACAGCGGGAGTTTCTGCTTCGGCGGCTGCAATGGAACTGCCTTGTGCGGCCTCCCCCGGCGGCGTGGCCTGGGCAGCAGCCTCCTTGGCCACGCGGCGGGCCAGCACGGCCGACTCGGCGTCCACGATCTGCTGCACCATGGCCTTTTCGCTTTCGAAGCGGGCCTTGAGCACTTCATGCTCCGCCTCCAGCCGCGCCAGCGACGCATTGATTTCGTCGAAGCGCTCGGTCTCGCCCACGCCCAGGTCCAGCTCGCGCTGCACGATGTCCTTCTCGACCGCGAGCGACTCCAGTTGCCGGATCACAGCCTCCAGGCGCGCCGGGGTGGCGTGCAGGCCCATCGCCACGCGCGAGCAGGCGGTGTCCAGCAGGCTCACCGCCTTGTCGGGCAGTTGCCGCGAGGGGATATAGCGGTGCGACAGGCTGACGGCGGCGGCCACTGCGTCGTCGCCGATGCGCACGCGGTGGTGGCCCTCCAGCTTGGCGGCCACGCCACGCAGCATGAGTACGGCCTTGGCTTCGTCCGGCTCGTGGATCTGCACCAGTTGGAAGCGCCGGGTGAGCGCCGGGTCTTTCTCGATGTACTTCTTGTACTCGGCCCAGGTGGTCGCGCCGATTGTGCGCAGCACGCCGCGCGCGAGCGCGGGCTTGAGCAGGTTGGCCGCATCGCCCGTACCGGCCTGCCCGCCCGCGCCGATCAGCGTGTGCACCTCATCGATGAACAGCACGATGGGCGCGGTGCTGGCCTGTACCTCGTCCAGCAATGCCCGCAGGCGGTTCTCGAACTCGCCCTTCATGCTGGCGCCGGCCTGCAACAGGCCGATGTCCACCACGCGCAGTTGCACGTCCTTGAGCGGCGGCGGCACATCGCCCGCCGCGATGCGCAGCGCCAGGCCTTCGACGACGGCCGTCTTGCCCACGCCGGCCTCGCCGACGAGGATGGGGTTGTTCTGGCGGCGGCGCATCAGGATGTCGACCATCTGGCGCACTTCTTCGTCGCGCCCGGTCACGGGGTCCAGCTCTTGCTGGCGTGCGCGCTCGGTCAGATCGACCGTGTATTTCTGCAGTGCCTCGCCGCGCCCCGTGCCGGCCGGGCCCGTGGCACCGCTGGCCTCGCCGGGCACGCCCGAGAGGCCGGACCCGTCCGCCGCGCCCAGGCGCGACTCCGGCGAATCGGGCAGCAGCCGCGCGAATGCGTCGCTCAAGGCCGGCTCCGTCAAGCGGCCCAGTTCGCTGGAGATGGCCCGCAATTCATTGGCCAGCGCGCGCGTGCGCACCATGCCGGAGAGCCAGTAGGCGCTGCGGATCTGCGACTCGCCGAACATCAGCGTGGCATAGACCCAGCCGCGCTCGATGGCGGTTTCGATCTGTGCCGAGAAATCGCTGATCGAGGTGGCCCCGCGCGGAAGCCGGTCCAGGCTCTGCAGCACGTCAGCCGCGAGCTTTTCGGCGTCGATCTCGAAGTGGCGGAACACGCGCACCAGGTCGGAATCGGTTTCCTGCAGCAGTTGGTGCAGCCAGTGCACCAGCTCCACATATGGGTTGCCGCGCAGCTTGCAGAAAACCGTGGCGCTTTCCAACGATTTGAACAACAGGGGATTCAATTTTCCGAAAAGGGCTTGCCGGCTAATTTCAGACATGGGACCTCGGTGAGTCAGTTTTTAAAAAAGGAGCGCATCAGGCGTGCGCGGAATTGGGTGGAGCAGGGGCGCGGCGGGCAGCGCCCTTGCGCAGGGTCAGCCAGTGCTCGGGGTCCAGGCGGAAGTCGTCCGGATCGCGGGTGGCGGGAGCCGAAAGTGACCAGGTCGTCCACCCCAGCCGCGTGGCGCCGCCGAGCTGGCAGGGGGGCACGTCTTCGCGGCGCAGCACCAGCTCGAAGTCCCACGCGAACTCGATGCCCAGGTAGTTGCGCACCCAGTCCACCAGCGCCTGGAAGTCTTCGCCCGAAGGCAGGAAGCGTTCGTACTGCGCCAGCGTGAGCGGCCCGATCCGCAGCCGGAACTTGCTCTGCGCGTCGGGCACGCGGCTACCGACCACGGTGTCCACGCCCAGCTGCGAATTGCAGGCATTGCGCGACAGCCGCGTCTGCTGGCGGGGTTCGAGCTCTAGGTAGTGCAGCGCGTATTCGATCAACTCCACCGGCACGCCGAAATACAGGCGAATGGCCGCCGTCAGGCCTTCCGGGTTGCGCGTCCAGCGGGTGAGATGGCCCGCCATGTATTGCTTGGCGTGGTCCGGCACCGCGTCGCGGGACAGTTGCGTGGGCTCGCCCAGCCCCACCAGGCTGCGCACGTGCCGGCCGAAGGAATCGTCGCCTGCCCGGTCCAGCGAGGTGGTCGGCTGCGGGTCCGACCAGGCCCGAAAGAACAGCAGCAAGAGCCGGTGGTGAAAGATGTCCGAAAAGCGCGCCAGCGTCGGGTCGTCGTACTGCCGCAGGCGTTCCCGCACGTACTCCGTAAGGTGCGTGGGCATCGGCCCGTTGGGCCCGTAGAGCCCGAAATTCCACACCATCAAACGCTCTGGCTGGCCCGCCACACCAGGCAACACTTCGGCGAGGGTCGCCGGCGCAAAGGCCAGCGACGGGTCCTGGCCCAGGCGCAGGGACTCGCCCTTGGGCCGCAGGGCCCGGCCGAACCGGGGAAACTCGGGCTGGCGGGCCTGCAGCAGCCGCAAGGTGAAAAACAGGTCGAATTCGTGCGGGTTGTCTTTCAGCTTCTGCCAAAAGAGCGCCACCCCGGCATCGCTCGGTGGCCGTGCAATCCGCGCCTGCCGGGCGTCGCCCGCGTCGAGCGTGGGCAAACGGCTCATGTGCAGGGCCTTTGGCCGGGCCGCACCCGCCACTGCGCGATGCGTCCGCGCTGGCGCGAGTCGAGTGCCAATTCGGTGTAGCTGTTCACCCCCACGTGCCGCGCGAAGAAGCGCTCCAGGACGGCCATCAGCGGCCAGGGGCTGACGCCGGCCAGGGAGCTTTCGTCCACGCCGACCGAGATCCCCACGCCCCGGCCATAGACCAGTTGCCCATGCTGCGGCAGGCGGCGGGTGATGGCGGAAATGCCCACGCCCTTGATGCTGGAGACTTGGCCGGACAGATCCTTGTCGCCCAGGTCGAGGTAAAGCCGCAGCAGATCGCGCAGCGTGGCCGCGCCCTCTTCTTCCGACAGGTCGGTCATCGCCAGGTAGTTCAGGGACAGGTGCGAAATGAGGCGCCAGGTGATCTCGTTCTCGGCCACGCTGGACGTGGGCCGCGTGGGCCCGGCCACCGTGCGCACGCGGTCCACTGGAACGGATTCCACGGTGGTGAAGTCGCCCTCGCTGCTGCGCCCGCCCATCAGCAACGGCAGATCGCGGTTGGTGCACAGGGTGCGCACGCTCAGCTGCTTCAGATCGTCCGAGAACGGGGCCTCCCGCTGATCCACCAGGGAGATGAACACCTCGCTGCCCAGATACTGCGTGCGGGGGCCAAACCGTGCCGCATGCTCCGAAAACAGCCGAGGCTCCCTGCGCGCGGCAAAGTACGCCTGGTCGCTGGACCGGATGCCATGGATGGAAGAAAACAGCGGCACGAACTCGCGATCGTTGAGCTGCCCCTCGCGGTGGCCCGTCACGCCCAGAACGCTGTACACCTCGAAATCCCGAGGGCGGGTGCGGTCGGGCACCACGTGGTATTCGTTGACGTTCGGCGCCACATGGATGCGGTCGGCCGGGCGTTCGAACAGGTTGATCGCGGGCACGCAGTGCAGCAGGAACTTGTGCCGATCCACCTGGGCTTCCAGCGTAGGCTGGGCACGGCGCAGCAGCAAGGTGATGGCGATGGTCTTGGTCTCGGCCTTGGCCAGTGCGGTCTGCAGTCCGCGAATCGAGAAGAACCGGAACCGCGCCGGGAACGCGAAATATTCATGGAGCAGCCGGTGCCCCTGGAAGCTGCGGTGCGAGTACGGCAGCAGGGCCTGCGACTGCTCGTAGCCTTCCGCCAGCAGGGCATCGGCCGGCAAGTGGGCCCAGACCCGCGAGGGGTCCTGCGCATCGTGCACCACGATGCCGATCAGCGATTCATGGATGAGTTCTTGAAGGTGCGATGCCACCGCATCACCCGCCGAAATATGCACATCCAGCCGGTCCATGCGCAGATCGCAGAACCGCAGCGCTCCGCGTGTAGACAGGTCGATGCGCAAATGCGCCGCCGGCTCTTCGGGCAGGCGCAACCGCGACAGCGGCAGATCCAGCGGCGGGCCGCCGAGACGGGCCTGGGTGAGATCGATCGGCCACAGCGTGAGCTCGTGCCCGGTGCGGAAATCGCACGGCGTCTGCTCCTCTGCCGTCTTGCGTGCCCTCAGCACGCTGCCCACGGGCAGCGTGTAGCCATCGGCGAGGCTGCCCTCGCTCGCGCTGGGGTCCATCTGCACCACCACCATCGACGGCGTGGGGGCCAGATAGTGCGGGCAGACCATTTCCAGAATGCGCTGGGAGAGCCGGGGAAACTCCGCGTCCATCTTCATCTGGATGCGGGCAGTCAGGAAGCTGAACCCCTCCAGCAGGCGCTCCACGTAGGGGTCGGCCACCTCCAGCTCGCGCAGCGACAGGCGGCCGGCCACCTTGGGAAAGGCGGCAGCAAACTCAGCGCCCAACTCCCGCAGGTAGCTGAGTTCGCGGTTGTAGTACTCGACCAGGCGAGGATTCATCGGGACATGCCCTCCGGCACATCGAAGCCCGGTCGGATGGCGCAAATATGCATGGCCTGGATCACTTCACCGTAAATCAGAGACGACCACCTGCCCCGTTTCCAGGTCCAGGCTGGTCTTGAGCAGCAATTCCATCGGATAAGGCGCAGACCAGAACTGGCAGCGGATTTCGAACTGCAGCGTGTTGTGGTGGCTGAACAATTTGCTGGAGGGCGCCAAGGCCACCGTCAGCGTGTCGCGAAGAATGCGGGGTTCGTGGGCGAGGATGGACTTGCGAATGGCTTTCTCGATGTCCTTCCAGTCCAGCTCGGACAGCAACTGGCCTGCCAGTGGCGTCATGCCGAAGTTGATCACCGATCGCTCCGCCTCGGGAAGCCCTTCGAAATCGATGTGCGAGGTCGCATCCGAGGCGTTGAGCAACCAGTTCAGATCCCGCAACAGGGCTTGGCGCAGGCGGGCCTCGGTGACATAGACGGCATCGGCACGCTCGGTGCGTTTGCTGGGCTCGTGGTCCGTCAGGCGGTCCAGCAGGGCCGGCTGCAGGCGGTCTTTTCCGTTGCCGAAATTGTCGTTGGGCCGCGTGGTCGCCATGAGAAGGGTCAGCCTTCGGTGGCTTCAGCCGAGAACTTGATGCGGCGAACGTCCAGCAGCGCGTGGTCCGCCTGGTCGGAAATCCACACGCGCTGGCCCAGGCCGGCCACCTGCTCTTGCCCCAGCTCGCTCCACTCCGTGGTGCGCGACAGCCGCACACCGTCGGATGCGACGCTTTCCGAACCGGGATATCGGGTGGGAATGAATCCGAGCATCTGGCCGCCGTTGACCAGCGTCACTTCGCAGGCGGACCAGACAAGATCGCGCAAGTCCTGGGGCTTTTCGAAATTGATCTGCTGGATCGCCGTGAAGGGCACCCAGTAGTACCCGCCATTGGCATACAACTCGCACACCGGACCCAGCCGTGCATCGGAATCTGCCAGCCATTCGAAAGGGCTGCCGTCCAGCTCGCCCGGCGAAGCCGGCGCTTCATCGAAGGCACTGCTGCGCAATTCGGCTGCTTTTTCGGCCTGCCCATCCGCTGCGCACTGGAGCGCTTCGACCATCCAACCCAGCCAAGCCGGTGGGTCCCCCAGGATCTGCGGGGTGCGCCGGCCCGCGAACACGTCCCGCCGAGCCACTTCGCAGAGGATCACTTCCCGGTAGGCTTTGGCCATCGGGGCCGTCTTGCTGTCCAGTTGGGCACAGATCTGCAATTGATCGAGCGCCTTCTGCCATTCGCCAAACAGCACCAGCATTTGAAAGTAATAGACGCGCAGGGAAGCATCGGCCGGATCTTTGCGAATGGCGTCCTTCAGAGAACTCAACTGCGTATCCAACGGAAGCTTGGAATCAAAGATCATGGGAGGGATGGAATCTTGAACTAAGGGGCATGAGACGCCGCCGCCGATAAGCCCTTCGACAGGGAGTCAGCGCGCGACCGAACCGATGCGCGAAGAACGGCGCCTCGTGGCATGCGCCGATTGAAAGCCGGAGCGGCAGTCTATTCACCACAGGCGAAAGGGAAACTCGACCCCATCGCCTGCAGCGACAAACCTCGATCAGTTGCCGGCTTGCTTGACCGACGGCAGCTTGGAAACCAAGCGCAGCGAAACGGTAAGCCCTTCGAGTTGGTAGTGCGGGCGCAGGAAGAACTTGGAGGTGTAGTAGCCGGGGTTGCCCTCGACTTCTTCCACTTGCACTTCGGCGGCCGCCAGCGGCTTGCGGGCCTTGGTTTCCTGCGAGGAGTTGGCTGGATCGCCATCCACGTAATTCATGATCCAGTCGTTCAGCCACAGCTCCATGTCGGAACGCTCCTTGAACGAGCCGATCTTGTCGCGCACGATGCACTTGAGGTAGTGCGCAAAGCGGCAGCAGGCGAACATATAAGGCAGGCGTGCCGACAGGTTGGCGTTGGCCGTGGCGTCTGCGTCGTAATACTCGGCAGGCTTGTTCAGCGACTGCGCACCGATGAAGGCGGCCACATCGGAGTTCTTGCGGTGCACCAGTGGCATGAAGCCGTTCTTGGCGAGTTCCGCTTCGCGGCGATCACTGATCGCGATCTCAGTCGGGCACTTCATGTCCACACCGCCGTCGTCCGTCGGGAAAGTGTGGGCAGGCAGGTTGTCGACCGCACCGCCCGACTCGACGCCGCGGATGGACGTGCACCAGCCGTAGTACTTGAAGGAGCGGTTGATATTCACAGCCATCGCATAGGCCGAGTTGGCCCAGCAATACTTGCTGTGATCGCCGCTGGCGGTTTCTTCTTCGAAGTCGAATTCGTCCACCGGATTGGTCTTGGCACCGTAGGGCAGACGCGCCAGGAAACGCGGCATGGCCAGGCCGATGTACTTCGAATCATCGGACTCGCGCAGGCTGCGCCAGGCGGCGTACTCGGTGTTGGTGAAGATCTTCGTCAGGTCACGGGGATTGGCCAGTTCCTGCCACGACTCCATCTGCATCATGGCAGGCGAGGCACCGGCAATGAACGGGCAATGCGCCGCGGCAGACACCTTGGCCAACTCGCCCAGCAATTCGACATCGGTCGGGCTGTGATCGAAGTGGTAGTCGCCCACCAGGCACCCGAAGGGCTCGCCACCGAACTGGCCGTATTCCTCTTCGTACACCTTCTTGAAGATGGGGCTTTGATCCCAACCCACCCCCTTGTAGCGCCGCATGTTGCGGTGCAGTTCTTTCTTGGAGATGTTCATCACACGGATCTTGAGCATTTCGTCCACTTCGGTGTTGTGGACCAAGTGATGCAGACCGCGCCACGCGCCTTCCAGTTGCTGGAATTCGCTGTGGTGAATGATCTGGTTGACCTGCTCGGACAGCTTGCGGTCGATTTCCGCAATGATGGCCTGCACCGTTTGATAGGCGTCATCCGACAGCGTGGCAGAGGCCGCCAGGGCTTGCTGTGCCAAGGTCTGCACGGCAGCCTCGACCGCTTCGCGTGCTTGATCGGTCTTGGGCTTGAATTCTTTTTGCAACAACGAAGCGAATTCGTTGCCTTCGAGTGTCTGGGCGGCTGGTGCCGCTTCCATTTGGCGTGCGTTCATGATCGGGTCACTCCTCGCTTATTTCACGTCCGTGGATGGCTCGGCGCTGTCAGCCGGCTTGGGCATGGCGGCGAGCGACTTGAGCAATGCCGGATCTTTCAAGACCTTGCTGATCAATTCTTCAGCCCCTTGCTTGCCGTCCATGTATGACAGGAGGTTATGCAGTTGGGTGCGCGCTTCGAGCATGGAATTGAGTGCGCCGACCTTGCGGGCGATGGCGGCAGGCGAAAAATCCTCCATGCTGTCGAACGTGAGTTCGATGTGCAGGCGACCATCGCCGGTCAGTGTATTGGGCACATTGAAGGACACTCGGGGCTTGATGGATTTCATCCGCGCATCGAAATTATCGATGTCGATTTCCAGAAACTTGCGGTCGGCGATCTCAGGAAGCGCCTCCGATGGCTTGCCAGACAGATCGGCCATCACACCCATCACAAAAGGGATCTGAACCTTCTTCTCGGAGCCGTAGATCTCCACGTCGTATTCGATCTGAACCCGTGGCGCGCGATTGCGAGCAATGAATTTCTGACCACTCTTGCCCGTTTTGCTCAGTGTCATGATGTAACTTCTCTTTTCCTAGGATTTATAAAACGCGAGCGTAGAGTCTTGTGAAGGCATCGCAGTTACAACGACTTCTCAATAACATCGACTTACAAATTCATAACGAAATGGAACGCCCGTTTTTTCGAACACTCTGCGGTGCGATTCTTGACTTGCAAGACCATCGTCCGGTTCTTGGAAGATAACGCAGAGAAAGCCGTCTGGATCAGCCCGGCAACTGTCATGGGAACTTTAGATGTGCGATCAGATCGCGTTCACGCTCCGTCCCGCCAGTATCTCCATGCCCCGCCCCCCAAATGCTACAAAACGTTTTCAAAGCGGGCTCTTCACCCCGGTAATATTTTCTACTTGTGCCACGCTGTCGGGCGACAGTTCACGAAGAATGTCCAGAAAATCGAGACCCATCAGGCGGACGGCTCTGCGAATCAGCAAGGGCGCGGGATTCGTCGGCTCGGTCCGCTCCAGAAATTCCGCAATTTCCATCAGGCGCGCCACGGCATCCGAGCGCGTGCGCAACGCAAACCCCTGAGTCACCGCAGTAGCCGGCGAAGGGTCCGTTGGCACTGTATTCTGGGTTTCTTCCAGCGGTGGCGCGAGAGCATCGGCATCCTTGGGGATCAAGTCGCAGAGCACACTGAACACACCCCGAATCTGTTCCAGATCGGGGCGTTGGTCCGCATCGAGCCGGTCACGGAAGATGGCTTGCATCGAATCGAAAGACTCGCTCGCCACGACCCAAGCACCAAGTGTCTCGTTACCCTGCCGCCAAGCGTCGAACACAGCGCCTCGCAACTGGTCCAGCGACATCTTGATGGTGCCGTCAGCTGCGGTGCCGCGCGCGAGGGACTCGGCATCGCGGACATTGATGGCGCCGGCGGCCGATCGCAGAAAGTCTTGCTGGCGAAGATCCCTCAACTGCCCGGTCACGTCGTTCAACGAAGCAACGGCATTCATCCGCATGAAGTGATCGCCATCTTCAGGCAGAGGATGGAGATGGTCCCAATGCTGGCTGAACATAGCGGCCATCAATTGCACACCTTGCGACATGCCACGCACGCCCTGCGTGTTGGTCAAGGCATGGGAGAGCTTTGCGACCACCCGGATGTCTTTCGTGCGGGACAGTAGCGCAATCGACCGCTTCTCGACTTCACGCCAGTCGGGTGGCTCGGCCGGAATCACGGTTTCGCCGAACTGCTGTTCCGGCTTGCCGCTGGCCGCGTTCTCAAGCGCGAGAAACTCAGCGTCGTACGTCAGGTCTTCCCCGCAGGGTGGGGCATCGTTGGTAGGGACCAGCAGGGCGTCAAGATCAATCATTCAATATCCGTCCGCTCGCATTGAAAATGCGCGATTGGCTCAATAAAAATAGAACGAAGGGCACGGACATCCTAGAGTGCCTTTTTGAAAAGCCGTGAGAACAAATGGCCATCGAAAGGACCGCTGTGCTCCAGCGTTTCCCCGCCTCCGGCCGCGTCGGACCACCAAACGCTGCGCGCCTGCTGCGAGCGCAAGATATCGCGCCCAGCCCCCCAGGGCCGGCCACCGGATGCGTTGCCACTGGACGGACTCAGCCCCAGGTCTGCCAGGATGCCGGCCATCGAGGGCGCAGCCGCTGGCGCTGGCTGGTCTGCATGGAATGGCCACGGCAGCGAAGAAAGCCTCGCATCCAGCTCTTCGGCAGGTAGTGCCAGCCTGCGCGCCTCGACGATGGCCTCCCGCGTGCCAGAGAAAAACCGCTCGAGGGTGGGGTCCGGCACCAGGGAGCAGGCTCGATCGGCGGCGATGGCCACTGCGGTGATGGGATAGCACCTTCCAATGCGGTCTGCACTGGGAGCCAGCACGCCGCACACCGGAAGGGTCTTCCCGCCCAGGCTGGCAATGAAGAACCACAGCGGCGACTGTATGAAGCCTGGCTCCCACTGCCCAGGACGTTGGGCACGCAATTGATCCAGTCCGTGGCTCAACCAGGCGTCCCATTCGTCACCGATGGAGCGGGGCATCCTGCGTCCCACGAAATCGCCCTGCCCCGGCAGCTTTCCAAACCAGGAAATGCGGGACTGCACTTGCGGCGATGCTTGACTCACAGGTTGCCAGGACACTCGAACTCCTCCATGGCTTTGAGACGGAAAGGATTCAGCACACTGCCAGTGGTGATTTCGAATCGCAGGCGTCGCCCATCGATATTGAAAGCGGCAATGAAACGCTCAGGCGCGTTACCGGGCAGAATCTGCGCCCGGTCAAAAAACCGATGCAACGCCCAGGGGCCCTCGGTGACCAAGCCGGTATTTTCAGCCCCCGATCCGGTCAACTGCAGCCGCACCTGCCCCGTACCGCGGGCGCCTGGCCAGTTGACCGACTTCGGAATCTGAGGCCCGTGCTGGTAGCGCAGCACTTCGCCATCGACATCGAGCACCATTTGCGTGATGGCAGCATCCATCTCCAAGGGCTTGATGTCCAGCCGGATCGAGGGTGCCTTGCCGCCGGCCCGGAAATAAACATCCCGAATGACGGCGGCGCGCTGGAACGAAGCCAGCGCGGCAGAGCCGCCCACGGGCGAACCGTCCACGCCCTGCTTGAAGCTCCAGGGATTGGTGGAAATATCGACCATCGGCTGCAGCGTGGTCCGGAAGAATTCATCCATGGTGCCGCCCACGGAGAACAGGCGGGCGAAGTCATCCGTCGTCACATCGCGGCCTGCGCTGCGCGTGAATGGATAGCGCCCCAGGATTGCACGCCGGCAAAAGGCACCGATCGTGGCGTTGAGATTCCCGCCTACGGCGGCCCGTACATCGCGTCCCACGAAAGCCGAAGTGGCTCCTGCCAAATCTTCGTACATGACGTTGAGGGGTGGCGGCACGCGCTTGGCTTCCGTGCGCACCCGCTCCAGCGTGGCGGACAGCGAAGGTGGCACCGTGCCGCCCGCACTGACCTGCTGCCGCGCCGATGCGATCACCGCGGCCGCCTCATTCAGCACCTGCAGGCTCGCGGTCATGGGAGAAGGACCCGAACCGTTCGAGGTGGCCAGCCGCCGATACTCGCGGAAGCGGAAATCGACCAGATCAGCCTCCAGCGTACCGCTGGATGTCAACCCAGCCACATTCACCTGCTTGCCGGTCAGCCGGCTCAATTGCTCTTGCTCTTCCTTGATGCGATTGATCTTCTCGCCGAGCCAACTGCTGGTTCCGCCCCCGGCTGAGGGGCGCTGACCGAGCGTGGTTTCCTTGGCAACGGCACGGATGAACTGTTCGAGGCTGGAATTGGCGGCGGAGTAAAGGCGCGCCTGTTCCCCTGCCTGATCGAGGGAGGCGATGCGTACCGGCCGCACATCGGCCAGGAAGTCCTCCCAGAGCTTGGCGTATTCCATCAGATAGAGTCGCTTGACCTCGAGCGCCAACTGGCCCGTCAGGACTTCGTTGGCGGTACTTCGCCGCCCATCGGCCTTGCCGAGCACCCAGCTCTCCTCTTGGGACAGCAATGCCGTGACCTTGGGCAATTCTTGTGCGAACGCCCCGTAGTACCCGTCATAGGTGAACAGGCCGGAAATGCCCTGCGTCAGCGGACGGCCGCTGCGGCGGGAAAAAACCTGCGGCGCCTCCGGGCCGCTCGCCCGAACCACCGTGAATTCAGGCGGCAAAGAATTGCCGGTCAGCAGCAGTTGCTTGAGACGGCTGTATGCCCGCTGCGCCGGGGACATCTGTGCCAATCTTTGGCGCACTTCCGCCACCAGTTGCTGATCCATCGGCACAGGCGCCACCAGCGCACGGTCTTCCATCAAATTGTCGAGGTGATGGGCCAATTGATTGACGACGCCGGATTGCACCAAGCCGGGCGGAAGAGATGCCTCCCAGTCGTTGACCATCCACGCGCGTATCGACTTGGCGTTGAACCGCTCAGGTTCGTACAGCATCAGATAGACCTTCAGCGCTTCGAAGCTCGCCTCCGGATTGCTGGTGGACGTTTGCTGCAGTGAACGGCGCAGATGCCGCGACAAGCGGGGCAGCCACGCATCTTCGAGCAGGCGCATATAGGTGGCATCCGCAGCCGTCTGGACCTTGGGCACCTGAAGCAATCCCTGGCGCCAGCTCAGCGGAGCAGAGTCCCCTTCATAGCGTTGACTCACGGCCAGCGACTCCGCGTTGTTCAATAGCGGCAGCAAGCTCACCATGTCTTCGGGGTCGGCGTCGCGCGCATCGTTGACTGCCTGCTTAAGCGCCGGAACCCGATCTTTCACCTCGCCGATGTAGGCGACGTTGTTGTCATGACTGACAGTCCATGCCACCGTCACACCAACCAGAGCCAGAACCAAAGCAATCAGCCCACCCGCCTGGACGAGACGCAACTGCCGTTCCTTCTTGGCATTGCGGCCAGTCAGGCCTGCCTCATTGAACATCACGCCTTTGAGCAGCGTTTCAATGAAATAGCTCTTTCCACTTTTGGCCCCTACCGACGCCCCTGCGGGCGAAGGAACGGCGAAACGGCGGGAGAGCGCCGAAAGCACCCGGTCGAAGGGCATGCCTTCCTGCGTTCCGCTGGTGAAATACACCCCCCGGAACAGCGGTTTTTCCTTGAACCGTGACGATGCAAAGATCGTGGAGAGCGTTTCCTGCAACACATCGCGCAAACCGACGAACTGCTGTGGCAAACCATAGATCAGCCCCCGACGCGCCAAGTCGGGCTCGGAAAGCAGGCGCTGAGGCAGCAGGCGATTGATCTGCCCTGCCAACTCGTCGAATTCGGCGCGGAAGCGAGCCGCCGGCTCCTCCTGGACGCCCCCTTCGTTGTAAGGGCTGGTGAAACCCCAAACCTGGGCCCGCTCTTCGCGATTCATGTTGCCGAAGAATTCGTTGAATCCCGCCAGCAAATCGGTTTTGGTGACCAGCACATACACAGGAAATTTGATGGCGAGCTCTTCGCATAGCTCACCCAGGCGCATGCCAATGAGCCGCGCCAAACGGTCACGCTCTGCATCGGTGCTGCTCAGCAACTCTTGGACGCTGAGAGTGACTAGCACGCCATTAACAGGTTGCCGCCCACGGAACCGACGTAGCAAAGACAGGAATCCACCCCAGGCGGCTTTGTCTTGTGTTTCGTCGCTTTCCTGGGTCGTGTAACGACCGGCAGTGTCTAAAAGCACGGCTTGGTCGGTAAACCACCAGTCGCAGTTGCGCGTGCCGCCCACCCCCCGAATGGAGGCCTTTCCGAATTGGGCCTCCAATGGAAAGTCCAGGCCGGAATTGACCAACGCCGTGGTTTTGCCCGAGCCTGGCGAGCCGATGATCAAATACCAGGGCAACTGGTAGATGTAGCGACGGTTCAGCCTGCCGAACCAGCCCTGCTCTGTCTGGCCGAACCGGGTCTTGCTCAAGACACCGATCGCCTCTTTGAAGCGACTTTCCAGTTCAGCGACCTCTTCCTGCCCGGGACCGGCTTTTTCAGCTAGTCGATCACTCGTGCCGAACCGTGCCAACTGAGACAGAAGGCGAGCATTCATCTGCTTCGCACGCCACCATTGAACCGTGAGTTTCAAGAACCAGAAAGCGAAGATCGCAAAGATCATCCAGCCACGGACTTGGGGACTTTCCAGGGGCTGGTAGGGCTTGATGTAGATCAGCGGCCCAATGAACCAGATGACCAAGCTCAAAAGCACCAGCCCGAGCAGGACTAGAGTGAACCGGTTGAACAGGAAATCGAATATCTTGCGGAACATGCTTATTTTTGATTGGTAGCGCCGCCTCGGGGATTCGCACCCGGGGTGATCTGCAGCTCGCTGTCGCGGGTTTGCGGGGCAACATGCAAAACGATCTCCACGCGGCGATTGAGCGCCTTGCCCTCAGGTGTGGTGTTCGGAGCCACCGGATCGCTTTCCGCACGGCCTTCGGCATGCAACCTGCGCCCGTCGGAGACACTCTTCGTCAGCATGGTGGTAACGGCTTGCGCACGCTCCTGGGACAAATGCCAGTTGGAAGGAAACCGGGCAGTCCGGATGGGCGAGTTATCGGTGTAGCCATTGACGACGACCTTTCCAGATACCTCGTTCAAGGCAGCCGCAATGCGTTCGATCACGCCCACATACCGGGGCTTCACCACCGTGGCCCCGGCATCGAACAACCCATCTCCGCGCAAGATGATGATGCTTCGATCCGCAAGATCGTTCACCTCGACCAAGCCCTCTCGAATCTCGGGCTCCAGAAACTGGCGCAGCCTGGGTTTAGGCGCAGCGGCGATGACAGCGGGGGCCTGGGGAAGGCGAATGCCATTGATCGCGGCAAACAGATCGTCAGACCGCGATGCCAATCGATAGTTGAACCAAAGGAAGATCAAAAAAGCAATGAGCAAGGCCAATGCCGCAGCGACCCAGAAAGGGATCAACGTCCAGGGCGGCACGGCGGCGCGCTGGACTCCACGCCAATGCAGAGACAAAGCACCGCTGCGGTCTCCCCTCGCCCCTTCGATGACTTGCAGTAGCCGGGACTTGAGACTCTCCAACTGGCTCTTGCCGTTTTCGACGACGTGATAACGGCCTTCGAAACCCAGCATCAGGCAAAAATACATCAACTCGATGAGATCGATGTGCTGATTGGGCGTCTGCACCAGCTTGGAAAGCAACTGGAAGAACTTCTCGCCGCCCCAGGTCTCGTTGTGCAACGCAACCAGCAAGCTGTATTTGGGCCAGACGCCCGAACCGCCCCAGGGGGTCTGTGCTGCGGCCTCGTCGATGGCAGTACAGATGCAATACCGTGCACCGATGATCGTCTCCATCGGCACGCCGGTGTTACCCGCACGGCTTTCGAACTGGCGGATGTTTTCCAGAAGAAACTGCTGAAATCCGCCGGGATCCCCGTTCGTGGCCATGGCCCGGATCTGAGGGATGAGATTCAGTAGCGTGTTGGAGGCAGCCACCAGAGGATTGCCCCCGCTGACGACATCGGGCAGGGCCGTTTCACGCACCGCGCCACCGGAAGGTTGTTGTGCAGCGGCCTCAGGCCGCGGGGCTGCGGTCCCAGTGCCCGTATCGAAGGCAAACACATTGCCAGAGGTTTGAATGGACATATCGGTTCTTAACGGCGAATAGCCCACATCTCAAGCTGCAATTCGGGGAACTCGCCGGACACATGCAGGGCGAGCCCGCCGGAGTTCTGAAGTTGGCGCCACAAGTCGTGCGCCGTATCCAATTCGAAATACGAATATCCCGCATGGTATGGAATTTCGCGGGGAGCGACCGGCAAGGAACGCAGGGTGACGCCCGGCAAATGCAGATTCACCAAGTCGCGAATGCGCTCCACCGGACCCAGTTTGATCTGGGTCGGAAAATGCGCCCGCAGAAACTCCACCGTTGCCTGGGAATGCACAGCCAGCACAAATTCGCAACTGGTCAAAAGCTCGGTGCTCGGAATCAACGCGACATGCACGCCATATTGGCGCTCTTGCAGTTCGATCTGGATCGCATTCTGCTCCAGCACCGAAGACAGGCCACGTCGCAACTCCAGCATCAAAGGTAAAAAGGAGCTTCGCAAATCGTCATGGTCGTAGGCAGGCATGGGCGCAGGACGCCGCTGATCGCGCGTGAAGGTTGCCAGTTCGCCTGCCATCTTGAGAAGGTCGTCAAACAGCCGCTCAGGATGGATGGAGCGGATGCGAACCCAATGCTCGACCGCTGGCTCCCAACGGTTCAAAAACTGGAGCATCAGGAAGTCGCCCACCTCGCCCACACCGCCGCGGCCTGGCTGGGTAAGCCGCTCTTCCAACGCTGCGCCACGCTGCCGAAGCAGGCCAAACAATTCGCGGCAGAACACCGCGAGATTGGACATGTCGGCATTGGTGACCACGGTGGGTATGAAGGTGGGATCGAGCAACAGTGAACCGTCCGCGCGGCGCTCCACTACCTGCGCCACCGGCAGACTCACCCAACCGTCGGCAACGTCTTGCGATGCCCGCAGTGCAAGCTTGATCTGCCCGACCTGCACTTCGGCCGCCTGTGCACCGACGTCGTTGACGTCCGCAACCTCGACCACCTCTGCGGCATAGCGCACGAGCGCATTCGACTCGGAGCCAAGAGACACTTCCGCCGCCATGCGCCTACGCATCGGCAAGGCCAGATGAATGACCGTGTCTTTCACGTCTTTGCCGATGCTCAGTGCTGGCGGCGGCTCGTCGTGATGGGGAATGCTAAAGGGCGTGCCATCCGGCAGCACCCCTTCGGCGGAAATCAGCCCGATTTTTCCTAACCCAAGAAGCTCCGTATCCAGAACGAGGCTCGAAAACCCCCAGAAGAAAAACTGCGTCGGCAACGTGCGTGCCTGCACCAGAAAATCAGTGAACCGATCTTGCTGCTGAAAATGCTGAGGGCGCAAAAACATGCCCTCTGCCCATACGACCTTGCGCTGCCAGACCATGATAGTTACTGCGATTTTTCTTGGATTTGAACTTTGACCGCGTCTTGTGAAACGGTGACCAGATAACGCACGGGCTTCAAACGCTCGGTCTCACCCAGACCCCACCAGCGTCGGCGCATCTCGACAGAATTAGGCGCTGGAGCGGTTGCACGCCAAGTGCTCTTCTCAAGATCCCGGTAGCCGGCGAAAAAAGCAAAAGCGCGCACCTCCGCACTTCCCTTTCGCTCAAAAACCCGACGCTCACCTGGGACCACCAGAAACTCTTCCCTGCGCACGAAGTCGCTGGCCAATTGGGCTTCGTCTTTTTCTTGAAGATCTAGAAAGCTGGCCTTGTCGAACGCAGCGGTGGCGCGCAATTCGTACATCCGAAGCAAGATGGGCTTGGGAGCCCCATGCACATCGGGGTTGAGCTTGGCATCGGCAACGATTTCAAAGACGGCCGGGGGAACAGCCGTCGGCGCCTCTTGAGGGCGATTCATCGAACCGATGACGCCGCACCCGGCAATACCCAGAACGGCAGTGCCCATCGCTCCTGCCAGCAAAGCACGGCGCAATCCATATATCCGATCAAGCATCGTCGATTCCTTTATTCGTAGAGCTGGTTTCACAGCCCGTCTTCATTGGGTGACACCCAGACGGCAAATGCGCTGAAATTGTCTTGATGCGGCTTTCCCTTCGCGCGCAGCGTAGTCTCCATGTGCTCCAGCCAATCCTCTGGATTCTGGCTAAGCCGCAATGCCTCTTCCATATCGTCCTCATGAATGCCTTCCCAAAGGCCATCCGAGCACAGCAGAAAGGCATCTCCAGCCAACAGGTCAACGGCCTTGGAAAGCACTGTTGGAGGAATCTGCGATTCGGCTCCGATGGCACCGGCAAGAACGCTCCGATTCGGAAGGTCCCGAGGATCCTCATTGCGGTACACACCCGCGTGCAGCAATTGCTGCACTACGCTGTGGTCTTCCGTCACGCGATGAACCCGCTGGTCCCTGAACCAATACAGGCGTGAATCACCCCAGTGCGCCCACAGCGCCCGGCCTTTGGCCAGATCCAGACACAGCAGGACCACCGTGGCACTCATGTGCCTGCGGGAGACCGATAAGGGCTGCTCCACCGCGACTGTATGTTCTGCCAACGAAATTAGAGAGGCCAGGCCTGCCGGGGCAAACAGCGGGTTGTGGCGGAACCCATCGAGTACCGCATTGACCGTCAACCGTGCAGCCAAACCGCCATGGCCGTGGCCGCCGGCTCCATCGGCCAATGCACAGCAAAAACCGCGGCCCTCTACATCCACCATGCCCATGAAATCGTCATTGGTCGCACGCGATCCCCTGTCGGATAGCGACGCTGCAGTCAAACGAAAACGGTACTGATCGCCAACAACGTGTGCAATCACAATTTGGCCTTTGCAGCGGCTTCAGCGTTCTCGTAGGCTTCCAGGAAGGCTTGGCCGGAGAATGCCGTGAGATCGTCTTCCGCATCTCGGCGGATGGCATCGAAGTTCTTCTTGTACTCGTCCCACAAAGCCGCCTTGCGACCGATCGTGGAGACTTTCCCAAGCATCCCGCCGATAGAAGCTGCCTGCTTTTCCAACTCGACAGGATCAAACCGCGCCAGTGCCTCTGCATAGGCAGCCCGAATGCCTGCCATCAATGCCAATTGGTGGACACACAGATCCTGATAGGCGTCCTTCATGGCCGGAACGGGCTGCATGAAACCGGGAAAATTCTGCCCGATCATCTGCATGATGACGCCATCGGGAGTGGGCAAAAACTTCAATGGATTATTGGCACCGGACGCGATCACCGTCACACCTGCACGGAACTCACGCTTGATCTCCGAGCGCGCAGCCAGCAAGTCAATGGTCCCCTGCACCGCGACGCGGAAGGCTTCACCGAAAGAACGCATGAATTCTGGCGTGAGAGTGGGTTCCAGCTTTTTGGGGAGTACGCCAGCACCGTCCAAAAAAGCGGTGACCAATGCACTCAACTCTGCAGGAGGCAAGGTGGCCAGACCCGGCAAGGTCGCTGGCATGGCGTCCGACCGCTGAGGCGCAGGCGCAGGCGCAGGCAGATTGGAGGGGAAAGGCGCAGCCGCGGCGGGGTCTGCAAAGGGAATAATTGTTTCTTCGCCCTGGTGGCTTGGCTTGCTTTCGAAGGAGGTCGGATGGCCCTGGCTTTTTTCCGAGGGCAACGCCGTGTCCCCCGAGGGTATCCAATCGGAATCGGATATCGGCAAGGCACTGCCGAAGCTGTCCAGGTTCAGCCCTTCGACTTTGCGAAGGCCTGTCAAAGGCTCTATCGCAGGCCCTTTCGGCGCAGGTGGCGCGGAATCGGAAGAGGCAGCTTTGGCTATCGTGGAAGACACGGCAGCATCGACGCTGATGGCTTCAATTCCCAACGACGCCACCTGGATACGCTCCTGCGGAAGGCCAACCGCCACCGCATTTTTTGGCATGCTGAAAGCTTGCGACAGATCGCATCCCAGCGCCGCGGGCCCGGCGTCCTGAACAGCAGGCAATTCGCTGCCCTGCTGGAATAGACGCAGCGGGTCCAACTCGTTGCGGGGCTCCAGGGCTTTCGGAAGCCCTGTGTGAGACGGGTCGTCCATCTCATGTTCGAAGCGACCGGATATCGGTAACGCTTTGAGCATTTCGTCGTGCCTAAGATTGGCAACGTCCGTCAAACTCTTCGTCTGCAAACCTCCGGCCCAGGGATCACCCTTTTGGGCCTGCTTGTTCGGATCCTGAGCGAACAGATCGAAATCGTCGGGAATGACCAGTGCGCGAGGCACAGCGGCCTGCTTTTGCCGAGCAACCGGCATGTCATCCCATCCCGAGGGAAGCGATGCAGCAGGCATTGCTGGCGTGCTGAAGGCAGCAACGGGGATGACGGGCGTCTGCACGCCGAATTCCTGCGGCACTTCAGAAAGCGGTGGCTCAGAAAACTCGGCCGGAGCCGGAACGGCAGCAGCGCCTACTACATCCTGAGGACCTGCCATGAAAGCAGGCAAGGTCGGCGGCTCAGCGCCCGCCACGGCCTCAGAGGGGGAGGACACCAGCCCCAGGATGGAGAAAGGGTTGGTATCGTTCGCGTTAACCGCAGGCGCCACCTCTAGGAAACCATTTGCTTCCACTGGTGGAACGACCACCTGCGCTACCGGAGCCACAGCCGGGGCCTGAGCTGCTGCTGGCACCCCAACTGCGGCGTCCATGGCTGGCGCTGAAACGGTTGTTTGGGGCGCTGGCAACGGCTGCCCTGGCAGCAACGCGTACAAGCGATAAGGACCGATGATCACTTCATCGCCGATCGCCAATGGCACCTCTTCACCAGAACGCACTTCCTGTCCTGCCACCGTGATCGATCGTCGTTCGCACAGATTGGCAATGTAAGCCGCCTCGGACTCCATGCGGACCATTGCATGCACGCGCGCCACACTTGCATCGGAGTCCGGCAGTACCAGTTTGTTCTGGCCTCCGCGGCCGATGGTGCCTCCGGCGACGCCGAAAACTGCAGACCATGGCCGATCTACTGAAAGATCGGCCTGTTGAGCGACTCTGAGTTCGACTTTATCCATGGACGGTGCCTGACTGATCCACTTGACTTAAGGGGTTTTTCGATTGCCGCGCTTTGCACGGGCTGCTGCAGCACGCGCTGCATTGAATTCCCGGCCCCATACAGGGTGGCCTTTTTCCGCCTCGGTCAATTGGAAGGTGGGGTCTTGTTCAAGTGCCAGGTCGAAGTGTTGGCGGCACTGCCTGAGCCTGCCCATTGCACAGTGGCTGAAGGCAATGAACTTGAGTGCTTTCACCTGAGAGGCCAAGGGCAACTCGGGAGCACCAGCCAAGGAACTCAACGAAGCAATCGCATCGTCATAACGGCCGTCTGCGTAGACATCCAAAGCGCGCGCAAGCGCTTGCTCCTTAACCGCCACCGGGTCCTGCTTGGCAGGCTCTTGCGCGGCGGGCTGCTGAGCCGCCGCATCCGCTCCCGGTGCTGCGGGTGCTTCGGGAGCCGTTTGGCAAGCAGTCAGCAACAAGCCGAGCAGGCAATGGCCAACTATCAAAGGGAATCTGTATTTCATGCTACCTCGCATCAAAATCATGCTCGATGGTGAACGTCTCGCCATCGATGACCGTGATCACTTTCTTAACGGTTTCAAAACCTGGATTAGACAGTTCCAATGAATGGGAGCCAGCAGGCAATTTCAGCTGCGTTAATGGAGGGCTCACCCCCAGAGGTTTTCCATCGACTTGCACGTTGCCCCATGGCGCCAGCCGAATACGAACATTGAACGCCGATTCTTTATCCACGGCCTTGAACAGCGTGCTGACCGGCACGGAGTTCGACGCCTGAGCAACCGGCGCCCGGGAGGCGGGTGAAGCAACCGCTGTCACTGCATCCGCAGGACGGCCAGCGCCAGGGGTTGCCATCGAGTCCGACGAAGCATCCAGCACCGGCTTTCCACAGCGTGTGGCCCATCGCGCCTGCGAGCGAAAATATGCACTACGCCAAGGGGTATTGTTGAGTTCATAGCCATCGATTTTGAACGAGGGGCGCGCAGCGAACGCCGCATCGAATTCTGATTCGCAGCGCTTGCCTTCCCCGTTCGTGCAATAGATGAATGCCAGATATTTATGCGCAGAGGCTCGCTCCTGAACATCCGGCAGTCCGGCAAACAATGCCGATTGAAAGGCGCGCTCAGCGGTTTGAAAGTCTTTGGCATCAAACAGTGCAATGCCTTGGCCCAGGTATTGACGCCCGGTGTTGGCTGGTGCGGTTTCCGATCTGGCGGATACCGGTTTCTCATCACAGTCTGCGGCTGCGTGCAGCAAAGGCGCATAGGCCAAAGCAAGTGCACAGGCAGCCTGCCCAACCGTCAAGGATGACCAGAAATGCATCATTCGAATTTGTGCGTCAAAACGACCGACTCGCCTTTTTTCACCAGCACCATCTGCGTCACAGTGGGCGCGACAGGATTGGAGATGTCGATGCGATGAAGGCCTTCGGACAGGGTCAACTGAGTGAGCGGTGGGGTCGTTCCTGCCGGGACCCTGTCAACCGACACATTCCCCCAAGGCATGACGCGCAAAATGATCTTGCCCTTGCTTTCAGCATCTGCAGCGCGAGCCGCCTGCGTAGGTAAGCGGACTGGCTCTTCAGGTGTTGGCAAAGCGCCCGGCATTGTCGGAACCGAAGCAGAAGGCGTGGGCACAGGAGGCAATTTTGCAGGTGCGGCGTCCGCCACGACCGCAGCCGCAGAAGCGACCACTGCGGGCGCGGCAGCCGGTGCTTGCTGCGCCAGGGGTGCGGAAGCCGGCGCAGAGGGAGACGTCAGGATGGCAATGCGCTCTTCCGCTTCAGCACGATGAGCGCCATTCGGAAAGAGGCTCAAATAAGTCCGCAGCGAATCAGGCGTATTGATGCGGGCTGCCAACGTCCACTGGTCCAACTCCTGCGCATCGGGGACGACAACCGCTGTCTTTGCAGTGTCCCCACCGCTGGTGGCCCACCATGCACCGCCTGCGACAACAACGAAAACGGCGAAGCCCAATACAGGAATCAGCCACGCAGGACGTTGAGCAGATGAGCGCTTAACGGCCGTGCCTTGCTTGGCAGCGGATTTGTTTTTCCGGGAAAGCGCTTCGGCAGAAGCCTCCGCGGAGGGTGTGGGCTGCGCGGGCATTGCCGATTTTGCGCTTTTGGGCGCCTGGACTTCGGCAGGAGAGCGATGCTCCTGCCCCCCGCTGGGCACCACAGCGGTGGATGGAGGCGCATCGTTGTGCGCAAATCCATGCAGCGCATCGGGATGAGGGGTAAGAGGCGCGTCACCCTGCACTTGGGACGGCGGTGCCGCAGACACGGGCGGAACCAAGACAGCAGGGAGTACAGGCGTGAGCGCATCCGAAGAAGGAGATGCGCCCTCCGCGGCACCCAGGCCCATCAAACCCGAACTGGGCCAGGACAAAGTGACCGTCTTCAAACCCAGCAGGTGCCGTAAATCCCCGATGGACTGAGGGCGGTCCTGCGGCTTGATCGCCAAAGCGTGGTGTACGCCACTAAGGAAGCGGGCACTGAAACCTGGACAGTTCTCGGGCACCAGAGCCGATACCGGATCATTGATCATCCGAGCGACCGACGTCGCAGGCGGGCGACCGGTGATCGAGAGATAGAGCAATGCGCCCAATTGGTAAATATCGGTCCATGCGCCTTGCGGCATGGCACCGTCGTCGACGTACTGCTCGATGGGTGCAAAACCAGGCTTCAATACCATCGTCAGGGCTTGGGTCATGTCACCGATGATTCGCCGCGCAGCGCCGAAATCCAGCAGCACAGGCATGCCGGAAGACTGCAGGAATATGTTGTCCGGAGCGATGTCCCGGTGGTAACAATCCGCAGCGTGCAACATCTCCAAAACATCCAGTATTGGAGCAATGATGGCTGAAAGCCACTGCTCATCCATGGCCTTGGGCTGCTGGTTCAAAAAGGTCCGGAAAGTCTGGCCTTCGTAATACTGCATGACCATGTACGCAGTACCGTTCGCCTCGAAAAAACGATAGACATGCACCAAAGCCGGGTGCGAAAACTTGGCCAGCAGACGCGCTTCGTTGATGAAACTGCGCAACCCCGCGTCGAAAGCCCCACGGTGCTGGGAGCGGACATGGATCTGATTGGATTCCTTACGCCCTGCCAACGTCGATGGCATGTATTCCTTGATCGCGACGATGCGATCAAGACTCAGGTCTCTGGCCCGGTAGACGATGCCAAACCCCCCCTCTCCGATGACATCGCTCAGCCGGTATTCACCAACCTGGACACCGGGAGCCAGGCAGTTCGCCGAACCACTTATTTCCTTGTGCATGTTTTCACGCTTTTGCGCATCTATTTCGTGGAAGTTGAAGAATGAATCAAGTCAACTCTGAGTGCCCCGCGCACCAAGCCCCAACGGCAGGGATGGAACGCACAAGCACTTGCCGCCAAACAGGTCAAGTGGGATTGTGGACGGGATTCTTTCACTACCGAGCCCAAGCCCTGGAGTGTTGCCGCCGCATCATAGAGCAGCGATAGGCCCGGGAGGCTGCAGATCTCTCAGATCGCAGTCCCCAGGACGGGGGCCGTTGTCATCACGCCTATTTTCAAAAGTCGCGAGTCTACCTTCATGCATGTGCAACAAGTTACCTATTGAAGCCAATTCAAAGTACATAACAAATTGTTTCCTCTGTTTCTTTGCGGCGCCAATTAGTCCGAACTTGTATCACCGAAATGACACGCGGCACTCTTATGATCGCCGGCAGATAAACAGATCACGGATCGGCGCCGCACACGTGGAGCAGCGGGAAAGTTTGCTCCAATGGGCATTTGTACTTTCCCTTGCAGCCTTTCTACACAGTGACTGTTTTTTCAGGTCAGCGCCTCCCGGAAATTTTGGGATTCGCGGACTTTTCATTGACTTTGCGTACAAAACATCGCAACTACAGGAGAAGCAATAATGTCAGTCGATATGTTCATGAAGGTCGAAGGCGCCAGCGGTGAATCGCAAGATTCCAACCATAAGGGCTGGACTGACATCAACTCGTTCACCTGGGGCGCTACCCAGCCGAACTCCATGGCCAGCGGTGGCGGTGCCGGAGCCGGCAAGGTCACTTTCCATGACCTGAACATTGTGGCGGCCATTGACAAATGCTATCCCGCCGTGCTCAAGCATTGCGCAACGGGTAAGCACTTGGGGCAAGTGGAAATTTCTCTTTGCAAGGCTGGCGGTACGCAAATCGAATTTGGCAAGATCACTTTGACCGACGTGATGGTCACCAGCGTGACCGTGAGCGGAACCGATGGCAGCGATTCCGTTCTGGTGAATTACGCTTTCCAAGCAGCCAAGGTCAAGACCCAGTACTGGGAACAAACGAACCAAGGCGGCAAAGGTGCAGAAAGCCAAATGGGCTTCAACATCAAGGAAAACAAGGAAGCCTAATCAGCCCCCTTGCTCAACAAAAAAGCCACACTCTGTGTGGCTTTTTTTATTTCCTGCTCTTCGTTGGTAATCAATTGCGGTAAACCACCAGCCTATGACCCATGCATATGCATCGCTCAATCGAGGGGTGGCTGAACAAAAGCCAAACGCTTCACGAAACCGTGCGCGGATTCCACAGCCAATCAGTGTGGACCGGACACATTGACCCCGCCCCCTTGCCTGATGGCTGGACACATTGGCATCCACCATCAATAGATCAAATCACTCCCACTCAATCGTCGCAGGCGGCTTGCTGGAAACATCGTAGGTCACTCGATTGATACCGCGAACCTCATTGATGATCCTGCCCGAGACTTTTTTGAGTAATGCGTAAGGCAACTCGGCCCAATCCGCTGTCATGAAGTCGCTGGTCTGCACTGCACGCAGTGCCACCACGTAATCGTAAGTACGCCCGTCGCCCATGACACCCACGCTCTTCACCGGCAAGAACACGGTGAAAGCCTGGCTAGTCAACTCGTACCAGCTCTTGCCGGTATCGGGATCAACGAAATTGCGCAGTTCCTGGATGAAGATGTCATCGGCACGCCGAAGCAGATCGGCGTATTCCTTTTTGACTTCCCCAAGAATGCGTACGCCCAGGCCGGGGCCAGGAAAAGGATGGCGATACACCATCTCAGGCGGCAAACCCAGAGCGACGCCTAGTTCGCGCACCTCATCCTTGAACAGATCGCGCAACGGCTCCAGCAGCTTCAGGCCCAGTTGTTCCGGCAGACCGCCGACATTGTGGTGGCTCTTGATGGTGACAGCCTTCTTGCTTTTGGCGCCGCCCGACTCGATCACATCGGGATAGATCGTGCCTTGCGCCAGGAAGGTGGCGCCCTTATGACCCTTGTCGCCCGCTTTGAGTTTGGCGGCCTCTTGTTTGAACACCGTCACGAACTCGCCGCCGATGATCTTGCGCTTGGCTTCCGGGTCACTCACTCCCGCCAGCTTGCCAAGGAAAAGATCGCTCGCATCGACGCGAATGACGTTCGCATGCAGCTTGCCCTGGAACATCTCCATGACCAAGTCGCCCTCGTTCAAACGCAGCAAGCCGTGGTCCACGAAAACGCAGGTCAGCTGGTCGCCGATAGCGCGGTGAATCAGCGCGGCAGCCACCGAAGAATCCACTCCGCCGGACAGTCCCAGGATGACCTCCTCATCACCCACTTGGTCGCGGATCTTCTGAACCGCTTCGGAGATGTAGTCCCCCATGATCCAGTCGGGGCGAACGCCGCAGATGCCGAGCACGAAACGCTCCAGCAGCGCCTTGCCCTGCACCGTATGCGTGACTTCCGGGTGAAACTGCACTGCATAGAACTTGCGCTCTTCATCCGCCATCCCGGCGATGGGACAGCTCTCGGTGCTGGCCATGAGCTTGAAGCCCGGGGGCAGTTCCGTGACCTTGTCGCCATGGCTCATCCACACATTGAGCATGCCGTGGCCTTCTTCCGTGGTGAAGTCGGCAATGCCACGCAGCAACTCGGTGTGGCCACGAGCACGCACCGCCGCGAAACCGAACTCGCGCTTGTGCCCCCCCTCGACCTTGCCGCCCAGTTGGTGGGCCATGGCCTGCATGCCGTAGCAGATGCCCAAGACGGGAACGCCGAGCTCGAACACAGCTTGCGGCGCCTTGTCGGTCGTGTCCTCGTACACGCTGGCATGGCTGCCGGAGAGGATCACCCCTTTGAGCGAGCCGTCCTTGGCGTATTCGCGAATCCACTCATCCGTGACATCGCAGGGATGCACTTCGCTGAGCACATGCGCTTCGCGCACACGGCGCGCGATGAGCTGGGTGACCTGAGAGCCAAAATCGAGGATGAGGATTTTCTGGTGTTGCATGGCAGGCGACGGAGAGAGGAAAAAACAAAGGCCCGAACACCGCAAGAAGGGTTCGGGCCTGTGGGGGCGACAAGATCAGTCGGCGCGGTAGTTGGGCGCTTCCTTCGTGATCTGCACATCGTGGACATGGCTTTCGCGAATGCCTGCGGTGGTGATCTCGACGAACTCGGCCTTGTTGTTCATTTCTTCGATGGTGGCGCAGCCGCAATAACCCATGGCGGCACGCACGCCGCCAGCCATCTGGAAAACGATGGAGACCATCGACCCCTTGTAGGGCACACGGCCTTCGATGCCTTCCGGCACCAGCTTGTCCGCGTTGGGGTTGCCCGTGCTGGATTCCTGGAAGTAGCGGTCCGCACTGCCCTGCTGCATGGCGCCGATGCTGCCCATGCCGCGATAGCTTTTATAACTGCGGCCCTGGAACAGAATGACCTCGCCCGGCGCTTCTTCCGTGCCAGCGAACATGCCACCCATCATCACGGCGCTGGCGCCGGCCGCCAAAGCCTTGGCGATGTCGCCAGAGTAACGGATACCGCCATCGGCGATGAGCGGAACGCCGGTGCCCCGGAGCGCCGTGGCCACGTTGTCGATGGCCATGATCTGCGGCACGCCCACGCCTGCGACGATGCGGGTCGTACAGATGGACCCCGGGCCGATACCGACCTTGACGCCATCGGCGCCGGCTTCTACCAGTGCCAGCGCAGCAGCGCCCGTGGCGATGTTGCCACCGATCACATCGATCTGGGGGTAGTTCTGCTTGACCCAGCGCACCCGGTCGATCACGCCCTTGCTGTGGCCGTGGGCGGTGTCCACCACGATGGCATCGACACCGGCCTTCACCAGCGCTTCGACGCGCTCTTCCGTGCCCTCTCCCACGCCGACGGCCGCGCCGACGCGCAGGCGGCCAGCGGCATCCCGGGCGGCATTGGGAAAGCTGGTCTGCTTGGTGATGTCTTTCACCGTGATCAGGCCCTTGAGCTCGAATGCGTCATTGACCACGAGCAGCCGCTCGAGCTTGTGCTTGTTGAGCAAGGCCTTGGCTGCGGCGGGAGAAGTGCCCTCCTTCTCGTTGACCGTGATGAGCTTGTCGCGCGGCGTCATGATTTCATGCACCTTGACGTCGTAGCGCGTTTCAAAGCGCAGGTCGCGCCCCGTCACGATGCCGACGACCTTGCCACCGTCGCACACCGGAAAACCCGAAATGCCCAGTTGCTCCGACAGTTGCGACACCTGCAGCACAGTGTGCTCAGGCGTGATGACGACGGGATCGCGGACCACGCCGGACTCATATCGCTTGACCTTGGCCACATGGGCAGCCTGCTCCTGCGGCGTGAGGTTCTTGTGCACGATACCCATCCCGCCCTCTTGCGCGATGGCAATGGCCAGGCGCGCTTCGGTGACGGTGTCCATGGCAGCGGACACCAGCGGCAGGTTGAGGGAAATATTGCGAGAGAGTCGCGTCGCGAGGGACGTGTCCTTGGGAAGGACCTGGGAGTACGCTGGCACCAGCAACACATCGTCGAAGGTGAGCGCTTTTCCAAGAAGACGCATGAGAAAGCTCCAAAAAAACGATTGTACCTGCGGGCAGTGCGTGTGCTTGCGTTGTGGTTTGGCAACCATGGCGCCAGGGGGCTTCGACCGCTAAACTTGCGTCGCATGAAAACCTCCCAGCTTCTTTTGGCCGCCCTCGCCTGCACGTGGGCCATGGGCGCTGCGGCGCAATGGCAGTGGATCGACAAGGACGGCCGCAAGGTCTTCAGCGACCGGCCACCACCGGCGGAGATTCCGCAAAAGAGCATTCTCAAGCAGCCAGGGGGCAATGCGATCTCGGCCCGCCCGGTTGCCGTGCCGCCTGCGGCGGATGGGGCATCTGCCGCCATGGCGGCAGCCAGTGCGCCACGCCCCACCGGCAAAGACAAGGAACTGGAAGAGCGCAAGGCCCAGGCCGACGCGGCGGAAGCCGCCAAGAAGAGGGCCGACGAGGACCGACAAGCCAAGCTGCGGGCCGAAAACTGCGAGCGGGCACGGCAATCCAAGGCGGCGATGACATCCGGCCAGTTGTTCAGCCAGACCAATGCGCAGGGAGAGCGCGTGTTCATGGACGAGTCCGCCAAGGCCGCAGAGGCCCGCCGTGCCGACAGCGTGATCGCGTCCGAGTGCGCGCCACGCTGAGCCCGGCAAAAACCGGCACGGTCATTGGATGACCGCCCGCTCGGGCATCTCAAATACCCCCGTACCCGCCAGCGCTCAATAGCCAGCCTTCGCCCCCGGCCTGCGCTGCGCGAACAGGCCGGTGGATCGGGCACCCTGGCGGGCGAAACGCTCGCGCCGCGCTACCTTGGGGTCCACCACCAAAGGCCGGTACAGCTCCACCCGGTCCCCGTCCTGCAAAACCTGGTCGGGCGCCACCACCCTCCCCCATAGGCCGCAGGCGCCGTCGCCCGCATTCAGCCCGCAGACCTTCAATGCATCGGCCAGGGTGGCACCCCTGGGCAACGGCAAGACCCGCTCCACGGTCGATCGGGGTGCCGAGGAGTGCACCACGGTGACCGTCAGCCACTCTGACGCAGCAGCGGCTTCCGGAGGCGCCGGCCGTTCAGCCATATACCTGCTCGGCGCGCTGGATGAACGCGTCCACCATCGTGCCGGCAATGCGATCAAAAACCGGACCGACCAAGGCCGCGAGCGCCATGCTGTCGAAGCCGTAGTTCAGCGTCAGCTCGACCTTGCAAGCCCGCTGCGAGCCATCTCCCACGGGATGAAAGTTCCAATCGCCATCCAGTTGAGAGAACGGTCCTTTGACCAGGCGCATCTGGACGCGTCGGCCTGCCTCCTGCGTGTTGCGTGTGACGAACGTCTTGCGCAGACCGCCCAGCGCAATGCCGACCTCGGCCGTCATGCCTTGCGCGTCCTGGTCCAAAACCGCGGCATGGTCGCACCAGGGCAGGAACTCCGGATACTTGGCCACGTCGGTGACCAGGGCGAACATTTCCTCGGGGCTGTACCAGATCAGGACGGACTTGTTGACGTTTTTCATGAATGGAAGAAGGCGCCGAGGGCAAAGGGCCGAATGCCCTGCGGAGAGCCGCAAGCGCGTGGGCCTAAAATCTTGGAAGCGAGACGACAACGATTGTAGGGAGGGCTTTCATCTCCCGGTTTGCGCCGCATCTAAACACCCATGGCCAAAAAACCCGAAACACAGTCCCGCATCGCCGACAACAAAAAGGCAGCCTACAACTACTTCTTCGAGGAACGCTACGAAGCCGGCATGGTGCTGCATGGTTGGGAAGTCAAGGCGCTGCGCGAGGGCAAGGTGCAACTGACCGACGGCTACGTGGTGATCCGCGAAGGCGAACTGTTCCTGATCGGCTGCCAGATCAATGCACTCAAGACCGCCTCGACCCACGTCAGCCCCGAGGCAGCGCGCACCAAGAAACTGCTGCTGCACCGCCAGGAGATCGACCGCCTGATCAACAAGGTCGAGCAAAAGGGGTACACGCTGGTCCCGCTCAATCTGCACTGGAAGGATGGATTGGTGAAGTGCGATTTCGCGCTGGCCAAGGGCAAGGCCGAACACGACAAGCGCGACACCATCAAGGACCGCGAAGGCAAGCGGGAAGTGGAGCGCGCCATGAAAAGCCGCAGCCGGTAGTTTTTTAGCGGTGCGGGGGAATAAAGGCGCATCCTTCGGTGTTCATCTCGGTGCAGGGCCGCATTTCGCATCGCCCGCACCCCATCGACTGGAGACACCCATGATCCGCATCGCTTCCTCCGTGGCCACCGCCGCCTTTGCACTGGCGCTGGCCGGCTGCTCTTCCATGATGACAGCGCCGGCTGGCGTCCAGGCCAAGGACGGGGCGCTGACCGGCCCCAACGGCATGACCCTGTACACCTTCGACCGCGATACGGCCGGCAGTGGCAAGTCGGTGTGCAACGGCCAATGCGCGACCAACTGGCCGCCGCTGATGTCCGGCAACGCCACCCCGACCGGCGACTACAGCGTGGTGCGCCGCGACGACGGCAGCAGCCAGCTCGCCTACAAGGGCAAACCGCTCTACTACTGGGTCAAGGACGCCAAGCCGGGCGATCGCACCGGCGACGGTGTCAACCAGGTCTGGCACACCGCCAAGCCCTGATCGGGGACCGGCCCAGCGCCCGCCCCATCCCCATGGACCAGATCGTCGAACACCTGCCCAGCCTGCGTCGCTATGCGCGGGTCCTGACAGGCAATGCCTGGGCGGCGGACGATCTGGTGCAGGACACGCTGGAGCGCGCTTGCCGCAAGTGGCTGCTCTGGCGCTCGGGCAGCGATTTGCGGGCCTGGCTGTTCACCCTGATGCACCACCTGTACCTGAACCAGCAGCGCTCGGTTTCGGCCCTCCCACTGCTGGACATCGAGGCCGTGCAGGACAGCCTCCAGGCCCCTGCGCCGACATCTGACGACGCCATCGATCTGGACCGCTGCCTGCAGCGCCTGCCCTCCGACCAGCGCGCGGTGCTGCTGCTGGTCACACTCGAAGACATGGACTACGCGCAGACGGCCCGTGTGCTGCAGATCCCCGTCGGCACGGTGATGTCGCGCCTGTCCCGCGCACGGGCCCGGTTGCGCGAACTGATGCAGGCGCCCGCCGCAGCGCGCCCAGCGCCCAGCGACGCCCCACCCGCGCTGCGCCGCATGAAGTGAGGACCCCATGGCCTCCCAAGACGACATCCCCATTTCCGAGGACGCATTGCACGCCCTGACCGACGGGCGGCTTTCAGCGGCGCAAGCCGAGGTCCTGCGTTCCCGCCTCGCCCGTGACGCCGAGAACGAGGCCACCGCAGCGGCCTGGCAGGCCCAGCGCGAGCAATTGCAAGCCTTGCACGCCGCCTGGGATACGGCCCCCGTGCCGGATGGCCTGCGCCGCGCGGCGGGCCGCCTTCAAGCCTTGCGGGAGCGCGAGGCTCGCTGGTGGCGCCTGGGCGGCATGGCCGCCTCGATGGTCCTCGCCTTCGGCCTGGGCTGGACCGTGCATGGGCAGTGGCCCAACGACCACCGGGGCCAGACCGCCGGCCGCATGGCCGATGCCCCGCCCGGTGCCCGCCGATTCGCGCAACAGGCGGCCGTGGCGCACGCGGTGTACCAGCCCGAGCAGAGGCACCCCGTGGAGGTGGCCGCCGCCCAGCAGGAGCATCTGGTGCAGTGGCTGTCCAAGCGGCTGGGGCGGCCCCTCAGGATTCCCGTGCTGGCGGCACAGGGGTACGAGCTGGTGGGCGGGCGGCTGCTGCCGGGAGACACGGGCGCACGCGCCCAGTTCATGTACCAGAACGCCGCCGGAGAGCGCGTCACGCTGTACCTCGGCGCCTTGGCTGCGGGCCAGCCCGGTGCCACCGACACGGCCTTCCGTTTCGATCCGGATGGCCCGGTGCCCTGCTTTTACTGGACGGATGGCGGCTTCGGCTATGCGCTCAGCGGCGCCCTGCCGCGCGCCGCCCTGCTGGGGCTGGCCACGGCGGTGCATCCGCAGTTGTGATGGCCGCGCTCAGCGCAGCGCGGCGAGCGGGTGGGCATGCGCCGGCCACGGACTCTCGAAGAACGGCGCCACCATGTCCGGCGTCACGTCCTCGATGCGCACCGGGCTCCAGCGCGGGGTGTGGTCCTTGTCCACCGCCAATGCCCGGATGCCTTCGACCGTTTCGCTCTGGCCGGGCCGCAGGAAAAAGCAGTGGCGCACCATGTCGCGCTCCATGCGCAGGTCGGCGGCCAGGTCCATGTTGCGGGCGCGGCGGATCTGCTCCAGCACCACGTGCAGCATGAGCGGCGAGCGCTTGCGCAAGGTGGCTGCCGTGGTGCGGGCCCAGTCGGTGCCGGCGGCCTCCAGGGCAGCTACGATGGCCTGCACGCTGTCCAACGCGAAATACCGATCGATTTCGGCCGATGCCCTAGTATTCATTGCCTCTTGTGCTACAAATTTAGTAGCAATCGAGGCCTGCAGAGCCGCTGCGTCAGTGAAGGACTCCGAACCCAACGCATCCCAGACCGCCGCCTGCTGATCGGAGGGCAGGCAGCCGTCGGCCAGGCCCAGCGCCACCGCATCGCCCGCGCCGATGGTGTCGCCCGCCAGCCCCAGCCATTCGCCGGCGTGCCCCGGGCAACGCGACAGGAAGTAGCCGCCACCCACATCCGGAAACAGGCCGATGGCCGTCTCGGGCATGGCCATCTTCGTGCGCTCGGTCACGATGCGAAGGCTCGCCCCCTGGCTGATGCCCATGCCGCCGCCCATCACGATGCCGTCCATGAACGCGATGTAGGGCTTGCCGTAGTGGTGGATCAGGTGGTTGAGCGCGTATTCCTCGGTGAAGAAATCCTCCAGCCTCGGATCGCCCTGGCTGCCCGCCTGGTGCAGAAAGCGGATGTCGCCGCCCGCGCAGAAGGCGCCGAACGGGCCTTCCTTGTTGCTGCCGCGAATGGCCACTGCCAGGATGCGCTCGTCGGCCTGCCATGCCAGCAGGGTCTCCATGAGCGCGCGCACCATGCCCAGCGACAGGGCATTCAGCGCCCGGGGGCGGTTGAGGGTGATGAACCCCACCTGCCCACGCACCTGGGCCAAAACCTCTGCTTCCGTCGTTGTCGTCTCCGTCATCGCTGTTCCTTTTTGCAAACGATCCAATACCTGAAAGGCCCACCTGCATTTCTGCATCCTTGCACGCTGCCGGCCAAGCCGGTCGGAATCTTAGGGCTTGTTGCCCGCCGCGGATGTCAGGCGATGGACAGCCGCCACCTTGGTTCCCGCCACCGCACGGCACCGCGTTTAAGGCCGGGCTAAGCCAGCCGCCCATTGCACACGGCACACTGGCTTTCCCCAACCACACCCGTGCCATCGATGCCCAAAACCGCGCCCGCGAAGACGTCTGCCTGGTCCCTGATACGCCCCTACTGGTTCTCGCAGGAGCGCTGGTCCGCGCGCGGCCTGCTGATACTGATCGTGGCGATGAACCTGGGCATCGTGTACATCAACGTGCGCCTCAACGGCTGGAGCGCCGATTTCTTCAATGCCCTGGAAGCGCGGGACACCGCCCGGTTCGGGCCCCTGCTGCTCCTGTTCACCGGGCTGGCGCTGGCCTACATCGTCCTGGCCGTGTATGCGCTGTACTTCAAGCAGATGCTGGGCTTTCGCTGGCGCCGCTGGCTCACGACCGACTACCTGCAGCGGTGGCTGCACGGCAACGCGTTCTACCGCATCGAGCGCGACCGGCTGGCCGACAATCCGGACCAGCGCATCGCCGAAGACCTGAGCAGCCTGGCGACCACTACGCTGGCGCTGACGCTGGATCTGCTGTCCACCCTGGTCACGCTCGGGTCGTTCGTCTTCATCCTCTGGTCCGTGGGCGGGCCGCTCCTGGTGCATTTCGCGGGCTACAGCGCCACCATTGCGGGCTACATGGTCTGGGCCGCGGCGGCCTATGCCGTGGTGGGCTCGATCGCCATGCAGGCCTTCGGCCACCGCCTGGTGGCCGTGAACTACCGCCAGCAGCAGGTGGAAGCGCACTTCCGGTTCGGCCTGGTGCGGGTTCGCGAAAACGCAGAGCCCATTGCGCTGTACGACGGGGCCCGGGCCGAAGCCGCTCACTCCGCCACCCTGTTCGGCCGCATCCAGGACAACTGGCAGATGGTGATGCGCTACACCAAGCGCCTCACGCTGGTGAACTCGCTGTACGCACAGATCGCCGTCGTGCTGCCACTCGCGCTGGCGGCGCCGCGCTACTTCGCGGGAGCCTACAGCTTCGGGGTGCTGATGCAGATCAGCCGTGCTTTCGACACGGTGAGCGGGGCGATGTCCTGGTTCATCAACAGCTACGCCACGCTCGCGGAATGGCGCGCCACGGTGAACCGGCTGGCTGAACTGCGCGACGTGCTCGCCACCGTACCTGCCGCGCCATCCCAAGGGATACGGCTGCAAACCGGGGACGGCCCCGCGTTGTCCACGCGCGGCCTGCAACTGGCCCTGCCAGGCGGCGCGACGCTGCTCAGCGTGCCGGACCTGCGCATCGCGCAGGGCGAACGCTGGCTGCTGCGCGGCCCCTCCGGCGCAGGCAAGAGCACCTTGCTGCGCGCCTTCGCAGGCTTGTGGGATTTCGGCAGCGGCACCATCGACCGGCCGCGCACGCGGATGCTCTTCGTGCCGCAGCGCAGCTACCTGCCGATGGGCAGCCTGAACGATGCACTGATCTACCCAGGCACGCCCGGCGAATATACGCAATCGCAGGTGCGCGCGGCGCTGGAATCCGTGGGCCTTGCGCAGTTCAGCGGCCTGCTCGGCGAGGTGGCGCCCTGGGCGCAGCGCCTGTCGCCCGGCGAGCAGCAGCGGCTGGCGTTTGCGCGCGCGCTGCTGCAGCAACCCGAATGGCTGCTGCTGGACGAAGCCACCAGCGCGCTGGACCCGGCGGCGGAGGGCATGCTGTACACGCTGCTGGCCGAGCGCCTGCCCGCCGCCACGATCATCAGCGTGGGCCACCGGGACGCTCTGGCCGACTTCCACTCGCGGCAACTGGTGCTGGGGCCCAGCCATGGCGCCGCACCACCCATCGCATCCGCCCCGCAAGAGCCAGCGCCAGGCCTGTCCGGCGTCGATACCGGCCTGCCCGCCTGAGCGCAGAAAAGGAAAAGGCACCTTGCGGTGCCTTGTCTCAAAGGGAATCGCCCCTTCAACCGATCAACGGCCAGCGCGCTTGCGCTCGTTTTCCGTCAGGAAGCGCTTGCGCAGGCGCACGCTCTTGGGCGTGATCTCGACCAGTTCGTCGTCCTCGATGAACTCCACGCCGTATTCCAGCGTGAGGTCGATCGGCGGCGTGATCTTGATCGCGTCTTCCTTGCCGGAGACGCGGAAGTTGGTCAGCTGCTTGGTGCGCGTGGCGTTCACGATCAGGTCGTTGTCGCGGCTGTGGATGCCGACGATCATGCCTTCGTACACCGGGTCGTTCGCCTTCACGAACATGCGACCGCGGTCGTCCAGCTTGCCCAGGGCGTAGGTGAAGATTTCACCGTCGTCCATGGAGATCAGCACGCCGTTCTTGCGGCCGCCGATGGCGCCCTTGTGCGGTTCGTAGCTGTCGAAGATGTTGGAGATCAGGCCGGAACCACGCGTCAGGTTCAGGAATTCGTTGGTGAAACCGATCAGGCCACGGGCCGGAATGCGGTACTCCAGGCGCACGCGGCCACGGCCGTCGGACTCCATGTTCACCAGCTCGCCCTTGCGTTCGCCCAGAGCCTGCATCACGCCGCCTTGGTGGCCTTCTTCGATGTCAGCCGTCACCAGCTCGATCGGCTCGTGCTTTTCGCCGTTCACGTCTTTGAACACGACGCGGGGCTTGGACACGGCCAGTTCATAGCCTTCGCGGCGCATGTTCTCCAGCAGAATGGTCAAGTGCAGTTCGCCGCGCCCCATGACTTCGAAGATGCCTTCTTCGTCGGTCTCGGACACGCGCAGTGCCACGTTGTGCTGCAGTTCCTTTTGCAGGCGGTCCCAGATCTGGCGGCTGGTCACGAACTTGCCTTCGCGGCCGGCCAGCGGGCTGGTGTTCACGCAGAAGTTCATGGTCAGCGTGGGCTCGTCCACCTTCAGCATGGGCAGTGGAGCTGGGTTGGCAGGGTCGGTCACGGTCACGCCGATGCCGATGTCCTCGATGCCGTTGATCAGCACGATGTCGCCCGGGCCCGCCAGCGGCGTCTGCATGCGATCCAGGCCCTGGAACGTCAGCACCTGGTTGATACGGCCCTTGGCGGTCTTGCCGTCCGGGCCTTCCATGACCAGCACGTCCTGGCCGGGCTTGACGGTGCCCTGGCTGATGCGGCCCACACCGATGCGGCCCACGAACGTGGAGAAATCCAGCGCCGAAATCTGCAGTTGCAGCGGAGCGGCCGGATCACCCGAGTTCGGGGGAACGTGCTTCAGGATGGTGTTGAACAGGGCCGACATATCGGGACCCCACTGCTCGCCCGGCGCGCCTTCTTCCAGCGACGACCAGCCGTTGATGCCCGAGGCATACACCACGGGGAAGTCGAGTTGCTCGTCGGTGGCACCCAGCTTGTCGAACAGGTCGAACGCAGCGTTCACCACCTTGTCGGGGTTGGCACCGGGCTTGTCCACCTTGTTCACGACCAGGATCGGGCGCAGGCCGAGGGCCAGGGCCTTCTTGGTCACGAAACGCGTCTGGGGCATGGGGCCCTCTTGCGCATCGATCAGCAGCACCACGCTGTCCACCATGGACAGAGCACGCTCCACTTCGCCGCCGAAGTCCGCGTGGCCTGGGGTATCGACGATGTTGATGTGCGTGCCTTCCCAGCTCACGGCGCAGTTCTTGGCCAGGATGGTGATGCCACGCTCTTTTTCGATGGCGTTGTTGTCCATCACGGTATCGACGACCTTTTCATGGTCGGCGAAGGTGCCGGACTGGCGCAGCAGCTGGTCAACCATGGTGGTTTTGCCATGGTCAACGTGGGCGATGATGGCGATATTGCGGATTTGTTTGCTCATAGTGCTTCCAATATGCCGCGCTCTACCTGCGGCGTGCTTTCTAGAATCTGTTGAATTTCCAAGGGGCTCAGGAGCCGGTCAGGCACCAGTTCACCCGCTGTGGTGTGGCCCACGCCCAGCAAGGCATGGGGATCGTCTCCGAAAACCGCGACCGCAGGCGCATCCGGCCACGGACCGCGGCGGCGCACGCCGGACAGGAACCGCCCGGCATTCTCGCTGTCCAGCGTGACACGCACATGCTGTGCCAGCAGGATTTCGGCCGGGTGCACGCAGGCCATGCGCTCCCCTTCCTCCATCGCTTCCAGCTCGGCCAGCGTCACGCAACGCTCCACCGCCAGCCCACCCGTGTCGATGCGCCGCAGGAACGTGAGGTGCGCGCCGCAACCGAGCGCGGCACCGATGTCCTCGCCCAGCGTGCGGATGTAGGTGCCTTTGCTGCAGGTTACTATTATTTTGATAGCAAACTGCCCTAGTTTTTCTTGCGCCAGAGCCAGTTTCAATGCATGGATGACCACGTCGCGCGCCTCGCGCTCGACCGCAATGCCGGCACGCGCGTACTCGTACAGCGCCTTGCCGTCCTTCTTGAGCGCGCTGTGCATGGGCGGCACCTGCCGGATCGGCCCCGTGAACTGGCGTTGCACTTCGGCCAGGCGCTCAGGAGTGAGTTGGGCCGGATCGACTTCGCGCTGCGCCAGCACCTCGCCTTCGGCATCGCCAGTGGTGGTGGTCGTTCCGAGCAACGCAATGGCTTCGTAGGTCTTGGGTGCGTCCAGCTGCAGCTGGCTGAACTTGGTCGCAGCGCCAAAGCACAGCGGCAGCACCCCCGTGGCCAGCGGATCGAGCGTGCCAGTGTGGCCGGCCTTTTCCGCGCGCAACAGCCACTTCGCCTTCTGCAAGGCATCGTTGCTCGAAAGACCCAGGGGCTTGTCCAGCAGCAAGACGCCATGCACCGGACGCCGCTGAATGCGGGTGCGTGGCACGCGCACTGCACCACCACGCGGCCCGTTCGCTGCGTGCAAATCGCTGCCCCCCAAGGGGGCACTCGCTCCCTGGGGCGGCCCGTCGGTATGCATGCTCAGTCTTCTTGGGCGCGCGAAGAAACCGCCTTGGCAATCAGGGCGTTCATGTCGGCCGCACGCTCGGTGGTGCGGTCGAACAGGAAGTGCAGCGTCGGCACGGTGTGGATGTGCAAGCGCTTGAAAAGCCCGTTGCGCAGGAAACCCGCGGCCTGGTTCAGGGCCACCTGCGTGGCGTCGGGATCGCCGATCAGCACGCTGAAGAAGACCTTGGCATGCGCATAGTCGGGAGTCACCTCCACGGCCTGCAGCGTCACCATGCCCACGCGCGGATCTTTCAATTCGCGCGCGATCAGCTCCGTCAGATCGCGCTGGATCTGATCGGCGACCTTGAAGCCGCGGTTGGGGGTAGAGGATTTCTTCGCAGCCATGTCGAGCCCAGAGCCTTACAGCGTCCGCGCGATTTCCTTGATGTCGAAGAACTCCAGCTGATCACCTTCTTTGATGTCGTTGTAGTTCTTGAGCTTGATACCGCACTCGAAGCCTTCCTTGACTTCCTTGACATCGTCCTTGAGGCGCTTGACCGAATCGACTTCGCCCGTATAGACCACCACGTTGTCGCGCAGCAGGCGGAAGCGTGCGTTGCGATGGACCATGCCCGAGGTGATGTACGAACCGGCAATCGTGCCGATCTTCGTGGCCACGAACACCGTGCGGATCTCGGCCGTGCCGATGACTTCCTCGCGCTGCTCGGGGGCCAGCATGCCGGACATGGCGACCTTCAGCTCGTCCACGGCGTCATAGATGATGCTGTAGTAGTGCAGATCGACGCCGTTGTTCTCGGCCGTCTTGCGCGCGCCGGCATCGGCACGCACGTTGAAGCCGATCACGATGGCCTTGGAGGCGATCGCCAGGTTGATGTCGGACTCGCTGATGCCGCCCACACCCGCATACACGAGCTGGACCTTGATCTCGTCCGTGGACAACTTGAGCAGCGACTGCGACAGCGCTTCCTGCGAACCCTGCACGTCGGCCTTGACGATGATGGGCAGGTACTTGACCTCGCCCGCCGTCATGTCGGCGAACATGTTTTCCAGCTTGGCGGCTTGTTGCTTGGCCAGCTTGGTGTTGCGGAACTTGCCAGCACGGTAGGTGGCGATTTCGCGGGCCCGGCGTTCGTCGCCCAGCACCATGAATTCGTCGCCGGCCTGCGGCACTTCGGTCAGGCCCTGGATTTCCACCGGGATGGACGGACCAGCGGACTTCGCGACCTTGCCGTTTTCGTCCAGCATGGCGCGAACGCGGCCGTAGGTCTGGCCAGCCAGCACCACATCGCCGACCTTCAGCGTGCCGGACTGAACCAGCACCGTGGCCACGGGGCCGCGGCCCTTGTCCAGCTCGGCTTCGATCACAAGGCCCTTGGCCATTGCATCGACCGGGGCGCGCAATTCCAGCACTTCGGCCTGTAGCAGCACCTGCTCGAGCAGATCGTCGATGCCCATGCCGGTCTTGGAGGACACGGGCACGAAAGGCGAATCGCCACCGTACTCTTCGGGCACGACCTGCTCGGCCACCAGTTCCTGCTTGACGCGGTCGGGGTTGGCATCGGGCTTGTCGGACTTGGTGATCGCGACCACCATGGGAACGCCGGCCGCCTTCGCGTGCTTGATGGCTTCCTTGGTTTGCGGCATGACGCCGTCGTCGGCAGCCACCACCAGGATGACGATGTCGGTGGCCTGCGCGCCGCGGGCCCGCATGGCGGTGAACGCCTCGTGGCCTGGGGTGTCCAGGAACGAGATCATGCCGCGCGGCGTTTCCACGTGGTAGGCACCGATGTGCTGCGTGATGCCGCCGGCTTCGCCCGCCGCCACCTTGGCACGGCGGATGTAGTCCAGCAGCGAGGTCTTGCCGTGGTCCACGTGGCCCATGACGGTCACGACTGGAGCGCGCCAGACCGACTCGGCCTGGGCACCCGCCACGTCGTCGTTGGTGAAAGCTTCTGGATCGTCCAGCGCCGCCACCACGGCCTTGTGGCCCATTTCTTCCACCACGATCATGGCGGTGTCCTGGTCCAGCGGCTGGTTGATGGTGACCATCTGGCCCATCTTCATCAGCGCCTTGATGACCTCGGACGCCTTGATCGACATCTTGTGCGCGAGTTCGGACACCGTGATGGTTTCCGGAACGTGCACTTCGATGATGCGGGCTTCCACCGGCGCGGATTGCTGGTGATGGTGGTCGTCGCGCTCGTTGCGGCGTCCACGGGGACCACCGCGCCAATTGTTTCGGCCCACGCCGCCACTGCTGTCGCCGCGCGTCTTGATTTCCTTCTTCTTGGCAGGATCGCCGGCCCAGCTGGACGACAGCTTGGCGGACTTCACCTCCTTGTTGCCACCCACAGGCGCTGCAGGCGCACGGGCACCCGGTGCAGCGGCTGGCTTGTGCAGCGTGCCCTTCTTGGCATCGGCGCCCGCAGGCTTGACAGCCGTCGCGGCGGGCTTGGGCTCCTCGGGCTTCTTGGCCACGAGCACCTTCTTGGGCGCGGCCATCATGGCGCGAATCGCTTCGGCTTCGGCCAATGCCTTGCGGCGGCGCTCGTCCAGATCGACGGCGCGTGCCGTTTCTTCGGCCACGCGGGCCTTGGATTCTTCTTCGGCCTTGGCGCGGGCTTCGGCCTGGGCCGTCTGGCGTGCAACGGCTTCTGCCGCCTGCTCGCGGGAGGCTTCCTGCTTTTCGGCCTGCACCTGGGCTTTGCGATTCTGTTCCTGCGCAGCGTAGGCAGCGGCACGCTCTTCGGCTTCACGCTCGCGCTGCTCGCGGGCTTCCCGCTCGCGGCGCTTCTCGTTCAGCTCGGCTTCCTGGTGGCCGATCAGCTCGGCCTGGCGGCGCGCTTCTTCTTCGCGGCGCACGAGATCCTGCGACTCCGGAGACATCGCGGTTTCCATGGCTTCCGCAGACTCGTCGGCTCCGGCGTCAGAGGTGCCTTCGCCGCCTTCGTCGCGCTTGATGAAGGTGCGCTTCTTGCGCACTTCCACCTGGATCGTGCGCGCCTTGCCGGTGGCATCGGCCTGCTTGATTTCGCTGGTGGATTTTTTCGTCAAGGTGATCTTCTTGCGATCGGCCGAGGCGGTGCCGTGGCTGGCCTGAAGGAAGGCCAGCAGCTTTTGCTTGTCCGTTTCGGTCAGGGCATCGGTCGGGGCGGCCTTGGCCACCCCGGCAGACTTGAGCTGGTCGAGCAGGGTTTCTGGCGATTTCTTGAGTTCAGTGGCGAACTCGGCGACTGTGTTACTGGACATATTTGGTTCGTACCTCCCCTGACCTACTCTTGCCCCGCGAACCAATGTTCGCGCGCCTTCATGATCAAGGCTTTGGCATCTTCTTCAGACTGGCCGGTCAGGGCGGTCAGTTCGTCAAGGCCTAAGTCGGCCAGATCATCCCGGGTGTTCACGCCGCCTTCGGCGAGCTTGCCGATCAACTCGGGCGTTAGGCCCTCGAGATCGCGCAGGTTCTGCGAAACGCCGTCCACGCTTTCCTCTCGGGCAATTTCCATGGTGAGCAACGCATCCTTGGCGCGGGCACGCAGCTCGTTCACGGTTTCTTCGTCGAAGCTTTCGATCTCCAGCATTTCCTGCAGCGGCACATAGGCCACTTCTTCGAGGCTGGCAAAACCTTCCTCGATCAGGATGTTGGCGATTTCCTCGTCCACATCGAGCTTTTCCATGAACAGCTTGCGGGCCGTGTCGGTCTCGGTGGCCTGCTTTTGCGCGCTTTCGGCGGCGTCCATGATGTTGATCTTCCAACCCGTCAGGTCGGAAGCCAAGCGCACATTTTGACCGCCTCGGCCGATGGCGATGGCGAGATTTTCCTCGTCCACCACCACGTCCATGGCATGTTTTTCCTCGTCCACCACGATGGACGACACATTGGCGGGAGCCAGGGCGCCGATCACGAACTGGGCGGGGTCTTCGGACCACAGCACGATGTCGACCCGCTCGCCGGCCAGTTCATTGGTAACGGCATTGACACGCGTGCCACGCACGCCCACGCAGGTGCCGATGGGATCGACGCGCTTGTCATGCGACAGCACGGCGATCTTGGCGCGGCTGCCGGCATCGCGGGCGCAACTCTTGATTTCCAGAAGGCCCTGCTCGATCTCCGGCACTTCGTTGCGAAACAGCTCGATCATGAACTCGGGCGCAGAGCGCGAGAGGATGATGGGTGCGCCGCGAAGCGTCAGATCCACTTCCATGATCATGGCGCGAACGCGGTCGCCGCTGCGAAGGTTTTCCTTCGGAATCATCTCGGAGCGGCGCAGGCGGCCTTCCACGCGGCCCGATTCGACAATGATGTCGCCCTTGTCCATGCGCTTGACGGTGCCGGTGAAGATCTTTTCGCCGCGCGACATGAAGTCGTTGAGCAGCATTTCGCGCTCGGCATCGCGGATCTTCTGCAGAATGACCTGCTTGGCGGCCATGGCGCCGATGCGGCCAATCGGCACGGAATCGACGCCTTCTTCGATGAACTCCCCCACTTCGACGTCGGCGATGCGTTCACGCGCATCCATCAGCAGTTCTTCGGCTTCGGGATTCTGCAGACCGGCATCGTCGGGCACGACGAGCCAGCGACGGAAAGTCTCGTAGTTGCCGCTGTCACGATCGATGGCGACACGGATGTCCACTTCGCCTTGGTACAGCTTCTTCGTGGCCTGGGCGAGGGCCAATTCGACGGCGCCAAAGACCACATCGCGTTCCACGTTCTTTTCGCGCGAAATGGCTTCAACCAACATCAACAGTTCGCGATTCATGCGACGACTCTCCTATTTTTCAATCTCTTGAAGGCCGCCGCGCACAACGCGCCAACCTTTGTATTCGTTTGCTGTGTCAAGCCTGGACCGGCCCGTCTTTCGATCCCCGCCCCTTGAAATCGACGATGGACGCCAGGCGCACATCGCGCAACTCATCCATCGTGAAACCCAGCGCCTGCAGCGGCGCCGGAACGCGTTTCTTGCTGACTTTGTGCCCGGGCTTCACGGGAGGCTCTTCGCTCCAGACCACTTGCCAGCCACCGCCCTCGGCGCGCTCCAGGGTGCCACGGAATTTCTTGCGATTGGCATTGACCTGCCCACCCCCGGCTTCGCCGATGGGGGCCTTGAGCGTGAGATCCACCATGTGCCCGGCGAAACGGATGAAATCCTGCTCGTGGCGCAAAGGACGGTCGATGCCGGGCGAGGAGATTTCCAGGCGCTTGTATTCGACGCCATCGACTTCCAGCGCAAACTGCAACTGCCGCGTGACCTTTTCGCAGTCTTCAACGGTGACGAACTGCTCAGGCAACGCGGGCTCGCCCTCCACGGGCGCCTGCCAAGGCAAATCGATGGTGATGCGCAGCAGGCCGCCGGCGGAGCGTTCAATCTCCACCAGGTCATAGCCCAGCCCGGTCACGGTTTGTTCAACGATCTGCTGCAATGCCACGTGTTGTTCTGTTCAGTATCCAGAAGTACAAAAAACCCGATAACCACCTAGGACCTTCCAGGGCAGCTTCGAGCTCCAAAAGCGAACGGCCAAAAAAAACGGGCGGTAGGTACCCGCCCGTTTGGTCGTGAAGCCCGGATTGTAGCCGGTCACGCGCCGCTTTGCAAAGGCGGCGGCATGCAATTTGCATTGGCGCCACAGGCTGCCCGCTCGACCGTGCGCCAACGATGAGATCAAGGAATGTTTTTGTTACCCATGCGCTGCGCGGATGCGCTCGATGAGCGTCTGGGCCTGTGGCTCCCGCCGTGCTGGCGGCTGCGACGCCAAACTGTCCAGCAGGCGTACCAGTACCCCCGGCTGGGGAAGCAACGGGCCGAGAAAGCGGGCCCCGGCCGGATCGGCGATGAGCAAGGTGGGAAAGGTTTCCACGTCCAGATCGCCCACTAGGTCTTCTTCGTCTTCGATGTCCACCCACAGAAAGCGCGCTTGCGGATGGGATGGCGCCACGGAGTCGAACACCGCCCGGTATTCACGGCACGCGCCACACCAGCCGGCACACAGGCAGACCACCCACCAACCGGCGGTAGCGCTTTGAAAAGAAATGTCGGGAGAGTCGGCCGGCTCGGTCATGGAAGATAAGGATGGGTCTCAGGGACTGCGCCCCTCGCGGGCGCGGTAGATGTCCATCGTACCCACACCGGCCGCCCGGTTGCCCCAGGCATTGCGGACATACGTGGCGACCGCTGCCACCTCTTCGTCGCTCAGCACCTGCCGGAATGGCGGCATGCCATAGGGGCGCGGGTTTCCCGCCGTGGTGGGTGGATAGCCGCCCAGAAGCACCATGCGAACCAGGTTGGTCGGGCTTTCCATCGCCACGGCCCGGTTGCCTGCCAATGCAGGAAACGCCCCGGCCCGCCCCTCGCCGCGCTCTCCGTGGCACTGCGCACACTGCTGCGCGTACACCGCCGCGCCCCGCTCCATGGCTGAAGGCGATGGCGGGGCCCTCTCGGGTGCAGGGCGCTCGTGCTCAGGCAGCGCACGCAGGTAGGTCGCCATGGCTCCCAGGTCGGCATCGTTCAGATATTGCGTGCTGCGGAAAACGACCTCGGCCATGGGGCCGGTGACCGACCCGCGCGGCGCCACGCCGGTGCGCAGCAGCGCCACCACGTCTTCCTGCGGCCAGTGGGCCACGCCCGCTTCGGCGGCGGCGTTGAGCGCCGGGGCGTACCAGTTCTGCACCGGGATGAGCCCGCCACGGAACGCCTGCGATTCGCTCGTCGCGCCGAAGGCGTTGCGCGGGCTGTGGCAGGCCGCGCAATGGCCCAGTCCCTGTACGAGATAGGCACCGCGGTTCCACTCGACCGATTGCTGCGGGTCGGGCGCCAATGCGCTGGGCCGGAAAAACAGCGCACGCCAGCCGGCCAGCGCCGCCTGCGTGCTGAACGGGAAAGCCAGCGCATGGGGGGTGTTGGGCCGCTGCACGGCCGGCAGGCTGCGCAGGTAGGCGTAGATCGCGTCGGAATCCTCGCGCGTGACGTGGGTGTAGTTGGGGTAGGGAAACGCGGGGTACAACAGACGGCCGTCGCGGGACCGGCCGTGGTGCATCGCGCGCCAGAACTCCGCCGCTGTCCAGCGCCCCAAGCCGGTCTCGGCGTCGGGCGTGAGGTTGCTGGCGAACACCACGCCGAACGGCGTCTCCACGCCCCGGCCTCCGGCGAACGGCGCCCCGCCCTGCGCGGTGTGGCACGACATGCAATTGCCCGCACGCGCCAGGTATTCGCCACGCTGCACGGCCTGCGGCGCGGGCTGGGCCAGGGGCACGTCCTGCGGCGGCAAGGGCGCTTCGCCGCTCAGGTTCAGGAACACCACCACGGTGCATACCAAGGCGCCCAGCAGCACCAGGCCGGCCAGCCCTTTCAGCGCGCGCTTCATCGCAAGCCCCCCGATGGGCCTGTGCCGGCAGCGGCCACGCCGCCGCAGGGCATCGGCAGCCGGCCGGGCAAGGCAGCGGCAGGCCGAGCATCGGCGGGCACGGCCTGTGCGGACAGCCAGGCGGTGACTGCGCTCACGTCTTCGGGCGCCAGTTGGCGGGCCACGTGGGCCATGCAATCGGGCGCCTGGGCGCGCCGCTGGCCGGTCTGCCAGGCGCCGATCTGGCTGTTGAGGTAGTCGCGCGGCAATCCCAGCAGGCCGGGAATGGCCGGCGCTACGCCGGTCATGGCGGCACCATGGCACTGCACGCAGGCAGGAATGCCCAGCGCCGCATCCCCCTGGCGCACCAGCGTGCGCCCGCGCTCCAGGGCCGCAGGAGTCGCCTGGGGCGCGGGCGGCGGGGCGTAGGGCAGATCCAGCGCGGCGAAATGCGCGGCGATCTCGCGCAGGTAGTCGTCGGTCATGTGCTCCAGCAGGTAGGCCATCTGCGGATAGCTGCGGCGGCCGTCCCGAAAATTGAGCAGCTGGTGGTAGAGGTAGCCCGCCGGCTTGCCGGCGATGCGCGGAAAGTAGCCCTCCTGGGTGGCGCGCCCTTCCCGGCCATGGCAGGCGGTGCAGGCCAGCACGCGGTCGCCCAGCCCCGGAGCGGCAGGCCCGTCGGCAGGGGCCGCAGCGGTGGACGGCCCAGCCGCCGTCAGCAGCGACAGCAGCGACAGAAGGGCCGGCAAGGCCAGGCGCCGGGCCCGGCGTGCGGTTTCATTCATGGGGATCCGTTCGGACGTTGGAATGCGGCGGGTCTGCCATGGTGCGACTCTACGCACGCCCTGCAAAACAGTACAGATTCAGTTTGCCGCTAAAAATACGGATCAGTTGCGCGCCGTCCACGCCACTGCCCCTTCCTTCCCGTACGCACCCGCCTATGAAACGCTACGAACGCCATGCCGATGCCCTCGCCCAGTTGATCCACAGCGGTGCTCTGCGCGCGGGCGACCGCATGCCCTCGGTGCGGGAGACCAGCCGCGCCCGGGGCATCAGCCCCTCGACCGTGTTCGCGGCCTACGACCTGCTGGAGGCGCAGGGACTGGTGCATGCGCGGCCGCGCTCGGGCTACTACGTGAGCCACCGGCAGCCGTCCGCCACGGACCGCGTCCCGGCCGAGCCCCAGCCTTCGGCGCCGCACGACGGCTCCCGCGGCGTGGAGATCAGCGATCTGGTGTTCGACGTGCTGGGCTCGGCGCGCGACCCGCACCTGGTGCCGCTCGGGTCGGCGTTCCCGGGCCCTGAACTTTTTCCTTTGGCGCGTCTGGCGCGCTGCCTGTCCAGCGGCATGCGCCGGCTGGACCCGGCCGCCATCGTGCAAAGCCTGGCACCGGGCGACGAGCGGCTGCGCCAGCAGATCGCGCTGCGCTACGGCCTGCACGGCATGGCGGTGGATGCGGCCGAGATCGTGACCACCAACGGCGCGATGGAGGCGCTCAACCTGTGCCTGGAGGCCATCACGCAGCCGGGCGACATCGTGGTGCTGGAGTCGCCCACCTTCTACGCGGCGCTGCAGGCGCTGGAGCGGCTGCGGCTGCGCGCGGTGGAGATCACCACCCACCCGCGCGAAGGCATCGACCTGGGCGCCCTGGAACGCGCGCTGCACGCGCACCCCGTCAAGGCCTGCTGGCTGATGCCCACGTTCCAGAACCCGCTGGGCAGCACCCTGCCCGAGGAGCGCAAAAAGGCGCTGGTGGCGCTGCTGGCCCGCCACGGCGTGCCGCTGATCGAGGACGACGTGTACGGCGAACTGCACTTCGCCCCGCGCCGCCCGCCGCCGGCCAAGGCCTTCGATACCGGGGGCCAGGTGCTGCACTGCAGTTCGTTCAGCAAATGCCTGGCGCCCGGCTACCGAGTGGGCTGGGTGGCCGCGGGCCGCTTTGCCGGCGCGGTGCAGCGGTTGAAGCTGATGACCACGCTCTCGACCGCCACGCCGTCGCAGCAGGCGCTGTCGGAATACCTGGACCAGGGCGGCTACGACCGGCATTTGCGCCAGTTGCGCGGCACGCTGGCGCGCCAGCAGGCACGCGCACAGGCGCTGATCGCCGAGCACTTTCCGCCCGGCACGCGCGTGTCGCGGCCGGACGGCGGGTACTTCCTGTGGGTGGAGCTGCCCCAGCCGGTGGACGCGCTGGCCCTGCACCGTGCGGCGCTGGGCCAGGGCATCAGCCTGGCGCCGGGGCAACTCTTTTCCACCGATCGGCGCTTCTCGCATTGCGTGCGCATCAACTGCGGCCACCCGGCCGCGGTGCGGTTCGACGAGGCCCTGCGCACCGTGGGCGCGCTGGCCGGCGCGCTGTGCCGGAGCGGGTCCACCGGCGCCGCCACCGATTGCTATTAAATCAATAGCAAAAGAGGCAATGAGTACTAGGGCATCGGCACTTTTTCTTTCAAACCTCTGCCCCACCCTCCTGCCGCGTCAGGGAAGCACGGAAGACGCCCTGGCCTTGGCCACCAGCGCATCCGCATCGCGCCGCAGCAGCAGGCGCCCTGCCACCAGCGCATCCGCCGCCTGGGTGACCGCGGCCACATAGCCGGCCTGCGTGCCGTACCGCTCTTCCAGCGAGGGCCGTGCATCGCCCGCCGCCAGCCGCGCAGTGCGCGTCTTGTGGAAGGGAATGAAGCTGCCGGTGAGGTTGGACAGGTCGGTGATGCCCGGTGTGGCCACGTAGTTGAACTCGATGCTCGTGCCCAGCGGCGCACGCGCTTCCACGCTCTGGATGCCGGCGCGGGCCAGGCCGGTGGACGGGTCCACCTGCGGCACCAAGATGGCGTAGTCGCGGCCCAGGGCGCGCGGCGGCTGCAGCGTGGCGATGCCGGACTCGTCCTGCGGCACGTACTGCGGCCCGAAGTCCAGCAGCGAGAAGCCGTTGTAGCGCGCGAGGTAGTCGAACGCCGGGATGACGGTCGGCGTGCCGCCCACGTTCCAGGTCAATCCCCGCATGGCCGGATACACGAGCTTCGCGGGCGGCACCAGCGTGCCGTCGGCCACCTTGGGCACCTGGCTGGCCGGCGGCTCGGTGCCGCGCACCACCCAGTCTTCCAGCGCGATGAACAGCGCTCGGAAGGTGTCGGTGAAGTGCACCACCGTGCCGGCCGGATAGACATTGCGCGTGGGCGCGTAGCTGATGCTTTCGGTGCCGCCCGTGCCGCCGTGCTGCGTGCTGGCGTAGTAGTAGATGCGTGCATTGGCGGGCTGGGCGAGGTCGCGCAGGCCGTTGGCATCCGTCAGCACCGGCGAGCCCTGCAGTTGCCAGAACTCGGTGCCCGACAGGCCCAGGAAGAACTTCGGGCAGGTGTCGGTGGCCGCGCAGCGCTTCATCACGCCGCCTTGCCGGCCGCTCACCTCGTCGCGGTAGTCCTTGTCCAGCCCGCGCGGCGCCGTCTGGCCGAAGGCCGTGTGGTCCGTGCGCAGCCCACCGCCGCCGCCCGGCACGGCGAAGCGCGTGTTGATGTGGGTCTGGCGCGCGGCCACGTGGGCGAACATGCCGTCGAACACCTTGCCGCCGCGCAGCGACTGGTTGAAGCCCAGGTGCAGGAAGGTCTTCATCGCGTTGCCCGACTGCGAGGTGCCCTGCCCCAGCGTGGACTGGATGCGGCCGGCGACCGGGTTGGCCCGGCCGTCGGCATCGGCGGCCGCGCTGCGGAAAAAGCTCACCGTGTCGCGCAGCGCCGCCAGGCCCACGCCCATGACCTTGGGGTCTTTCGCCACATAGACCAGCTCGTACAGGTACTGCGGATCGAAGCCGCCCTGCAGGCACACGCTGGCCGGGCTGGGCGTGCCCGGGAACGGGTTGGCGGCCGCATCGCAGGTGGCGAACTTCCACTGGCCCGCGGGCACGGGCTCGCGCGCATCGGTCTCGTTGCGCCGGCGGGTGAGCGAATAGCCGGGCTGGGTGTTGTCCAGGCTGGCGGGCTCGTACGGGATCATGGTGCCGTTGAACACGCCGCCCGGCAGCGCCATGGCAGGCACGGCGGCCGTGGGCACGAGTTCGGTGCGGTAGGGGCCGGTGATGGTGCTGCCGTCCTGGTTCCGGGCCACGGGCACCGTCACGGTCAGGCGTGCGGGCGTGCTCTTGGGCACATCGCCCTGCCAGGCCGAATACAGCATCACGTAGCCCCGCTCGAAGTACACCGCATCGCCCGGCGTCGCGGCCGGGTTGGGCTGCGTGAGGATGTTGCCGCGGTTGGGCGCGTCGTAGCGCAGCACGCCGCTGGCGCGGGCCATGTCCTTGGGCTTGAGCATCACGAAGTCGGCGCTGTACTCCACCATGCCGCGCGCGTTGACGGGGGCCAGCTGCAGGTCCTGGATCACCGCATTGCGCGGGTCGGCCGGATCGACCTCGCCGCGCAGGGTGCCGGTCAGTTTCTCGTAGGCGCCCACGCTGCCGTAGGTGCCTGCGACATCTTCGGTGGCCGTGATGGAAAGGCGCATCTGCGGGGCGGTGGCCGCGGGAGGGGAATCGCTGCCGCCGCAGGCGGCCAGCAGCGCCGCGGCCAGCACGGGCGCCATGGCGCGCAGCCGGGGGCGGTCCGGCGAGGAAATCGCGAAGGACGGGAATGTCATGGTCTTGTCTCCGGAAGGTTCTTGGGTGTCGTCGTCGGTGCAGGGCAAGGCTGCGCCCACCCCGCCGTGCGCTGCGGCGGGGACGTGCGCGCCTTCAGGGCGCGGCCCGGTGGGCCGTGAAGGGGTCGAGAACCTATTCGGGCTGGATGCCCGCGGCCTTGATGACCTGGCCCCATTTCTGGGTTTCGGTGGCTTGGAACTTCGCGAGTTCGTCGGACGTGGTGGTCCAGGCCTCGGAGCCCGCCATGTCATAGAAAGACTGGGCCGCCGCGCTCTTGGTGGCCTGCCCGAGCAATTCGTTGAGCCGCGCCACCACGGGGGCCGGCGTGCCCGCCGGCACGTAGGCGGCGAACCAGTAGCCCATGTCGTAGCCCTTCACGCCGGCCTCCTCGATGGTGGGCACGTCGGGCAGTTGCGCGCCGCGCTTCTTCGTCGAATAGCCCAGCGCGCGCAGCTTGCCGGCCTTGATCTGCGGCACGCCCGTGGAGGTGTCGGTGATCATGAGATCGATCTGCCCGCCCAGCAGGTCGGTGATGGCCAGGGGGTTGCTCTTGTAGGGCACGTGCAGGATGTCCACGCCGGCCAGTTGCTTGAGCATTTCCCCCGCGACGCGGCTGGACGAGCTGCCGCTGCCGAAGCTGAGCTTGCCCGGGCTTTTCTTGGCCGCCGCGATCAGCTCGCCCACGTTCTTGTAGGGTGCCGCGGCGTTCACCACCAGCACCTGCCCACCCTTGCCCAGGCCGGTGACCGGCACGAAATCCTTTACCGGGTCATAGGACAGCTTTTTGTACAGGTGCTCGTTGGCGGCGTGCGTGGTGTTGGTGGTGATGAGCACGGTGTAGCCGTCCGGCGCGGCCTTGGCCACGGCCTGCGCGGCGATCATGCCGCTGGCGCCGGCCTTGTTGTCCACCACCACCGCCTGCCTGGTGTCGGTGGTCACGGACTGGCCGATGGCGCGCGCGAGCTGGTCGGTGGCGCTGCCCGCGGCGAACGGCACGACGAAGGTGATGGGCTTGGACGGATAGGCCGGGACCTGGGCAGCGGCCGGCCCGGCCACCGCCAGGCCCAGAACCGCCGCCGCGGTGGCGGCGAGCGCATGGCGGCGCGAGGCATGCCGGTGCGGTTCGGGGCGAGGCTGGGGTGGGGAAAAGGGGTTCATGTCGTCTCCTGTGTGGTTATGGAAAAAGCGATGCAGGACCGCGGGCCGGCGCATGGCCGGGCGCGGCATTCGAAAAGCGTCACCCGGGCGGTCCCGCCAGGTGCGCGGCCAGTGCGGCAGGCACCTCGACGGGCAGGTCGAGCAGCAGGAACGACAGCGCCTTGCCGTGGCTGTCGAGGTTGAGCGCATCGTTCACGCCGCCGTCCAGCACGTCGTCGATGACGAAGTTCATGGCGTGCAGGTTCGGCAGCAGGTAGCGCGCGACGCGGCTGGGCCGGCGCAGCGCGAACTGGCGCGCCACGGCGGCCTCGGTGACCTGCGCGGTCAGCACCTCCCACAGCGCGGGATGCCAGGCGATCACGCTGATGTTGGAGCGGTTGCCTTTGTCGCCCGTGCGGCTGTGCGCGAGGCGGTACAGGGGCACGGTCAAGGGCGCGGCAGACACTGCAGCGGAGGCAGCATCGGAAGATGGGGCGGCAGCCGATGCGGGGATCGAAGGGATGGCGGTGGTCATGGCGGGTTCCTCGGGGCTCGGCGTCAATCCAGCATCACGTGGCCCACGGCCACGGACTCGCGCGGCACCAGGCACGACACCGTGCCCAGGCGCGGGCGCATCGCGGTGCGCACGCCGCCGCCGCCCGCCGGGCCGCAGCAGTAAAGCGCCGTCACTTCGCGCACCAGGCGCTGGGCGCTGGCATGCTCCCGGTGCTGCAGCGCCACACGCAGGCGCACATCGCGGGCATCGCCGGCCGCAGCCGCGTCCCGCCAATGCCCGGCGTCGTCGCCGAACACGCTGGTCACCCCGATCAGGTCGATGCGCAGCGGGGCGACGCCGGCCAGGCGCTCGCGCAGAACCTCGCCCGCCAGCCGCGCGCGCGCTTCGGCACGCGCCCCCGCATAGGAAATCTCGCCCTCGGCGAACCAGCCGGATTCGAAGCACACATTCACCTTGAGCGACGGTGGCCGTGCATGGCCGCTCACCCCTTCCAGCCGCACGCGGTCGGTGCCGGCCGGCAGCACGCGCGCGGTGGTGATGTCGGCCACCACATCGGGCGTGAGGTAGGCGGCCGGGTCGTGCAGCTCGTACAGCAACTGCTCCTTCACCGTGCGCTCGTCGATGCGCCCGCCGGTGCCCGCGGGCTTGGCGATGGTGCAGTGGCCGTCCGCGTCGATCTCGGCGATGGGGTAGCCCAGTTGCGCCATGCCCGGCACGTCCTTGTAGCCCGGGTCGGCGAAGTACCCGCCGGTGACCTGCGCGCCGCATTCCAGCAGATGCCCGGCCATGGTGGCGCGCGCCAGGCGATCCCAATCGTCCGGGGCCCAGCCGAAGTGCGCCAAGGCCGGCCCGAGCACCAGCGAGGGGTCCGCCACGCGGCCGCACACCACGATGTCGGCGCCGGCGCGCAGCGCGTCCGCGATCGGCTGCGCGCCGATGTACGCATTGGCGCTCACGATGGGGTCGGTGGGCAGGGCCGCGCCCAGCGCCTTCGCCAGCACGGCACGGTGCCCGTCTCCGCTCAGGTCATCGCCCTGCACCACGGCAATGCGCGGGCGGCGGGCACCCAGTGCTTCAGCCAATTGGTGGATGCGGCGCGCAGCGCCCGACGGATTGGCCGCGCCGAAATTGCTCACGATGCGAATGCCGTGCTGCAGGCATTGCGCCAGCACGGGACGCAGCAGGTCGTCGAGCAGCGGCTCGTAGCCGGCGTCCGGATTGGCACGGCGCGCCAACTGGGCCAGGGCCAGGGTGCGCTCGGCCAGGGTTTCGAAAATCAATACCGCAGGCTGGCCGCTGGCGATGAGGGCCTGCACCACAGGTGCGGCGGCATCGGTGCGGTCGCCCGAAAAGCCGGCGGCGCAGCCGACCAGCAGGTTCTTTGGGGGGGCCATGGTTGTCTCCTGGTGGCCAATGTAGGCTCCGCGCGTTATTCTGTGAAATAGATAATCAAGATTGATTCATCCAAATTTCCAATGAATATCTCCACGCGACAGATCGACGCCTTCCTCGCCCTGGCCGGGCAGCGCAGCTTCACGCGGGCGGCCGCGCACTGCCACCTTTCGCAGCCTGCATTCAGCGCGCTCATCCGCACGCTGGAAGATGCGATGGGCCTGCGGCTGTTCGACCGCAGCACGCGCCATGTGGACCTGACGGCGGAAGGGGAGGATTTTCTGGAATCCGCGCGCCGCATCCGGGCCGAGGTCGACAACGCTTTCGCCGCGGTGCACGACACCGCCACGCTGCGGCGTGGACGGGTGGCGATCGCATTGCTGCCATCCCTGGCGGCGGGCTGGCTGCCGGGCGTGCTTGCGGCGTATCGCGCAGCCCATCCCGGCATAGAGCTGGACATTGCCGATGTGCTGTCGGAACCCTGCATCGAGCGTGTGGCCACGGGCAAGGCCGACTTCGCGCTGGCCGCCATCCGGGCCGATACGCCGGAATTGCAGGCCGAGCCGTTCAGCAGCGACGGTTTTCACCTGGTGTGCCGCGCCGACCATCCGCTCGCGCGCCGCCGGCGCAGCGGCGGCAAGGTCGTTGCCCTGCAACCCGCCGACCTGGCAGCGTTCCCTTTCGTGCACCTGGCGCGAACCAGCAGCGTGCGCCAGTACCTGGAAGCCGCCCTGCATCCACAGGCAATGAGCACGCTCATGGAAGTGGAACAGCTCGCCACCGTGATGGGCATGGTGCGTGCGGGCCTGGGCATCAGCGTGGTGCCCACGCTCACCCTGTTCCACTTCGACCAGCCGGGGCTGGTGACGCGAGCCCTGACACTGCCGGGCCTCACGCGGCAGATCTACCTGGTTCGCCGGCGGGATAGAAGCTTGTCGGTCGCTGCCAAGGCCATGTATGCACTGGTCATGGCGCACCGGCCGCGATGACAGCCATTTGCTACTATTTATATAGCAAACAAAGACGTGGTTATTGCGGTGGCGGCCAAATGAACCAGCAGTCCATCATCGCCGACCCACCCGCGAACCGGCCTCAGTGGTGCGGAGGCGGCTCCTGCACCGGGGGTTCATCGCCCGCAGGCGGCGGGTCTTCGACCGGCGATACGGGAGCCCAGGCGGGTTGCGGCGGCGTGTCCAGGGGTGGCAGTGGAGTGGGGGTCGGAATGGGTACGGAGGATGCGTGCATGGGTAGCCTCTATTGGGTCAATGGAAACCTCGGGAAGGGCTCTGTCGACAGCGATGGGGGGTTGTCGATGCGCGTTGCAGCGCGGCAAAACCCAGCAACGAGCTGCGGACAACAACGCGAGCGTGCTACTCCGTCTTTTTCCGGTCATCGAGTTCGCCGATCAGCGCTGCTCCCTGCCGTGACGACAGGCGGGGCGCCTTGTGCGCCTCGCCCCCGTAGTCCAGGCCCAGGCCGCGCGCCGAGCCGGAAGCATCGACGGCTGCGATCGGGCCGGTGGGGTCCTCATGCACAGGGTTTTCAGGCGCCCGGTTGGCGTAACTGGACTCGTCGCCGCTGGCCCCAAAGCGCCTGGCGCTTGCGCCATCGCCCCGGTTTTCACCATCCACCTCGCTGCTGCCGCGCGAGTCGTCCCGCATGCCATAGAGGTTGAAGTGGCCCTGATCGCGCTGGCGATCCTGCTCGGGCGTCAATTTGTCGTGTGCCATTTTTTCGCTCCTGAAAAGGAAGCTGCCAGCCTAGGCCTGGTACCGAAAGGCAGGTGTAGGACCAGTGCTTCCAAGTCGTTTGCCCAAAAACCCGGATGAAAATTGCGCCAAAATACTGTAAATTCATACAGCATCAAACACAGGAGCGCCCCATGGAAACGGAAGAACTCATCTACACGGTCACCCTGCGCGACTATCCAGAGACCTTGCCCGAACGGGAGCGCGCCAGCGCTGAACGCCGCTATGCCAAAGCGATGGAAAAGGCGTTTGGGTCGGCCGCCCAGGTCGCCGCCGCGCTGGACACGTTGCGCAGCCTGGAAGAGTCGCCGCCGGAAGTCGTGCTACCCGCAGACCTCACTTTGCTGCGGCAATGGGGCAAAGCCAGCACCGCGGCGCGCCAGGCGGCATTCCAGGGACTGGGCGAAGCGGAAGGCGCGTACTTCGACGTGCATCTGGCGGGATGAATCGGCGTTGTTGCCTGTTCTTTTTCAATCCTTGTCCACGCCCATGGGTTTCGACCAAATCGCCATTGCATTGCTGGGGGCGACCGCTGCCTGGCTTTCGCAGTCACGCCACGAAGAGCGGCGGCGCTGGGCCTGCATCTTCGGCATGCTGGGCCAGCCTTTCTGGTTCTATGCCAGTTGGACGGCCGGCCAGTGGGGCATCTTCGCCGTCAGCATCCTCTACATGGGTGCCTGGCTTCGCGGCCTGTGGATTCATTGGCTGACGGCACGCCACGCGCCGCAAGGCATTGCAACCATTCAACTGGCCCCGCAACGCAGACCGTGATCCTGCTGCAGGCCAGGCGCCGCGACGCTCCCCGTCCTGCCGCACTCGTCCTACGCGACGCTTGAGCGCTGCAGACCTAGCATGGGCGCTCTCAAATCATCAGGAGCGAGACATGTCGGATGACTCCACGAAAATCGCGGAAGACCGCAACCTCATCAGCTTGGCCGAAGCCTATGAGGTGCGCGACTGGACCCAGTCTTTGAACTGCACCGAAGATGAATTGCGCGCCGCAGTCAAAGCCGTGGGCCATTCGGCGCAGGCCGTGCGCTCGTACCTTGCGAACCGGTAGGTGGCCGCGATGTGGAAAGAACCAGTAGGCAAATTGGCGGATCTTCGGCAAGCCTGCATGTCGCAGTCATGGGATGACCCGATGGACGCTGCTCTTTTGCCACTGCAGCCACAACAAGCACAACTTGAAGCCGAAGCCCGCGTACAGATGAGCCATGCGGACGCGCCTTCAAAACAGTCTGGTTGATGGCTGTCTGGACGGATCAGCGGCAGGGTTTCTATGGCTGGATTGGCCCAACAAGCGCTTGGGTGCTCGCGCACCATCTCCGTGCCCAAGCAGGCCACATCGAGCTGCTCTGCACCAATAAAGCACTTTCCATGCAGTGGGACGTAACGCTGGCCAACAGCACCTAATATCGACCTGTCGACACTCCCTGTCGACACCTCCCTTTCTTGCTCTTGAGCAAGTTTCAGCCCGCCTCGTGCGGGCTGCCTTTTTTGTGCTGCACTTTCGTTCTCGTCATGGCCGACTTGAATGCACAATGCAAAAGGATGGAAGAAAGGTCACGCCTGTCATGCTTGCGAAACGGCATGGCCCAGGGCAAATACTCCGTTGATGCGATAGAAGCCCATTGCCTTGTTCACGCGCCTTCGCAGTGCGTCATGGCCATCTTCCTAATCACTGGGGGGTGTGGTTTCTTAATGAGCGGCGTGTTGATGCCGCAAGACGCTTCACACCGCTGATCGCAGCATTCATACGCGAGCATTTTCAGTTTCGGCGAAGGCGCAAATACTGTATACCAATGCCATCGAGCAGCCATGTAAGGCCTGAAAATCCGACCACCACAAAGCAAAAAGCGCCGCAACCCAAACGGGTGCAGCGCTTTGCTATCTCCGATGGGATGTGCGGGTGTCTAACTCACGACAAACGGATTAAAGTCCTGAGCAGAATCTAATATTCATTGATTCAGAGCCATCTTCCTAGAAATCAGTAGACCGAAGAATCCGGGCAGGTCAGCGCGAGCCGCAGGGCCACCTGAGCTGAGCATTGCGGAGTGGGCGGCGACGTCGCGCTCCCGTCGGAATGAAAAGGCCGCGTCAATTTGGCAGAACGGGCTTTTCCGGCAATGGCAACGTGCAGTACCAGTGGAAAGTTAGCACCTTCAAATTACACCCGGTGGTGGTGCCGTTTAAGCTGTAGCCCGACAGTCCAACCAGCCGGCCGTCGGCCGTTCCTTCAGGCGCATGGGAGTCGAATCCACTATTTCCAGGGCTTCCGGCGAGAAAGCTCTGCCCGTTATCAGCAGTGAAACCCAACGCGTTGATCAGAGTGGAAGAGCGACCTTTTGAGTTAATGATGCTCTGGCCAGTGGCCAGTGCGACCTCGAAAGGGGCGGCATTCGTATCACCGGTGCGGCCCTGCACACCAGTGGAAGTGCCGTCTATAAACACCTCCAACGAATCGATCAGGTCACCCGCTCGCACTCGCACCTGTGTGATCCGTTTGCCATCATCCGCTACCGCGCTGAACCTCGTGCTCTCCTGAAAATCGCCATATGGCCCTTCCACAAAAACCACTTCTGGCGCCCGAATGGGTGTGAGGTTGTCGGGATTAGTCCAACTCCAGAGCTGAGTCTGAGCGGTGTTCTGATCGATCTGCCAAGCCAATTCGTTTGTCACCACCTCAGTGTGCTTGGCTGCCGCGTACTCGGCGCGCCTCTTGGCTCCACCGCTGTATTCCTCCACACCTCGCCATCCACTGTAAGTGTCATACGGCGTCCACTTATCGACGGTGATCGAGCTATTGTCCTGCAGCTTGATCATGGTTGCCCGCAGCGCCAGCAGCTCAGCACGTGCTGCGGCGATGGCCGCTTGGTATACATCAATCTTCTCCTGCAACCGGCGTACTCGTTTAGCGCGTTCATCAGGGCTAAGCCGGTCACCAAATATTTCCTCATGGAACAGGATTTCCTCCCGCATGGTGAGCAACATGATCGAGCCGAAGGGCAAAGAAAACTTGAGGGTTTTCTGAGGATCCTCCACGTCAAGAAAACTCGGCTCCAGGAAATCCAGCGTGTTAATCAGCGCTGTGAAATTTCCTGCACGCTCCGATTCTGTCGACTCCACATAGTTGCGCATCACGTTGTAGAGGCCTTGCAGCTTAATGGTGAGCTCTTTATCGATAAGCTGGTCATACACCGTGCCGACCACCTGACTGATGTAGTTTTGAAAGCTGGCCCAAGCCTGCTCTTTGTTGGTTCGGGGATCGGGCCAAAGACCGTACACCATGGTCTTGAGCGCAGCGCCCACGACGGGGACCAGCATCAACGCCGAGCCGAGAGCCGTGCGGAAGAAGTTGTTGATGGTAGAGGCTGAGACCACACCGTCGTTGTCCTCAACGGCCCAGGTCACCGTTGTCGGTGCAGGAAAGGACGCCGGTTGGTAATCGTAGAGCTTGAAGCTGTCGATAGTGCCGCCCATTCCGTACGCGTCCAAGTCTTCAATCGTCTGGTTGGGATAGAAATAGGCCGTCTTGCCGCCGTAATCATCATCTTTGAATACCTGAATCCACGCCCGCGAACCGAGTACAAGGGAATCGGTTTCGTCGCCTCCCTTTTCGCCGGTCGAGAACGTGTAGTCGTTCAGGTCCGCCACGTCTAGCGGGCCGTCGAAACGCTTCGTTCCGCCGCTCTTTTTCTCACCGTCGTAAAACTGCACCCAGCAACCGTCAGTAGCCATTGGTTTCTCCCTCTTAAATAGAGCGCTTTCGCGAGCGATGACCTCCGATTTTCTTAACCAGATGCGTCACTGACGATCATATAGAGGGGTCGTGGATACAACGAGGTTTATCTCGATGCTGCACTGCAGGAAGGTGGAGTTCAATTTTCCTGCTAGATGCGGAGCCATGCTTCCGTGTGGCCTGGGCCATGGTGATGCGGGTGGCGGCAGCGGGGATGCGCGGTTTGTTCACGCCTCGACATACAGGCCGCCAACCTCGATGACAAGGCGCCCGACGTAGTGGTCAGGGCTGGCCTTGTCGAGGGTGTTCGCCGTGACCCAGTCCACTTTCACATGGCTTGCATGGCAGTGGTCTGGGCGAACTCCTACAGAGCGGCGCGCACGGCAGCCCCGATCTTCACGGCCTCCAGTTCGATGGCAACTTTGATGGTCATGGCATTCTTTCAATCGGATGACGAACACGTTGCGGAAGATCCGCCGTCACTGCACGAGGATCCAGAGACCCAGGTGCCCGATGCGCCACCGCCGCCAAAGTCCCCGCCGCCACCGGACACGAGGGGCGAGATGCTGTCCTTGCGCTCTGTCCCCCGCGCGTGGACGTCGCGAACGCGCCGGGCCAGGTGCTCCAGCTTTCTGGCTGCGGGGCAGGTGCTGGCGTTGGGACAGCAGCAGGCCTAGGTTGAATTCCCACGGTGGGAATAAAAAAGGCGCTACAACTTTGATAGCTGTAGCGCCTTTGCATACTTGGTGGGACGTGCGGGGGTCGAACCCACGACAAACGGATTAAAAGTCCGCTGCTCTACCAACTGAGCTAACGTCCCATCATTTGCCACATCAGCCGTAGCCGCCGCAGCAAAGCCTCGAATTATAGCGTCTTTTAAGAGCGAATCTATCGCCCAGGGCTGGTTGCCAACATGTCCAAAACCCAACCAGCGGCACACTGGCCAAATGTGGCAGTCACAGCCACCACCGAGCCGTAGCCATGGCAATTGAGCGAACCATCACTGTCGCCCGCGATATCACAGGAGGCATGGGGAGGTGCCACCGCTTCCCGGCTGAATACGCACTGAACGCCGATGCGGCGCCCCTCTTTCGCGGCACCATAGTGCTTGCGGAGCCGGTAGCGCATCTGGGCGAGCAACGGATCGTGCGTGGTATTCGACAGATCGTCGATGTCCACCTTGTGCGCCAACCGTTTGCCGCCTGCGGCACCCACCGCCACCAGCCGATGTTTGCCGCGAATCGCCCAGTCAGCGATCACCGCCTTGGTCTTGACCTGGTCACAGGCATCCACGACCGCATCGACCCGGTGCGGTAGCAATGCTGGCCAGTTGTCCGCATCCGCAAACTCCTCGATGCAGATCACCTCGCATTCAGGATTGATCTGTCCAATGCGGTCTCGCATGGCTTCGACCTTGGCCTGGCCCACCGTGCTGGACAGGGCATGGATCTGGCGGTTGATATTGGACTCAGCCACCTGGTCCAGGTCGATCAAGGTGAGGCGCCCGACACCGCTGCGGGCCAGCGCTTCCGCAGTCCATGAACCCACGCCGCCAATGCCCACCACGGCCACATGCGCGCTGCGGATGCGTGCAGCGCCGTCCACGCCATAGAGCCGCTCCAGGCCGCCAAAGCGGCGCTGAAGATCGGCGCCGCCGACCTCCTCCGTCGCGTGGGCCTGCGAATGGGTCTTCGCCGAAGGCTCGAACGTGCCCGTCACTTCAGGCGCGAAAGGCGTTCTTTGGCCGCTCCAGCCGCTTCGGACTGGGGATAGACGCGGATCAGGTCTTCCAGCGTCTTGCGGGCGGCGCGCGTGTCTTTCAACTCGATCTGGCAGTTGGCGATCGACAACGCGGCCTCCGGGGCACGTGCATGGTCAGGCGCCGCGGCCAGCAAAGCCTTGAAGTTGTTGATGGCTTCCTTGTAGTCGCGTGTGGCGTATTGCGCATTGCCCAGCCAGAACCTGGCTGAAGGCGCATAGCCGCTGCGTGGATACTGCTTCAGGAAATTTCCGAATGCGCTCACGGCATCCGGAAACTTGCCGGTGCGAAAGACTGCCAGTGCCGCATCGAAATCCCGCTTCTCGGCGGGATCGGCTTGGAACTCCTGACCATCCATGGCGACCTTGGCAGGCTCGAACTGGCGCAGTCGCTCGTCCACCCCCTGAGCGATGTCTTTCTGGCGGCGCTGCAACTCGGAGACGTCCCGCAGCAACTGCTCGTTCTGCCCACGCAGATTGGCCTGCTCGGTACGCAGTGTCTCGATCTGCGTTTGCAGATCAAGCAGGCTGCGACGCATCTGCGAGGTTTCATCGCCAGAGCGGCGTAGATCATCGCCAGCACGCTGATTGGCCTGCTGCAATGTGTCCACGCGCTGGCGCAGTTCGAGAATGGCGCGACGCGCTTCCTCATCCTCGAACAGTGCGGCATGGCTTGCCGGGGCAAACGCCGCCGATATGGCCAAGGCCAGTGCGGCCAGCGCCTTGCGGGGAACCACCATCTGCGCGCTCATCAACGGTAAGACAACTCAACGCGGCGATTCTGGGCGTACACGTCTTCCGTGCTGCCTTGGGCCGCAGGCTTTTCCTTACCGAAGCTCACGGCTTCCATCTGGGCTTCCGACACGCCGAGCAAAGCGAGCGAACGGCGCACGGCCTCCGCGCGCTTTTGGCCCAGGGCCAGGTTGTATTCCCGCCCACCGCGCTCGTCGGTGTGGCCTTCGATCATGACCTTGCGGTTCTGGCCTGCCTTGATGAAGCGAGCATGTTGTTCGATCAGCGACTGGAACTCAGGCTTGACTGCGTAGCTGTCGTAGTCGAAATACACGATGCGGCTCACCCCGACTGGACCAGCGCCGTCACGGGCCGACTGGCTCAGGTCCACCGGTGCAACGCCGCTTTGCGAAGCGCCGTTGGGGTTGGCACCACCATTGCCTGGCATGGTGGACGTTGCGCCCTTGTCTTCGACAGGCACATCTTCCAGCTTCACGCCGGAACTGCAGCCGGCCACGATGGCGGCAGCGATGACGATGGCGGAAATGCGTTTGAAGGGAAAACGGTTCATTGAAATACTCCTCAAGTCCAAATAATCAAAAATCGAAAATCGAAAAAATTTTGTTGGTTCACTGTTTTTGGAACGGGCCCCAGTCGGGCTCGCGGATGTCACCGCCCTGCCCGGCCAAGCGTGCCTTGATCTTGCCGTCCAGCGTGGTCGTCATCAGCGCTTCACGGCCCTGTTGCTGCGTTGCATAGACGATCAAGCGGCTATTGGGCGCAAAGCTGGGATTCTCGTCCGCCGTCGTGTCGGTCACAGCCGTGACGGTGCCGTTTGCCAAATCCATGACATGCAGTTTGAAGGCGCCGCCGATGCGGGAAACATAAGCCAACCATTTGCCGTCGGGGCTGATACTGGGGGAAATGTTGTAGGAGCCAGTGAACGTCACGCGCTCGGCGTTGCCCCCGGAGGTGCCGACCTTGTAGATCTGTGGCGCACCGCCCCGGTCGCTTACGAAGTAGATGCTTCGGCCATCGCTGGAGAACATCGGCTCGGTATCGATGCCGGTGCTCTGCATGAGCCGACGCGGCTCGCCGCCATTGGCATCGATGGTGTAGAGCTGGGAGCCACCGTCGCGGCTCAGCGTCACGGCAAGCGTCCGGCCATCAGGCGACCACGCGGGCGCGCTGTTGGAGCCCCTGAAGTTGGCGATCAAACGGCGCCGGCCCGACGCCACGTCGTGCACGTAGACAACCGGCTTGCGCGATTCGAACGACACATAGGCCAACTGCCCTCCGCTGGGCGACCAGGCTGGCGAGATGATGGGCTCGGGGCTGGACAGCGCTGATTGCGCGTTCTCGCCGTCCGCATCGGCCACCCAAAGGCTATAGCGCGTGCCGGACTTGGTGACATACGCGATGCGGGTCGAGAACACGCCGCGCTGGCCCGTGAGCTTTTCGTAGATGAAATCAGCGATGCGGTGAGCCACCAGCCGCAGGTCGCCCTGCGTGACTACGAAACTCTGGCCGCCGAGGTCCTGGCCGCGCACCACGTCCCACAGGCGAAAGCGGATGTCGAAACGGCCATCGGGCAAGCGTGTGACGCTGCCAGTCGTGAGCGACTCGGCACCCTTTTGCTTCCACAGGGCAACATCCGGGCGAGACGTTTCATCGAGCGCAGGGCCGGACGAATCGACTCCCCGAAACTGGCCGCTTCGCTCCAGGTCGGCCTGGATGATGGCGGAAATTTTTTGGGGAGACTGCGCCTCACCACGAAATGGCGAAACCGCAAAGGGAAGCTGGGTCAAACCCACGCCGGTGATCTCGACCCTGAATTGAGCCAGTGCAGGCAGTGCGGAGGAAGAAACCAGCGCGGTGATAGCGTGCCGGCGAGAGAGGTGCGGCAGGGCCGCAGCAGGAATGGAGGATGGATTTCGGTCAATAGTCATTGGCAGCCATCGGATACCGAGCAAATGCCGGTGGACAGACCGTGGATGTTACACACTGGTGGGATACCCCTGTGACAAACTGTGCAAGGTTTGGATGCGGTCCTACGTAGAATCCGCGCCTCATGCAAGCCCAAGACCCACGCACCCCGCCGGCCTCCGAGCAAACCACCCGACTGACCCTGACCGAGAGGCTTCGCCGGCTTTCGGTGTACTTCGGCAACCAGCGCTCCGCGTGGATACTCGCCATACTGGCCACGCTGATAGGAGCGGTCACCGAGCCCCTCATTCCTGCCCTGCTCAAGCCATTGCTCGACCAGGGCTTTACCGAAGGTTCCTTGAAGTTGTGGATGGTCCCGCTGGCCATCATGGGGGTGTTTCTGGTGCGGGGATTGGCACAGTTCGTCGGTCAATATGCCCTTGCCCGCATCGCCAACGAAGGCATGATGAAGTTGCGCGAAGCGCTTTTCGACCGCTTGCTCGCGGCGGAGATGGCCCTGTTCACACGGCAGTCGGCCAGCACCCTTTCCAACACGGTGGTGTATGAGGTCCAGACCGGCGCAACGCTGCTGGTTCAAGCCCTGATGGGACTGTCGCGCGATGGCTTCACTTTGATCGCGCTATTGGGTTATTTGCTCTACCTCAACTGGCAACTCACGCTGATCGTTGCCATCGTGGTGCCAGGGGTGGCCTGGATCATGAAGACGTTGTCCAGACGGCTCTACCACATCACCAAGAGCAGCCAGGAAGCAACGGACCAGTTGGCCTACGTGGTGGAGGAAAACGTGCTGGCACACCGCATGGTTCGTCTGCACGGCGCGCAGCCCAGCCAGTCGCGGCGCTTCGGCGTTCTGAGCCAAAGCCTGAGGCGCCTGGCCATCAAGGCCACCATTGCCTCAGCGGCAATGACCCCCCTCACCCAACTGCTCGCGGCAGCGGCGCTGTCAGGCGTTATCTGCGTGGCACTCTGGCAGAGCCATGCCAGCGGCGACCGGGACGTGACGGTGGGCGGCTTTGCGGCTTTCATCACCGCCATGCTCATGCTGATCGCTCCGATCCGACGCTTGGCCGACGTGGCCAATCCCGTGACTCGCGGTGTCGCAGCCCTGGAACGCGGATTGGCCTTGCTGGGAGACACGCGGGCAGAACAAGGAGGCAGCCATGCGCCTGCGCGCACAACGGGAGCCATTACGCTGCAAGACGTCACCGTGGCGTTCGGCGATGAGCAGGCCATGGCCTTGGACCGAGTGAATTTGACCGTGCACCCCGGAGAAACCGTAGCGCTGGTGGGCCCTTCTGGCGCCGGCAAAACCACCTTGGTGAACCTGTTGCCACGCTTCATCACACCGAGTAGCGGCCAAGTCCTGCTGGACGGGCATCCCGTGTCGCAATGGAACCTGCAAACCCTGCGGTCGCAATTCGCCATGGTCAGCCAAGACGTGGTGATGTTCAACGACACGGTGGCGGCCAACGTGGCCTTGGGAGGCGAAGTGAACGAGCAGCGCGTGCAGGAATGTCTGGTGGCTGCCAACCTCTCGGAGCATGTGGCGGCCCTGCCTTCCGGCATGCACACGGTGGTGGGGCACAACGCCACGCAACTCTCGGGGGGGCAACGCCAGCGCCTGGCGATCGCCCGGGCGCTCTACAAGGACGCGCCGATTCTGATTCTGGACGAAGCCACTTCGGCACTCGATACGGAGTCGGAACGTTTGGTACAGGACGCGCTGCAACGCCTCATGCAGGGGCGGACCACGCTGGTGATCGCGCACCGGCTGTCCACCATCGAGCACGCGGATCGCGTGGTGGTGATGGAGCGCGGCCGCATTGCCGAACAAGGCACGCATGCTGCACTGATGGCGCAAGGCGGCCTGTACGCCCGGCTTCAAACCCGCCCGGCCGGGCACTGACCACAGACTGCGCCACAGGCAAGACTTAAGCTTTTAGCCGGCTTACCACTGTCCGCGGCGAGGCTGGCGCCGGCGCACGGCCTCCGCCACAAGTTCTTCCATGTCCTTGCGATCGGCCCGGCGCGCAAAGTCAGCGGCGCCCAGGCCGATCTGATTGCGCAACGTGGGATCTGCGCCTTCGTCCAGTAGCAGCTTGGCCACATCGGCCGTGCCATAGCTCACGGCCATCATCAACGGCGTGGTGCCGTTGGGCGAGGCAGCATCGATGTAGGCATGGTTTTCAAGCAGCAGCGACGTGATGACGGCTTGCTGCGGCGTGGTGCCGGATGCCGCGTAGTGCAACGGTGTCCAACCTGTTTTATTGACATCAGCATCCTTGGCAATGAGCGCACGGGCCGCTTCAATATTGCCTTTGATCGCAGCCAGCATCAACGGGCTTTCATCCTTGGCGTTCCGCTCCTCCACTTTAATGCCCTTGGCCGCCATCAGTGCTGCGAAAGCCCTCATGGAACCTTCTTTCAAAGCGAGCGTCAGCGCGACCTCGCCCTTGGCGCTGCGCGTATTCGGATCGAAGCCCCGACGTACCAGAGAAGTGATGCCGGAATCGTCGTCGCGCATCACGGCCGTGAAGAAATCCTCGTAGGCTCCGGCGTGCGCGCACGCACCGCACAGCGCCGCAGTGGCCAAAGCGAACGAAGCCAGCACTCGGCGGCGGACCATCATCATGGGGTGGCTCCAGAAAAGAACAGGGTGTCGAAATTGCGGCTGGTGGCCTGCGCCACTTCCTGCACCGGCAGCCCTTTGACTTCGGCCAGCTGCTTCGCCACGAAGGGAACATAAGACGGATTGTTGGTCTTGCCACGGTAGGGCACCGGGGCGAGGTAAGGGCTGTCCGTCTCGATGAGCATCCGGTCCAAGGGCACGAAGGCTGCCACATCACGCAAGTGCTGGGCGCTTTTGAAGGTAACGATGCCGGAAAACGAGATGTAGTAGCCCAAATCGAGGGCAGCACGGGCCACTTCGGCCGTCTCGGTAAAGCAGTGGAAGACCCCGCCCGCCCGATTGCCAGCGCCAGTTTCGCCCTCTTCGCGCAAGATAGCCAGGGTATCGTCCGATGCGCTTCGCGTGTGGATGACCAATGGCTTGCCACACTTGCGAGCAGCCCGGATGTGCGTGCGGAACCGATCGCGCTGCCATTCCAGATCGGCGATGCTGCGGCCGCCCTTGCGGTCTTCCATGCCGAAATAGTCAAGCCCGGTTTCGCCGATGGCAATCACCCTCGGCAAGGCGGCGCGGTCGAGCAGGTCCTGCTCGGATGGTTCGGTAACGCCTTCATTGTCGGGATGCACGCCCACGCTGCTCCAGAAATTGTCGTAGGCCAAGGCCAATCCATGCACGTCGGAAAACTCTTCCAGGGTGGTGCAGATGCAAAGCGCGCGATCCACGCCGGCATCGGCCATGGCTTGGCGGATGGCAGGGAGTTGGGTGGCCAAATCAGGAAAGGTGAGATGGCAATGGGAGTCTGTGAACATGCGCAATCCAAACAAAAATGCCGACCGGCAAACGGTCGGCATGGCAACGGCGCGGGGCCCTCAGAGGGTCTGGGTCGGCCGATCCGATCCCAGGCTGGTACCCAGCAGCTCTTCGATCTTGAGCTTGAGAACGCGGGATTTTTCGTCCCTCGGAAACTGGATGCCGACACCCTGTGTCCGATTGCCGGCAGCCCGGGCGGGCGTCACCCAGGCCACCCTTCCAGCGACGGGATACCGCTGCGTGTCTTCCGGCAGCGTCAATAACACATAGACATCGTCACCGAGCTTGTATTCGCGCTGCGTAGGCACAAAGATGCCGCCTTCGGAAAAGAGGGGGATGTAAGCCGCATACAGAGCCGCCTTCTCCTTGATGGCCAGCTGCATGACGCTGGGACGGGGCGCGGTAGAGGGGCTGCTCATGGTCTTGGGGCGTCTTCTTCAATGGCGCGAGTGTAGGGTGTTTCGCGCTTGGGCAACAAGCGCTTCGAGCATGAGGCCCGCATTGAAGGGGTGATCTGCAGTACGCGCCTCCTTCGCCAGCGCTTTCGCCCAGCGGCTCAAAGGCCCGATACCCGGCGGCGGCGGCAGATCGGCAGCCACAAAGTAGCGTGGCGCGGCACCGACCCGACACGCCATCAGATCATGGCAAAGTTTCTGCAGGGTATCCACTGCCTGGGCCGGAGAAACGTCGGCCAATGCCGTGGCATCTCCCCTGGCAACCGCTTTGGGCAGTTGCGACCACGCTTGCGGACTGCGTCCAGCGCGGGCCAAGCTCAGCGCGTCGTCGGGGCGGCCACCGCACGCCCGCAGAAAGGCACTGGCAGCATCGGATTCCAGCCCTTGTTGCACCAGCCAGGTCACCATGTCGGATTCTGCGGGCCATACCATCGAGTGACCGAGGCAGCGGCTGCGGATGGTAGGCAGCAACTGATGCGCCGCCTCGGTGGCCAGTACAAAGCGCACGTCGCCCGCAGGCTCCTCCAGCGTCTTGAGCAATGCATTGGCCGTCACGTTGTTCATCTGCTCGGCCGGGTACACAAGCACAGCTTTGCCACGGCCACGGGCAGATGTGCGCTGCGCGAATTGCACGGCATCCCGCATGGCATCGACGCGGATCTCGCGGCTTGCCTTGCGTTTTTTATCATCGATTTCAGACTGCGCCTTTTCCGGCAGGGGCCAGGCACGCTCCATCATTTGCGTCTCAGGCATGAGTACGCACAGATCAGCATGCGTTCTGACGTCGACCGCGTGGCAACTGCCACAGTGACCGCATGCCCCGTCACCCGTGGGCTCGTCGCACAACCAGGCACGAACCAGTTCCATCGCCAGCGCATACTGGCCCAGCCCGGATGGGCCACTCAGCAGCCATGCATGGCCTCGCTGTGCCAGCAGCGTCTGGCGCTGCGCCGCGATCCACGGTGCGATTGATGAAAGACCACTCACGGCGCATCCGCAGCAATGTCTGCCGCGGTCGCTGGCAACCAGCCCCGCTGCACGAGCGAGCCGATCAGTTGCGACCAAACCGCGCCTCGAGCCTTCCCTGCATCCAGGCGCACAAAACGATGCGTCGCAGCCGATGCACGCTCGGCGTACCCTTGTCGTACCCGGCTGAAAAACTCGGCAGGCTGGGATTCAAAACGGTCGGGCGCGCGTGCATCCGCAAGGCGTGCAGCCGCAACCCCGGGGGCGAGATCGAACCACAGCGTCAAATCAGGATCACGCATCTTTTTTGCATCCAGCGCAATACCAGATTGGGCCATCTGCTCCAATATTGATAGCAATTTGGTATCGAAGCCGCGTCCACTGCCTTGATAGGCAAAGGTGGCGTCGGTGAAGCGATCGCACAGCACCACCTCGCCCTTCGCCAATGCAGGCTCGATCACGCATCTCAGATGGTCGCGACGGCCCGCGAATACCAGCAACGACTCCGTGAGAGCATCCATGGCGTCATTCAGCAAAAGCGCGCGTATCTTCTCCGCCAGCGGGGTGCCGCCGGGCTCCCGGGTCACCGTGACGGTATGGCCCTGATGCCGAAAGACCGAGGCCAGAGCCTCGATGTGCGATGACTTTCCCGCACCGTCAATGCCTTCGAATGTGATGAACCGACCCGCTGGCTCCATGGTGGACTTTCTGGCTTCGTTGGGCATGGTCAGGGCTGGCTCCGCTGATAGCGGTTGACGGCCCGGTTGTGCTCGTCGAGAGTCGGGCTGAAATGGCTGGTGCCATCGCCTCTTGCAACGAAATACAAAGCGTTGGTCCTCTCTGGCTGGACAGCAGCGATCAGAGACGCTTTCCCAGGCATGGCAATGGGCGTAGGGGGCAGGCCCGGGCGGGTATAGGTGTTCCAGGGCGTGTCCGCTAGCAGATCACGTCTTCGCAGGTTGCCATCGAACTTCTCGCCCAAACCGTAAATCACCGTGGGGTCCGTTTGAAGCAGCATGCCCGCTTTCAATCGGTTGCTGAAGACACCGGCGATCTGTGCGCGGTCGGAAGGACGGCCCGTTTCCTTCTCCACGATGCTCGCAAGAACGAGGGCTTCGTCAGCGCTTCGCAAAGGCGTGTCTGCCGATCGTTGCGCCCAGGCCGCTTCCAGGCGCCGATCCATGGCGTGCATTGCCCGGCGTAGCAAGGCCAAATCACTGCTTCCCTTCGCGTAGGTGTAGGTATCGGGGAAAAAACGACCCTCTGGCGGGACGCCTGGGCGATCGAGCCGCGCCATGATGGCATCGTCGGCCAGACCCTTGGTATCGGGTTTCAACTGGTCTTCGCGTGACAGCGCCTGACGGACCTGTCGAAAAGTCCACCCCTCCACCAGAGTAACGGCACGCAGGGCCTCTTCGCCACGCACGAGTTTCTGGAGCAACTCTCGGGGGGTGGTGCCTGGTGGGAGTTCGTAATTACCGGCCTTGATCAAACGATCCTGGCCAGACAGGCGGAACCACGCATAAAGCAAGCGCGGATCGGTGTCGACACCAGCGGCGACCACATCGCGCGCGACGCCCCGGGGCGTGGTGCCAGGCTCGATCGCCAACTCGAGTGATTGGGAAGATGGCAAGCCGCCGCGAATGGGCAACGGCTGGTGCAACCACCAAGCCGCTGCAGCTGTCGCAGCGCAAACAATGACTAGCAATAACGCAAGAAAACGACGCACAACCTTGGCAGCCTGTAGGAAAGTAACCGGGCATCATAATTCAGCCATGACTTATCCCTTGAACGGCATAGCCCCCCTATCCCACCTCGGCGTGATTCGTGTAGCGGGGGAAGATGCAGCGAATTTCCTGCATGGCCAGCTGACACAGGACTTCGCGCTGCTGGGCATGGATCAGGCCCGATTGGCCGCTTTCCTTTCTGCCAAAGGACGTGTTCAGGCGAGTTTTATTGGATTCAAACGCAGTGCCACGGAAGTGCTGCTGATTTGTAGCAGCGACCTTCTGGCCCCTACCCTCAAAAGGCTGTCCATGTTCGTGCTGCGTGCGAAGGCGCGATTGACTGATGCCACGGCAGACTTTGCGCTCTATGGGTTGGCAGGCGAGGCGTTGACAGCTCTGACAGACGGCGTGCTACTGCCTCCGTGGTCTAAGGCCATGCGAGAGCTGGCCACCATTGTGCACCTCTACCCTGCCGCTGGCCACCCGCGCGCTTTATGGGTTGCTCCATCCACAGCGCCTGCGCCTGCGGGCAATTTGCTTGCGCCCGGATTATGGGAATGGAGCGAAGTACAGAGTGGTGTGGCAACCTTGACTGCGCCCCTGGTGGATTTGTTCGTGCCTCAGATGTTGAATTACGAATCCCTTGGAGGGGTGAGCTTTAAGAAGGGCTGCTATCCCGGCCAGGAGATCGTAGCTCGCAGCCAATTCCGTGGCACGTTGAAACGACGCACTTATCTCGTTCATGCGCCCGCGCCGATCACGGTGGGGTCGGAAGTGTTTGCCACCAGCGACACGGAACAACCTTGCGGTGTAGTGGTGCAAACCGCTGAGGCCCCTGATGGAGGAATGGATGCTCTGGTATCGCTCCAAATTGCCTCTGCGGGCGAGTCGTTGCGCGTGGGCGGCATTGAAGGTGTTCCATTTGTATTGAACACCTTGCCTTATTCGTTGCTTGAAGACATCTGAACGCCTTCAAAAGGGGCTGAGTAGAGCCCGTAGCGCGGCTAAAGCATCCAAGGGCAATTGGATCAATCTTTTGCGAGGATGCCCACTACCGGAGGATCGTCCAGCCTTCGGGCACCGGACGCATATTCAGTGAGAGCGACCATAGCTTGGTCGCGAGTAGGCCAATGGCTTTCGGTCACAGGCAGGTTGTGGCCATCCACCTGGATCTGCATGAAGTAGTAGTGCCCTGCTTTGCTCAAGCACAGTTCAGCCGTGTAGGTGGCTCCGTCGGCAACCCCGAAAACTGTTTCTTGCGCGTGTTTCTCGTGCATTTCAAGCCCTTTCAGAATTTGCTCCATTCTGAACAGGTGGGCTGACTGTTTTTGTAGGCGACCAACCTATGCGATCCCAGCTTATCGATACCCTATCGGCAACCCACAACATTGGGACAACACATCGCGCAAAAAGAAAAAGCGCTGCAACCTTTCGATTGCAGCGCTTGACTGATTTGGGGTGGCTGATGGGGCTCGAACCCACGACAACAGGAATCACAATCCTGGACTCTACCAACTGAGCTACAGCCACCGTAGCCTCAAATTATACCCATAAATTAGTCACAATCCGAAGGAATGCCGATCAATTTTCCACAGCAGTTGCGGCCACCGGACGCGGCACCTTGAACTGGACCTTGAAGCGGTCTTTCAACAACTCGTAATAGGCAAGCGCTTCCGCAGAAGCCGTCGCCTGCGCGTATTGCTGATGCTGCTGGCGGTTCGCTGCTTCATCAGGGGCAGGACGCGGCACCACGCGGTTAACCTTCAACACAGCATAGCCCTGAGAACCGAGGCTGACGCCTGCCCATGAAGGCAACGCATCCACATTGGATTGCAACGCGGCATCAATCACGGCACGGGGCAAATTCTGCGGCTGATCTCTGGAAACAGTGACTGCAGGAGCAAGACCCGTGGCCGACGCAGGCGCTGCCTTCCAGGCCGCCAGCTTTGCCTCCCCTTCCTTGCGAGCCATCTCGGCAGACTTGTCAGCCACGTACAAATCCTTCACGCGAGCGCGAACATCTTGCAGCGGCAATGCACGTGCAGGCGTGTACGCTGTGATTCGCCCAGCAACCAAAGCACTCGGCCCGGTTTCGATGGCTTCCGTGTTCCGCTTGTGCTCCAGGGAGTCCGGCGAGAACAGCGCTTCAAGGAAGCGCTGATTGGCCAGCGGACCTTGCGTGCCCGGCGCAGGGGTCCGGGTCACGCCGTTGGCGGTTTGCACTTTGAGCTTTAACTTGTCTGCGACGGATTGCAGACCGTCGGCCTGTTCGTAAACTCCATTGGTGAAGGCTTCGGCCACTTCGGCAAACTTGCGTTGGGCCTGCTGCTGCTTGAGCTCTGCCTCCAGCGTAGGGCGCAACTGTTCAAAGCTGGGTTGCTTGGGTGCCTTGATGTCGGTCAGCAAAATGATGTGATAGCCAAAGTCAGACTCCACCACATTGCTGATATCGCCCTTCTTCATAGAAAAAGCGGCATCTTCAAAGGGCTTGACCATGGCACCGCGGCCGAAGAAATCCAGGTCCCCGCCAGAGGCTGCAGAACCGGTGTCCTGCGAGTATTTTTTTGCCAGCTCAGCGAACGTTCCGGGCGCCTTGCGCACCTGCTCCAGCAACTCGGTTGCTCGGGCCTTGGCCTTCTCACGATCCGCCTTGGAGGCATCCTTGCTCGCGTTGATCAGGATGTGGCTGGCACGGCGTTCTTCTTTGCCAGCCAAGCGCTCCAGATTTTGCTTGTAGTAAGTGCGCAAGTCTTCGTCGTTCACCACCATGCTGGCCTGGACTGCGTTCGTGTCCAGCACCACATATTCGACATTGGCCTGCTCGGACTGCTGGAACAACGCGGCATGCGATGTGTAATAGGCCTCCAGGTCAGCGTCCGAGGGTGCGATCTTCCCTGCGAAGTCGGCAGCATTGAAGCGCGCGATCTGGATTTCGCGACGCTGGTACAAGGCATCCAGCGCCAACTGGGACTGTGCGTTGCTGCTCAATGCCGAACCGAGCACCCCCGACATCACCTGATTGACGGAGAGGTCGCGGCGCACGTTGGCTTCGAAGCCCTCTGGAGTCAGCCCTTGCGCGCCCACGATGGCACGATAGGCTTCAGCATCCAGCGTGCCATCGGGACGCTTGAGATTCGCGATGGCAGGAATACCCTGCAGAGTACGGGCAAGTTGCGCGTCGCTGGCGATGAGGTGCATCTTCTTTGCGGCGGTCTGAAGCACACGATCCCGCACCATGCGCTCCAAAGTGGCATAGCGTGCCTGGGGGGTGTCGAGCAGTTTGGCGTCCACCGTAGGAGATTGCGCGCGGATGCGATCCATTTCGGCGCGGTGGGCGTTGTCCCACTCGTCCTGCGTGATGTCATGGCCATCGACGCGGGCCACCACGGGGCTTTTGCCCGAGAAGTAGCTGCGGTCGATGCCAACAAAGACAAAAGACGGAATGATCAGCAAGAACAGCAAGAACATCACGATCTTGGAGTGCTTGCGGATGGATTCGAACATGTGCGATCTTTCAGTGGCGACAAAAGAAAAGGCGAACTCGCGTTCGCCTTTTTGTTCGGTGGTGGGTGCTGACGGGGTCGAACCGCCGACCTACGCCTTGTAAGGGCGCCGCTCTACCAACTGAGCTAAGCACCCCACCTTAAACATAAACCATCAATTCAGAGCATCCTTCAATGCCTTGCCTGGACGGAACTTAGGAACTTTAGCAGCCTTGATCTTAATCGTATCGCCCGTACGGGGATTACGGCCGGTGCGCGCAGCGCGCTTGCCCACGGCAAAAGTACCAAAACCGACGAGAGACACCGTACCGCCCTTTTTCAAGGTCTTCTTGACCGCTTCGATCGTGGACTCCAGCGCTCGCGCTGCTGCAGCCTTGGAGATATCGGCGTTGTTAGCAATGTGCTCAATCAGTTCGGTTTTATTCACAAGAAGCCTCTCGGGAAAAGAGTGGATGGAATGTCTTTTGCAAATCTGGCCCTCTGAAACGCGCCACGTCGGACTGCGGCAAGGCAGCACTTCAAGCAGGCGGGGAAGGGCTGACACGGAGGCAGATTCTGCTGTGTCAGATTAAAGCCATCGACTTTCCGGGTGTCAATACAGTGCGCCGTTCAACGGCAGCGTAGCAGCGGATTCTAGACGCATTTGTGAAGCGGGCTGGGCCTTGCGGAGGCTTTTTCTGAGCGCCGTTGCGGCCATAGGCTCATCCCGTATTGACAATCTGCGGAGTGGAATTTTCACGCTCAGACTGCCACCAGAGAAGCGATGAGGCAGACATCACTTCTTGACCCGTGCACGGATTTCCGGAAGCGCTTTTTGAAGGTAGTACACCATCGACCAAACGGTGAGTACTGCGGCAATCCAGATGAGCCAAGTACCCCACACCCCGGTATCGATCACGCCGAACACCCGTCCGTCGTAGAGAAGGAAAGGAATCGCGACCATCTGCACCGTGGTCTTGACCTTGCCCAGCATGTGCACTGCCACACTGCGGGAAGCACCGATTTGCGCCATCCACTCGCGCAGCGCCGAGATCGCAATCTCTCGGCCGATGATGATCATTGCGACGAAGACGTCGGCCCGCTGCAGATGCACGAGCACGAGCAACGAAGCACACACAAGGAACTTGTCGGCCACTGGGTCGAGGAAGGCGCCGAACGAAGAGGTCTGATTGAGCTTGCGCGCAAGGTAGCCATCCAGCCAGTCGGTCGCCGCGAAGATGACGAACATGACCGTGGCGATGAGATTGCGTGTGGCTGGCTCCAGCGGCGCGTAGAACACCCCGACGATCAAAGGTATCGCGACGATGCGCGTCCAGGTCATGATGGTGGGGATGGTCAGGAACATGCGGCGATTGTGTCATGTCCGTTCGGCCACCATCGCCCACCGGGGCCAATCCAGTCAACGCAACGCGCGGTAGATCTCCTCGGCCAGGTCGCGCGAAATGCCTTCCACCGTGATCAGGTCCTCCACGCTGGCGGCCGCCACGCCGCGCACGCCGCCAAAGCGCTGCAGCAGCCGCGCCCGCTTCTTTGGCCCGACGCCTGGAATCTCTTCCAGCTGCCCCCCGCCCACGCGCACCTTGGCCCGCGCCGCACGCATGCCAGTGATGGCAAAACGGTGGGCCTCGTCGCGGATCTGCGCGACCAGCATCAGCGCGGCCGAGTCCCGGCCCAGATAGACCTTTTCGCGCCCATCGGCAAATACCAGTTCTTCCAGCCCGACCTTGCGGCCCTCGCCTTTTTCGACGCCGACGATGCGGCTGAGATCCAGGCCGAGTTCGGTGAACACCTCGCGCGCCATGCTGACCTGGCCCTTGCCGCCGTCCACTAGCACCAGGTCGGGCAAACGGGCCTGCCCTGGCGCGGGCTCTGCGCCTCCGGCCTCGCGCTGCGCCTCGGCCACTTTGCTGTAGCGGCGCATGAGCACCTGCCGCATGGCGGCATAGTCGTCGCCGCCCGTGATGCCGTCGATCTTGAAGCGCCGGTACTCGCTACTCTGCATCTTGTGGTGATGGAACACCACGCAAGAAGCCTGAGTGGATTCGCCCGCTGTATGCGAAATGTCGAAGCACTCGATCCTGAGCGTATCAAGCTCCTCTTCGCTCAAGTCCAGCGCCTCAGCGAGGGCACGGGTGCGCGCCTGCTGCGAGCCCTCCTCGGCCAACAGGCGCGCGAGCTGGATGTCCGCATTCTTCTGGGCCATGTCCAGCCATGCGCGGCGCTGCTCTCGCGGCTGGTGCACGGCAGTCACACGCACGCCGGTTTGTTGCGACAGCGCATCAATCAGCGCGCGGTCAACGGGTTCGCTCACGATGAGGGTGGGCGGGACCGGCACGCCAATGTAGTGCTGGGCGATGAAGGCCTCGAGCACCTGCACCTCGATGGAGCGCGCAAGCATTGTGCGCACTGCCTGGGCAGGCCCTCCCGCTCCCCCCGCAGCACCTGCCAACTCAGCGCCCGCCCCGCCTTCAGGAGAGCCGTCCGCACCGGCGGCCTCGGCATCGTCTGCCGCCTCCTCAGCCTGGAACACGGCTGCAGCGTCCTCCACATGCACCGGAAAGTAGGCTCGGTCGCCAAGGTGCCGCCCTCCCCTCACCATCGCCAGATTCACACAGGCGCGTCCACCCAGCACCTTCACGGCCAAGATGTCCACGTCCTTGTCGGACACGGTTTCAATGGCCTGCTGATGCAGCACACGCGACAGCGCGGTGATCTGGTTGCGTACATCGGCCGCCTGCTCGAACTCCAGGCGGGCGGAGTGGTCCATCATGCGGGCCTCCATCGACCTCAGCAACTCTTGCGTCTCGCCCCGCAGCATGGCCTCGGCATGGGCGACATCGCTGGCGTAGGCCTGGGGCGAGATCAGGTCCACGCAGGGTCCCGTACAGCGTTTGATCTGGTAGAGCAGGCAGGGCCGGGTGCGGTTGGCAAACACAGTGTCTTCGCAGGTACGCAGGCGAAACACCTTCTGCAGCAGCAAGATGGTTTCCTTCACCGCCCAGGCGCCCGGATAGGGGCCGAAGTAGCGGTGGCGCTTGTCGATGGCGCCGCGGTAGTACGCCATGCGCGGGAAAAGTTGGCCCGGCACTTCTCCAGTGCCATCCTTGGGAGCCACACCCGTGATCTTGAGATAGGGATAGCTCTTGTCGTCCCGAAACAGAATGTTGTACTTCGGATTCAGCGACTTGATGAGGTTGTTTTCCAGCAGCAGCGCTTCGGCTTCGGACCGCACCACGGTGGTCTCCAGCCGGACGATCTTGCCCACCATGTGGCCGATCCGCGTGCCGCCATGGGTCTTGGTGAAGTAGCTGGAGACGCGCTTCTTGAGATTGCGCGCCTTGCCCACGTAGAGCAATGCGCCTTGCGCGTCGAAATAACGGTAGACCCCCGGCAGGGGCGGCAGCGCGGCCACCTGCGCGAGGAGTTCGGGGGAATGCACATCGGACATGGCGCTATTGTGGCCAGACTCTGCGCTCCATCGCGGCCCCAACGGCCAAGCCCTGCCGGATCAGTGCCCGGCGTGTCCTTCGTAGGCCTTGCGGGCCAGTGCCATGGCCAGGATTTCGGAGGGGTCGATCAACGTCCAGCCTTCCGCTTCCGGGGCATGGGGCAAAGCCAGCGGGATTTCCGTGCAAGCCATGATCAGGGCGATGCCATCGCCATGGCGCCCACGCAACTGCCTGCCTACGCATGTAAAGGATGCTTGCGCCAACGCCAAGTTGCCGGCCTTGACCCCTTGGTAGATGCCCTGCATGAGTTCCTCGCGCTCGGATGGCTCGGGAATCACGCATTCGATGCCATGGTGCGCCATCACGGTGTCATACAGGCCCATGCCGTACGTGCCTTGCGTGGCCAGCAACGCCACTTGGCGGATGCCCCGCCGCTGCAGTTCGGTGGCGGTCTCCCGCGCGATGTGCAGCAGGTCCACGGACGGCACCCGCTCCTGCAGTGCGGCGTGCCAGGCGTGCGCGGTGTTGCACGAGATGGCCACCGCGCGGGCGCCCACGGCCGAGAGTTGCCGCAGAACCCGCGCCATTTCGTCCAATGGCTGCGGTGCGCTTGCATCGCTGAGCGCGCGAGACCGGTCCGCCACCGGGACCTGCGCCATCCAGTGCTCGGGGAATGCCTGATCCTGAACGGCCAAGCCATGCTCCTGCAGCCAGCGCTCGGACGCCTTGAGAAACAGGCGGGCGAAATCCACACCCGCCGCGGGCCCCATTCCCGCCAGAATGCCCACCTTCGCAGGCGCGCCAAAGGAATGTGAATGTGGTTCGCCGGTCATCGCAGCATGCTCGACATGGCCGACAGGCAATTGACCATGCGCACCGCCGACTCGGTGTCGGATGCCTGAAAGCGCACGGCATCAGAGGCCACGCGCTCCAGCGTCGGCCACTGGCAGAACAGATCGGCCAAGGCCGGCGTCTGGGCCTGCACGTCCACCAGAATCTCGCCCTCGATGCGAAAAGGCGGCACGGCAGCGCGATCCAGCACGGCTGCCGCCACGCCCGCCCGGATGGCGGCACAGGACTGCGCTGGCGACAGGCTGATGCCGCTCGTCTGGCCCGTTGCCCGCTTGGTCTGAACGAACCGGGCCTGGGGAAACAGCGGCTGGGTTTCCGCGATGAACACATCGTCACCCGAACCCATGAGCACCGGCGCGCCGTAGGCGCCAGCCAGCGCGCCATAGATCCCCGCCTCACCCAGCTCCTGGCCGTTGAATGCGATCCGCGCGAAGGCGAAGCTGTTGATGGTGTGGGCCAGAATGCCGCGCCCTTGGGCCCGGGAGTGATAGCCGATGAGGCAGACGCCGTCCATGCCCAGCTCCACGCCCGCCACCATGCTCAGGTAGCGGGGCTTGCCCTGGATGGCCTGCGCCCGTTCGTCGAGCAGATCGGGCGGCATGTTCCTAAAACCGCCGTGCGAATCGTTCACATAGACCTCGGAGGCGCCGGCATCGAAGGCGCCGGCGATCGCCGCGTTGGCCTCGGACGCCATCAGGCGTCGAGCGCGCTCGTATTCAGGATTGCCGGGCCGCACTTGCTCCGGGTGATAGACGCCCGCGACGCCTTCGATATCGACGGAAATGAGAATTTTCATGGAGGGGTCTTCAAGAAATCGATGCGGGCAGGCGGGACAGCAACCCGCGCAACGCGGGGCGGTGGTTCCCCTCCCGACCGGTGACGGGCTCGGCATGCCACAGGGCATGGACGATGGCCTGCTCCACGCTGTCGGCCGCTGCCTGGAACAGGCCGTCCAGCAGGGTTTCGTGCAGCATCGGTATGGCTGGCATGGGTTGGCACGGCTGATGAGGCATGGTGTAGGCCGTGGAGAACGCAAGGGCGATGTCACCGCTGCCATGGCCATAGACGGAGCCGGTGCGGGCAAGTCCTGCACCTGCGCGCAAGGCCAGGCGGTTCAATTGGCGGGCATCCAGCGGTGCATCGGTGGCCAGCACCATGATGATGGACCCACGTTCCGTTTCCTCGGACTCGGCGCGCGCCATGTCGTCCAGCAAGGTGGCTACCTCGGCACCGATGGCCTTGCCGCCCCACACCAAGTGGGGAAGCAGCCCATAGTTGGCCAGCACCAGCGCACCTACCGTGCAAATGCCGCCTTGGCGCAACGGCACCCGGCGCGATGCCGTGCCGATGCCGCCCTTCAGCTGGAAACTCGACATCCCCCGGCCCGCACCTACCGAACCTTGGGCGATGCGCGCACCCGCGCTGCTGCATGCCGCCAGGTAGTCGGGCCCGTCCAGCGCCATGCGCTGAATGTCGTTCAAAAAACCGTCGTTGCACTCCAGCACCAGCGGATTGACCGTAGGCAAGGCCCTGCCCGTCTCCGGATTGGCCTCGATGCACTGCCGGATCTGGGCCTGGGCCATGGCGCTGACGGAAAAGGTGTTGGTCAATGCGATAGGGGTCTCCAACTGCCCCAGCTCCGCCAACTGCACCAGGCCCACGCTCTTGCCAAAGCCGTTGATCACCGCCATGCCTGCCGGCACCTTGTGGCGATAAGGGTCGAGGCCATGCGGATGGATCACGGTGACGCCGGTCTGCACCGGCCCGTCATCGCGCGTCGCATGGCCCACCGTCACGCCCGCCACATCGGTGATGGCATCGAGCGGCCCTGCCGACAGGCTGCCGATGCGCGGCGGCACCAAAGCCGCGGCGTTGCCGGGCGAAGAAGACTTCATGACTGCCGGTCGATCTTCGGGTCGAGAGCGTCGCGCAGGCCATCCCCCAACAGGTTGAAGGCCAGCACGGTCAGGAAGATCGCAAGGCTGGGGAACAGCGCGACGTGCGGGGCGTTCACCATGTCGGCACGCGCTTCGTTGAGCATCGCGCCCCACTCCGGCGTGGGCGGCTGCGCGCCCATGCCCAGGAACGACAGGCTGGCCGCCGTGATGATCGAGGTGCCGACGCGCATCGTGAAGTACACGACGATCGAGGAAATCGTGCCCGGCAGGATGTGCCGCACGATGATGGTCCAGTCCGACGCACCGATGCTGCGGGCCGATTCGATGTAGGTCATCTGCTTGAGCACCAGCGTGTTGCCACGCACCAGCCGTGCGAAAGCCGGCACGCTGAACACCGCCACGGCCACGATGACGTTCGTCATGTTGCTGCCCAGGATGGCCACCACGCCCAGCGCCAGCAAGATGCCGGGGAAGGCGAACAGCACGTCCGATATGCGCATCACCACGCGGTCCCACCAGCCCTCGTAGTAGCCCGCCAGCAGGCCCAGGGCCGTGCCTATCAGGCAACCGATGAGCACCGACAGGAATCCCGCCGCCAGCGAAATGCGCGCACCCATCAGGATGCGGCTGAAGATGTCGCGCCCCAGCGGGTCCACACCGAACCAGTGAACGGCCGACGGCAGCTCGTTCAGCCGCTCGTAGTCGAAAAAGCCTTCGGCGTCGTAGGGCACCAGCACGGGTGCCAGCACGGCCACCAGCACCAGCAGCAGCACGAAGGCCAGGGCCACCATGGCCACATGCTGCTTCTTGAACTTGCGCCAGAACTCGCGCCAGGGAGTGCGCACCGCGCCGGAACTGGCAGCGGCCGGTGCCAGCGAGGCGGCTGCCAACTGCGCGGCATCGGGAGGCGTGGGGATGGAGGGCGTGGTCATAGCGTCTCTTCGTGTTCGTTGGATGGGATGCCGGACGCCATCGTCACTTGTAGCGGATGGTGGGGTTGATGAAGCCGTAGAGCATGTCCACCACCAGGTTGATGAGGATGAACTCCAGCGAGAACAGCAGCACCAGCGTCTGGATCACGGGGTAGTCGCGCATGGTCACGGCATCCACCAGCAGGCGGCCCAGGCCCGGCCAGTTGAAGACGGCCTCCACCACGATGGAGCCGCCCAGCAGAAAGCCGAACTGCAGCCCCATCATGGTGATGACGGGAATGAGCGCATTGCGCAGGCAATGCTTCAAGATCACGAGGCGCTCGTTGAGCCCCTTGGCGCGCGCCGTGCGCACGAAGTCTTCCTGCACCACCTCGACGAACGACGCGCGGGTGAAGCGCGCCATGACCGCGGCGACGGCCGCCCCCAGCGTGATGGAGGGCAGGATGTAGTGCTGCCAGCTTGTCGCACCCACCGTGGGCAACCAGCCCAGGTTGACCGAGAACACCTGCATCAGCACCATGCCCAGAGCGAACGCGGGAAACGAGATGCCCGACACCGCCAGCGTCATGCCCAGCCGGTCGGGCCATCGGTTGCGATACACCGCCGAGATGATGCCGATGCCCATGCCGAAGATGACCGCCCAGACCATGCTGGTGACGGTGAGCGCCAGCGTGGGCATGAAGCGCTCGCTGATCTCGGCCGCCACCGTGCGGCCGGTGCGGATGGACTTGCCGAAGTCGCCCTGCACCATGCGCGTGAAGAAGTGCACGAACTGCTCGGGCAGCGGCCTGTCCAGGCCCAGGTCGTGGCGCACGACCGCGACGGCGGCCTCGTCGGCGTCCTGGCCCGCCGCCAGGCGCGCGGGGTCGCCGGGCAGCATGTGGACGAACAGGAACACCAGCACAGCCACGATCAGCAGCGTGGGCAAGAGTCCCAGCAGTCGTTTGAGAAAGTAGTTCAGCATGGGTGCGGCGCTGCGGGCGCAGCGATGTGTTTTTGATGAAAACAGGAGCAGCCCGCGCACGCCAGATCAGCGCGCGGGGCTGCCTTGGCCTGTTATTTCAGGTCGATCTCGTCACTGTTGATGTTGCCGTCGGGCATCACGTGCACGCCGGACAGGCGCTTGGCGTGGGCGTACAGCACGTCCTCCGTCACCAGCGGGATGCGCGGCAGGTCCTTGGCGAGCTGCTCCTGCGCGGTCTTGTAGAGCGCGGCGCGCTCGGCGCCGTTGGTGGTCAGCAGCGCCTTGGCGATGGACTCGTCCACCACGGGGTTGCTGTAGAAGGCGTAGTTCGCCAGCTTCGGCGCCCAGGACTCCGTGGAGAACAGGGGGCGCAGCGCCCAGTCGGCCTCGCCGGTGGAGGAAGACCAGCCGATGTAGTACAGGCGCACCTTGGCAGTCTTGGGATCGGGCCATGAATCCACCTGCTCGGCGCGCTGGCCGGGCTCCAGCGCCTGCACAGACACCTTGATGCCGACCTGCTGCAACTGCTGCTGGATGAACTGGATCACCTTCTGGCTGGTGGTGTTGTTGTAGCCGCTCCACAGCACGGATTCGAAACCGTTGGGATAGCCCGCTTCCTTCAGCAGTTCCTTGGCCTTGGCCACGTTGTAGGGAATGGGCTGCATCTTCACCGCATATTCCACGCCCTGCGGCACGAAGCCCTGGGCCGGGAAGGCATGGCCGTTGAAGGCCACCTTGGCCAGCGCTTCCTTGTTGATGGCGTAGCCGATGGCTTCGCGCACCTTGGGGTTGTCATACGGCTTTTGCAGCATGTTGAAGGTGAGAAAGCGCTGGATGATCGACGGCGCGGACACCACCGTGACCTTGTCGCTCTTCTGGAGCGTGGCGATCTGCTCATAGGGCAGCGTGAAGGCAAAGTCGGCCTCGCCCGTCTGCAGCATGGCGGCGCGGGTGTTGTTCTCGATCACAGGCTTCCAGGTGACCTGATCGACCTTGGGGTAGCCCTTCTTCCAGTAGCCCGCGAACTTCTTGCCCACGATGGCCTCGGTCTGCTTCCATTCGACGAACTCGAACGGGCCGGTGCCTACCGGGTGGAAGGCGATGTCCTTGCTGCCCCACTTGGCCAGCGCGGCGGGCGAAATCATCGCGGCCGAGGCGTGGGCCAGCGCGTTGATGAAGGGGCCGAAGGGCTCCTTGAGCGTGATGCGCAGCGTGGTCGGGTTCACGGCCTCGACCTTGGCGACGCGATTGAACTGGTTGGCGCGCAGCAGGCGGTTCTCGGGGTTCATCACGCGGTCGAGGGTGGCCTTGGCCGCGGCGGCGTTGAAGTCGGTGCCGTCGTGGAACTTGACGCCCGAGCGCAGCTTGAAGGTATAGACGAGGCCGTCATTCGACACTTCGTAGCTCTCGGCCAGCACGTTCTTGACCTTCATGTCCTTGTCGAACGCGAACAGGCCTTCGTAGAAGCTCTTGGTCACGGCCGTGGTGATCGTCGTGTTGGTGTTGTAGGGGTCGAGCGTCTCGGGCTGCTGGTAGATGGCCAGCACGGCGTTGCCGGCGGCCAGCGCGGAGCCGGACATGGCCAGGGCCAGCAGGCTGAAGGCGATGCGGCGGGTAGAAGCTTTCTTCATGGTTGAACTCCGGTGTGGAAAAGATCAGGGGTTTTCAAAATGGATAGCTGCTTTCGCTTGTCAGACAAGCGCTGAAGGTCGATTGGATTGGAAACATCAACCCCCTTGCGGCGCCACGAAATGGCCGGGGCCCACCTGCACCATCGGCAGCACCACGGGCTCGTCGCCCACCGCGCGGATGGGGCTGGGGATGTCCCCCTCCAGCAGCGTGCGCCTGAGGTGCCTGCGCGCCGGGTCGGCGACGGGCACGGCGGACATGAGCTTCTTGGTGTAGGCGTGCTGCGGGTTCTCGAAGATCGCGCGGCGTGGCCCGATCTCCACGATCTGGCCGAGGAACATCACCGCCACGCGGTGGCTGATGCGCTCGACCACTGCCATGTCGTGCGAGATGAAAAGAAACGCCACGCCCAGTTCGCGCTGCAGGTCCAGCATCAGGTTGACGATCTGCGCCTGGATGGACACATCCAGGGCCGAGACCGATTCGTCCGCCACCACCACCTTGGGATTGAGCGCCAGCGCCCGTGCGATGGCGATGCGCTGGCGCTGGCCACCCGAGAACTCGTGCGGGTAGCGCTGCGCATAGTCGCGCGGCAGGCCCACCTTTTCCAGCAGCCAGTCCACGCGCTCCTGGGCCTGCCGGCCGCTGGCCACCTTGTGCACCAGCAGCGGCTCCATGATCGAAAAGCCCACGGTCAGGCGTGGGTCCAGCGACGCGAACGGGTCCTGGAAAATGAACTGGATGTCTCGGCGCAGCGCCTGGACTTCGCTCGTGGGCAGATCCAGGATGTTGCGCCCGCCGAACTCGATGGCACCGCTTTGGCTATCCACCAGCCGCAGCAGCGAGCGGCCCGTGGTGGACTTGCCGCAACCGGATTCGCCCACCAGCGCCAGCGTCTCGCCCGGATAGAGGTCGAAGCTCACCTTCTCCACCGCATGCACGCGCCGCTTGACGCGGTTGAACAGTCCCGAGCGCAGGTCGAAACGGGTCACCAGGTCTTTCACGCGCAGGATGGGCTGGGCGCCTTCGGGTCGCGTGTCGATGGGCGTGGATTGCAGCGTGGGCACCGTTGCCGCATCGCCGGTAGGGCGCAGCAGTTCGAAATGCCGTGGCAGGTCCGTGCCCTGCATGGCGCCCAGTTTGGGCACGGCCGACAGCAGCGCCTGCGTGTAGGTGTGTTGAGGGGTAGCGAAGATCTGCGCGGAAGGCCCCTCTTCCACCTTGTCGCCGCGGTACATGACCAGCACGCGGTCGGCCACCTCGGCCACCACGCCCATGTCGTGGGTGATGAAGATCACGCCCATGCGCATCTCCTCCTGCAGCTGTCGGATCAGCTGCAGGATCTGCGCCTGGATGGTCACATCCAGGGCCGTGGTGGGCTCGTCGGCGATCAGCAGCTGCGGCTTGCACGACAGCGCCATGGCGATCATCACGCGCTGGCGCATGCCGCCCGACAGCTGGTGCGGAAACCGGTCCAGCACGTTGCGCGCCTCCGGGATGCGCACCAGCTCCAGCATGCGCAGCGCCTCGGCGCGCGCGGCCGCACGGTCCTTGCCCTGGTGGTAGCGAATGGATTCCGCGATCTGCTCGCCCGCGGTGAACACCGGGTTGAGCGAGGTCATCGGCTCCTGGAAGATCATGGCCACGTCGGCGCCGCGTACCGACTGCAACGTGGCGTTGCTGGCGCGGCGCATGTCCAGCACCTGGCCACTGCTGCGGCGCAGCGCGATCGAGCCGCCCACGATCTTTCCGCCGCCGTGCTCCACCAGCCGCATCAGCGCCAGCGAGGTGACCGACTTGCCCGAGCCCGACTCGCCCACGATGGCCAGCGTCTCGCCCCGGTCCACGTGGAAGGACAGGTTGCGCACGGCATCCACCGTGCGCTCGGAATTGGCGAAGCGGATGGTCAGATCGTCCACGGCCAGCACGCGGTGCTCCGGCAGGGCAAGGGACGGCGTCGCGCTCGAAGGGGTTGGATTCATGGCAGGACAGGAATAGGAAATTCGATCGTTCGATGCGTCGGCCTATGGGGCTTCAGGCATCCGGCGTGCGGAAGATGAAGGACTCGGCCGCATGGCCGACGCGGGCCAGGCCGCGGTACATGCCTTCGGTGTTGAATGGCAGGCATACGTTGCCGTGGCGGTCCACCGCGATCAGCCCCCCGGTGCCGCCCACCGCCGGCAGCGCGCCATGCACCACGGCATCGACCGCTGCTTCCAGCGAGGCGCCGCCGTAGGCCATGCGCGCGCAGATGTCGTGCGCCGCGCTCACGCGGATGAAGGCTTCGCCATGGCCCGTGCACGACACGGCGGCCGTGCGGTCGTCCGCATAGGTGCCCGCGCCGATGAGCGGGCTGTCGCCCACGCGGCCGGGGCGCTTGTTGGTCATGCCGCCCGTGGAAGTGGCTGCCGCGAGGTGGCCCTGGGCGTCCAGCGCCACCGCGCCCACGGTGCCCATCTTGCGGTCTTCGTCCAGCGCGCGGCCCGACAGGCCGGCCAGCGCGGCAGCCCCGTCGTGGTCCAGCACCGCGCCCGACTGGCCGGCCTGCGCGGCCTGCAACTGGGCGCGCCGGGCTTCGGTCGAAAAGTAATGGGGCTCGACCATGACCAGCCCCGCATCGCGCGCCAGACGCTCGGCGCCCTCGCCCGCCATGAGGACATGCTGGCCCTGGCGCAGCACCGCACGGGCCGCCAGGATGGGGTTGCGCACGTGGCGCACGCCGGCCACCGCGCCTGCCGCCAGCGTGGCGCCCTCCATCAGCGCGGCATCGAGCTCGTGGGTCGCATCGGCGGTGAACACCGCGCCATGCCCGGCATTGAACAGCGGGCAATCTTCCAGCAGCTGCACGGCCGTGCACACCGCATCGGCGGCAGACCCGCCCTGCTGCAGCACCGCCTGCCCGGCGCGCAGCACGTCCTGCAGCACGCCGTGGTAGGCCCGCTCCTGCCGGGCGTCGATCTGCGCGCGGCTCAGCGTTCCGGCACCGCCGTGGATGGCGATCACCGGAACGGGACGGCCTGAAAGAGACGGAAAAACGGTCATGGGAGAAGCGGCGAACCGGTCAGCGAAGTGAATGGGAACGAATCGGCCAGGCGAAAAGCAATCGGGGAGCGATGGATGCGGCCGCCGCTCAGGCCCGGCCATTCCCCTTGGCCGCGGGCTTCTTGGCGGCGTCGGCCGAGCGAGGCGCCAGCCGCGTGCGCGAGCTGTCATGCAGCCAGGGCAGCACCGCCTCGGTCATGCGCGCCGCGGTCTTCACCGACTCCTTGGCCTGGTGCGCCACGGCGCTGGTCAGCGCCTCGATCATGGCCAGCGCCGACGATTCGGAATTGGCCGCGTACTGGTTTTCGGTCTGCGCGAACAGGCAGCCGTGGGCAAAGGGCACCAGGGGCGACTGCAGCCCGTCGGTCAGTGCCAGCACGCGCACGCCGCGCTCGAAGGCGCCCTGGGCCAGCACGACGGTGTCGGTCAGGTAGCGGGGGTAGCTGATGGCGATGAACAGGTCTTCCTCGCCCATGCGCGGCAGAAGCCGAGCGCCGTAGGACGCACCCGCCACCCCGGCCAGCAGGTGCACGCCGTCGCAATGCGCATCCAGACCGCGCTGCAGCAGACCGGCGAGCCAGCCGCTGGCGCCGAAGCCGGCCAGGTAGATGCGCCGCGCCCCCACGATGGCCTGCACCGCGGCTTCGCACGCGGCCGGGTCCAGTGCCTCGCGCGTGGCGGCGATGTTGCGCTGGCTTTCCTCCAGCGCGGCGGCGAACACGTCGCCGATGCTGCTGGGCTTTTCCAGCTTGATGCGCATCTTCTCGATGGGCGCCAGCATGGCTTCGAAGCCGCGCACCAGTTCGGCCCGCAGCATGGGGTAGCCGTCCAGGCCAATCGCCCGTGCGAACCGGTTGGCCGTGGCAATGGACACCCCCACCGCTGCCGCCAACTCGTCGATCGGCATCGTGGCTGCTTGCAGTGGGTGGGCCAGCACGTAGTCCGCCATCTGCTGGTGCGACCGCGTGAGCGTGGGACGCACCCGCCCGATGCGGATGGCGATCGTCGGGGCTTCGATGCTCGGGTCGGGAATAGCGGACATGGGACAGGCGTCGGGTGGCGGAAAAGCGTTCGACCGCTTTTGATAAAAAATTTACAACACCGTCATATTAAAGAAAAAATTCAATCATTCAAAGAATTTTTACAAGCGCATGACGGGTCCCGTTGTCACGGCCACTCTCCCGCTGCCTCGGCGCACAGCGCGGCGCGCAAAGCGCGGCGCGCAAAGCAAAAAGCCCTGCGCGCGGCGCAGGGCTTCGATGGCTGGCGGGCCCTCAGCGGGCGGCCCGAGGTGCGAGGAACGATCAGTCCGCCTCGATCTTGGAGGCCTTCACCACCTGCGCCCAGTTGGCCAGATCGGCCTTCACCCGCTCGGCGAGCGGTTGCGGTCCCTGGTAGTCGGCGGTGGCACCCTGCTCCAGGGCCTTTTGCTGGAATGCGGGGTTCTGCACCACGGTGCGCACGTCGGCCACCAGCTTGTCCACCACCGCCTTCGGCACGTGGGCCGGTGCGAACAGCGCGAACCACGAGGTCGCATCCACTTTGGGGTAGCCTGCCTCGGCCGTGGTGGGCACGTCCGGCAGGCTGGCCAGTCGTTCCTTGCCCGTCACCGCCAGCACGCGCAGCTTGCCGGCCTGGATGTGGGGCATGAACGGCGGTGCGGTGCCGAAGGTCAGGTCCACCTGGCCGCCCAGCAGATCCTGCAGCGCCGGGCCTGTGCCCTTGTAAGGCACGTGCACCATCTTCACGCCGCCCTGCTGCTCCAGCATGGCGCCGGTCACGTGCTGCAGCGAGCCGTTGCCGGACGACGCGTAGTTGAGCTTGCCGGGGTGCGCCTTGGCATAGGCGATCAACTCGGCCAGGGTCTTCACCGGCAGGCCGTCGCGCACGACGATGATCTGCGGCGCCGACAACACGTTGGCGATCGGCTGGAAGTCGCTCGGCTCCCACTGCTTTTGCCGGGTGAGCAGCGGCGAGATCACGTGGTAGCCCGAGTACTGCATGAGCAGCGTGTAGCCATCGGGCTCTGCGCGCTTGACCACGCTGGCGGCGATGTTGCCGTTGCCTCCTCCTTTGTTGTCCACCACCACCGATTGGCCCAGCACCGGCCCCAGGGCCTGCGCGAGCATGCGCGCGGACAGGTCGGTGGTGCCGCCCGCGGCGGTGGGCACCACCAGCGTGACCGGCTTGGTCGGGTAGCCGCCCTGCGCCCAGGCCGTGCCTGCGAACGCCGTAGCCAGCGCGATGGCCACCGCAGCCCGGCGGCGGGTGGCGGTTCGGTTCACGGTGCGAGTGATTGCGGGGGTGGCGAGGGTGATCGTTGTCGGTGTCATGCCGTGTCTCCTTGGTTTTTAGAAATTCAAAAAAAGTGCTGCAGTGCCTGATTGCGCCCTGCCCGTGGCCGCACGGGCGAGCCCGCCCGCCATCAATCCACCTTGGCCCCGGTGTCTTTCACCAGCCGGCCCCAGCGCGCCAGGTCGTCCCGCACCAATGCCGCCAGTTGGGCCGGGCTGCCCTGGTAGGGCTCGCACCCCACGGCGGCCAGCCGCTCGGCCACGTCTTTCTGGCCCAGTGCCCGGGCCACCTCGGCCTGCAGCCGCGCGACCACGGTGGCCGGGGTTCCGGCCGGCGCGAAGAGCCCGTACCAGGGTGTCTGGCCAAAACCCGCCAGCGTCTCGCCGATGGTGGGCACGTCCGGCAGCGCCGCCACGCGCCGCGTGTTCACCACGCCCAGCACCTTGAGCTTGCCGGCCTTGATGAACGCGATGGAGGACGGCAGGCTTTGCACCGACAGCGGCACCTGCCCGCCCACCACATCGGTGGCGGCTGCGGCAGAGCCCTTGTACGGCACATGCTGCAAGGAAATGCCTGCGGTCTTTTGCAGCATCTCGCCGATCAGGTGGTTGAGCGTGCCGTTGCCCGCCGAGGCGATGGCGTACTGGCCCGGGTGCGCTTTGGCCAGCGCCACCAGCTCGGCCACGTTGGACGCGGGAAACGCCGGGTTGGCCACCAGCACATAGCCTGCGGTGGCCAGCGGTGCCACCGGTTCGAAATCCTTCACCGGATCGAACCCCGTGTGCTGGTAGAGCCAGGGGTTGATGACCTGCGCGCTGTCAGCGGTCAGCAGCAGCGTGTAGCCGTCCGGCTTGGCCTTGGCCGTGGCGGCCGTGCCCACGTTGCCGCCGGCGCCGGGGCGGTTGTCCACCACCACCGGCTGCCCCAGCTGCTCCGACAGCTTTTGCGCCACCACGCGCGCAATGGCGTCGTTGGCGCCGCCGGCCTGCTGCGGCACCACGAGGGTGATCGCGCGCTGGGGGTAACCAGCCTGTGCAATGGCCGTGCCCGCTGCGCTGCACAGCAACGCGGCCAGCGCCGTGCGCCGGGAAAGGAAATGCATACCCATGTTTTGTCTCCTTCTTTGCAATGCGTTGTCTCTTGCGGGATCGCAGCCTTTTTTGCCAGCGGTCCGAAGCGCTCAGGCCGCGTCGCGGGCCAGGGCCCGTTCGCGGATCGCATCGAATCCGTCGGGCACCGGATGCAGGTCCAGCCGCCGACCGGCCTTCACGATCTGGCTGGGAATGTCATGGCCGATCAGGCCGGGCAGCCGCCCGGCCGCGGCGATCAGCGCGCAAAGGTCCACGCCCGTGTCGTAGCCCATCAGCTGCAGCGCGTGCACGATCTCTTCGCTGCACACGTTGCCCGAGGCGCCCGGCGCATAGGGGCAGCCCCCCAATCCGCCGAGCGACGCGTCGAAGCGGTCCGCCCCCGCACCGATGGCCGCCAGCACGTTCGCCAACCCCATGCCGCGCGTGTTGTGAAAGTGCAGCGTGAAATCCACCCCCGGCCAGCGCGCGCGGGCCGCAGCGGTCAGCCCCGCCACCTGGGTCGGATACGCCATGCCGGTCGTGTCGCACAACGTGATGCCGCGCACGCCCAGGTCGGCGAAGCGCTGCACCCAGCCGAACACGTCCTCCTGCGCCACATCGCCCTCCATGGGGCAGCCGAACACGCACGACAGCGACACGTTCACCGCCACGCTGGCCGCCTGGGCCGTGGCCACCACCTGCGCCAGCGCCGCGAATGATTGCGCCCGCGCCATGCGCAGGTTGGCCAGGTTGTGCGTTTCGCTGGCGGACATGACCAGGTTCAGCTCGTCGGTGTGCGCCTCGATGGCGCGCTCGGCGCCGCGCACGTTGGGCACCAGCGCGCTGTACACCGTGCCGGGGCGGCGCGCGATCTCGCGCATGACGATCTCGGCATCGCGCAGCGCCGGTATCGCCGTGGGCGAGACGAACGCCGTCACCTCGATCTTCGACAGGCCCGCCGCCGACAGCGCATCGACCAGCGCGATCTTGTCCGCCGTGGGCACGAAGGCCTGCTCCATCTGCAGGCCGTCGCGCGTTCCCACTTCCTGCAGGTGGATGCGGCGGCCGTTGCCGCTCCACACGCCAGCGCGGGCTTGGCCTGTTTCGTCCGGCCCGTTCGACGGGTTCCGAGTCGCGGTCATTGGATCACCCCCTTGCTGCGCAGCAGCGCGATCTGTTCGGCGGTCAGGCCCGCCTCGGCCAGCACCGCATCGGTGTCGTCGCCCAGGTGCGGCGCGCTGGAGCGGATCGTGCCCGGCGTGCCCGACAGCTTGGGCACGATGCCCGGCACCTCGACCACATAGCCGTCGCGCGTGGTCTGCGGCAGCAGCATGTCGCGGGCGCGGTAGTGCGGGTCTTCGGCGATGTCCTGCGCCGTGTACACCTTGCCGGCCGGCACGCGGGCGGCCCCCAGGCCCTCCAGCACCGCCTGCACGGTGCGCCCGGCCGTCCATTCGCCGATGGCCGCGTCGATCTCCGCCACCCGGGCCACCCGCCCGGCATTGCTGCCCAGGTCGGGCGCCGCCGCCAGATCAGGCCGGCCGATGGCCTCCATCAGCCGCTTGAAGATGCTGTCGCCATTGCCTGCCACCAGCACCCAGCCATCGGTGCACGGATACGCGTTGGACGGCGCGATGCCCGGCAGCGCGCTGCCCGCCGCGTCGCGCACGGCACCGAAGGCGCTGTACTCGGGAATGAGGCTCTCCATCACGTTGAATACGGCTTCGTGCAGCGCCACGTCAATCACCTGGCCTTGGCCGCCGTTCACCTTGCGGTGGTAGAGCGCCGTCAGTACACCCACGGCGCCGTGCAGCGCCGCCAGCGTGTCGCCGATGGACACGCCCACCCGCACCGGCACGCGGCCGGGCTCGCCCGTCAGATGGCGCAGGCCACCCATCGCCTCGCCGATCATTCCGAAGCCCGGCAGGTCGCGGTAGGGGCCGGTCTGCCCGTAGCCCGAGATGCGCAGGATCACCAGCCCGGGGTTGAGCGCATGCAGCGCCTCGGGCGACATGCCCCAGTCTTCCAGCGTGCCGGGGCGAAAGTTCTCGATCAGCACGTCGGCCTCGGCGATGAGCCGGCGCGCGATGTCCCGCCCTTGCGGCTGGCGCAGGTCCAGCGCCAGCGAACGCTTGTTGCGCGACTGCACCTGCCACCACACCGAGGTGCCCTCCTTGATCAACCGCCAGTTGCGCAGCGGATCGCCCGCGCCGGGCGCCTCGATCTTCACCACGTCTGCGCCGAACTCGCCCAGCGTCTTGCCGCAAAACGGCCCGGCGATCAACTGGCCCATCTCGATCACCCGCACCCCGGCCAGGGCGGCGGGGGCTGCTGTCGTTTCCGTCGTCGTCGTCATTCCTGTCGCTTCCCTTGGTTCGAATGGCGCGGATCATGCCGCGCGCCCTGCCCGCCGCAAAACCCCGATGCGCGACGCCGCCATCGCAAACCGGCATGGCCGATGCGCTGGCGCATTACCATCGGCGCCCATGAAGCTGGACCCGATCTCCCTGCGCCTGTTCGTCGCGGTGATGGAAGAAAACGCCATCGCCCGCGCCGCGGCGCGCGAGCACATCGCCCCGTCGGCCGCCAGCCGCCGGCTGGCCGAGCTGGAGGGCACGCTGCAGGTGGAGTTGTTCAGCCGCAGCAACCGCGGCACCGCGCCCACCGACGCCGCCTATGCGCTGCTGAACATGGCGCGCGGCGTGCTCAACGAGCTCGATGGCATCGCCCTGCAGATGCGGGACTTCCGCGCCGGCGTGCGGGGCCACGTGCGCGTGGTGGCCAACATCTCGGCCATCACCCAGTTCCTGCCGGCCGAGCTGCCGGCCTTCATGGCCGCGCACCCGCAGGTCCAGGTGCGGCTGCAGGAGCAGATCAGCACCGCCATCGCCCATTCGGTGGCCGAGAACGCGGCGGACGTGGGCATCCTCAACCACGGCAGCTACGGCGAGCGCGTCGCCCTGCTGCCCTACCGCACCGACGAGCTGGTGCTGATCGCCCCCGCCGGCCATCCGCTGGCGCGGCGGCGCTCGGTGCGGCTGGCCGACGCGTTGCCGTTCGACTTCGTGGGCGTGCACCCGGGCAGCGCCATCAACAACCAGCTCACCCGCGCGGCGGCCGAGGCGGGCCTGCCGCTCAAGCTGCGCATCCAGGTGACCAGCTACGACGCGCTGTGCCTCATGGTGTCCGCCGGCCTGGGCGTGGGCGTGCTGCCGCGCGGCAGCGCCCAGCTGTACCGCGGCACCCTGGCCCTGCGGCCCATCACCCTGGCCGAGCCGTGGTCGCACCGGCAGCTGTCGCTGTGCGTGCGGTCCGGCGAGCCGCTCTCGCGCGTGGCGCAGCTGCTGGTGGAGCACCTGCGGGCGCCGGCCGGGGGCGACGCATGAGCCCTGCCCACCCCATGGCCTACCCCCTGCGCTGGGACCTGTTCTGCCAGGTCATCGACAACTACGGCGACATCGGCGTGTGCTGGCGCCTCGCCGCCGACCTGGCCGCCCGCGGCCACGCCGTGCGCCTGTGGACGGACGACGCCACCGCCCTGGCCTGGATGGCCCCCGCCGGCGCACCGGGCGTGCAGGTCCTGCCCTGGCCTGCGCAGGCCCCGCCCGACGGCCCGGGCGATGTGGTCATCGAGGCGTTCGGCTGCGAGATTGCTCCTAATTTCATAGCATCCATGGCATATTCCACTAGGGCATCAGGCCAAAAATGCCTTTGGATCAACCTGGAGTACCTCAGCGCCGAAAGCTATGTGGAGCGCAGCCATCGCCTGCCCTCCCTGCTGATGTCCGGCCCCGGCGCGGGCTGCACGCGCTGGTTCTTCTACCCCGGCTTCACCGGCGGCACGGGCGGGCTGCTGCGCGAGCCGGGGCTCTTGGCCCGCCAGGCCGCCTTCGACCGCGCCGGCTGGCGTGCCCGCCACGGCGTGGCGGCCGGGGCCTTCGCCGTTTCGCTGTTTTGCTACGAGCCGCCCGCACTGCCCTTGCTGCTTGACCAGTTGCGGCCGCATGCCGGCGCCCACCTGCTCGTCACCCCCGGCCGCGCAGCGGCGGCCGTTCAGGCGCTGGACCATCAGGGCCAAAATAGCCTCCAGCGCAATGAAGACGCCGGCAGTCTGCTATCGATTTCATACCTCGCACCCTGCCCCCAGCCGGCGTTCGACGAGATGCTCTGGGCCTGCGATTTCAACTGCGTGCGCGGCGAGGACTCGCTGGTGCGCGCCCTGTGGGCCGGCCAGCCCTTCGTGTGGCACATCTATCCGCAAGGCGATCAAGCCCACCACGCCAAGCTGCATGCGTTCCTGGACTGGCTGCAGGCCCCGCCCTCGCTACGGCGGTTCCATGCGCTGTGGAACGGCCTCGAACACGGCGGCGCCCTGCCCGCTCTGGACGCCGCCACGCTGCAGGAATGGCGCGCCACGGTGCAGGCGGCGCGCGCGCGGCTGCTCGCACAGGACGATCTGTTGACCCAATTGCTGGGGTTCGTGGCCGAAAAAAGCTAAAATCCACGGTTTTGCGCCAACCCAAGGCGGCACTTTCTGACGAAGTGACCAGCCGGCGCATCCCGCCGCGGAACATGCGCTGGCGCTCGGACCTTGCGCTGCACCCCTCAGGCAGCGCCCGCAGCGCCCCGGCGCGTAGAGCGGCTTCAACCCCAGCCCAGCAATCTGCTATGAAAATCGCTCAAGAAATCCGCGCCGGCAATGTGATCATGCACGGCAAGGACCCGATGGTCGTCCTGAAGACCGAATACGCACGCGGTGGCCGCGGCGCCGCCACGGTCCGCATGAAGCTCAAGAGCCTGATCGGCAACTTCGGCACCGAAAACGTGTTCAAGGCCGACGACAAGATCGACAACGTCATCCTGGACAAGAAGGAGTGCACCTACTCCTACTTCGCCGACCCGATGTACGTCTGCATGGACACCGAGTTCAACCAGTACGAAGTCGAAGCCGAGAACATGGGCGACGCACTGAACTACCTGGAAGACGGCATGACCGTCGAAGTGGTGTTCTACGACGGCAAGGCCATCTCGGTCGAACTGCCCACCAGCGTGGAACGCGAAGTCACCTGGACGGAACCCGCCGTCAAGGGCGACACGTCCGGCAAGGTGCTCAAGCCCGCCAAGATCGCCACCGGCTTCGAAGTGCCCGTGCCCCTGTTCGTGAGCCAGGGCGACAAGATCGAAATCGACACCCGCACGGGCGAATACCGCAAGCGCGTCTGATCGACCCGGATCCACAGACCCAAAAGGGCACCCGCTTCGGCCGGTGCCCTTTTTTCATTCCAATGGCATCGAAGAACCGGGCTGCCGCGGATGGCGGCCCCCATCCAGCGTCATGTGTGTTCGATCAGCATGACCGCGGTGGTGTGCGGTTCCAGCGCTTCGAACACGTGGGTCTCATCCGCTGAATAGCTGGCGTAGTCGCCCGGGCCCAGATCCACCACGTGCCCGACCGGCCCCAGCCGGGCTCGCCCGCTGCACAGCACGATGTGTTCGACCGTGCCCGGCAAGTGGCGCTCGGAGGTACGGGGTGGCCCGGGCTGGACGGCGACGCGATACAGATCGCGTTGGACCCCCGCCGGGCAAACCGCCAGGAGGGTCGCCACGTAGTTCGCCTGCTCCGAAGTCAGCGCCACGCCTTCGTTGGCGCGGATGACCTGCACATGGGTCCTGGGCTGGGCAATCAATTGCGTGACTTGCACATCCAGCGCGGTCGCCAATGCCCAGAGCGTCTCCAGGCTCGGATTGCCGACCCCCGCCTCCAGCTGAGAAAGCGTCGATTTAGCGACTGCGGCGCGTTTGGCGAGTTCCGATACGGACCAACCCAGGCGCTCTCGCTCGCGCCGGACGGCTGCGGCCAGAAGGCTGATGGGCGAAGGACTGCTGGGCACTGGATTTGGCATGATGGATTAATCAACATAAAGAACAATCGTTCGACTTGACGAACAATCGCGCGCTGTTCATCATAACGTTCACTCGTTCTTTTTAAAAAACAAACCGTCCTTTCAGCCGGGGCGCCTGAAGGCGGGCCATCCACAACGCGAAAACCTATGAACTCCAAGACTGCAGGAACGTGGGAGATGACTGCCGCCATGATCATCGCCGGAACGGTCGGCTGGTTCGTCCTCGAAACCGACATGCCTGCCGCCTCGGTCGTCTTCTGGCGGTGCGCGTTCGGGGCGGTGGCCATGGTGGCCGCCTGCCTGCTTTCGGGCCCGTCATGCAGCCGGGATATCAGCAAAAAGCAGATGGTTAAGGCCGCGCTCGGCGGTGTCGCCCTGGCGGCCAGTTGGGGCCTCCTGTTTGCGGCCTATTCGCAGGCATCGATCGCGGTGGCCACCGTGACTTACCACGTCCAGCCGTTCATCCTGGCCGGGTTCGGAGCCCTGCTCTTCCGAGAAAAGCTGACGGCCTCGCAAGGCGGATGGCTGGGCCTGGCGTTTGGCGGTCTCGTGCTCATCGTCGTCGGCGGACGGGAGTTCGGCCTGCATCCCTCCCATTACCTGGGCGGCGTCGGCTTGGCGCTGGCCGCCGCGTTTTTCTATGCCATTGCCGCAGCCATCACCAAAAGCCTCATCGGCATGGCGCCACGGCTGATCGTCCTGATCCAGCTGATCGTCGGCACGCTGCTGCTCGTTCCTTTCGCCACTTGGCCCAGTGCCGGGGCGGGCATTCATCCGTGGAGCTTGCTGCTGGCCATTGGATTCGTCCATACCGGCCTGATGTCCACGCTGCTGTACAGCGCCATTCAAAAGATATCGACGTCGATGGTGGGCGTCCTGTCGTTCATCTATCCCATCGTTGCCATCCTGGTGGATGCGTGGGCATTCGGTCATCGGCTGAGCCTGGTGCAGGTTGGCGGAGCGGCCGCCATTCTTGTCGCCGTGGCGGGGATGAACTTTGGATGGCGGATGGCTTCGCCTCGCACAGCGCAGCGATAAACGCACAGCGAACCGTGCCGCTGCGCGCGCCAACAGGCGGTGAAATCGGACCCCGGCATGCACAGGCTCAGGCGCAAGGGCTGGTTTCAGCGAAATTCAGGAGGATTCATGCAATCTTCAGAGCGCCGCGCCGAGCCCTTCCCGAAAATCCAATGACCGGAACGGTGGAAGAAACGGTGCAAAAACCGGCCGGCACCGCAACCTCCAGCAGCCAAAGAATTGGCGCCTGAACGCGGGGCCTGGCATCTTCGAAAACCCTCCGGTAGCGCCCTCGCAATGCGAACACCCCAAGGAGCCCCGAATGCATACAGCCCGCTTTTTCAAGACCCCTTTCGCGCTCTCTGCCATGGCCATGCTGATCGTGGCACCCGTCCTCAGCCGCCCGGCCAACGCCGCCGAATGCCGCGCCATGACTTCCGTGCAGCAAAGCGCTGTCTCGGCCAGTAACAACGCGGCTGGCGGCCACCTCAACCAGCACATCTTCGGTGCGACGCCTCCGGCTGGCTCCAGCCAGAAAGACAAGACCTTGTTCTCCAGCGTCGCGGAATACAGCGGCTTCTGGAACAACTACCAGGACCCGAAAAAATACAAGGGCGACGCCGTCGATTGCTCGGGCGCACATGCCCGGCAGAAGGTGACGGTCTACAGCGTGCTGAAAAAGGACCTGATCGGCGGCTTCAATTGCACGGCCGCCAACGCCAAAGGCGAATGCACGGCCAAAACGAAATCGCAGTTCTCCAACATCCAGCTCGATTTCGAAGTGGTCAAAGGCCAGTGGATCTTGTTGACGGCGTATCCGACCAACTAGCCCTCCCCCGCGTGGCCCCGCTCCGTGACGGTGCTTGGGGTCCTCGGCGCCCGCCTTGGCGGGCGGCCGCTGCACAGCCCAGGGGCTGAATCAGATCGGCACTGCGACCAGATCGTGCCCCTGCGTGCCGACGATGCGGGCCCGGGTGAACTCGCCCACCTTCATCGTCTTGCTGATCTTCTCGGGCGGCAACAGGTGCACCACGCCGTCGATCTCCGGCGCATCGGCATAGGTGCGGCCGGTGCCGCCCTTGCGGCCCAGCGCCGGTGCGGAATCGACCAGCACCTGCATGGTGGCACCCACCCGGCCGCGCAGCTTGGCGGCGGACACTTCCTCTGCCACGGCCATGAAGCGCGCGCGGCGTTCTTCCCGCAATTCCATTGGCAGCATGCCGGGCAGTTCGTTGGCCACCGCACCGTTCACGTCGCTGTAGGCAAAGCAGCCCGCGCGGTCGATCTGCGCCTCGCGCACGAAGTCCAGCAGGTGCTGGAACTCTTCTTCGGTCTCGCCCGGAAAGCCGGCGATGAAGGTGCTGCGGATGACGATCTCGGGGCAGGCCTCGCGCCAGCGCTGGATGCGCTCCAGGTTGCGCTCGCCGCTGGCGGGGCGCTTCATGCGCTTGAGCACGTCGGGGTGGCTGTGCTGGAACGGCACGTCCAGGTACGGCAGCACCTTGCCCGTCGCCATGAGGGGAATCACCTCATCGACGCTCGGGTACGGGTACACGTAGTGCAGGCGCACCCAAGCGCCGTAGGGCTCGGCGATTTCGCCCAGCGTCTGCACCAGCTCCAGCATGCGGGTCTTGACGGGCTTGCCGTCCCAGAAGCCGGTACGGTACTTCACATCGACGCCGAAAGCCGAGGTGTCCTGGCTGATGACCAGCAGTTCCTTCACGCCGCCTTCGAACAGGGCCTTGGCCTCGCTCAGCACGTCGCCGATGGGGCGCGAGACGAGGTCGCCGCGCATCGAGGGGATGATGCAGAAGGTGCAGCGGTGGTTGCAGCCCTCACTGATCTTGAGGTATGCGTAGTGCTTGGGCGTGAGCTTGATGCCCGCCACGCCGAAGCTGCCCGGCACCAGGTCGATGAAAGGATCGTGCGGCTTGGGCAGGTTCAGGTGGACGGCATCCATGACCTCCTGCGTGGCGTGGGGGCCGGTGACGGCCAGCACGCTGGGGTGCATCTGGCGCACCAGGTTGCCGCCGCCCTCGCCGGAGCGCGCGCCCAGGCAGCCGGTGACGATGACCTTGCCGTTCTCGGCCAGCGCCTCGCCGATGGTGTCCAGGCTTTCCTTGACCGCATCGTCGATGAAGCCGCAGGTGTTGACGATGACGAGGTCGGCACCTTCGAAGGTCTTGGAGGTCTGGTAGCCCTCTGCGCTCAGTTGCGTGAGGATCAGTTCGGAGTCAGTCAAGGCCTTGGGGCAGCCCAGGCTGACGAAGCCGACTTTGGGGATTTTCGTGGGGGAGAGTACTTCGCTCATCCCCCTATTGTCCCAGTTCTGGCCGCAGGGCCTTTCGGCGGGCCGCGCGGCGCGCTTTTCAGCGCTTGATACCGAAGGCGCCCAGCATCTGCTCGGTCTGCTTTTGCATCTGCTCCTGCATCTGCGTGAAGATGGCCTGGGACTGGTCCACATAGCTGCCCATGACGCCTTTGAACATGGGCGATTGCAGGTTCATGAACTGCGACCACATCTCGGGGGTGATGCCCTTGGACTGCTCGGCCATCTTGGTCTGGATGTCGGTGAACACCTGCACGTTCTTTTCAAGATAGGCGCCCATGAAGCCCTGCATGGCGTGGCCGTAGAAGCGGATGATGTTGGCCAGCACGGCCTCGGTGAACATGGGCGCGCCGCCGGCTTCCTCTTCCAGAATGATCTGCAGCAGGATGCTGCGCGTGAGGTCTTCGCTGGTCTTGGCGTCGCGCACCACCACGTGTTCGCCCGCCATCACGAGCTGCTTGACCTCGGCCAGGGTGATGTAGGTGGAGGTGGAGGTGTCGTACAGCCGGCGGTTGGGGTACTTCTTGATGATCCTCTGCTGTGCGGTCGAGGGGGTTGGGGGGGACATTGTTTCTGGCACAGCGGGCTCCTGGGGTGCGCGGGGCACCATGATTTGATGGTTTGCAGTGCAACAGATTTTAGGGAGCGCAGCGGCGCGCCCCTTCGCAGGATTACCCTGATGCGGCTTTGCGGCCTTGATCCAGGTCATTGCGGGGCGACGTGGATCGCATAAGAGCCTGTTCAAAGTCTTTTGAGCAGTAGCGCCAAGAACGCCAGGTGAATCAACTGCAGGCTGGTGTTGAGCAGTCTCTCGCAGTTCTTCCACAACCGCCGGTTCTTCTCCAGCCATGCAAAACTACGCTCAACCACCCAGCGTTGGGGCATCACCTTGAACGTATGCAGTTCACTGCGCTTGGCAATCTGCACCCTGACATGTCCGCCCAGAATGTCTTGGACGCCCTGAGCGAAAGGTTTACCCACATAGCCGCTGTCACACAGCAGGGTTTGCATCCGACCCAGAGCTGGTTTGCAGCGCTGCAGTGCCTGCAAGGCCCCTTTGCGGTCCGTCACCTCTGCTGTGGTCACCGCAATGGCATGCGGCAGTCCTTGGGTGTCCACTGCAATGTGGCGCTTGATGCCGGAGACCTTCTTGCCCGCGTCATAGCCCTTCGAGGCCGCCGTGTCCGTGTTCTTCACGCTCTGCGCGTCCACGATCAAGAACGCGCTGCAGGCGCTGCGCCCCAGTCTCTCTCGGACCACGCCAACCTGATTTTTTTAAAGCCTGCTGAAGCAGGCTGCCACCCTCACGCGGCTCACTCCAGATCGCAAAGTACGCGTGCACAGTGCGCCACTTGGGGAAATCCTCGGGCAGCATGCGCCACTGGCAACCGCTTCTGAGCAGGTACAGCACTGCACAGAACACCTCGTACAAATCCACCCTGCGCGGCGCAGTCTTCCTGCGCGCACTCTCCAGCAGCGGCTTGACGGTCTCGAATTGTTCGCGACTGATGTCGCTGGGATAGCTCTTTCTCACTTCCCGAGCTTCTCACACCCTCAGCGAGACTTTGAACAGGCTCTAAGATCCGGCGCTGTACCGTTTGCACCCCACCCTTGGAGGCTCCGTGTCCCCCCTGCGCCCTGCCCTGTTAGCCGCCCTGCTCCTGGCAGCCCAGGCCCATGCGCAAACCGACGAAGAATGGCTCACGATCCATGGCTTTCCGGATGACAGGGCGGGCGACCTGGTGCAGATCAATCCCACGCAGATTCCCTGGCAGAACCAGTTCACCATGGAAGTGCGCGTGTCGCGCAGCACCCAGCGCGCGAGCTACCGCAAGCACCCCTACCGCTCGTTCAGGGGCTTGGCCGTGGTCGATTGCGGCACGCAAAAAGGGTGGTATCTCGCGCTGAACTACTACGCGGAACCTGGATGGCAAGGCCCGGTGACGGCCCGCGAGGAATTCAAGGAAGACGAGGCGCCCGTGTCTTTCGCCGGCATGCCGGGCGAGCCGGCGCGCAAGCTGATCACCGCCTCCTGCAAGAAGCGCTGAGCCGGCACGGCCACCCCGCTCAGGCCAGCCCGAACGCCGTGCGCAGCGCCTGCGCCGCGTCCGCATGCGCCTGCCGGGCTTGCGTGATCGCGCGGCCCATCTTGATGAACTCGTGCGTCACGCCGCGGTAGATCTCCAGATCGACCGTCACGCCGGCGGCGCGCAGCTTGTCGGCATACGCCACGCCCTCGTCCACCAGCGGATCGCATTCGGCCAGCCCGATCCAGGCCGGCGCCACGCCATCGACGTCGGGCGCGTTCAGCGGGGCGAAGCGCCAGTCGTCGCGGTCTGCGGGCCCGCGCACGTAGTTGCCGAAGAACCAGGTGATGGCGGGCTCCTCCAGCACCAGGCCGTGGGCGAACGCAGTGTGCGAAGGCGTGTCCTGGTGCGCGGTGCAGCCGGGGTAGAACAGCAGCTGCAGCGCGAGCGGCAGGCCGGCATCGCGCGCCAGGATGGCATTGACGGCGGCCAGCGTGCCGCCCGCGCTGTCGCCCCCGACGGCGATGCGCGCCGGGTCGGCGCCTAGCGCGCGGGCCTGCGCGGCCAGCCACACCAGCGCATCCCACGCATCGTTGGAAGCCGTGGGAAAGCGATGCTCGGGCGCCAGCCGGTAGTCCAGCGACACCACCATGCAGCCCGCCAGCCGGGCCAGTTCGCGGCACAGCACGTCGTGCGTGGCCACGCTGCCGATGGTGAAGCCCCCGCCGTGCAGGTACAGCAGCACCGGCAGCGGCGCACCGCGCGTGGGGGCGTACAGGCGGGCCGGCAGGGCATGGCCGTCGCGGGCGGGGATGTGCAGGTCTTCCACGCGTTCGAGGGCGGCCTTGGGCACTTCGAGCACGCCGGCGCCGGCCTCGTAGGCGGCACGGGCCTCGGCCGGGGCCAGGGTGTGCAGGGGCGGCCGGCCGGCGCGCTCCATGCGGTCGATGACGCTGCGCATCTGCGGGGTGAGCCGGGCGGGGGATGGGGCGGAAGATGTCACGGTCGCGGGCCGCGCGGGGCGGCGAAGAAGAGAGGGCCAAAAGGACAAGCGCCCGATCATCCCGCAACTCGGCCGTGGGCAGGCGGGCCGGGTCATTAGACCCGGGCCGGCGTTCCCGGCCCTCGCTCAACGGCAGCGCATCACCGGAACGTCACGCGCACCGGCGCTGCGCCCGGCAGCCCGTCGAAGGTGGCGGTGACCGCCAGCCCCGGCTGCGGCGGCAGCAGCGCGGAGAACGACCCCAGGCTCACCAGATCGCCCGGCTGCAGGGTGAGGTCCTCCTTGGCCAGCGCCTCGGCCAGCCAGACGACGGCGTTGAGCGGGTGGCCCAGGATGTCGCTGCCCTTGCCGCCACCCAGCCGCGCGCCCTGGCCATCGGTGAGCGTCACCGCCATGTTCTGCAGCGCATCGACCATCGCATAGCGCTCCGCGCGCAGGCGCGGCACGGCGATGGGGGCGCCGGCCACGCCCAGCCGAGCCCCCACGTTGATGGCCGCCACGCCAGCCCCGTCGAGCTGCGGCGGCGCCTGCACCAGCAGGTCGGGCAGCTCGATGAAAGGGATGACCTGGTCGATGTGCTCCAGCACCTCCATCGGCGTGCGCGCATGGTTGATGGCGGCGCTCTTCACGCGCACCAGCATGTCGGCCTCGAACAGCGGGCGCGCGCCGAACGCCGCATCCACCACGGCGCCATCGCGCAGCACCATGCCTTCGTACAGCTTGCCCCACACCGGCTTGTCGGTGCCGAATCGCTTTTGCACCGCAGGGTTGGTCAGCCCGGCCTTGTAGCCCACCACCTTGCCAAGGCGCTGCGCCAGCAAGGCATTGAACTTGGCGCGGGTGCAGGCAGCATCGGCATCGCTCAGGGCAGGCAGGTTGGCGGCGGGGGTCTTGCCCGAGTAATGGGCGGCCATCTCGGCCACCTGGGCGTCGCTCAGGCATTCGGCCTGCGCGGTTGTCGCACAGGCGACCGCCAGCACGGCGGCGATGAGGGTTTGCTGCATGGCCATGGAGGGCTCCCGGTTGTAGATTGGCTGGCCGGCATGCTAACCAAACCGCGCCCTGCGCGCATCCTCGCAATCCACCATGGCCTTCATCTACTACGTCACCCAGATCCAGTTCGAATTCGGCGCCATCAAGCTCCTGAAACAGGAGTGCGACCGCGTGGGCATCACGCGCCCGCTCGTGGTGACCGACCCCGGCGTGAAGGCCGCGGGCGTGCTGCAGCACGCGCTGGATGCACTGGCCGGCGTGCCCGTGGCCGTGTTCGACCAGACGCCCTCCAACCCCACCGAAGCCGCCGTGCGCGCCGCCGTGCAGGTGTACCGCGACCAGGGCTGCGACGGCCTCGTCGCGGTGGGCGGCGGCTCGGCCATCGACTGCGCCAAGGGCATCGCCATCGCGGCCACGCACGAAGGGCCGCTCACGCACTACGCCACCATCGAGGGCGGCTCGCCGCGCATCACCGAGCGCGCCGTGCCGCTGATTGCCGTGCCCACCACCGCCGGCACCGGCAGCGAGGTGGCGCGCGGCGCGATCATCATCGTGGACGACCACCGCAAGCTTGGCTTCCACTCGTGGCACCTGGTGCCCAAGATGGCCATCTGCGACCCGGGCCTGACCCTGGGCCTGCCGCCCGCGCTGACGGCGGCCACCGGCATGGACGCGATCGCGCACTGCATGGAGACCTTCATGTCCTCGGCCTTCAACCCGCCGGCCGACGGCATCGCGCTGGAGGGGCTCACGCGCGGCTGGGCGCACATCGAACGCGCCACGCGCGACGGCAGCGACCGCGAGGCCCGCCTGAACATGATGAGCGCAAGCATGCAAGGCGCGATGGCGTTCCAGAAAGGGCTGGGCTGCGTGCATTCGCTGAGCCACAGCCTGGGCGGCGTGAACCCGCGGCTGCACCACGGCACGCTGAACGCGGTGTTCCTGCCCGCCGTGGTGCGCTTCAACGCGCAGGACCCCGCCGTGCAGAAAGACCGGCGCCTGGAGCGCATGGCCCACGCCATGGGGCTGGCGTCCGCGGGCGACATTCCCGAGGCCATCCGCGACATGAGCGCGCGGCTGGGGCTGCCCACGGGCCTGGCCGCGATGGGCGTGACCGAAGCGCTGTTCGGCGCCGTGATCGAAGGCGCCATGGCCGACCACTGCCACAAGACCAACCCGCGCGAGGCCAGCGTGGACGACTACCGGGCGATGCTCGCCGAATCGATGTAGCCACGGGGCCCCAGCGCCGGCCAGCGGCGGCCGAAGGTCAGAGCGGCAGCACCACCGCCGGGTCGGGCCGGCGCAGCCATTCGGCGAACTCGTCGGCCAACTGGCGGCTGGCCGAAGTGGCCGCGCTCCACGCGCGCACGCGGGCGGCCAGGTCGCTGCCGTAGTGCAGGAAATCGTTGCGGTCGGGCAGCTTGGCGTTCGGCAGCGTGCGCACCCAGTCGGGGTGCGGCGACAGCACCACCATGCGGTCCAGCGCGGGCGTGGCGCGGTGGCGCCAGCGCAGGCCCTTGTCCAGCCAGCCGGGCACCACGCTCTGCTGGAAATGCGGGTACAGCACCAGGGCGCCGGGGGGATCTGAGTGTTTTTGGCCTCCAGCGCAATCAGTACTAGGGCATATAGCTATATTTTTTATAGCATCCATCTTCTCGATGTCCGCCAGTGGCCGGTAGCGCAGATGCAGGTGGTAATCGGTCAGGCCGCCGTCCCAGTAGGCGCCGGCCGGCGCACCCGGAATGTCGTGCACCGCCTGCAGAACGAAGGGGATGGAGCAACTGGCCTGCAAGGCCGGAAGAAAGTTCGCCTCCGTCAGCGCCACCTGCCGCGTGGGGTAGTCGCTGGTGGCGAACGGCAGCGCCGCCATGGCGGCACCGGGCGCTTCGCCAGCCGGCCCGGACAACACCACCCGCTCCAGCCACCACCCCAGCGCCCGGCGGTGCACCGCGTTGGCGGCGAACGCCCCCAGGTAGCCGAGCGGCGTGGCCAGGCGGCGCTCGCGCGACAGCAGGTGCCGCCCGCGCGAAGCCACGATGTGCAGCCGCCAGCGCGGGTGCGCCAGCAACGGCCCCACCTGCCCGGCGTAGAAATCGCGCAGCCCCTGCCCGAACTGCCCGCTCACCTGCGCAGCCGTGGGGCGCTGGCGGCCGGGCGGCGGCGCGTAGTGCTGGTGGATGTAGGCGCGCTCCAGCCGCTCCAGCGCGGCCACGGGCGAATCCAGGCAGGCGGTGGCCATGCGCCAGGCGCCGATCGAGGCGCCCACCAGATGCACCGGCTGGGTAGAGCCTTGCAGCCAGTGCCCGAACACGAAGCGGTCCAGCGGCCCGAGGACCAGCCCCTTGGGCCCGCCGGCCGCGGCCGGGATCACGCCGATGTCGGCGGGCTGCAGGCCGTGCCGGGCGATGTGCGCCCGCGCCAGCGGTCCCGCGTGGATGCGCAGCGCCTTCATCGGCCGGGGCACCGGCGGGCCGCGGCGTTCACACGTAGTCGCCCGGGTCGGGGCGCACGGTCCAGTCGATCGGGTCCTGCTGCAGCACCATGTCGATATCGAGCCCCAGCGCCAGCCCGACCTCGCCGGGAAACGACACCGCCAGCTCCTTCTCGCCCAGCGCTGCCTCGCGGGCCCGCACGCGCCAGGCAGCCAGGTGCAGCACGCCGGCCAGCGGCTCGTACACGCTGTTCTCGAACGGCGCGCTCTGGTACTGCAGGGCATCCACCACCACCTGCGGCAACTGCCAGCGGCGCGCCATGCCGGCGCTCACCTGCGAGTAGCAATAGCCCAGCAGCCGCTGCTCCAGCTTGGAGCGGCGCGGATCGAAGGGGCCGACCAAACGGTTGATGGACTGCACGCGCTCGGGGTTGCCCAGGTGCAGCAGCAACTCGCCCACGCCGTGCAGCAGGCCCGCGGTGTATGCGGCGATCTGGTTGTGGTGCACGCTGCCGGCCAGCGACCGCGCCAGCTTGGCGGTGTGCAGGCTGTAGCGCCAGAACTGCTGCAGGTTGACGCCCGGCACCGACCGCGAGGTGGTTCCCAGCGGCGCGGACGCCACCAGCGTGCGCAGCTGCTGCACACCCAGCAGCGACAGCGCCTCGGGAATGCCGCTGATCTGCTGCTGGGCCTGGAACGCGGGGGAATTGGCCTCTTCCAGCAGCCGTGCGGCCATGGCCGGGTCGGTGCCGAAGAGCTGCGTGACGCGCCGCAGGTTGGGCTCGGGCGCGGCCAGCTCGTTCATCAGCAGCGCCACCGCGCGGGGAATGCTCGGCAGCGCAACGGGAATCCCCAGCAGGGAGATGAGGTCCATGGAACGGCCGGAAGTAAGGTTCCGGCGATTATCCACGCAACTTTTACCGCTTATTACCTTGCAGCTTGGCGAAGGCCGAGGCCATGGCCGACTGGGGCGCGGGCTCGTTGCTGCGGCGCGGCGCCGGGTGCTGGCCGCGCCCCCCCCCTTCGAAGCGGTTTTCACGCGGGGCGCCCCGCTCGCCGCCACTGCGCGGCGGCGCGGCATCGAGCTTCATCGACAGGCCGATGCGCTTGCGCTCCACATCCACCTCCATGACCTTCACCTTCACGATGTCGCCGGTCTTGACCACCTCGCGCGCATCGTTGACGAACTTGTGGCTCAGCTGGCTCACGTGGACCAGGCCGTCCTGATGCACGCCCAGGTCGATGAAGGCGCCGAACTGCGCCACGTTGCTCACCGTGCCCTCCAGCACCATGCCTTCCTTCAGGTCCTTGATGTCTTCCACGCCGTCGTTGAAGCGCGCCACCTTGAAATCCGGGCGCGGATCGCGGCCGGGCTTCTCCAGCTCGCCCAGGATGTCCTTGACCGTGATGACGCCGAACTTCTCGTTGGCGAACAGCTCGGGCTTGAGCGTCTTGAGCATGTCGGCGCGGCCCATGATCTCAGCCACGGGCTTGCCGGTCTTTTGCATGATCTGCTCGACCACGGGGTACGTCTCGGGGTGCACGCCCGTCATGTCCAGCGGGTTCTCGCCGCCGCGGATGCGCAGGAAGCCCGCGCTCTGCTCGAAGGTCTTGGCGCCCAGGCCCGACACCTCCATGAGCTGGCGGCGGCTCTTGAACGCGCCGTTGGCCTCGCGCCAGCGCACCACGGCCTTGGCCACGCTGCCCGACAGGCCCGACACGCGGCTGAGCAGGGGCACGCTGGCCGTGTTCAGGTCCACGCCCACCGAGTTCACGCAGTCTTCCACCACCGTGCCCAGGGTGCGGGCCAGCTCGCTCTGGTTCACGTCGTGCTGGTACTGGCCCACGCCGATGCTCTTGGGGTCGATCTTGACCAGCTCGGCCAGCGGGTCCTGCAGGCGCCGCGCGATGGAGGCGGCGCCGCGCAGGCTCACGTCCACGTCGGGCATCTCCTGCGAGGCGTATTCGCTGGCGGAATAGACGGACGCGCCGGCCTCGCTCACCACCACCTTCTCGATGGCGCGCTCGGCCTTGGCGGCGAGCTTGATGAGGTCGGCGGCGAGCTTGTCGGTTTCGCGGCTGGCGGTGCCGTTGCCGATCGCGATCAGATTCACGCCGTGCTTTTCCACCAGCTTGGCCAGCGTGTGCAGCGAGCCTTCCCAGTCGCGGCGCGGCTCGTGCGGGAACACGGTGGCGGTCTCCACCAGCTTGCCGGTCGCATCCACTACCGCCACCTTCACGCCGGTGCGAATGCCCGGGTCCAGCCCCATCACCACGCGCGGGCCGGCGGGCGCGGCCAGCAGCAGGTCGCGCAGGTTGTCGGCGAAGACCTTGATGGCGACCTTCTCGGCGTCATCGCGCAGGCGGGCGAACAGGTCGCGCTCGGTGGAGAGGGAGAGCTTCACACGCCAGGCCCAGCCCACGCATTTGCGCAGCAGGTCGTCGGCGGCGCGGCCGGCATGGCTCCAGCCCAGGTGCAGGGCGATCTTGCCCTCGGCGATGCTGGGCTTGCCGGGCTCAGGCTCGACGGGAAGAACCAGCTTGGCTTCCAGGATTTCGAGCGCCCGGCCGCGGAACACGGCCAGCGCGCGGTGCGAGGGCACGCGGCCGATGGGCTCGTCGTACTCGAAGTAGTCGCGGAACTTGGAGACCTCGGGATCGGCCTCGTTCTTGCCTTCGACCTTCTTGCTGCGCAGCAGGCCCTCGGCCCACAGCCATTCGCGCAGCGACTGCACCAGCACGGCGTCTTCGGCCCAGCGCTCGGAGAGGATGTCGCGCACGCCGTCGAGCACGGCCGGCACGGTGGAAAAGTCGGCGCCCGGCTTGCCGTCGTCCAGCACTTCGGGGGGGCGGGTGAACGCGGCGGCTTCGGCGGCCGGGTCCAGCGTGGGGTCGGCGAAGAGCTTGTCGGCCAGCGGCTCGATGCCGAACTCGCGGGCGATCTGGCCCTTGGTGCGGCGCTTTTGCTTGAAGGGCAGGTAGAGGTCTTCCAGCTCCTGCTTGGTCGGCGCGCCCGCGATGGCAGCGCGCAGCGCGTCGGTCAGCTTGCCCTGCTCGTCGATGGCCTTGAGCACCGCGGCGCGGCGGTCTTCCAGCTCGCGCAGGTACGACAGGCGGGCCTCCAGTTCGCGCAGCTGGATGTCGTCCAGCCCGCCGGTCACTTCCTTGCGGTAGCGCGCGATGAAGGGCACCGTGGCGCCCCCATCGAGCAACTCGACGGCGGAGGCCACCTGCTGCTCGGTGACCCGGATTTCTGCGGCAATCTGCCGAATGATCTTCTGCATGCTGAAAACGCTCCCGAGGGCTCGGCTTTGGAAAAGCGGGCGAGTGTGCCACAGGCGCTCTTCGGACTGGACACGGCATCTCCGCCAAATTTTGTGAAATCGCGCCCATTCGCCATGCAACCAGAGCGCTGGGGCTGGCGTCGGCCTTCAAGGCCTTCGCCAGCCCTGGCTCACGGGAAAAGCACGTCATTTATTTTCCGTGACCATCCCCATGCAAGCCCCTTCATCCGTCCCTGAAAACGGAGCAAAGCGGCGGCGGGGCTTCAACCGCGCACAAAAGGTGAGCACTTCACCTGTGATTTTTAAAGCCCCGTCCATCACACAACATCACACTTCGGCAGTTTCGGCCGCTGGCTTGCGCGCCTGATCCCCGACTTCATAGAAGAGCTTGTGAACCGTCTCGTTGAAAGGCGCCTCCTTCAGACGGGACTGGATCATGGCATGCAGGGATTCGCCGCTGGCGTCCTGGTACACCGCAGCCTGTAGCAGCGTGCGCAAATACGTCTCCAGTTCGCGTGCCCGGCTGTACGGTAGCGGGCTGCGTGGTTCCTGGATGAACGCCACGAGATCGCGCACACCCACATCGAGCAAACGCTCCACATCCCAGCCGTTCTGCTTTTGCTCGGTAAGCACCGAAAACGGATTGCCCTGGTATGGCGAGACGCACAGGCCCAGTTCCGAAGCGATCATTGCAGCCACCAGCGGTGCCATCAGCACCCCGTTGCGATACGTACCAGTGGCGATGTAGAGGTTTGGCACCCGGGTCTGGCCAACAAGAGGGCGTTTGAACGCTGCAATCGGCCGAAAGCCGACACGAATCTGTTCGATCCGACTGGTGCGAATGTCCGTGTTGATCTGGTGGATCGCTTCATCGAATAGGCCGTGCAGTTCGCCAGGCTGGACTTTGCGTTCTGCCATCTCGTCAACGCCGGTGAAGTTGGTGGCACCGAGGTATAGCTCCCCGCTTTCAGGGCGTGGCACCAAATGGATGCCGCATGCAAAAGTGCGGTTCGGCGTTCGGATGGTGTGCGCTATCGCCGGGCCGCCGCTGATCAGGCATGACACGCCCTTGCCGAAACTCAATGCAGGCAGTGCCGCGTCCTCCACCAGCGAAGGATCGAGGCACTCGAGCGAGCGGGAACCATTCGCCAGCACAACAGCATCTGCCACCAGCGTGGTGCCGTCCGAAAGCGCGACGGCCCACGACAGACCATCGGGGCTTGCCCGCAAGACCGACTTGTCGAGATGCCGATACGTATTGCACCGGCCCAGCGCCAGTTCCATCGCATCGAGCAGCTCCCCTGAGTTGACGGCGTGCTCGTTCTTCAAATGCAGGCAAAGCGCTGGCGCATGGACCGGACTGGGCTTGAGGCCGGGCACATCGCTGGGCTCGATCCACTCGGCCGGCTCGCCGCGAAGGACCGCCTCTTGCTCCATTCTCCGGATGCAGTCGCGATCACGTGCCCCCTGGTTATTGGCAATGATGATGGTGCCCTCGACCTGCGACACGCGAGCACCTGACCGTTCGCGAACCCGAGCGAGCCATGCCGGGTAATAGCGCTGGGCCGAGAGACGAAAATCGAACTCCGCCATTTCTTCGGCGCCATCGTCAGCAGACAGTTCCCCGAATGCCCCGAGCATGGCGCCCGCTGCGCGCGACGCCGACAACGTATCGCCGGTCCGCGGAAAAACATTGGTCACATTCACACCATGGTCGCTCAATTCCAAGGAAATGGAGAGACCCAGCATCCCGCCGCCGATTACTACGATATTTTTCATGATTCTTTTTTCTTTCAGGTTAGGCCATTGCTTCGGCAGAAGCGGCTTGCTTGCGGTATTCGAATACACCGTCAAAGCTTTGAATGAGATGGGCGCCCATCGTCGTGGGCTGGTACAGCGCTGGTTTGGCGGCAGTCACAAAGGGCGGTAGCGGCTCGACCACGCAGTCGTAGTCCGGATCGAAAAAGAAATTGAGCGAATGGCGCATCTCGCCAGAGACGTTCAGAACGCGGTGCGGGGTGGCACGCCAGTGATCGTTCGTCCACATGCCCGTCACATCCCCGAGCAGACAGGTGAAGGTATTGGGTATACGCGGCACACGGATCCAGTTCCCTTGCGGATCGCAGACTTCGAGCCCTTCGCTGTCCATCTGCCAGATTACCGTGACGATCCCGTAATCGGTATGTTCGCCGCATCCGATCGCCCCCCCCGTGTCGTCCGGCGGCTGCGACGGATAACGCGCTGCACGCAGTTGCGCCAACGGCTTGGTGGTCCTTTCGGCGAAATAAGTATTCGGAAGACCGAGTCCAATGGCAAACAGTTCGCTGATGTTCCCGCACATGGCAACCCATTCCCGGTACAAGCGGGACAGCGTTGGCTGCAGCAGCGGCTGTGCATCCGGCCAGGCATTGGGACCATGAAAAAACTTGCCAGCCTGGACATCGGGATCGGCCAAATCCAGTTCCAGGGCCATGTCGAAGGCCTCTTTGATGTCCCTGATCGTGCTGCCGTAGGCCGTCTCACCACCCGCAGGCACATAGCCACGGTGATAAGGCGAATGCGCGATATGTATCGCCATTTTTTCATGCAGCGGCAGGTCGAAGAAATCCAGCACGGCACCCTGCGCGGCCTTCAGCACGTCCTCGGATACACCATGGTCTTCGACCTGGAAATAGCCCCTTTCCCTGCAGACCTTGTCGATCGCCTGTGCCAGTTCACGCTTGCGCGCTTCGTCGCGGGTTCGGCACGCAGCCAGGCTCACGATCGGTATTCGCGGATCACCCTCGTGGTATCTGACATAGGCGCTGTGATTGGAATCGCTACGCATTCTTTTCCCTTTCCTCTTGAGTCGTCTTATTGAATAGAAGCTGCATTGAAGGTCCGCTACCAGCCCGGCCCGACGCGGTGCGTTGCCGGGTGGAGTCAGTGGACCCTCAGCGCGAACTAAGTGTAAAAGCCCACCATGCGGGATTTGCACTGGTTTTAGCGCATCCGTTGAGTCTTACTGATTCTTACCAGAGCGGCGAACGCAGAGACAGGCACGGCCATGGCACGCACGATGGGCATGAGCCGGGCGGTGTCCCGTGGCGGATGCGATCACGGCAGGAGGTACGGCAATCACCCATGGTCAGCGCATTCACCAGTAGCTACGCCCCCTCACGGAACGCTGCTACTGGCATCGCGCGCCGAGTAGCAGCGGCAAAGGGTTTGCCCGACGTTGCGTGCCAGGGAAGACCTGTAGGCCCGAACATCCACTGCGCCTGTACGATTCCACGCACTTCCATAGCGGTCGATGGCGGCAGCGACGGAAAAGACACGCTGCATGGAACGCCCCTTGCATCAGTAGCCTGCGGCACTGGCCAGAAAGGCCCCGCAAAGCGCCTGACCCCGGCGGTGCGCAAGTTCCCGGTGCGTATTGCAACAGTGAGAGCGGCGGCGCGCGCCGAAATGGGGCCCCCGGGTCCCGCACTGCCCCCTCTGGACTTGCAGCGATCTGGCAGGTTTTCCTTGGTTGATGGATAAGGACTGACGAATGGCACAACTCTCCGGTATCTCGCTTCGCACCCAACTCGGGGCAGCGGCCCTCTTCACCTTGGCCGCGTGCGCCAGCCTGCCGGTGCTGGCCCAGCAGGCCCCCATCAAGGTGGGCATTGCGCTGGACATCTCCGGCCCGTTCGCCGCCCTGGGGGCCGAGGTGCGGGACGGCTTCGCGCTGGGCATCAAGCAACTGGGCGGCAAGCTCGGCGGCCAGCCCGTGCAGTTCGTGCAGACCGACATGGCCGGCAGCCCCGACCAGGCCAAGCAGCTGGTGGACCGCTTCGTGCAGCGCGAGAAGATCGACCTGTTCACCGGACCCATCGCCTCCAACGTGGCGCTGGCCGTGGCGCCCACGCTGTTCGCCGCCAAGGTGCCCTACCTGTCGAACAACGCGGGCCCCAGCCAGTTGGCGGGCGCGCAGTGCAATCCGTATTTCTTCGGCACGGCGTACCAGAACGACCAGTACCACGAGGCCGCCGGCCAGTTCGCGGCCGACCGGGGCTTCAAGCGCATGGTGCTGATCGCCCCCAACTACCCCGCCGGCAAGGACGGGATCAACGGCTTCAAGCGCAAGTTCAAGGGCACGGTGGTGGACGAGATGTACACCAAGCTCGGCCAGATCGACTACGCGACCGAACTGGCGCAATTGCGCGCCGCCAAGCCCGAGGCCGTGTACTTCTTCCTGCCGGGCGCCATGGGCATCAACTTCATCAAGCAGTTCGTGGGCGCGGGACTGTCCAAGGACATCACGCTGGTGACCAGCGGCTTCTCGGCCGACGAAGACGTCATCAGCGCCGTGGGCGAGCCCATGCTGGGGCTGTTCAACACCTCGCACTGGGCGCACGACCTGGACAACCCGGCCAACAAGGCCTTCGTGGCCGCGTTCCGCAAGGAATACGGCGGGCGCTATCCGTCCATCTATGCCGCGCAGGCCTTCGACGTGATCACCGCCATGGACTCGGCCGTCAAGGCCGTGGGCGGCAAGGTGGCCGACCGCGATGCGCTGATCAAGGCGCTGGCCAAGGCGCAGTTTCCTTCGGTGCGCGGCAACTTCCGCTACGCCAACAACCACTACCCGGTGCAGAACTTCTACCTGCGCACCATCGGCAAGGACGCCGAAGGCCGCGTGACCAACAAGACCATCAAGACGGTGCTGGAAAACTATGGGGATGCGTTCTCTGCTCAGTGCGGTATGAAATAAGCACCCCCCTGAGTCGCTTCGCGCCTTCCCCCCGGAGGGGGGACGCCGCCAGCGCGGCGGGGCGGCCCTTGCGCGGCGGCTGCTGGCTTGGGGCCGCGCCCGTTTTGAAAGGCAGCGCGCGTCGCTTGCGGACATGGAACCCTGAAATGACATCGAACCCCTCCTCATCCACTGGGGCTGCGCCATGAATCCGATCCTCGTCTTCGAACAACTGCTCAACGGCGCGGGCTACGGGCTCATGCTTTTCCTGATCGCGGCGGGGCTCACCCTGGTCTTCGGGATCATGGACGTGATGAACCTCTCCCACGGCTCGCTGTTCATGGTGGGCGCCTACGTGGCGGCCACGGTGCATGTGCAGAGCGGCTCGTTCGCCGTGGCGGTGCTGGTGGCCGTGGCCGCGACGGTGGCGGTGGCGGCCCTGCTGGAGGTGACGCTGATGCGCCGCCTCTACGGGCGCGACCACCTGGCCCAGGTGCTGGCCACCTTCGGCGTGATCCTCGTGGCGGACGATGCCGTGAAGATGGTGTGGGGCCCCTCCCCCGTCATGGCGCCCACGCCGGCCTGGCTCTCGGGCCCGGTGGAACTGTTCGCCGGTCTGCCCTACCCGTCGTACCGCCTGGTGGTGCTGGGCGCGGGCGTGCTGGTGGCGGGGCTGCTGTACCTGCTGGTCAACCACAGCCGCCTGGGCATGCTGGTGCGCGCGGGCGCGTCGGACCGCTGGATGGCCGAGCTGATGGGCGTGCGCGTCCAGCGCGTGTTCTGCGGCATCTTCGTGCTGGGTGCCTCCCTGGCGGCCCTCGCGGGCGCCCTCATGGGGCCGCTGATGGCGGTGCAGGTCGGCATGGGCGAATCCATTTTGATTCCCGCGCTGGTGGTGATCGTCATCGGCGGCATCGGCTCGGTGCGCGGCGCCTTCGTGGCTGCCCTGCTGGTGGGCCTGGTGGACACCATCGGCCGCGCGTTCCTGCCGCTGCTGCTGCGCGCCACCCTGCCGCCCGCCGTGGCCGCCGACTTAGGACCGCTGTGCGCCGAAGTGGCCATGTACGCCCTGATGGCGGCGGTTCTGAGCTTTCGCCCCGCGGGGCTGTTTTCTGCCAAGGCCTGAGCGACATGTCTGCTGCCTCCCTGACTCCCTCTTCCCCGCCGCAGCGCCCTGCCACCCCGCGCTGGCGTGGCGCGCTGCTGCCGCTGGCGCTGCTGGCGGCACTGGCGGTGTTTCCGCTGGTGGCATCGGCCCTGGGGCTGGATTTTTATATCGGCTTCGTGCGCCGGGTGCTGGTCGTGGCCCTGGCCGCCGCCAGCCTGAACTTCATCATGGGCTTCGGCGGCATGGTGGCGCTGGGGCACGCGGGCTTCATGGGCGTGGGTGCCTACGCGGTGGTGGTTCTCAGCGACGCCGGCGCCACCTCGGCCTGGGTGGTGTGGGGCGCCGCCATGGTGCTGGCCGCGCTGGCCGCAGCACTGGTGGGCGCGATCTCGCTGCGCACCCAGGGCGTGTACTTCATCATGATCACGCTGGCCTTCGCGCAGATGCTGTACTTCGTGTTCGTCTCGCTGCGCAGCTATGGCGGGGACGACGGCTACACCCTGCCCCTGCGGCCCGTGCTCGGCCTGGGCCTGGATGCCATGCACGAGCCCACCCTGTACTGGGTGGTGCTGGCGCTGGTGGCACTGGTGCTGTGGTGGCTGGACCGGGCCACGGCCTCGCGCTTCGGCGCGGCGCTGGCGGGCATCCGCGACAACGCGACGCGCATGCGCGCGCTCGGCTATCCGGTGTACCTGCTGCAGTTGGCCGCCTTCACCCTGGCCGGCGCGGTGGCAGGCCTGGCGGGCGCGCTGCTGGCCACGGGCAACAGCTTCGTGAGCCCGGCCATGATGCACTGGACGCAATCGGCCACGCTCATCGTGATGGTCGTCATCGGCGGCCTGGGCCGGCGCTGGGGCGGGCCGCTGGGCGCGGCCGTGTGGCTGGCGCTGGAAGAGGCGCTCAAGCTCCACACCGACTACTGGCACCTGCCGCTGGGCCTGCTGCTGATCGCCACCGCGCTGTACGCACCCAAGGGCCTGGCCGCGCTGGCGGACCTGCGCGCAAGGAGTGCACGATGAGCCTGTTCCAAGTGCAGGGCCTGGTCAAGCGCTTCGGCGGCCTGCTGGCCACCGACCATGTGAGCCTGGCCGTGGCGCACGGCGAGGTCCACGCCCTCATCGGCCCCAACGGCGCGGGCAAGACCACGCTGGTCCACCAGATCTCGGGGCTGCTGGCGCCCGACGCAGGCCGCGTGCTGCTCGACGGCGCGGACATCACCGCCCTGCCCATGCACCGCCGCGTGGCCAAGGGCCTGTCGCGCTGCTTTCAGGTGACGCGCATCTTTCCCCAACAGACCGTGCGCGACAACCTGCTGCTGGCCGTGCAGGCGCACAGCGGATCGAGCTTTCGCTTTCTGCAGCCGCGCTCGCAGGCGCGCGGGCTGTACGAGGCCGCCGACCGGCTGGCCGAGCGCGTGGGCCTGCAGGGCCGCATGGACGGCATCGCCGGCGCCCTGCCGCACGGCGCCCAGCGCACGCTGGACGTGGCGCTGGCCCTGGCCTGCGCGCCGAAGCTGCTGCTGCTGGACGAACCCATGGCCGGCATGGGGCCGGAGGAATCGCAGCAGATGGTGCAGCTGATCGACAGCCTGCGCCGGGACATGGCCGTGCTGCTGATCGAGCACGACATGGAGGCCGTCTTCCGCCTGGCCGACCGCATCTCGGTGCTGGTGTACGGCCGGGTGCTCACGAGCGGCACGCCCCAGGAGATCCGCAGCAACGCCGAAGTGCAGGCCGTGTACCTGGGCACCGAAACCCTGGAGGCCGCGCCATGAGCACGCCCGCACCTTCGATGCGCAATGAACCCGCGTCCGCGTCCGTGGCCGAGCCGCTGCTGAGCTGCCAGGGCCTGGAGGCCGGCTACGGCGTGAGCCAGGTGCTGTTCGGCATCCACCTCGACATCGCCGCGGGCGAAGTGGTGTCCCTGCTCGGCCGCAACGGCATGGGCAAGAGCACCACCATCAAGACCCTGGTGGGCGCGCTGCGCCCCACGGCCGGCGGCATCCGCTTCGCGGGCCAGGCCATCGGGGCGATGAAGAGCGACGCCATCGCCCGCCTGGGCCTGGCGATCGTGCCCGAGGGCCGCCACGTGTTCCCCAACCTCAGCGTGCGCGAACACCTGCTGGCCTTCGCCAGCAACCGCAGCGCCCTGCGCGAGCCCTGGGACCTGCAGCGCATCTACGGCGTGTTCCCGCGCCTGAAGGAGCGCGAGCATCACCTGGGCCACCAGCTGTCGGGCGGCGAGCAGCAGATGCTGGCCATCGGCCGCGCGCTGTCCACCAACCCGCGCCTGCTGATCCTGGACGAAGCCACCGAGGGCCTGGCCCCGGTGATCCGCGAGGAAATCTGGTGGTGCCTGGCCACGCTCAAGGCCGCGGGGCAGACCATCCTGGTGGTGGACAAGTACGTGCACCGGCTCATGGGGCTGGCCGATCGGCACGTGATCCTGGAGCGCGGCCGGGTGGTGTGGCAGGGGGATTCCGAGGCGCTCAATGCGGATCGGGGGCTGTGGGCGCGGTACCTGAGCGTGTAGGCTCGGAGCATGGCCGGTCCAGGCGATCGCGCGGCGCGGGCCCGCTCGGTCGCCCCCTTCACCTGGGACCGTGCCTGAACGTTGATTTCCATGACGCCATCGCCAATCCCTGGCCGGTTTCCGGCACCCCTGGCCGTGGTCTGCGCCGCGCTGCTGCTGGGCGCTTGCTCGGCAGGCCAAGATACTGCCAGCGGTCTGCGGACATCCACGGCGCAAGCCGTTTCGGCTGCTGTGCCTCCCGGCGAAGGCCATCAGTCCGGCCCCCGGTTTCTCTACGTCATCTACTGCAACGGCACCGTGGACCGACTCGATCTGGCGCAGCCCGCCAAGGTCGCGTCGTTCGCGCTCAGCGAGCGCAGCGGCACGCCGCCCGCCGTCGCTGCAGCGCCGTCTCCCGGCGTCAAGCCCGACAGTTGCCTGGCACGGCCCGCTGCCACGGATGGCGCGGGTGGCACAGCGGAGCGCCAGGTGCAGCTGGTCGCAACGCCCCGGTTCTACCGCAGCGATGCCGATGGGCAGAAAGCCTATCGCCTGCTGACGTTCTCGCTGCCCGACTGGACGCTGCGGCAGCAGGTGGACCTGGGAATGTTCGACGTGCTCAACGGCACGCCGCCGCGCATGGTGCGTGGGCCGCAGGCCGGCCAGTGGGTGCCCCGCCCGTCCGAGGCGGAGCCCGATGCCTCGGCCGAACTGGCAGGGTATGCAGACGGCCAGGGCTTGGCCTTTGCACGCTTCACCCAATGGTCGGGCGATGTGTCCTTGGTGGAATTCTCGGGCGGCGGTCAAGCCCAGGCGGGCTTTGCCGATCACGCCGCGCGTCGCTTCGTGCGGCTGGCCGCGCCCACCGATGGAGGCAGCGGCCCCGTGCGGCTGGCGCCGGGAGGACGGTTTGCCGTGCGCGAGGTCCAGCGGCGCGAGGCCACCGCCGAGCCATCCGCCGACGGCGTTGCCGACACCGCCCTTTTGCGCAATACCGGCGAACTGCGCGTTTACCGCACCGCCGACGGCCAGCAAGTGGCCAGCGTGGTGGACGCGCGCATCGCCGGCCCCTGGCATGGCATTGCCATCACGCCCGGCGGCTGGGCCGTGTACACCGACCGCCAGGGCATCTACCGTTTCGTGGCGTTGGGGCGCACGTTCGGCACGGAGCCGGTGCAGGACGGCGAGACCGACGACCTCGACGGGGCGCGGCCGGGGCTGGTGTACAGCGCGCAGTGACCGTGGGGGCGTCCCTAAAATGCGCAGATCACCGCCACACCATGGCGACCAACGCCCCCGACCCTGAGCCCATGACGCCCTTTCCCTATCCGGTCCGCACCGAATGCCCGCCAGGCGCGTGCGTGTGCGACCGCGATGCGCTGCTGCAGGCGCCGAGCGGCGACCTGCGGGTGCTGCGCCTCACGCGGGAGGAAGAAAAGCGGCTCATCGAGCGGCTGGAAAACCTGGGTAGCCTGGGCGAGCTGCGCCGCATGCAGGACCGGCTGGAGGCGCAACTGGGCATCCGCCTCACCATCACCACCAGCCCCAACGAGGTCCGCAGCCTGCGCGGCATCGCCATCCTGGTGCTGGAGCAGCGGGGGCTGTGCCGCAAGACCCGGCAGGCCATTCCCGCGGCGATCAAGAAGAGCATGGACCGGCACCCCGAGATCGCCTACGACCTGCTGAATGAGGGCGGGCTGTTTTCGGGGGAGTGAATGCGGGCAAACCAAAGGAAACACTGAAGCGCTGGAAGAACGCGCCACGGCCCCCACATCGGCAATGTGCAGGGCCTGCGCGTCCCGCCTCCCGCCCCCCGCCATCTCCATCCATGCAAGACGATCTTTTCGGCGACCTGCCCGTTCCACCCGCACCGCTCGCGGCGCCTGCCGCATCCCCTGCGCGCCCTGCCAAACGTCCGGCCTCCGTGGCCGATGCCGGCGAGCCCAAGGCCCCCGCCGTGCGCCGCAGCGGCACCGTTCAACCGGCCGACTGGAGCGACGACTTGCGCGATCTCGCTGCACGGCTACCGCCTCGCCTGCGCATGGGCACATCGTCATGGACCTATCCGGGCTGGAAGGGGCTGCTATGGGAGGGCGAGCATTCCGAGCAGACGCTCTCCAAGAACGGGCTGCCGATCTATGCGCAGCACCCGCTGATGCGCACGGTGAGCATCGACCGCAGCTTCTACCGGCCACTCACGGTGAGCCAGTACGAGCGCTACGCATCGCAGGTGCCGCATGACTTCCGCTTCGTGGTGAAGGCGCCCAGCCTGGTGACCGATGCGCTGGTGCGCGGCGAGGACGGGCGCGGGCGCCAGGCCAACCCGGCGTTCCTGGATGCCGCGCTGGCCACGCAGGAGTTCGTGGCGCCGGCGCTCGAAGGCCTGGGCGCCAAGGTGGGTGCGCTGGTGTTCCAGTTGAGTCCCCTGCCGCTGGCGCAACTCGACCGGCTGCCGCAGGTGCTGGAGCGCCTGCGCACGATGCTGCTCGCGCAGCTGCCGCTGGCGCCCACCGCGCCAGACGGCGTGCTGGCCGTGGAAGTGCGCGACCCCGAATGGCTGTCGCCCGAGTTCATGCCGCACTTTGCCGCCGTGCTGCGCGAAGCCGGCGCCACCTACTGCATCGGGCTGCACGCCAAGATGCCGCCGCTGGCGGAGCAACTGCACCTGGTGCGCCGGCTGTGGCCCGGACCGCTGGTGTGCCGCTGGAACCTGAACCCGGTGCATGGCGCCTATGGGTACGAAGACGCCGAAAAGCTGTACGCCCCCTACGACCGCATCCTGCACCCGGCCCCCGAGGTGCACGAAGTGCTGTCGCGCACGATCGCGGGGGTGACCGGCGCAGGCCAGAACGCTTTCGTCACGGTCAGCAACCATGCCGAAGGGTGCGCGCCCCTCACCTTGCGCACGCTGGCGGAGCAGGTGGCGCCCCTGGGTTAGCGCGAAGGCCTCAAGCGATCGAACATGCCCCCATCGGAATGCTATTAATTTAATAGCACAACGCCCTAGTATCAATTGCGCTGGCGGGCTAAAAGGCCAAAACCGGATTCAGGCGTGCACCGTGGCGCCGTGCCGCAGCCGCATCACGCTGCAAACGCCCGCCAACGCCGCGCAGCCGGCAGCCACCATCAGCGCCACCGATTCGCCCTGCCCGTCGTGCTGCCCCCAGACGGCAAAGATGCCCGCCAGCAGCACGGCGCCCAACGTCTGCCCGGTCAGGCGCGCGGTGCCCAGCATGCCGCTGGCCGCGCCCGAACGATGCAACGGCGCCGAAGCCACGATCGTGTGGTTGTTGGGCGACTGGAACAGGCCGAAGCCCGCCCCGCACAGCAGCATGCGCCACGCCACGTCGAACAAGCCCGGCTGCGGCGGCAGCACGGCCAGCGCGATCAGCCCGCACGCAAACACCGCCATGCCGACGCCGCCCAGCAGGCCGTCCGCGAAGCGGCCGATGAGCCTTCCCGCGAACGGCGCTATCACCACGATGGCCAGCGGCCAGGCGGTGATGAGCAGGCCCGCCTCGAAGTGCGACCTGCCCTGCGCCTCCAGCAGCAGGAACGGCAGCGACAGGAAGGCCAGCATCTGCGCGCAGAAGGCCCCGACCGACGCGCCCATCGACAGTGCGAACACCGGAATGCGCAGCAGGTCCACGGGAAACAGCGGCACGGCCACGCGCCTCTGCCGCCGCAGATACACCCCGCCCACCGCAACGCCGGCCAGCAGCAGCGCCCAGCCCAGCGGGGCCGCCGCGCGCGAGGCCTCGCCCCGCACGCCGAGCTGCTCGCCACCGATGAAGATGAGCGCGAACATGAGGATGTTGAGCGTGACGTCCAGCACCGTGAGCCGCGCGCCCGTGTGCGTGGTGGGCGGGTTGAACGGCAGCGCGCGCCGCCCCAGCCACAGGGTGAACAGGCCCAGCGGCAGGTTCAGCGCGAACAGCCACGGCCATGAGCCGAACGACAGGATCGCAGCCGCCACCGAGGGCCCGGCCATCGACGAGGTGGCCACCACCAGCGAATTGATGGCCATGCCCCGGCCCAGGTGGGCGCGCGGATAGACCAGGCGCACCAGGGCGGCGTTCACGCTCATGATGCCCGCCGCGCCCAGCCCCTGCACCGCCCGCGCCACGACCAGCGCAGGCAGCGACGTGGCCAGCATGGCCCCGAGCGACGACACCGCGAACAGCGCCATGCCGAGCAAGTACACCCGCCGGTAGCCGATGCGCTCGCCCAGCGATGCCAGCGGCAGCAGCATGACCAGCGTGGCGATCTGGTAGGCGTTGACCACCCAGATGGCCTGAGAAGCGCCGGCGTTCAGCTCGCGTGCGATGCCGGGCAGCGCGAGGTTGACGATGCTGCCGTCCAGCACCGCCACGGCCAGCCCGAGGATGATGACCAGCATGGCCCGGGCGCGGGCGCCCGGTGGCAGGCCGTCGGGCGCGGTCGGCACGCTTTGGCCCGCCGCAGCGCTGGGCCCCGCACTCAAACCCGCGCCTCCCCGGCCCCGGAGGCAGAATGACCCGCCAGCGTGATCCAGGTCAGCGCCACGCCCACCAGCGCGCCCGCGGCCATGCCGATCACCATGGGCAAGGGCTTGCCGGTGGCGAACAGGCCGACGATGCCCATGGCCGCCGCGCCCGTCAGCATCTGCAGCGTGCCCAGCAGGGCCGATGCCGTGCCAGCGATGGCGCCGTGCTTTTCCAGCGCCAGCACCGAGGTGGTGGGAATCACCAGCCCCATGAAGGCGCTGGACACGAAATAAAGCGCGATCAGCACCGGCAACCGGTCGCCACCCGTCAGGTAATAGCCCAGCAGCAGCACCATGACCACGCCGGATGCGCTGGCGGCCACCTTGACGATCGGCACCAGGCCGAAGCGCCGGCCTAGCATGCCGGTGAACTGCGACGATCCGATGAAGGCCGCGGCGTTCAGCGAGAACGCCAGGCTGTACTGCGTGGGCGTGAGCCCGTAGTGGTTGATGAGCACGAAAGGCGAGCCGGCCAGATAGACGAAGAACCCCGACATGGCGCAGCCGCCGATGAACACCAGGCCCAGGTAATGGCGGTCGCGCAGCAGCAGCCCGTAGGCCCGCAGGGCACCGCCCAGGCTGCTTTCCACCCGGTCGGCGGCGGGCCGCGTCTCGCGCAGCGCACCATGGACCAGCGCCAGCCCCGCGATGGCGGCCACTGCCACCAACCAGAAAACGCCCCGCCAGCCCGTGAGCGCGATGACCGCGCTGCCCGCCAGCGGCGCGAGGATGGGCGACACGCTGAACACCAGCATCAGCAGCGCCATCAGGCGCGCGGCGTCGGTGCCCGTGTGCAGATCGCGCACCACGGCGCGTGGAATGGCCATGCCGGCGGCGGCGCCCAGGCCCTGCAGGAAGCGCAGCGCCACCAGCGTCTCGATCTCGGTCGCCAGAGCGCAGCCCACGCTCGCCACGGTGAACAGCAGCAGCCCGAAATACAGCGGCGGCTTGCGCCCCACCATGTCGGACACCGGGCCGTAGAACAGCTGTCCCGCGCCCAGGGCGAGAAAGAATGCCGTCAGGCTCCACTGCACGGCGCCGACCTGCGCGCCCAGGCTGCGCCCGATGTCGGGCAGCGCCGGCAGGTACATGTCGATGGCAAACGGGCCGATGGCCGAGAGAAGGCCCAGAACGAGGGCGGCGCGAAGGAAGGGCGAAGGAAACATGGGCCTGATTGTCGCCAAGGTCGGCATCCGTCGCTCGGGCGCAGGATTGGCCGCCCCTCGGGCGCAGTCTTGACTCCAGTGCCTGTGCCAGGCTTATTTGAGGTAGGAGCGCAGTGCCGAGGCCACCGCCGCCACGTCCTGCGCGCGCTTCGGTGCGGGGGTAGCAGGTCGCCCAGGTGCTGAAGGATGTGGCCTTCCAGCATGTGCGCCATCAGGCCATTCACCGCGCCGCGGACAGCCGCGATTTGCTGCAGTACCCCCATGCCTGCCAGGGCAATCCTCTGGCCGAGCACAACACCCGCTGGGCGGTGGTGCTGACGGTCGCCATGATGGTGGGGGAAATCGTCGGCGGCTGGGCCTTCGGCTCGATGGCATTGCTGGCGGACGGGTGGCACATGAGTTCGCACGCCCTGGCCCTGGGGCTGTCCGCCGTGGCGTATGCCGCCGCCCGGCGCCATGCGCACGACAGCCGCTTCGCCTTCGGCACCTGGAAGATCGAGGTGCTGGGCGGGTACACCAGCGCCATCCTGTTGCTGCTCGTGGCTGGGCTCATGGTGTACCAGTCTGTGCAGCGGCTCCTCGCCCCGGCGCTCACCCAGTATGAGCAAGCCGTCTTCATGGCTGCGCTGGGACTGATGGTCAACCTGGCGTGCGCCTGGCTACTGCACGGCGGGCACGCGCGCAACGCGCACCACTCGCATCACGAACACCATGCGCATGAAAGCCACGGCCACAGCCATGGGACGACACCAGCCGATCTGAACCTGCGGTCGGCCTACCTGCACGTGGTGGCCGACGCTGCCACATCGGTGCTGGCCATCGCCGCGCTGTGCGGGGGACTGCTATGGGGCGCCGACTGGCTCGACCCGGCCGTGGCGCCCGACTTCTTCAAGCGCCTGCTGAGCGTGCACGAGGAACTGGTGCACGTCTCCATCGAGGTGAACCGGCCTGACGGCTCCGGCCGGCCACACTGATCCAGCTGCGCACCCATGCGAGCCCCGTCTCGGCTCAAAGGTACTTGAGCCAGGCGATGTCGCGCCGCCGCGCCTTGAAGGCCCCGAAGGCTTTCACCGCGGGGTACAGCAGCGCGGCGAGCACGGCCGTGCACAGCCAGACGGCCCACATGGCGTCGAATCCGAAGTACGTGCCCTGGGTCGTCCCCCAGATGGCCACGGCAGTGAGGTAGAGCAGCTTGAGCACGTAGAGGTGCAGCAGGTAAAAGAACATGGGTGCCGCACCGAACACGGCCAGCACCCGCAGCCCGCCGCCCGGTGGCAGCCGTTCGAACGCCCGCAGCACGAGCAGGCCGATGCCCAACGTGAGCGCGATGAACAGCAGCGAGGGTGGGTATTTGGTCACGTTGAAAAACGACATCGCGGTGGCCAGGGCCGTGTCGCCAGGCACCCAGGGCTTGTCGCCATATACGTTCCACCAGCGCAGCACGGCGAAGCCCGCCAGCAGCCCGGCGCCCCAGGCCAGCAGGCGGCGCTGCCGAGCGCCCGCATCGGCAGAAGGCAGAAACCACGGCCCGGCGGCATAACCCAGGGCGATCACGCCGATCCACGGCAGCAGCGGGTACGAGGTGCGAAGCCGCAGCGAATCGCTCACCTCGATCCAGCCGCGGTCATGCAGCACGGCCCAGGGAATGTGCAGCGCATGCCCGACCGGAAAATGCAGCCCGTCGAGCAGGTTGTGCCCTGCCACGATCGCCATGCCCAGCGCGATCAGCCCCTTGCGCGGCAGCCAAAGCAATCCCGCCAGCGCCAGCATGCTCAGTCCGATGACCCAGATCACTTGCAGATACACCACCTTGGGCGGCCACTGGAAGGTCCATGCGAAGTTCACCAGGGTGAGTTCCAGAGCGACCAGGAAGAGCCCGCGCTGCAGCAGGAACACCGAGGCCGACGCCCGCCCCCCGCCCTGCCGCGCTCCGTACAGGCAGGCGGACAGCCCCGTGAGAAACACGAATACCGGCGCGCACACATGGGCCAGCAGGCGGCTCGCGAACAGGTCGGGCGAGGTAGTCGCCACCGCCATGGGATCGCCGACCTGGTGGTGCAGGAAGAACGTTTCTCGTACGTGGTCCAGCAGCATGAACAGGATGACGAGCCCGCGCAGCGCGTCGATGGATTGCAGCCGGGCGGAGGCGGGGCCAGCTTGGGGGTGAGGCAGGGAACGGTCGATGGGCATGACGGGGTGACGCACGGCCGGCGTGGCCCCGGCCTGCCGCGGCAGGGCAGTGCCAAGACCGGGCGGCGGCAGGAGCGATCCTTTGGCAGCGGGTGGGCGAAAAGCCGCGATTGTGCACGGATGGGCACCGCTGCCGGACAAAGTGCCGCAGTCGGCCCGTCCGGGCCATCGCCGATCACGACGTCGCGGTCGATGGCATCGACGGCGCGGTCATCCGCCGAGGGCCACCTCTGCGAAGAGCCGTTGCGCGATTTCACCGTTGGATAGCTGCGCCACCTCCTCCCCGATCTCCTGGGTGACCCGCGATGCCACCTCGACACGCAACGCCTTGCGCAACAGCCCGAGAAAACGCAGCGGCGCCATGATGATCAGCGCATCGAACCGCTGCGCGCGCACCGCCTCGCTCAGGTGTTCGGCCACTCGCTCGGCAAAGTCGGCACCCTGCCGATGCTGCTGCGGGCCTTCGCCAGCCGCCGGGAAAGTACCTCCGGCATGCCGGGCCGAGGCGGCGTGCGCTGGCTCGGCGCTGTCCGCGGGCCACTCGTCCCATCGCAGTTCGCCCACCTTGTCCAGCCGGCCGGACATCCCCGCGCGCACGATGATGCAGGCAGCAGCCTCATCCGCCACAAGGATCCAGCAGCGAGACGGGCTCATCCGCTGTCCTTGGAGACGGAAGCGGTCTCGCCAGTGCAGCAGGACTGCTCGATCCAGCCGATGGCCCGCAGCAGGCCCACGAAAAGCGCTTCCGGCGCAGGAGCGTCTTCATGGGCGGTGGGTGGCAGGGAAATGGAGCGCTGAAAGGCGTCTTCTTGCTTCATGGGATTTTGATAACGCTGCGATAGAACGGTCCCTGGCAATCGGCATACCTGGACAGCGATGGGATCGTCAGGATCGCAGAGGGGCCTCGTCAGTCGCCGCAGGCTCGATACGTCCCTCGATGGCCGGTACGCGTGCGCCCTGGTGAGTGGAGTGGCTCGAAGCAGCAGGGCGGGCATTCGACGAATGGGCAGTCTGTGAGCCAGTTCAGCTTCTGCAGACCCGAAGTTATCCAACAGCTGTATCGACGCTTGATCCGCCTGCAAAAAGCACATGCTGTAGAAAGGCCAAAGAAAAAGCCCCCGCAAGCAAAACTTGCGAGGGCTTTCATATGGCGGAGTGGACGGGACTCGAACCCGCGACCCCCGGCGTGACAGGCCGGTATTCTAACCAACTGAACTACCACTCCTGGCAGGCAGCGTTTGCTTGTGCATACACACAAGCCAAGTGCTACAAACTTGGCGACCCTACGGGGATTCGAACCCCGGTACTCACCGTGAAAGGGTGATGTCCTAGGCCTCTAGACGATAGGGTCAAAACCTGGGAACTAACCGTTCTCTAACTCTCAGTGGTGGAGGTAAACGGGATCGAACCGATGACCTCTTGCATGCCATGCAAGCGCTCTCCCAGCTGAGCTATACCCCCACTTTCTTTGGCATTCACCAAAGAAAAACCCTTGCATATCCAAGACCTGCAAGGGTGTTGACTGGCGGAGTGGACGGGACTCGAACCCGCGACCCCCGGCGTGACAGGCCGGTATTCTAACCAACTGAACTACCACTCCTGGCAGGCAGCGTTTGCTTGTGCATACACACAAGCCAAGTGCTACAAACTTGGCGACCCTACGGGGATTCGAACCCCGGTACTCACCGTGAAAGGGTGATGTCCTAGGCCTCTAGACGATAGGGTCAAAACCTGGGAACTAACCGTTCTCTAACTCTCAGTGGTGGAGGTAAACGGGATCGAACCGATGACCTCTTGCATGCCATGCAAGCGCTCTCCCAGCTGAGCTATACCCCCACTGAATGACCACATTCACACTGTGACTTTCATCATTTCCTGAGCCTTGAATTATAGACAGGTTTTTAAGGCTTCCGCAATCTCGCTGCGATTTTTTCGCGGCCTACGAGTTCGAGTACGGCATCGACGGAAGGTGTGTGGGCCGTTCCCACCGTCAACACGCGCACGGGCATGGCCAATTGCGGCATCTTGAGCGAATGGACCGCCAGCACTTCCTTGAACGCCGTAGAAATTGCCGCCTTGTCCCATGCACAAGTGCCAAGGGCCTGCGCCAATGCATCAATGGCAGGCCAGACCGCATCGGTCACGTGTTTGGCGTATTCCTCGGGGTTGGGAGCGACATCGCCGTAGAACACGAAAGCCCAGTCAGCCAGCGCCACGACCGTATCGCAGCGGTCCTTGAACAGCGCACAGATGCGCGGCAGGCGGCCATCGGCAAGCTCTGCCGCAGAAACGCCCCGCTGTTCCAGCCGCGGCGCCACGAGCGCGGCCAACGCGTCGTCCGCCATGGTTTTCAAATGCTGGGCATTCACCCAGCGCAGCTTGGCTTCGTCGAACTGGGCAGCGCTGCGCCCCAGATGATCGAGATTGAACCACTGCAAGAACTGCTCGCGGCTGAAGATTTCGTCGTCGCCGTGGCTCCAGCCCAGGCGGGCCAGATAGTTCACCATGGCTTCGGGCAGGTAGCCTTCATCGCGATACTGGGTGACGGGCTTGGCGCCGTTGCGCTTGCTCATCTTTTCGCCCTGCTCATTGAGCACGGTGGGCAGGTGGGCATACACCGGCGGCTGCTTGCCGAGGGATTCGAAGATGTTGATCTGCCGCGGGGTGTTGTTCACATGGTCGTCGCCACGGATCACATGCGTGATCGCCATGTCGATGTCATCGACCACCACGCAGAAGTTGTACGTTGGCGTTCCATCCGGCCTTGCAATGACCAGATCGTCAAGTTCATCGTTGCTGATCTCGATGCGTCCCTTGACCTTGTCTTCCCAGACGACGGAGCCGCCCAGAGGGTTGCGAAAACGCAGCACCGGCTGCACGCCCTGCGGCACTGCCGGCAGGGTCTTGCCAGGCTCGGGACGCCAGGTGCCGTCATAGCGTGGCTTTTCCTTGGCCTGCATCTGCCGTTCGCGCAGCGCGTCGAGCTCCTGAACGCTCATGTAGCAAGGATAGACATGGCCGGCCTCCTGCAACTGGGCCAGAACTTCCTTGTACCGGTCCATGCGCTGCATCTGATAGAACGGGCCTTCGTCAGGCTGCATGCCGAGCCATTCCATTCCTTCCAGAATCACGTCCACGGCGGCCTGGCTGGACCGCTCCAGGTCGGTGTCCTCGATGCGGAGGATGAAATCGCCACCCGTCGCGCGGGCGAACGCCCAGGGGTACAGGGCGGAGCGAATGTTCCCCAGATGGATGAACCCCGTGGGCGAGGGAGCGAAACGCGTGCGAACGCGCTGGGTCAGGTTGGCTTCGGTCATTGCAGGGTATCCAGGCCGCGCGCGAGGTCGGCCTTCAAATCTTCGATGTGTTCCAGCCCGACCGCCACGCGGATCAGGCCTTGCCCCAGGCCGGCAGCCTGGCGCTGCTCTTCGGTCAGGCGGCCATGCGAGGTGCTGGCGGGATGGGTGATGGTGGTCTTGGTGTCGCCGAGATTGGCCGTGATGCTGCACACCCGCGTGCTATCGATCACATGGAATGCCTGCGCACGGGCCGAGGCCGGATCGCCCTCTTTCACCTTGACATCGAACGATACAACGGCGCCGCCAAGGCCGGATTGCTGGCGCATGGCCAGCGCATGCTGGGGATGGGACGCCAGCCCCGGGTAGTACACCCGCCTCACCTGCGGATGCGATTCGAGCCAGGTGGCCAGCTGCAGCGCGTTGGCGCTTTGCGCCTTCATGCGGATGGACAAGGTTTCCATGCCCTTGAGCACCACCCATGCATTGAAGGGCGACAGATTCATGCCCGCGCTGCGGATCATGGGCGCGAGCTTGTCGTCGATGAGCGCGCGGGGTCCGCACACGGCCCCTGCCATCACCCGGCCCTGTCCGTCGAGGAACTTGGTGCCGGAGTGCAGGACCAGATCCGCACCCCATTTGGCGGGTTGCTGCAAGGCGGGAGAGGCAAAGCAGTTGTCCACGGCGAGCAGCACGCCCGCTTCGTGGGCAATGTCGGCCAGCGCCTGGATGTCGCACAGATCGGTCAGCGGATTGGTGGGGGTTTCCGCAAACATGAGCCGCGTTTCCGGACGCAGCGCGGCCTTCCATGCGGCCGCATCGGTCTGTGGCACGAAGGTGGTGTGCACACCGAAACGCGACAGCTCTCCGCCGATGAGCTTGATGGTCGATCCGAACATCGACCGGGAGCAGATCACATGGTCGCCGGTCTTGAGCAGCGCCAGGCACATGAGCAGGATGGCCGACATGCCGGTGGCGGTGCCGATCGCGGACTCGGTGCCTTCCAGGGCGGCCAGGCGCCGCTCGAAGCTCGTGACCGTGGGATTGCCGGTCCGGGTGTAGGTATAGCCCTCTTCCTCGCCGGCAAACCGGCGCGCCGCCGTCGCCGCGTCGGGCTGCACAAAGCTGCTGCTCAGATACAGCGCTTCGGAATGCTCGCCGTACACGCTGCGGGGAATGGCTTCGCGCACCGCCAGCGTGTCGGGGTGCAGGCCTTCGGGAAGGGTCCGGGCATTCAAGGGGGAATTCATGGCGTGAAGATCCAAGCGAATGGCGATCAAGCGTCTTGTGCGTTGGGCAAGGCCAGGCGGGAGGTGTCTTCCTCCTGCGGCTCCTCCACTCCCACACGGCCTTCGTTCAACCGTGCGATGTCCTGCGCGGTGATGTCGCCTGTCACATACACGCCGTCGAAGCACGACGCGTCGAAGCCTTCGATGCGCCCGTTCAAGGAACCGATGGCCTTCTTCATGCCGTTGACGTCCTGGTAGATCAGCGCATCGCAGCCGATGGACTGCCGGACCTCTTCGACCGTGCGGCCGTGGGCCACCAACTCGCTGCTGGTGGGCATGTCGATACCGTAAACGTTGGGATAGCGCACCGGCGGCGCAGCGCTGGCCAGGTACACCTTGCGGGCACCTGCATCGCGCGCCATCTGAACGATCTCGCGCGAGGTGGTTCCGCGCACGATGGAGTCGTCCACCAGCAGCACGTTGCGGCCCTTGAATTCGCTGGCGATGACGTTGAGTTTTTGCCGTACGGACTTCTTGCGCACGCCCTGCCCCGGCATGATGAAAGTGCGACCCACGTAGCGGTTCTTGACGAAGCCTTCGCGGTATGGAATACCCAGCAGATGCGCCAACTGCGTTGCACTCGGCCGGCTCGATTCCGGGATAGGAATGATCACGTCGATCTCGTTGGGCGGCACGGTGGAGATCACACGCTTGGCCAATGCCTCGCCGAGGTTCAGGCGGGCCTGGTACACCGAGATGCCGTCGAGCACCGAGTCGGGACGCGCCAAATAGACGAACTCGAAGATGCAGGGGTTGAGCTGCGGCGCATCGGCGCATTGCTGCGCATGCACCGTGCCGTCGTCCGTGATGAACACGGCCTCACCCGGCTGGATATCGCGCTCGAAAACGTGGTTGGTCCCTTCCAGGGCCACCGACTCGCTGCCGACCATCACAGTGCCTTCCGGGCTGCGCCCCATGCACAGCGGGCGGATGCCGTGGGGATCGCGGAAAGCGACCAGCCCGTGGCCGGCGATCAGCGCGATCACGGCGTAGGAACCCTTCACGCGGCGGTGCACGGCGCGCACGGCTGCGAACACGTCCTCGGTCTGCAGAGGTACACCGCGAGTGGCACGCTCCAGCTCATGCGCGAACACGTTGAGCAGCACTTCGGAGTCGCTCTCGGTGTTGGTGTGGCGGTGGTCTGTCGAAAACAGTTCCGCGCGCAGCGATTGCGCATTGGTCAGGTTGCCGTTGTGCACCAGCACCAGGCCGAAGGGGGCGTTCACGTAGAACGGCTGGGCTTCTTCCTCGCTGTAGGCGTTGCCTGCCGTGGGATAGCGCACTTGACCCAGGCCGACCGTGCCCGGCAGCGCACGCATGTTGCGCGTGCGAAACACGTCGCGCACCATGCCTTTGGCCTTGTGCATGAAGAACTTGCGACCCTGCTGGGTGACGATGCCCGCCGCATCCTGGCCCCGGTGCTGCAACAGCAGCAGAGCGTCATAGACCAGTTGGTTGACAGGAGCCGTGCTGACCACGCCGACGATTCCACACATATTCGCATTCCATCCAAAGGCGGGCGATCCCGCAGTAAAAAATTGGTGCGGCACCACCTGGGTGGCTCCGCATTCCTGTCATGAAGGCAGATGCCTTCCCAGCGCTGGCGGCAAAGCCGGCTTCAAAACTTCCAGCATGCCCGTCAACATGGGGGCGGCCTGGGACTCTTTCCACCATAGCCCCTCATGCAAAGGGGTCCACAGCACCACCAGCGATGCGGCCAGCAGTAACACCATGCCCCGCAGTGCCCCAAAGGCGGCACCGAGCGTGCGGTCCACAGGCCGAAGGCCCACCGCCTCGATCAGCTTCTTGGCCAACCAGGCGAGAAATCCACAGGCGAACAGCGTGCCGATGAATGCCAGGGCAAATCCTGCGGCATGCCGGACCGACTCGGCCGAATCGGAAATCGGCAGCCAGCGCCCCACGTCCTCGGCCCACCACTGGGCCATGAAAAAGGCCATGACCCAACCCGCCAGCGACAACACTTCATAAATCAGCCCGCGCCAAGCCCCCAGCACCAGGGACCCCAGCAACACCGCCAAGAAAATCCAGTCCAGCGATGCCATGCACGCACGCGAGCCGTTGGCCGGCTACAGCGCAAGAACCGAAGCCGACAGGCCCAGGCCCTTCACGCGCGCGGCGGCCTTGTCCGCTTCGGCGCGGGAGGCATAGGGGCCGACCCGCACACGGGTGCGTTTACCGTCCTTGGTGTCCACCACCTGGGTGTAAGTCTTGAGACCGGCGCGCTCCAGCGACTGGCGCACTTCGCGGGCCTTTTCGGCATCGGCGAAGGCACCCACCTGCACGATCAGCCGGCCCTCTTCGCTTTTGGAAGCCGCCGCAGCGGCCGGCTGGGTATCGCGCCCTTCGAGCAAGGCCCGCGCACGCGCCGCGTCTTCCGAGCGCTGCGGTTTGGCTTCGGGCTTGGGTTCGGGTTTGGGTTCCGGCTTCGATTCGTGGACCTGCGGCTTGGGCTCTGGCCGGGGGGCCGGCTTGGGCTCGGCCCGCGCCTCGGGCTTGGACACCACCGCAGGCGCAGGAGCCGGAGCATGGACCGGCGCAGACGCCGCCGGCTTGGGCGCGTTGCGGCTGGACGGCACGACCTCTTCGCCTTCGGCCAAGCCACCGGCCGACGCCATGGCCGGGGCCGGGGCCGCCGGACGAGCTGGCGCCGCTTCGGGCACCACCAGGGGAGCCACCTTGTTGCGATCGGGAATGTCGATGGGAATATCGACCGGGATGGGGCGCGGCTGGGTGTCGAACAGGATGGGGAAACCCACCACCCCCAGCAACACCAGCACCGCTGCGCCGATCAGCCGATGCCGTGCGCGACGGCGCATGGCATCGATGCTCTCGGCCTGGGCATTGCGCGAACGCTTACCCGCGGGTTTGTCGGGTTGCTCCTTGCTGCCGGGCCACCGAAACTTGAAAAATGCCATGGAGTGCAGAATCGTGCGGACCTTATGCGCCCAGATGCTTGGCCTGCAGGCGAGGCGTTCCATTGGTCAGAACGCCGCCCACCGTGTAGAACGAGCCAAAGACCACGATTCTATCAGCCGGCTCCGCGGCATCGACGGCGGCCTGCAGTGCCTGCTGGGGGTCCGCGTGCAGGCTGGTAGGCACGGTGCGTCGCCCCCCGGCCACGATCTGCAGGGCGTTCCATTTCTGCTGCAGGCCTGCGGCGCTCTGCGCGCGGGGCGTAGGCAGATCGGTGAAATACCAGCGGTCCACCAGCGGGCCGATCTTGGCCAGCATGGGCCCCAGGTCCTTGTCGGCCATGGCGCCCAGCACCGCATGCGTGGTGGGAAAGAACCCCATCGCGTCCAGGTTGGCGGTCAGCGCCGACACCGAATGGGGGTTGTGGGCCACATCCAGCACCAGGGTCGGCTGGCCGGGAACGATCTGGAAGCGCCCGGGCAGCTCCACCATGGCCAGCCCGTTGCGCACCGCCTGGGCGGTGACCGGAAGCCGGTCGCGCACCGCTTCGAGCGCCGCCAGGGCGCCGGAGGCATTGACGAGCTGGTTGGCGCCCCGCAAGGAGGGATACGCCATGCCGGCATAGCGGCGGCCCCGCCCGGCCCAGCTCCACTGCTGCTTGTCGCCCGAAAAGTTGAAGTCATGGCCGAAGCGCCACAGGTCGGCGCCGATTTCCAGCGCATGGTCGAGCACGCTCTGCGGGGCCATGGGATCGCTCACCACCACGGGGCGGCCCGTGCGCATGATGCCGGCCTTCTCGCGCCCGATGGATTCGCGGTCGGGACCCAGGAATTCGGTGTGGTCGATGTCGATGCTGGTGATGACGGCGCAGTCCGTGTCGATCACGTTGGTGGCGTCCAGCCGCCCGCCCAGGCCCACTTCGAGAATGGCCACATCCAGCCGCGCCAGGCTCATGAGCCGCAGGATCGCCAGCGTGGTGAACTCGAAATACGACAGCGAAATGTCTTCGCCGTTCAGGGTCCTGGCGCTTTCCACGGCGGCAAAGTGCGCTATCAAATCCGATGCGGCGACGATCTCGCCGTGAATGCGGCACCGCTCCTCGAAGTGCACCAGGTGCGGCGACGTGTACACCCCGGTGCGGTAGCCCGACTGCAGCGCCACGGCTTCGAGCATGGCGCAGGTGGAGCCTTTGCCATTGGTGCCGGCCACGGTGATGACCGGGCAGTCGAACCGCAGATCCATGCGCCGGGCCACGGCGCGCACGCGGTCCAGGCCCATGTCGATGTTCTTCGGGTGCAGGCGCTCGCAATGGCCGAGCCAGCCTTCCAGGGTGTCGAAATTGGTGTGCATACGGGGCCGGATTGTCGCCGAGCGCGGCTTGCACGATGATCGGCGCCATGAGTACCCCCACCCGTACCCCCGCCCAAGCCGCTGCCCACCCGGACACCACCGTGCTCTACGGCATTCCCAACTGCGACACGGTCAAGAAGGCCCGCGCCTGGCTCGCCGCCCAGGGCGTTGCGCACCAGTTCCACGACTTCAAGAAGCAGGGCGTTCCGGCCGATCGCCTGCCGCATTGGGCCGATGCAGTGGGCTGGGAAAAGCTGCTCAACCGCCAGGGAACGACTTGGCGCAAGCTGGATGCGGACACCCAGGCCGCCGTGCACGACGCGGGCAGCGCCGCCGAGGTGATGAAGGCGCAGCCCAGCGTCATCAAGCGCCCGGTCGTGGAATGGGCGGACGGCCGCATCACCGTGGGTTTCAACGAAGCCGATTGGAACGAAGCCGCCACCACGAGCTCCAAGCCCTGAAACGGCACAAATCTTTACCCAGATTTACGGCCCCCGGCTGCAGGCTTGACACGGCGACCCTAAACTTTTTCTCAGCCTGATGCGTTGTACACCGACCGAAAGGAGCTTCTCCATGAAGAAAATCATCTTGTTGACCGCGCTGGCTGCCGTTGCAGCCGGTGCCAGCGCCCAGGAACAGGGCCGCGTCCTCTCCGCCACCCCCATCACAGAACAGGTGGCCATTCCCCAGCAGGTGTGCGGTAATGAAACCATCTACGGCGAATCGCGGCCGACCGGCGCCGGAGCCGTTTTGGGCGCCATCGCCGGCGGGGCCGCCGGCAACGCGGTCGGCAAGGGCAGCGGCCGCGCCGCCGCCACCGCCATCGGGCTGATCGGCGGGGCCGTGCTGGGCAACAACATCGAGGGCACCCGCCCCGAGTACCAGAACGTGCAACGCTGCTCCACCCAGACGTACTACGAGAACCGCACCATGGGCTACAACGTGCTCTACGAGTACGCGGGCCGCCAATACACCACCCGCACGCAGCACGATCCGGGCGCCTGGATTCCCGTCAGCGTGCAACCCATCGCCAGCGCGCCGCCGGCCCCCGCCTACTCCGGCGGATACGCCCAGCCGGGCGTGGTGGTATCGACCTACCCTGGCCCGCCCGCCTACGTGACGCCCCCGTCCACCACGGTCATCGAATACCACGACAGCTACGGCCGCCCCTACTACCCACCTCGTCCGCGCGATCCGTACTGGCGCTGAAGGGACCACTGGCCGGGACGGCCAACGCATCCAGCAGGGAGCCTTCGGGCTCCCTTTTTCGTGGGGCGCGCCTTCGGCCTGGCGTTTTCAGTGCGCCGCCTCGCACGGGGAACAGGGGCCGGCCGCAGCGTTCAACCTAGAATCTTCGGTTTTCCCCCTTCCTCTTCCTTTCGAGCGCATCCATGACCACCGAAACCATCGACGGCGTGTCCGTCACCACCCAAGCCAACGTGTATTTCGACGGCAAATGCGTGAGCCACAACATCACGTTTCCGGACGGCACGAAGAAATCGGTGGGCGTGATCCTGCCCGCCACGCTGACCTTCAACACCGGCGCGCCCGAGATCATGGAAGGCGTGGGCGGCGATTGCGAGTACAAGCTCGACGGCACCGACGCGTGGGTGAAGTCCGGCGCGGGCGAGAAATTCAGCGTTCCCGGCCAGTCGAAGTTCGAGATCCGCGTCGCCAGCGCCTACCACTACATCTGCCACTTCGGCTGAACCGCAAGGCACCGCACATGGCCACCATCCTCCAGAACCTGCCCCTGAACCAGAAGGTCGGCATCGCCTTCTCCGGCGGTCTCGACACCAGCGCCGCGCTGCGCTGGATGAAGAACAAGGGCGCCCTGCCCTACGCCTACACGGCCAACCTGGGCCAGCCTGACGAACCGGACTACGACGCCATCCCCGCCAAGGCGATGGAATACGGCGCCGAAAAGGCCCGCCTGGTGGACTGCCGCACGCAGCTCGCCCATGAAGGCATCGCCGCGCTGCAGGCCGGCGCCTTCCACATCAGCACGGCCGGCATCACCTACTTCAACACCACGCCACTGGGCCGTGCCGTCACCGGCACCATGCTGGTGGCGGCCATGAAGGAAGACGACGTCCACATCTGGGGCGACGGCTCGACCTTCAAGGGCAACGACATCGAGCGCTTTTACCGCTACGGCCTGCTCACCAACCCCTCGCTCAAGATCTACAAGCCCTGGCTCGACCAGCTGTTCATCGACGAGCTGGGTGGCCGCGCCGAAATGTCGGCCTTCATGACGAAGGAAGGCTTCGGCTACAAGATGAGCGCCGAGAAGGCCTACAGCACCGACAGCAACATGCTGGGCGCGACGCACGAAGCCAAGGACCTGGAGTTCCTGAACAGCGGCATCCGCATCGTGAACCCCATCATGGGGGTGGCGTTCTGGAAGGACGATGTTCAGGTCAAGTCCGAGGAAGTGTCCGTGCGCTTCGAGGAAGGCCAGCCCGTCGCACTGAACGGCGTCGAGTACAACGACCCCGTGGCGCTGATCCTGGAAGCCAACCGCATCGGCGGCCGCCATGGCCTGGGAATGAGCGACCAGATCGAGAACCGCATCATCGAAGCCAAGAGCCGCGGCATCTACGAAGCCCCGGGCCTGGCGCTGCTGCACATCGCCTACGAGCGCCTGGTGACCGGCATCCACAACGAAGACACCATCGAGCAGTACCGCATGAACGGCCTGAAGCTGGGCCGCCTGCTGTACCAAGGCCGCTGGTTCGACCCGCAGGCCATCATGCTGCGCGAGACTGCCCAGCGCTGGGTGGCGCGCGCCGTGACCGGCACGGTGACGCTGGAGCTGCGCCGCGGCAACGACTACTCGCTGCTGAACACCGAATCGCCCAACCTGACCTACGCCCCCGAGCGCCTGTCGATGGAAAAGGTGGAAGACGCGCCGTTCAGCCCCGCCGACCGCATCGGCCAGCTGACCATGCGCAACCTGGACATCATCGATACGCGCCACAAGCTGGGCGTGTACGCCCAGGCCGGCCTGCTGTCCCTGGGCGGCAATGCCGCGCTGGCGCAGCTGGGCGACGGCAGCGAGAAGAAGTAACGACAGGCGTCAAAAAGGCCTCCAGCGCTACTGCGACATGCGCTGGCAGCTATGAAAAAAAGAGCAACCGCCCCGCCACCCGGCCGGGCGGTTTTCTTTTTTTGGCAGGCGGGGCAGATTCCTGTCACAAACCGGCCCGGCCACCCGTCTTGAAGGCATGAACGCCGACACCTTCCCCGCCCCGGACCCGCACACCGCCACCTTCCAGCGGCACCGCCCGCGCCTCATGGGCGTGGCCTACCGCATGCTGGGCAGCCGGGCCGATGCGGAGGATGCGATGCAGGATGCCTGGCTGCGCTGGCAGGCCACCGATGCCGATCGCGTGCAGACGGCCGAGGCCTGGCTGGTGGCCACCGTCACCCGCCTGTGCGTGGACCGGCTGCGCGCCACCCGCACCGAGCGCCAGGCCTACAGCGGCCCGTGGCTGCCCGAGCCCTGGGTGGACCGCGACGCCACCGCGCCGGCGGCCGATGCGCGCGCCGAACTGGCGTCCGATCTGTCCATCGCGCTGCTGGTGGTGCTGGAGCGCCTGTCGCCCGACGAGCGCGCTGCCTTCCTGCTGCACGACGTGTTCGACAGCGACTACGCCGAGATCGCCGCGGTGCTGGACCGCAGCGAGGCGGCCTGCCGGCAACTGGTTCACCGCGCCCGCACCCAGGTGCGGCAGGACAAGGTGCGCTTTTCCGCCACGCCGGACGCCGCACGGGCCCTGCTGCATCGCTTCATGGATGCGATGCGCACGCAGGACCACGGCGCCCTGCTCGCCCTTTTCGCGCCGGACGCCACCTGGACGCCCGATGCGGGCGGCAAGGTCCAGGCCGCCACTAAGGTGGTGCGCGGCCCCCGGGCCCTGGCCCGGCTGGCGTCGGGCCTGTGGCGCGTGTACCTGCGCCACCTCACCGTGCAAGAGGTGCAGATCAACGGCACGCCGGGCCTGGTGCTGCGCGAGGACGGCACGCCGCGCGTGGCGCTGGCGTTGCAGACCGACGGCAAGCACATCCACGGCATCTACGCCGTGCTGAACCCGGACAAGCTGCGCGGGCTGTAGGCCCTGCCGCCGCGCGGTCTCCTTTTTCTGTCCCGTTCCCGATGGCATGGCACCCGCGCCGGGTACGGGCCGCGCCATGGGGCAACGGTTTTCTCACCGCTCCTTCATCCAACCCAGCGCCAAGAAAGGCTCCCCATGTCACACGCCCGCATCGACCTCATGAACAACCATCCCGCCACCGCGAAAGCCATGATGGCGCTGGAAAACCAGCTGCGCGCCGGCGCGCTGCCCCTTTCCCTCAAGGAACTGGTGAAGATGCGCGTGTCGCAGATCAACGGCTGCGCGTTCTGCATCGACCTGCACGTGGGCGTGGCCCGGCAGCATGGCGAGACCGACCGGCGCCTGCACCTGCTGGCCGCCTGGCGCGAAGCCGGCCTGTTCGATGCCCGCGAACGCGCCGCGCTGGCCTGGGCCGAATCGCTGACCCGCCTGGACGCCACGCAAGACGTGCCGGACGCGGTCTATGACATGGTGGCGGCGCAGTTCTCGGAGGCAGAGATCGTCGAGCTGTCGCTGGCCGTCGTCGCCATCAACGGCTGGAACCGGTTCCAGGTCGCCTTCCGCGCGCCACCGGCGGGCGGCGCCGGCGCCTGAGCGCCCCGTTCGGGCCACCGCACGGAAAATCAGAGCCAAAACAGGCCCATGCCCTAGAAAATCATGCCGTTTATGCTATCAATAAAATAGCAATCTCTCGGCGACGGCTTTCGCAGCCGCTTCGCGGCAGAACCCGCCGCAAGCGCCAAGCTAGACCACCACCGGCTCCGGCTCCAGCCGGATGCCGAAGCGCTCGTACACGCTGGTCTGGATCGCCTTGGCCAGCGTCATCACCTCGCCGCCGGTCACGCTGTCGGCGCCGCGGCCGCGGTTGACCAGCACCAGCGCCTGCTTTTCGTACACCCCGGCCTTGCCCACGCTCTTGCCCTTCCAGCCACAGGCATCGATCAGCCAACCCGCCGCCAGCTTGATGGTGCCGTCGGGCATGGGGTAGTGCACGATGCGCGGCTCGCGGGCAATGATGTCCGAGCACTGGTCGGGCGTGACCGTGGGGTTCTTGAAGAAGCTGCCGGCATTGCCCACCACGGCCGGGTCGGGCAGCTTGGCGCGGCGCACCTCGCACACCCAGTCGAAGATCTGCTGCGCCGTGGGATCGGCCACGCCGGCCTCTGCACGCTTGCGCTCCAGGTCGAGGTAGCCCAGCACGGGCTTCCAGGGCTTGGGCAGGCGAAAGCGCACGTGCGTGATGGCAGCGCGCCCCGCCAGGCCCATGCCGCGCGGCGCGCTGCCCTCGGCGGCGTCCCCGGGGGCGGTGGGCGCCTGGTGCTTGAAGACGGAATCGCGGTAGCCGAACGCGCACTGGGCGGCATCGAGCGTGAACGGCTGGCCCGTCGCCAGGTCGATGGCGTCCAGGGACTCGAAGCGGTCCTGCAGCTCGACGCCGTAGGCGCCGATGTTCTGCACGGGCGCCGCGCCCACGGTGCCGGGGATGAGCGCCAGGTTTTCCAGGCCGGGGAACCCGTGCGCCAGGGTCCAGGCCACGGCGTCGTGCCACGATTCGCCCGCACCGGCCTCCACGATGAAGGCCTGGGGGGTTTCCTGCACCAGCCGCAGGCCCTTGATCTCCATCTTGAGGACCACGGGCTTGACGTCGCCGGTGAGGACGATGTTGCTGCCGCCGCCCAGCACGAAGACGGGAGAGGCCGCCAGCTGCGGGTCGGACACCAGGGCGCGCACGTCATCGACCGAGCGGGCGCGCACCAGCGTGTGCGCGCGGGCCACGATGCCGAAGGTATTGCAGTGCTGCAGGGGAGCGTTTTTCTCGACTAACATCAGCCGGATTGTCGCACCCGGCCCCTTTTGGCGGCCGGGTTCTCCCCCAGTTTCCGAGAGTGATGCCATGCCTTCTTTTGACACCGTTTGTGAAGCCAACCTCGTAGAAGTGAAGAACGCGGTCGAAAACACCGCCAAGGAAATCGGCACCCGCTTCGACTTCAAGGGCACATCCGCCGCCATCGAACTCAAGGACAAGGAGATCACGCTGTTCGGCGATGCCGACTTCCAGCTCACCCAGGTGGAAGACATCCTGCGCAACAAGCTCACCAAGCGCAACGTGGATGTGCGCTTTCTCGACATGGAAAAGCCGCAGAAGGTCGGCGGCGACAAGGTCAAGCAGGTCGTGAAGGTGCGCAACGGCATCGAGAGCGAGCTGGCCAAGAAGATCCAGAAGCTCCTGAAGGAAAGCAAGCTCAAGGTGCAGGCCGCCATCCAGGAAGAAAAAGTGCGCGTGACCGGCGCCAAGCGCGACGACCTGCAGGCCGCCATGGCCCTGCTGCGCAAGGAAGTGGTGGACATTCCGCTGTCGTTCGACAACTTCCGCGACTGACATTTCACGCTGCCTGCTTCATCACGCCCCGCACCCCACGGCCACCCCGATGCTCCTGCGTGCCCTGCCCCTCGCTGCCGCCCTGGTGCTCGCGCCGTGGCAGGCGCACGCCCAGGCGGTGGCACTGTCCGGCATTCTGGGCACCAAGGCGCTGCTCGTGGTCAACGGCGGCGCGCCGCGCGGGGTGGGCCCGGGTGAAAGCCACCAGGGCGTGAAAGTGGTCTCGGTCGGCCGCGACGAGGCGGTGGTCGAACTGGCCGGCGCGCGGCGCACGTTGATCCTGGGCGAGGCCCCGGTCAGCGTGGGCAGCCGCGGGGCAGGCACGGGCAAGCGCGTGGTGCTCACCTCCGACAGCCGCGGGCATTTCGTGAACAGCGGCACCATCAACGGCCGGCCGATGCAGTACCTGGTGGACACCGGCGCCAGCACCGTGGCCATCGGCCAGCCCGAGGCGGACCGCATGGGCCTGGCCTACCGCAGCGGGCAGCCCGTGGTGCTGGGCACGGCCAATGGCACGGCCCAGGGCTGGCGGATCAAGCTCGATTCGGTGCGCATCGGCGACGTCGAGGTGCTCGGCGTGGACGCCGTCGTCACGCCCCAGGCCATGCCCTTCGTGCTGCTGGGCAACAGTTTCCTGAACGAGTTCCAGATGAGCCGCATCAACGACCAGATGGTGCTGGAAAAACGCCAGTAGCGTGCGTACCATGCCCCACAGCCCCACCAGCGCCGGCGAGCCGTCCGACAGCGAATACGAAGACCTGCTCGGGCTTTGGTCGGACCTGGAATCCGCACTGGCGGTGCTGCTGTCGCGGCCCCTGCAGGTGCACGATTTTCCTGCCAAGGTGCGCCAGTGCGACCGATGGCTGCAGGACCTGGTGGCGCATGACATCGACGCGGCGCTGTACCTCATGTTCCAGCTAGCCTCCACCTCCACGGTGGGCTACAGCACCTCGCACGCCCTGGTGTGCGGCACGCTGTGCCACATCCTCGCGCACGAGCTGCAGCTGCCCTCCCTGGAGCGCGACAGCCTGGTGCGGGCAGCGATCACCATGAACATCGGCATGACCGCGCTGCAGGACGAACTGGCCAACCAGCGCGAGCGGCCCAGTCCCGCGCAGCAGGAAGCCATCGAGGCGCACCCGCTGCGCAGCATGACCCTGCTGGAGCAACTGGACGTGAAGGACCCGCTCTGGCTGGACGTGGTGGGGCAGCACCATGCGCCCCTGACCGAGACAGAGCCGCTGGCGGGCATGCCCGCGGAAGAGCGGCTCAACCGCATCCTGGGCACCATCGACCGCTACGCCGCCATGATCAGCCCGCGCAAGTCGCGTGCGGGCCGCAGCGCCACGGATTCGGTGCGCGCCATCGTGGGCCAGGACGTGGACCGGCGCGACGAGGTCACCTATGCGCTGGTGCGCGCCGTCGGGCTGTGCCCGCCCGGCACCTTCGTTCGGCTGGACAACGGCGAGACCGCGCTGGTGCTGCGCCGCAGCGAGAAGGTCAACTCTCCCCTGGTCGCCAGCCTGCTCGACCGCGACGGCGAACACCTGGCCCAGCCGCGCCTGCACCAGACGGCCACCGGGCGCCCCCGCATCCAGTCGGCACTGGCAAGGCCGGCGGTGAAGGTGGAGATCAACCACCGCACGCTGGTGCGCCTGGGCCACTATGCGGCCCAGCACAGCAGCGGGCTGATGGGGCTGGTGAACACGCCGGGCCGGCCGTAAGCCGCGTCACGCCATGCCGGGCGACAGGCCCGAGCCCGCCCACCCGCCGATTCAGGGCTTTTTCTTGCCCAGCCGCGATTCGGTGCCGGCCATGAGGCGGCGGATGTTTTCGCGGTGCCGCCACACCAGCAACGCCGACATGGCCGCGATGGACACGCCGATGGTCGCATCGGTGTACCAGAGCACGCCGCCGAACATCACGTAGTACAGCGGCGCGAACACCGCCGCCGCCAGCGAGGCCAGCGACGAATAGCGAAAGAAGAAGGCGATGATGACCCAGGTCAGCAGCGTGGCCAGCCCCAGCCAGGGGCTGATGCCGACCAGCACGCCCAGCGCCGTGGCCACGCCCTTGCCGCCTTCGAAGCGGAAGAACACGGGCCACAGGTGCCCCAGGAACGCCGCCAAGCCCACCAGCGCCACGGTGCCGTCCTCCAGGCCATAGGGCTTGCCGAAGGCCTGCACCAGCACCACGGGCAGCCAGCCCTTGACCGCATCGAGCAGCAGCGTGATCACGGCCGCGGCCTTGGAGCCGGAGCGCAGCACGTTGGTGGCGCCGGGGTTCTTGCTGCCGTAGGTGCGCGGATCGTTCAGGCCCATGGTGCGGCTCACGATGACGGCGAACGACAGCGAGCCCAGCAGGTAGGCGGCCACGGTGGCCAGGAGGCAATAGACAGTGGTCAAGGTAGTGAGTCCTTCAGGATGCAGGCGCCAGGAAATGCCGGGTGGCGGCGCCTCGAAGGCGCGGCACCGGTTCGGCGGGGCGGCCTATTCTGCCAGCGCGCACTGCACCGGCTTTGCACCGAGCAACTGCACGCACACCTGCGGATCGATCTGCACGAGAAAGCCCCGGCGGCCGCCGTTGATGGCGATGCGCGGCAACGCGAGGATGCTCTCCTCGATGTACACCGGCATGTCGCGCCGCGTGCCGAACGGCGAGGTGCCGCCCACCAGGTACCCGCTGTGGCGGTTGGCCACCTCGGGCTGGCAGGGCTCGACCGACTTGGCGCCGATCTGCCGCGCCAGGTTCTTGGTGGACACCTTGCGATCGCCGTGCATCAGCACGATGAGCGGCTTGGCGTCCTGGTCCTGCATCACCAGCGTCTTGACGACCCCATGCTCGTCCAGCCCGAGGCTGGCCGCGCTGTGCGCGGTGCCGCCGTGCTCCACGTAGTCGTAGGGATGCTCGGTGAAGGCCACGCCCTGGCGCCGCAGCCACTGGGTGGCCGGGGTTTCGCTCACATGGGCGGCCTTGGCGGCCTTCTTGCTCACAGGGCCGGGTCTCGCAGTTCCCAGCGGACCGCATCGATGGCCGCGAGCAGCTCGGGCGAGAGGGTGGTGCCCCAGGCATCGAGGTCTTCGTCCAGCTGGGCCAGCGAGGTCACGCCGATGATGGTGCTGGCCACCTGCCACTTGGTGTAGCAGAACGCCAGCGCCATCCGCGTGGGCGTGAGGCCGTGCTCGCGCGCCAGCGCGTTGTAGCGGCGCGAGGCCTCCAGCGCCTCGGGCCGGCCCCAACGCTGCTTGCGCACCGATTCGTAGCTGGCGATGCGCGCGCCCTTCGGCGCACCGTCGCCGGTCGTGCCGCTGGCGTCGTACTTGCCCGTGAGCAGCCCGAAACCGAGCGGCGAATACGCCAGCAGCGACACGCCCAGGCGGTGGCAGGACTCGTCCATGCCGTTTTCCCACGTGCGGTTGATGAGGCAGTACGGGTTCTGCACCGTGGCCACGCGCGGCAGGCCGTGCTGCTCGGCCAGCCGCACGAATTCGTGCACGCCGTACGGCGTTTCGTTGGACAGGCCGATGGCACGCACCTTGCCGGCCTGCACCAGCCCGGCCAGCGCCTGCAGCTGGTCGTGGATGGGCGTGGCCGAAGTTTCCTTGGCGGGGTCGTAGTACACCGTGCCGAACGCCGGCACGTGGCGCTCGGGCCAGTGGATCTGGTAGAGGTCGATCACGTCGGTCTGCAGGCGGCGCAGGCTGGCGTCGCACGAGGCCACGATGTCGGCCGGGGTCATTCCCTTGCCTTCGCGCACCCAGGGCATGCCGCGCGACGGGCCTGCCACCTTGGTGGCCAGCACCGTCTTTTCGCGGGCGCCGGGGCGGCTGGCGAACCAGCGGCCGATGATGGTTTCGGTGGCGCCAAAGGTCTCTGCGCGCGCCGGCACGGCATACATTTCGGCGGTGTCGATGAAGTTCACGCCCCGCTCCAGCGAGCGGTCGAGAATGGCGTGGGCCGTGGCTTCGTCCACCTGTTCGCCGAACGTCATGGTGCCCAGGCAGATGGGCGTGACCTGGAGCGCGCTGGCGCCCAATGGGATTTTTTGCATGGGGAGAGGACCTACAAGCTGCGGATGGGCTGGGCAGAATAATGGATTTTCCCCGTTCCCGCAGCGAGCGCGCCGCATGCCCGAAGGCCCCCGCAGCGGGAGCGAAAAGCGAGCGGGCCGCCGCTTGTCCCAGCCTTGACTGACGCTGCCGCACCCTGCGGCGAATAATCGGCCGATGTACCAGCCCGCCCGCGCCTCCCAGAGCGAATTCGTCCCCGTCCGCACCCTGCAGTACCACGTTCGCCGCTGGAACGGCGAGGCGCCGCCCTCCGCCACCTCCGCTTCTCCTTCTGCTTCCCGCCCGCCGCTGGTGCTGATGCACGGCTGGATGGACGTGGGCGCCTCCTACCAGTTCGTGGTCGATGCGCTGCCAGAGGCGTTCTTCGCCGGCCGCACGGTCATCGCGCCCGACTGGCGGGGCTTCGGCCTGAGCCGCCTGCCCGCGCCCTGCGACCATTACGTGTTCGCCGATTACCTGGCCGACCTGGACCACCTGCTGGACCACTACGCGCCCGGCCAGCCGGTCGATCTGGTGGGCCACAGCATGGGCGGCAACGTGTGCATGGCCTATGCCGGCGTGCGGCCCGCGCGCATCCGCCGGCTGGTCAACCTGGAAGGCTTCGGCCTGCCGGCCACCACGCCCGACCAGGCCCCGAAGCGCTACGCGCAGTGGATGGACGAGATCCGGGCGCTGGAGCGGGGCGAAAAATCGCTCAAGGCCTACGACAGCGCCGACGGCGTGGCCCAGCGCCTCATCAAGACCAACCCGCGCCTGTCCGCCGACAAGGCCGCGTGGCTCGCCCGGCAGTGGGCTGCGCCCGACGCGCAGGGCCGCTGGCGCATCCTGGGCGATGCCGCGCACAAGATCACCAGTTCGCAGATCTACCGCGTGGAGGAAGCGCTGGCCCTCTACGACGGCATCACCGCGCCCACCCTCGCAGTGGAGGCCAGCGACGACAGCATGGGCCTGTGGTGGAAGGACCGCTACGACCTGCCCGAATACCACGCCCGCCTGCGCCACGTGCGCGATTGCCGCACCGCCGTGGTCCAGGACGCCGGCCACATGCTGCACCACGACCAGCCCCGGGCAGTGGCGGCACTGATCGCGTCGTTCCTGAGCGACCTTGAATGAAAAAGGCCGCTAGCGCATATTCCACTAGGGCATCTTGCTATCATTTTTGAAATAATGGCCTGTTTTGCGTTCCGCCCAAGGGCATTGGGGGCTGTCGCCGCATCGCGTGAGAAAATCGCCGGTTATTCCACCGAACACTCAGGACACGCACCATGGACGCAGAACGCATCAACCTCATCGGCAACACCCTCTCCGACCTGACCGTGCGAACGCAAGAGTTACGGAGGTATCTTTGACTTCGATGCCAAATTCGAACGCCTGCGCACGGTAAACGCCTCGCTGGAAGACCCCACGGTCTGGAACGACCCCAAGAAGGCCCAGGAGCTGGGCAAGGAAAAGAAGAGCCTGGACGGCGTGGTTCTCACGCTGGAGCGGCTCACGCGCGAGCTGGCCGACAACACCGAGCTCTTCGACATGAGCAAGGAGGAAGGCGACGATGACGGCCTGATGACCATCGAGGCCGAGACCGCCAAGCTCAAGCCCGAGATCGAGATGCTCGAGTTCCGCCGCATGTTCAGCAACGAGGCCGATCCGCTCAATTGCTTCGTGGACATCCAGGCCGGCGCCGGCGGCACCGAGGCCTGCGACTGGGCGGGCATGCTGCTGCGCCAGTACCTCAAGTACGCCGAGCGCAAGGGCTTCAAGACCACGGTGGAAGACGAAACCCCGGGCGACGTGGCCGGCATCAAGAGCGCCACGATCAAGATCGAGGGCGAATACGCCTACGGCCTGCTGCGCACCGAGACCGGCGTGCACCGGCTGGTGCGCAAGAGCCCGTTCGACTCCTCGGGCGGGCGCCACACCAGCTTCGCCAGCCTGTTCGTCTATCCGGAGATCGACGACTCGATCCAGATAGACATCAATCCGGCCGACGTGCGCACCGACACCTTCCGCGCCAGCGGCGCGGGCGGGCAGCACATCAACAAGACCGATTCGGCCGTGCGTCTGACGCACATTCCGACCGGCATCGTCGTTCAATGCCAGGATGGCCGCAGCCAGCACAGCAACCGCGACGTGGCATGGCAGCGCCTGCGCTCGCGCCTGTACGACTTCGAGATGCGCAAGCGCCAGGAAGAGCAGCAAAAGCTGGAAGACACCAAGACCGATGTCGGCTGGGGCCACCAGATCCGCAGCTACGTGCTGGACAACAGCCGCATCAAGGACCTGCGCACCAACGTCGAAATATCCGCCACCCAGAAGGTGCTGGACGGCGATCTCGACGCCTTCATCGAAGCCTCCCTCAAGCAGGGCGTGTAAAGCGCCCGGAAAGCCCCAAGCCATGATGAGAGAAGGACACGCCACGGCCATCCACCGTGCCGACTACACCGCCCCCGCGTTCTGGATCGACACGGTGGACCTCACGTTCGACCTGGACCCGGCCAAGACCCGGGTGCTCAACAAGATGCGGCTGCGCCGCAACGCGGACGTGCCCGCGGGCGCCCTGAGGCTCGATGGCGACGACCTGAACCTGGCGCGCGTGCTGGTCAACGGCGCGGGCACCTCGTTCAAGATGGAAGGCGGCCAGCTGGTGCTGGAGAACCTGCCGGAGGGCCACGAGCCCTTCGACCTGGAGATCTTCACCACCTGCGCGCCCGACAAGAACACGCAGCTGTCGGGCCTGTACGTGAGCCAGGGCACCTTCTTCACCCAGTGCGAGGCCGAGGGCTTTCGGCGCATCACCTACTTCCTGGACCGGCCGGACGTGATGGCCAGCTTCACCGTGCTGCTGCGCTCCGACAAGGCCGCCTACCCGGTGCTGCTGTCCAACGGCAACCTGATCGACCACGGCCCGCTGGACGACGGCCCGAACGGCGCGCGCCACTTCGCCAAATGGCAGGACCCACACAAGAAGCCCTGCTACCTGTTCGCGCTGGTGGCCGGCAAGCTCGTGGCGCGCGAGCAGCGCATCCGCTCGCGCTCCGGCGCCGACCACCTGCTGCAGGTGTACGTGCGCCCGGGCGACCTGGAGAAGACCGAGCACGCCATGAATTCCCTCATGGCCAGCGTGGCCTGGGACGAGGCGCGCTTCGGCCTGCCGCTGGATCTTGAGCGCTTCATGATCGTCGCCACCAGCGACTTCAACATGGGCGCCATGGAGAACAAGGGCCTGAACATCTTCAACACGAAGTACGTTCTGGCCAGCCAGGCCACGGCGACCGATGTGGATTTCGGCAACATCGAAAGCGTGGTGGGCCACGAGTACTTCCACAACTGGACCGGCAACCGCGTCACCTGCCGCGACTGGTTCCAGCTGTCGCTCAAGGAAGGCCTCACGGTCTTTCGCGACCAGGAGTTCAGCCAGGACCTGTCGGGCAGTCCTTCGGCCCGCGCCGTCAAGCGCATCGAGGACGTGCGCGTGCTGCGCACCGCGCAGTTCCCGGAAGACGCCGGCCCCATGGCCCACCCGGTGCGCCCCGACAGCTACGTCGAGATCAACAACTTCTACACCGTCACCATCTACGAAAAGGGTGCCGAGGTCGTGCGCATGATGCACACGCTGGTGGGCCGCGAAGGCTTCGCGCGCGGCATGAAGCTGTACTTCGAGCGCCACGACGGCCAGGCCGTCACCTGCGACGATTTCGCGCAGGCCATCGCCGATGCCAATCCGGACAGCGACCTGGCCCGCCTGCTGCCGCAGTTCAAGCGCTGGTACTCGCAGGCCGGCACGCCGCGCGTGCAGGCCACGGGCGTGTACGACGCCGCCGCGCGCACCTACACGCTCACGCTGTCGCAAAGCCTCGCGCCCACGCCCGGCCAGCCGCTCAAGGAGCCCGCCGTGATCCCGGTGGCCCTGGGCTTGCTGGGCGCGGACGGCAGCGCCTTGCCGCTGCAACTGGAGGGCGAAGCCGCCGCGGGCGGCGCGGACCGCACCGTGGTGCTGACCGAGGCCACCCATGCGTTCACCTTCGTGAACGTGGGCTCCCAGCCCGTGCCGTCGCTGCTGCGCGGGTTCAGCGCCCCGGTGGTGCTGGACATCGACTACAGCGATGCCGAGCTGCTCGCCCTGCTGGCGCACGACACCGACGCCTTCAACCGCTGGGAGGCCGGCCAGCGGCTGGCCCTGCGAATCGCTATTAAAACAATAGCAGACGAGGCAATCAATCCGCCGGCAGGCGGGCCCATCGAGCAACAGATCGTGCCCGAGAGTTTCGTCGAGGCCATGCGCGGCGTGCTGCGCCATCCGACGCTGGACGCGGCCTTCAAGGAGCTGGTGCTCAGCCTGCCCTCCGAGGGCTACATCGCCGAGCACCTGGACGTGGTGGACCCGCAGCGCGTGCACGCCGTGCGCGAAGCGATGCGCGCGCAGCTCGCCGTCGCGCTGCAACCGGAGTGGGAAGCCATCTGGGCGCAGCACCACGACACGGGCGCCTACCGCCCCGACGCGATCTCGGCCGGCCGCCGCGCGCTGTCGGGCCTGGCGCTGTCCATGCTGTGCCTGGCGGCCCGCACCACGGGCGACACCGTGTGGCCGGGCAAGGCGTACCAGCGTTTCAAGGACGCTGGCAACATGACCGACCGCTTCAACGCCCTCACGGCGCTGGTGTACAGCGGCCATGCCCTGGCCGAGCCGGCGCTCGCGCGCTTTCATGCCCTGTTCAAGGACGAGGCCCTGGTGCTGGACAAATGGTTCTCGCTGCAGGCGGGCGCGCCCGACCGCGGCGGCCAGGTGCTGGCGGCCGTGCAGCAGCTCATGAAGCACGCGGACTTCAGCCTCAAGAACCCGAACCGCGCGCGCAGCGTGATCTTCAGCTACTGCAGCGCCAACCCCGGGGGCTTTCACCGCCTGGACGGCGCGGGCTACCAGTTCTGGGCCGATCGCGTGCTGGAGCTGGACACGCTCAACCCGCAGGTGGCGGCGCGCCTGGCCCGGGCGCTCGACCGCTGGAAGAAGCTGGCCGATCCCTACCGCGGCGCGGCGCGCGACGCCATCGCCCGCGTGGCGGCCAAGCCCGATCTGTCCAACGACGTGCGCGAGGTGGTCACCCGCGCGCTGGCCGACTGATAAAACAAAAAGGAAATCCTCTCCATGGCAAAAACCATCAGCCTCACCCGCTACCTCGTCGAACAGCAGCGGGTGGACGGCCTCATCCCCTCGCAACTGCGCCTGCTGCTCGAAGTGGTCGCCCGCGCCTGCAAGAGCATCAGCCACGCGGTGGACAAGGGTGCGCTGGGCGGCGTACTGGGCACCGCTACCAGCGAGAACGTGCAGGGCGAGATCCAGAAGAAGCTGGACATCATCGCCAACGAAGTGCTCATCGAAGCCAACGAATGGGGCGGCCACCTGGCGGCCATGGCGTCCGAAGAGATGGACAGCATCTACGTGGTGCCCAACCGCTATCCGCAGGGCGAGTACCTGCTGCTGTTCGATCCGCTCGATGGCTCCTCCAACATCGATGTGAACGTGAGCATCGGCACCATCTTCAGCGTGCTGAAAAAGCCCGAAGGCCACCCCGGTGTCATGACGGAGGACTTCCTGCAGGCCGGCACCCAGCAGGTGGCCGCGGGTTACTGCATCTACGGCCCCCAGACCACGCTGGTGCTGACCGTGGGCGACGGCGTCGCCATGTTCACGCTGGACCGCGAGCAGGGCTCGTTCGTGCTGGTGGAAGAGAACGTGCGGATTCCCGAAGACACGAAGGAATTCGCCATCAACATGAGCAACATGCGCCACTGGGACACCCCGGTCAAGCGCTACATCGACGAGTGCCTGGCCGGCACCGAAGGCCCGCGCGGCAAGGACTTCAACATGCGCTGGATCGCCAGCATGGTGGCCGACGTGCACCGCATCCTCACGCGCGGCGGCGTGTTCCTGTACCCCTGGGACAAGCGCGAACCCAACAAGCCCGGCAAGCTGCGCCTGATGTACGAGGCCAATCCCATGAGCTGGCTCGTCGAGCAGGCCGGAGGCGCCGCCACCAACGGCAAGCAGCGCATCCTGGACATCCAGCCCACGCAGTTGCACGAGCGCGTCAGCGTGGTGCTGGGTTCGAAAAATGAAGTGGAGCGCGTGACACGCTACCATTCCGATATATAATTTGAGTCTTAGCCGGTGTAGCTCAGTCGGTAGAGCAGCTCATTCGTAATGAGAAGGTCGGGTGTTCGATTCATCTCTCCGGCACCATTTTTGGTAATAAAAACAACGCACTAACCCTTGCAGGTTAGTGCGTTGTTTTGCTTTTATGGGCACGTTTTTGCACACTGCGTGTGCCAGATTTGTGCCAAGCCCAGCTCCCCCGCCAGCGCTTCATAGAGCACGCCATTGCGGCGTTTTGCAGCTATCATTCCCTCATCTCGCGCTGAGGGCGTTGAAAACGGCTTCGAGAAAAAAGCAACTGGTATGGATCGCTTGCAAGCCATCCATACCGCATAAGCGAAAGCCACGCACCGTTCAGCAGTCCTCCCCCATAAGCGGATTGGGGGAAGGTAGGAAAAGATGCTTCGAGCAATCGCCAGTACGCGCTGCCGCCGGTCAGGATGAGGCCGGAAGCAAGGTGCGGTGCGCCACTGGAGAGCGAGTTACCCATGGGGGACGACCCCACCGTAAGCTGTTTATCGCAAATTTGATCGAGTCGCCCTAGGCATAAATTCTCGGATCATCTGAACAGCGGACGGGGCCGCGGACTCATCCGAACCCGACCGGTCACCATTGACCGGTCGGGAACGGAATGGTCTCGCCCATGAACAATCTACTCAACGTAGAACAGCTTTCCGCCTGCCTGCATAAGTCCGTCGCCAGCATTCGCAGCGATGCGACACGCAACCCGAAGTCTCTCCCTCCAATGTGCCGGCTACCTGGCACAAAACGCCTTCTCTGGCGTACGGAGGACGTTGAGCGGTGGCTTGCTCAACATGTCACGCTTTCGCCGCGGAACCCAACGCCTGCAGTCCTGGATTGCCCGCCGCAACGACGCGGGCGGCCGACGAAGGCCGAGCAGGTGGCGAAACAGCGGCGCGTCCAGTCCTCTGTAACCGGGCAAGCCTCTGCTCCTGCGAGGAGCTGAGCAATGGCTTTTCCTATTGGTCCCGACGCTGTTCGGTCGGTGCGGGAACGTACGCCAACAACTGCCGAACACTTCAACGCGACGGCATACCGCGACAAGCTGATCGCAGGCGGCATCGACCCGACATCAGCGGCCGAGGTGGCAGCAAAGACCGCAGCAGCGCGCGCAACCACGTTCACGCGTTCAGTGAAGTTAGGGCCGCAAGGCAGTAATCTATTCGACCAGGCGACACAGGTCGAAGCACTGACACAACAGGGCGCAGACAAGAAGGTCGGCACCGCGCCGCTGATCTACTCGCCGGCACGCGACCTCGTATCGTCCAAGGCGGCACGCCCGAAGCGCGACGGCAAGGTAATCGACGTCGCCGCGAAAATTGCCGACGAACGACCAAGCGGCGAAGACATGGCATTCATGCATGCCATCATGTGCCAAGTTGGATTGCCTCGCTCGAAAGTCGGTCACAAGACAGCAGATGGCAAATGGGTCGATGCCCTTGAGTTCGAGCGTCAATGCGGCGGTGCTGGACTGAACGTCGCCGCTGGCAAGCTGTGGGACGGAAAGCAATTTGTGCAGCAGATCGTCCCCTACGGGGCTTCACCGCGCCTCATGCTCGCTTGGATGAACACGTACGCCGTGCGTCATAAGACGCCTGAAATCCCAGTCGGACACAGCGCCGCTGAGTTCTTGCGAGTTTTGGGCAAGGACACGAGCGGCGGCAGAAAAGGCGGCTACACGGTGGTTCGCATACAGATGCAGGCGCTCTCCGCATGCTGCATGACGCTTGGTTTCAATGCTGCCGGAAAGGCGTATACCTACGAAGGTAAGCCCATCAAAAAGTTTGAGGCATGGCTGAACACTCACGACAGTCAATCCACTTTGTGGCCAGGCGTTGTGACGTTCTCGGATGAATATTTTCGGACCTTGATAAACCATGCCGTGCCCCTCGACGTGAGAGCCTTGTCAGCACTCCGGGGATCGGCACTGGCAATGGATGTCTACACGATGCTCGCTGATAGACTGCACCGCATCACCGGACGCCAGGTACGGCTGTACTGGGCCAATCTGCGCGACCAGTTTGGCCAGGAGTATCAAGGCAAAGAGCCAGGCAAGGACTTCAAGAAGAAGTTCCTGCCGGCTTTGCGTGACGCGCTGGCCGTCTACCCGCAAGCCAGGGTGAAACAGGTCACTGGGGGCCTTTTGTTAATGCCATCGCCTCCTCCTATTCCGTACAAGCCAACCTGAGCACCTTCACTTAGCCCGGCCTGCGGAGGGCAGTCATCGCGCGCTCTTTCCGCACCATGAAGGGCCGCGCAGTGCTGGGCACGACCGCACGCGGAATCGGACCCCGCAACCCGACGCTTCGCGCTGCCTTTTATCCACTGCTGACAGGCCACCGATGTAACGAACGTAACACCGGTGGGCAAGTCTGTGGATCGGGGAAGTTATCCACGCGGAACTCGACCCCCTTCTGCGCGGAATCCGACCCCGGCACCGCAGTTAAAACGCGCGGAATCGGACCCCAAAAGCTCGCGGAATCGGACCTCCCCTAAACCTGTAAGGTTTTTGCCTTTAGCTTTCCCTATATCTATTGCTTGTAAGAGGGCGGCTTCGCGCTGTGAATATCTTTAGGGGCGAACCCGGCGCAACAGCTTCATGGCCAGACGCCTGCAGGTTTTACTCCAAGGGGATATGCCCCTGATTTTGCCGATCCATAAGACGCGCAATCACACCTCGCCGCAATAGCGGTGAGAATAATAATATTCTTATTATTACCGCCATGGATTCAAACAACCTCACGCCGATGAGCAAGCACCTAGGAACCTGTGGTCGCCCCTCATGTCTCAACCAAACAGATATTTTTAGCCGCTAAAATCAGCCATGGTTCACCAACGCGTATCTGCAGTCGAACAATGGGAACGTCGCGCCACGATCCGCAGCAATCTTGCGAGCCAACGCATGGAAGGACATGAGCCAGACGCTCAGGCATTACAAGACTGCGAAAAATGGGTGCGCGGAGAAACTACGATTAAAGAGTCCGCCCTGAACAATTCTGCTTTCAGCATCAGACGGGTCGGCGGTCATCAGGTGCTGCGACCAGTGCAGAGATGACTGCCTGCATGGACAGCCCGAATCGGACGCAATAAAGCCGCAGCGCGGCCAGGATCAGGCGCAGGTTGTGCCCGGCGCCGCACATCACCGCATGCAGCGCATCGCCCAGCGCACCCTTGAGCGGATTGCGACCCAGCCTGCCGTCCATCTTCATGTGGCCTATCGCTGGCTCGATGGCGCTTCTTCGCTTGATCATGGCCTTGAGCGTCCTCGTGATGCCCCGCTTCTGGCCCGAGCGCAGGATGCGCACGCCTTCGATCTCCACACCCCGGTAGCCCTTGTCCACGATGGCCGTGGCGGGCGGCCTGTCCGTGCCTGTGAGGATGCCCACCTGCTCCAGCGTCTGGGCCAACGTGTGGCCGTCGTAGGGGTTGCCCGGCATGGAGCGCATGCCCACCACCAGGCCTTCCTTGAGCGTGGTGGCGATGCTGACCTTCACGCCGAACTCGTAGGGTGTCCTGGCTTTGCCCTTGCTGATGCACTCCACCTCGGGCGCGTGCAGGGCGTACAGCTTGCTCTTGTCCTTGGGTGCCTGGGTCAGGATGCGACCTGTGCGCTGCAGCAGGTCCAGGACCTTGGCTTTGGCCGCTTCGGGCAGCACGTGCAGTTGGCGCTGCACCTCGCGGTGCACCCGCCCGACACGAGTGCGCAGCGTGCGCACGGCCTTCTTCATGCGCTTGAATTGCCTGGCGTGCGCGTAGCGCCCGATCTGCACGGCCAACCGAGGGGCCACCCGGTTGTAGTTCTGGCGCAGCCGCAGTCCGTTGTCCTCGGCCGCCTTGACCAAGTGCTGGCGACTCTTGTCCAGCAAGCGGCTGTCGGTGGGGTGCGCAATGGCCTTGGGCATCACCGTGGTGTCCACGATCACCTGCTGCGTACTGGCCTTCTGGATCACGCCGCCCTGGCGGGCAGCGTCGATGCTGGCGGCCAGCAGCGTCTCCACGCCTTCTTCGCCGATGCGCTTTCTCCAGCGCGTCAGGCTCGACGGATCGATGGGCGCCTCGGTCTGCAGGTAGGTCTCGCCGCAGAAGAACTGCCAGTACGGGTTCTCCACCCACGTATTGACCACGGCTTCGTCGGAGGCGTCGAACGTGTGCTGCAGGTACAGCAGGCCGGCGACCAAGCGCGGCGGCAAGGCCGGCCGGCCACGCACAGAAGTGAACGACACCGCGAACGTGCGCTCGATCTCGGCCCAGTCGATCAGCGCCGCCAGTCGGACCAGCGGGTGCTGCATGTTGATCAACTCGTCGAGCCGGGAGATGAACAACTCGCCGCTCTGCGGCTGTGAAGGCTTCGGACCCATCGAACTCCTCGGGGCGATTTGCAAGAAAACAGGTACTGGAACAACCATACCTTGCAAATCCTGCGTCCATCAAACCGAAGAACTGCAAGCCAGATCAACAGCTTGGGAATTGTTCAGGACGGACTAAAGAGATCGTAGAGAGCTACAAGTCGCGGCTTCGAACTATGCTTGCGGCGGACGGCCCCAATCCTCACAATGGGTAGCCAAGCCGCAGGGCCGTCAGATCTACTGTTTCATTGACACTTGGGGGGCGGTAGAACTTTAGCCGCTAAAATTTTTGAAGGGGGGCACACCTCTGCCGTCCCCTTCTTGGCGTTCAACTGACCCAATCCAGCCGTGCTGCAACGGCCTCCCATCGAGCAGCCACAGTTAAAGAGGTGAATTCGTAATTGGCTCCAGTTCTGTGAAACTTCGCCAACTCCTCATTGACCATTTGCCTGACTCCCAGGCGCTCCATCTCCGCTTGTAAGACCTCATTGCACAAGCATTGTGCGACACCACCGCTTACGCCGGCATCACTCAACCCGAGAATTTCGTATTGCAATCGATAAAGTGCAATTGCCTTCGCAAGATGCACAAGGGTCAGCGGTGCGCGATATTCGTGGGCCAGCAGTAACTCTCCCTCGAATTCAGCGACAACTTGATCGAAACTTCGACATTCGTTTAGCTCGTCCGCAATGACAAGGCGGAGCTGGTCGGGCGGCCCCCACATCGCCCTCCAAAGATTCTCAGGGCCATTCTCATAGAGGGTGGTTGCATCTGACCACGCTTCTACGGCAGAAAGCGCACGCAGCCTGGCTGCGGATAACGGCCGCACGCCCTTAAATAACGCCTGCCATCCATTTTTCCCGTGATAGCGAGTCAAGTGCACGGGCGCCGCCGACGCATCGTATTTCACTGCAAACCCGTAAATTGATGTGATTCCTTCACGCTCGCACAGCATGCGAAGTAACGCTGTGGTGCGTGCGATATGCCGGCGTATCTCTGCGGTCGACTTCATGATGATTAGGGCAAATTGCCCGGGTAGTAAATTTCGCCTGCCATTACCTGGAAATATAACGTAAACCAGCACAAAATTCATCGAAATTAACTTCGATTAACTGTCACAGGTGAGAATTTGGCGACCACCCCTCTCGATTTTCTTCTTCAGAAGTACGGACCAACAATGACCTTAGAGGAACTTGCGGTTGTTCTGAAACGCAAGCCTGGAGGAGTTCGTGTGGTCCTGGCCATGCGAACAGAGGAATGGGCCATAAGCTTGAATAGCCGGAAGATTTACATTGGACGTAGAGTTCATTTTCCAACGGATGCGGTTGCCGAATTACTCACCGGCGATCTAATCAGAAAAGGAACTGAGTGATGGGAAATTATCGAAACGATCTAGCCGAATGGTTAAGTGAGCGCAAAGGAAATAAATCGACACATGCTACGACCTTGGCGTCTTTCCTCGCAGTTTCTGAAAATGTCCGCGAAGCAATAGATGCCGGCTTCGAGCTGAAAACCATATGGGAACATTTGCGAGAAAGAAAGAGAGTTTCATTCCGCTATGAAACGTTCCTCAAATACGTTCATCGCCATATCAAGAAAAGCACAAGTACAAAAAAGACGAGAAACCAAAGCCAATCAAAAACAGCGAATGCATCCACTTCGTTCTCATTCAGTCCAAACCCAAAGAGGGACGAACTGCTGTGACGAATCGCTTTTTCTACTCAGTCAATGCACTATCAATGCGCTGCCTGAATGCTACTGGCACAACACTTTCGATCAGTCAGCGCTATTTTCGCGCTGCAGGCCAGCTGCATTCGTTAAGCAGCGTGATCGAGGCGATGAAGTTGACGCGGCGACAGCGTACTTCATGGCGCGAAAGTACGGGCAGGATGGGCGAAGTACATGTACCGGCAAGCCGGTTCATGTTCTTCGCCATCCCCTTATTCGCACTTCGTGCTCAACGGGGAGTCCTGCTCTGCGAGGCAATCGGCTACCGCCGAAATGCAACCAGCCATGCCTGAGCGCAAATCCGCTGCCACCAGAAAAGGGCACACACCCATTAATGTTTGGGTGACGCCAGATGAGAAATACGAAATCACATCGCTGGCAAAAGCAACTGGACTCAGCACTTCCACATTTCTACGGAATTTAGGAATGGGATATCAGGTGAAATCTATTGTCGACAACAAACGCGTTGAAGAACTGGCTCGCATAAATGGTGATTTAGGGCGGCTAGGTGGACTGCTAAAGCTTTGGCTTACAGACGACGTACGGACTCGCCGATTCGGTGAATCGACTATTCGCGCACTGCTTTCAAAAATAGATCAAAACCAAAATCAAATGTATGAGGCCATGCGCGAAGTCGTTATGCCTCGCTCCAAACGATGACCCAATTTCTTTTCAACAGGAGAGTTCAGCATGAAGACGAAAAATTTAGCGGCTAAAGTTGCCATGGTGGTTGCCCTCGCCGCTCCCGGCGTTACAACCCCAGTGCTTGCAGGCATTCCCGTGATCGACGGGGCCAACCTGACACAGACCGTCATGTCGGCCGTCGAGAACGTGGCGCAGACGCTCAAGCAGATCGAGCAGTACCGCACTCAGCTCCAGCAGTACGAGAACATGATCCAGAACACGGTCGCGCCGGCCGCGTATATCTGGGATCAGGCGCAGTCAACGATCAGTGGATTGATGAACGCCGTCAACACGCTTGACTACTACAAGAACCAGCTCGGCAGCCTGGACAGCTACATCGGCAAGTTCCAGGACGTGAGCTACTACAAATCTTCGCCCTGCTTCTCGGCCAGCGGATGCAGCGACGCGGAGCGCGCAGCGATGGAACAGAACCGGCGTCTGGCGAGCGAGAGCCAGAAGAAGGCCAATGATGCGCTGTTCAAGGGCTTGGAACAGCAGCAGAGAAACCTCGCCTCGGACTCGCGCACGCTGGAACGGCTTCAGTCGGCGGCACAGGGCGCAAGCGGCCAGATGCAGGCCATCGGGTTTGCAAACCAGCTTGCCAGCAACCAGGCCAACCAGCTCCTGCAGATTCGCGGCCTGTTGATCGCACAGCAAAACGCGGTCACGACCAGGATGCAAGCCGAGGCCGATCTTGAAGCCCGACAGCAGGCGACGCACGCCACTTCGACGGAGTCCCGTATTGGCAAGACGAGCAGTCCCAAAAACTGGCTCGAACTGACCCGCTGACCAGAGAGGCGCACCATGAGAAAAACGATGCTGCTCGTCGGCCTCACAGCGGCGCTACTGGCCGGCTGCGACAACAAGCCGGCCACCATGCCCATGCCCGAGGTCAACGACACCAACTGTCAGATCGAGACGATCAGGAAGATCGAGGACAAGGCGGCACGCGAAACCTTCGCCGGGTTGTGCTCGCGGCGATCCCCGACTGGCGGCAGCATTGCGCCGACCGAGAAGCCCATGAACTGGCTTGAGCTGGCCGACCCGAAAGATCAGAAGGGAGCGAGGCCATGAAAACACTGCAAAAGCCGGCGCTGCTGATCGGTGCGTTCCTCGCGCTCTGCTGCACAGCCGCATCGGCCCAACTCACCAACCAGGGGATGCTTGATCAGGTGGTCACGGAGTTCGCCACGCGCGCCACGGCCTGGCAAACGGTGGTGATGAACGCCGCCATGTTCCTGTTCTGGACGTTGGGCATGATCTCGATGGTGGTCACGTTCGGCTTCATGGCGCTACGAAAAGCCGATATTGGCGAGTTCTTCGCCGAGTTCATCAAATTCATTTTGTTCTTCGGCTTCTTCCTCTGGCTCCTGCGCAACGGCCCGAACTTCGCAAACTCGATCATCCAGTCACTGGCGCGGATCGGCGAGCAGGCTTCCGGCTTTTCTTCGATCACGCCGTCCAGCATCGTCGATGTGGGCTTCATGATCTGGAAGCAGGCGATCCGCAACCTGTCAGCCTGGTCGCCCATCGACAGCTTCATTGGCGCGGTCTTGAGCGCTGGCATCCTGCTGCTGCTGGCCGTTATCGCAGTGAACATGCTGCTCCTCCTTGTATCGGGCTGGCTGCTCTCCTACGCCGGGATCTTCTTCCTGGGGTTCGGTGGATCGCGGTGGACTTCGGACATGGCGATCAACTACTACAAGACCGTGTTGGGCGTGGCCGTGCAGATCATGACGATGGTGCTGCTGGTTGGCATCGGAAACGACCTGCTGTCCAGCTTCTACGCCAAGATGAACACGGGCACGCTGAACTTTGAAGAGCTGGGAGTGATGCTGGTTTTTTGCTTGGCGTTGCTGATGTTGGTCAACCGCGTGCCTCCCCTCGTCGCCGGCGTCATCACAGGTTCAAGTGTTGGCGGCGCGGGTGGCATCGGTAACTTCGGCGCGGGTGCGGCCATGGGGGCCGCGATGGGCGCCGCGACCATGGCCGCAGGCGCAGCAAGCGTGGCTGGTACGGCTGTGATGGGTAGCGCAGCCTCGACCGCTGGCGGTGCATCGGCCCTCAAGGCAGCCTACAGCAAAGCCTCTGCGGCCTCCAGCGAGGGCGGCGGCGGTGGTGGCATGGGCGAAACGATGGGCGGCGTCGCTACAGCAGCTGCAGGACCTGGCAGCGGCAGCTCGGGCGGTGGCAGCGTCTTCGCTGGCATGGACAGCGGCAGCAGCTCGGGCGGTGGCTCCGGCAGCAGCTCGGGCGGCGGCTTCGGTGGTGGTGCCTCCGAAGGCGGCGGTTCGGGCGGCCAAGGCAGCGCGCCGGTCGGCGAGGGCAAGGACGCGGGCGGCGGTGGTGCGGCACCTGGTGCCGAAGGGAAGGCCGACGCGGGCGGCAAGGCCGCAGGTTCTGACGCCAAGGGAGGCGGGCTGGGCACCGGCCTGGCACCGGGCGAACAACGCTCCACCGGCAGCATGTTGGGCCGTGCTGCGACCATCGCTGCGGGCACAGCGGGCAACCTGGCGCAAGGTTCCTGGGACGTGGCGAAGGCCAAGGCCGCGAGCATGCGCGAGTCGGCTCTTGATCGCATCAGCGAAACCACGGGCGGAAAGATTGCTTCCGCGATTCGGGCAAGCCGAGATCAAGAAGGTGCGTCACACGACGCCGCCGCGTTCGACAGCAACAGTCTTGGCAAGGCTCCCGTCGCTGACGACGAGGTTGCAGCGTTCGTCAGCGGACGCCCTCAGTAAGAGCAAATCGCACCGGCCGGGTGGAACCGGCCGGCACTTCCACTTAACACCTGATGGAGAGGTGAATCATGGCAACTCGGAATAGTACAGAAGCAACGAAGGCAGTTCAGCAAGCGGCTACGCAGCTCGCAGGAATCGACTTCGATTTATTGAATCAAGAAATGGCACTGCATGTGTCGCCGCTGATTGAGGCGGTTGTCAACATGCTGATGATCGTCTACTACCAGGCCGAAACCGGGCATGCGACAAAACACGATTTTCTTGCCGCCAAAGCCGGCCTACGGCAATCACTGAAGGTCCACTAGGACCCCAAGCGCCCAATATCAAACTGCGGCCGTTGGCCGCTTTTGCGCCGCCTGTTGCCATGGGTCATGGCAAATGAACTGACCAGACCTTAGCCGCCGACAATCGATTCAACACCAAGAGGCCAAGACATGAACAAGCACGCAGAAGCAGAGCCATTTTTCATCACGGAGGAAATCGAGGACGACATGCGGGCTGCTGGGTATGTTTTCGAACCCCCGAAGCATGTGTCAACACGTCGGCTGAGCGAGGTCTTAGCCTGCCTCTCCGGCGCCGATCTTGCCGTATTGCCAAGTGGGATTGCGGAGAGAGAGCGTGCACGGCGCAAAGGGAATCAGCCCTGAATTTTTAGCCGCTAAAAATAACCTACGCTCCGACGTGAGTCCTGTTGGCCTCTAAACGCAACCCTACAGCAGCCATCACCTTGAGTACTGTCGCGAACTCGGGGTTGCCGCCGTTCACGAGTGAGCGGTATAGGCTCTCGCGCGCCAAGCCGGCGTCTTTAGCCACCTGAGTCATCCCACGGGCCTTCGCTATATTCCCTAGCACATCGACGACGGAGGCAGGATCGCCAGCCGCAAGCGCTGCATTGAGACTTGCGGCCAACTCATCCTCTGACGTGGGAAGTGTCGATTCGGTTTGCCCCGACTCAATCGTCGGCATCGGTTTGATATCTGGCGACTCCAACGCCTCGAAAAAGCTGGGCTGCGCGCTTGTGCTATCTGGCTCCCATTCGTCCGGAGTAGCTCGTTCGCGCAAATCTGCAAGCAACTCTGCGCTGCAGTGAGACAGAAACTCATCCCATTGCGTCGGCGTTTTTATGCTGATAGGCGTCTGTTCTGGGACATTGATAAGCACAGAAATTTTGCCAGCACGAATCAGACGCAGTACGTTCAATACCGTGCCCGGACTCTTCCCGTCCCAAATCATGAGGCCAAAATCCGCCACCTGTGCCATTTCACGGTCCTTGGCGGCGTAGAAATGAAACCCTTTTACTCCCTTGGGCGGCATCACATTGTGAGTCTGCCACTCGCCGAGATTATTACGAGGATTCTCGCCGGAGCAAAATACGGTTACTTTATCGTAGTGGGCTTCCAGCAGATGTTTTTGCACCGCTTTATCGGCACCGTTGGCGTCTCCAACCACCACTTGGTGGCCGTTGTTAATGACGTTATTCAAGCGCTCTTTAACTTGGGCGGACAGACGGGACACGTGGCGTGACCCCCCGATGAAGACGGTGTTCATTGATTGCTCCTGGTGCGGGTGATAGTGAAAACGCACACGGATGCCGCACGACCCTGTTGAAGAAGCACGTCGGTGATAGCGTTCATAGTAGAACCTGATCGGAAGAGGTCATCGAACAACAGCACGTTTTTTCCACTGGTATATCGAGCGTCAACAGCGTAAAGGCCAACTAGTAGTTCCTTCCTCTCATTAGGGTCAGTCACACCCTTGAGCTGTGTAGTTGCTCGGGTAGGAGTGACGCACTGAATTACAGGCAGTTGAACCGCCGCGCCAATTCCATTCGCCATTACGAGGACGGGTTGCACAGGTCGAGCGGTCGACGGCGGCACAGGAATTATCAAATCGAATCGGGTGCGATGCGGCTGTAAGTACGCTGCAGCCGTGGCGACAATTCCCTGCGCTGCTGCTTGATTACCTTTGTACTTGAGTTGATACAGCAGCTCGGCAATTTCCGGCCTTACCGTGTCGAACTGCATATGTCCGTATTCGTTGTGACCAATAGGCGTACTGCTGGTGGTGTGAAAATCCAGGGCGATACCCGAATGCCACTTACCGTCGATCTTTTGCGGATGGATAGCGACCATGCCGAACCCCTTTCAACGAAGATTGTCATTGTAACCCATGGGTCACAACACCAATAAAGAGGATTCTTGGCGCTTCCACTCGGCGCTCACCAACAACAAGCAGGACCTGACCCTCGCCGCCTCAGCTCAACTTCTTGGCTAAGTCTTCGGCGCGTGGGTGGTAGTACCGCATCAACATTCGCGGGTCTTTGTGGCCCGTGATCTTGGTGAGTTCATGCAGCGGAAAAATCTCAGCCAAGCGCGAAGTGGCTTCGTGTCGCAGGTCATGGAAACGCAGATCGGTGAGGTACCGCGCATCGGGCTTCTGGCGCTTTTCCTTGCACTCATGCAGGTAGCCCCTGCGGGCACGCGTCACAGCGCGTTCAAAGGCCCTTGTAACGGCATCGCTGCGGATGCTGAACACTGCCCCGTCGTCGGTGCCTGATTCGCCGGGCTCTTCCCCGTCCTCCTTGGCGTCGATCCCGTCGTCTTTCAAATCGGCGAGAACTTGGATTGCACGGGAGGACAGCGGCACATCACGCGAGTTGCCGTTCTTGGTTGCTGGCAGATGCGCCACCCGACGATCCAGGTCGATGTGCTCCCATCGCAACCCCACGATTTCACTGCGTCGCATGGCCGTTTCGACGGCCAGCTTGATGATCGCAGGCAGCATCACCGAGCCACTTGCCGCAACGACGCGCTCCAGCTCCCCTTCGCTGGCGTTGCGCGGAGCCGGCTCATCAGCCGCTTGCAGAGGATCAGCCTTTGGCACTTCCACGGCGATGCGGCGGGTACGGGCGTTATCTGGCTGCGGCTTTCGCACCAGCTCGACCGGATTGGACAAGCTCTCCATGCCCCATTCCTTGCGCGCGATGGTGAAGACGTGGGACAACACAGCGAGGCGCCGGAGCACCGTGGCCGGCTGGTACTCCTTGAGCCACACATCGCGCAGCTTGGCCACGTCCGCACTGCGGATCGACGCCAGCGGCCGCTTGGCCATCGTGGTGGCCCGCCAGATGCGCAAGAACGACTTCTCGCCGGCTGCGCTCTTCTTTCCTGGCGTCACCTCTTCCTCGTAGCGCTCCAGCGCTTCGTGAAGTGTCGTGGCCTCGGCCTCGCCCCTGCTGACCCAGACGCCACGCGCCATTTCCGACTCGTTCATCTTCGCCCAGGCCTCGGCTTCGGCCTTGGTCGTGAAGGTCTTACTCAGAGGGGGAAAGCCATGCCTACGGATCTGCGCCCGCCACTGGTACGGGCCACGCTTGTTGATTGCTGCCATTGAAAACGCTACTCGCTGCTGACTGTGCCAAAAATGTGCCAATAAAGGCATCATATCCATAAATCACCAGCAAAATAAGGCCACACCTTTCCATTCGTAATGAGAAGGTCGGGTGTTCGATTCATCTCTCCGGCACCAAATGAAAACCCCTGATTCGCAAGAGTCAGGGGTTTTTCTTTTGGCGCTGCCTTCGCCTGCCTATTCAAGCGCCTCATTCATCGACCGCCGTCGAACCCGATGGATTCGGCAGCCAGCGCGCCCACCTGAAAAAAGCGGTAAATGCGCAGCCTGACGCCTTTCCAGCACAGCTGCGAAGCACCGATTGCCTGAGAGAAAACCGCGCAGGTCCGTGGCTTGGCGTCCTACGGCACCGCACATACCTCCCGTGCAGCATGGCTTTCCCCACACGATCAACAAGGAATTCCCATGACCACCCGTGCACCCCGAGACGCCTGTTCCCTGCTCGACGCCGACCACCGCGCCGTCAAGAAAATGTTCAAGGAATACGAGTCGCTGATGGAGTCCCGTTCCAAGGCGGCCGCCACCCAGCGGTTCGAACTGGCGCGCCAGATCTGCCGCGAGTTGACGGTGCATGCGCAGATCGAAGAAGAGATTTTCTACCCCGCCATGCGGGAAGCCTTGAAGGACACCGACCTCATCGCCGAAGCGGAGGTGGAACATGCCAGCGCCAAGGACTTGATCGCACAGATCGAGGCGGCCGATGCTGCCGACGAAATGTTCGATGCCAAGGTGACCGTGCTGGGCGAGTACATCGACCACCACGTGAAGGAAGAACGCAACGAGATCTTCCCGAAGGCGCGTGCCGCCCGCAAGCTCGACCTGGTGGCCATGCGCGAGACGCTCCAAGCGCGCAAGGAAGAATTGATGGCCGGTGAAGAAGCGATGGCCTGATCCGTCCCCTGGGGCCGTCGGCGGGCCTGCCGCAGGACGAAGGTAGCGCCGGCCGCGAGGCTTGGCGCTACCAGGCTTTCAGGCGCAAGGGTTGCACAGACAACGACCTGACCGGGCGTTGCCTGCACATCTGCCGCCCAATCGTTACATTCGGCTCGCTTTTGCGCTTGCAGCGCTGGCATGCAGGCAAATCGCTGCAGCTGCCCCCACATTCAGCGACTCTTCCCCGCCCGGCTGGGCGATGCGGATCAGCCGGCTCGCGCGCTCCTGCAGGGCCAGGGAAACGCCCTGCCCTTCATGCCCCATGATCCAGCCGCACGGCCAGGGGAGCAGTGCTTCATGCAGAAATTCTCCGCCGTGCGAGCTGGTCGCCAGCAATGGCAGGCCGAGTGCGTCAATATCCGTTGCATCCAGCCCTTCCACCAGCCGCAGTCCGAAGTGGGCACCCATCCCCGCACGCAGCACCTTGGCACTCCACAGTGCGGCCGTGCCCTTGATGGCCGCGATCTGCCCGAATCCGAAGGCCGAGGCGCTGCGCAGGATGGAGCCCACATTGCCGGCATCTTGAAGTCGGTCCAGCACCACCGTGGGCGCCCCTGGCACCAATGCCGCGGCGCAGGCCGGCATCTCCAGCACGAAACCCATGTGCGCCGGGGATTCGAGGCCGCTTACATCGGCCCAGAGGCTGTCGGCGATCACTATATTTTTGATAGCAGCATGCCGGTATTCTTCTTGCGCTAGAGGCCAAAAAGACTCTGCATAGACGGCGAATGCGGGTTGCACCCCGCGGGCCAGCGCTGCACGGCACAGGTGGTCGCCCTCCAGCCAGACACGGCCCTGCTTGCGATAAGCGCTGCTGTCCTGTGCCAGCCGCCGAAGGTCTTTCACGAACGCGTTGTCGCGCGACTGAACGAAGGTGACGTTGTCCGAGGTCATGCAGGTTGCCACTCCGCCTTCGCCACACCCTGCGGCAGCATCACGCCCTCAACCTCCACCATGGGGAGGTTAGCCGCCTGCACCGCCGCCACACGGCCGCGAACGAGGGCCTCGGCCACGGGCGAAAACGAACGGCGGTGTTGCGGACAGGCACCATGCGCTCGCAGCGCCGCCATGTGCTCCGCCGTGCCATACCCCTTGTGACCAGCAAAGCCGTACTGCGGGTATTCCAGATGCAACTGCGCGCACCAACGGTCCCGCGTGACCTTCGCCAGGATCGACGCCGCCGAAATGGCCTGCACCAGCGCATCGCCCTTGACGATGGCATCCGCCGGCACTTCCAAAACGGGCAGCCGATTGCCATCCACCAGCACGCGAACGGGCTTCAGGCGCAGCCCCTGCACCGCGCGCTGCATGGCCAGCATGGTGGCCTGCAAGATGTTGATGGTGTCGATCTCTTCCACGCTGGCCTCGGCCACCGCGCAGCACAGCGCTTTGGCGCGGATCTCGTCGTACAGCGCCTCGCGGCGGGCGGCAGTCAGCGTCTTGGAGTCGGCCAGCCCGGCGATCGGATTCAAGTCGTCGAGAATGACGGCTGCGGCAACGACCGGCCCGGCCAACGGGCCGCGTCCGGCCTCGTCCACGCCAGCGACGAGGCCCGGGGGATGCCATTGCAGGGCCACCTGTTCAGGCGGCAAGGATTTTCTGGATCGCATCGGCGGCCAATCGGGGGGTATCGCGGCGCAGGGTTTCGTGCAGCGAGGTGAAGCGATGCTCCAGCGCCAAAAGCGTGTCGGGAGATTGCCCGGGCGCGTCCAGCCACTGTGTGACGGCCGCAGCCAGCGCCGCGGGGGTGGCCGCGTCCTGGATCAGTTCGGGCACCACGAATTCACCGCAAAGGATATTGGGCAACCCCACCCAGGGCTGCAATTGCTTGCGCCGCATGAGGCGCCAGCTGATGGGGTGCATGTGGTAGCCGATCACCATCGGCCGTTTGAACAGGGCCGCCTCCAGGGTGGCCGTGCCACTGGCGATCAGCGTGCAGTCGCAGGCCGCCAGCACGGTGTGCGATTGGCCTTCTACGACCTGTACGGCCTCGGCCATGCCGCACTCGCGCACCACCTGCTCGATGCGCGCGCGCAGCGCCGGGACCGCCGGGATGACCATGCGCAGCGCCGGACGCGCCTGGTGCAGCAATGCCGCCGCCCGCAGGAACGGCGCGGCGATGTAATCCACCTCGGCCGAGCGGCTGCCCGGCAGGATGGCCAACACCTCGTCGTCCGCAGCCAGCCCCAGTTGCGCACGTGCGGCCTGGCGGTCGGGCTGCATGGGAATCACATTGGCCAGTGGATGGCCGACGTAGGTCGCGGCAATGCCGTGGCGGGCCAGAAGCTCGGGCTCGAACGGGAAGATGCACAGCACATGGTCGGCGCTGCGCTTGATTTTCTCGATGCGGTCGGCGCGCCAGGCCCAGATCGAAGGGCACACGAAGTGCACCGTCTTGACGCCGGCGGCGCGCAGGTCGGACTCGAGCCCCAGGTTGAAATCGGGCGCGTCCACGCCGATGAAGACCTGCGGCGGGTCGGCAAGCAGGCGCCGCCGCAATTGCTTGCGGATCTGCACGATGCCCCAGAGCCGGCGCAGCAGTTCGACGCTGTAGCCGTGCACGGCCAGGCGCTCACTGGGCCACCACGCAGTGAAGCCCCGCCGCTGCATCTGCGGCCCGCCGATGCCCTGCCCAGCCACGCCCGGCCACTGCGCCTGCAAGCCGTCGAGCAGCAGGCCAGCCAGCAGGTCGCCGGAGGTTTCGCCTGCCACCATCGCGATGCGCGGCGTCGGGTTGTTGGAGGGCGCCATCACGGTCAGCGCGCAATGCCGCGCGAGGAGTGGGCAATGAAGTCCAGCAGCAGCGCGATGTCGGGCGCAGCTTCGGGATGGAGGGACGGTAGCTCGGCAATTGCCTGCCGCGCCGCATCCAGCGTGAGGCCCTGGCGGTAGAGCAGCCGGTGCGCCTGCTTGATGGCGGCCAGGCGGTCGGCGGAGAATCCACGCCGGCGCAAGCCTTCGAGGTTCAGTCCACGCACCGACAGCGGATTGCCGTCCACCATCATGAAAGGAGGCACGTCCTGCGAGATATGGCTGGCAAACCCCGCCATGACGTGCGCGCCCACCTTGGTGAACTGGTGCACGCCCGTCAGGCCACCGATGATGGCGTGGTCGCCCACGTGCACATGGCCCGCCAGCGTGGCATTGTTGGCGAGCACGGTGTGGTTTGCGACCGCGCAGTCGTGGGCGATGTGCACGTAGGCCATCACCCAGTTGTCATTGCCGATCGTGGTCACGCCGCGGTCCTGAGCGGTGCCGGTGTTGAACGTGCAGAACTCGCGGATGGTGTTGCGGTCGCCGATGCGCAGCTCGGTGGGCTCGCCGGCGTACTTCTTGTCCTGAGGCGCGGCGCCCAGGGACGCGAATTGGAAAATCCGGTTGTCCTCACCGATCGTGGTGCGCCCTTCGATGACGCAGTGCGCGCCCACGGAAGTGCGCGCACCGATCGTCACGTGCGGGCCGATCACCGCATAGGGACCGATGGTCGCGGAGGCATCGATCCGCGCTGCGGGATCGACGATGGCTGTGGAGTGGATGATGCTGGTCACGTGCCGCCCTGCCCTCGCAGCGTCAGCCCACGGTGCGCATGGTGCACATGATCTCGGCCTCGCAGGCCACGCTGTCGCCCACGCGAGCCAGGCCCTTGAACTTGTAGATGCCGCCCTTGACGCGGTCAAGATCCACTTCCAGGATGAGTTGATCGCCCGGCTCTACGGGGCGCTTGAAGCGCGCGCCATCGATGCCGACGAAATAGAACACCTTGTCGTCGCCGGGCGCCTCGCCCATCATGTCGAACGACAACAGGCCCGCTGCCTGCGCCAGCGCCTCGAGCATGAGCACACCCGGCATCACGGGCCGGCTCGGGAAATGGCCCGTGAAGAACGGCTCGTTGATCGTGACGTTCTTCAGCGCCTGGATGTGCTTGCCCCTTTCGAGTTCGACCACGCGGTCCACCAGCAGAAACGGATAGCGGTGCGGCAAGAGCTTGAGAATTTGGTGGATATCCATCATTGGAAGATGCGGTCTAACCGTCTTTTCGTGTTTGTTCGAGGGCCTTGATCCGTTCGCGCAGGCTGTGAAGCTGCTTGAGCGTGGCCGCGTTTTTTTCCCACTTCGCATTTTCGTCGATGGGGAACATGCCGGTGTACTGGCCTGGCCGGGTCAGCGATCGCGTGACCACCGTTGCGGCAGACACATGCACATGGTCGGCCAATTCGAGATGCCCCAGCACGATGCCTCCGCCCCCCACCGTGCAATGCGCGCCGATGGTCGCACTGCCGGCCACACCAACACACCCTGCCATGGCGGAGTGGCGACCGATGCGAACGTTGTGGCCGATCTGGATGAGGTTGTCGAGCTTCACGCCGTCTTCGATGACGGTGTTTTCCAGCGCGCCACGGTCGATGCAGGTGTTGGCGCCGATCTCGACGTCGTTGCCGATGTGCACGGCGCCCAACTGCTCGATCTTCACCCATTCGCCGCCCTGCGGCGCAAAACCGAAGCCGTCGGCTCCGATCACCACGCCGGAATGGACGATGCAGCGATCGCCGATGCGGCAGTCCTCGCCCACGGTCACCCGCGATTTCAAAACCGTACCCGCGCCCACGTACGCGCCGCGCTCGACCACGCACAGCGGGCCGATGAAGGCCGTGGGATGGACCGTGGCGCCCCCGTCAACCACCGCACTGGGGTGAATGCCTTGCGGCACCGCGACGGCATGCACCTGCTTCCATAGCTGCGTCGCGCGCGCAAAATACACGTAGGGCTCGTCAGCGACGATGCAAGCGCCCCGGGCCAGGCCAGCCTCGCGCATCGAAGGCGCCACAATGACACAGGCCGCCCGGGAGGCGGCCAGTTGCTGCTGGTAGCGCGGATGGCTTAAAAAAGCCAGGTCACCGGGACCTGCAGACTCCAGGGGAGCGATACGGAGAATTTCCCCGTCCCTCTCGCCCCCCTCCAGCGTGCCGCCCAGCGCATCGACGATTTGCCCCAGAGAGAGGCTCACGCCGCGCGCCCCGTCAGCCAACGGCCATCACTTGGCGGGCGTGGCAGCAGCGGCATTCAGTGCCTTGATCACTTTGTCGGTGATGTCGTGCTTGGGATTGATGTAGACGGCTTCCTGAAGAATCACGTCGTACTTCTCGGCCTCGGCCACTTGCTTGACGACCTTGTTGGCGCGTTCCAGCACCTGGCCCAGCTCTTCGTTCTTGCGGGCACCCAGGTCTTCCTGGAACTCGCGGCGCTTGCGCTGGAAGTCGCGGTCTTGATCGACCAGCTGGCGCTGGCGGGCCGTGCGCTGGCTTTCGGCCATCGTGGGCGCTTCGCGCTCGAACTTCTCGGTGGCGGACTTCAGGCTGTTGCCTTGCTCCACGAGTTCTTTCTCACGGCGGGAGAACTCCTGCTCCAGCTTGGCCTGGGCTGCCTTGGCAGTGCTGGCTTCGCGGAAGATGCGGTCGGTGTTGACGAAGCCGGCCTTGAACTCCTGCGCCTGTGCAGGCACGGCTGCACCGAGCGTGCCCAGCAAGAGAACGAGGGGAATATGGCGGGAGAGAGATTTCATTAGAAAGACGTTCCAATCTGGAATTGCAGTTTCTGGATTCTATCGCCGGCGAACTTGCGCACCGGTTGCGCAAAAGCGAGGCGAAGCGGACCGAGCGGAGAAATCCAGCTCAGGCCCAGGCCGGCAGAGACACGCATGTCGCTGAGGGTGACCTTTTCATCTTCGCCATACACATTGCCTGCATCCACGAAAGTGAACACGCGCAGCGTGCGGTCGTTGCCTGCACCTGGAAACGGTGCGATCAACTCGGCGTTGAGCGTCACCTTCTTCGGTCCGCCCAGCGACGCACCCGTCACGTCGCGCGGACCCAGCGTGCCCTGATCGAAACCGCGCACGGAACCCAGGCCACCCGAATAGTAGTTCTTGAACACCGGGAATGGCCGGCCGTTCATGCCCTTGCCCCAGCCCAGTTCGCTGTTGAAGGCCATGGTGAACTTCTTGTTCAGCGGCACATACTGTTGGAACTGATAGTTGCCACGCACATAGCGCGCATCGCCGGCCACCGACCACTCGGTGTTCAGGCGCTGGTAGCGGCCCGAATTGGGCGCCAACGCGCTATCACGGTCATCGCGCGACCAGCCGATCGTGAGCGGGATCGCGGTGCTGCTGGAGCCATACGTCGTCGCGTAGGCGAGGTACGCGGCAGGAATGTTGGTGCCCAGTTTGATCCGCGTCTGTTCGAGGCCGCCCCCGAAGAACACGGTATCCGTTTCGCTGAAGGGAATGCCGAAGCGCACGCTGGTACCGGCGGTGATCAGCTCGTAGTTGCCGCCCTGGTCCTCGTACGGCTTGTCGGTGCGGTAGTACAGGTCGAGCGTGCGCGAGATGCCATCCCGCGTGAAATACGGGTTGGTGGTGCTGAACACCAGCGTGCGGCGGTACTTGCTGGTGTTGACATCCACCCCGAGATAGTTGCCCGAGCCGAACACGTTTTCTTGCTTGATGCTGAACGACAGAGAGACTTTTTCGGCGCTCGAGAACCCCGCGCCCAGTTGCAGCGAACCGGTGGGTTTTTCAGCCACGTTGACCACCAGGTCCACCTGATCGACAGAGCCCGGCACTTCCTGCGTCTCCACATTGACCTCGGTGAAAAAGCCCAGGCGGTCCACGCGGTCGCGGGACAGCTTGATCTTGTCGCCGTCGTACCAGGACGCTTCGTACTGGCGGAACTCGCGGCGGATGACTTCGTCGCGCGTGCGGTTGTTTCCGCTCACGTTGATGCGGCGCACGTAGGCACGACGGGCCGGCTCGGCGCGCAGCACCAGGGCCACACGGTTGTTCTCACGGTCCACTTCGGGCACCGCTTCCACACGGGCGAATGCGAAGCCGAAATTGCCGAAATAGTCAGTGAATGCCTTGGTGGTTTCAGCCACCTTGTCAGCGTTATATGGCTCGCCCGGCTGGATGGTGATGAGCGACTTGAACTCGTCGTCGCGGTCCAGGTAGTTGCCTTCGATCTTCACGCCGGAGACCACATAGCGCTGGCCTTCGGTCACGTTGACGGTGATCGTGATGTCTTGCTTGTCCGGGGAGATGGCCACTTGCGTGGAGTCGATGCGGAACTCGAGATAGCCACGCGCCAGGTAGTAGGAACGCAAGGTTTCCAGGTCGGCATTGAGCTTGGTGCGGGAATAGCGGTCCGACTTGGTGTACCAGCTGAGCCAGCCGCCCGTGTCCTGATCGAACAGCCCCTTGAGCGTCGATTCGCTGAACGCCTTGTTGCCCACCAGGTGGATTTCCTTGATGCGTGCCGGCTCGCCTTCGGTCACGGTGAACGTGAGGTTGACGCGGTTGCGCTCGATGGGAGTGACCGTGGTCACCACCTCGGCGCCGTACAGGCTCTTGTTGATGTACTGGCGCTTGAGCTCCTGCTCCGCACGATCGGCGAGGGCCTTGTCGAAAGGCCGGCCTTCGGTCAGGCCCACATCGCGCATGGCTTTCTTCAGGGTGTCCTTGTCGAATTCGCGGGCCCCGGCGAAATCCACGTCGGCGATGGTGGGTCGTTCTTCAACGACCACCACGAGTACGTTGCCGCTGGCCTCCAGGCGCACGTCCTTGAACAACCCCAGCGCAAACAGTGCGCGGATCGCTGCAGCGCCCTTCTCGTCGTTGTAGTCGTCACCCACACGCAGCGGCATCGACGCGAAGATCGTGCCCGGCTCGACGCGCTGCAACCCCTCCACCCGGATATCCTGCACCTTGAACGGCTCCAGGGCCCATGCCGCATTGGCAGCAAAAACCATGGCGGCCACGGCACAGGCCTTGCGCACGCCCAAGCGATTGAATTGTTTTTTCATGAGTGAACTGGTACCGCGCGGTGAACGCGCGCGGCAAAAAGGTTAGCCAAAAAGCCGGGTGATATCGTTGAACAAGGCGATGGACATCATCAGGAGAAGCACCGCCACGCCGCCGCGCTGCAATCGCTCCATCCAGGCGTCGGACACGCCCTTGCCGGTCACACCTTCCCAAAGATAATACATCAGGTGCCCACCGTCCAAAACGGGCAGCGGAAGGAGGTTCAGCACGCCCAGGCTGACGCTGATCAGGGCCAGAAAGACCAGGTATTGGGTCAGCCCCATGCTGGCGGAACGCCCCGCGTAATCGGCAATGGTGAGCGGCCCGCTGAGGTTTTTCAGCGAGGCCTCGCCGATGACCATGCGCCCCATCATGCGAAGGGTCAGGGCGGACACTTCCCACGTTCGGACCACACCGTTCCACAAGCCCTCGATCGGTCCGTGGCGCACCGTCACGAACTCCGGCTGAGCACCTACGAAGGCTCCCACACGGCCGACGGGGCCTGAAGGTTCGGTGTGCAAGTCTGGCAGGACATCCAGCGTCAACATCTGGCCGCCGCGCTCGATGCGCCAAGGCTGAGAGACCGCCGTCCCGCCGCCCACGGATGCGCGGATGAGTTCCCGAAGCTGCTGGCCATCCACCACGTTGGTCGCGCCGAACTTGACGACCAGGTCGCCCTGCCGCAGTCCGGCGCGTTGCGCCGGGCCGCCCTGGACGACTTCACCCAGCACGGGCCGCGTCCAAGGACCGACGATACCGATTTTTCGAAAGAGCTGCGCGTCGGCTTCCCGGGCATCGAACTGCGCGAGCTCCATCACCATCTGGCGCTGCGGGGCGCCGGGCGATGGCTGCACCTGCAAGCGGACATCGGCACCGTCAAGCGCACCACGCGTCAGAAGCCACCGCAAATCTTCAAAGGACCGCACAGGCTCGGCTTCATCATTGCCCAGGGCCGCTTCCAACACAAGTTCGCCCCCTTGCAAACCCGCCTTCTGTGCCACGGACCCGGGCACCGGGCTGGCCAGAATCGCCTTCGGCTCTTCCACACCCATCCAGTTGACTGCGGCATAAAGCAGCACAGCGAGCAGCAAATTGGCCGCAGGGCCGGCCGCCACGATCGCAGCACGGGAGCGCAGCGGCTTGGCATTGAACGACAGGTGGCGCTCATGGGCATCGACGGGGGCCTCTCGCTCGTCCAGCATGCGCACATACCCGCCGAAGGGAAAAGCGCCGATGACGAATTCCGTCGGCGATCCCTTGGGCTGCCAGCGCAGCAGGGGCTTGCCGAAACCCACCGAAAAGCGAAGTACCTTCACGCCGCAGGCAACCGCCACGCGGTAGTGGCCGTATTCATGGACGGCAATGAGCACGCCGAGCGCGACGATGAAGGCGATGACGGTGAGCAACATGGTGTCTTTCTGCCCAGAGGCGATCGCTCAGGCGGCCAGCCGCTGCGCACTGCGCAAAGCGACGAACCGCGCTTCGGCATCCAGCGCCAGCAGGGCCCCCAGCGATTCGGGGTTGGAGGGCGTGACCGCCTCGAGAGTTGCAAGATTCAGCCGATGAATCTGGTCGAACCGGATACGGCGCTCCAAAAACGAGGCCACGGCCACCTCATTGGCAGCATTGAGCACCGCCGTGGTGCCGCTTGTCGCACGCAAGGCCTGCCACGACAGGTGCAAGCCGGGGAACCGGGTGGCATCGGCTTCTTCGAAGGTGAGGGCGGACAGGGTCGAAAAATCCAGCCGAGGGGTGCCACTCTCGATGCGCTCCGGCCAGGCAAGCCCGCAAGCGATTGGGACACGCATGTCGGGAGTTCCCAATTGGGCCAGCACCGACGCATCCACGAACTGAACCATCGAGTGGATGATCTGCTGCGGATGGATCACCACCTTGATCTGCTCCGGAGTCAGATCGAAAAGCCAACGCGCCTCGATCACCTCCAGGGCCTTGTTCATCATCGTGGCCGAATCGACGGAAATCTTTCGCCCCATCGAAAAATTGGGATGGGCACATGCCTGCTCCGGCGTGACATCGCGCAGCGTGGCCGGCGCACGGGTGCGAAACGGCCCGCCCGATGCGGTCAACAAAATATGGTCCACGCGGCGGGACCACGTTTGCGAATCCTCCGGCAGACACTGGAAGATGGCCGAATGCTCGCTGTCGATCGGCAGGAGCGTGGCACCGCCCTCTCGGACGGCGGACATGAAGACTTCGCCCCCCACGACCAGCGCCTCCTTATTCGCCAGCAGCAAGCGCTTTCCTGCGCGGGCAGCCGCCAGGCAGGGGCCCAAGCCCGCCGCACCAACGATGGCTGCCATCACTACGTCTACCTCTTCATGGGAGGCAATGGTGTCCAGCGCGTCCGGGAATTGCAGGACCCGCGTCGCCAAGCCATTCGCCGCGAGTTGGCTTTCCAGCAGGCGGGCATGCGGCGCACTGGCCATGACGGCAAAGCGGGGCTGAAAGCGCGCGCATTGCGCCAGCATGGAATCGACCTGCGTTGCGGCGCTCAAGGCGAAAACCTCGTAGCGCTCCGGATGGCGTGCCACCACATCCAGGGTGTTGGTACCGATGGATCCCGTGGAACCCAAGACCGTGATGCGTTGTTTCATGCGGAAGCGAAATGGGTCAACATCATGGCCAACGGCAGCGTGGGCAAGAGTGCATCCACGCGATCGAGCACGCCACCGTGGCCCGGCAACAAACCGCTGCTGTCCTTGGCGCCGATGCTGCGCTTGACGAGGGACTCGGTCAGGTCGCCGACCACGCTCATGGCCGCCATGAACACGGCACCCAAGAGCAGCAGCCACCAACCTCGCGCAAACAGATGGGTATAGAAACTGGCCACCGGCGCACTGGCGGATGCATCGGCGATGACCCAGCCCACGGCCAGAGCCAATACGCCAGCCATGCCACCCCAAACGCCTTCCCAGCTTTTCCCGGGACTGATCGAAGGGGCAAGCTTGTTCTTTGTGAATCGCAAGCCGAAGGCACGGCCGGCAAAGTACGCGAAGATGTCAGCCACCCATACGAGTACCAGGATCGACATCAGAAAATTGATGCCCGCCATGCGAGCTTGCACTGCGGCGAGCCAAGCCAGCCAAAGTACGAAGACACCGCCGACCAGCCGCACGGCCCTGGGAACCTGAGGCCAGCCCTTCACGCCCGCACGCAGCATCCATGCGCTGCCAAGCACCCATGCTGCACCACCGAGCGTCCACAGCCACGCCAGCGGTTGCTCCAGCCAGCCCAATGCCCAACTCGCTGCGCAAAGTGCGACGCAAGCGGCTCCCGCCGCAATGGCAGGAGCTGAGCTCAGCCCTTGGAGCCGGCCCCATTCCCAGGCGCCTGCCGCCATCAAGACCAGGATGATTGTGGCAAATGGCCAGGGGGAGGGATAGAAAAGCGCCGGCAGCAGAATGGCCAGAAGGACGATGGCAGTAATGACGCGCTGTCGAAGCATGGAAAAGCCCTTTCAGACCTGCAGCGAGGCAGGCGACGACGCCAGTATTTGCTCGGATGTTTTGCCGAAACGGCGCTCTCGGGCATTGAAGACAGCAATGGCCTCATCCAAGGCCTTGCCGTCGAAATCCGGCCAGAGCCGATCGCTGAAGTAGAACTCGGAATAGGCAGACTGCCAAAGCAGGAAATTGCTGATGCGCATTTCTCCGCCCGTACGGATCACCAGATCAGGATCCGGCACGTGCGCCAGCCCCATGGCGGCATGAAGGCTGGCCTCCGTGATGGGCTCGCCGCGCGCCGCGACCGCTGCGGCGGCCTGCGCGATGTCCCAGCGGCCGCCATAGTTGAAGCAGACGTTCAAGACCAAGCGGGTGTTGTGCGCGGTATCCGATTCGGCTTGGCGCAGTCCTGCCCGCACCTTATCCGACAACCCGGCCTTCTCACCCACGAAATGCAGCCGCACCCCGTCCTTTTGCAATTGGGGAACCTCACGGGACAGCGCCTTGGCAAGCAAGTCCATGAGACCCGAGACCTCATCGGCAGGCCGATTCCAGTTCTCCGAAGAAAAAGCAAACACCGTCAGGACCGCTATGCCCCTTTCCACGCAAGCCTGCGCACAGCGTTTGAGAGAGTCCACACCCTGTTTATGCCCTGCCAGCCGTGGCAGAAAGCGGCGCGTGGCCCAACGGCCGTTGCCATCCATGACGATGGCAACGTGGTGCGGAATGACCGAAGAGGCGGACATGCAAGACAACGATCGATTCCCTGAACGGGGAATCAGACCGCCATGATTTCCTGTTCCTTGCCGGCCACCAGCGAATCGACTTCGGCGATGTGCTTGTCGGTGACTTTCTGGATCTCGGTTTCCGATCGCTTTTGATCATCCTCGGAGGCCAGCTTGTCCTTGACCAGTTTCTTGACCGCTTCGTTGGCGTCACGGCGAAGATTGCGCACGGCGATCTTGGCGCTCTCGCCTTCGTTACGAGCAAGCTTGGTCATTTCCTTGCGCCGCTCTTCGCTCATGGGAGGCATGGGCACGCGGATCAGATCGCCCATGGAGGCCGGGTTCAAACCAAGATCGCTTTCGCGGATGGCTTTTTCGATCTTGGCGCCCATGCCTTTTTCCCAGGGCTGGACACTGATGGTGCGAGAGTCGATCAACGCCACGTTCGCCACTTGCGAGAGGGGCACGAACGAGCCGTAGTATTCGACCTGCACGGAGTCCAGCAGCGCCGGATTGGCACGGCCCGTACGGATCTTGGACAGGTTGTTTTTGAAAGCCACGATGGACTGGTCCATCTTGGTTTCTGTGTTCTTCTTGATATCGGCAATGGTCATATTTTTCTCCTCAGCATGAAGCCGAGCGCGCCATGGCGCACCCAGCCGTCAAGCGTACACCAGCGTGCCTTCATCCTCACCCATGACCACGCGCTTGAGCGCTCCATGCTTGATGATGGAAAACACGCGGATCGGCAACTTCTGGTCACGGCACAGCGCAAAAGCCGTCGCATCCAGAATCCCCAGATTGCGCGACATGGCCTCGTCGAACGTGAGCTTGGTGTAGCGGGTCGCCGTGGGGTCCTTCTTCGGGTCGGCGGTGTAGACACCGTCCACCTTCGTCGCCTTCAAAACCACCTCGGCACCGATCTCGGCACCCCGCAGCGCGGCCGCGGTGTCGGTCGTGAAGAAGGGATTTCCGGTACCGGCGGCAAACACCACCACCTTGCCCTCTTCCAGATATTGCAAGGCCTTGGGGCGCACATAGGGCTCGACCACCTGTTCGATGGCGATCGCCGACATAACGCGGGCGATCAGGCCCTGCTTGTCCATGGCATCGGCCAGCGCCAGCGCGTTCATGACCGTCGCCAGCATGCCCATGTAATCGGCGGTGGCGCGGTCCATGCCGACCGAACCGCCAGCCACGCCGCGAAAGATGTTGCCACCACCGATGACCACGGCCACCTGCACGCCCATGCGGGTGACTTCAGCGATCTCCTCCACCATCCGGACGATGGTGGCGCGGTTGATGCCGAAGGAATCGTCCCCCATGAGCGCCTCGCCAGACAACTTGAGCAAAATGCGCTTGTGGGCTGGTACAGCAATGGACATGGGGGTTTCTCCGTGGGTCAATGAAATGGCGCGCGAGGCCGCAATGGATTCGTCTATCAAGCGGCAGACTTGGCTGCCGCCACCTGGGCGGCCACTTCAGCAGCGAAGTCGTCCACCTTCTTCTCGATGCCTTCGCCGACCACGTACAGCGTGAAGCCCTTGATCGTCGTGTTGGCAGCCTTGAGCATCTGACCCACGGACTGCTTGCCATCGGCCGCCTTCACGAAGACCTGGTCGAACAGGGACACTTCCTTCAGGTACTTCTGCACGCCGCCTTCGATGCGCTTGCTGACGATCTCGTCGGATTGCACGGGCTTGCCTTCTGCTTCGGCCTTGGCCTTGTCTTCCGCAGCCTTGGCAGCGGCGACCGAGCGTTCCTTTTCGATCAGGTCGGCAGGCACGTCGGCACTGGTCAGTGCAACGGGCTTCATGGCAGCGATGTGCATGGCCACGTCCTTGGCTGCGGTTTCGTCGCCTTCGAACTCGACCACCACACCGATGCGTGTGCCGTGCAGGTAGGAAGCCAGCTTGTTGCCCGAGAAGTTCTTGAAGCGGCGGAACGACATGTTTTCGCCGATCTTGCCGATCAGGCCCTTGCGCACTTCTTCCAGGGTAGGGCCGAAGCCGTCTTGGCTGTAAGGCAGGGCACCCAGGGCTTCCACGTTGGCAGGGTTGTGCTTGGCCACCAGTTCGGCCGCGGCCTTGGCCAGGGCGAGGAAGCTGTCGTTCTTGCTCACGAAATCGGTTTCGCTGTTCACTTCGATCAGCCCGCCGGTCGTGCCGTCGATGTAGCTGGCGACCACGCCTTCGGCGGTGATGCGGGCGGCAGCCTTGCCAGCCTTCGTGCCCAGCTTCACACGCAGCAACTCTTCCGCCTTCGCCAGGTCGCCTTCGGCTTCCGTCAGAGCCTTCTTGCATTCCATCATGGGGGCATCGGTCTTTGCGCGAAGTTCGGCGACCATGCTTGCGGTAATTGCAGCCATCTTTTTCTCCAGTGTCAGTTCAGTTCGTTACAGCGTTCGGGCTAAAAAAAAGGGGGCTAACCAGGAGCCCCGCTTTCATTCGCGACAGGTCGCGCGGCCGGGACTTCAGGCAGCGGTTTCTTCCACTTCCACGAATTCGTCAGAGCCTTCGGCAGCCACGGCCTTGACCACGTCGTTCACGGCGTTGGCACGGCCTTCAATGATCGCGTCGGCGATACCGCGGGCATACAGGGCCACGGCCTTGGCCGAGTCATCGTTGCCGGGGATCACGTAGTCGATGCCTTCGGGGGAGTGGTTGGAGTCCACCACGCCGATCAGCGGAATGCCGAGCTTCTTGGCTTCGGCCACAGCGATCTTGTGGAAGCCGACGTCGATGATGAAGATGGCGTCAGGCAATGCATTCATTTCCTGGATGCCGCCGATGTCCTTTTCCAGCTTTTGCATTTCGCGGGTGAAGGTGAGCTGCTCTTTCTTGCTCATGGCATCGAGGCCGCCTTCCAGCTGGGCCTTCATGTCCTTCAGGCGCTTGATGGAGGTCTTGACCGTCTTGAAGTTGGTCAGCATGCCGCCCAGCCAGCGCTGGTCCACGTAAGGCACGCCAGCGCGCTGGGCTTCGGTGGCGAGGATTTCGCGGGCTTGGCGCTTCGTGCCGACCATCATGATGGTGCCGCGGTTGGCGGTGAGTTGCTTGGCGAACTTTTGCGCGTCCTGGAAGAGCGGCAGCGACTTTTCCAGGTTGATGATGTGAATCTTGTTGCGATGGCCGAAGATGTACGGGGCCATCTTGGGGTTCCAGAAACGGGTTTGGTGACCGAAGTGGACACCGGCTTCCAGCATTTCGCGCATGGTGACGGACATGAGAATTTCTCCGAAGGTTGGGTCTAAAATCCAGCCCCAATAACTGCCGGCTTGCAAGAAGAAGGCAGCACCTTGAAAGGGCTGGTTTGCGATTTGTCTTGCCAGGTTGTCGGCCACGCACAGCGCAGCCACCAGCAAAACCCAAAGATTCTAGCATGGCATATTGACCGGCCCAAACGGCCCGCTCCACCGTCTGGACGGGGGTGGCGCCCGTGGCCATCCGACGAAATTCCCTGGAAAACACAAAAACAGTAGCAAACAGCGCAATCTCCATTAGCGCTGCTGCCTGAAAGAGCTCAGAAACCAAATGCACATCGCCATCGTGGGCGCCGGTATCGTCGGCGTCACCACTGCTTACGAACTGACGGGCGACGGCCACGAGGTTTCGGTTTTCGAACAACGCAGTGCTGCAGCGGAGGAATCGAGCTTCGCCAATGCGGGCCTTTCTTCGCCCGCCCTCCTCATTCCTTTGGCGGCGCCGGGCATCGGGGGCAAACAAAGCGCCCGGTTCTGGGGACGCCATGCAACGCTGCGGCTCGCCCATGGCGTGACGGCGGCCGAGCTGCGTTGGCTTTGGCGCTGGCGCAAGGCCGGCCGCTCGCCCGCGCTCTCGATGACACTTTCCGCGCTGGAGCAACTGGGCCGCTACAGCCAGGCACACATGCGGCGGGTATCGGAGCAATTGCAGCTGGACGCGGAAACCAGCCGCGGCGCGCTCGTGCTGCTGCGCACGGTCGAGGACCTGGCGCATGTGCAGCCGGCCCTGCAACTGATGCGCGATGCGGGCATGGCCATCCATGACGTGGACGGGGATACGGCCCGCCAGATCGAACCGGGGCTGTCACCCGAGACGCCCCTGATCGGCGCGCTGCATATTCCCGATGGCGAGTCCGGCAACTGCCGGCTGTTCGCACAGATGCTGCGCTACGCCGCGCAGGAGCGTGGCGCGCAGTTCCATTTCAATGCCCAGGTCACCGGCCTGGACGCGGCGCCCGCGGGCCTGCGGATCGCCGGCGAAACGCTGCCTCGCCGATTCGACGCCGTGGTCATCTGCGCCGGCGTTGCGGCAACTGCATTGCTGCGCCCGGTGGGCATCGATCTGCCGGTCGCGGCAGTCCATGGCTACTCCATCAGCGCCCCGGTGCGGGAAGACTCCCATGCCCCGCAAGGGTCGGTCATTGACCCGCTCCACCGGGTGACGATCACCCGCCAGGGGCAACGCGTGCGCATCGCCGGTGGTGCCGAAGTGGGCCGGGGCGACGGCCAGCACCATGCGCCCACGCTGCAGACGCTGTACCAAGCCATTTCCGGCTGGTTTCCCGGCGGGGTGCAGGTTTCGTCGGGCCAAGTGCAGGTGTGGCGCGGAGCCCGCCCCACCCTTGTGGATGGCGCGCCGGTCGTGGGGCCCAGCGGCTTGCCGGGCGTGTGGATCAATGCGGGCCATGGTGGCTGCGGCTATGCACTCGCGTGCGGCAGCGCCCGGGCCCTGGCCGACCTGATAGCCCAGCGCGCGCCCGAAGTGGATTTGCAGCACTTCGCGTTGCGCCGTTTCTGAGCCGGACCCAACGCCATGCGCTCCTTGCACCCTGCAGCGGCCACACGGGAGCCCTCCCTTCGCCGGATCACGGGCGACCAACCCCGCGCACTCTTCGACACACTGGCCACGCGCCGCATCGAACAGGCCCTGGCAGCGCAGTGCCCGCCGCACACGTTGATGCAGCGCGCAGGATTGGCGGTGGCACGGCTGGCACAGGCCATCGCGCCCCACGCTCGCAGCGCATGGGTGGTCTGCGGTGCCGGCAACAACGGCGGCGATGGGTTGGAGGCGGCCTTTCATCTGCACCGCGCAGGACGCGCCGTCACGGTGACATGGCTGGGCCGGCCGGACACGGTGCCGCCCGATGCCCTTGCGTCTTACCAGCGCGCCACGATGGCAGGCGTGGTGTTCTCGGACTCCCCCCCGCCCGGCATGGGCCCCGATGACGTGTGCGTGGATGCGCTACTGGGCATCGGATTGTCGGGCGGCGGCAAGCCCCGCGTTGCCGATCCGCGCGTGCAGCACCTGCTGGCCCGACTGCATGCCGCCCCCGCCCCCGTACTGTGCGTGGATACGCCTTCCGGCCTGTCGGCGGACACGGGCCAGTTCGCGCCCGGACTGACGCCGCCGGCGGGCGTTGCCGTGTCCCCAAGGCACACGTTGGCCCTGCTCACCTTGAAACCGGGGCTGTTCACCGGCGACGGACGGGATGCGGCCGGTCAAGTCTGGCTGGACGACCTCGGCGCCGGATCGGCAAAGTGGGCGCCCTGTGCGTGGCTGGCTGCAGCGCCCCCGCACGCTCACCGTGCCCATGCCAGCCACAAGGGCAGTTATGGCGACGTTGCCGTGGTGGGCGGCGAAGGACTGCAGGCCCGGGGCATGGGCATGACCGGAGCGGCGCTCCTGGCGGCATCGGCGGCGCTGCACGCAGGCGCAGGGCGGGTGATGGTGGCCCTGCTGGATGAGGGAGACCTGTCCATCGATGCATTGCAGCCAGAGTGCATGCTGCGGCGATTCGACGCGTTGCGCCTGGATCACGGGGCCGTAGTGTGCGGATGCGGCGGCGGCGAGGCCGTTCGAGCGGTGCTGCCGAGGGTCCTGGCCGAGGCGCACCGGCTGGTGCTGGATGCGGACGCCCTCAATGCCGTGGCCGGCGATCCGTCCCTGGCGAAGGCGCTGCAGGAGCGCGCCGCGAAGGGTTGGCACACCGTGCTCACGCCCCATCCCCTGGAAGCGGCCAGGCTGTCGGGCCAGGAAACACAAGACATCCAGGCCGACCGGCTGGGCGCGGCGTCCCGGCTGGCCCAGCGGTTCGGCTGCGCCGTGGTGCTGAAAGGTTCGGGCAGCGTGATCGCGGCGCCTGGGCAGACGCCCCGCATCAATCCGACTGGCAACGCGCGCTTGGCGACCGGGGGCACGGGCGATGTGCTGGCAGGCCTGCTGGGGGCCCGGCTGGCCGCCGCAAAATCGGCGCCGGATGCGGCCTTTGAAGCAGCCATCTCCGCCTGTTGGATGCACGGCCAGGTTGCGGATCAGTGGCCGCCCGGCAAAGCGCTCACTGCGTCGGCGCTCGCTCGGCAACTCAGTCCGGGCTGAATCGGCCGCAACGGCTGGTCTGCGCCAGCGGAACGCAACCAACCGTAACTGTCGTCTCAATCGCGCTCCAAAAGGCCTTGTCTGACAGACTTGGGCCAAAGGCGAGCGTTCTAATCCCCACATCCCGCCACCGTGCAAGCCCCACCACCTCTTGAAGGACTTCTGTCATGAAACGCAAAATCCATTCCGGAACCCGCGCTTTCGCAGCCTTTACGGTGACGGTGTTTCTCGCGGTGGCCGCCACCGCCATGACACTGGTGCCGGACGAAGCGGTGCAAGCAGCCGACTCGCTGGTGAACCTTCCAGGCAACCTGGAACAGATTCTTCCCGCAGAATCTTTCCTCAACTGACCTGGGTTGGCCGAGGCGGTTCGGGGGCAGCACCCCGACATCCAGCCCCAGCCCCCTTCATTTCTTTCGTGATTCGAATCAGCGTTTTTCAGCGCTGATTCCCTGCTCCAGTACCGACAGCCGCCTGCGGGCGGCAGCAGCTGCTGTCCGGTCGCCCCTTTGATCGGCGCGCTGTGCCGCCAGCGTCAGCCACGAAAGCAGTGGCCGGCGCCATCCCTGGGCAGAAGCGGCATCCACGGCCGAATCGACCACCTGCGGCGTTTCCCGGCCGGTTTTCACCCACACCCCTGCAGCCACCAGGCGCGACAACGGATCGGCCATGCCGGCTTGCGATGCCGGGCCGGCCGTCCAGGCGCTGCGCTGCGGCTCGGGCAGGCGGCTGGCGGTGGCACTGTCGATGGTGCCCGCGAGGTAATCGGCATAGGCCTGATCCTCCGGGGCGGCGTCGGCGCGCAGGGCTTCAAACGCCGTGCACGGCTCGACCACCAGGCTGGCGACCTGGGTGGCACAGCGCATCAGTTCCACACGGGCCAGCAGGTCGGGCCGGCCGGTGCGGGCGACTTCGGCGCGGGCCCGGTCCCACTCCAGCTGTGCGATGCGCGTGTCGCCTGACAAGTACGCCTCGGTCGCCTTGCGGGCTGCGCCGTGGGCATTCATTTGCCACTCGGGCACAGGCGGCTTGCTGGAGCAAGCCCACAAGACCACGCACGGCAGCAGCACGGCAGCGCGCAGCAAAGTCCGAAGCGGCGAAGGCAGCAGCGTGTTCATGGCAGTTTGAGTTCCGTGTCGCGCGCAAACGGCCATTTGCGCTGGATGTCGTTGACCAGGCCCTCCACCTTGCGCAGGTTGCTCTCCACCTCGGCCCGCAGCGTGCCCAGATCCGTGGTGGCTTCGCGGGTATTGGCGCCGATGGCCTGGGCTTCGGCCAGCACGGCATCGACCTTTTTCAGGCTCTGGCGGGTGTCGGCCAGCAGGCCGTTGAGCTGCACCACCGTGGCCCGCACCTCGGGCACCAGCCCCGGATCGCCCGCCGCCCCGAACACCTGCCGGTCGGCCTTGGCGGCCATGCCGTCGATGCGGGCCAGCAACTGGTTGGTGCGGTCCAGCGTGGCGGTGATCTTTTTGGCATCCGCCTCGCTGCCCATGAGCACGTTGAGCGCGCCGCCGGGGGCGTTGAGGCGCTCGGTCAGCGTGCGCACGTTGGCCAGCGTGCCGCCCAGCGCCGCGTCCTGGGCCGTCATGGCCTGCAGGTTGGACAGCAGTTCGCGCGCCGAGGCCATGAGCTGCGGGATCTCGGCCGTGGCATCGCCGCGCAGCACCGGGCGCTCGGCGCCGTCGGCCAGCAGCGGGTCGGTGAGGATGCCGCTGTAGGCCTTGATGGTGGTGCCGCCCACGATGCCGCGCACCAGCGTGAACACGCTGGACTCGCGCAGCCAGTGCGCGTCCTTGCGCGGCACGTCGATCAGGATGCGCACGTTGCCGTCGGGCGAGAGCTCGATGCCGCGCACCCGCCCGATGGGGAAGCCCGAAAACGTCATGTCCATGCCGACCACCACGCCCTCGGAGTCGTCGGCCGTGAGCACCAGGCGCTGCGTGGGCTCGAAGACGCCCCGCGCGTACAGCAGGTAGAACGCCGAGCCCACGATGAGCGCCAGCGTGAACAGGAGCAGCGCCGCGGCCTTGCGCTCCAGGTTCGCCACCGGGCGCTGGGCTTCGAGCAGCGCCTCGCTGGCGGCATCGTCCGCTTCGTGGGAAGGGGGCCACTCAGCCATGGCAGGCACCGCCGTTGGCCCACGGGCCGAAGGTGCCGGCGGGAAAGGGGTCTGGGTCGGACATGAAAGCGTTTCCTCGGTGAGGCCACGGCCCGCAGCGCGGGCCGTGGCTGGTGTCATTCGTCGTATGGGTCACGGAATTAGTAGTAATTGCCCAGCAGGGACGCGACCTCGATCAGCAGCAGCACGGCGAACATGCGCGCGAGCCCGCCCAGTTCGGAGCCGTGGCGGCCCCGGCCGTCGCCGTTTTCGTAGAGTCCCGCCGCCATGGGAATGAGGGCCACGGCCAGGCTGAAGAACAGGGTCTTGAGCACGAACACCAGCGTGACGGCCGGCGTGAACACCTGGCCGAACATGCGCGTGTAGCTCGGCAGCCCCGCGGTGTTGAGCCCATACACCCCGAAATAGGCCATGGCGAGCGCGACCACGCACGACAGCGCCGCGAGCGTGATGCTGGCGTAGATGCCCGCCACCACCCGGGGCAGCAGCTCCACGCGGATCGGGTCGGCGCCGTGCCGGCGCAGGCTGTCCAGGCGGCCGGTTTGGCGCATGAGGGCGAGCTGGGTGCCGTTGGGGATGGTGGTGCGCATGGCGACGAACAGCGCGGCGGTGAGCGGGATCAGTTCCAGCACCAGCACGCGGATGACCATCTCCAGCGCGTAGCGCGACAGGCCGTAGCTCAGCGCCGTGACGACGACGATGCGGGTGATGACCAGGCTGACCAGCGCCGCCAGCACCGTGAAACCCAGCAGGATGGGCGCCGTGTCCTGGTACATGTGCCGCGCGAGCCGCCAGCGCGTGGCGCGCCCGTAGCTGGACGGCGAGAGCACGAGCACCAGCGCCACCGAACCCAGGTGCACGATGCGCCACCAGGCCACCGCCCAGCCCCGCGCGGTGCGCCAGATGCGGTCGATCAGCGAGGGGGATGGCAGGCCGGCGATCATGCGGCCATCATAGTGGACGGGCCTGCGGCGATGCGTAACAAAAATGGCCTCCAGCGCATATTCCACTAGGGCAGTTAGCTATCAATTTCATTGCAACGCGAACCGTGGGTCATACATGCCGCTTGGCCGCCGGCGCGGGCGGCGGCACGGTTTCGGCGTCGGCGCGGGCGTGCAGCGCCTCAATCACGCGGCAGCGGCCGGCCTCGGTGCCGTCGCAGCGGCCGCGCAGGGACAGCAGCTCTTCCTCCAGCGTGCGCAGCTCCTGCAGCCGGGTGCGCACGTGCTGCAGGTGCTCGTCCAGGGTGTCACAGGCGGCGTGGTCGGCCGCCGCGCCGTGGTGGTCCAGGGCGAGCAGGGTGCGCACCTCGTCCAGCGACATGTCCATGGCCCGGCACAGGCGGATGAAGCGCAGGCGGTGCACTTCGTCCGCGCTGTACAGGCGGTAGCGGTTGTCGGCGCGGGCCTGCTGGGGCAGCAGGCCTTCCTTCTCGTAATAGCGGATGTTGGCGGCGGGCACGCCCGACAGGCGGGCGACATCTCCGATACGGTGGCAGGGGCTTTGGGCAGACATGGCTTGACCTTCGAGCGGCTTCAAGGTTTTCAATCATGGCACGGCGGCGTTGCGCCATCCCCGAAGTTCAGGAAAACCATGACAAAACACAGCCACGACCCCTCCCATGCCAGCCACGACGGCCATGACCACGCAGGCCACAGCCACGGCGCCGCACCCGCGGCGTCTGCCTCGGCCACTGCAACCGCAAACGCAACCGCCACGGCCACCGCCAAACCGGGGGGCGGCCCCCGAATCGACGTGTCCTGCTGCGGTGGCGGCTGCTCGACGGCCGCGCCCCAGGCCGCCCGCGCCGATACGAAAAGCGCCGCCGCCGGGAGCCAAGCGCACGGCGACCAAGGGCACGAAGCCGGTGGCGACCACGACGGGCACGACCATGGCGCCCTGCCCGGCTGGGGGCGCCTTGCCGCCGCTCTGGTGGCGGCCACCGGCGCCGAGCTGCTGCATCTGCTGGGGCCGGACACCACGCCTTGGCGCGTGGCGGGCATGGCGGTCGCCGCGGTGGCCATCCTGCTGGCGGGACTGGGCATCTACCGCAGCGGCCTGCGCTCGCTGATGCGCGGCCAGCTCGGCATCAGCGCGCTGATGGCGGTGGCCGTGACCGGCGCGTTCCTGATCGGCCAGTGGCCCGAGGCGGCCATGGTGATGGCGCTCTATGCCCTGGCCGAGCGCATCGAGGACCGCGCCGTGGGCCGCGCCCGCGACGCCATCGGCGCCCTGCTGGCGCTCAGCCCCGACCAGGCCGACGTGCGCGGCCCGGACGGCCAGTGGCGCACCGTGCCCGCCGCCGAGGTGGCCGTGGACAGCACCGTGCGCATCCGCCCCGGGGGCCGCGTGCCGCTGGACGGCGTGGTGACCACCGGCCGCAGCGCGGTCGACGAATCCAGCGTGACGGGCGAGAGCCTGGCCGTGGACAAGGCCCCGGGCGACCCGGTGTACGCCGGCACGCTCAATGCGCAGTCGGAACTGGAGTTCCGCGTGACGGCCGCAGCCGGCCAGACCACGCTGGACCGCATCATCCGCGCGGTGGAGCAGGCCCAGAGCGCGCGGGCGCCCACCCAACGCTTCGTGGACCGCTTCGCCGCCGTGTACACGCCCGCCGTGTTCGCCATGGCGGTCGCCGTGGCCATCGGCGCCCCGCTGCTGTTCGACTGGACCTGGCTGGACGCGATCTACCGCGCCCTGGTGCTGCTGGTGATCGCCTGCCCCTGCGCACTGGTGCTGGCCACGCCCGTCACCGTGGTGAGCGGCCTGGCCGCCGGGGCCCGGCGCGGCATTCTCATCAAGGGCGGCAACTGGCTGGAGCTGGCCCGCGGCGTGCGCGCCGTGGCCTTCGACAAGACCGGCACCGTGACCGCCGGCCGCCCCGTGCTGGTGGGCCGCGAGGCGTTCGGCAGCGATGGCGCCGAGGATGTGGCGGCGGCGCTGGCCGGGCGTTCGGACCACCCCGTGTCGAAGGCGATCGCGGCCGGGCTCGGCACGCCGGCCGGCATTCCCGAGGTGGAGGATTTCACCGCCCTGCCCGGGCGCGGCGTGCAGGCGCGCATCGCCGGCGCCACCTGGCTGCTGGGCAACCGCCGGCTGGCCCAGGAAAAAGGCCTGTGGACCGATGCCGTGGAGGCCGCCGCCGCCGCGCACGAGGCCCAGGGCCGCAGCGTCACGCTGCTGGCCGACGGCCAGGCCGTGCGGGCGCTGTTCGCCGTGGCCGACACGCTGCGCCCGCAGTCGGCGCAGGCCGTGGCGGACCTGCGCGCACTGGGCATCGTGCCCGTGATGCTCACCGGCGACCACGCCGCGGCGGCCCAGGCGGCCGCGCGCGAGGCCGGCATCGACGAGGTGCAGGCGGGCCTGCTGCCCGAGCAGAAGCTGTCGGCCATCGCCGCGCTGCAGCAAAAGCACGGCATGACGGCCATGGCGGGCGACGGCATCAACGACGCGCCGGCCCTGGCCAAGGCCGACATCGGCTTCGCCATGGGCGGCGCCGGCACCGACGTGGCGATGGAGACGGCCGACGTGGTCATCATGAACGACGACCTGCGCCGCGTGGCCGAGACCGTGCGCCTGTCGCGCCGCACGCATGCCGTGCTGATGCAGAACATCGTGCTGGCGCTGGGCATCAAGGCGGTGTTCTTCGGCCTGGCGCTGGCGGGCCACGCCACCATGTGGATGGCCGTGTTCGCCGACATGGGCGCCAGCCTGCTGGTGGTGGCGAACGGCCTGCGCATGCTGCGCAGCGAATCGCTATCGAAAAAATAGCAGCCAGCGCAATCGATACGGCGGCATGGGCCATGTTCCACCGTATTTCCTGAAAACCGCCGGCCGGCATGTGGGAATGCCGGCCGGCGGCCTTCCTGCGGGGCGCGCCGGACCTTTCGCAATCGTGAGGTCGCGCTTCGCACATTCGTGCGCGGGCGGGGGCCGCCCATGGGGTAATCCCAGGTTTGACCCGTCCTAGAATCCGCCCACCTTTTTTTACCGGCGCCGGACCTCGATCCCACGAACTGCCCTGGTCCGAGGCCACGCCGCCACTTCCCGCATGAGCACCCCCAACCCGACATCCCAGCCGATCATCGTTCCCCACTCCGCCACCGAAGACACGGCGGCCCTGTTCACGGGGGTGCTGCTCATCTCGGTGGGCGTCGGGTTTTTCGGCAGCGCCGGGCTGCTCACCGGCGGCACGGCGGGCCTGGCCTTTCTGTTGCACTACGCGACGGACATGGGCTTCGGCAAGCTCTTCTTTCTGCTCAACCTGCCGTTCTACTGGCTGGCCTGGCGCAAGATGGGACGCAGCTTCACCTTGAAGACTTTCGTGGCCGTGGTGCTGCTGTCGGTGCTGACCGAGGCCCAGCCGGGCCTGATGCAATTCGTCGCGCTGCAGCCCCTGTACGCCGCGGTGGCGGGCGGGCTCATCACGGGCGCGGGGTTCCTGGTGCTGTTCCGGCACCGATGCAGCCTGGGCGGCATGGGCATCCTGGCGCTGTACCTGCAGGACCGCTACGACTGGCGGGCGGGCAAGGTCCAGATGGCGGTGGACTGCTGCATCGTGCTGCTGGCCTTGTTCACGGTCGAGCCCAGCCGGGTTCTCTGGTCCATCGCGGGCACGATGGCGCTCAACCTGGTCGTGGCGATGAACCACCGCCCGGGCCGCTACATGGCCATGTAGCCAGCGCAGGCTGCGGCACGGAACGCTCGGCACCCCAGGGCTATCATTGCCCCTTATGCGCCGCGGCATGTTCCTCTTTCTCATCGTGCTCATGGCCCTGCGGGGCCTGACGGGCAATGCCATGGCGGCCGGCATGCTGCCGGCGGCGGGCATGGCGATGCATGCGATGCACGCCCCGGTCGAGCTGCTTCAGGACACCTTCCAGGAACTGCCCCACGGCCTGTCCGGTGCAGACCACGGCGACAGCCCAACGCACTCGGCAACCCCTGATCCTTCCCCGGCACACCCCCTGCACGCCGCGCAGGCACAGGCGCCAGCCACCTCCCCCTCTTTGCCGCCCTGCCATGGCGAGGCCGCCGCCGCACCGGCCGGCGCGGCCGATGCAGGCCACGGCGCTGCGGGCGATGCGTCTGCGCACACCAGCGGCCATGCGCATGAAGGCGGATGCTCGGCCTGCGGCATCTGCCACTCGGCCATGCTGGCGCCCGCGCTGGCGGACCCCGCGCGCGCCGCGCTGCCGCGTGCGCCCCTGCCCCTGGCGGAGCGCCGCTTTGCCAGCGCCCTGGCCGCGCCGGCCATCAAGCCACCCATTTCCTGAGCCCTGACGCCCGAAGTGCGTCCGCCATCCGCGCGAGCCTCCAAGGCAGCGCGGGTTGGCGGTCGCTGGTTCCGCCTTTGCTCAGGAGATCGCCGTGCGCGCCCCCTCGCCTTTTTTCGTTCGTTCGCTACTGCGCGGTGCATGGATCGCCGCCGCGCTGTCGCCGCCATGGAATGCCATGGCCCAGACGCCCCTGCCCGCATCGGACCCGCTGGCACCTGCCAGTGCGTTGATCCACCGCGGCGTTGCGATCACCTCGCCGCCGGTCGAGCCCGGGTCGGTGGCCTGGCGCGACGCGCATGCCGCCGTGGCAGCCACGCCGCGCGGCCATGCCGACATCGTGGCGTGGGAAGCGCGCCAGGGCGGCCCGAGCGCCCAGGCCGCCCCGGCCGCAGCGCCGGAGCCAGCCGATGCCAAGGCCACCGCTGCGGCAGCGCCGAGCCAGAGCGGCCATAAGGCACATCAACATCACCACTCCCCCCTACCACCACCGGCCGGGAGCGCACCATGAACGCGCCCCGCTCTGCCACCCTGTGCGCGCTGACCGCCTGCCTCCTGCTGGCCGGCTGCGCCAGCGTCTCGCCCGATGGCCTGCGCGGCCAGGTGCAGGCCCTGGCCGACGGGCGCACTGCCGGCGTGGCCGCCCCCGCGCTGCCCTCCAGCGACCCCACCGCACGCCAGCAGGCCGATGCCGCCGTCGCGCAGTGGCTCGCCCAGCCACTGCAGGCCGATGCCGCCGTGCGCATCGCGCTGTGGCGCAACCCCGGCCTGCAGGCGCGCCTGGCCGCCCTGGGCGTGGCCGATGCGCAGCGTGTGCAGGCGCTCACCCTGCCCAACCCCACGCTCACGCTGGGCCGCTTTCGCAGCGGGCACGAGCGCGAGATCGAGCGCACGCTGGGCCTGGGCCTGATCGACCTCGTCACCCTGCCCTGGCGCACGCGCTGGCAGGGCCAGCAGATGGAGCAGGCCACGCTGGACGCCGCGCAGGACGTGGTGCGCCTGGCCTTCGACACGCGGCGCGCCTGGCTGCGCGCCGTGGCGGCCGAGCAGGTGGCCGCCACGCAGGAGCGCATGCACGAGGCGGCCGACGCCGGTGCCGAATTGGCGCGCCGCATGGCCCGCGTCGGCAACTGGAGCCGCCTGCAGCAGGCCCGCGAACAGGCGCTGTGGACCGACAGCGCCGCCCAGCTGGCCCGCGCGCGGCTGGCCGCCGCCACCGAGCGCGAGCAACTGTCGCGGCTGATGGGCCTGTGGGGCGCGGACGCGCACTACACGCTGCCCGACCGGCTGCCCGACCTGCCGGTAGAGCCCGAGGCCAGCGAAGGCATCGAGGCCCGGGCGCTGCGCGAACGGCTCGATGTGCGCGCCGCACGGCTCGAACTGGACCGCGTGGCCAACACCGAGGGCTTTGCCGGCGTGGCGCCCTGGGCCGGCGACATCGGCCTGGCCTACACCCGCAACACCACGACCGAGCAGGACACCGGCCACGCCGACGTCAAGCGCGGCTGGGAGGTGGAACTGGCCGTGCCCCTGTTCGACTGGGGCGGCGCCGCGCGCTCCCAGGCCCGGGGCCGCACGCTGCAGAGCGCGGCGCAGCTGCAGGACGTGGCCCTGCGCGCCCGCGCCGAGGCGCGCACCGCCTGGCTGGGCTACCGCACCGCCTACGACCTGGCGCGCCAGCAGCGCGACGCGGTCGTGCCGCTGCGCCGCTTCATCAGCGAGGAAACCACCCTGCGCTACAACGGCATGCTCGCCAGCGTCTGGCAGATGCTCGCCGAGGCCCGCGCCAGCAGTCAGGCCGTGGCCGATGCGCTGCAGGCCCAGCGCGACTTCTGGCTCGCCGAGGCCGACCTGCAACGGGCCCTGGCCGGAACCTCCGGCAACAGCTCCAGCGGCATCGCATCCGCCGCCCTGCCCGGTGCCGCCGCCGGCCGCGCCGCCAACCCCGAACCCCAAGGCCACTGACATGAAACGCCGCCATTTCTTCTCCGGCGCCGCCACCGCCGTGGCCGCCGCCTCCGTGGGCCGCGCCGCCCTGGCCGCGCTGCCCGAGATCCCCCAGCACGGATCGGCCGATACCGCCGTGCCGCCATCGCCGCCCACCGGGCGCCCGTTCCGCCCTGTGGTCACCCTGAACGGCTGGAGCCTGCCCTGGCGCATGAACGCCGGCGTGAAGGAATTCCACCTGGTCGCCGAGCCCGTGGTGCGCGAGTTCGCACCCGGCTTCGTGGTCAACCTGTGGGGCTACAACGGGCAGAGCCCCGGACCCACGATCGAGGTGGTCGAGGGCGACCGCGTGCGCATCTTCGTCACCAACCGCCTGCCCGAGCACACCAGCGTGCACTGGCACGGCCAGCGACTGCCCAACGGCATGGACGGCGTCTCGGGCCTGAACCAGCCGGCCATTCCCGCGGGCAAGACCTTCGTGTACGAGTTCACCGCACGGCGCCCGGGCACCTTCATGTACCACCCGCATGCCGACGAGATGACGCAGATGGCCATGGGCCTGATGGGCCTGTGGATCACCCACCCGCGGCTGGATGCGCACGGGCGCCACCCCCTCATCGCCCCGGCCGACCGCGACTACGCCTTTTTGCTGAACGCCTTCGCCGTGGAGGCCGGCACGCGCACGCCGCGCGTGAACGAGATGACCGACTTCAACATCTGGGCCTGGAACAGCCGCGTGTTCCCGGGCATCGACCCGCTGGTGGCGCGGCGCGGCGAGCGGGTGCGGGTGCGCGTGGGCAACCTCACCATGACCAACCACCCCATCCACATCCACGGCCACGAGTTCGAGGTGACCGGCACGGACGGCGGCGCGGTGCCCCCCGGCGCCCGCTGGCCCGAGGTGACCACCGACATCGCCGTGGGCCAGATGCGGCAGATCGAGTTCGTTGCCGACGAGCCCGGCGACTGGGCCGTGCACTGCCACAAGAGCCACCACACCATGGGCGCCATGGGCCACGACGTGCCCACCATGATCGGCGTGGACCACCGGGGGCTGGTGGCCAAGATCCAGAAGATCGTGCCCGACTACATGGTGATGGGCGAGCGCGGCATGGCCGACATGGGCGCCATGGAAATGCCGCTGCCCGAGAACACCCTGCCCATGATGACCGGCACCGGCCCCTACGGCCCGCTGGAGATGGGCGGCATGTTCAGCGTGCTCAAGGTGCGCGAGCACCTGGCCGCCGGCGACTGGCGCGACTCGGGCGACTACGTGCAGCCGCCCGGCACGCAGGCGTGGGAATGGCGGGGCGCCGCGGCGGACCTGCCGCCCGCGCCGGTGGCCCCGACGGCCCCTGCCGCCTCCACCGCGTCCCGGGCCGGGGCCGCCACCGTCCGCAAGCCGGGCCCCGGCGGCACCGGCCACGCCCACTGACCGGCCATGCCGTCACCCTCTATTGCTACCAATTTAATAGCAATATGCCCTAGAAAAATATGCGCCGGAGCCGTTTTTTACTTGAAACCCGGGTGGACACCCCAACCCACCGAAAGGAACCTGCCATGCCCCTGACCCCTTCCGCCGCTGGCGGCACCCCGACCCCGCTGGCCGCGCGCCGCCGCGCCCTGCAAGGCATCGCCGCCTGGGGCGCTGCCGCCGCCCTGCCCTGGCCGGCCTTCGCGGCCGCGCCGCCACCCATCGCCATCGAAGTCTGGAAGGACCCCAGCTGCGGCTGCTGCCAGGACTGGGTGGACCACATGCAGGCCAACGGCTTTCGCGCCACGGTGCACGAGAGCGGCAACGCCGCAGTGCGCAGCCGCCTGGGCCTGCCGCAAAAGCTGGGCTCGTGCCACACGGCGCTGGTCGGCGGCTACCTGATCGAGGGCCATGTGCCGGCCGCGGACGTGCAGCGCCTGCTGCGCGAAAAACCCAAGGCCCTGGGCCTGGCCGTGCCCGGCATGCCGGTGGGATCGCCGGGCATGGACGGTGCCTTCTACGGCGGCCGGCAGGACGCCTACGACGTGCTGCTGGTGGCGCACGGCGGGGGCAGCACCCGCGTCTTCAGCCACTACCCCCTAAAAAAGGAGCCCGCATGACACGCCGCCCCGCGCTCCCCACCATCGCCGCCGTCGCCGCCATCGCCCTCGCGCTGGCGGGCACCGTCCCCGCGCAAGCCTCCTCGCACGGCCCGTCGGGGCATGCCGGGCATGCCGCCGCCCCGGCCGCCACCGCCCACGCCGAAGCCACGGCCTTGCCGGGCACGCCATCGGAGCCCGATGCGGCGGCCCCGGCGCCGGACACCGAACTGGCACGGGGCGAAGTCGTGCGCTGGGACCCGGCGGCCGGCAAGCTCACGCTGCGCCACGGCGAACTGAAGAACCTCGCCATGCCGCCCATGACCATGGTGTTCCGCCTGCAGGACCCGGCGCCGGACGTGCCGCTCGCGCCCGGCACACCGGTGCGCTTTCATGCCGAGAGCCAGCGCGGCGCGCTCGTCATCACCCGCATCGAGGCCGTGCGCTGAAGCCCCCCCGCGCGGCGCCATAATCGCCGCCCATATGACCGCAGCATCCCGTTCGGCCAGCGACGCTGGCAGCATCACCCGCGTGGCGGGCATCGAGGTCGGCCACTACACCGACGCCCGCCGCCCCACGGGCTGCACCGCCATCCTGGCGCGCGAGGGCGCCGTGGGCGGCGTCGATGTGCGCGGCGCCGCGCCGGGCACGCGCGAGACCGACCTGCTCGCGCCCTCCAACCTGGTCGAGAAGGTGCATGCCGTCGTGCTGGCCGGCGGCAGCGCCTGGGGCCTGGAGGCCGCCACCGGCGCCGTGCGCTGGCTGGAGGAACGCGGCGTGGGGCTGGATGTGGCCGTGGGCCGCCTGCCCATCGTGCCGGCGGCCGTGCTGTTCGACCTGCTGGTGGGCGACATGCGCATCCGCCCCGACGCCGCGGCCGGCTATGCCGCCTGCGCTGCCGCGTCGCGCAACGACCCGGCGGAGGGCAACGTGGGCGCGGGCACCGGGGCCGCAGTGGGCAAGCTCTTCGGCATCGGGCGCGCGATGAAGGGCGGCATCGGCACGGCCTCGGTGTCGCTGGACGGCATCACCGTGGGCGCGCTCATCGCCTGCAACGCCGTGGGCGACGTGATCGACCCGCACACCGCCCGGCCCGTGGCCGGCGCGCGCTCGGAAGACGGCCAGCGGCTGATGGACACGCGCCGCGCGCTGCTGGGCGGGGTGCCGCCCGAGCCCGTGCTGCCCGGCACCAACACCACCATCGGCGTGATCGCCACCGACGCGGTGCTGACCAAGGCCCAGGCCCATCGCCTGGCGGTGTCGGGCCACGACGGGCTGGCGCGCAGCATCAACCCCGTACACACCCAGCTGGACGGCGACACGCTGTTCACCCTGGCCACCGGCGCCACGGGCCGCCACGCGGGCATGCTGGTGCTGGCCACCATGGCGGCCGAGGCCGTGGCCCGCGCCACGCTGCGCGCCGTGCAGGCCGCGCAGTCCCTCACCACCCACGAAGGGCTGTACCTGCCGAGCGCGGCGGACCTCGGCCGATGAACGCCCTCGCCGCCCGCTCCCGCACCGTCACGCGCCGGGTGCACACGGCGCTGCTGAACCTGCGCGACCTGATCCTGTCCGCCGGGCCGCTCGCCTTCCTGGCGGTGGGGCTGCTGGTGCTGGCCTACTGGTGGCTGCAGCCCGCGCCCCCGAAACGCGTCACCCTGGCCACCGGGCCCGCGCAGAGCGCCTATGCCGACTTCGGCCAGCGCTACCAGAAGGCCTTGGCGGCCGACGGCATCGAGGTGGTGCTGCGCGAGACGGAAGGCTCGTCCGCCAACCTGCAATTGCTGCGCAGCGGCGAGGCCGACCTGGCCTTCGTGCAGGGCGGCACCGGCGAGCTGCGGCCCGAAGACTCGGGCACCCTGGAATCGCTGGGCAGCCTGTTCGTGGAACCGGTGTGGATCTTCTACCGCACCGAGGCCGCGCGCCGGGTGGTCAAGAGCGGCCGGCTCGACAGCCTGGCGCAGTTGCGCGGCCTGCGCGTGAACGTGGGCACCGCGGGCAGCGGCGTGCCCACGCTGATGGAAAAGCTGCTGGAGGCCAACCGCATGGAGCCCCGGGCGCTGCGGCTGTCCGAGCTGGGGCAGACGCCGGCCACGGTGGAGTTCCTCGCGGGCCGGCTCGATGCGCTGGTGTTCGCATCCGCGCCGCAGTCGCTCATGGTGCAGATGCTGCTGCAGACGCCGGGCGTGCGGCTCATGGACTTTCCGCAGCACGAGGCCTACGGACGGCGCTTTCCGTTCCTCACGCCCGTCACGCTGCCGCGCGGCGTGGTGGACCTGGCCGGCAACGTGCCGCCTGCCGATGTGCGGCTGGTGGCCTCCACCACGTCGCTGCTGGCGCGCGAGGGCACGCACCCGGCGCTGCTGCAGCTGTTCGCGCAGAACGCGCAGTCCCTGCATGGCAGCGCGGGCTGGTTCAACCGGGCGCGGGAGTTTCCGAGCACCCGCCACAGCGAGCTGCCGATCGCTGCCGAGGGCGAGCGCGCCATCAACGAGCCCGCGCCGCTGCTGCAGCGCTACCTGCCCTTCTGGCTGGCCAACCTGATCGAGCGCATGTGGCTGGTGCTGGGCATCTTGCTGGCCGCCATGCTGCCGCTGTCGCGCGTGGTGCCGCCGCTGTACCAGTTCCGCGTGCGCTCGCGCGTGTTCCGCTGGTATGGCCGCCTGCGCGAGATCGAAGACGAAATGGACGCCGGACAATCCGAGCCCCAGGCGCTGCACGAGGCCCTGGACCGGCTGGAGGCGCAGGTGGAAAAGGTGAGCGTGCCGCTGTCGTATGCCGACGAGCTGTACGCGCTGCGCAACCACATCCATCTGGTGCGCCGAAAGCTGCGCGCGGGGCCAGTTACCGGGGCAGGTACGGGGCTGGGTGCGGAGCCGGCGCCTACAGTGGCAGCCACAGAAGGCCTGCCCGGTGGCACGCAGAGGGTGGGCGACGGCGGTGCGGCTAGCGAAGGCCGGGGGGACGCCGTGCGCCCCAAGCCGGAGCCTAGCGCGGCCTGATCGGCTTGGCGCCCTTGCCGCGCTGCGCGCGGCCATGGGCAGCCACCACCGAGGGCGGTGGCCCCGGCAGCACCCGCAAGGCCCCTTCGGCCGTCAGCTTGTCGCGCATGCGCCGTGTCATCGACTGCGTGCTGCCGTCGGCCGCGGTGAACAGGAACAGGGTGTGGTGCGGGCTGGACCACGTCAGTTGCGTGTGCACGGCGCGCTGGTTGGTGATCAGCTCGACCCAGCTACCCAGGGGGAAGTCGTCGGTGGCCTCCGGGCCGACGGCGGAGGCCTCTCCCCCCTCTTGCGCCACGCCGGGTTCGTGCAGCGAGCCGTAGAGGGATTCCGGCGGCACGATGGTTTCCATGCCGTCCGGCTCGTCGGAGAGCGCACCCGCCGGCTGCAGCGCCCGGCTGGCCACGCGCTCCATCGCCGCCTGGTGCAGGCCGGCGATGCGTTCCAGCACGGCACCGGCCATGGCCTCGGCATGGCCCACGCTGTCCAGGCCCTGGCGGATGGTGCCCAGCATGCGCGTGACGGTGCCGCCCAGCCGCTCGGGCTCGGCCGCAGCCACCTCGGGCTGGGCGATCCAGAACAACTCGGGCACCAGGGCCAGGTAGCCGCCGGGGTCGCCATCGGCACTGCCGGGGTCGTCCATCTGCGCGAGCGCCACCACGTCGGCCCATGGGCCGGCCGCGAAATCGAGGATGTCCTGCGGCACCTGGGCGGCCCCCGCCAGCGCGCGGATGTCGGCCGCGATCCGCTTGGACAGCGCCTCGCGCCGCTGCACGCGCAGGGCGGCCTGCCGCTCGGCCTCCTGGGCCTCGCGCAACTGGCGCTCCTGCGAGGCCCAGGCCGACTCCAGCGCGGTCAGCACGGTGGCGAAGGTATCGGCGTCCTGGCTTTCGCTGCTGGCCAGGTGGCTCACTGCTTCGTCCACGAGCCGCATGAAACGGTCGAAGCGGGGGTCGGACTCGGATTCGAAGTCCAGCGCGCGCTGCGTCAGCTCGTCGAGCAGGCGGCGCGCGGGGTGTTTTTCATCGGTGAAGAACCGGCGGTCGTGCCGCACCAGTTGCTTGATGGCGGGCCGCAGGTTCTGCACGGCGCGCTGGATCGGCTGGGGCAACCGGCTGTCCTGCGCGATGTTGTCCATCATGCGGCTCACCACTTCGGTGGCGGTGCGCGACGGGGACGGAGGCGCGGGTGCCACCACGGGCGCCACGCCATGGACCGGCGCAGGGGTAGCCATCGCCCCACCGCTCCAGGCGCCCAGTGCCGCCGGCTGGCTACCCGCCAGTCGGCCCACCAGGCGCTCGAGCTGCGCGATGTCTTCCATCGCTTCGGCCGCTGCGGCCGAGCTGGGCGGGAAATAATCCGATCCGCCAGCGCCCATCTGCGAACTGGCCGGGCCGCCGCCGCGGGCCTCGGCCCAAACGGCCTGCTGGGACGGCCCGGCGCCGAAGGCGGCGGCAGGCGCCACGCCATAAGCGAGGGCGTCGCCCGAACTGGCGAGCATCTGCCGGAGCATGCCCACGGTCAGCAGGGCCTCTTCGGCTTCCGGGGCGAGCGGCATGCCCATCGATGCCGCTCCACCGCCACCCATGCCGCCGGGCGCGCCGTACTGGCTGGCGTATTGGCTCGCATACAGGCTGGTGTGCGCGCTGCCGTAGCTGCTCATCGGGCCGCCGTGCAAAGACGCCGGCCCGTAGCCGCCGCCATGGCTGCTGGGGTGCCCCGCACCGCCATAGCCGGTGGCACGCCCCGCCGACTGGCCCGCCTGCCCCACCACCGCATAGCCCACGGGGGCGATGCCGTTGTCGCGCAGGCTCTGCGCTGCGGCCTTGTAAACGGCCACCAGTTCGTCGCCCAGCACCTTGCGCATGTGCGCCATCCACACCTGGCGGATCTCGGCGGACACGCCCGTGTCGCCCACCACCTGCTGCAGGGCGCGGATGTAGTTCTCGGGGCGCAGCGGATTGCGCTCGGGCTGCACGCGCTGCAGGCCCTGGGCAGAGCTGACCAGGGTGTTGAGTTCGGCCAGCGTGGCCTCGGTGGCGTGCACCGCGATCTGCTGGGCCCGCGACAGCTCGACCTGGGCCAGCACCTCGGACTCGTCCATGAGCGACAGCTCGCCGAAGTCCATGCCCGTTTCATCGCCGGGCCGCGCGCGTGGCGTGGAAGGCCCCTCGGCAAACACCTCCAGCAAGGCCATGGGGTAGGCCTTGGCCAGGGTGTCCTCGTGCTGCTTGATCAGCCGCAGCGCATCGGCCAGCAGCGTGCGCTGCTGAATGTTGCGCTCGGTCGATTCATCGCTGGCCAGCGCCCCCTGGGTGACGCTGGTCAGCCGGCCCATCAACGCCTCGCCCTGCCGCACCGCGTTGACGACGCAGGCACGAAAGACCGTTCTGGACCGGGACGCGGGCAGGGACATGGTGGCGGGCGGGGAAAAGCGACAGCAGCGACGATCCTAACGGGTTGTTGCTTACTTGAGTGCCTTGTAACGCATGCGCTTGGGCTTCGCGCCTTCTTCGCCCAGGCGTTTTTTCTTGTCGGCTTCGTATTCCTGATAGTTTCCGTCAAAGAAAACCCACTGGCTGTCGCCTTCGGCGGCCAGGATGTGCGTGGCGATCCGGTCCAGGAACCAGCGGTCATGGCTGATCACCAGCACGGTGCCGGCATATTCCAGCAGCGCGTCTTCCAGGGCCCGCAGGGTTTCCACGTCCAGGTCGTTGGAGGGTTCGTCCAGCAGCAAGACGTTGCCGCCCGCGATCAGCGTCTTGGCCAGGTGCAGGCGCCCGCGCTCGCCACCCGACAGGCTGCCGACCTTCTTTTGCTGGTCCGAGCCATTGAAGTTGAACCGGCCGGCATAGGCGCGGCTGGCCATCTGGAATTTGCCGACATTGAGAATGTCCAGGCCGCCGGAGATGTCTTCCCACACGGTCTTGTCGTTTTCCAGCACGTCGCGGTGCTGGTCCACGAACGCCATCTTGACGGTGGAGCCCACCACCACATGGCCGCTGTCCGGCTGCTCGCGGCCGGCCAGCAGCTTGAACAGCGTGGACTTGCCGGCACCGTTCGGGCCGATGATGCCGACGATGGCGCCCGGGGGAACCGTGAAGCTCAGGTTGTCGATCAGCACGCGGTCGCCGAAGGACTTGCTCACGTTGTGGAACTCGAACACCTGCTGGCCCAGGCGCTCGGCCACGGGGATGAAGATTTCCTGCGTTTCGTTGCGGCGCTGGTATTCGAAATCGCTCAGTTCTTCGAAGCGGGCCAGGCGAGACTTGCTCTTGGCCTGGCGGGCCTTCGGGTTCTGGCGCGACCACTCCAGCTCCTTCTTCAGGGCCTTGGCATGGGCTTCTTCGCTCTTTTGCTCCTGCGCCAGGCGGTCGCCCTTTTGCTCCAGCCAGGTGCTGTAGTTGCCCTTCCATGGAATGCCGCGGCCGCGGTCCAGCTCCAGAATCCATTCGGCGGCGTTGTCGAGGAAGTAGCGATCATGGGTGATGGCCACGACGGTGCCGGAAAAGCGCTTGAGGAACACTTCCAGCCACTCGACCGATTCAGCGTCCAAGTGGTTGGTGGGTTCGTCGAGCAGCAGCATGTCGGGCTTGGACAGCAGCAGGCGGCACAGGGCCACGCGGCGCTTTTCGCCACCGGACAGCAGGCCGATCTTGGCGTCCCAGGCCGGCAGGCGCAAGGCGTCGGCGGCGATTTCCAGCTGGTGCTCGGAGTCGGTGCCGGCAGTGGCGATGATCGCCTCCAGCTCGGCCTGCTCGGCGGCCAGCGCGTCGAAGTCGGCGTCTTCGGCGCCGTAGGCCACATAGACCTCTTCCAGCCGCGCCTTGGCCGCGAAGACCGCGCCCATCGACTCTTCCACGCTCTCGCGCACGGTGTGCTCGGCATTCAGCTTGGGTTCCTGCTCCAGATAGCCGATGGTCAGGCCGGGCATCGGAATGGCTTCGCCTTCGATTTCCTTGTCCACGCCCGCCATGATCTTGAGCAGCGTGGATTTGCCCGAACCGTTCAGGCCGAGCACGCCGATCTTGGCGCCAGGGAAGAACGACAGGGAAATGTCTTTCAAGATCTGCCGCTTCGGCGGCACGGTCTTGCTGACGCGGTTCATCGAATACACGTATTGGGCCATTGGCTTTCTTTCCTTAGATGGGGGCTGCGCTGCCGGAGGTGCACGAGCGGCCAGGGAGGCCAGCCGGAAAAGCGCGTTCAGCGCGATTATCGGATGCTTTGGCACCGGCGCTTTCGGCAACCCCGCAACGCGGTGCCCAAGCGACAGTTTGCGCAACGGCACGCTGCGCGACCGCTGCCTTCGTAAAGGCTGGACTGCTGGCGGGCATCTCGTGCCACAATAGCGCCCAGCCACCGGCTCCAGTGATCGGTGGCCTCAGCAACCTGCTGGGGACGATGAGGCCGCCATGCGGCGTTCTGGCTCCCATTCGTGAATCCCATCTGCCTTGACTGGCCGCAGCCCCGACATGGGTCCTGCGACAGGCCGATGCCCCCAGCGCCCGGACAGGGCGTTTCCTTGAATGAACTTTGACGAACTGAATCTGGCCCCAGCCATTCTGAAGGCCGTGCACGAACAGGGTTACGAAACCCCGACCCCCATCCAGGCACAGGCCATCCCCGCCGTGCTCGAGGGACACGACCTGCTCGCCGGCGCACAGACCGGCACCGGCAAGACCGCCGCCTTCACCCTGCCCATGCTGCACCGCCTGTCGCAGGGCACGGCACCCAAGAGCAAGTTCGGCGGCAAGGGCGTTCGCGCCCTGGTGCTCACGCCCACCCGCGAACTCGCCGCCCAGGTCGAGGAATCCGTGCGCGAGTACGGCAAATACGTCGACATTTCGTCCACCGTCGTCTTCGGCGGCGTGGGCATGAACCCGCAGATCGACCGCATCAAGCGCGGCGTGGACGTGCTGGTCGCCACCCCTGGCCGCCTGCTGGACCTGCAGCAGCAGGGCTTCCTGGACCTGTCCACGGTCGAGATCCTGGTGCTGGACGAAGCCGACCGCATGCTGGACATGGGTTTCATCCACGACGTGAAGAAGATCATCGCGCTGGTGCCCAAGGACAAGCAGAGCCTGCTGTTCTCGGCCACGTTCAGCGACGAGATCCGCGAGCTGGCCAACACGCTGCTCAAGAACCCGCAGAGCATCCAGGTCACGCCGCGCAACACCACGGTGCAGCGCATCACGCAGGTGATCCATCCCGTGGGCCGCGGCAAGAAAAAGCAGGTGCTGCTGCACATCATCCAGGAGCACGACTGGAGCCAGGTGCTGGTGTTCACCCGCACCAAGTTCGGCGCCAACAACGTGGCCGAGTTCCTGACCAAGAACGGCGTCAACGCCATGGCGCTGCATGGCAACAAGAGCCAGAGCGCCCGCACGCAGGCCCTGGCCGGCTTCAAGAGCGGTGACATCCGCGCGCTGGTGGCCACCGACATCGCGGCCCGCGGCATCGACATCGACGAGCTGCCGCACGTCGTCAACTACGAAATCCCGAACGTGTCGGAAGACTATGTCCACCGCATCGGCCGCACCGGCCGCGCGGGCGCCAGCGGCCAGGCCGTGAGCCTGGTCTGCATGGACGAAGAAGGCTTCATGATGGACATCGAACGCTTCACCAAGCAGGAGATTCCGGTTCAGATCCTGGAGGGCTTCGGTCCCGAGCCAGGCGAGAAGGCCGAGCCCATCGCCATGGGCCGCCAGACGATCTGGGGCGGCGCGGGCAAGCCCCCGAGCCGCGATGTGATGCAGGCTGCCGCCAAGGCCGCCCGCAGTGAAATGATGGACCGCATCCGCACCAACAAGGCCTCCCAAGGTGGTGGCGGTGGTGGTGGTGGCGACCGCGGCGGCAAGCCCGCGGGCGGTGGCGCACGTGCAGGTGGCGGCCCACGGGCTGCTGCCGGTGAAGGCGGCGGCCCACGCGGCCGTGGCGGCAACGGCCCGCGCGCAGGCGGTCCTGGCGGCAATCCCCGGGGTCCCGGCCCGCAGGCGGCCGGCCGCGGCGGCCGCGGTCCCGGCGGCGGGAATGCCGGTGGCGGTGGCTACGGCGGCGGCAACGGTGGTGGCAACGGCGGCGGTGGCAACCGCTCCGACGACGGCCAGCCACGCCGCGAAAACGCCCACCTGGGCACCCAGACGGGCGGCCATCTCGGCGCGCCCCGCCATGCCGGCGCAGGCGGCGGCCAGCCCGACCCGATGCGCACCAGCGTGGACAGCATGGCCGGCTCCGGCCGTCGCGGCGGTGGCGGTGGCTACCGCAGCGGTGGCGGTGGTGGTGGTGGCGGCTATGGCGGTGGTGGCGGCGGCGGTAGCCGCGGCAATTCCGGCGGCGGCTCGCGTGGCGGCCCCCGGAGTGGCGGTGGCGGCTACGGCCGCTGAGCACTGATCCCTTCCGTGCCCGGCAGCAGCAGTTCAGCGGCCCGTTTTTGAGGAACGCATGCGCCCTGCCGATCCCGCGCAGCCCATGGACACCTTGCTGGTGTCCACCTGCAACACACTGAACCTCGCCCTTCCCGGGCGGGTGTTTTATCCCAACCAGGATGCCTACACCCAGGCCGAGTTCGAGCGCAAGGCCGATTGGCTCGGCGGGCGCTTTCGGGCGCTCAACGCCGATGTGCTGGCGGTGCAAGAGGTGTGGGACGAACAGGCCTTTCAGACGGCCATTGGCCGCAGCGGCCTGCGCTACGACTTCGTGAGCGTGCCCGGCGCCGAAAACGCCGGGGCTTTGCAAGGTGCCCAGGGCACGCCGCGCGTCGGGCTCGCCACGCGGCTGCGCGTCGAATCGGTGCGCTCGATCGGCGAGTTTCCGCCCGCGCTGGCGGTCGATGTGCCCGGCCTGGGCACGCACCACCAATTCGAACGCCCGCCCTTGCTGGCCACGCTGCGCATGAAGCACGGCCAGACCGTGAACGTGGTCACCGCGCACCTCAAATCCAAACGCCCCAAATTCCTGCTCGACGCCCTCGGGCAGCCGCTGGAAGACCGCGACGACCGCAAGGTGGCGGCCCTCGCGTCGCTGCGCTCGCTCATCATGCGCGGCGTGGAAGCGGCGGCGCTGCGCTGCCTCGTCGTGGACCTGCTGCAGCGCACCGACGTGCCGCTGGTGCTGCTGGGCGACTTCAACGACACGCCCGACAGCGTGACAACTCAGCTCATCTGCGCGACCACCGAGGTCGCCTACGACCGCAGTGCGCGCGATGTGGCGCTGTACAACGCCTACGACGTGCAAGGCGATGCCGCTCTCAAAAAGGACGTGGCCTACTCGCACATCCACCAGGGCATGCCGGCGGTGCTGGACCAGATTCTGGTCAGCGAGGAGTTCGTGCCCAACGCCCGATCCGGCATGCGCCTTGGCGACGTGCGGCGGGTGGACTACTTCAACGACCACCTGCACGAAGGGCGCGACCGCACGCGCTCCGACCACGGCTTCGTCCGCGCATTGCTGCGCCTGCCGGCGCCCGCTGTGCCTTGACGGCGCCCTGACGGCGCCCGCCTCCTCCGTCGCGCACCAGCCGGGCCGCACGACCGGGGCCATCCATGAAAACACGGCAGAGCCGCGTGTTTGACCGACAGGCCCCGTGTGCAACGCCGGGTAACATCGGCGCAGCCCGTCATAGCAGGCCCCTCGGCCGGACCACAGACCATGAAACAGCCCCCCTCCCACCTCCGTGCCCTTTCGTCGCCTCCATCGGCCGGCCCTGCCGGCGCGGGGCCCTTGAAGCCGCGCACCGTGTGGATTGGCAGCACGGTTCTCGCCTCGGCCCTGCTGGCGGCATGCAGCAGCACCCCGTTGCCGCCCTGGCCGTCTTCCGCGCCGCCCAAAGCCACCGTGCCGGCAGCCCCCCGCCCCCAGGCCGCGCGCGTGGTGCCACCGCCGCTGGGCACGCAGCGCGCCGAGGTGATCACCTCCCCGGTCCTCTCCACGCCCATCATTCCCAGCGCAGAGCCTGCTGCCGGCGCCGCACCCGCCGCGGCCGCGCCCCCGGCCGACCTGCCCTACAGCGCCGCGGTGGCCGCCCGCTTCCCCGCGCCGGCGGTGCATTACGACACCCCCGGCCTGGCCGACGGGCGCCGTGCCTTCACCACCAACGCAGAAGCCGCCCAGTGGCTGCGGCAACTCGCCTCCACCCCGCAAGGTGCAACCAAAGCCACGGTACTCGACCTGGGCATGTCGCAGCGCGGCACGCCCCTGCAGGCCCTGGTGCTCACGCACGCCCCCAACACCGACATCGCCAGCCTGGACGCCAGCGGCAAGCCCACGGTCCTGCTCATCGGCCAGCAGCATGGCGACGAACCCGCGGGCAGCGAAGCCCTGCTGGTGATGGCACGCGAGCTGTCGCAGGGCCTGCTGGAGCCGCTGCTGGACCGCATCAACGTGGTCGTGGTGCCGCGGGCCAACCCGGACGGCGCCGAGGCGGGTACCCGCGCCACCGCCAACGGCACGGACATGAACCGCGACCACCTGCTGCTGAACACGCCTGAGGCGCAGGCCCTGGCGCGCCTCACGCGGGACTACCGCCCCATCGCCGTGCTCGACGCGCATGAATACACCGTGGCCGGCCGCTTTCTGGAGAAGTTCGGCGCCATCCAGAAGTACGACGCGCTGCTGCAATACGCCACCACGGCCAACGTGCCGGAGTTTTTGACCAAGGCAGCGCGCGAGTGGTACTACCCGCCCATGGCGGCCGCGCTGCAAAGCCAGGGCCTGACCAGCGAGTCCTACTACACGACCTCCACCGATCCGCAGGACCGCCGCGTCTCCATGGGCGGCACGCAGCCCGACACCGGCCGCAACGTGAACGGCCTCAAGAATGCCGTCAGCATGCTCGTGGAAACGCGGGGCGTGGGCATCGGGCGGCTGGACATCCAGCGCCGGGTGCACGCCCAGGTGACCGCCCTGTCGAGCGCGCTGCGCAGCACGGCCGAGCGCGCCGGCAACCTTGAGCAGGTGCGTTCGTTCGTGGTGCGCGACACCGCCGCGCAGGCTTGCCGCGGGCAGGTCGCCATCGAGGCGGCGCCGACCGCCACCCAGCGCGACCTCGTCATGCTCGACCCCGAAACGGGTGCGGACCGCACCGTGCGCGTGGACTGGAACTCGTCGCTCGAACTGCGCACCGTGGCCTCGCGCCCCCGTCCTTGCGGCTACTGGCTGTCCCCCACGGCGGGACAGGCAGCGGAGCGGCTCAAGCTGCTCGGGCTGCAGGTCATGCGTGTGGCCGAGCCGGGCTCGCTGCTGAGCGACAGCTACCAGGAAACCAGTCGCGAAGAAGGTGTGCGCCAGGACGTGCGCGGCACCATCGCCGGCCAGCAGGACATCACGCGCGTGCGCGTGACCACCGTGCGCACCGCCATCGACGTGCCCGAAGGCAGCTACTACGTGCCGCTGAACCAGCCCATGGCCAACCTGGCCGTCGCGGCGCTGGAGCCCGACACGCAGAACAGCTACTTCGCCAACCACCTGATCCCGGCGCTGGGCGACACGGCCCGGGTCATGGCCACGCCGTCGCTGGTGTTCGAAGAAGCCGATTGAGGGCGGCTGGGGCGCCCGCCCCAGCGCTGGCCGTTCTACCCTGGGCCTGATGGCCGGCCTGGAGGCAAGGGCCTCATGGGCAAAGCCTGTGAAATGCTATAAAAACAATAGCAAATCGCCTTAGAAGAATATGCGCTGGAGGCCTTTTTCATTCAAACCGATGCGGGCCGCTCGTCCAGCGCGCCGGGCGCCGTCACCTCGGCCTGGCGCTCGCCGGCACGGCCGAGGACGTGCGAGGTCATCGCGGCGGCCAGCGCTTCCTCGCCGAGGAAGACCTTGGCCACGCCCTCTTCCTGCTCCAGCAGCTTCGCCTCGGCCTCGTTGTGGCTGCGGACCACGGTTTCGATCTCCGGATTGAGCGTGCGCGCCGTCGCGATGATCTGGCGCACGTCGATGGTGTTGGGCGTCGCGATCACCAGCATGTGCGCGCGGGCGATGTGCGCCTGGATCAGCACGGCCGGCTCCACCGCATCGCCGTACACCGCCGCCATGCCACTGTTGCGCAGCGTCTCCACCAGATCGCGGTTCTGCTCGGCCACGACGAAGGGAATGTCGCTCTCCGACAGCGCCGCCGCGATGCGCCGGCCCACGCGGCCATAACCGACCAGCACCACCTGGCGCGCGAGATACCGGCGGTGCGTGGTCAGCGGCAGCTCCGCCAGCGGGTCGTCGCGCTGCTCCAGCCGCCGCGCCAGGGCCGATCGGGCGCGCAGCCAGTCCTGCAGCGGCGCGATGGCGTGGAACAGCAGCGGGTTGACGGCAATCGATATGAGCGCACCGGCCAGCACCAGGCTGGCCCCTTCCGGCGGCAACAGCCCCAGCGATGCGCCCAGGCCCACCAGGATGAAGGAAAACTCGCCGATCTGCGCCAGGCTGGCCGACACCGTGAGCGCCGTGTTGAGCGGATACCGGAAAGCCAGTACCAGAGCCGCCGCCGCAAGCGTCTTGCCCAGGATGATGATGGCCACCACAGCCAGCACCTGGAAGGGCCGCTCCACCAGCACCCAGGGGTTGAACAGCATGCCCACGGAGACGAAGAACAGCACCGCGAACGCATCGCGCAGCGGCAGCGACTCCTGGGCGGCGCGGTGGCTGAACTCCGACTCGCGCATCACCATGCCGGCAAAGAACGCGCCGAGCGCAAACGACACGCCGAAGAGCGCTGCCGAGCCGAACGCGATGCCCACCGCCGCCGCCACCACGCACAGCGTGAACAGCTCGCGCGAACCGGTGCGCGCCACCTGCCACAGAATCCATGGAAACACCCGGCGCCCCACCACCAGCATTAACGCGACGAAGCCGCCCACCTGCGCGATGGTCCAGCCCAGCGTCTTCCACAACTCGTTCGTGCTGCCGGCCCCGGCGGTGCCGTTCAGCCACTGCGCCAGCGGCGGCAGCAGCACCAGGACCAGCACCATGGCCAGGTCCTCCACCACCAGCCACCCGACGGCGATGCGGCCGGTGTACGAATCCAGGATGCCCAGCGTCTCCAGCGCCCGCAAAAGCACCACGGTGCTGGCCACCGACAGGGCCAGGCCGAACACCAGCGCCCCGCCCAGGCCCCAGCCCCACCACAGCGCCAGGCCCATGCCCAGCAGCGTGGCCACCGCCATCTGCACCAGCGCCCCGGGCACGGCGATCTTGCGCACCGCCAGCAGGTCTCCGAGCGAAAAATGCAGCCCCACGCCGAACATCAGCAGCATCACCCCGATCTCCGCCAGCTGGCTGGCCATCTCGCCATCGGCCACGAAACCCGGGGTGAAGGGGCCGATCACCACGCCCGCGAGCAAATAGCCCACCAGGGCCGGCAGGCGCATGCGCGTCGCGATGAAGCCCAGCACGAGCGCCAGGCCCAGCGCCGCGGCGATGGTGTTGATGAGTGAGAGGCTGTGCGGCATGGAGTGGAGGGAGAAGCAGGTGCACCCGATGGACACCTGCCATTGCGTTATACCCGCAAGGCCCCCGTTGCCGCAAAAATCGTGGGTGCCCAAAACGACTGGAAGCCTTGCGCGGGCAGGTATCATTCACGCCTTGCACGGACCCGCTCGCCATCGCCTCGATGGGCCACACAGCGTCTGACCGTGCTGCGGGAGCCTGAAGGCTCCGCGTCTTTTCTTTTTCTGTCTGCCCGTAGCTCAACCGGATAGAGCAATTGCCTTCTAAGCAATAGGTCGGGGGTTCGAGTCCCTCCGGGCAGGCCATAAGGGATGCTTTCCATAGGGCGCTGGAGGGCCATGGAATAAGCCCGTTTTTTTCACTGGAGGCCAGTGCGGCACCGGATAAGCATGCATCCGGTGCGAGCAGCCCGCGCGCTCGATTCGTAGAGCGCGCAGGGAATTTTTATCTAGAAATCCGACGCTCAGCCTTGGGCCTGGGTTTCGAATCGGCAACTGTCGCCGTACTGGAACTCACGGGTGGCAGAGCCAAAGGCCTCCTGTCCGTCCGCGTCCATGGCGCCGTCGCCCTGTTGCCATTGGCGGCCAAAGCCCCCGAACTCGCCCATCTGCACAGAAGGGGCGCTTTCGCCGAAACGCAGCGGCGAGAAAACAGCTGGGTTTGAAAACATGGTGAACCCTCCAAAAACAGACCGGTCGTCTGAGGCTGCCATTGGGCGCCCGCGCGGTGGGCCCGGGCGTGGGAAGGTCCGGCAGGCAGGCGTAGGCGCTGTCCGACACCAACGCCCCGCCCTCCCGCCATCCTGATCGGCATCATCGGCTCTACGGGGGTGGCGCAGCGGTTTCATTCAGCGCGGCGCGGCGGGCCTCCAGGCGTTCGACCAGTTGGGCGGCCAGAAACTGCAGCATCTCCACCTGCCGGGCTTCCAGCTCGCGCGGAACCCGGTCGATCACGCACAAGGTTCCAAGCGCCTGCCCCGTCGAGGTGATGAGAGGCGCACCCGCGTAGAACTTGATGTTGGGCTCGCCCGTCACCAGCGGATTGTTGGCAAAGCGTTCGTCCCGCGAGGTGTCGCTCACGATCATCACGCTTTCCGGCACCTGGATGGCGTGCGAGCAAAAGGAATACTCGCGCGGCGTCTGTTTCGCGGCCAGTCCGACTTTGGCCTTGAACCACTGGCGCTCGGTATCCACCAGCGAGACGAGCGCGATGGGCGTCTGGCACAGGCCCGCTGCCAGCCGCGCGAACTCGTCGAAGGCGGCCTCTTCATCGGTGTCCAGGATGCGCATGGATTCGAGTTCGGCCTGGCGCAGCAATTCCGACTGCGCGGCATCGGCCGCGGCCGATGGCGGCAGCGCCGCGCGCACCTTGCGGCGGCGGGGCCGCACGGCGTCTGCGCCGCGGTGGATGCTGTCGTGCAGCACCTGCGCGAGTTCGTCCAGCGAGTAGGGCTTGGGCAGCAGCGTGAAGCCGTGGTCGGGACTTTGCGCCAGCACGTAGCTGTAGCCGCTGGACAGCACGATGGGCAGGGCCGCACCGTAGCGCTGGCGGATTTCGCGGCCCAGTTCGATGCCGCTCATGCCCGCCATGACGACGTCCGAGAACACGGCCACGAAGCGGCCAGGGCCCGCCTTCAAGGCTTCGAGCGCCTTCTCGCCGCTGGAGGTCACTACGGTGGTGTAGCCCAGTTCGTGCAGCGTCTGCTCGACCGAGGCGGACACCTCGGCGTTGTCCTCCACCACCAGCACACAGCCACCATTGCCCAGGGCCAGCCGGTCGTCGCCCTCGGAGGTTTGCTGGTCGTAGCCCGGGCGCGCGGCGCGGGGCAGGTACAGGGTGAAACGGCTGCCCTGCCCCAGCGTGCTTTCCACGCGGATGTCGCCGCCGGACTGCTTGGCGAAGCCGAACACCTGCGACAGGCCCAGGCCCGTTCCGTGCCCCACGCCCTTGGTGGTGAAGAAGGGTTCGAAAATCTGCGTGAGGTGCTCCGGCGAAATGCCCGTGCCGCTGTCGATGATCGACACCGCCACGAACTGGCCCGGCACCGCGGGCTGTGACTGCAGCGCGGGGATCTCGGAGACAGCCCGCACCTCAATGGTGAGCTTTCCGCTGCCCTGCATGGCGTCGCGGGCATTGACGGCGAGGTTCACCAGGGCGGTGTCGAACTGGCTCGGGTCGGCGTGCACGAAGCAGGCCGTCTCCGCCAGGTTCAGCTCGATCTCGATGCGCGCGCCCGCCAGGCTGGCGATCATGTCGCTGACCGCGCGGGTGTTGTGCCCGGCATCGAACACCGTCGGCTGCAGCGCCTGGCGGCGCGCAAAAGCCAACAGCTGGCCCGTGAGCTTGGTGGCCCGCGTCACCGCGTTGGAGATCGACTCCATGAAGCGGTGGCGGCGCTCGTCGGTCAGCTGCACGCGCCGCAACAGGTCGATCGACGTGCGGATGACCGCCAGAACGTTGTTGAAATCGTGTGCGACGCCGCCCGTGAGCTGGCCGATGGCTTCGAGCTTTTGCGACTGGCGCAGCGCCTCTTCGGCTGTGCGCTCGCGCGTCACATCGCGCGCCACGGCATGGACCAGGCCCTCCTCGGGGACCGCGGTCCAGCTCAGCAGGCGGTAGCTGCCGTCTTCCTTGCGCCAGCGGTTTTCGAACACCCGCGTGGGTGCGCCGGCCGCGAGTCCGGCAAGCTCGTCAGCCATGCCCTCGGCATCTTCGGGGTGGATGAATTCGGCCACGGCGTGGCCGGCCATTTGCGTCCTTTCCCAACCCAGGAGGCGCGTGGCGGCGGGATTGACCGCGGCGATCAACCCCTGGAAGTCGCACACCAGCATGAGTTCGCGCGAGAGCGCCCACAAGCGGTTGCGGTCGCGCACGCTTTCGGCCTGCACCAGCTTCTGTTCATGAATGTCGGTGCTGGTGCCGATCCACCGGCTGATGGCCCCGCCGCCCGTGCGCAAAGGCAGCGCCCGCACCAGGTGCCAGCGCATCGCGCCGTCCGAGCGCTGGATGCGGAACTCGGTTTCGTACTGCTCGCCAGAGGCAACGCTCGCCTGCCACAGCTGGGACACCGCAGGCAGATCTTCGGGGTGCACGAGGCGGGTCCAGCCATCGCCATCCAGGTCGCCGGGCTCGGCTTGGCTGTATTCGTACACCCGGTTGTTGAACCAATCGAGTTGGCCATCGCTTCGGGCGGTCCACACGTGGCTCGGCAGCGACTGGGCAAAGGTGCGGAACTCCGCTGCGCTGTCGGCCACCGCCTGCAGCGCCGCCTTGCGGTCGGTGATGTCCTGCACCACGCCCACCATGCGAACGATCACCCCGTCCGGGCCGCGCACGAATTCGGCCTTGCGGGCGATCCAGCGCAGGGCGCCATCGGTGGCGCGGCGGATGCGGTACTCCACATCCAGCGGGGCCGATTCGCTGTTGCGGGTTTCCCGAGCGGAGCGCACCTCGGCGTCCTCCGGGATCACCAGCGCCTCCAGCGCCTTGGCCGGAATGGTCTCGGCTTCGGGAACGCCGAAGATGCGATAGAACTGGCGCGTGCCGTACAGCAGGTCGGTCGCCAGTTCGAGGGAGAACGTGCCCACGCCGCCCGCCTCCTGGGCACGGTGCAGGCGTTCTTCGGATTGGCGCAGGGCCTCGGCCGCGCGGTGCTGCTCGGTGCGATCGCGCAGCACCTTCACGAAGCCGATGGGCGTGCCGTCGCCATCGCGGATCGGCGTCATCTCGCCATTGGCCCAGAAACGCTCGCCGGATTTGCGCACGTGCCAACGCTCGTCGGTGCCCACGCCCCGGGTCAGCGCGGACTGCATCTCGGTCTCCATGCGGTGTGCGGCACGGTCTTCGGGCGTGAAGATCCGCGCGGCATCGTGGCCCAGCATTTCGGGCTCGGTCCATCCCAGCACGCGGCGGGCGCCTTCGTTCCACCGCGTGACCTTGCCTTGCAGATCGAACGCGATGATGGCGTAGTCGATGGCACTGTCCAGGATCTGGCGGTTGCGGATGTCGGTATCCGGCGGGGATGCCGATGCGCCGCCGCCGTCGCTCCACTGCGCGAGGGCGGCCTGCACGGCCTGCGGCCACTGGTCGATGGGCCCCAGGGGGGTCAGGGACCAATCGAATTCGGCGATCGCTCGCGCGTCGGGGCGGCGACGCAAGGGGTCGGCAGGGCCGGCGGTGGCTGGGCCGGGGACGATGTGCATCGGGAGAAAACCTTTGAATCGCTCGCTCGTTGGGTGTCAATGGGCAGTCAGGCCCGCCGGCGCCGGCGGTCCCCAAGCGCTGCTCGGCCTTGCATCATGCCTTTTTTCCAAAAGACCCGAGGGTCAACCCGGCTGCCTGACAGGCGCTCAACCCGGCCCGCCGAACCGCTCGCGGTAGGCCTGCGGGGTGATCCCCAGGCGGCGCAGGAACAGCCGGCGCAGCGGCTCGTCCGACCGAAAGCCCACACGCGCCGCCACGGTTTTGAGCGGCAGGCCGTTTTCTTCCTCCAACAGCCGGCGTGCGCCTTCGAGCCGGGCCGTTTCGATGAAGTCCGAGGGGCTTTGCCCACACTCTTGCAGGAACACGCGGCGGAAGTTGCGCTCGCTCATGGCGGCCCGCGAGGCGAGTTGCTGCAGCGGCAGGGGCTCGGCCAGGTGCGACAGCACCCACGCCTGCACCTCGCGAATGCCCGGATGGCGCGTGCCCTGGCTGGCCAGGTGCATGCTGAACTGCGATTGCCCGCCGGGGCGCTTCAGGTACATCACCAGGTCGCGCGCCACCTCCAGCGCCAGCGTGCGGCCGAAGTCCTCCTCCACCAGGGCCAGCGCCAGGTCGATGCCGGCGGTGACCCCGGCCGAGGTCCACAGGTTGCCGCTGCGCACGTAGATCGCGTCGGCATCCACGCGCACGGCCGGAAAACGGCGCTGCAGCAGATCGGCCACGCTCCAGTGCGTGGCCGCCTGCGCGCCATCCAGCAGGCCGGCGGCGCCCAAAAAGAAACTGCCCGAACACAGCGCCACCATGTGCCGCACCCGTGGCGCGGTCGCCGCCGCCCACGCCACCACGCCGGGGGACGCGGCCAGCGCCGTCTCGATGTCGCGCGAGCCCACCACCAGGGCGATGTGCGGATCGGGCCCCTGCCCCAGCTGGCGCGTGGCCCGCAGCGACATGGCCGTGTCGGAAGGCACATCGCCCAGCCCTTCAGCCGCCACCGACACCGCATAGCCCGGCGGCTGGCCGCGCCGCGCCAGGTGCACGTTGGCATAGTCGAAGACCGACATGGGGCCGATCGCCTCCAGGGCCTTGAAGCCGGGATAGACGACGATATCGACGGTGTAGGGAGCGGACATGCGACGGGACAGAAAAACCAAGGAATGAAACGACGGCAGGCGGCACGACCCGCTCCAGCGGCCAAGATGCCCGGCACGGCGGCCAAACACGGCCGGGGGCAGCGCTGCGCGTGGCGAAGCGGGCCCAAACGCTTTTACGCTCGCGGCACCGGCACGCAGGACCGTGCGGGTGCCGCCCGGGCCGGGCAGGCGCAGCGATTGTCGCCGGACGATCCGGCCATGAAACGCGGCGGCCCTGCCGCATCTGCTAGAAAGACTGCTGCAGCCGCCCGACGTGCCGCCGCGCCCGCCGGCCGATGGCGGCGCGGCGCCGCCCCCTTGCGAGCCACCGAACCACCCACTGACAGGAGCCCCTTCCCATGAAAACCCAAGCCGCCGTCGCCTGGAAAGCCGGAGAACCCCTCACCATCGAAACCGTGGACCTGCAGGGCCCCAAATTCGGCGAGGTGCTGGTCGAGATCAAGGCCACCGGCATTTGCCACACCGACTACTACACCCTGTCGGGCGCCGATCCGGAAGGGATCTTTCCCGCCATCCTGGGCCACGAGGGCGCGGGCATCGTGGTGGACGTGGGGCCGGGCGTGACCACGCTCAAGAAGGGCGACCATGTCATTCCGCTGTACACGCCCGAATGCCGCCAGTGCAAATTCTGCCTGTCGCGCAAGACCAACCTGTGCCAGCTGATCCGCGGCACGCAGGGCAAGGGGCTGATGCCCGACGCCACCAGCCGCTTCAGCATCGACGGCCAGCCCATCTTCCACTACATGGGCACGAGCACGTTCAGCAACTACACCGTGGCCCCCGAGATCTCGCTGGCCAAGATCCGCGAGGATGCCCCGTTCGACAAGGTCTGCTACATCGGCTGCGGCGTGACCACCGGCATCGGGGCGGTGCTGTTCACCGCCAAGGTGGAAGCCGGCGCGAACGTGGTGGTGTTCGGCCTGGGCGGCATCGGCCTGAACGTGATCCAGGGCGCCAAGATGGTGGGCGCGGACAAGATCATCGGCGTGGACATCAACCCCGCCCGCCAGGACATGGCGCGCCAGTTCGGCATGACGCACTTCATCAACCCGAACGAGGTGGAGAACGTGGTGGACGCCATCGTGCAGCTGACCGACGGCGGGGCGGACTACTCCTTCGAATGCATCGGCAACACCAAGGTGATGCGCCAGGCGCTGGAGTGCACGCACAAGGGCTGGGGCCGCAGCATCATCATCGGCGTGGCCGAGGCCGGCGCCGAGATCAGCACGCGCCCCTTCCAGCTCGTCACGGGCCGCAAGTGGGAAGGTTCGGCCTTCGGAGGCGCACGCGGCCGCACCGACGTGCCCAAGATCGTGGACTGGTACATGGAAGGCAAGATCGACATCGACAGCCTGATCACCCACACCATGCCCCTGGCCGACATCAACCACGGGTTCGACCTGATGAAGCGCGGCGAATCGATTCGCGGCGTGGTCATCTACTGACCGGCCCGCGGCCAAACCCAACGGTGCCCGCCATGGACCGCATGGAGCCCCTGCGCCGGATCGAAGCCGGCGTGCTCGACGTCGCCTATTTCGAGGCCGGCCCCGCCCAGGGGCCGCCCGTCGTGCTGCTGCACGGCTTTCCCTACGACATCCATGCCTACGCCGAGGTCGCGCCGCGGCTGGCCGCACAGGGCTGCCGGGTGGTGGTGCCGTTCCTGCGGGGCTACGGCCCCACGCGGTTTCTGAGCGAAGACACGCCGCGCTCGGGCGAGCAGGCGGCACTGGGCGCGGACCTGCTGGCGCTGCTGGATGCGCTGGCGATCGACCGCGCGGTGCTGGCGGGCTACGACTGGGGCGGGCGCGCGGCCTGCGTGGTCGCGGCGCTGTGGCCCGAGCGGTGTGCGGGACTGGTCTCGCTCAACAGCTACAACATCCAGGACATCGGCCGGGCCATGGAGCCCGACACGCCGGCCAACGAGCAACGCCTTTGGTATCAGTTCTACTTTCACAGTGCCCGCGGCCAGGCCGGCCTGGTGAAAGACCGGCGGGCCATCACCCGCCTGCTGTGGCGGTCGTGGTCGCCCGTCTGGGCGTTTGACGACGCCGCGTTCGAGCGCAGCGCAGCAGCCTTCGACAACCCCGACTTCGTGGACGTGGTGATCCATTCGTACCGCCACCGCTTCGGCCTGGTCACGGGCGATCCGGCCTATGCCGGGATCGAATCGCGCCTGGCGGCGCTGCCGGCCATCCGCGTGCCGGCCATCACCTTCGATGGCCTCGACGACGGGGTTCGCCCGCCAGCCGATGCCTCGGCCCATGCCGCGAAGTTCACCGGCCCGCGCGCCCACCGTTGGGTGCCCGGCGCCGGCCACAACCTGCCGCAGGAGGCGCCGCAAGCCTTTGCCGATGCGGTGCTCGAACTGGTCCACGCCACGCCTTCCTCACCCCCTACGCCATGACCCATCCTCTCCAAACCCTGTCGGAACACCGGAGCTTCGGCGGCACGCAGCGCTTTTATCAACACGACTCCGCCGAGATCGGCCTGCCGATGAAGTTCTCGGTGTACCTGCCGCCACAGGCGGACCACGGGCCGGTGCCCGCGGTGCTGTACCTGGCCGGGCTGACGTGCAACGAAGAGACCTTCATGGTCAAGGCGGGGGCGCAGCGCCGGGCCGCGGAGCTGCGCCTGGCGCTGATCGCGCCCGACACCAGCCCCCGCGGCGCTGCGGTGGAGGCCCTGCCGGACGCCACGGCCCGCTGGGACTTCGGCATCGGCGCAGGCTTTTACCTCGATGCGACCGAAGCCCCGTGGCGCACGCACTGGCGCATGGAAAGCTATCTGGTGCAAGAGCTGCTGCCCCTGCTGGGCCGGCATTTGCCGATCAACCTGGACCGCCTGGGTATCTTCGGCCACTCGATGGGAGGCCATGGCGCGCTGACGCTGGCGCTGCGCCATCCTGGCCGGTTCCGGTCACTTTCGGCCTTCGCGCCGATCTGCGCGCCCACGCAGTGCCCCTGGGGCGAGCGGGCGTTCACCGGCTATCTGGGTGCGGACCGCACGGCCTGGGGCGAGCATGACGCCACGGTGCTCATGGAAAACCAGCCACTGGCGCCCTACCCGGCCGGCATCCTGATCGACCAGGGGCTGGGCGACAAATTCCTTGCCGAGCAGCTACACCCCGAGCGGTTCGAGGCAGCGTGCCAAGCCATCGGCCAGCCGCTCACCCTGCGCCGCCACGAGGGGTACGACCATGGGTACTACTTCATCCAGACCTTCATGGCCGACCATCTGGCGCACCACGCCAGCGTCTTGGACGCCGGAAATACGGCCATCTGAGGCCCCGGCGGCGGGGGCCTGCAGCCGAAGGAGGCCCTTAATCTTGACTTAAGGCGCGCGGAAAAGAATCCGCGCCATGCCTGACATATTGCAGCCACCGTTGCGGGTTATTACCGCCCCCCGCAACGAATCCATCCTCGCCCTGGCCACGGCGCGGCGGCCGTGGCATCCCGCCGCGGTCATCGCGCTGGCCAGCCTCTGGCTGGCGACCGTTTGCAACGTGCACCTGTGGAAAGTCGTGCTCGGCCTGAACGAGTCGGGCGGGCTGCGTGCCTGGGGCTTCGTGCTCATGTTCATGGTGGCCGTGGCGGCTGCCAATGCCGCCGTGCTGGGCCTGCTGGCCTGGGGGCGCCTGCTCAAGCCGGTGCTTGGCATTGCCGTGCTGGCGGCCGCGTTCGGCACCTATTTCATGATGGCCTACGGGATCGTGATCGACACCGGCATGGTGACCAACGTGCTGCAGACCGATCCCCGCGAAGCCGCCGACCTGCTCGACTGGCGCCTGCCGCTCACCGTCGCGGCACTGGGGGGCCCGCCCCTTTGGTGGCTGGCACGCACCCCTGTGAAACCGTTGGGCTGGACCCGGCAGATCGTGTTCCACGGGCTGCTCTTGCTCGGCTCGCTGGCCCTGGCCGCCAGTGCGGTCTTCGTGGTGTTCCAGGATTTCTCCTCCGCCATGCGCAACCACACGCAGCTTCGCTATCTGGTCAACCCCCTGAACAGCATCTACGCCGTGGGCAATGCCGCTGCGCGTCCCTTGCGCCGCGACACCGGCCCGCTGATGCCGCTGGGGCAGGACGCCAGACTGGGCGCTTCGTATGCGGCCCAAGCCAAACCGCCGCTGCTGGTGCTGGTGCTGGGCGAGACCGGGCGCAGCGGCAATTTCGGTCTCAACGGCTACGGCCGCCCGACGACGCCCGAGCTGTCCGCGCGCAACGACCTCGCCAGCGCCCGCAACGCCTGGTCCTGCGGCACCAGCACCGCGGCATCCGTGCCCTGCATGTTCTCCAATCTGGGGCGCACCGCCTACGAGTCGAGCCACATCCGCTCCGAAGGGCTGCTGGACGTGCTGCAGCACGCCGGCCTGGCCGTGCTGTGGGTGGACAACCAGTCCGGTTGCAAAGGCGTGTGCGACCGCGTGGCCGAAGCCAGCACCTCGGCCAAACCCGACGACCCCCAGTGGTGTGCCGACGGCAAGGAGTGCCTGGACGACGTGATGCTCAAGGGCCTGGACGCACGCATCGCGGCACTGCCGGCCGAGCAGCGGGCGCGCGGCACGGTGGTGGTGCTGCACCAGATGGGCAGCCACGGCCCGGCCTACTTCAAGCGGTCGTTGCCTTCGCAAAAGCCCTTCCAGCCCGAATGCCGGACCTCGGCGCTGCAGGAATGCCAGCGGCAGGAGGTGGTCAACGCGTATGACAACAGCATCGTGTCCACCGACCATTTCCTCAACGCCACCATCCAGTGGCTGGCAGCGCAGTCCGGCACCGCGCAGACCGCGATGATGTACGTGGCCGACCACGGCGAATCGCTGGGCGAGAACAACATCTACCTGCACGGCATGCCCTACGCCATCGCGCCCGATGTGCAAAAGCATGTGCCCTGGATCACCTGGCTGTCGCCCGCCATGCAATCGCGCACCGGCACGGCCACCGCCTGCCTGCAAAAAGACCTGGGCGAGCGGCGCATCTCGCACGACAACTACTTTCACTCCATCCTCGGGCTGATGGACGTGCAGACCAGCGTTTACGAGGGATCGAAGGACATGTTCGCCGCCTGCCGCGGCACCATCGCACCGGTTTGAGCACGCACCTGCGGCGACAATCGCGCCCATGAATCTGCGGTTTGTCGAAGCCTTCCACTGGGCTGCCTCGCTCAAGAGCATCACGCGGGCCGCCGAAAAGCTGCACATCACGCAGTCGGCCCTGTCCAGCCGCATCGCCGCGCTGGAAGAAGAGCTGGGGGCGATCCTGCTCGACAGGCGCGAACGCGTTTTCCGCCTCACCGCCGCCGGGCAACGCTTTCAATTGCTGGCCGTTCGGCTGCTGGAGCTGCAGCGGCAGGTGAAGGAAGAGCTGGGCACCAGCCCGCATGCGCCGATGGCGCTGCGCATCGGGGCCATCGAATCGGTCGTGCACAGCTGGCTCACCGGCTGGCTGCAGGAGATGCGCAAGACCCGCCCCGACTTCGAACTGGAACTCACCGTGGAAACCTCGCCCGTGCTGGTGGACCAGGTGCGGCGCGGGGCGCAGGACCTGGTGTTCACGTCGCTGCCCGCCACCGACACCGCGGTGCGCACGCGGATCATGCCCCCGCTGGAACTGGTGTTCGTCGGGCACCGCACCCTGCACTCCGCGGGGCGGTACGACCTGCAGCGGCTGGCGCAGCACGACCTCATCACGTTCCAAAAGGGCTCGCACCCGCACCAGAGCCTGCTGCAGCTGTTCCAGGAATCGGGCGTTGCTGTGCCGCGCATGCACGCCATCTCGTCGATTTCGGCCATGCTGCAACTCGTGGAGGCAGGGTTCGGCATTGCCGTGCTGCCGCGCGCCGTGACGCAGCGGCTGTCGCACCGCATGCCGCTGCACATTTTGCGGGCCTCGTGCACGCTCACCGCCCTGCCCATCCATGCCAGCTACCGCGAAGACCCCGGATCGGGAATCACCGAATCGGTGCTGGAATCGGCCCAGGCCTACGTCGCCAACACCCAGACCGCACGAAAAAAGCGCACGCCGCGCTGAATGCACCCATCCAGTGCACCCGCATTCGGGAAAGCCCGGATGGCCTGGGCATGCTTTTCGCAATATTGAAAATTCAGTGGTCGTCATCGGTTTTTTCGATGACTTGAACGCAAAATTTTGCGTTGGATTCCCCGTCGTGCGGCTTTCAGAATCCGCGGCATTGCAACCATAAAGCCTGCATGCCGGGCACTCACGACGATGCCATCCCACGCCGCATTCCACTCTTTCGGCACTGCCGCCGGATTGACCGCCAGGTCCACCGCCCATGAAGTGCGCGCGGCGGCGCGTGCCGGGCTGCTGTCGGCCCACACGAGCGGCCTGGCCAGCGACTACGTGCAGGTCAACCTGGCCATCCTTCCGCAAGCGCTGGCCACCGAGTTCCAGCGCTACTGCGAGCGCAACCCCCGCGCCTGCCCGGTGCTGGCGATCAGCGAGCCCGGCTCGCCCGCCCTGCCCTCGCTGGGGCCGGATATCGACATCCGCACCGACCTGCCCCGCTACGCCGTGTGGCGCGACGGCGTGCCGGTGGATGAGCCCACCGATCTTGCCGCCCACTGGCGCGACGACCTCGTGACCTTCGCCATCGGATGCTCCTTCTCGTTCGAGCACGCGCTGCTGGCCGAGGGCATCCGACTGCGCCACGTGGACGAAGGCCGCAACGTGTCCATGTACCGCACCGACCGCCCCACCGAACCGAGCGGCGCATTCCGCGGCCCCCTGGTGGTCTCCATGCGCCCCATGGCGGCAGCGGACGCCATCCGCGCCATCCAGATCACCTCGCGCATGCCGCAGGTGCATGGCGCACCCGTGCACTTCGGCGATCCCGCGCTCATCGGCATCCGAGATCTCGCCCGGCCCGAGTACGGAGACGCCGTGGAGGTCAAGCCGCACGAGGTGCCCGTGTTCTGGGCCTGCGGCGTGACACCGCAGGCGGCCATCGCAGCGGCGCGCCCGGCGTTCTGCATCACCCATGCGCCAGGGCACATGCTGGTCACCGATCTGCTCAACCGCGATCTGGTCACCGCCTGAAGCCGCCTCCCCCCAAACCTTCCAAAGAAAGCACCTTCTCACCATGTGGCTCCGGCACACCTCCCCCACCGAGCGGCGCACCCTGGCCGCCACCTTCGCAGGCTATGGCGTCGATGGCTTCGACTACATGATCTACACCTTCCTGATCCCCACGCTGCTGGTGGCATGGAACATGTCCAAGGCGCAAGCCGGGTACATCGCCACCGGCGCCCTGCTCACCTCCGCCATCGGGGGCTGGGCGGCGGGCGTGCTGGCCGACCGCTATGGCCGGGTGCGGGTGCTGCAGTGGACGGTGCTGTGGTTCACGCTGTTCACCTTCCTGAGCGGCTTCACCGAATCGTTCGGACAGCTGTTCTTCACCCGGGCCATGCAGGGCTTCGGTTTCGGCGGCGAATGGGCGGTGGGTTCGGTGCTGATCGCGGAAACCATGTCCGCCAAGAACCGCGGCAAGGCGGCGGGACTCGTTCAAAGCAGCTGGGCCGTGGGCTGGGCGGCTTCGGCGCTGGCGTTCTGGGGCGTTTACTCGGTGCTGCCGCCGGAGATCGCCTGGAAGGTGCTGTTCTGGATCGGCATCCTGCCCGCGGTGCTCATCATCTACATCCGCCGCAACATCCAGGAGCCCCCGGTGTACCTGGCGGCACAGGCCCGTGCGCGCGCCCGTGGAACGCAGGGCAGCTTCCTGCGCATCTTCCACCCGTCGCTGCTGCGCACCACGGTGCTGGCCAGCCTTCTGGCCACGGGCATGCAGGGCGCCTATTACTCGGTCACCACCTGGCTGCCGACGTTCCTCAAGACCGAGCGGCACCTGTCCGTGCTGGGCACCAGCGCCTACCTGCTGGTGCTGATCGCGGGCTCGTTCGTGGGCTACCTCACCAGCGCCTGGCTGTCGGACGTGATCGGGCGGCGCCGCTGCTTCATCCTGTTCGCCACCATGGGCATGGCGCTGGTGCTGGCCTATACGCAGATACCCATCACGGATGCCTGGATGCTGGTGCTGGGGTTTCCGCTGGGGTTCTTTTTGTCGGGCATCTTCTCGGGCATGGGCGCATTTTTGTCGGAACTGTTTCCGAGCGACGTGCGGGGCTCGGGCCAGGGCTTTTGCTACAACTTCGGCCGCGCCATCGGCGCGATCTGCCCGGCCCTGGTCGGCACGCTGAGCAACACGCTGCCATTGGGTCAGACCATCGGATGGATCACTGCCATTTGTTACGGGTTGGTGATTCTGGCGGCGCTGGCTTTGCCGGAAACGCTGGGCCGTGAACTGAGCCCCGACAGCGAGACAACCCACTGAATCGGCGTTGCGCGGTGCGGAAAGCAGAAAAACGGGCATCGTTTTTCTGCTATTGAGAAACCACGGGTGCGGATCGCGCACGTAACTTGCATATGTATCAAGCCGTTGCAAACATCCGACAAAAAGGGCTGACCCGACTGCCGGAGAAGGCGTTTTCACGGCCATACTGCGATCCATATCAATGCCTCTGTGCGCCCTGCTGAAAGGACCCTTCCATGAAAAAATTGACCTTGCGGCAAAAGCTCTGGCTCCCGCTGGTCCTCGCGTTGCTGGGGCTTCTGGCGCTGACCTTCGTGAACGCGTGGCAGACCCGGCAAATCCAGTACCAGGCACGGCAATCGGCCCTCTCGGACATCACCGACATGGCCCTGACCGTGATCAGCGATTACGAAAAGCAGGCCCAGGCCGGCAAGATGAGCCAGGAAGAGGCCCGCGCCGCCGCCCTGGCGCGCATCGCCTCGCAGCGCTACGGCAAGGACGGCTACGTCACCGTGATCGGCGCCGATTCCATCATGGCCATGCACCCCATCAAGGCGGAGCTGAACGGCAAGAACATGATTGCCTTCAAGGATGCCAAGGGCAACCTGCTCTACGTGAACATCGCCGCCGCTGGCGCCCAGGGCCGCGGGTTTCTCGAATACTGGTGGCCGCGTCCGGGCAGCGACACGCCCAGCCCCAAGATCGGCTACGTGGTGCGCTTCAAGCCCTGGAACTGGGACCTGGTGGCCGGCGACTATGTCGATGACATCGAACAGGCCTACCGCTCCTCGCTGTACCGCGCGATCGGGCTGCTCGCCCTGCTGGGGCTGGTGATCTCGGCCCTCACCGGGCTGGTGGTGCGCGACATCGAACGCTCCGTGGGCGGCGAGCCGCGGGCCGCCGCCGGCGCCGCGATGCGCATGGCCGACGGCGACCTGCAGGCGGAGATCCCGCTGCGCGCCCGCGACGAGCAAAGCCTGATGTACGCCATCGGCTTCATGCGCGACCGGCTCGCCAGCATCCTGCACCGCATCCAGCAGGCCACCAGCACCATCGACCATGCGGCCAGCGAGATCGCCCAGGGCAATGGCGACCTGTCGCGCCGCACCGAGCAGCAGGCCTCGTCGCTGCAGCAGACCGCCTCCAGCATGGAAGAGCTGACCGCCACCGTGCGCCAGAACGCCGACAACGCCCGCCAGGCCGCGCAGTACGTCTCCAGCACCGCCCAGACCGCCGTGCAGGGCGGCCAGGTGGTGAACCAGGTGGTGGAGACCATGCGCTCCATCAGCGCCAGTTCGCGCAAGATCAACGAGATCATCGGCGTGATCGACGGCATCGCCTTCCAGACCAACATCCTCGCGCTGAACGCCGCGGTCGAAGCCGCCCGCGCCGGCGAGCAGGGCCGGGGCTTCGCCGTGGTGGCCTCCGAAGTGCGTGGCCTGGCCCAGCGCAGCGCGGCGGCCGCCAAGGAAATCAAGACGCTCATCAGCGAATCGGTCAACGAGGTCCACACCGGCTCCGAGCTGGTCGAGAAAGCCGGCAAGACCATGGGCGAAGTGGTCGAGTCCGTGCACCGCATCTCGGGCCTGATGGAAGGCATCGCCTCGGCCAACGTGGAGCAGACGGCCGGCATCGAAGAGGTGAACCGCGCCGTCTCGCAGATGGACGAGATGACGCAGCAGAACGCCGCCATGGTGGAAGAAGCCAGCGCCGCCACGTCGGCCATGGCGTCTCAGGTGGCCGTGCTGCGCGAAGCACTGGCCGTGTTCCAGCTGGGCGAAGCCGCTGCCCTGGCGGCCGAGCACCACCCCACGCCTGCCCCGGCACCCAAGGCCTCGCCACGGCCTTCCACCCGCCTGCTGCGCGCCTGACCAGGCCCGCAGCGCGGGCCGGCCGTCACGGCGCCGGCGGCCCGCGGGGGCTGATTCCTGGGGGGGTGCGCCCCGGCACCCTACCGGGAGTCCGCCCTCCAGGAAGTCCTAAAGTGAAGCCGGCACCGCAGGCGCTCTAATTCGGAGCCGGCACCGCAGGCGCCGGGCGGCGAAGCAGCAGCCAACCGAACAGCGGCGCCGTGATGTACATCAGCACCGAGTAGATGGCCGCGGGCAGCGCCAGCGTGTAGCTGCCCAGCACGCTCAATGCGATGAAGATGGCCAGCGTCGAGTTGTGGATGCCGATCTCATAGCTCACCGCCGTGGCCAGCGGCTTGTCCAGCCCGGCCGCGCGGCTCAGGTAGTAGCCGGACAGCAGGCTCGCCAGATTGAACACCAGCACCGCCGGCCCGATCTCGGCGAAGGTGCTGGCAATCGAACTCCACTCCTTGGCGATCGACAGGATGGACACCAGCGCCAGCACCAGCGCGCTGAAGATCTTCACCGGCTTTTCCATGCGCGCCGCGAACGCCGGCCAGCGCGCCGCCGCGGCCATGCCCAGCCCCACCGGCACCAGCACGATGGCGATCACCTCCAGGAGCTTGCCGGTCTGGATCGGCACCACCTGCCCGCTCTGCGCGAAGTGGGCGATGGCCGCATTGGCGATGATGGGCAGCGTGACGATGGACAGCAGCGTGTTCACCGCGGTGAGCGAGATGTTCATCGCCACGTTGCCGCCGAACAAATGAGAAAACAGATTGGCCGAGATGCCGCCCGGCGACGCTGCCAGCAGCATGAGGCCGATGGCGAACATGGGCGACAGCCCGAAGGCGCGGATGATCGCGTAGCACAGGATCGGCAGGCCGATCACCTGCAGGCCCAGCGCGATGCCCACGGCCTTGGGGCTTTGCAGCAGCCGCCGGAAGTCGGCCACCCGCAGGGTGAGCCCGAGCCCGAACATGACGAGCGCCAGCGCGCCGAACAGAAAACGCGTGACGATGAGGGTGCTGTCCATGGCGGCGGCGCGCTCAGTCGCGGTAGCCCGGGTCGGTGCGGTCGAGCTTGCGGATCAGCGCAGGCCAGACGAACTGCCCGCCCAGGCCGCCCGTCTGCACCTTCATCGCATGGCCCACGCCGTCCACGATCTGCGGGTGCACCCGCGTCAGCTCCCCGCCGCCCGACTGCGCCGCGATCTGGATCTGGCAGGTGGATTCGAACGTGTACATGGCCAGGAACGCATCCGCCACCGTCTTGCCGCAGGTCAGCAGGCCGTGGTTGCGCAGCATGAGAAAGTTGGCATGGCCCAGGTCGGCCTGCAGGCGCGTCTTCTCGTCGTCGCGGATCGCCACGCCTTCGTAGTCGTGGTAGGCGAGCGAGGCCAGCACGAAGGTCGATTGCTGGCTGATGGGCAGCACGCCGTCCTTTTGCGCACTCACGGCGATGCCGGCCCGCGTGTGGGTGTGCAGCACGCACTGGATGTCGTCGCGCGCCGCATGCACCGCGCTGTGGATCACGAAGCCCGCCGGGTTCACCGGGTGGGGCGAGTCGATCACCTTGTTGCACTGCGAATCCACTTTGACCAGGCTGGACGCCGTAATCTCGTCGAACATCAGGCCGTAGGAGTTGATGAGAAAGTGGTGCTCCGGCCCCGGCACCCGCGCGCTGATGTGGGTGAACACCAGGTCGCTCCAGCCGTGCAGGGCCACCAGGCGGTAGCAGGCGGCCAGATCGACGCGCAACTGCCACTCTTCGGCGGAGACGAGTTGCCGGACTTAGGACGGGGTGACTGCATTCATTCAAGGCTCCTGGGTGGTGGGCAAACGGCGGGCAAACGGCGGGCAAACGGTGGGCAAACGGCGGGTGTTCAGGCCGCTGCGGGCTGCGGCTGCAGCGCCGCCTTGTAGAGGCTCTGGCGCGGCTGGGCCAGCACGCGCCGCAGCATCGGCATGAAGGCGTCGAGCGGCAGCGTCTCGGCATGCGGGTCGAACGCCGGGTTGTCGTAGCGCTCGCAAAACTCCGCCGTCTGCTGGTAGTGCGGGTGCCCCGCGAACTGGTCGCGCAGGTCGCGGTCCAGCCCGATGTGGTGAAAGAAATAGTGGCCCTGGAAGATGCCGTGGTGCTTGACCATCCAGTGGTTGGCCTCGCTCACGAACGGTTGCAGGATGGCGGCCGCGATGTCGGGGTGGTTGAACGAGCCCAGCGTGTCGCCAATGTCGTGCAGCAGCGCGCACACCACGTACTCCTCGTCGCGGCCATCGCGCAGCGCGCGGGTGGCGGTCTGCAGCGAATGCGTGTAGCGGTCCACCGGAAAGCCGCCGTAGTCGCCCTCCAGAATGCGCAGGTGCGCCGCCACCCGGTCCGCCAGGCCGCGCGAGAACTGCATGAACTCGCCGCCAATCGTCTGCCAGTCTTCGCGCGTGCTGTCCTGCATGCGCACGAAGGTCGCCTTTTTTTGGGTCTGCATCGTTTTGTCTCCGTGGGGGAACCGGGCCACTGTAGGCGCGCCCTGTTCTGCCAACTGTCCAATAATTGACAGTTCGACCCCTTGGTTTACCCGCCCAGCGACCGGCCCTGCATGCCCCAACAGCCCCCGCTCTCCACCGCCCACCGCCGCACCATGGAAGGCAACCCCTGGTTCGCCGCCCTGCCTACCGCGCAGCGCGGCGCGCTGCTGGGCGCGGCGGAGCTGGTGCATTGGAAGCGCGGCACCATGCCGTTTCGCCAGGGCGACCCGGTGGGCGCGGCCGGCAGCGGTTTCTACGGCCTGCTGGCCGGCACCCTCAAGATCTCCACGCTGCGCGACGACGGGCGCGAGGCCATCCTGGTGCTGCTGGAGCCGGGCAACTGGTTCGGCGAGATCACGCTCATCGACGGCTCGCCACGCACGCACGACGCCACGGCGCTCACTGGGGTGGATCTGCTGGTGGTGCCGCCCGCGGCCTTCGCCGCGCAGATGGCGGACCCGGTGTTCGCCAACGCCATGGCCACCCTGCTCGCCTCGCGGGTGCGGAGCCTGTACAGCATGATGGAAGACGCCACCCTGCGCGGGCTGCGCGTGCGCGTGGTGCACCGCCTGCTGGCCCTGGCGCGCGGCGACGCCACCCAGTCGGCCACCCTGCGGCCCAGCGTGGCCGTGCCGCAAGAGGCGCTGGCCATGATGCTCGGGGTGACGCGGCAGACCCTGTCGAAAGAACTCAACGCCCTGGCGCAGGAAGGGCTGATCGGCCTGCGCTACCGGCGCATCGAACTGCTGCACCTGGAAGCGCTGCAACGCGTGGGCGGCGCGGGCTGAGCCGGCACGCGCTTGCAGCCACCAGCAACACGGACTCCAAGCGCTGCGCCATCACATCAGCCGCTGAACACCGCCGTGCGCCGCTGCTGCCCCGCGGGCTGCAGCGCCATGCGCTCGGCCAGCGCCTGGATGCTTGCCTCGCCCTTCGCCAGGGCCGCCCGGCTGGTGTGCACCGAATACATGCCAGTTACCAGATCGTGTGGATGCGGCTCGGCGGACCCGATCACGAACACCGCGCTGCGCTCCTGCGAGGCCTGCAGTTCGATCGTGCCGGACGCATCGAACACCGCCATCTCGCCAGCGGCCACCGCGTTGGGTCCGACCAGTTGCCCGTGGCTGACCGCCAGCCAGGCCGCATCGTGCCCCTCAGGCGGCGCATACGTCCATGCCTGTCCGGGCTGCAGCGTGACGAGCAGGTAGTGAACGCCCTCGGGCGCCCGCACCGGGCTGCGAAGGCCGGCGTATTTGCCAAGGATCACCGTGACCGGGCCGCTGGCGGGCATGGCCTTGGCCTCGATGTACTGGCTGTCCACCGGGCCATTTTCCAGTTCGGGCGGCAAGGCCAGCCACAGCTGGAAACCCGCGATGCGCGGCGAGGCACCCGGCGAAAGCTCCTTGCCGTGCCACACGCCGCCCCCGGCGCGCATCCACTCCACGCCGCCATAGGCCAGTTCGCCCTCGCCCGAAGCCGGGTCGTCGAAGCGAAAGTCGCCCTCGGTCACCACCGTGACGGTGGCCAGGCCCGAGTGCGGGTGAATGGGCATGCCACCGGCAAACGACGATTCGCCCTGGAACAGATCCAGAAACACGAAGGGCTTGAGCACCTGGCCCAGATCGCCAGGGCTCATCAGCCGGGTGATGGGACCATGGCCACGGCCGCGGGTGCGCCTCACGATGGTTCGCTGGGCGGTGGGGGAAAGCAAGGCGGACATGGTGGATGCTCCTGAAAAGACGGGCCGGAAAAATCTCCTTCGGTGCCACGTTGGGGTTGCCGTGGCGCCGCTACCCATCCAATGTAGGGACGCGCACCCCATCTGCGAAGCCTATTTGATTGAATATGATCCATCTGTTTTAACGATGGACTGAGGACATTGGCATGCTCGATGGCGTCTCCCTGGATCACCTGCGCATCTTCGTGGCCGCCGTGGAAACCGGCAGCTTCTCGGCTGCGGGCCGCCGCGTTGGCCGGGCGCAATCGGTCGTCAGCCAGGCCATCGCCGGGCTGGAGGCGCAACTCGGCGTCACGCTGTTCACCAGGGCCGCGCGGCTGCCCGCCCTCACCCCGGAAGGCCAGGCCCTGGCTGGCCGCGCCCGCGACATCGTGCGCGCGGCCGACACGCTGAAAGCCGAGGCCCGCTCGATGGCCGCCGGCCTGGAGCCCGAGTTGTCGGTCGTGGTCGATGTCATGTTCCCCATGGCGGCCCTGACCGACGCCATCGGCGCCTTCGCCACCGCCTTTCCCGGCACCACGCTGCAACTGCAGGTGGAGGCCCTGGGCGCCGCGGCCCAGTGGGTGCTGGACGGGCGCTGCCGCGTGGGTGTGATGGGCTCGCTGCCCATCATTCCGCCGGAGTTCGAACAGGTGCCGCTCATGGCCGTGCCCATGGTCACCGTGGCGGCGCCGGGATCGCCGCTGGCCCGGCAGCCGGGCCGGCTGACGCGCCAGCAGCTCAAAGGCCATGTCCAGCTCATCCTCACCGACCGCTCGCCCCTCACCGCCGGCCGCGACTTCGGCGTGCTGGGCGACACCGTGTGGCGCCTGGCGGACATCGGCGCCAAGCACGCCTTCCTGCGCGCGGGACTGGGCTGGGGACACATGCCGCTGCCCATGGTGGAGGACGATCTGCAGGCCGGCCGGCTGGTGCGAATCCAGGTGGACACCGGGGTGATCGGCGATCCGCTGCTGGAGATGAAGGCCGTCTATCGGCGCGATGCGCTGCCCGGGCCGGCCGGGCGGTGGCTGATCGAGCGGCTGCGGCAGTATCCGCAGTGCGACCCGGCGCACAAGGTGCCCAGCCCTTGAGGGGGGCGCGCCGCCCTTCAGCTGCGCGGTTGGCCCGTTCGCCTATCCATCCACTGGCTCGAGCGGCGTCTCCAGCGTGAGTTGATAGAACGCCGCATCCAGCCACCGGCCGAACTTGAATCCCACCTGCGGCATGGTGCCGGTGTGCACGAACCCCAGTTGCTGGTGCAGCCGGATGCTGCCCTCATTGGCCGCGTCGATGCACCCCACCATCGCGTGAACGCCCGCCGCCCTGGCGCGGTCCACCAAAGCCCGCATCAGCACGCCGCCCAGGCCGCGCCCCCGGCAATCCTTGTGAACATAAACGCTGTGTTCGACGGTGTACTTGTAGGCAGGAAATGCCCTGAACGTGCCCCATGAGGCAAAGCCGAGCAACTCTCCGCGGCCATCGACGGCGCCCACCACCGGGAAGCCATTGGCGCACTTCGTCGCGAACCAGGTGGCCATTGCAGACTGCGGGCGGGGCACGTAGTCGTACAGCGCCGTCGAGTGCACGATGGCCTCGTTGAGGATGCCGAGAATGGCGACCGCATGGTCTTCTTCGGTGCAATCGATCAGACGGATGTCAGGGGGCTGGGTGGGGTTCATGGGAAAGGCGCCGATCAGCCGGCGTGTTTTCAGGGCCGTTGAAAAAACCATCGAGGACCTCGGGCCATACGCCACGTCAACGCTGCCGGCTGGCGCCAACGTCCTGCCAGCGTTCTTGCAGCGATCAGCCCTCCTCCAATAAATTGGAAACCTTTTCCATCTTACTGGAACTTCCAACGATTCAACCGCCCTTTCCGAAACGGCAAGGTGCAGACAGATCCTGCAGTTTCCGACTGCGCGGTGCCCGTCAATCCGCACGGCACGCCGAGGCGGGGCGCTACAGGCTTACGATGAAGCGAGCGCTGCAGAGCCAAGGAGGGGTTCGAATGAAATCGGGCTCCAGCGCAATCAACACTAGGGCATTGTGCTACACATTTAATAGCAACCGAACACAGGACCGATGGGCTAGCGCCCGGCGATGCCCGTGGTGCTGGCCGTGCCGATCCGGTCGGATGCCTGCCGCTTGTCCCTCGCCGGCGGCTGACCATGCAGCCGCACGTATTCGCGGCTGAACTGCGAGGCACTCTCGTACCCCACCTCGAAAGCGACCTGGCTCATGCTCTTGCCCTGCGACAGGATCAGCCGCCGCGCCTCCATCAACCGCAGCGCTTTTTGGAACTGCAGCGGCGACAGCGAAGTGATCGCCCGAAAGTGCAGATGGAACGCCGAGCGGCTCATGCCGGCCGCCGCCGCCAGGCGCTCGATTGGCACTGGCTGCGCGGGCTCGGCACGCAGGATCGCCACCGCGCGCGCGATGCGGCGCGCGTGGCTGTCGGGCAAGCCCAGGTGGCGGATCGCAGCGCCCTGCCGGCCCCGCAGCAACCAATGGTGGATCTCCCGGATCAAGCCGTCCTTTAGCACCGCGAGCGATTCGGGCCGGTCCAGCAGCCGCACCAGCCGGCGCACGGCATCGCGCAGATCATCCTCATCCCCCGCGTCGGGCACGGCGGCGGGCGCATGGCACTCCGGCGAGCCCATGACCAGATCGGTGATCACGGCGGTGTCCAGCTCCAGCGCAATGGCCAGATAGGGCTGGGCGATGCTGGCCTGGCTGATGCGGCTTGCCGTGGGCACGTTGGCCGTGACGATCATCGTGTCGCCCGCCGCATAGGACACCGTGCGGCTGCCCATGGCGACCCGCTTGCGGCCCTGCAGCACCAGGCACACCAGGGGCTGCTCCACCGCATGCTCCAACGCGCTCGGCGCCGCGCGCCGAACCAGGTACAGGCCGTGCACCGGCGTGGCGGTGATGCCGCCCGTCCGGTGGTGCGTGGTGCCTGTGTAGCGCAAGACCGCTTGCGTCAATTCGTCGTCCGCCATGGCGCATTCTGGCCAGGAAGGCCGGCCCGGCACAACCGGCCTGGACGATCAGGCAAGGAATGCCGATCTTCGGGCAGGCAACGGAGTGGGCGCGACCCTACAGTCATTGCATTGCACTGAACCCCGAAAGGCACCCATGACTCCGCTGTTGCCCCCGCACGAGAACACGCCCGCCGCCGACCATGCCCGCGCACCGCACCGGGGTGTGCAGGTGCTGGGAGAACAAGGCGCTGAGGGCCGCAAGGCCTTCTTCATCGAGATCGAGGCCCGCCCCGGCCAGGAGGAGGCGGTGGTGCAGATGCTGCGGGACATCCGGGCCTGCGTCGAGGCCGAGCCCGCCACGGGTCCGTGGTTCGCCGTTCGGTTTTCGGAAACACGCTTTGCGATTTTTGAAGCGTTTCCCGATCTGGCGGGGCGGCAGGCGCATGTGGATGGCGGAGGGGGCGATATCTTTCGCGACGTGACGCGGATGAATGCGATCCTTGCTGAGGCGGCCCAGGTACATCGCGTGGATGTGGTGATGAGCAAGGATTACTTTTCTTATTGGTAGGCGGGATGACTAACAGGCCGTGAGGTTGACTGCCAGCCACTACTATGGCAGCGAAAGGCTGCTTGCAGTCCTCGGCTAAAAGTAGGCCTGCTTCTCTGCTGTCGTGCCAAGCGGTCATTGGCTCCCAGCCGACTGGTTGGCACGGATACGGGCAACCTAGTTCCTCGTGGATAGGCCGAACTGTCCACTCCGCAAGTTACTCAGACGAAAAAGTGCAAGTCCTTCTCCACCAAGCTAACTAGCTTTGGCGCGACTTGACCACTGATCTTTACAGTCCCGTTCGCTGCAAAGGCAATTTGACCTTTTAGTCCTCCCAGAACAAGTTCGAACACGGCATGCTCGACTCTGTACTTAAGTCCGTCAAGCACGGTCATGCTTTCCACCGCCATTCCTTCTTTAGACACGAATTCCATGCGAGCCACCAAGTCGTCCGCGAGTACGGCTCCGACAACCTTTAAGCCCACGAGTTTGGAAGTATCTACCGAACTAAATACAGTGGTAGGTTGCCCCTTGTCGAACGTTACTGGCTTCACCGTGAAACCCATCCCTACCAATGTTTCAAGCGCGTTGAGTAAATCGCGAACACTCCGCCCCGGGTTCTCCACCCGGAGGAAGGTTAGATCGTCAATCTCGACAAGTGCAAAGTCGGTGAAACTAACGCTATCTATCTGTTCGTAAGTTGGAAGGCCTTCGGAATCTAGCTTCGTCACTACAACTCGCGATCGCCATAGGAATCGGTACAAAGCACCACCGACACCGTCAAGTAGGCGCGTGAAGCCATACGCCGACGTCAATTCAAGAGGACGTGTGGCTACAAGTGCCGCTAGGTCCCGAGCTCGAGCGGGGAGCTGAATCCGAAACCACCGGTACCTAGTTTGCATTAGTCGCTCCTTGCTTGCGTAGCAAGAAACTCCGACCGAAGCTCAGCTACAAGGTCCCTCGCTTTCGATTCGATCACACGCGACAAGGCATCAGTCTCATGCTTGTGGGGCGGTCGACGTCTTGTTGAGACTTTGCCCTCATCCAAGGGGAACACACCACTCAAAATGAAAGAGAAGCCCGAGCAGTCTTTGGAATCGGTAAACCCAGCCTCGATGTCGTAGACGTTCCCCTCCCCTAGAAGTTCGGTCGCAGTCCATCCCATCTTGACTATGTAGTAGTCCTCTTCATCGAGTAATTCATTCAGTATCTCTGAGCGACTAACTCCACTGCCGCGCAGGAAGACCCTCTCGACATGGGTCTCTGAGCCATCGTCGTCGCCGTCCTCATCCCCGTCGTCCTCAGCCTCTGGCTTGGCTTTGAACACATACACATCCGTCACATCGCGTCGCACAAAGCTTGGCAATGAACTTGCCAGTTCGTGAAAGAACTTGGAACGCAGCTTGGCCGACGGAATGTCAAAAAGAGCGACGAACACCTTGGTCAGGGGCTCAGATGTTGCCCTCTCAACTTTGGCAAGCAACGTTTCCCGAACTCCATTGAGGTAGTCGTTCTGCGTATTGCGCACAACATAGCCGGCGTCAGACTTGATGAACTCAATGCTGCCATCACGAACTTGGACTTGAGAAAACTCGCTACGCTTGTAGTCGACTTCCGAGTACTGAACCCGGATGGTGATGTTGTCGCCATCGCGCTTGACTTGGACTGTGTCGCCGTTCGCTTCCATTTCTTTCTTCAACTGCTCAACGACACCATGCAGTTCGTCGATGTCACCAACACCCGACACATCCATTGACGTGGTGCGCTCCCGCCTCACTGCCACACCGAGTCTTCCAGCTATCTCTTTGTGATCATAGTAGTCGTGTGTCAATGTGGAAAAGTACTTCGCAAGCTCGTCTCTCGGCGTCTTCTTGCTAACCACGATATTGCGACGTTGAAACAGCTTTACGACAGTCGGCGTATCTACCTTGTGCTGGTTAAGTGCATCAAAAACGTTCTTGTCGCTCGCGTAATAGAGCGATGGGCCATGCGCCCTCTTCTTCATTCCCGCCATCCCATGTCTCCCGGGTTGTAGGTGCTGGTAACGCTCGTGATCCGTTCAATCTGGATCTGACTAAGGATCGCTTCGCGTGCCGGGTCAAAACCCCAAGCCTTCACGTACTTCTTTTGGGCCATACGAAAAACGGACTTGAGGTCATTTGGTGCGTCTGGATGGGTGACGCGTAGCAAGATTCTCTCGCCGGACTCCAACATCTGAAATCTGGACAGACTGTCGAGGAAGTATTCAAACTCTTCTGGGCAGGACGCAGGCGCGTTGTAGTAGATGACATAGCCAGCTGACTGCCCCTCAGTGGCGGCATGCTTGATGATGATGTAAGGTGCCGTCAACGTTTCAACGGTTGCAGACTGCTCCCACACGTCGCCCTGCCGACGTGTCATCACAAGGTCTGGATAGTAGAAGGTATAAGAACTCGGTAACTCGCCTTCGCCTTTCAGCCGAATGATGTCGTTCGCAACACTGTAAAGCCGCTGAATGTCGTGAGGTCCGAGGTAGTGCAGTTGCGTGCCGGGCGCTATCGGCAATGCCTGCAAATTGACTTTATCTACAGCGTCGTAAAACGGTTTGTCATAGCCGTTATCATGGTTGTGAACAAACAGTAGCCCACGGACTTCATGGGCCTCGCCCTCATCGACTGAATACTTGGCTCTCCACGAATCGGAACATCGAGCGCAATCGATCGTCATACACAACGACTTGAATGCGCCCCTTAGTCGGGTAGATGTGATCGAATCTTCTGCATAACTTTTCAAGTCGGTATGCAGATACACAGTTTTCCCGAGATACGGATCTCGATAGTGAAAGACGACATCGCCGGGATGCGTGGCTTTCGGCTTCCCTCCTTCCCCGACGTGTTTTTCGTTTAGACACTCGAAATTGTCGTCAGTCTTTGGATGCGTCGCCCAAAGAAAATGCTTGAAAATGTCCTTCGAAAGGCGTGATGCAATCTCGCCAATGTTGATGGTCTCCGCCACTACCCCTCCTTTTTCCACAACTGCGGCTGGTCAGGATGCAAGCTACGCCTGTCGTAGAGTGTTAGCCCAATTTAAGCACAACGCTATTCGGCTGTCGCTCTGTACCTTCTTCGATCCTGTACTTGATAAGTGAATCGGTCGACCGCCGTGTAGCCGCCCCATGATGCTTGGTCAGATGACCGGCCCCATTTCTCCGAAACATTGATTGCTAGGAAGATGGCCTCCGCCCGAAGAGGAGCACCATGAAGAAGAGTCGATTCAAGGAATAAAAATAGTCGCAATACTGCGCGAAGCAGATCGCACGATGGTGTCCGAGGCCGCCAACAAGCACAAGGTCAGCGACGCCACTATCTACGCGTGGCGCAGAAACTTCGGTCAAATAAGAAGCGGCCTTGATACATCAGAAGACACCATTGCGGTAATGCAATCAAAATCGCCGAACTGTTTTCCATTCGGACCTGACAGGGGCTAACAGCCTCATTGATCGGTCATCAATCTCGACGCTTTACCGGAGGGTGACCGGTAGGTGGCCAGTTGAGCTGATTCAGCCACAAAAATTGACCAACTCTGCAACCACTGCTTAGGAAACGCTCAACACCGAAAGCGCCACCCCAGCGCCCCTCCTCAGCCCAGCCCGCCCTGGCACACATACTTCGTGTACAGGTAATCCTCCAGCCCGTGCGTGGAGCCCTCGCGCCCGTAGCCCGACTCCTTCACGCCCCCGAACGGCGCCGCCTCCGCCGCCAGCGCCCCTTCGTTGATGCCCACGATCCCCGTCTCCAGCGCATCCGCCACGCGCCAGATGCGCCGCACGTCCTGGCTGTAGAAGTACGCGGCCAGCCCGAACGGCGTGTCGTTGGCGGCCGCGATCACTTCTTCTTCACTCTCGAAGCGCGTGAGCGGCGCCACCGGGCCGAACGTCTCCTCGCACGCGCAGGCCATGGTCGCGTCGGCGTTCTCCAGCACCGTGGGGGCGTAGTAGGTGGCGCCCAGGTCGGTGAGGCGCTGGCCGCCCGTGAGCACCTTGGCGCCCTTGGCCACCGCATCCTGCACGTGCCGCTCGATCTTCTCCACCGCCCGGGCGTTGATCATCGGCCCGATCTGCGAGGCGGGGTCGCTCGCCGGCCCGACTTTGAGGGCCGCCACGCGGGCGGTGAGCTTTTGCGCGAACTCGGCGTGGACCTTCGCGTGCACGAACACCCGGTTGGGGCACACGCAGGTCTGGCCGCCGTTTCTGAACTTGGCGGCCATGAAGCCGTCCACGGCGGCGTCCACATCGGCATCCTCGAACACGATGAAGGGGGCGTTGCCGCCCAGCTCCAGCGAGAGCTTCTTGAGCGTGTCCGCACTGCGGCGCGCCAGGTGCTTGCCCACGGGCGTGGAGCCGGTGAAGGTGATCTTGCGCACGCGCGGATCATCGAGCCACACGTCCACCACCTCGGGCGTCTTCTCGCGCGAGGCGGTGACGATGTTCAGCACGCCCGCAGGCACCCCTGCCTCGTGCGCGAGCAGCACCAGGGCGAGCGACGTGAGGGGCGTGTCCTCGGCCGGCTTGCAGACCACGGTGCAGCCGGCGGCCAGGGCCGGGGCGATCTTGCGGGCGATCATCGCGGCGGGGAAGTTCCAGGGCGTGATGGCGGCCACCACCCCCACGGGTTCCTTCAGGGCGAACATGCGCCGGCCGGGCACGGGGGCGGGGATGACCTCGCCGTTCATGCGCGTGGCCTGTTCGCCGAACCATTCGATGTAGCTGGCGGCGTAGGCCACCTCGCCCTTGCCCTCGGCCAGGGGCTTGCCCTGCTCCAGGGAGATCAAGGCGCCCAGGTCGTCCTGGTGGGCCAGCACCCGATCGTTCCAGCGCTTGATGATGGCCGCGCGCTGCTTGGCCGGCACCTGGCGCCAGGAAGGAAAGGCGGCATGGGCGGCGTCCAGCGCGGCCCGGGCCTCGGGGGCGCCGGAGTCGGGCACTTCGGCAATGACAGTGCCGGTGGCCGGGTCGGTCACGGGCAGCCGTGCGCCGGGGCCGGGGTGCCAGTGCCCGGCGATGAAGTTGGCGCTGCGGATCAGGTCGGGGCGGTGGAGATTCAGGGGCAGGGTCAGGGGCATGGGAGGGGCCGGGAAGGAGGCAGAAGGGAGGCGGAAGGGAGGCAAAAAGGGGTTTGAATGAAATCGGGCTCCAGCGCATATAACACTAGGGCATCGTGCTACAAATTCAATAGCAAATAGGAAGCAGGGCCGATGGGCTAGCGCCTGGCGATGCACGCGGCGATGGCCTCGCCCACCTGCGTGGTGCTGGCTGTGCCCCCCAAATCCGGCGTCTTCGGCCCGGTCTTGATGACCTCTTCGATCGCCGCCACGATGGCATCGTGCGCTTGCCTTCCCGCGCCCTGGCCTTGCGTCAGAAAGTCCAGCATCAGCGCGCCCGACCAGATCATGGCAATCGGGTTGGCGATGTTTTGGCCGTAGATGTCCGGCGCCGAGCCGTGCACAGGCTCGAACAGGCTGGGGAAGGTGCGTTCGGGGTTCAGGTTGGCCGAAGGCGCCAGGCCGATGGTGCCGGTGGTGGCCGGCCCCAGGTCGCTGAGGATGTCGCCGAACAGGTTGGTGGCGGCCACGACGTCGAAGCGCCCGGGCTGCAGCACGAAGCGCGCGGTGAGGATGTCGATGTGCTGCTTGTCCAGCGTGACTTCGGGGTAGCCCTTGGCGATGTCGTCGGCACGGGCATCCCACCAGGGCATGCTGATGGCGATGCCGTTGCTCTTGGTGGCGAGGGTGACGTGCTTCTTGGCGCGGCTTTGCGCCAGGTCGAAGGCGAACTTCAAGAGGCGGTTGGCGCCGTGGCGGGAATAGACCGATTCCTGGATGACGATCTCGCGGTCGGTGCCCTCGTACATGATGCCGCCCAGCGACGTGTATTCGCCCTCGGTGTTCTCGCGCACGACGAAGTAGTCGATGTCGCCGGGCTTCCTGCCTGCCAGGGGGCATGGCACGCCTTCGAAGAGGCGCACGGGGCGCAGGTTGATGTACTGGTCGAACTCGCGGCGGAACTTGAGCAGCGAGCCCCACAGGGACACGTGGTCGGGCACGGTGGCGGGCCAGCCGACGGCGCCGAAGAAGATGGCGTCCACGCCGGCGAGCTGGGCCTTCCAGTCGTCGGGCATCATTTTTCCGTGGGCGGCGTAGTAGTCGCAGCTGGCCCAGTCGATGGTGCGGCATTCCAGCTCGAAGCCGAAGCGCTCGGCGGCGGTCTGGATGGCCCGCAGGCCTTCGGGCATGACTTCCTTGCCGATGCCGTCTCCGGGGATCACGGCGATGCGGAAGATGGGGTGCATGGGGTGTCTCCGGTAGGGATCGCCTTCTTGTCAGGCCGCTGCGGCCAGCACGGCCGGTGCGCCGGCCCTCTCCTCCAGCCAGCCCTGGCGCAGCTCGGGCACCGAGCGCGCCAGCAGTTCGTAATACGGGTGGTGCGGCCCGCGGTCGTAGTCGGCGCGCGCCACCTGCGCCAGTTTGCGGCCATGCTGCATGACGACGATCTCGTCGCACACGGAGCGCACGGTGTGCAGGTCGTGGCTGATGAAGAGGTACGACACGCCCAGCTCGCGCCGCAGCTCGGCCATCAGGTCGAGCACGGCGGCGCCCACGACGGTGTCGAGGGCGGAGGTCACCTCGTCGCACAGGATCAGGTCGGGGTCGGCCGCGAGCGCGCGGGCCAGGTTGACCCGCTGCTTCTGCCCGCCCGACAGGCCGCCGGGCAGGCGATCCGCCACGCTGTGCGGCAGCTTGACCAGGTCGAGCAGCTCGCGGATGCGCCGCTGCAGCGCCTCGCCCTTCAAGCCTTTGTAGAACTGCAGCGGCCGGGCCAGGATGCGCTCGATGGTGTGCGAGGGGTTGAGGGCCGTGTCGGCCATCTGGAACACGATCTGGATGCGGCGCAGCTCTTCCTTGGTGCGGGAACCCAGCGTGGTCTTGAGCTCCGAGTTGCCGAACAGCATGGTGCCGTGCCAGGGCTGGATGAGCCCGGCGATGGCGCGCGCCAGCGTGGTCTTGCCCGAGCCCGATTCGCCGATGACGCCGATGGCCTGGCCGCGGTAGAGCTTGAAGCTGATGTCTTCCAGGATGAGCGCGGCGGGGCGGCCGGTGGCGTCGGTCGGGCCGTAGCCGGCGGACAGGTCGCGCACATCGAGCAGCAGCTCGCCCTCGCCCCGGCAGTGCTCGGCCACGCGCGGCGTGGGGCGCGCGGCGGCCAGCAGGCACCGGGTGTACTGGTGGGCCGGGGCGGCGAGGATGTGCGCGGTGGTGTCCACCTCCTGCATCTGGCCGTTGCGCAGCACGAGGATGTGGTCAGCCATTTGCGCCACCACGGCGAGGTCGTGGCTCACATAGACGGCGGTGGCGCGGCGTTCGCGCACCACGCGGCGAAAGGCGAGCAGCACCTCGATCTGCGTGGTCACGTCCAGCGCGGTGGTGGGCTCGTCGAGGATGACGAGGTCGGGGTCGGTGATGAGCGCCATGGCGGCCATCAGCCGCTGCAGTTGCCCGCCCGAGACCTGGTGGGGGTAGCGGTCGCCGATGGTGTCCGGATCGGGCAGCGCGAGTTCGCGGAACAGCTGCACCGCCTTGGCCTCGGCCTCGGCGCGCTTCATGCTGCCGTGGATGCGGGTGGGCTCGACCACCTGGTCCATGATGGTGCGCGAGGGGTTGAACGACGCGGCGGCGCTCTGCGCGATGTAGGCCACGGTGCGCCCGCGCAGCGCGCGCTGGGCGGCGGGCGCCAGGTGCAGCACATCGACGTCGCCGATGCGCACGCTGCCGCCGGAGATGGTGCAGCCGTGCCGTGCATAGCCCATCAGCGCGAGCGCCGTGGTGGTCTTGCCGGAGCCGGATTCGCCGATGAGCGCCAGCACCTCGCCGGGCGCGATTTGAAAGCTCAGAGCATCGACCAGCGTCTGGTCGCCCGCGGTGATACTCAGGTCTTTGACGACAACGGATGCCCCCATGTTCAACGCCCTCCGCGTTCGCGGGCCGCGCGGCCCGGCAGGTTGTCGATGACGAGATTGACCGCGATGGTCAGGCTGGCGATGGCCAGCGCCGGCGCGATGACCGAGGCGCCGGCGTCGGGCAGCGCGCCGATGTTCTCGCGCACGAGCGACCCCCAGTCGGCCGCGGGCGGCTGGATGCCCAGGCCCAGGAAGCTCAGGCCGGCCAGCAGCAGCACGACGTACACGAAGCGCAGCCCCAGGTCGGCCAGCATGGGGCCGACGATGTTGGGCAGGATCTCGCGCAGCATGATGTAGAGCGTGCCCTCGCCGCGCGTGCGCGCCACGGTGACGTAGTCGAGCGCATTGATGTTGACGGCCAGCGACCGCGCGATGCGGTAGGCGCCCGGGATGTAGATGACCGCCGCCGTGGCCACCAGCATGGCCACGGACGAACCGAAGCCAGCCACCAGGATCAGCGCGAACATCTTGCTGGGAATGGCAGTGATGGTGTCCAGTGCGCGGCTCAGCACGGTGTCCACCTTGCCGCCCATGGCGGCGGCGAACAGCGCCAGGGCCGTGCCCGTGCCGCTGGCCAGCAGGGTGGCCAGCAGGGCCACGCCCACGGTGTAGCGCGCGCCGTCGATCACGCGCGCCAGCATGTCGCGGCCCAGGTAATCGGTGCCCAGCCAGTGTTGGGCGCTGATGGGCGCGAACACGTCGGAGCCGCCGCCCGCCTGCAGCGGGCCCGGCAGCAGCACGGGGCCGGCCAGGGCGGCCAGCATCCAGCACAGCAGCACCGCCAGGCCGATCAGGCCGGAGACGCCGAATCCCGAGAGCCAGCGGCGCACCGGGTGGCGCGGCGTGGCGGGGGCGCCGGGCGGGCTGGAAGGGTGGGTCAGGGAATCCATGGGGCGGCCCTTCGGTGTGGTCAGCGGTGGCGCAGGCGCGGGTTGGCGAGGATGCCGCACACGTCGGCCGCCGTCACCAGGATCAGGTAGCCCGCGCAGAAGATCATGGCGCAGGTCTGCACCAGCGGCATGTCGCGCTGGGTCACGCCATCGACCATGAGCTTGGCGATGCCGGGGTAATTGAAGATGGTCTCGATGATGATCACGCCGCCCAGCAGGTACGACAGCGACAGCGCCACGGCGTTGGCGATCGGCCCGATGGCGTTGGGCAGCGCGTGGGCCATGACCATGCGCAGGGGCGAGGCGCCCTTCAGGCGCACCATCTCGATGTAGGGCGCCTCCAGCTGGTCGATGACGGCGGCGCGGCTCATGCGCATCATTTGCGCGACGATCACGCAGCACAGGCTGAGCACGGGCATGGCGAAGGCCCGCAGCATCTGCCCCACCGATTCGATGTCGCTCGCATAGGACAGCGCGGGCAGCCATTTGAGCTTGACGGCGAACACCAGCACCGCCAGCGTGGCCACCAGGAACTCGGGCACGGACACCACGGCCACCGCCGCCGACGAGGCCAGGCGGTCGAACCACGAGCCGCGCCACACGGCCGAGGCGATGCCCAGGGTGAGCGCGATGGGCACCGAGAACAGCGCGGTCACGGCCGCCAGCAGCAGCGAATTGGGCAGTCGGCTGGCCACCAGCTCGCCCACCGGCATCTGCGTGGTGACCGACTGGCCCAGGTCGCCGCGCACGATGCCGCCCAGCCAGCGCAGGTAGCGCAGCGGGGCCGGCACGTCCAGCCCCATCTGGGCGCGCAGCGCGGCGAGGGCCTCGACCGTGGCGTCCTGGCCCAGCTGCTCCTGCGCGGCATCGCCCGGCAGCACGGCGGTGATCGAGAAAACGATCACCGAGACCGCCAGCAGGGACAGCAGCGCCAGCAGGATCCGCTGGACCAGGAGCTTGAGAATCACACGGTTCATGGCGCGGCGGCTTCCAGTGCTCGGGGCGTGCGGGGCGTCAGGCTTCGAGCCAGACGTGCTCGGCGAAAGAGTAGCCCATCAGGCCGCCCAGCGGAATCGGGGACAAGCCCTTGAGCTTGGTGGAATGTCCGTCGATGCTGGCCAGGAACAGCGGAATGCCGATGCCCGCGTCCTGGTGGATCATGGTCTGCATGTCGGCGTACATCTGGCGGCGCTTGGCCAGATCGGTCTCGGCGCGCGAGGCCAGCAGCAGCTGGTCGAACTGCGGGCTCTTCCAGCGCGACTCGTTCCAGGCCGCGTCGGACTTGAAGAACTGGGTCAGGATGGTGTCGGCGCTGGGGCGCGGGTTCACGTTGCCGAAGCCCACCGGGCTGTTGAGCCAGTGGTTGGACCAGTAGCCGTCGGCCGGCATGCGCTTGATGTCCAGGTCCAGGCCGATGCGCTGGACCGACTGCTGCAGCAGCAGCGCGGTTTCGGTCGAGTACATGGCGGCCGGCGAGGTGACCACCGGCACCTTGCCCGTCACGCCCGACTTCTGCAGGTGGAACTTGGCCTTGTCAAGATCGAACGCGCGCTGCGGCAGGTCCTTGAAGTAGAAGCGGTTGGTGGGGTCGATGGGCTGGTCGTTGGCGATGACGGCGTAGTCGAGTGCGATGCTCTTTTTCATCTGCTCGCGGTCGAACAGGTACTTCATCGCCAGGATGAAGTCGGGGTTGGCGCCCGGGCCCATGTCCTTGCGCAGGATGAGGTCGGAGTACTGGCCCGACTGCGTGGTGAAGATGGCATAGCCGGGCGTGCCCTTGACCCGTGCCACGGCGCGCGGGTTGACCGAGGCCACCAGGTCCATGCCGCCGGACAGCAGCGCGTTCACGCGGGCGCTCTCGTCGCCGATGCCCACGAATTCGATCTCATCCAGGTAGGGCTTGCCGGGCTTCCAGTAGGCGTCGTTGCGCACCATCAGCGACCGCACGCCGGGCTTGAACTCCTTGAGCTTGTAGGGGCCGGTGCCGATGCCGGCGTTGAAGTCGGTGGTGCCTTCCTTGACGATGTGGAAGTGGAAGGTGCCCAGGATGACCGGCAGGTCGGCGTTGGGCGCGCTCAGCTCGATGGTCACCTCGTTCGGGCCCGAGGCCTTGACGGTTTCGATCTGGTCGGCCAGCACCTTGGCCTTGGAGGCCGTGGCCGGGTCCTTGTGGCGCAGGATGGAGAACACCACGTCGGCCGGCGACAGGGCCTTGCCGTCATGGAAGGTGACGCCCTTGCGCAGGGTGAACACCCAGGTCTTGGCGTCCTGCGTGGCGGACGATTCGGCCAGCGCGGGCTGCGGCGTGAGCGAGCCGTCCAGCACGAACAGGCCGTTGTAGAGCATGGTGCCGCGCGAGTAGTCGGTCTGGTTGGACTGCTTGGCCGGGTCCAGCGTGTCGGTGGCCGCGGCCGTGGCGCCGGCCACGCGGATGCGGCCGCCGCGGCGGGGCGTCTGCGCATGCGCGGTGACCGCCATGCCCGCCAGGCCGCCGGCCAGCGTGGCCTGCATGCCGCCCGCCATCAGCATGGCGAGCACGTCGCGGCGCGTGGCGCCCCGCCGCAGCGAGTCCATCACGCGAAGGCTTTCTTGGGGACCGACGAGGGTGTCGAACGGGGTGCGGCTGTCGCTCATGGTGATGCTCCTGTGACGGGTGGCAGTGAGGGGGTGAACGGGGATCTTGGAATGGTGCGAATCAAGGGAAGGTGGCAGGCGCCCGCAAGGGCGTCAGGCCAGCCGGTCCTTCAGGCGGTAGTACAGCCCCACCGCCGGCAGGAACCACGGCGGGCCGAAGTGGCCGGGCACGGCGGGCCAGTCGCGGCCCCGCCAGGGATTGGCCTGCCCGTCGCCGGCCATCACGGCGGCCATGCGCTCGCCCATGTGCACCGACATCTGCGTGCCGTGGCCGCTGTAGCCCATGGAATAGAACAGGCCATCGCGCTCGCCGGCGTGCGGCAGGCGGTCCTGCGTCATGTCCACCAGACCGCCCCAGCAGTGGTCGATGCGCACGCGGCCCAGTTGCGGGAAGGTCTGCGCCAGGCCGGCGCGCAGGATCTCGCCGCTGGCGGCGTCCTGCTGCGGGCTGGAAATGGCAAAGCGCGCCCGGCCGCCGAACACCAGCCGGTGGTCGGCCGTGAGGCGGAAGTAGTGGTGGATGTTGGCGATGGTGACGTAGGTGCGCCGCTCGGCCAGCAGGGCCTGCGCGCGCGCCGCGCCCAGCGGCTCGGTCACCACGATGAAGCTGCCGATGGGCACGATGCGCCGGCGCAGCCAGCCGAACGTGCCGTAGCCGCCATGGCGCGAGGCGCCGGTGGCCAGCAGCACCTGGCTGGCCTGCACCGCGCCGCGCGCGGTGTGCAGCCGGTGCACCTGGCCCTGCACGCGCTCGATGCGGTCCACGCAGGTGCCGGTGTGGATCTGCGCGCCCTGGCGCTGGGCGGCCAGGGCCAGCCCCTGGGCGAACCGCCCCATGTGCATCTGCGCGCTGCGCCGGTACAGCAGCCCGCCTTCGAAGCGGTCGCTCTGCACTTCGGCGCGCACCCGGGCAGCGTCGAGGATCTCCACGTCGGTATCGACCCCGTCGGCGATGAGCCGCTCGGCACTGCGCCGCAGCGCCTCCAGGTGGTGGGGCCGGGTGGCGAGCTTGAGCTTGCCGTGGCGCAGGAAATCGCAGTCGATGGCCTCGTCACGCACGATGCGGGCGACGGTGTCCACCGCGGCGTCGTAGGCGTGGTACCAGTCGCGCGCCTGGGGCACGCCGACCTTGGCGGCCACCTCGGCGTAGTCCACCGCCAGGCCGTTGTTGACGTGGCCGCCGTTGCGGCCCGATGCCTCGGGCGCCACGGTGGCGCCCGCCTCCAGCACCGCCACGCTCGCGCCGCGCCGGGCCAGGGCCAGGGCGGCCGACAGCCCGGTGAAGCCCGCGCCGACGATGGCGACATCGACCTGCCGCGGCAGATCGTGCGGTGCCAGCGCCAGCGGCGGGACCGAATCGTTCCAGTAGGACTCGAGCTTCATGGCAGGGGGCGTGCGGGCTGGGTGGAAGAAAAAGCCGCTCAGAGGCCGACGACACCCGGCAGTCCGCCGATGTCTTCGATCTCCACATAGTGGTAGGCCGGGTTGCCCGGGCCGTGGCCTCGGTTCACGAACACCTTGTTCTTGATGCCGATGTCGTCGGCCGACATCAGGTCGTAGCGCAGGCTGGAGGACACGTGCAGCACGTCCTGCGGGCCGCAGCCCAGCGAGTCGAGCATGTATTCGAACGCCTTCAGGCGCGGCTTGTAGGCCTGGGCCTGCTGCGCGGTGTACACGCGGTGGAACGGCGCGCCGAGCATGGCGACGTTCTTCTGGATCTGGTCGTCGGAGGCGTTGGACAGGATCACCAGCGGGATCTCCTTGGCGACCTTGGCCAGGCCCGCGGGCACGTCGGCATGCGGGTCCCAGGTGGGCACGGCGTCGTAGAACTTCTGGCCGTCGGCGTCCAGGTACTGGATCTTCCACTGCTTGCACAGGCGGCGCACGGCATTCTTGAGCACCGCTTCGTAGGGCTTCCAGTCGCCCAGCACTTCGTCGAAGCGGTAGGCGCTGAAGTCAGCGATGAACTGCTCCATGCGCTCGGCCGGAATGCGGTCGGCGAAGAGTTCACGCGTCATCTCGCCCATGCGAAAGCGGGTGAGCGTGCCGTAGCAGTCGAAGGTCACGTACTTGGGACGGAAGGTCATGGTCTCGGAATCCTCGGGTTGGGCCGGTCACCGACCGGGGCGGTTCGCAGCGCCTTATTTGGCGTTTGCGACAGTGTCATTACGAAGTGATTGAAGCACGCGGTTTCGCGGGTGTCATAGGGAAATACAGGGGTGCGGCACGCGAAAGCTGCGGTTTGCCAGGGGCCTTGCGGCATGCCGTGCGGTCTGCACCGCCGGCGTGCAACCGTGCACCGTTAGTGCGCCGCAGCAAAGTCGATGAGCACGCTTTTGAAGCGCAGGTTCGCCTCCACCGCCTGGCGGCCCAGGTCCTTGCCGATGCCGGACTGGTGGTAGCCGCCGGTGGGAATGACGAAGTCCGCGCTGCGTCCGTAGCGGTTGATCCAGACCGTGCCCGCGCTGATGCCGCGCATGGCGCGCAGCGCGCGGCCGATGTCGGCGGTGTGCACGCCGGCCGCCAGGCCGTAGTGCGCGTGCCCGGCCAGGGCCAGCCCCTCTTCCTCGGTGTCGAAGGTCTGCACCGTGAGCACGGGGCCGAAGATCTCTTCCTGCACGGCGGGGCTGTCGGCCGCCACGCCTTCGAGCAGCGTCGGCTGGAAATACGCGCCACCCGCCACGCCGCCGGCCACGTCGTCGAACAGCCCCCCGCCGCAGCGCAGCTGCGCGCCCGCGTCGCGCGCGCGCTCCACGATGTCCAGGATGCGCGCGGCCTGCGGCGCCGAGATGATGGGCGGCAGCGTGGCGGTGTCGTCCCAGGTGGCGCCGGGCCGCAGCGCGGCGAACCGTGCGCCGATGCGCTCCACCAGTTCCGCCGCGATGCCGCGCTGCACGATGAGCCGCGACCCCGCCACGCACACCTGGCCCGCGTTGCCGGTGATGGCGCCGGCGATGAGGCCGGCCAGCCGGTCGATGTCGGGCGCGTCGTCGAAGACGAGCTGCGGGCTCTTGCCGCCCAGCTCCAGCGTGACGGGCTTGGGGCCCTGCAGCGCACAGGTGGCCATGATGGCGGCGCCCGTGCGCGTCGATCCGGTGAAGGTCATCTTGGCGATCCGGGGGTGCCGCGTGAGCGCATCGCCGGTGGTGCGGCCATCGCCCTGCACCACGTTGAAGAGCCCGGGCGGCACGCCCGCCTCCACCGCCAGCTGGGCCAGCCGCACGGCGGAAAACGGCGTCATCTCGGACGGCTTGAGCACCACCGCGTTGCCTGCGGCCAATGCAGCGCCCACCTTCCACGACATCATCACCAGCGGGAAATTCCACGGCGTGATGGCACCCACCACGCCGTAGGGCTCGGCCACCACCATGCCCAGGTGGTCGTGCCGCGTGGCGGCCACCTCGCCGCCGAGCTTGTCGGCGTACTCGGCAAAAAAGCGCAGCCCTTCGGCCGTGAAGGGCACATCCCACGCCGCGGCATCGCGCACCGGCCGCGTGGAGCACACGGCCTCCAGCGGCGCCAGCTGCAGGCCGTCGGCCTCGATCATGTCGGCCCAGCGGCGCAGCACGCGGGCGCGCTCCCGCGGGGCGCGCCGCGCCCAGTCGGTGGTGCGCCAGGCCTGCCACGCATCCTGCACCGCGGCGTCCACGGTGGCGGCATCGGCCAGCGGCAGGTCGGCATGCCATTGGCCGTCGGAGGGGCGCAGCACGGCGATGCGGCCGGCATCGGGCACGAGGCGCCCGCCAATGAAGTGGCCGGCGGGAACGGCGATGGACCGGGGATCGAAAAGCAGCATGGAACAAGGGGCGCGCAAGGGCCTGCGCACCGTTGGAAAAAGGTGCTTCGATGCTAGGCAGGAAGCCCCAGCATTTGTGCCCGTAACGCCCCGCGGCACCGCAGCGAATTGCAAAACGCACGCGCCCCGCAGACGAAGCTTGCAAGTTGCGGGCAAACCCGAATTCGGGGTGGTGCGGCCTGCCGATGTCGTCCAAGATAGACGCCCAATCCCTTCGCAACGAGGACGCCGCCCATGCTCTCCACCGCCCTGCCCGCCACCCCCGCCACCGCCGAGGACGGCGTGCTGCTGCGCCCCATGACGCCCGACGACCTGCCGCAGGCGCAGGCGCTGTCGGCCGAACTGCGCTGGCCGCACCGGCTGGCCGACTGGGAGCAGGTGTTCGCGCATTCCGAGGGCCTCGTGGCCGAGCGCGACGGGCAGACCATCGCCACCGCCCAGCGCTGGAAGTGGGGCGATCGGCACGCCACCATCGGGCTGGTGCTCGTCACCCCGGCCTGCCAGGGCCGCCGCATCGGCCACCGCCTGATGACCACGCTGCTCGACGGCCTGGACGGCCACACGGTGCTGCTGCATGCCACCGCCGAAGGGCGCGGCCTGTACGAGCGCCTGGGCTTCGTGCGCACGGGCGAGGTGCGCCAGCACCAGGGCGTGGCCCGGCCCACGCCGCTGATCGCCCTGCCGCCAAGCTGGCGCCTGCGCCCCTCCGGCCTGAACGAGGCGGCCGCGTTGCACCGGCTCGACGCCCAGGCGCGCGGCATGCCGCGCGATGCGCTCATCGACGACCTGCTGGCGCGCAGCGATGCCTGCGTGGTGCTGGACCACGATGGCGAGCAGCGCGGCTTCGCGCTGCTGCGGCGCTTCGGCCGCGGGCATGCCATCGGCCCCGTGGTGGCACCGGATGCGGAAAGCGCCAAGGCGCTGATCGCCCACCTGGCGGGCATGAACGCCGGCCACTTCACGCGCATCGACATCGATTTCGACAGCGGCCTGGCCGAGTGGCTGGAGAGCATCGGCCTGCTGCGCGTGGACGCGCCCACCACCATGGTGCGCGGCGGCACCCTGCCCACCGCATCGGACGCCCCGCACGGCACACCGCGGCTGTTCGCCCTGGCCACCCAGGCGCTGGGCTGAGCCCGCCCCTTTGACGATCCACCCTGCCGAGCCTTGCCGTGACACCGACCACCTTCCTCTACAAATCCGACCCCGTGCGCGGGCGCCAGTGGGCCGGCGTGTTCCGCGAACGCGCGCCCGAGATCGACTTTCGCATCTGGCCCGACATCGGCGACCCGGCCCTGGTGCGCTTTCTCGCGGCCTGGGAGCCGCCGCAGGACCTGGCCACGCGCTTTCCGCAATTGCAGGTGCTGTTTTCATCGGGCGCGGGGGTGGACCAGTTCGACTTCGCCGCGCTGCCGCCCCAGTTGCCTGTCGTGCGCATGGTGGAGCCGGGCATCGTGCAGGGCATGGTGGAGTACGTGACGCACGCCGTGCTGGGCCTGCACCGCGACATGCCCCAGTACCGCCGCCAGCAGCAGCAAGGCGAATGGCGCGTACTGCCGGTGCGCCCGGCCAGCGAACGCCGGGTGGGCGTGCTGGGCCTGGGCTCGCTGGGGCAGGCGGTGCTGGCCCCATTGCGGGGCCTGGGCTTCGACTGCGCGGGCTGGAGCCGCTCGCGCCACCAGATCGCCGGCATGCACTGCTACGCGGACCAGAACGAACTGCCGGCCTTCCTGGCCCGCACCGACATCCTGGTGTGTTTGCTGCCGCTGACCGATGCCACGCGGGGCTTCTTGAACAAGGACCTGTTCGCGCAATTGCCGGCCGGTGCCGCGCTGGTGCACGTGGGGCGCGGGCCGCAATTGATCGACACCGACCTGCTGGCCGCGCTGGCCGTGGGGCAGATCGGCGAGGCGGTGCTCGACGTGACCGACCCCGAGCCCCTGCCGCCGTCGCACGCCTTCTGGCGGCACCCGCGCGTGCAGCTCACCCCGCACATCGCGAGCATGACCCAGCCCCTGAGCGCCGCCAACGTGGTGATCGACAACCTGCGCCGGTTCGACGCGGGCGAGCCCATGGTGGGGCTGGTGGACCGCTCGCGCGGCTACTGACGCAGGCGGCCGGCCGCCAGCGCCCAAGAGGCACGGCACGATCTGCTGCCACCGCGCCAACAACCGCAGCGTGCTGCGCGAAACCCCGCCAAAGCAGCACCACGCGCAGCGGCCCCTGGCCTAACCTTGGGGCCATCGACAGACGCCTCACCACCGCCACCGAACCCCTGGCCCGCGACCGGACCCTGCCATGACCCAACTCACCGACCTGCCCCAGCTCGCCTCGCTCGATGCCATCGACCGGGCGCATTTGATCCACCCCGTCTCGCCCTGGCGAGCGCACGAGCGCCGCGGCCCGACCGTGCTGTCCTCGGGCCGGGGGGCGTGGCTCACCGATGCCAAGGGCAACGAGCTGCTGGACGCCTTCGCCGGCCTGTGGTGCGTGAACGTGGGCTACGGCCAGGAGAGCGTGGTGCAGGCAGCCGCCGAGCAGATGCGCCGCCTGCCCTACGCCACGGGCTACTTCCACTTCAGCAGCGAGCCGGCCATTCTTCTGGCCGAAAAGCTGGTGCAGCTCGCGCCGAAGTCGCTGAACCACGTGTACTTCACGCTGGGCGGCTCCGAGGCGGTGGATGCCGCCGTGCGCTTCATCGTGCAGTACCACAATGCCATCGGCAAGCCGTCCAAGAAGCACTTCATCGCGCTGGAGCGCGGCTACCACGGCTCGTCGTCCACTGGCGCCGGGCTCACCGCCCTGCCCGCCTTCCACCGCGGGTTCGACCTGCCGCTGCCGACGCAGCACTACATTCCCTCGCCCAACCCCTACCGCGCCGCGGACCCATCGGACGGCCCGGCCATCATCGCGGCCTCGGTGGCGGCGCTGCGGGCCAAGGTGGCCGAGCTGGGCGCGGACAACGTGGCGGCCTTCTTCTGCGAGCCCATCCAGGGATCGGGCGGGGTGATCGTGCCGCCTCAGGGCTGGCTCAAGGCCATGCGGGAGGCCACGCGCGAGCTGGGCATCCTGCTGGTGGTGGACGAGGTCATCACCGGCTTCGGCCGCACCGGCCCCCTGTTCGCCTGCGAAGCCGAAGGCGTGTCGCCCGACATCCTCACGCTGGCCAAGGGCCTGACGGCCGGCTACGTGCCCATGGGGGCCACCATGATCTCGGACGCCCTCTACGCCGGCATCGCCGACGGCGCACCCGAGGGCGCGCCCATCGGCCACGGCGCCACCTACTCGGCCCACCCAGTGAGCGCGGCGGTGGCGCTGGAGGTGCTGCGGCTGTACGAGGAAGGCGGCATTCTCGCCAACGGCCAGCGCGGCGCCGCGCCTTTCGCGGCCGGACTGGATGCCTTGCTGGCGCACCCGCTGGTGGGCGATTCGCGCCACCGCGGCCTGCTGGGCGCGCTGGAGCTGGTGAGCGACAAGGCGACCCGGCGCGGGTTCGATCCGGCGCTGGGCCTGTCCGAGCGCATCGCGGCCACGGCGTACCGCAACGGCATCGTGTTCCGCGCCTTCGGCGACAACATCCTGGGCTTTGCGCCCGCGCTCACCTACACCGAGGACGAGTTCGCCGAAATGTTCAAGCGCCTGCGAAAGACGCTGGACGACGTGCTGGACGCGCCCGACGTGCGCGCCGCGCTCAAGGGCTGAAACCAGCGGCCACGCCCGAGCAACGCCAACACGGCAACCCCGCGCCGCCGCAGAATCGAAGCCTCCTTCACGCCCCGATGCCGCCATGATGAACGAAGCCTTCAAGATCGACCGCCTGGACCTGCGCATCCTCGCGCAGCTGCAGAAGAACGGGCGCATGACCAATGTGGACCTGGCGGACGCGGTGGGCCTGTCGCCCAGCCCCTGCCTGATCCGCGTCAAGCGCCTGGAGCAGGCGGGCTACATCGCCGGCTACGGCGCGCACCTGCGCCTGGAAAAGCTGGGCGACACGCTCACCGTGTTCACCGAAGTCACGCTCACCGACCACCGCCGCGAGGACTTCACGCGCTTCGAGGCCGCGATCCGCGAGGTGGACGAGGTGCTCGAATGCCACTTGGTGAGCGGCGGCTACGACTACCTGCTGCGCTTTCTGACGCGCGGCGTGAACCATTACCAGGAGGTGATCGAGGACCTGCTCGAACGCAACCTCGGCATCTCCAAGTACTTCAGCTACATCGTCATCAAGACGCCGTTCATCAAGACGCACTGTCCCATCGAACGGCTTTTTCCCCACCAGCGCTGACCCCCTCCAGACGCCCATGCCCGATACCGCCCACCGCCCGCCGGCCCGCTTCGTGCGGCTGGCCGAGACCGATCGCCCCCGGATCGCCCTGACGATCGATGGCCTGCCTGCCGCCGCACTCGCTGGCGACACCCTGCTGGTGGCGCTGCTGCAGCACGGCCGGCGGGTGCGCGACAGCGAGTTCGGCGACGGACCGCGCGCGGGCTTTTGCCTCATGGGCGCCTGCCAGGACTGCTGGGTGTGGACGCCTTCGGGCGGGCGGCTGCGCGCCTGCTCCACGCCGGCCGAAGCGGGCATGGAGGTGCTCACCCACCCGCCCGCGGCGCACTGGCCGGTGACGCCGGACCTGCGTGAATCGCTGGCGCGCCATGCGCCGGGGGACGCGGCATGAGCGCCCCCACCGCCACCCTCACAGGCTCGCCCCGCATCGTGGTGGTCGGCACCGGCCCGGCCGGCGTGCGCGCCGCCCAGGCGCTGGTGCAGGCCGGCCTGCGCCCCACCGTGGTCGATGAAAGCCGGCGCGACGGCGGGCAGATCTACCGCCGTCAGCCCGAAGGCTTCAAGCGGCCCTACGCCAAGCTCTACGGCAGCGAGGCCGGCAAGGCCCAGGCGCTGCACCGCGACTTCGACGCCCTGCGCCCATCGGTCGATTACCGGCCCGACACCCTGGCCTGGAACGTGACCGCGGGCGAACTGCACGTGGTGCATGCCGGCGAGCAGCAGACACTGCCGTTCGACGCGCTGCTGGTGTGCGCCGGCGCCACCGACCGCCTCATGCCGGTGCCCGGCTGGCACCGCGCCGGCTGCTACAGCCTGGGCGCCTCGCAGATCGCGCTGAAGGCCCAGGCCTGCGCCATCGGCTCGCAGGTCGTCTTTCTGGGCAGCGGGCCGCTGCTGTACCTGGTGGCCTCGCAGTACGTGCAGGCCGGCGCGCGCGTGGCGGCGGTGCTGGACACCGCGCCCGCCGCCAAGCCCTGGGCCGCCATCGCGGGCCTGCTGGCGCGGCCCATGCTCGCGCTGCGCGGCCTGGGGCTGATCCGCGGCCTGCGGGCAGCGGGCGTGCCGGTGCTGCAGGGCGTGGCGCCGCTGTCCATCGACGGCGACGACCGCCTGGGCGTGCAGGCCGTGGCCGTGCGCGATGCGCAGGGCCGCGAACAACGCTTCGAATGCGATGCCGTGGGCCTGGGCTGGCACCTGCGGGCCGAGACGCAACTGGCCGATCTGGCGCGCTGCGAATTCGCCTTCGAACCCGTGAGCCGCCAGTGGCTGCCCAGCATCGACGCGGACGGCCGCAGCAGCACGCCCGGCGTGTATCTGGCGGGCGACGGCGTGCGCATTTTGGGGGCCGACGGGGCCGAGGCCGCGGGCCGCCTGGCCGCCCTGGCGGCGCTGGCCGACCTGAAGCATTCCGCCGGCAGCGCCCGCTACGGCCAGGAGGCACCCGCGCTGCGCCGCACGCTGGGTCAGATGGACCGCTTTCGCCAGGGGCTGGCGCGGGCATTCCCCTGGCCGCATGCGCAGGCCGCGGCGCTGCCCGATGCAGCCGTGGTGTGCCGCTGCGAGGCCGTCACCGCGGGCGAACTGCGCCGCTGCGTGACCGAGATGGACAGCCAGGAAGTGAACCGCGCCAAGGCCTTCAGCCGCGTCGGCATGGGGCGCTGCCAGGGGCGCTTTTGCGGCCATGCCGCGGCGGAGATCGTCGCGAGCGCCTGCCACGTTCCCGTGGAACAGGTGGGCCGCCTGCGGTCGCAGGCGCCGGTCAAGCCTTTGATGATGAACACGCGCGAGGTGCAGGCATGAACCACGGCAGCCAGAACGCCACGGCGTACGACACCGACGTGCTGGTGCTGGGCGGTGGCCTGATGGGCACCACCACGGCCTTCTTCCTGCGCCAGCACGGCCTGTCCATCACGCTGCTGGAGCGCGAGCTGGTGGGCCGCCAGGCCAGCGGCACCAATTTCGGCAATGTGCGCCGCCAGGGGCGCGAGCTGCACCAGATGCCGCTGGCCAACCGCGCGCGCGCCGTGTGGGGCCGCATCCGGTCGCTGCTGGGCGAAGACGCCGAGTTCGTGCCCTACGGCCACCTGCGCGTGTGCTACACCGAAAAGCAGGCCGCGGTGCTCGAAAAGCACGCGCACGACGTCAAGCCCCTGGGGCTGGACCTGCAGCTGTTCACCGCCGAGCAGTTGCGCCAGCGCTGGGGCATCTTCGCGCCCGGCGTGGTGGCGGGTTCCTACTCGCCCCAGGACGGCCACGCCAACCCCCGCCTGGCCGGCCCGGCGTTTGCCCGCGCGGCGCGGCGTGCGGGCGCGAACATCGTCGAGCATGCCGAGGTGATGCAGGTGGAGCGCGACGCCAACGGCTTCGTCGCCCACACGGCCGATGGCCGGCGCTTTCGCGCCCCGCAGATGCTGGTGGCCTGCGGCGCCTGGTCCAACCGCATGGCCGAACAGTTCGGCGAGCCCGTGCCGCTGGAGGCCCGCGGCCCGCAGATGGGCGTGACCGAGCCCCTGCCCTATGCGCTCGGACCGTCCATTGGCCTGTCGTCCCCCATCGAGACCGAGGGCCTGTACTTCCGGCAGATTGCGCGCGGCAACATCGTCTTCGGCGGCGGCCTGAAAGGGCCCGCGCACGCCGACCGCATCCGCGCCTACGTGAAGCCCGACAACGTGCTGCGCCAGTTGCGCGAGCTGCGCCGCTTCGTGCCGGCGTTCGAGCACGTGCAGCTGATCCGCGTGTGGAGCGGCATCGAGGGCTACACCCCCGACTGGCAGCCGGTGATGGGGCCGAGCGCCAAGGTGGAAGGGCTGCACTACGCCTTCGGCTTCAATGGCGAGGGCTTCGCCATCAGCCCCGGCGTGGGCGAGACCATGGCCGAACTGATCGCCACGGGCCAGACATCGATCCCGCTGGCGCCCTACTTCATCGGGCGCTTCGCGGCACCGCAGCCGGCGCAGAAGGCCGCCTGACAGGCCCGCGTCACGCCCGTGGCCGGCCGGCCAGGGGCGCATGCCGCTCCATGAGGCCGGCCACCCACTCGATGAACACGCGCAGCCGGGGGCTGACGTGCCGGTGCGGCGCATACGCGATGTACAGCGGCATCGGGTCCAGGCGCCAGTCCTGGAACAGCCGCACCAGTTCGCCCCGCTCCAGGGGCTCGCGCGCCAGATAGTCCGGCAGCCACAGCACGCCCAGGCCCGCCACGCCGGCCGCCAGGTACGCGTTGCCGTCGTCCACCGAGAACACATGGCGGCCCTGCACGGCCAGGCGTTCGCCCTCGCGGTGCATGGCGTACGGCAAGGCCTTGCCGGTGCGTGCCCACAGAAAGCCCACCGTGCGGTGGTGCGAGTTCTCCAGCTCGTTCGGGTGCAGCGGCGTGCCCGCGCGCTCAAGGTAGCCGGGCGCGGCATACACGCCCAGCTGCAGATCGCCCACGCGCCGCGCGACCAGGGACGGATCGGTGGGCTCGCCCCCGCGCACCACGCAGTCCACGTTCTCGCCGATCAGGTCCACGATGCGGTCGCTCACGCCCATGTCGATCTGGATGTCCGGGTACCGGGCGTGGAAGGCCGGCAGCGCCGGCACCAGGATGGCGCGGGCCAGCGGGCTGGGCACGTCCACCCGCAGGCGGCCCCGGGGCAGCGCGGAGGCGCTGGACAGGCTGCCCTCGGCATCGTCCATGTCGGCCAGCAGGCGCACCACCCGCTCGTAATAGGCCGCGCCATCGGCGGTGACGTTGACCTTGCGGGTCGTGCGGTTCAGCAGCTTCACGCGCAGCCGCGCCTCCAGCTGCTGGACGAGCTGGGTCACGGTGGTCTTGCTCATGTGCAGGGTCTCGGCCGCCTTGGTGAAGCTGCCGGCCTCCACCACGCGGGCGAAGGCCTGCATTGCATCGAAACGGTCCATGGGCGCTGTGCTTTCGGTGGCGGTGGCGGTGGCGGTGGCGGTGGCAGTGGCGGAGGGATTGTTTGGAGTCTACAAACAGTGATGGGTGGACTGGGCCCTTTATCCCCCGCACGCCGCTGCCTACAGTGCCTTCATCGCCAACCACCGGGCGGCTTCGCCCCGATGAACCCTTCATGAACTCCACCAGCACGCCCCAACGCGACGTCGTCTTTCCCCCCGGGCGCCGCGCGCTCTACGACCGCAACCGCTATTCGCCAGCGGTCCGCTCCAACGGTTTTCTCTTCGTGTCGGGCCAGGTCGGCAGCCGCGAGGACGGCTCGCCCGAGCCCGACCTGCCGGCGCAGGTGCGGCTGGCGTTCGACCACCTGAACGCCATCCTGCAAGCCGCCGGCTGCACCTTCGACGACGTGGTCGATGTCACGGTCTTCCTCGTCGATCCCGAATCGACGTTCGAGACGGTGTGGGCCATCGTGCCGGAGTACTGGGGCAACGCGCCCCATCCCACGCTGACCGGCGTGGGCGTGACCTGGCTCTACGGCTTCCAGTTCGAGATCAAGGTGATCGCGAAGCTGCCCGCGCCGAACGGCGACGGAGCTGCACGACCCTGAGCGCCAGCGCCGATGGAGGCTTTACGCCGCCAGCACCACGAACACCTTGCGCAGCGTTTGCGTCACATGCCACTCGCCGGTGGTGTTCGACGGAAAGAACAGCGTGTCGCCCGCGCGGATCGCCTGCGGCTCGCCGCCCGTGGGTGTGAAGGTGCAGGCCCCGGCCAGGATGTGCATGACCTCGGCATTGGCCAGTTGGCGCTCGAAGCGGCCGGGCGTGCATTCCCACAGGCCCGAGCGGTTCTCGCCCGCGCCCTGCAGATCGACGTCGATGCCGCTGAACTCGCACGGCGGCAGGGTCAGCGGACGGGCGGGCGTGCCCTGGTGTTCGAAGCCGCCGAGGGTGGCGGACTGGCGCAGCACGGTGATGCTCATGGGATGGTCGCTTTGGTCGATGAAGTGGATGGAAGGAATCAAAGTGCGGCGCCGGGGCGATGCCAGGCTTCACGCCCGCATCAGGTGGGCGCCAAGGCGCGCGCCGCCACCTCGCAGAACCAGCGCACGCCCAGCGGCAGCGCGTCGTCGTTGAAGTCGTAGCACGGGTGGTGCAGCGCGCGCTCGCCGTCGGGCCCGGGCTCGGCGCGGCCCTGGCCGAGCCACAGGTAGGCGCCCGGGCGGCGCTGCAGCATGAAGGCGAAGTCTTCCGAGGTGAAGGCGGCGCGCGGTGCCACGCCGGCCTGCAGGCCGATGGCGCGTGCGGCCTCCAGTGCCAGATCCGCCTCGGCCGGGGTGTTCACCGTCGCGGGGTAGTAGCGCAGGTACGTCACGTCCACCTGCGTGCCGCTGGCCAGGGCGATGCCCTCGGCGGTGGCACGCAGCGCGGCCTCGATGCGGTCTTGCGATGCGGCGTCGAAGCTGCGCACCGTGCCGGTGATCTGCACCTCGGCCGGCAGCACGTTGTGGCTGTGGCCGCCCTCGATGCGCGTGACCGACAGCACGGCCGACTCGCCTGGGTCGATGCGGCGCGCCACGATGGTGTTGAGCTGGGCCACCAACTGGCTCGCGGCCAGGATGGCATCGGGCGTGTGGTGCGGCTGCGCGGCATGGCCGCCGCGCCCGCGCACGGCGATGTCGAAGCGGTCGGCCGCAGCCATGATGGGCCCGGGCCGAGTCTGGGCCTGGCCCAGCGGCAGGTCGGGCCAGTTGTGCAGCGCATAGACGCTGTCGCAAGGAAAGCGCTCGAACAGGCCGTCCTCGATCATCTTGCGCGCGCCGCCCTGGCCTTCCTCGGCGGGCTGGAAGATGAAGTGCACGGTGCCGCCCCACCCGCGCGTGCGCGCCAGCTGGCGCGCCGCGCCGATCAGCATGCTGGTGTGGCCGTCGTGCCCGCAGCCGTGGTGCGCGCCCGGGTGGCGGCTGGCGTGGGCCGCCGTGCCCAGTTCCACCATGGGCAGCGCATCCATGTCGGCGCGCAGGCCCACGCTGCGGTGGCCGCTGCCGCAGCGCAGCGTGCCGACCACGCCCGTGCCGCCGATGCCTTCGTGCACCTCCAGGCCGAGCAGCCGCAGCGACTGCGCCACGATGCCGGCCGTGCGCCGCTCCTGAAAAGCCAGCTCGGGGTGCGCGTGCAGGTCGCGCCGCAGCGCGACGAGTTCGGGCAGCAGGTCGGCCACCGGCCGGGCGATGCGCTCCAGGCCCTCCAGCGCCGGCAAGCGCTCGTGGCCTTCCAGGCTCATTGCCCCGCCTCCACCGCGTCGGCCAGCTGGGCCAGCGTGTGGAAGTGGTAGTCCGGCACGGTGTGCTCGGATTCGATGGTGCCGCCCGAGTCCTTCATGCCGTGCCGCCGTTCGATCCAGCAGGTGGTGATGCCCAGCCGCTTGGAGATGCCGATGTCGTGGTACTGGCTCTGCGCCACGTGCAGGTTGTCGGCCTGCCGGTAGCCCCAGGCGCCCTCGTAGCGGCCGCGGGCATAGGCGAAGTAGCGCGCGTCGGGCTTCTCGCACAAGGCGTCGTCGCAACTGAGCAGCAGGTCGAAGGGCGAGCCCAGGGCTTTCTGGAAGTGCTCCAGCGCCCAGGCCTGGGCGTTGGTCATCGTCACCAGCTTGAAATGCCCGCGCAGGCGCTGCAGCGCCTGTACCGAGTCGGGGAACGCCGGCCAGTCGGCCACCGAGTCGCGCAGGCCGCGCGCCAGCGCCTCGCTGTCGGGCAGGCCCAGCGACGGCGCGATCGCATGCCAGCAGCGCTCCAGATCGTCGGGATAGGCCCAGGTGTCGCCGCTCTTGCGCGCGGCGCGGTAGGCCGCGAGGAACGCCTCGTCGGTCACGGGGCTGCCGGGCACGGCCCGGCGCAGATAGGCGAGCATGCCGCCCTCGAAATCGATGAGGGTGCCGACCACGTCGAAGGTCAGCACTTTGAAATCACGCAAGGCCATGGGTCGCACTCCAGACAGCAGGAAACGGCGGAAGGCTGGCCACGGCAGGAACCTGCAGCGGCCACAGAACATTCACCGCCGAGCTTAGAACCGCCGTCGCCCTGCGTGGCACTGAAGCGGGGGCCGGCGACAGCAGCAAGTTGCGTTGTCCGGCGCTTGGCGAAAGATTGTTTGCAGCCCACCCGGCCGCGCCGCTCCCCACGGTCTCAAAACAGGCTGCCCTGCCCCCGCGCCAGCCCGGGCCGGTACTGCGACAGGTCCAGCTCCACGCGCTGGCGGTTCAGGCCCAGGCGCCGGCACGCGGTGGCGAACCGCTGGCGCACCAGGTCGGCCCACAGGCCCGTGCCCTTCATGCGCGTGGCGAAGTCGCTGTGGTAGCTCTTGCCCGCCGCGCGGGCCTCGGCGCTCAGGCCGTGCAGGTCCTGGATGCGGGCCATCACGCGCGCCGCGCGCTGCGGGTAGTGCAGCGCCAGCCACTCGCGCATGAGCGGCGCCACCTCCCAGGGCAGGCGCACCACGGTGTAGAAGGCGGTCGTGGCGCCGGCATCGCGCGCGGCCTCCAGCACCTGCTCCATGTCTTCGGTGATGAACGGAATCTGCGGCGCCACGCTCACGCCCACGGGCACGCCGGCGTCGGCCAGCGCGCGGATGGTGCGCAGGCGCCGGTGCGGGGCGGCGGCGCGCGGCTCCAGGCGGCGGGCGAGCGCGGCGTCCAGCGTGGTGATGGTCACGTAGGCGGCGGCCAGGCGGTCGCGCGCCAGGGGCGCGAGCAGGTCGAGATCGCGCTCCACTCCGCTCGATTTGGTGATGACCGAAAACGGGTAGCGGGCCTCGCCCAGCACTTCGATCAGGCCGCGCGTCAGGCGCAGCTCGCGCTCCACGGGCTGGTAGCAGTCGGTGGCCGATCCGATGTTGAGCAGCTGCGGCACATGCCCGGGCCGGGCCAGCTCGCCGCGCAGCACCTCGGCGATGTTGTGCTTGGCGATGATCTGCGTCTCGAAGTCGAGCCCCGGCGACAGGTTCAGGTAGCTGTGCGTGGGCCGCGCATAGCAGTAGATGCAGCCGTGCTCGCAGCCGCGGTACGGGTTGACCGAGTGGTCGAAGAAGATGTCCGGCGAGTCGTTGGCGCAGATGGCGCTGCGCGCGGTCTCCAGCACCACCCGCGTGGCCTGTGGTTCGGGGGCGTCGGGCCATTCGCCGGGCTCGGTCCAGCCATCGTCGAAGGCGTCGCGCGCATCGCGCAGGAAACGGTGCGGGATCTGCGTCGCGGCGCCCCGCCCCTTGATGGCGTGCAGTGGGATCTGGAATTCGGACATGGACGGCGCCTTGGCTGCGGGCTTGGCCGCGCATGGCGCCCGTTCAACGCGCGCCTGCGGCAAGCAAAAAACTGTATATAAACACAGATATTAGCGCCGTTCGCCTCTGCCGTCTTCCGGCGGGGAGGTCACCGCGATGCCGTGGCCCTGCCCGGGAATCCGCCACCGGCGGCCAGGGAAAGCCGGCGCAGCAGGCCGCGCAGGTGCATGCGTTGCAATTGCACATCCAGCGCCAGCATCGCACGGCCTTCCGCGGTGAAGCCCGTGATCTGGGCGCTCACCGGACCGCCCTCCTGCTCGGCCGAGGTGGTGCCGGTCAGCAGGCCAGCGGAGCGCAGCAGCTCGAAATGCTGAACTTCCTCGGGGTCGGAGGTGGTGAAGGGAAGGGGCTGTTCTGCCACCTTGCCCAGGAACACAACGTTCATATGCGCACTTTCTTCGGGGGGCTGGCGAGCGCACCGCCCGGAACTCGGGGATCGAATCCGTGGCGCCCAGGCTGCAGCCCTTTTGGAGAACACACGGTAGGCCACAACGCAGTGCAGCACAAGCGCGGCCGGACGGGAGGTCGCGGTGGCGGCGCTCGCAGAATTCATGGTGTTTTAGGCCTCTGCCGCAATAAAAACCAGGGCATATCGCTATTAATTTAATAGCAAAACAAAGCCGGGCCGCCTTGGGCGCCCATGCGGGGGGCCCGCCCGGTGGCCAATGCGTTGCAGGCCCGCCACCCCCGGCAGGGCTGCGATGCGCCGTTCCGCGCGCCCTGGATCAGGAGGCCGCAACGGGCGAAGCCCCCGCCGGGCCCGGCCCGGTGAGCGCCATCAGCACGTCGGCATACCAGGCGCAGTTCAGGCCCAGCGATTCGTCCTGCACCAGATCGCGGGTGCTCATGTCCATGCGCGTGGAGTGCACGCCCAGCAGTTGCCACGGCAGCGGCGCCGGGCCCGCGCCAGCGCGCCGGCGCAGCACCGGGGCGCCGCTGCTGCCGCGGTGGGTGCGGGCATCGGTCAGGAAATAGCCCTGCTGCTGGAACCGCACCCCGTAGGCCGAGGCCACCGAAGCCGCGCGCACCACGGGCAGGCGGTGCACCGTGTCGTGAAACCCCAGCGGGAACCCGATCACGACCAGCGCATCGCCGACCTGGGGCGGATCGCCCGCGGCTTGCAGATGGCTGGCGTCGAACGCCTCGAAGACGCAGCCCTCGGGCAGGCGGGCGATGTCGATCTCGATCGCGGCCACGTCCACCTCGCCCCCGCTGTCCACCGCCTGGCGCCACAGGCCCAGCCCGTCGCGGTACAGCAGCAGCGAGAACACGGCGACGCGCGTGAGGTCCTGCGGGTGCAGGTGCAGATCGATTTCGATGCGGTCCGGAAAATGGGCGCTGGGCGCGTCGGCCAGCACATGCCGGCTCGTCACCAGGAAAAGCCGCCCGTCGCGCCGAAAGAAGAACCCGCTCGCCCCCGTCAGCGAGCGCGGCCCGTCGAACGTGCTGATGCGCGTGGTGGTGAGCAGCACGGATTCGGTGGCCGAAGCCGGGGACTGCGCCACGGGCTCGGGCTCGGAGTCGGCCGGAGGCGCCGGCGTGCCGGCCAGCGCGGCGATCACGCCGTGCATGCGGGCGGCATCGCGCTCGAAGGTGGACAGCACATGGTCGGAGATGGGGGCATGGAGCATCACGGTCCGGGCCGCCTCGACGTGGGCGTCGAACGACCGCGCCAGGGTGCCGTGCGCCCCGGGCGGCAGGGCATCGAGCAGGGCCGGCAGCAGCGCGTCGATGGCGATGAGGCTGCCCTTGAGTTCGCAGATGCGCTCGGTGACGTCTTGCAGGTTTTTCATGGGGATGCGCCTTCCAAAAAAAGAAAACGCGGCCAAGGCCGCGTTTCGGGAGAGGGTGCGGCCGGGACGGGTCACCGCCCGGGCCTTGCGCCTTATTCGACGGCGCGGATGTTGGACGCCTGCGGTCCCTTTTCGCCTTGCGTCACTTCGAACTGCACGCGCTGGCTTTCTGCCAGGGTCTTGAAGCCGCTGCCACCCTGGATTTCGCGGAAGTGGGCAAACAGGTCCTTGCTGCCGTCATCGGGGGCGATGAAGCCGAAGCCCTTGCCATCGTTGAACCATTTCACGGTGCCGGTTTGTGTCGTCATATCGATTCCTTTTCAAGTTGCCGCGGCGCGAACGTGCCTGCGGCGCAGAGACGCCAAGAAAATCATCGATGGGATATTCGACAACATCCGCCGGCAGGGCGCCGGCGGGCAACTGGGGAGAGACCTAGGGAGTGACGGTCTTGCACATGTCTACGCGGCCCATGGTACACCCGTTCCCGCAACCGCCCTGGCGCAGCGCCGGGCTCACGGCAAAAGGCGCTCGTACTCCCGCTGCACGAGCCGGTGGCATTCGCAGGTGCGCTGCAGCAAGCCATCGATGTCCAGCACGGTGATGCGGCCACGGCGGTAGCGGATCAATCCGGCTTGCTGCAGATGCCCCGCCGCTTCGGTCACCCCTTCGCGGCGAACGCCCAGCATGTGGGCGATGAGCTCCTGGGTCACCACCACGTCCGGGCCCTCCAGGCGATCGAGGCTGGTCAGCAGCCAGCGGCACAGTTGCTGGTCCAGCGAGTGGTGGCGATTGCACACGGCCGTCTGCGCGATCTGCCCCAGGAGCGCCTGCACGTAGCGCAGCAAATGCCGCTGCCACGCGGCGGACTGCTGCAGCGCGTTCAGCAGCGCATGGGCCGGCACGCGCCAGCCGTGGCCCGCGCACTGCACCACGGCACGGTTGGGCATCGAATCCCCGCCCAGCACGAGGCACGCACCGACCATGCCCTCGAAGCCGACCACGGCGACCCCCGCGCAGCCGCCGCCTTCCAGGCGATGCAGCAGCGAGACGATGGCCGTGGAGGGAAACACCGCATGGCCCACGCGCTCGCCCGGCTCGCTGAGCACCTGCCCCACGTCCAGGCTCACGGATTCGAGGTACGGGTGCAGGCGCTGCCGCCCGGCTTCGTCCAGCGCCGCGAGCAGGCGATTGCGATGGGGTTCTTCACGGTGGGGCATCGCACTCTCCAAAAAGCCGGATGCATCAGCGATGGAACACCCACCGGCAACGATTCGCCCGATTCAGTATAGGTCGCGGCCCGCGCACGCGCCGGCCACCCTGTGTGTGTCAGCGCACAGACAGTCGGGCGATCGGGGCATAGCCTCGCAGGCCAAGCGGTGGCAAGCCTTTCGCCCGTCTCTTGCCACCCTTCGCACGCACCACCCCATGCCCGTGCCGGTGCACCCACCGCCACGGCCACCCCGCCGCGCGGGGCCTCGGCATACCTCGGCATGCCGCTCCATGGCATGCGATCCCCCACACCACCTTTTTGGAGTTCCCCATGTCACAGCCTCCCTTTTTCCATGAAGCCTCGGGAACGGTGCGCTTTTGGGTCGAGGTCCAGTCGCAATGGATCGGCGCCAGCGTCGGCAAGGACGCCCTGCACTACCGCTATGGCACCGGCACCGGGGATGCAGACCCGCTGGACACCTACCGCAGCCACGCATCCGAGATCGAGGCCGCGGTGCGCCGCCGCGTGGAACAGGGCGCCATCGAGCCCGTGATGCTGCGCGAGTTCGACCTGCGCGCCACCTAGCGCGGCCGCCCGCGCACCCCGCCCCTCCTTTCCTTTGCCCGATCCGCCGTTCAGTCGCCTGGGCGCACCACCGCCCACTGCCCACCGAAAGGCACCATGCTCCCCTTCCTTCAACGCCTTCTGTTTCGCGGCAACGATGCATCGCTGTGGTCCGGCTCGGCGCCGGTGCGCGGCGAACTGTTCGGGCTGGAGCGCCTGGAGCAGCACGCCCAGAGCCTGGCCGCCGCGCAAGCCGTCAGCGCCAAGCCCCCGGCCGTCGCCCCGCTGCGCCGGCGCCTGGACGACAACGCCCGGGTGCTGCTGGCCGCCTACCGCGCCAGCGCGGCCGAGCTGGAGGCGGGCCGGCGGGTCGTGCCCGCCGCCGAATGGCTGCTGGACAACTACCACCTCGTCGAAAAGCAGGTGCGCGACATCCGGGGCGACCTGCCGGCCGACTACTACCGGCAGTTGCCCAAGCTCGCATCGGGCCCGTTCGCGGGCTATCCCCGGGTGCTGGGCCTGACCTGGGCTTTCGTCGCCCATACCGACAGCCACGTGGATGCGGGCACGTTGCGGGCCTTCCTGCAGGCCTACCAGCGCGTGCAGCCGCTGACCATCGGCGAGCTGTGGGCGGTGGCGATCACGCTGCGCATCGTGCTGATCGAAAACCTGCGCCGGCTGGTGGACCAGATGACCGTGGGCCGCGCCGCGCGGGCCGATGCCGACCGGCTCGCCACGCACCTGATGGCCCTGGGCTCCGCCCGCTCGGCGCTGGACGAGGACATCGCCGCGCGGTCGCCCCTGGCGCTGTCCGAACTGTTCGCCGCCCAGCTCGCCAAGCGGCTGCGCGACCACGACCCGCGGACCATGCCGGCGCTGGGCTGGCTGCAGGAGCGCCTGCAGCAGCAGGGCACCACCATCGACGAAGTGGTGTCGCATGCCCAGCAGCGCCAGGGCGCCTCCAACGTCACCGTGCGCAACGTGATCACGAGCCTGCGGCTCATGTCCGACATCGACTGGGCCGCCCTGTTCGAGAGCGTGAGCCTGGTGGACGAGCGCCTGCGCGAAGGCAGCCACTTCGCAGCGATGGACTTTCCCACGCGCAACCTCTACCGCGACGCCATCGAGCAATTGGCGCGCCGGTCCCGCCATTCGGAGCTGGATATCGCCGAGCACGCACTGGCCGCCGCGAAGGCCGCCGCCAGTGCCCCGGGTGCGGAGCGCAGCGACGGCGCCGACGACCCGGGCTACCACCTCATTTCCGCGGGCCGCAGGGCGCTCGAGCAGGCCATCGGCTTCCATGCGCCGCTGCACTGGCGCCTGGCGCGCCTGCGGGGCGAGCACAGCCTGCGCGGCTACGTGGGCGCCATCGCGCTGACCACGGCCGCGCTGTGCGCCGCGGGCTGGCTCGTGCTGCCCGTGGGTGCGGGCGCGTGGCTGACCGCACTGTGGCTGCTGGGCCTGCTGCTGCCCGCCTCCGAGGTCGCCACCAGCCTGGTGCACCGGCTGGTGGCCTGGCGCCTGGGCGCGGCGCCCCTGCCCGGACTGGAGCTGGCCGAAGGCGTCCCGGCCTCGATGCGCACGCTGGTGGCCATGCCCACGCTGTTCACCAGCCCGGCGGACCTGCTGGAGCAGATCGAGCGGCTGGAGGTGCACTACCTGGCGGGCGGCGAGGGAGACATCGCCTTCGCGCTGGTCGCCGACGGGATGGATGCGCCCACGCAGGACCTGCCCTCCGACGCCCCCCTCATCGCGCTGGCCGAGCAGGCCATCGCTGCGCTGAACCTGCGCCATGGCCCAGCGCCGCAGGGGCCGCGATTCCTGCTGCTGCACCGCCGCCGCCTGTTCAATGCGGCGGAGAACACCTGGATGGGATGGGAGCGCAAGCGGGGCAAGCTCCATGAGCTGAACCAGCTGCTGCGCGGTGCGGCGGACACCAGCTTCGTGACCCCGGCCGTACCGCGGGGCGTGCGCTACGTGATCACGCTGGACGCCGACACGCGGCTGCCGCGCGATGCGGCGCTGCGCCTGGTGGGCAAGATGGCCCACCCGCTCAACCGCCCCCGGTTCGACCCCGTGTCGCAACGCGTCGTGGGCGGCTACGCCATCTTGCAGCCGCGCATCACGCCGTCGCTGCCCACCGGCAGCCAGGGCTCGTTCTACCAGCGGATCTCCTCCAGCCCGGGCGGCATGGACCCGTACGCGATGGCCATCTCGGACGTCTATCAGGACCTCTTCGGCGAAGGCTCGTACACCGGCAAGGGTATCTACGACGTGGACGCCTTCGAGGCGTCGCTGCAGGGCCGGGTGCCGGACAACACCCTGCTGAGCCACGATCTCTTCGAAGGCACTTTCGCGCGCGCCGGCCTGGCCTCCGACATCGAACTGATCGAGGATGCCCCGGCCCGCTACGACGTGGCCGCGCGGCGCCAGCACCGCTGGACGCGGGGCGACTGGCAATTGCTGCCCTGGATCGTGGGCCACTGGAGCGGCCCCCAGGCCGTGTCCGCCGTGGGGCGCTGGAAGATGATCGACAACCTGCGCCGCTCGCTGCTGGCGCCGTCGGCGCTGCTGGCGCTGGCCATGGCCTGGGCGATGCCCACGGCGCCTGCCGCCATCGCCATGCTGCTGGTGCTGCTGATGCTGGCCGTCCCCGCCTGCCTGCCGGTGCTCTCCAGCGCCTGGTCGCACCGGCCGGGCGTGCGGCTGCGCAGCCAATGGCGGGTGCTGGCCGCCGATGCGCGGATGGCCTGCGCGCAAACCGTCCTGTCCTGGAGCCTGCTGGCGGACCAGGCCTGGCGCATGGGCGATGCCCTGGTGCGCACGCTGGCCAGAATGCTCTTCACCCGCCGCCACCTGCTGGAATGGACGACCGCGGCGCAGTCCAGCCAGCGCCCCCGGCCGGGCGTGCGGGGCTTTTACCGCCAGATGGCCCCGGGCATGGCGCTCGGCCTGGCCGTGGCAATGGCCTCCATCGCGCTGGCGCCATCGCACTGGGCGGCCACGCTGGCGCTGCTGCTGCCGATGGTGTCGCTGTGGCTGGCGGCGCCCGCCCTCGCCGCATGGGCCAGCCGGCCGCCAGGCACGGCGCCCCTGCTGGACCTGCAGCCCGCGCAGGCCCTGGCGCTGCGCCTGATCGCGCGGCGCACCTGGCGCTACTTCGAGACCTTCGTCACGCCGGCGGAACACATGCTGCCGCCCGACAACTTCCAGGAGACACCCCGGCCCGTGGTGGCGCGCCGCACATCGCCCACCAACATCGGCCTGTACCTGCTGGCGACGGCCGCCGCGCGCGATTTCGGCTGGGCCGGCACGCTGGAGACGGTGGTGCGCCTGGAGGCGACGTTCGCCACGCTGCAAAAGCTCCAGCGCTTTCGGGGCCACTTCTTCAACTGGTATGGCACGGCGGACCTGCGCGCGCTCGATCCGCCCTATGTGTCGTCGGTGGACAGCGGCAACCTGGCGGGCCACCTGATCGCACTGGCCAACACCTGCGACGAGTGGCGCGACCACCCAACGCCCCCGGCGCAAGCGCGCACGGGCATCGGCGACGCCCTGCAACTGGCGCGTGCGGGCCTGCCGGGCCTGGCCAGCGCACGCGGCGTGCCCCTGGCGCAGCGCATGGGCGAGCTGCTGGACAGCATGGCCGCCTTGATCGATGGCCCCCTGACCCTGCAGGAGCTGGCGCCCACGCTCGGCCGCCTGGCCGACAAGGCGGCCAGTGCGGCCAAGCCGGCGGGCACGGCGCAGGACGATCCCGGCGTGGACGAAATGCTGTTCTGGACCCGTGAGATCGCCCGCGCAACCGCGGCCCATGCCGAAGATGCCCTGGCGCCCACCTCGCCCACCTCGCCCACGTCGCCCACCTCGCCGGCGATGCTGGCCGGCCGGCTGCAGGCGCTGGCCGGCATGGCGCGTGACATGGCCCTGGCCATGGATTTCGCTTTCCTGATGGATCCGGAGCGCAAGCTGCTGTCCATCGGCTATGCGCTGGCGGAACAGCGCCTGGACGAGAACTGCTACGACCTGCTCGGGTCCGAGGCGCGGCTGGCCAGCCTCTTTGCCATCGCCAAGGGCGATGCGCCGACCCGCCACTGGTTCCGGCTGGGGCGCGCCGCCACGCCGCTTTCGGGCGGCTCGGCGTTGATCTCCTGGTCCGGCTCGATGTTCGAATACCTGATGCCCTCGCTGGTCATGCGGGCGCCCGCGGACAGCCTGCTGGAGCAGACGAACCGTCTCGTCGTGCAGCGGCAGATCGCATACGGGCAGGCGCTCGGCATCCCGTGGGGCATCTCGGAGTCCGCCTACAACGCGCGCGACATGGAGTTCACCTATCAGTACTCCAACTTCGGCGTACCGGGCCTGGGCCTCAAGCGCGGGCTCGGCGACAACCGGGTCATCGCCCCCTACGCCACCGGCCTGGCCGCCATGGTGGAGCCGCGCGCGGCACTGCTGAACTACGAGCGCCTGGCCGCCATGGGGGCGCTCGGCCACCATGGCTTCTACGAAGCGCTGGATTTCACGCCCACGCGCCTGCCCGAAGGGCAGCCGGTGGCCATCGTGCGCAACTACATGGCCCATCACCAGGGCATGACCATCGTGGCCCTTCTCAACGTGCTGATGGGCGGCCGCATGCGGGAGCGCTTTCACCGCGAGCCCATGGTCCAGTCCAGCGAACTGCTGATGCAGGAGCGCACGCCGCGCAACGTGGCAGTGGACCGGCCGCGCGCCGAAGAGGTGAAAGCCTCGCTGGACGGCAGCGTGATCCAGCCGCCCACCGTGCGCCGCCTGGGCGCCGGGGCGCCCGGGCCGGTCACGCACCTGCTGTCCAACGGCAGCTACACGGTCATGCTCACGGCCGCGGGCGCGGGCTACAGCCGCTGGCGCGGGGTGGCGGTGACGCGCTGGCGCGAAGACGCCACGCGGGATTCGCACGGCAGCTTCATCTACCTGCGCGATGTGCAAAGCGCCCAGGTGTGGTCCCCCACCACCCAGCCCCTTGGGGCCAGCCACCACCACGGCGACGTGCTGTTCGGCGAGGACCACGCCACGTTCTCGCACCACGACAAGGGCCTGCTCACCACGCTGGACGTGCTGGTGTCCGGCGAGACCGATGGCGAGGTGCGCCGCATCTCGCTGGCCAACAGCGGGCGGCGGACGCGCGAGGTCGATGTGACCTCCTACGCCGAGGTGGTGCTGGCGCCGCAGGCCGCGGACGACGCGCACCCCGCGTTCTCCAAGCTCTTCGTGCTGACCGAGTACCTGCCGGAATTCGGCGCGCTGATCGCCACGCGCCGGCCGCGCACGCCCCACGAGCCGCAGGCATGGGCCGGGCATTTCGCGGTGCTGGAAGGCGAGATCACCGCGGCGCCCCAGTACGGCTCCGACCGCGCGGGCTTCCTGGGCCGGGGGCGCAACCCCGCCACCGCCGCCGCCGTGCTGCAGGGCCTGCCGCTGTCGGGCGCCGTGGGCACGGTGCTGGACCCGGTGTTCGCGCTGCGCCAGCGGGTGCGCGTGGCACCGGGCGGGCTGGCGCGCATCGCCTTCTGGACCGTGGTGGCATCGACCCGTGCGGGACTGCTGGACCTCATCGACCAGCACCATGAGCGCAGCGCCTTCGACCGCGCCGCCACGCTGTCGTGGACGCAGGCCCAGGTGCAGCTGCGCCACCTGGGGGTGGACGGCGAGGAAGCCGCCGACTTCCAGCGCCTGGCCGCGCCGCTGCTGTATGCCGACCGCCGTTTCCGCGCCCATCCCGAGACCTTGCTGCAGGGGGCCGGGCCGCAGTCGGGTCTGTGGCCGCACGCGGTCTCCGGCGACCTGCCCATCGTGGTGCTGCGCATCGATGACATCGAAGACATGCCGCAGGTGCGGCAATTGCTCACGGCCCACGAATACTGGCGCATGAAGCAGCTGAGCGTGGACCTGGTCATCCTGAACGAACGCGCGTCTTCCTACGTGCAGGACCTGCAGGTGGCCATCGAGACCGCGGTGCGCAGCAGCCAGGCGCGCCCGGCCATGGCGTCGGGCCTGGCGCAGGGCGCGGTCCATGTGCTGCGGGCCGACCTGCTGGGGGTGAAAGGGCGCGCGCTGCTGCAGTCGGCGGCGCGCCTGGAGCTCGTCGCGCGCCAGGGCCCGGTCGCCGACCGGCTCGCCCGCATGGCGCCGCACGCCCCGAGCGTGGCACCGGCCCCCGCCCGGCCGGCCTGGGTGCCGCCACCCGCCCCTCCGGCGGCTGGCGCGGCCCCCGCCGCGGCTGCCCCCGAGGACCTGGAATTCTTCAACGGCCTGGGCGGATTCGCACTGGACGGGCGGGAGTATGTCGTGCGGCTGGGCGCAGGCCGGGCCACCCCGGCGCCGTGGATCAACGTCATCGCCAACCCGGGGTTCGGGTTCCAGGTGTCCGAGCGCGGCAGCACCTGCACCTGGTGCACCAACAGCCGCGAGAACCAGCTGACCCCGTGGTCTAACGACCCCGTGAGCGATCCGTCGGGAGAAGCGATCTACGTGCACGACGAAGCCACGGGCGAAGCGTGGACCGCCACCGCGCAGCCCCTGGGCGACGATGGCCTGTACGAAGCGCGCCACGGCCACGGCTACAGCCGGTTCGCGCATGCGGCACGCGGCCTGGGGCTGGAACTGCTGCAGTACGTGCCCGGCGAAGACCCCGTCAAGATCTCGCGCCTCACGCTGCGCAATACCTCGGAGAAGGCCCGGCGCCTGACCGTCACGGCCTATGCCGAATGGGTGCTGGGCACCTCGCGCGGCGCGTCGGCGCCTTTCATCGTGACCTCCGTGGATGAAGGCAGCGGCGCCCTGCTCGCCCACAAGCCCTGGGACATGGCCTTTCCCGGCCGGGTGGCCTTCGCGGACCTGCGCGGTCAGCAGACGGCCTGGACGGCCGACCGCACCGAGTTCCTGGGCCGCCACGGCGGGCCTGGGGCACCCGCCGCGCTCGCCGGCAACGACCCGCTGTCGGGCCGCACGGGGGCCGGGCTCGACCCCTGCGCGGCGCTGCAGTGCGTGGTCGAACTGGCCCCGGGGGCTTCGGTGGAGGTGGTGTCCCTGCTCGGGCAAGGCGACTCGCTGGAAGCGACGCAGGCGCTCATCGCCCGCTACCGCACGTGCGATCTCGATGCCGTGCTGGCGCAGGTGACCGATGGCTGGCGGCAGACTTTGGGCGCGGTGCAGGTGCGCACGCCCGACCGGGCCATGGACATCCTGCTCAACGGCTGGCTGCTCTACCAGACCATCGCCTGCCGGCTGTGGGCGCGGGCGGCCTTCTACCAGGCCAGCGGCGCCTACGGGTTCCGAGACCAGCTGCAGGACGGGATGGCGCTGCGCTTCACGCACCCGGACCAGACCCGCGCGCACCTGCTGCGCGCCGCCGGCCGCCAGTTCCCGGAAGGCGACGTGCAGCACTGGTGGCTGCCGCACTCCGGCCAGGGCGTGCGCACCCGCATCTCGGACGACCGCGCCTGGCTGGCCTATGCGGCGGCGGAGTACATCGCCACCTCGGGCGATCTGGCCGTGCTGGACGAAGCCGTGCCCTTCCTCGAAGGCCCCGCGCTGCAGCCCGGCGAACACGATGCGTTCTTCCAGCCCATGCCGTCCGGGCTGTCGGCCTCGCTGTTCGAGCACTGCGCCCGCGCATTGGACCAATGCATGGAACTCACGGGCCGGCAGGGGCTGCCGCTCATCGGCACCGGCGACTGGAACGACGGCATGAACCGCGTGGGCGCCGAAGGGCAAGGCGAAAGCGTGTGGCTCGGCTGGCTGCTGATCCGCACCGTCGCCCTCTTCGCGCCGCTGGCCGAAGGCCGGGGCGATGCCCGGGCCGCGCTCTGGCGCGCGCACGCCGAATCGGTGCGCACCGCCATCGAGGCGGTGGCATGGGACGGCGCCTGGTACCGCCGCGCCACCTTCGACGACGGCACCTGGCTGGGCTCGCAGGACAGCGGGGAATGCCGCATCGACGCCATCGCCCAGGCCTGGGCCGTGCTGTCGGGGGCCGCCGACCCGGCGCGCGCCGCCCAGGCCATGGATTCGCTGGAGCGGCACCTGATCCGCCAGGACGACGGGCTCGCCCTGCTGCTGGCCCCCCCGTTCGACCAGATGCCGCGGGACCCCGGGTACATCAAGGGCTACCCGCCCGGCCTGCGCGAGAACGGCGGCCAGTACAGCCACGCCGCCATGTGGTCCATCCTCGCCTTCGCGCAGCAGGGCGATGGCGACCGGGCCGCTGCGCTGTTCCGGCTGGTAAACCCCATCCTGCACGCCAGCACGCCCGAGCAGGTCGCCCGCTACCAGGTGGAGCCCTACGTGATCGCGGCCGACGTCTATGCCGTGCCCCCGCATGCCGGCCGCGGCGGCTGGACCTGGTACACCGGCTCGGCCGCGTGGATGTACCGCGCGGGCATCGAAGGCATCCTGGGGCTGCGCCGCGAAGGCACGGCGCTGCGCGTGCGGCCCTGCATTCCTGCGGACTGGCCGGGGTTCGAGGCGACGGTCACCATCGGCACCAGCCACTGCGCGATCCGCGTCTCCCGCACCCCGGGCGCGAGCGGCCCGCCGCAGGCCTGGCTGGACGGCGCCTCTGCGCCGTACGAAGACACCGGCGTTCGCGTGCCGCTCGACGGCGGCGGGCACGACCTGCTGCTGACGCTCTGATCGCGGCGCGCCCCATGCACCGAAGCCTGCCCATACTGTATTTAAATACAGACACTCAGTACACTCTGGCCCACCATGGATTTCGCTCTGTGGCACAGTCGGAGGGCACGCCTGCAGGCAACCCGCCCGGCACTGCGCAGTGAACGCCCTCCCCGCCCATGACCACCGCTTCTTCCCACGATCCGGAGCCCCCGCTTCCGCCCGACACCGCCTTGACGCAGGCGTCCGATCCCGCGTCCGCCGCGGCCCTGCAGCGCCGCGTCGAGTGCGCGCCGGAGTGGTTCTGCGCCTTCCTGGCGGGCAGCAACCGGGAGAAGAACCGCTTCCTCAAGGAACTGGCCACCATGAAGGGGTCGGTGACGTGGCTGGTGCAGCAGCGCCGCCAGGGGCTGTGGACAGCCGAGGAACGCGAACGGCTGCGCAGCGTGATGCGCTCGGCCTCGTCGGTCAGCCCCTACCTGCTGGTGTGGGTGGTGCCCGGCTCCATGCTCATCCTGCCGTTCATGGCCTGGTTCATCGACTGGCGCCGCCGCGGGCGCGAGGTGATGAAAGACCCGGCCTGAACGGTTGGCCTGGCCTGCGGTGACGGCCCACCCATAGCACCGCCCGCCGCCCGTCTGGCGCTGGGCTGAGATCAGCCGAAACGCCCGGCCGCGAACGCCACCACCACGCCGGTGCCCACGAGCCCGGCCTGCCAGCGCAGCGCCACCGTCCATGACGGCACGTGGCGCTCCACCCGCCAGTACAGCAGGCGCCCCGCCGCCAGCGACAGCCCGAAGGCCATCGCCATGCCCAGCAGGTTCATCGCGGCGGAGTCCTGCCACCCGTGCAGGAAAGCGGCATTGACCAGCAGGCACACGGGAAAGTGCACCAGGAAGACCGAATACGACATGCGCCCCAGGCGCTCCAGGGGATGGGGCGTGGCAGCGCCCTCATTCGCCGGCCAGCGGGCCGACCACCAGGGCTGGCCCCAGCGCAGCCAGAACACCAGCAGCATCGCGCACCCCCAGGCCACCGCGATGCGCTCGCGGAACTCGACCGCCAACGCCCCTGCACCCAACGCAATGATCGCCAGCAGCCCTGCCCGCGCACTCGGCGCCCGCACGGCCCAGCACGCCAGCATGCCCAGGCCGTACGAGCCGAAGAAGTAGCACGCCCACATGTCCAGCCCCGGCTCCCGGTTGAGCCACAGCAGGGACAGCGCCGTGCCTCCCAGCACCAGCGCCTTGCCCAGGCGCTCCGACTGCGGCCGGTTCACCCCCGGCCAGCGGCGCACGGCCGAGAACAGCAGCGCCGCCAGCGCGAAGAGCTGGAAATCGATGCCCACGTACCAGACCCCGGCGGACAGCGCCTCCTCGCCCACGATGTCCTGGATCATCAGCGCGTTCGCCACCAGTTGCGCGGGGCTGGGCTCGCCCGGCACCGACGGGTGGTCCAGGAACGGCCGCACCGCAGCGGCCGCCAGCACGGCCAGCACCAGGGCCACGGCGTAGGGCACGGCCAGCCGCACGAACCGCCGGCCGATCTGCTCGCAGGCGCTGTCGAACCGCGCCGCGCCGGTGGGCGCCAGGCTGGCCGCGGCCAGGTAGCCGCCGAGGACCAGAAACACCTGCACGGCCATGCGCCCATGCTGGGACAGCCATGCCATCACCTGCGGCATCAGCGGCAGGGCGGCGTCGGACATGGGGCCGTAAAAGGCCAGGTGGTGCGCGACGATGGTCGCGCAGGCCAGACCCTTGACCGTGTCGATCAAGGAACTGCGGGAGGCGGAGGACATGCGGAAACCGGCGAGGGACGAACCATGGAACGGGCCGCGCGCACCAAGGCGCCTGCGGGCCCGCAAAAAAGCGCTCCCGGCACTGCCGTACGGCAGCGCAGGGAGCGCGGGGGTCGAAAAGTATAGCTTCCCGGGCCGAGGCAGCCGGCCCGGCGGCGCGGCTCAGAGGACGGCCAGGCGGCCCCGCGCGGCCTGGTACTCGCGGCGCAGGCGGGCCACGAGGTCGGCCGCGCTGGTCACCTCGGTGATCGCGCCGATGCCCTGGCCGCAGCCCCAGATGTCCTTCCAGGCCTTCTTGGCGTCGCCGCCGAAGTTCATTTGGCTCGGGTCGGACTCGGGCAGGTGGTCGGGGTCGAGCCCGGCCGCGCGCACCGAGGGCGCCAGGTAGTTGCCGTGCACGCCCGTGAACAGGTTGCTGTAGACGATGTCGTCGGAGTTGCCGTCCACGATGGCCTGCTTGTAGGCCTCCTGCGCCCGCGCTTCGTGCGTGGCGATGAAGGCCGAGCCGATGTAGGCGAAGTCGGCGCCCATGGCCTGCGCGGCCAGCACGGCGCCGCCCGAGGCGATCGCGCCGGACAGCGCCACCGGGCCGTCGAACCACTGGCGGATCTCCTGGATCAGCGCGAAGGGGCTCTTGACCCCCGCATGGCCGCCCGCGCCCGCGGCCACGGCGATGAGGCCGTCGGCGCCCTTCTCGATCGCCTTGTGCGCGAACTTGTTGTTGATGATGTCGTGCAGCACGATGCCGCCCCAGCCGTGCACGGCCTGGTTCACGTCTTCGCGCGCGCCCAGGCTGGTGATGACGATCGGCACCTTGTACTTGGCGCAGACCTGCATGTCGTGCTCCAGGCGGTCGTTGCTCTTGTGCACGATCTGGTTGATGGCGAACGGGGCCGACGGCCGGTCGGGGTGCGCCTTGTCATGCGCCGCCAGCGCCTCGGTGATCTCGGCCAGCCAGTCGTCCAGTTGCTCGGCCGGGCGGGCGTTGAGCGCGGGCATCGAGCCCACGATGCCCGCCTTGCACTGCGCGATCACCAGCTGGGGGTTGCTGATGATGAACAGCGGCGAACCGATGACGGGCAGCGAGAGTTTCTGAAGCGCCGGTGGCAACTGGGACATGGACGGTCTCCGGGGTTGGTATTAATGACGAAAAACGGCCCCAGCGCATATTGCTCTAGGGCATTCAGCTATCGATTCAATAGCAATCAAGACAGCCAGAGCAGTGTCAGAACGCCTCGGGCGCCAGCGCGGTCACGCTGTCGGCACCTTCCACGATGGCATCGCGCAGGCCGCCGGCCTTGACCAGGATGTGGTCCGCGTAGAACTGCGCGGTGGCGATCTTGGCGCGCAGGAAGGCTTCGTCCTGTCCCTCCGGCAACAGCCGCTGCGCGGCCAGCAGCGCGCGGCCCATCTGCCAGCCCGCCACCAGGTTGCCGGCCAGCATCAGGTACGGCACGCTGCCCGCATAGGCGGCGTTGGGCTGGGCCTTGGCGCTGGCGGCGATGAAATCCACCACCTCCAGGAACGCCGCGCGGGCCTGGGACAGGCGCCGGGCCACGGCGCGGGCAGCGGGCGTGCCGCTGGCGTCGAGCTCGCCCTCGGTCGCCGCGATCTGCGCGGCGATGGCCTTGGCCGTCTGGCCGCCGTCGCGCTCCGTCTTGCGGCCCACGAGGTCGTTGGCCTGGATGGCGGTGGTGCCTTCGTAGATGGTGAGGATCTTCGCGTCGCGGTAGTGCTGCGCGGCGCCGGTCTCTTCGATGAAGCCCATGCCGCCGTGCACCTGCACGCCCAGGCTGGTGACCTCCAGGCTCATCTCGGTGCTGTAGCCCTTGACCAGCGGCACCATGAATTCGTAGAACGCCGTGTTCTGCCGGCGCGTCTCGGCATCGGGGTGGTGGTGCGAGGCGTCGTAGGCGGCCGCGGCCACGGTGGCCATGGCGCGGCAGCCTTCGGTGTAGGCGCGCATGGTCATGAGCATGCGGCGCACGTCGGGGTGGTGGATGATGGTGGCGCTGGCCTTCACGCTGCCGTCCACGGGCCGGCTCTGCACGCGGTCCTTCGCGTAGGCCACGGCCTGCTGGTAGGCGCGCTCGGCCACCGCGATGCCCTGCACGCCCACGGCGTAGCGGGCCGCGTTCATCATGATGAACATGTATTCGAGGCCGCGGTTTTCCTCGCCCACCAAGTAGCCCACGGCGCCGCCGTGGTCGCCGAACTGCAGCACCGCGGTGGGCGACGCCTTGATGCCCAGCTTGTGCTCGATGGAAACGCAGTGCGCATCGTTGCGCTTGCCCAGGCTGCCATCGGCGTTGACCAGGAACTTGGGCACCACGAACAGGCTGATGCCCTTCACGCCCTCGGGCGCGCCCTGCACCCGCGCCAGCACGAGGTGCACGATGTTCTCGGCCATGTCGTGCTCGCCGTAGGTGATGAAGATCTTGGTGCCGAACACCTGGTAGGAGCCGTCGCCCTGCGGCTCGGCGCGCGTGCGCACCAGCGCCAGGTCCGAGCCGGCCTGCGGTTCGGTGAGGTTCATGGTGCCGGTCCACTCGCCGGTCACCAGCTTTTCAAGGTAGGTGGCTTTCAGGTCATCGCTGCCAGCGGTGAGCAGCGCCTCGATGGCGCCGTCGGTCAGCAGCGGGCACAGCGCGAAGCTTAGGTTGGCGCTGTTGCACATCTCGATGCACGCCGCGCCGATGGTCTTGGGCAGGCCCTGGCCGCCGAAGTCGGCCGGGTGCTGCAGGCCCTGCCAGCCGCCCTCGGCGTACTGGCGGAAGGCCTCCTTGAAGCCCGGCGTGGTCGTGACGGCCCCGTCCTTCCAGGACGACGGGTTGCGGTCCCCCACCCCATTCAATGGCGCCACCACGCCCTCATTGAAGCGGGCGCATTCCTGCAGCACCGCCTGGGCGGTGTCGAGGCCGGCGTCCTCGAAGCCGGGCAACTGGGCCACCTGCTCGATGTTCGCCAGGTGCTCGATCGCGAACAGCATGTCCTTGACGGGGGCGGTGTAACTCATGGGGGGTCTCCGGGGCGAAAAATGTCGGAAAAAAAGGCATCGCAAGCGATGCCTTCCGGGGAACGGGGCCGCGCGGTCAGAGCGCCTTGACCAGTTCCGGCACGGCCGTGAACAGGTCGGCCTCCAGGCCGTAGTCGGCCACGCTGAAGATCGGCGCTTCGGGGTCCTTGTTGATCGCGACGATCACCTTGGAGTCCTTCATGCCGGCCAGATGCTGGATGGCGCCCGAGATGCCGGCCGCGATGTACAGCTGCGGCGCGACGATCTTGCCCGTCTGGCCCACCTGCAGGTCGTTGGGCGCGTAGCCCGCATCCACCGCCGCGCGGCTGGCGCCGATGGCCGCACCCAGCTTGTCGGCCAGAGGCGTCATCACTTCGGTGAACTTCTCGCTGCTGCCCAGCGCCCGGCCACCTGAGACGATGATCTTGGCGGCGGTGAGTTCGGGGCGGTCGTTCTTGGTGACCTCGCGGCCCACGAAGCTGCTCTTGCCGGAGTCGGCGGCGGCATCCTGCTTCTCGACAGCGGCGGAGCCCCCGGTGGCGGCTGCGGCGTCGAAGCCGGTGGTGCGCACGGTGATGACCTTGGTCGCATCGCTGCTCTGCACGGTGGCGATGGCGTTGCCGGCGTAGATGGGGCGCTCGAAGGTGTCGGGGCTGTCCACCTTGGTGATGTCCGAGATTTGAGCGACGTCGAGCTTGGCGGCCACGCGGGGGGCCACGTTCTTGCCGCCCGCGGTGGCGGGGAACAGGATGTGGCTGTATTGGCTGGCAATCGCCAGCACCTGGGCGGCGACGTTCTCGGCCAGGCCGTCCTTGAGGCTGGCGCCGTCGACCAGGATGACCTTAGCGACGCCGGCGATCTGCGCGGCAGCCTGGGCGGCGGCGTCGGCGCCGTTGCCCGCGACCAGCACGTGCACGTCACCGCCGCAGGCCACGGCGGCCGTGACGGTGTTCAGGGTGGAGGGCTTGATGCTGGCGTTGTCGTGTTCGGCAATTACGAGGGCTGTCATTTTTAGATCACCTTTGCTTCGTTCTTGAGCTTGTCCACCAGGGTGGCCACGTCGGGCACCTTGATGCCGGCGCCGCGCTTCGGGGGTTCGGAGACCTTGAGGGTCTTCAGGCGCGGCTTGACATCGACGCCCAGGTCTTCGGGCTTGACGATATCGAGCTGCTTTTTCTTGGCCTTCATGATGTTGGGCAAGGTGACGTAGCGCGGCTCGTTCAGGCGCAGGTCGGTGGTGATCACGGCCGGCAGCGTGAGGGAGATCGTCTCCAGCCCGCCATCGACTTCGCGGGTCACGTTGACCTTGTCGCCGCTCACTTCCACCTTGGAGGCGAAGGTGGCCTGCGGCAGGTCGGCCAGGGCCGCGAGCATCTGGCCGGTCTGGTTGGCATCGTCGTCGATGGCCTGCTTGCCCAGGATGATGAGCTGGGGCTGCTCCTTGTCCACCAGCGCCTTCAAGATCTTGGCCACGGCCAGGGGCTGCAGCTCTTCGGTGGTCTCCACCAGGATGGCGCGGTCGGCGCCGATGGCCATGGCCGTGCGCAGCGTTTCCTGGCACTGGGCGACGCCGCAGGAGACGGCGATGACTTCGGTCACCACGCCCTTTTCCTTCAGGCGGACGGCCTCTTCGACGGCGATTTCGTCGAAGGGGTTCATGCTCATCTTCACGTTCGCGATGTCCACACCCGTGTTGTCCGACTTCACGCGGACCTTCACGTTGTAGTCCACCACGCGCTTGACAGGGACCAAAACCTTCATTGCTGCGGCTCCTAGAGTTGTTGATTAATTGACGTTAACGTAAACCGAAACATTCTATGCCGCGCCCCTGGCGCATACCCCTGCCAGGGCCGTGGGATGCCGCCCATCCACAAAAAGAACGATCGTGCTTTTTTGCGAATTATAGGCCAGCGGCGCCGGCCTCCGGACGCTGCGGTGCAGGCACTGGCACATCGGCGACAGCACCGGCCGGTGCCGGGGGCACGGCGTCGCCCCGGATCTGCACCACCCGCTGCGGGTAGGGGATGTCGATGCCCGCCCCGCGCAGGCCTTCCAGGATGGCGATGTTGATGGCCGAGCGCAGGTTGACCGAGCCGGCGGAGGGGTCGCTGATCCAGAAGTTCAGGCTGAACTCCAGCCCATCGGGCGCGAAGTTCACCAGATAGGCCACGGGCTGCGGCTCTTTCAGCACACGCGCCTGGGCGGCAGCGGCCTCGCACAGGATCTGCTGCACCTGGGCCACGTCGCTGTCGTAGCCCACCACGATGTTGGTGGTGACGTTGAACTTGCGGTCGGCGTCGGAGAGGTTTTCCACCCGCTGGGTGATGAGCGTTTCGTTCGGCACGATGGACTCGCGGCCGTTGCCCGCGCGGATGAGGGTGTAGCGCGTCTTGATGTCGGTGATGCGGCCCTCGAAGCCATCGACGCGCACGTTGTCGCCGATGCGCAGCGAGCGCTCCAGCAGGATGACGAAGCCGCTCACGTAGTTGGAGGCGAGCTTTTGCAGCCCGAACCCCAGGCCCACGCCCACCGCGCCGCCCAGCACCGACAGCGCGGTCAGGTCCACGCCCACGGCCGACAGGGCGAACAGCATGCCGATCATCAGCAGCACCGCGCGCGTGGCGTTCACCGCCACCTTGCGCATGGACAGGTCGTTGACGGCATTGCTCAGCACGCGGCGCTCGAACGTGGACGACACCCACAGCGCCAGCACCATCACCAGCCCCGCCGACAGCACGCCCTGCAGCAGCATGAGCAGGCTGACCTGCGACTTGCCGAAGCTGATGGTGATGTCGGCCAGCTCCTGGCGCACCAGCGGCAGCAGCCCCACGATCCACAGCACGGCCACGCCCCAGGCCACCCACGAGACGATGCGCTCGACCAGCCGCATGGCCGCCGAGCGCGGGAACGCGGCGGTCAGCACCCGCGCGAAGAAGCGGATCAGCACCAGCGAGGTCAGCACCGGCACCGCCACGCGCAGCAGGAACACGGGCTGGTAATGCTCCACGCCCACGCGCGCCGCATACACCAGCGCCAGCGAAAGCAGCGGGAACATCAGCCCATCGACGGTGCGCCGCCCGAACCACACCGAATCGGCCGGCTGCTGGCGCCCCACCGCGCGGCTGGCCAGGTAGGCCAGGGCGATGCAGGCCGCGAGCACGGCGATCTCCAGCCAGGTGCTGGAATTATTGAAGTCGCGCGACAGGGTGTCGAAGATTTCCATCGGCAGTCAGAAGAAGCAGCAGCAGAGGCAGAAGAAGGCGCCACACGCGGCGGCGCCAGGATCGGAAGGGGTGCAGGGATCGGGAACCGGGGACGGCGGCATGGCCAGCGGGCTCAGCGCGCCGGCTTCCAGGCCGGCGTGCGTTTTTCGGCGAAGGCGCGCGCGCCCTCCTGCGCCGCCGCGTCCATCATGTTGGTGGCCATGGCCTGGCCCGCGAGCTGGTAGGCCGCCTCCACGCCCAGCTCGCGCTGCTGGTAGACCAGGGCCTTGCCCATGGCGACCGCGGCGCGGGGCTTTTCCAGGATGGACTGCACGAGCCGTTCGACCTCGGCATCGAGTTGCGCCTGCGGCACCACGCGGTTCACCAGCCCTTGCGCCTGCGCAGTGCTCGCATCGATGAAGTCGCCCGTCAGCAGCATTTCCATGGCGCGCTTGAACGGCACGTTGCGCACCAGCGGCACGCTGGGCGTGGCGCAGAACAGGCCGTAGTGGATGCCGCTGGTGGCAAAGGTGGCGTCGTCCGCCGCCACCGCCAGGTCGCACTGCGCCACCAGCTGGCAGCCAGCCGCCGTGGCCATGCCCTGCACGCGGGCGATCACCGGCACGGGCAGCTGCTGGATGGCGAGCATCATGCGGCTGCACTGGGCGAAGAGCTTCTGGTACCAGGCCTTGTCGGGGTGGGCGGCCATGTCCTTCAGGTTGTGGCCGGCGCAAAAGGCCTTGCCGCTGGCGGCCAGCACCACCACCCGCGCGGTGTCGTCGCGGGCCACGTCGGCCAGCGCCTGCTGCAGCGCGGCGAGCATGCCGTCGCCCAGCGCGTTGAAGCGCGCGGGGTCGTCCAGCGTGAAGGTGACGACGCCCCGCGCATCGCGCGAAACGGCCAGGGGGTTCGGGGGAGCGGAAGGGGTCGTCATGCAATAGGGCGGCTAAGGCAGAAGGTCACAGGTCGGCCAGCACGCGCACGTGGGCTTCCACGCTGCGCGCCAGGGCATCCATCATGTAGCCGCCCTCCAGGCACGAGACGATGCGGCCCTTGGAATGGCGGCGGGCCACGTCCTTCACGCGCTGGGTGATCCAGGTGTAGTCCTGCTCGGTCAGGCCGAGCTGGCCCATGTCGTCCTCGCGGTGGCCGTCGAAGCCGGCGCTCACGAAGATCATCTCGGGCTTGAAGGCCTCCAGCCGCGGAATCCACAGCATCTCGATCAGCTCGCGGATGTCCATGCCGCGCGTGTAGGCGGCCACGGGCACATTGAGCATGTTGGGCGCCGGGTCGCGGTCGCCGCTGTAGGGATAGAACGGGTGCTGGAAGATGCCCACCATCAGCACGCGGTCGTCGCCGGCCAGGATGTCCTCGGTGCCGTTGCCGTGGTGCACGTCGAAATCCACCACCGCCACGCGGCGCAGGCCGTGGCGCTTCAAGGCATACCGCGCGGCGATGGCCACGTTGTTGAAGAAGCAAAACCCCATGGCCTTGTCGCGCGTGGCGTGGTGGCCGGGCGGGCGCACGCAGCAGAAGGCGTTCTCCAGTTCGCCCGCCATCACCGCATCGGTGGCGGCCAGGGCCGCGCCGGCGGCGCGCAGCGCGGCGTTCCAGGTGTGGGTGTTGATGGAGGTGTCGGGGTCGATCTGCGCATGCGCCGGGCCGCCGGCCAGCAGCTCTTCGGCCAGCCGCTCGGACATGCCGCGCAGGGCGTCCACATGGCGGCGGTCGTGCGCCAGCTCGATGTCGGCCAGCGACGCCTCGGGGGCCTGGATGCGTTCCAGCGCGTCGGCCACGCCGGTGGCGAGCAGTCGGTCCTCGATGGCATCCAGCCGCGCCGGGCATTCGGGATGCCCCGGGCCCATCTCGTGCTTCCAGCATTCGCGATGGGTGAAATAGCCTGTCATGCCCACAGTCATTCCCGTAGCCTCGTTCTTTTTCGGATAACGTCGCACCATGCACGCACAGCACAAAATCAAGTCGCTTCTGGACCAGCTTAACACGGTGATCGTGGGCAAAAGCGCCCAGGTCCAGGACTGCGTGGCCTGCCTTCTGGCCGGCGGCCACCTGCTGATCGAGGACGTTCCGGGCGTCGGCAAGACCACGCTGGCCCACGCGCTGGCACGCACCTTCGGGCTGCAGTTCTCGCGCGTGCAGTTCACCGCCGACCTGATGCCGAGCGACCTGACCGGCGTCTCGGTGTACGAGCGCGGCAAGGAGTCGTTCGTGTTCCACCCCGGCCCCGTGTTCGCGCAGGTGCTGCTGGCCGACGAGATCAACCGCGCCAGCCCCAAGACCCAGAGCGCCCTGCTCGAGGCCATGGAAGAAAAGCAGGTCTCGGTGGAGGGCGAAACCCGCCCCCTGCCCCATCCGTTCTTCGTGATCGCCACGCAGAACCCGCACGACCAGCTGGGGACCTTCGCGCTGCCCGAATCGCAGCTGGACCGCTTCCTGATGCGCATCTCCATCGGCTACCCCGACCGCGCGGCCGAACGGCTGCTGTTGGCCGGGGCCGACCGGCGCGACATGGTGGACAGCATGCTGCCCCTGCTCTCGGGCGACGAGCTGGCCCAGCTGCAGCAGCAGGTGCTGGCCGTGCACACGGCCGACCCGCTCTTGAACTACGTGCAGGACCTGATGGCCGCCACCCGCTCGGGCCGGTGGTTCCTGCAAGGGCTGTCGCCCCGCGCCGGCATCGCGCTGGTGCGCGCGGCCAAGGCGCAGGCGCTGATCTCGGGGCGCGACTACGTGGCCCCGGACGACGTGCAGGCCGTGCTGCCCCAGACCATCGCCCACCGCCTGGTGCCCGTGGGCGATGCCGGGCGCGGCGCCGTGGAGCAGGTGCGGGCCATGGTGGACGCCGTGCCGCTGCCCTGAATCCGCCCTCTGCCGCCAGCCCGCCCATCGATCCCCCTTTCCCTGTTCCCCCGACCCCCACCACATCGCCCAGCCCCGCCATGCCGGCCGCCGCTCCGCCCCCGCTCACCCCGCCGCTGCCGCCGAACGCCCCGCGCGCGGCTCCCTGGCCGCTGTCCGCCCTGCAGCGGCGCTGGCAGCGCTGGTGGCAGTCGCGCATCAAGCGCACCGACACCGTCACGCTCACCCAGCGCAATGTGTACATCCTGCCCACGGGCGCGGGCTGGATGCTGGCGCTCACGCTGCTGGTGCTGCTGGTGGCGTCCATCAACTTCCAGCTCAACCTGGGCTACCTGCTCACCTTCCTGCTGGCCGGCAGCGCGGTGGTGGGCATCCACATCTGCCACGGCACGCTGCGCGGGCTCACCCTGCACCTGGTGGCGCCCGAGCCGCAGTTCCTGGGCACCAGCACCGCGCTGGAGGTGCAACTGAGCCACACGCGGCGCACCGCGCGCCACGGCATCGCGGTGGCGGTGCACGGGGCGGGCACGGACACCAAATGGGTCTGGACCGACGTGCCCGCCGAAGGCTCGGCCAGCGTGCAGGTGGCCTACCAGCCGCTGCGGCGCGGGCTGCACGACGCGCCCACGCTCACGGCCGAGACGCGCTTTCCGCTGGGCACCTTCCGCGTCTGGACCCTCTGGCGGCCCGCGGCGCAGGTGCTGGTGTATCCCCAGCCCGAAGTGCCGCCGCCGCCGCTGCCCGCGGGCGAGCCGCGCTCGGGCGGCGCGGGCAGCACGCCCACGCAGGGCATCGGCGAATTCGACGGCGTGCGCGCCTACCGCCGGGGCGACCCGCTCAAGCTGGTGGTCTGGAAGAAGGCGGCCAAGTCGCTGGCCACCGGCACCGACGACCTGGTGAGCCGCGACGCCCAGCAGGCCCAGCGGCAGGAACTGTGGCTCGACCCGGCCGTCACCGGCCTGAGCGACCCCGAAGCCCGCCTGTCGCGCCTGGCCGCCTGGGTGCTGCAGGCCGACCGGCTGGGCGTGGAATACGGCCTGCGCCTGCCCAGCGGCGAGATCGCCCAGGACAGCGGCGCCGCCCACCGGCGCCGCTGCCTGGAAGCGCTGGCCCTGTGCTGAACGGCGCCCACCTTTCATGATCAAAATGCCATCCAGCGCAATCAACACTAGGGCATACCGCTACAAAAATAGTAGCAATGCATTGTCTGTGCCGGCCGAACGCCTGCCGGTGGCGCGGAGTGCCCGCCCATGAGCCTGCGCCAGACGCTCGCCACCCTGCCGCGCGACACCCGCGACACCCTGTTCCTCATCGTCGTCATCGCCTGGGTGATCGCGCCGCAGGCCGCCAACCTGCCCGTGTGGACCACGGCGCTCGCCGCCCTGGTGCTGGCGTGGCGCGGCTGGCTGGCGCTGGAGGGCCGGCCGCTGCCGGGCCGCTGGGCCACCGGCGGGCTGCTGGCGGTGTCGGTGGCGCTCACGCTGGCGTCGCACCGCACGATCGTGGGGCGCGATGCGGGCGTCACGCTCATCGTGATGCTGCTGGCGCTCAAGACGCTGGAGCTGCGCGCGCGGCGCGACGCCATGGTCATCTTCTTCCTGGGCTTCTTCACGATGCTCAGCAACTTCTTCTTCTCGCAGTCGCTGCTCACGGCCACCGCCATGCTGGTCGCGCTGCTGGGGCTGCTCACCGCCCTGGTCAACGCGCACATGCCCGTGGGCCGCCCACCGCTGGCGCAATCCATGCGCACGGCCGGCAAGATGGCGCTGCTGGGCGCGCCCATCATGCTGGCGCTGTTCCTGCTGTTTCCGCGCATGGCGCCCCTGTGGGGCATGCCCAACGACAACCCCTCGGGGCGCAGCGGGCTGTCGGGCGAGATGGAGATCGGCAACGTCGCCTCGCTGGCGCTGGACGACAGCGTGGCGATGCGCGTGCAGTTCGACACGCCGGGCGGCGCGGCGCCGCCGCAGAGCGACCTGTACTTTCGCGGCCCGGTGCTCACCGCCTTCAACGGCCGCCAGTGGTTTGCCCTCGGGCAGTCGGGCGCACCGGCCTCGGCCTTTCGCCCGCCCGCGCCCGCGCGGCTGCGGACCGAGGGCGAGCCCATCCGCTACGCCGTCACGCTGGAGCCCCTGCGGCGCCCCTGGCTGCTCACCCTGGACACGGCCCGGGACCGGCCCGAGCTGCCCGAGGGCCTGTCGGCCTTCATGACGCAGGAGCTGCAGTGGGTGGTCAACCGGCCAGTCAACGAGGTCATGCGCTACCGCGCCGAAAGCTACCCCCGCTTCACCCACGGCCCGGCGCAGCGCACCGGGCAGATGCGCTCCTACGTGGAGCTGCCCGACGGATTCGACCCGCGCACCCGCGCCCTGGCGCAGGAGATGCTCGCCGACCCGCGCCTGGCCGCCGGCGGCCCGCCCGCCCTGATCGACGCCGCCCTCGCCCGGCTGCGCACCGGCGGCTACAACTACACGCTGGAGCCCGGCGTGTACGGCCAGCACACGGCCGACGCGTTCTGGTTCGACATCAAGGAAGGCTTTTGCGAACACATCGCCTCGGCCTTCGTCGTGCTGATGCGGGCGATGGACATTCCCGCGCGCATCGTCACCGGCTACCAGGGCGGCGAGCGCAACGGGGTCGATGGCTACTGGACCGTGCGCCAGAGCGATGCGCACGCCTGGGCCGAAGTCTGGCTCGAAGGCCGCGGCTGGGTGCGCGTGGACCCCACCGGCGCCGTCTCACCCGGCCGCATCGGTGCTTTCCAGCGCCTGCAGGCCCCGCGCGGCGTGTTCGGCAACGCCATGGACACCATGATCAGCCCCGGGATGGTGCAGCAGATGCGCGCCGTGTGGGAAGCCGTCAACAACGGCTGGAACCAGTGGGTGCTCAACTACACGCAAAGCCGCCAGCTGGACATGCTGAAGGCCCTGGGCATCGAATCGCCCAGTTGGGAAGACCTGGCGCGCGCACTGGGCGGGCTGGCCGCGCTGGCCGCCCTCATCGGCGCCGGCTGGACGCTGTGGGAGCGCAGCCAGCACGATCCCTGGCTGCGCCTGCTGGCCCACGCCCGCGACCGGCTCGCCCGCGCCGGCCTGCCCCTGCCCGCCACCCTGCCGCCGCGCGCCATGGCCGAGCGGGCCCGGGCGCAGTTCGGCGACGCCGCCAGCGCCCCCATCGCCGACTGGCTGCTGCGCCTGGAACACACCCGCTACGCCCCCGAACCGGCCACTGCCCTGGCCGACCTGCGGCGCGACCTGCGCCGCCTGCCCTGGCCCGCCCGCCAGACGCCGACCCCTTGACCGCCTCCATGCCCTCTTTCGCCTTCCTTCGCCACGCCCTGCTGCTGATCGCCGCCGCCCTCCTGTCCCCGGGCGCCATCGCCCAGAAATCTGCCAAGAAAAACCCGCCCCGGGCCCCGGCCGCGGCCCCGCAGCCGGCGATCTTCTACGACCAGCGCGCCGATGCCATGCAGTTCGCCGACGACATCGCCACGCGCCGCGACCTGGACCGCGAATGGGTGCGCCAAGCCATCGGCCAGGCGCGCTTTCTGAGCCAGGTGCCGCGCCTCATGCTGCCGCCGCCGCCCGGCACGCCCAAGAACTGGCGCGTGTACCGCAGCCGCTTCGTCGAGCCCGTGCGCATCCGCGCCGGCGTGCGGTTCTGGCGCGACAACGCCGACACCCTGGCCCGCGCCGAGCGCGAATACGGCGTGCCCGCGGAAATGATCGTCGGCATCATCGGCGTGGAAACCATCTACGGCCAGCAGATGGGCAACTTCCGCGTCATCGACGCACTGGCCACGCTGTCGTTCGACTTTCCCGCCGCCCACCCGCGCGCGGCCGAACGCGTGGCGTTCTTCCGGGGCGAGCTGGAGCAGTTCCTGAGCCTCATGCAGCGCACCAACGCCGACCCGCTGGAGCCGCGCGGCAGCTACGCCGGCGCCATGGGCCTGGGCCAGTTCATGCCCTCCAGCTGGGCGCGCTATGCGGTGGACTTTGACGGCGACGGCCGCATCGACCTCTTCCACAGCCCTGCCGACGCCATCGGCTCGGTCGCCAACTACTTCAAGGGCCACGGCTGGACCACCGGAATGCCCACGCACTACGCCGTCGAGTTCGACCCCGCAAGGCTGCGCCTCGAAGACCTGCTCGCCCCCGACATCCTGCCCACCTTCACCGTGGCCCGCATGGCCGAACTGGGCGCGATGGTGCAAGGCGACGGCGCCACCCACCGGGGCCCGCTGGCGCTGGTGGAGCTGCAGAACGGCGTGGGCTCGCCGGCCTTCTTCGCCGGCACCGAAAATTTCTACGCCGTCACCCGCTACAACTGGTCGAGCTACTACGCCATGGCGGTGATCGAACTGGGGCGCGAAGTGGCGGCGGCGCGGTAGGGCGACGGGCTATGCGCCCGCGCCTGAGATCAGCTATTTCGTTGTGCGTATGACTGCTCGTAGCGGCCGAAGTGACCAGAAACCTGCGTTTGGGCCAAATTCTCTTGTTCCGACTGGTTACTAGGCTCGATGTGCCCCTGGTCCGTCACCCTGCAATGCCATACGTGGGGTTGGTTGGCGAGGCCCGCCCGGCGCATTGTCTGCAGCGCCTCCATGAAGTAAGCCTGAACGTTGCGGCTCGAGTTGTATTCGACCCCTTCTATGGCCTCGGCATATTCGCGGGGGGACATCCGGGTTTCGGCCGCCTTGCGCTCGCATTGCAGAAATGCACTGCTCAACGAAGCATTGCTCAATTCGAAGGCAAGAACGCCCATTGCCACGGAGGGGTCGCGCGCCATCATCTCCCCCAGTACCACTTGCCTTCGCTGCCCGTCGAAATACGCAGTGGCCACTTCGGGATCGACGCGCATCCCTACCGGGCCCTCCGCCTCGATCGTCGCCATGGTCTGCCGGAACGTTGGGGAATCGACGAATACCATGAAAAGATTCTGGACCGCCTGCGCGAGCCGCTCGTCCGCCCCGTCGTGTCTCAAGGTGGTGGAGCAAAGCTCCACCCACTCTCGGGCCCGCGCCTCGAGCGCTGGAGCGGCGGAAGGGGTTGGGAAGTGCCCAGAGGCCCTGCCCACGTCGGAACCGGCATGAGCGCCCCAGGCGGGAGACGACCACGCATCGACAGGGGCAGCCGGATATTCACCGCCCGGCGCGCCGTGCCAGTCAGCGGACGAACCATGCCAGCCGCCGTGGTGCTCTTGCCAGCCGCCATGACTCTCGTAGCCGGAAAATGCTTCCCTTTGCCAACTGGATGATCCGTCCGGTTCGGGAGAAGCTGCGCGGCGCGGAAGAGAGGGCAAAGCTTCGCGCAGTGAATGGGTCGAAAAGGAAGAAGACCCCCTGGGCGACGCCGGTGGCGATTCAGGGGAATGGGCATTGTCGCGATCGACAGTCTGCCGTCGCAGCGCAGTGTAAGCAGCGAGGTCGTGGAAGAAATCCATGATGCAATAAGTGAAAACAATCGGCCTCGCATCTTCTTGCCCGACCGACCGGCTTGGATCGGCGTGAGCGAAACAACCGGGCAGTGCGCGAAGAGCCCTTCCAAAAACGATTTGCCCGCCATCCTCAAAGAACCTCCCGCTGCTCTCGCGGCGCTGCGGCAGCGTCACCTGCTCCGCCACGACACGGGATTGCTTTTCCAAAAGCATTCGGTGGACTGTCAACGGGGCAACGGTAAAGAGGTCCGCAATCGGCCGTAGAAAGAAGCGCTGGGAAGACCCATGCGCGTCTTCCACAGAAATCTCAAGGCACGCGGACGATGTGCGGGAAGGTCAGCCCGTAGTTGGCGGCCACGCCGGGCGTCGCGCCGGGATTGCTCAGCTTCACGAACGCGGCACCGATGAGCGGCACGCCCCGGCCGTCCGGCACCGGCAGGTTGGCCCAGCCGTTCGGGAACGAGCCCAGGTACAGCGCCCGCCGGTTCACGGACGACGACAGCGCCGAGGGCACGTCGGCGCCCGCGCCGCCGAAGGACAGCACGGACACGGCGCCGCAGCTTTCATGCTTGGCGGAGGGGTCGAGCGGAGTCTGGCTGCTGACGACGGCGGCGTCGCGGTCGGCGATGCGCAGCGTCTAGGTGCCGGAGGTGCTGCACACGCTCTGGCCGGTTTCGGTGTTGCCCGAGTGGAAATACTGCTCGCCGCCGCCCACCGGCGGCACGACGGAGTAGACCCCCTGGTTGGAGCGGTCGGTCTGGCGGTAGTCGCGCGCCACGCTGTACCGCTTGGTGGGGGTGGCCACCACCCAGTCGGTGCGGGCCGAGATGGAACTGTCCAGCACGTACTGGTTCTTGAATTCCCGCACCGACAGCAGCCGCGACAGATCGCCGGCCGCCACCCGCGCGCTGGCGGCGGTGCCCGGCAGGTAGATGGGGGTGGAGAGGTCGGGCAGGTCGTTGAAACGGGCCTTGATCACGGCGGCCGTCGTGGGCATGGAGGTATTGCCCAGGATGTCCTTGTTGCGGGCCGCGAGGCCGCCGGACACCAGCAGCGGATCGGAGGTGAAGCGCTCGGGCTGCGGCACGTCCGCGTCCGTAGGCGGGAACACCATGAAGTTGCCGCGCGCCGGCAGGCCCGCGCTGTTTGTCGCCGTTGTTGGCGCCGCGAAAGCGCACCTTCACGGCCTTGCCGTTCTCGAAGTCGGTGTTCACCAGGTGCAGCACGGACATCTGGCCGTTCTGCGCCATGAAGTAGGGAACCATCAGCGCATGGCCCGTCTGCCCTTCGACCACCCGGACGTTGACGGCATCGGCAGCACCCAGTTGCACACCGGTGGGCGTGGCGCCGGTGCCGGCGATCACGCCCGCATGCGCGGTGCCGGCAACGGCCAGCGTGCCGAGCAGCGCGGCGGCTGCCCTGGAAATGGTCTTGAGTTTCACGGTTTCTCCTGTTCGGGATGGCGGGAAAAAGAAGTTCCAGGCCGCCCATGCGCCGGGGCCGAAAGGGCGTGGGCACTGCGGGAGGCGGCTGGATGGCGCGCGCGGCTGGAGGGCAGCAGAACGGCCGCGGATCCCCGCAGCGGGGCCGGAGAGGCTGGGGCGGGGGATGGACCGGTGTGTCCGGGTTCCGGGTCGTCGCGGCAACAAAGACGCTGCCGCTCTTGCGCGCCCCGGATCTTATCCATGTGGCGGGCGGCGTCACCCCCTCTCGGGCAGGGCGGATGTAACCGTCGGTGTCCCGGTCACCGTACGGCCCTGCGCGCCGCAACCGCGCACGGGCCTCAGAACACGCCGTACCGGTAGGCGACAAACAGCGCCGCGAGCACGCCGACTACGGCCAGAAGGGTCATCACTCTTTGCATCCGGATCTCCGACAGGAAAATGCCTTGCACGGCGGCAGGCCGGGCCTGCGTTGGAAAAAACGAGGGGAACGGGCGACGCCGCTCAAGGCCGGCGCATCTCGCAGCGCTGCGGCATCTCCGCCTGGTCCGCCGCGATCCGGCGCACCACGCGAAACCCATAGCCCGAACCCTCCACGTCGAACGGCACGCCGGGCGCGCCCTGCCGGTCCATCACGCCCACGGCCAGGGGCTGCTGGAACTGGTGGTCGGCCGCGCGCATGGTGCCGGCCTGGCCGTTCAACTGCACCTTTGCGGTTTCCATGGCGCGGGCGATGGCGGTGGTGTCGGTGCTGCCGGCGCGTTCGATGGATTGGGCCAGCGTCTCCACCATGAGCTGCATGCGCATGTGCACGTAGTCGTCCGCAGGCTGCGGAAAGCGCTGGCGAAAGGACCGGTAGAAGGCTTCGCTCTGCGCTCCCGGCACGTTGGGCAGCCAGTCGGCCACGGCCACGACCTTGCCCACGCCGGCATCGCCGAGCGCGGCGGGGGCACCCAGGGCGTTGCCGTAGAAGGTGTAGAACATGCCGTCGTAGCCGACCTCGCGCGCGGCCTTGACGAGCAGGGTGAGGTCGTTGCCCCAGTTGCCGGTGACGACGGCCTGGGCGCCGCTGGCCTTGATCTTGACGGCGTAGGGGGCGAAGTCCTTCACGCGGCCGACGGGGTGCAGCTCGTCGCCCACCACGGCGACGTCGGGGCGCTGGGCAGCCAGCTGCTTTTTGGCCTCGCGCAGCACGGCCTGGCCGAAGCTGTAGTCCTGCCCGATGAGGTACACGCTTTTCAGGGCCTTGTCTTCGCGGATCACGTCCATGAGCGCGGCCATGCGCATGTCGGCATGGGCGTCGAAGCGAAAGTGCCAGAAGCTGCACTTTTCGTTGGTGAGGATGGGATCGACGGCCGAGTAGTTGAGGAACAGCACGCGCTTGCCTGGCTCGCGCTCGTTGTGCTTGTTGATGGCCTCGATCAGCACGGCGGCGGTGGCCGACGAGTTGCCCTGCAGGATGACGCGCGCGCCGTCGTCGATGGCGGCGCGCAGGGCGGACAGGGCCTCTTCGTTCTGGCCCTTGCTGTCGTAGCGCTCGATGGCCAGCGGCCGGGCACCGCCAGCGGTGGCGGGCAAGAGCACGCCACCGCGCGCGTTCACCCGCTCGGTGGCCCACAGCACGTTGCGGAACACGGCCTCGCCGGTGTTGGCGAACGGGCCGGACATGCTTTCGATGAGCGCGATCTTGATGGGGGCGCCGGTGGGCGCGGTGGCCGCCCTGCGCGATGCGCTGGCGGGCGCGGCCTGGGCCATGAGCGTGGCCGATGGCGCAGCCGCCGGGCTGGGTAACGGTGGGGTGGCGGCGGCCGGGGCGGCGTGCACAGCGCTGGCCGCAGCCAGAGCCAAGGGGAGAACGAGCGTGGCAGCGGCCACGGCCAAAGCGCGTGCCCGGTGGGCAGCGCGGAACGGAGATTGGGTCATGCGAGCGGTCCTGTGGGCCGCGCTGCCGGCAGGGCAGCCGCCCGGGATGGGAAAGGCGCGCAGTGTATCGGAGCGGCCCGGTCCGGACGGGGCCGGCGCGCTCCGCCATCGCGGCAGCCACCCCTGGGGCCACGCGGCGCCCTGTGCGCGGGTTCAGGCCGCCGAACCATTCATCGCAGCGCTCCCTGTGCAGCCGGCCCCGCGGCGCCGGGCCACGGCCTCACACCGCCGGGTTCAGTTCGAGGGCGTGGAGGCGGGTGCGGCCGGCGAAGCCGGTGCGGATATGGGTGCGGGTGCGGGGGCAGCCGCCGGCGCCGCAGCGGGTTCGGCCGCTGGCGCTTCCACGCCAGCCGCCGCGGCCGGTGGCAGCGGAAAGCCGGTGACGGCCGGCGGGCGCGGGGCCGGAATGGTGACGGGCATGGGCAGGATCTCGTGCACCTCGCCGGATTCGCGCGCTTCTTTCTTCGCGGCTTCGTTCGCGGGCGTGGGCGGCACGGAGGGCGATGCCTGCCCCACCTGCTCGCGCGCGGCGGGCACGAAGCGGTCGAACAGCTGGAAGAAGCGGTCGTAAAAGCGCGGGTCGGTCACCGTTTCGCTGCCCACCTTGACGAGCGTGTCGTCGCTGGCGGAAAACGGCAGCGAGACCGAGCCCAGCGCGCCCACGCCGAGCGAGGCGGAGTTGTTGATCTTCTTGATGACGTAGCGGTCCTGCAGGGCGCTGGCGAAGGCGGCGGTGCGCGTCTTGTCGCCCCCCTCGGTGGCGCAGACGACGCGCATTTCGACTTCGTAGTGGATGTCGCTGGAGGGCTGGAAGTATTTGCGGCCGGCCACCACTTCGGCGCTGGCGGTGCTCACGAGGTAGCCCTGGCTCAGCAGCGCGCGGCGGGCGCCTTCGCACACGCGGGCCTGGGGCGCATTGATGTGGCGGGTGTGCATGCTGGCGCTGTCGAAGTCGTCCGGATCGAAGCGCGGGGCGCGGTCCAGGCCGGGGACCGAGCTGTTGGCGCAGCCGGCCAGGATGGCGACGAGCGCGGCGGACAGCGCGAGCACGGCGAGATGGCGGGGACGGCGCGGGGACTGAAGGCTGGGGGGTGATGGAGGACGAAAAGTTGGCATGGCGGTTCCCTGATCAGCGTACATTGTGAAGGCTGCGAAAGACGCCTCCGGACAAAGGGGTGTAACCCCGCGCAACCGGCGCGGCAGAGGTTGCGCATGGGATGCGGCAGCGCCGCGCGGGTTCCGGCAGCGCGACACCGTGCGCGGCGGCACCTTGTAAAAACGGCATGCATCCCCAGGCCGATCCAATGCGTGTCCAGCGCCGATTCGCGTGATCAAAAGCCCTTGAAATGCAGCGCGCCACACACATTTGTGGACCATGCGGCGAACAACCCGGGAGCCGCGAAAACACTGTGTTTCAGGAGTTTTTTCCATGATTTTCGCCCCTGTGATCCGCCGCGCCGCTTTCAACGCTCCCCGCTCCGCGGACGTGGCACTGCAGCGCTTTCTGAACCACACGTTGGCCACCCCGGCCGCTGCCGGCTACACCGTGCAGCAGGACGAAAAGACCGTCACCCTGCAGATGGATTTGCCCGGCCTGTCGCGCGACCAATTGCAGCTGACCATCGAAGGCAACCAGGTGCGCCTGGCCAGCGTGGAGGGTGCGCCGCGCCAGGTGCAGCGCGCCTGGGAACTGCCGGCGGACATCGACGTGTCCACCAGCTCCGCCAAGCTGGAGAACGGCGTGCTGACGCTGGTGCTGGGCAAGGTGGTGCCGGTGAGCCGCTCCACGCAATTGACCATCGCCTGAGGCCGTCCCGCCGAGGCAAGCAGAACGCAAAGCGCCCTGGCCGAAACGCCAGGGCGCTTTTCTGTGCCCCGGCGTCTCCACGGAAAGACCGCTGCTTGACGGCTGAACGGGCTGCGAATGGGCTAATCGCCCGTATCGATGCGCCGGCCGAAACTCTTGCGGTAGTGGCTTGGACTCACGCCGACGATCCGCTGGAACTGCAGCCTGAAGTTCGCGGCAGAACCCAGGCCCACCTGGCTGACAATTTGCTCCACCGAGAGACTGCTGCGTTCCAGCAGTTCTTGCGCCCTCTGCACGCGCATCCGGGACAGCCACTGCGCGGGCGACTCTCCGAACTGCTCCCTGAACCGCCTGTGCAGCGTCCGGGTGCTGCTGCACGCCTGCTGGGCCAGGGACGTGAGGGTCATTGGCCGATGAAGGTTTGCCAGGGCCCAGCTGACCAGGGGCTGCAGGCTTTTGTCGGTGGCCTGCGCCGGGGCTGGAATGAACTGCGCTTGCCCCCCTTCGCGCTGCAACGGCACCACGGACAACCGAGCCACGTGCGCAGCGACGGCTGCGCCGAAGTCTGCACGGATCATGTGCAGACAGAGGTCCAGGCCCGCAGCGGCCCCTGCAGAGGTCAGTATCTGCCCGTTGTCGACGAACAGCACCGACGGATCGACATCGATGGCGGGATACCGGTGGGCCAATGCCGGCGCGGCCAACCAATGGGTGGTCGCCCGCAGCCCATCCAGCAAACCCGCTTCGGCGAGAACGAAGGCACCGGAGCAGATGGAAGCGATGCGCGCGCCTCTCTCGGCCGCCCGGCGCAGAGCCTGCGAGGCGGCCAGAGACAGGGGCGGCGAAGGCAGCAGGACGCCCGGCACGACGATCGTGTCAGCCGTCTCGAGCGGTTCCAGGCCGTGCCTGATGCGTATGGCGAAGGGGCCTGCATCGAGTTCCTGCTGCTCCGCGCATACCGCGATCTGGTAGCAGGGCATGCCAGAAGCATTCGTCGCAAATCGAAAGGATTCGCAGGCGGTCGCCAGATCGAACGACAAGACGCCCGGGAGCGCGAGACATGCAATGCGATGGGGTCTTTGGGGCGGAGGTCTCGTTGAGGTCATACGGGAGGGGGCACAAGGGCCGCGCGGCGCAATCCGGAGGCCCTGTCTCAAAACCATCGAATACTGGCATTCTTGCCACTGTCCCAGTGTAGGGGTTCCCGCAAGAATGGGGAATGACTCATCACGATCCAGCCCCTGGCTCTTCCTCCCGCCCGGATGGGCCCGTTCACGGTTTCGCAGCCCTTCGCACCTGGTGCGTCCTGGAAGCGACAACGCTGTTGGCGCTGCTTTTTGTCGCGGTGCCGATGAAGCATCTGGGAGGCTTTCCAATGGCCGTGTCCGTGATGGGGCCGATACACGGGTTTGCGTTCCTCGCGTTGGGATGGACCGTGGTGCGAACAGCGGCAAGCGGAGGCATTTCAAAGCAAGCAGCGGGGAAGCTGATGCTCGCGGCCTGCCTGCCCTTTGGAGGGCTGTACAGCAGGTGGGTTCTTCGATGATGTACCTGTGGATCAAGGGCCTGCACGTCGGCGCGGCCCTCATCTTCGTGGGAGGCCTGCTGCTGCTTTCTGTGGTGGCATCGCGATGGCCGCCGGCCGGCGGCGTGCTCCTGCCGCATGAAAAGCGCTTGGGTACGGCGGTGCTTCAGTGGGACCGGCGCGTCACCACGCCGTCCATGGCGCTGGTGTGGGTGCTTGGCCTTGGCCTCGCGGTAGGGGGTGGCTGGATCGGACAAGCCTGGCTCTTCGGCAAGATGGCGCTGGTCATTGCCCTTTCAGCGATTCACGGGGTGCTGTCGGCAACGCTTCGCCGGCGCCTGCAAAGCGGGACCGCGCCCCCGCCGTCGCTGCTTCGACACGGCCCCACGGCAGTCGCCGCGCTTTCGGCGGCCATCGCCGTGTTGGTGACGGTAAAGCCGTAGCCGTAGCCGGAGTTCGCTCGTCCGGTGGCCGAGGGTCCCCATGCCTGGTTCGCGGGCTGCGGCCAGCGGTGCATCCGCTTAGAGCGGCAACGGTGCACCCGGCTGGCAATGCGTCAGCTCGCCGGCGCGGTCGCCTGCCAGCGGTTGCTCAGCGGTTTGGCCGCCACTCCTTATTGCAGCGTATCGAGCGGCCAGCGCGGCTTGACGTCGAAGGCGTAGTCGCGGTTGGCCTGCTGGCGGCCGGCCTGCAGGCGCATGGCGGCGGCCATGGCGATCATGGCGCCGTTGTCGGTGCACAGGTGCAGCTCGGGGTAGTGCACGCGCACCTGGGCGCGGGCACAGGCGGCATTGAGCTGCTCGCGCAGGTGCCGGTTGGCCCCCACGCCGCCGGCCACCACCACGCGGCGCAGCCCGGTCTGCTGCAGCGCCGTGGCGGTCTTGCGCACCAGCACATCGACGATGGCGGCCTGCGTGCTGGCGGCCAGGTCGGCCTTGCGCGCTTGGAGGTCGTCGCCCAGCTTCCTGGCCTGCGTGAGCACGGCAGTCTTGAGGCCGGCGAACGAGAAATCGAGGTTGCCGCTGTGCAGCAGAGGACGCGGCAGCTTGAAGGCCGCCGGGTCCCCCTGCTCGGCCAGGCGCGACAGCGCGGGGCCGCCGGGGTAGCCCAGGCCCATGAGCTTGGCGGATTTGTCGAAAGCCTCGCCCGCGGCGTCGTCGATGGTCTCGCCCAGCATTTCGTAGCGGCCCACGCCGTCCACGCGCATCAGTTGGGTGTGGCCGCCCGAGACCAGCAGCGCGATGAAAGGAAATTCCGGCGGGTCGGCGCTGAGGAAGGGCGACAGCAAGTGCCCTTCGAGGTGGTGCACGCCCAGCACGGGCCTGTCGAGCGCGGCGCCCAGGGCGCAGGCCACGCCGGCCCCCACCAGCAGCGCGCCGGCCAGCCCCGGGCCGCGCGTGTAGGCCACCACGTCCACGTCGGCCAGGCGCCGGCCGGATTCGGCCAGCACGGTTTCGGTCAGGGGCAGCACGCGGCGGATGTGGTCGCGGCTGGCCAGCTCGGGCACCACGCCGCCGTAGGCCTGGTGCATTTCGATCTGGCTGTGCAGGGCATGGGCGACCAGCGTGGGCACGCCCTCGCCGGTGGGCGACTGCACCAGCGCCACGCCGGTTTCGTCGCAGGAGGATTCGATTCCGAGGATCAACAGACTCATGCGCGCAAGTGTAGGACCTGGGGGCCGCCCTTCCCCACCCCGTGCAATGGCGCGGCCCGGGGCGCTTCGCGGCGCCGGACCGCAGCCGCCCGGTCACCAGCGGTCGGAGCGCATGCGCAGTTCCCAGTTGCCCGCGCGCAGGTTATAGACGCCCACGGCGCCGTAGCGCTGCTCGCCCTTGTCGTCCCACGTCATGGTGCCGGTGACGGGCGCGTAGCCGTTGATGGCGCGCAGGGCCTTGGTGATCTCCTTCGGATCGGCGGACTTGGCCTGCTTGATGGCGGCCGACAGCACGTAGGTGGCGTCGTAGCTGTAGTGGCCGCCATAGGCGGGCGGCTTCTTGAAGGCGGTGTTGTAGCGGTCCAGGAACTGGCGGCCGGAGACGAACTCGCGCGCCTCCAGCACGGGCGAGGTGGCATAGATGGCCGTCACCATGCCCATTCCCTTGACCATGTCGGTGGTCTTGATGGTGTCGCCGCCCAGCACGGACAGCTGGGTGTAGTTGATCTTCTGCAGCGCCTGCAGCAACTCCAGCACCTGGAAGTCGTTGAGCGTGGTGACGATCACGCCGACCTTGGCGGCCTGGATGCGGCGGGCCACCTCGTCGAAGGCCGTGGTCTTGTCGTCGAACGACTGGCGCACGGTGACTTCCTTCTTGTCGGTCGCCAACTGCTTGGCGGCGCCATCGGCCAGGCCCTTGCCGTAGGGCGTGCCGTCGTCCAGCACCGCGTAGCTGGCCGTGGCCAGTTGCGTGGCGGCGAACGAGCCCATCGCGCGGGCCTGCAGGTTGTCGTTGGCCACCAGGCGCAAGGTGGTGGGCAGGCCCAGTTCGGTGAAGCGCGGATTGGTGGAGATGGCCAGCTGCGCGATGCCCTTTTCGCCGTAGATGGGCGCCGCCGCGATGCTGACGCCCGAGTTCAGGTTGCCGATGACCGCCACCACGCCGGACTCCACCAGCTGCTGCGCGGCCTTCTTGCCGGATTCGGCGTCGGCCCGGTCGTCCTGCGCGACCACTTCCAGGGTCACGGTCTTGCCATCGACCACGAAGCCGGATTTGTTGATCTCCTGCACCGCCAGGATCACGCCGTTGAGCATGTCCTGCCCCAGCGCGCCGAGCGGCCCCGACAGCGGCTGCGCCACGCCGATCTTGATCGTGTCGGGCACCTTGCTGCAACCCGCCCCCAACGTGGCGGCCAGCGCCGCGATCGCCAGCAGCGCGGCACGCCTGCTTCCTTGTGTGCTCATAGACCCAGCTCCAATCCATTCAGTGGTTTACATGTATCCGGATGTATATAAGACCGAAGAGTCTTACGCTATCGGGTAACCCCTGCTCCATAGCAAGTTACATCCATTAGCAATTTCCATCCCAGGCAGAAAGCCACGCTAATGCACCCGCACAGTGCGCCTTTCGGGCCAAAGCGCTGAATCCGCCGTTCTGCACCGCTGCGGCGCACCAGGATGGGCGTATTTATTGCTTAAGCTTGGGGCATGACCGACTCCTTGCGCATCGTGGTGGTGGCCCCCGATCTGGCGGTGGGCGCCGAGGACGACGAGCACGCCCAGCTGCAGGCCGAACGCTCGCGGGCGCTGCGCATCGGCCTGCTGGAAAACAATTTCAATCTGGTGGCCACGCTGCCGGCCGACGTGTTCCTGAGCGAGCGGCTCGCGCAGCTGCAGCCCGACCTGGTGATCGTGGACGCCGAGAGCGACGCTCGCGACGCGCTCGAACACGTGGTGATGGCCACGCGCGATGCGCCGCGCGCCATCGTGATGTTCACCAACGACGACGACCCCGCCCACGTGCGCCAGGCAGTGGCCGCGGGCGTGTCGGCCTACATCGTGGCCGGGCTGTCGCCCCAGCGCATCCGCCCCATCCTGGACGTGGCGATGGCGCGCTTCCAGCACGAGCAGGCCCTGCGCGCCGAACTGGCCGACGCCCGCAGCGAGCTGAAGGACCGCAAGACCATCGACCGCGCCAAGGGCCTGCTGATGCAGCGCCAGGGCCTGACCGAACAGGCCGCCTACGACAAGCTGCGCAAGAGCGCGATGGACAAGGGCATGAAGCTGGTCGAGGTGGCCCAGCGCATGCTGGATGTGGCGGACCTGCTGGGCTGATCGATCGATCTGTTGATCGACTGATCGTTGGACCGGCCGGGCGGGCGGCGCTGCACAAGGGCAGTGCGGCAGTGCACCATCGCGCGCCCTGGGGCGCCCCGCCCTGCACGCGCCAAGGCCCGCCATGGCCCACACCGGCGTGGCGCTCGCCCCGAAGCGGTCAGAACCAAAAAGGCCTCTACCGCAATTAGCACTAGGGCATATAGCTATAAAAAAAATAGCAAATGCATCCTGCTGGCCGCACTGGCACAAGGCTTGCAACGACCCTGGGCAAGACCAACGTTGGTCGATTGCCGGGCTCCATCCAATGGCGGGTGGTCCTGGCAAAATCCGGACAAAGGCGTCCCCACCGCTCGCGGCGCTGCCTCTCAAGGCAGCCTGCGGTCGTGTGAGGACGCCTTTTTTTGTTTTTCACGTTGCAAAAGCCAAGGGATGCCATCCATGACCGATCTGTCCAAAACCAGTCTCCACCGCCGCACCGTGCTGCAGGCGGCCGCCGTGGGGGCCGTGGGCGTGAGCCCCGCGCTGCGTTCGGTAGTGTATGCGGCCGGCTCCGATGCGCCGGAGAAGAAGGAAGTGAAGATCGGCTTCATCCCGCTGACCGACTGCGCCAGCGTGGTGATGGCCTCGGTGCTGGGCATCGACCAGAAGTACGGCGTGAAGATCGTGCCCTCCAAGGAAGCCAGCTGGGCGGGCGTGCGCGACAAGCTGGCCAACGGCGAGCTGGACTTCGCCCACGTGCTGTACGGCCTGGTGTACGGCGTGCACTTAGGTGTCGGCGGCCCCAAGAAGGACATGGCCGTGCTCATGACCCTGAACAACAACGGCCAGGCCATCACGCTGAGCAAGAAGCTCGCCGATGCCGGCGCGGTGGACGGCGCGGGCCTGGCCCAGCTCATGGCCAAGGAAAAGCGCGAATACACCTTCGCGCAGACCTTCCCCACCGGCACGCACGCCATGTGGCTTTACTACTGGCTGGCTGCCAACGGCATCGACCCGCTCAAGGGCGCCAAGGTGATCACCGTGCCGCCGCCGCAGATGGTGGCCAACATGCGCGTGGGCAACATGGACGGCTTCTGCGTGGGCGAGCCCTGGAACCACCGCGCCATCATGGACGGCATCGGCATCACCGCCGCCACCACGCAGGACATCTGGAAGGACCACCCCGAGAAGGTGCTGGGCACCACCTCGGAGTTCGTGCAGAAGTACCCCAACACCGCGCGCGCCGTGACGGCCGCCATCCTGGAGGCCGGCCGCTGGATCGACGAGGGCCTGGCCAACAAGAACAAGATGGCCGAGACCATCGCCGGCAAGGCCTACGTGAACACCAGCGTGGACGCCATCAACCAGCGCATCCTGGGCCGCTACCAGAACGGCCTGGGCAAGACCTGGGACGATCCCAACTACATGAAGTTCTACAACGACGGCGCGGTGAACTTTCCCTACCTGTCCGACGGCATGTGGTTCCTCACGCAGCACAAGCGCTGGGGCCTGCTCAAGGAACATCCCAACTACCTGGCCGTGGCCCAGTCCATCAACCGCATCGACCTGTACAAGCAGGCCGCGACCGCCGCCAAGGCGCCCGTGCCCAAGAGCGACATGCGGTCGAGCAAGTTCATGGACGGCATCGTCTGGGACGGCAAGGACCCGGCCAAGTACGCCGACAGCTTCAAGATCAAAGCCTGATCGATCCCGTGGCCACCGCCTGAAACGCCCCCAGCCCCCGCCAGGAGAACCCCACCATGGTCAGCGCCGTCTTCCACGCCCCGCCGGAGCCCACCCCCGCCGCGGCCCCGAATGCTATGCAAACGATAGCAACACCGGCAATCAAAACGCCGGCATCGGGGCAAAAACCCCTGCAGTCCGCACCGCCCAGCCCGCCGCGGGCGCCCCGCGACTGGGCGGCCGCCTCGCGCGCCTTCTGGCTCGCCGTGCTGCCGCCGGCCTGCGGCCTGGGCCTCCTGATCGGGCTGTGGGCCGTGGTGTCTTCCACCACCGGGCAGAGCATTCCCGGCCCGCTGGAGACCTGGAAGCAGGCGCTGGAGGTGTTCAGCAACCCCTTCTACCGCAACGGCCCCAACGACCAGGGCGTGGGCTGGAACGTGCTCGCCTCGCTGGAGCGCGTGGCGGTCGGCTTCGGGCTGGCCGCGCTGGTGGGCATTCCCGCGGGCTTCGTGATCGGGCGGTTCAACTTCCTGTCGCGCATGTTCAACCCGCTCATCAGCCTGCTGCGGCCCGTGTCGCCGCTGGCGTGGCTGCCCATCGGCCTGCTGGTGTTCAAGGGCGCCAACCCGGCCGCCATCTGGACCATCTTCATCTGCTCGATCTGGCCCATGATCATCAACACCGCGGTGGGCGTGCAGCGCGTGCCGCAGGACTACATGAACGTGGCCCGCGTGCTCAACCTCTCCGAGTGGAAGATCGCCACCACCATCCTGTTTCCCGCCGTGCTGCCCTACATGCTGACCGGCGTGCGCCTGGCCGTGGGCACCGCCTGGCTCGTGATCGTGGCGGCCGAGATGCTGACCGGCGGCGTGGGCATCGGGTTCTGGGTGTGGGACGAGTGGAACAACCTGAACGTCAAGAACATCATCATCGCGATCTTCGTGATCGGCATCGTCGGGCTGCTGCTCGAATACGCCCTGGTCAAGCTGGCCACGGCATTCACGTTCGAAGAGGTGAAGGCATGAACAACCCCGCGAAATTCATCGAGGTCCAAGGCGTCGCCCAGACCTTCAAGACCGCCAAGGGGCTGTTTCCGGCGCTGCGCGATATCGACCTGTCCATCGCCAAGGGCGAGTTCGTCGCCCTCATCGGGCACTCGGGCTGCGGCAAGTCCACCTTGCTCAACCTGATCGCCGGCCTCACGGTGCCCACGGCCGGCGCGCTGCTGTGCGCCAACAAGGAGATCAAGGGCCCCGGCCCCGAGCGCGCGGTGGTGTTCCAGAACCACTCCCTGCTGCCTTGGCTGACCTGCGAAGGCAACGTGCACCTGGCGGTGGAGCGCGTGTTCGGCAAGCGGGAACCGAAGGCCCAGCTCAAGGCCCGCACCGAGGCCGCGCTGGCCCTGGTGGGCCTCACGCACGCGGCGCAAAAGCGCCCCGGCGAGATCTCGGGCGGCATGAAGCAGCGCGTGGGCATCGCCCGGGCGCTGTCGATGGAGCCCCAGGTGCTGCTGATGGACGAGCCCTTCGGCGCGCTGGACGCCCTCACCCGCGCCAAGCTGCAGGACGAGCTGCTGGAGATCGTGGCGCGCACGCAGAGCACCGTGGTCATGGTCACCCACGACGTGGACGAGGCCGTGCTGCTGTCCGACAAGATCGTGATGATGACCAACGGCCCGGCCGCCACCATCGGCGAGGTGCTGGCGGTGGACATCCCGCGCCCGCGCAACCGCGTGGCCCTGGCCGAAGACCCGCGCTACCTGCGCAGCCGCAAGGCGGTGATCGATTTCCTGTACACGCGCCAGGCGCATGTGGAGAAGGCAGCCTGAACCAGGGCCGGCGAATGGTTCCAGGCCGCAGCGGTGGCCGCACGGCGCACCGCCGCGCTGCCCGAGGCACCCCCGCGCCTGCCGCCATGGCGGGTGCGGCGGCCGCGCCCTGAACGGCGGGGCCGCGGGCGCCGCGGCCCGCACGAAGGCTTCACGGCCTTGTCATCCCGGCTTAGTCCAACCCCGATAGCCTGTGAGCGAAAGCTGGCGTGCCCGGATTGACCTGAGGCGACGATCTTCCGAAAAATAGGCACCGCACGGCTTTTGCAAGACAGGCAAAAGACGCGTGGCTTCGGCGCACCCGGCTGCAGCGGGGGAGCGTCGCCCAGCAGAAGAATTCGTTCGTCCACCCAAAGAGAGGGGGTTCCCGATGCGCAAGCCGTTCAACCACCAACGATGGGAATGGAATGGGTCCGGATAAGCGGCGACCGCCACCGTTCGCCCCATCCGGCGTCGGCCCGATCCGCGTGGCCGCCGCTGCCATTCCAGCATTTCTCATCGTTCCATCATGACCCAAGACATTCAATCGTCCGTTCGGCGCTCGGCCACCACCCAGGACACCGAGGCCTACTACCAGCAACTCCTGGGCAGGATTGCCGAGAATCCCGGCATCCTGATTCCGGCCAATGCCGACACGCAGGCGTTGATGCCCTTCAACGGCTACTACCCGCTCGCCAATGCCGTGGGGGCTTTTTTCGCCGTGGACACCAACATGGTGGTCCACCCGCAGGCCGCCGCACCGTTTTTCGACCTGACGCTGATCATCTCGCTGGACGGCAAGACGGCCACCCGCTATGCGTTCACCGGCACCTTCGACGGCACCACCCTCAGCCAGACCTGGGAGACGGGGGGGCTGTCCATCCAGCTGACATTCACCCGGCCGCAGGGCGGCTTCGGCCCGGTCGCCTCCTGTTCAGGCACCATCGCCCTGCCCGGGCAAGCGGCGGTGCCGGTGGTAGGCGGCACCTACAACAACCCCATTCCGGCCTCTCTGTTCGCAGGGGACTACTTCGATGAGGACAGTGGCAGCAAGGTGGCGCAAATCGGGGCAGGCAACCAGCTGCAGTACGACGGAGGCACCAACACCGGCACCCTGGCCCCGGTGACGACGTACCTGTACAACCTGAACATGTACTTCTTCACCTTCATGCAAGGCAGCGCCAAGGTCAACCTCATCATGGGCACGGCGGCCGAGCAAGGTTTCGCCTGCAACAACATGATCGCGGGCACCGGAGTCCCGCTGGTGTCCCGGTCCCTGGTCACCATTCCCAAGGCCCAGAAGCCAGCGCTGGAACTGTACGACCTCAGCAGTTGCCAGCTGGCCGATTTCAGCGGCTACTACACCATTCAAGGCACGGCGGCCCAGCCCCTGCAGCCAACGGCCTTCGTGTCCATCCAGTCCCAGTACGCCACGGTGCTGCCCGACACCGGGTGGGATCTGAATTTCGTGATGATCAGCGTGTCGCTGGATGGCGTGACCTCGCAGGGGCATTACTTCAACCCCTTCACCATGTCCTTCAAAGGGGGCACGCTGAGCATGCCGGACCAGGGCATCACGCTGCAGCTGACGCGGGGCTACAGCGCGGCCAACGGATCGCTGGCGTCGCTGAGCGGAACGATCAACGGCCAGGCCATCACCGGCTCGACGCTGTTCAACCCGGTTCCGCTGTCCGCCTTCCAGGGCGCGCCCATGACGAACAGTCAGTCCGACACCCTCACCGTCAACAACGACAACGAGGTCCATTACAACGGGATCGACATGGACAGCATCATCTACGTGCCGCTGATGTACATCCTGGCGTACCCCGCCAGCAATCCGACGGTGGTGATGTCCTTCGGCACGGACGGCACCCACGGCAATGCCTGCATCGTGACCACCCAGGCCAACACCGCCGACCGGAAGACCACCTCGGTCTGGGCCATTCCTTCGTAGCCGGCCCATCGGCCTGGCGCACGCCCGGATGAAGCACCGGGCAGCGCCGGGCAGCGCCGGGGCCACGGGCCTCCGTGGGGCTATTTTTCAGGCGGCCTGCCGCCGGTCTCCGGCCGGGCCGCATCGGGCAGCCAGCCCCGCACCACCCCGTTGGTCCAGCCGAACCCGTCCTGCAGCGGGTATTCGCCGCCGTCGCCACCGGTGGAGGCACTGTCACTGGATTCGCACAGCGAGTACTTCTCGACCAGCTTGCCCTCGCGGTCGTACACGTCCTGCACGGTCTTCACCCACCGCGTGCGGATGTCCTCTGACAACTGCCGGCAGCTTTCGTCCCCCGCGCCGTAGGCGGCAAAGCCTTCCACCGCCATCCATTGCAGCGGCGCCCAGCCGTTGGGGCGGTCCCACTGCTCGCCGCTGGCGGTCTCCGAGGTGGACAGGCCGCCCCGCACCAGCAGTCGGCGGCGCACGGTGGCGGCCAGCGCCTGGGCCTGCTCGGGCGTGGCCGTGCCGGTGAAGAGCGGCACCACGGTGGCGGCATTGAGCGTGGGGCGCGGCGTGCCGGCCCGCCAGTCGTAGTCGAGGAAGGCGCCGGCCTCGGCGTTCCACAGCACGCGGGACATGGCTTCGGCGCGCCGGCGGGCCTGCTGGTCGAACGCGTCGGCCGTGGCCGTGTCGCCTGCCGTGCGGCTCAGGCGGGCGATGGTGGTCTCGGCCTTGTGCAGCAGCGCGTTCAGGTCCACCGGCAGGATGCGCGTGGTGCCGATGCTGGACAGCGTCTGGGTGCGGCAGGTGCCGCAGGCGCCGTCGTCCAGCCAGCGCGCGCTGAAGTCCCAGCCCGACTCGGCGGCGGCGCGCAGGTCGCGGTACACCTCGTTCGCGGGGCGCTGGCAGTGGGCGGCGGTTTCCACGTCCTCGCGCCAGGATTCCTCGCGCGGCGTGTCGCGGTCGTCCCAGTAACGGTTGAGCACGGCGCCGTCCGGCAGCGCCACCACGCGGCGGTGGGCGCCGCCCGGGGCGAGCGTGTCGGCGCCCTCCATCCAGAAAGCGTATTCGCGCCGCATCTGCGGCAGGTACTGCAGGGCGCCACGGCCCGCGCACGATTCGCACAGCTCGGCCATCAACGAGAACACGGGCGGCTGCGAGCGGCTCAGGTAATAGGTGCGGGTGCCGTTGGGCACGTGGCCGTAGGTGTCGATGAGGTAAGCGAAGTTGTCCGTCATCGTGTGCAGCAGGTGCCGCCGGCCGCTGCGCACCAGGCCCAGCATGGTGAAGTAAGAATCCCAGTAATACATCTCCACGAACCGGCCGCCCGGCACCACGTAGGCATGCGGCAGCGCCAGCAGCGAGCCGCGCGAGGGGTGGTGGGCGGGGTGGCGGGTGAGTTCGTCCCACAGCGCATCGATGTGCGCCGCCATGGTCAGCCCGGGTTCGACCGTGGGGCCATCGCAGGCGCGGGTCTGCGGCTTGAAATGCCGGTGCACGAAGGCGTGCAGGTCGAAGCCCGGCGCCTGGCATTGCGCCCGGTAGGCGGCCAGGATGGCCTCGGGCGCCTGGCGCGGGGCGCAGTCCACGAAGGTCTTGGAGTCTTCGAAGATGCGCTGGCGCTGCACCTCGATGAAGAGTTCTTCGTAGCGGTCCGCGGGTGTGTGGGCGTCTGCCGCCGGCGCCAGGGCGGCCGCGGCGCGGCGCGATGCAATGTGGGAAGAAGGGTCGCCGCCCGCTGCGGACAGTGGCGTGGCGACGGGGGATTCGGTGCGGGAAGAAGGCAAAGCGGACATTCGGGTTCCAGGCGAAGGGGCGGACTTTGGGGATGGCTCTATTGAACGACGGCCGGGCAGGCGGGCTCGCTCCGCAGCCCCGGCAAATGCGCAGGACAAGGCGCCGAGGCGGCGTCGGTAGGGCGGCGTATGCCCCGTGCCGCACGCCTAGGGCCCGGGCGCCGCGCCTTTCAAGAAGAAGTCCACGGCCCGCACCACGCGCGCGTGGATGTCCGCGACGGAAACGGACGGTGGGTCCTGCTGGTACAGGCGCGGGCCCGTTTCTGCGGTGAGCAGCGCCATGAACTGCATCGCCATGATCTGGGGATCGCCCTCGCACGCCTCGCCACGCGCCATGGCGGCGCCCATGAACCGGGCCAGCGCGTCGATGCACTGGCGCGGGCCGGCACCGTCGAACAGCTCGCCGATGTTGGTGCGGCCCGCATCCGCCAGCACCATGCGGTACACCGACAGTGCGCGGCGGTCGTTCAGCATCACCTGCAGCGCCTCGTCCCCGAACCGCGTCAGGGTGGGCCGCATCGGGGGGCGCGTCTCCAGCGCCGTGAGCAGGTGGGAGGTGGCATCGGCCAGATGGGAGGTCGCCAGCGACTGCACCACGGCGACGAAGAGCGGCTCCTTCGACGGGAAATAACCGTAGAGCGTGGCCTTGGAGCCCCCGAGCCGCTTGGCCAGCTCGTTCATCGACGCCGCCTCGTATCCCACCTCTTCGAACAATTTGGCCGCCGCTTCCACGATGGCATCCCGCCGCGCCTGGGTCCTGACCCGCATTCGCATCTCCAAAAGTGAACTAACTTGTACTCTTTACTTGACAGGGCTCCCTGCGTGAAATCATACTATAGCGTACACACATGTTCAGTTATGAACTGGTTTCCGGGGCACCGACCCCGGGGGCTGGGACGTTTTCATCCACTCTTTTGCGGGGAACCCTCCAATGCATGCCAAAACCTTTTCGCGCCCCGCGGCGCTCCTGGCCCTGCTGTGCGTCGCGGCCCTGGCCGGCTGCGCCAGCACGCAACCCGTCGCCTACTCGGGGCTGCAGTCCGCGCCCCAGTTGCGGCCCAACCTGGAGGACGACACCGGCCGCATTCCGTACCGCGTGGCATCGCACCGGGACTGGGGCCAGTATTCCAAGGCGATCCTCGACCCCATCGTGATCTACACCGGGCCGGACCACCAGTTCGAGGACGTGCCCGAGGCGCACCGGCGCAAGCTGGCCAGCGACATGCGCTCGCAGTTCACGGCCCGGCTGGCATCGCGCTTTCAGATCGTGACCCAGCCCTCCCCCGGCACACTGCGCCTTCGCGTGACGCTCACGGGTGCCAAGCTCACCACCCGGGGCCTGAGCACGTTCACGCGCTTCGACATCGGCGGCGGGCCCTACAACCTGGTGCAGGGCATTCGCGGCAAGGAAGGCACGTTCACCGGATCGGTCAGCTACGCCGTGGAGATTTTCGATGCGGTGTCGAACCAATTGCTCGACGCCTTCGTGACCAAGCAGTACCCGAACGCGCTGAACATCGGCGCCACCTTCGGCACCCTGGATGCGGCGCAGGCCGGCATCGCCAAGGGGGCGGACGAACTGGTGGAACAGTTCCAGTGAGTGCCATGACCCGCCCCGCCCTCCGCCCCCGGCCCCAGCACACGGCACGCGCCCCCATTTCCACCACGGCCCCAAGGATTGCCATGACCCTGCCCACCCTCGTTCGCGCCGCGTGCGTGTCCTCGCTCCTGGCCGTTGCCGCGCTGCCCGGCCATGCGGAACTGTTCACTTCCATGGCGTCCAGCGCGGGGTCGGCAGCCTCCAGCGCGTCCGACTCGATCGGCCACTCCAGCGGCGGTGGGGGCCGCGACCGGCACCTGGCCGAGGGCGAATACCGCGTGATCGAAGTGGTGCAGGTGCCTGGCCGGCCCGATGCGACAGGCCTCAAGCTGCGCGCGACCGAAGCGGGCGCCCCGCACGAGTTCGTGCTGAACCTGCCACGCCAGGCGCAGGGCGCGCAGCCGCTCGCCGCCGGCGACCTCGTGCAGGCGCGGCAGCGGCCCTATGGCTTCGAGTTCGCGCGCGGCGACACCCGCGAAGCCTTCTTTCTGGTGCTGACCGACGACTGGTACGGGGAAATGGATTCCCGGCCGCTCGCCCTGTGATGCCGCCCGCCGCCTTGCCTGCCGGCGCACGTCCCCGGCAGGCGCTGGCCCGCTGGACCGGGATCGCCGCCATCGGCCTCGCGGCACTCGGCGTGGACACGCCGGCCCGCGCCGGCACCTGGGGCCTGTGCGACGCCCCCGCGCCCATCAGCGCCACGGACCAGGACCGCATGCTGCGCTTTGCCGCCGTGGTCAAGCAGGTGCTGGACGCATCGGGGCAGCGCGTGGCGCTGATCTCGCGCTCGGGCCTGGACCTGAGCCGCTTCGGGGTGCGCTATTCGCACGCCGGCCTCGCCCTGCGGCCGGACGCAGCCAAACCCTGGTCCGTGCGCCAGCTTTACTACACCTGCGACGAGTCGCGGCCCCGGCTGTTCGACCAGGGCATTCCGGGGTTTCTGATGGGCCGGGACGACCCGTCCCAGGGGTATGTTTCCATCGTGCTGCTGCCCGCGCCGCAGAGCGACGCGCTGGAGCGCACCGCCCTCGACCAACGGACGGCATTGGAGCTGCTGGCCGCCGACTACAGCGCCAACGCCTACCCGTTCAGCACGCGCTACCAAAATTGCAACCAGTGGGTGGCGGAGCTGATGGCCAGCGCCTGGGCGCCGGCCGGCAGCGCGGACCGCGCTGGCAGCACCCAGCCATCGCCGCGCGAGCGCGCCCAGGCGTGGCTGCGCTCGGAGGGCTTCCGGCCCGAGCCGATCGGCCTGGGATCGCACGGCGTGCTGTTCGCCGCGCATTTCGCGCCGCTGGTGCATGTGGACGACCACCCGAGGGACGACCTGTATGCGCTGCAAATGCGGGTGAGCCTGCCCACGTCGCTGGAAACCTTCGTGCACGGGCGCCTGCCGGGCGCCGAACGCATCGAGTTGTGCCACGACCGCCGCAAGATCGTCGTGCGGCGCGGCTGGCAGGCACTGGGCCCGGGGTGCGAGGCCGGGCCGCAGGACGACTCTATCCCCCTCGATCCCTAGATGGGGACCGGGCGGCGCGCCACCGGCATCAGTTGCGCTGGCCGCCGGTGATGTATTGCTCCATCTGCTCGATGATGAATTGCTGCTCCGACATGATGTTCTTCACCAGGTCGCCGATGGAGATCAGGCCCACGAGCCGGTTGGCATCGTCCACCACCGGCAGGTGGCGCAGGCGGTTGTCGGTCATGAGCTGCATGCACTGCTCGCTCGTCTGGTGCGGCCGCACGAAGCGCACGGCGCGGGTCATCACGTCGCTCACCTGCGTGGCGCCGGAGGTGCGGCCCAGCAGCGCGACCTTGCGGGCGTAGTCGCGCTCGGTCACGATGCCGGCGATCTGCGCGCCCTCCATCACCAGCAGCGCGCCGATGCCCTTGTCGGCCATGAGCCGCAGCGCGTCGAGCATCGAATCCGACGGCCCGATGGTGTGGACCTGGGCGTTGGGCTTGGTCTTGAGAATGTCGGCGACTGCGGTCATGGGGCCTCCCGTTGTGAAGTGGCGTGGATGGCCGCAGTTTCCGCCCAACCCCGGGTCGGGCGCAACAGGCATCACCCTGACTGGAACCTCTCAAAACCCCTGACCTGGAGAGCCCCAGGCCATGTGCGCATAGTGCAGCGCCTTGAATGCGCAATAGCGCCTGTTCAGGGGCCTGAGCCTCCGTGAGCGTGGGGCTTCGCGGCTCCACAGGTTCATGTTTTCGCTGTTTGCAGGCGCACCTGTGCCGTGCAAGTACCGGGTTCGGGTTTGAAGAAAGCATCCACGCCACGCTGCAGGAACGATGCCAGGCGCTTCATGTTGTAGCAGGCGGCCATCATCGTCATCCCCACCGTGGCGCGCGCCTGCCCGAACTTGCCCCCAGGTGGCGGATACCGGCGAACATGTCCTCCACCTTGGCCCGTTTCTTTGCGATCCGCTGGTTGCGTTTGTTCTGCCACTCACTCAAAGGTTTGCCTGCCCGGGCCCTGCGCTGCATCGCATCCACGAATCCCAGCACTTTCAGCATCTGGCGCCTTTGGCGGCTCGGCTAGGCTTCGTCCGCATGCACCGCCCGCCCGGTTGTGCATGTCCAGCACCTCATCGAAGTGGTGCCTGTCGTGCTCGCTGGTCGTGCCCGTTCTCGGTGGGGTAGCTAGGCCGCCTACCCTCGCGGCCATCGCCCCGCTCGACGAGGGCATCCACCAGCCGGGCCAGTTCTGCGAAGTCGATGTGCCGCGCGATCACCTGCAGCGGATCGCCCACCTCATCTCTCTTGTGTTGGCGCGAGGCCTCGGCGAACAGGTCGAACTTCAGGGCGCTACGGGGGTGATCATGGCAAAGGATGGAGCATGCGTTCTCGATCAACAAGGGACCGGATGGGTTTTGAGAGGTTCCCTACAGTTCGGCTGCGCCAAGGTGCGCTACAGGGGCCTGGAGAAAAACACGGCGCAGTTGTCGATGCTGTTTGCACTGGGCAATCTGTGGATGGCTCGCAAGCGCATCATGGCGCTGCAGGGATAGGTGCGCCAGCGGGGTGCCAAACTGGACATTGCCGAAGCACAAACAGGTCTGCTGTCCCCGTAAGACAGGTGCAAACAGGCAGATGACCCAGGCATCAGACGATGCGTAAGTTCACTGTTGCATCACGCTGGTCTGGCGAATGGGGTTTTGCAGACCATCCTTAGGCGGAGTGCAACTCTATGCTCACTCGGATGAGTGTCCCTGAGAGAGAAATAAGAGATAAAAAATACACCAGGGATTTAATAGAAAGAATTTTAGGGTGCATCCCCAAGAATTTGGCACTTCCGAAATAAAGATGCAAAGGATAATATCCGCCGCAAAATAAATCGTTAAATGGTTTAATTTAATCCAAAATCAAAGGTGCGCGCCCGAAGAAATGCCGATAAATCAGCAAGAAATGCCTGATTGTAATTTAGAAAATCACTTAATAGCTTGGCGGGCCGGTTCGACGTCGACTTGTCGGATCGATGGTATAGCTCAACTGCTTCTGAATCAGAGCCGGGATTCGATATTTTTAATATAACACTCTCTAAGCCCAAAATTTCACAAGACTTATCATAGAGTTTTCTATGCTCAAAAAAATGACGTGAGCCAACATAGTGCATAAAATCACCAAATATTCTATTTATAAAATCCTCGCCGCCTATTGCGACATTCTCCCCAGACCAAGCTAATAATCCAATATAAAAATTAACACTTTCTGAATTATTTTCGATCAACTGCAACGAAGAAATATATTCGTATTCCTTACTTTCGAAGGCCTTGGCTAAACCATAGGGCAGGTCGCCATAATGGTATAAGCATAAGGAGAGGGTCGGAGGCGAAGTGCTTTTTTCGGCTCTTTCTATCACTTGCTCAAGGAATTCCGCCCAAACGCGGCATCCTTGCACAACTTTATCACTGTCTTTTTTAAATGAAGTCCAACTGGGCATGAATCGCGGCGAGGACGTCCGATAAAGATAGAAAGCCCCCCCGCTTTCCAAATGCATGGCTTCACGAATTAGGGAAGGTCTGCAAAACCTCCCCGCCTGATCCTCCCCCAGCGCCAAGCATTCAAGACAATGGCGCCATGGATCAATACACCCTGGGCCTGGACCCACTGCCCAAGAAGACCCGCAAGGAGATCTTCCTCGAAGAGATGAACCAGGTTGTGCCCTGGGCAACGCTGGTGGCCCTCATTGCTCCGTTCGCCCGGGGCGCGCACCAGGCCCTGGGTGGCCGCCCTCCATTCCCCATCGAAACCATGCTGCGCATCCACTGCCTGCAGCTGTGGTGGAACCTGAGCGATCCGGCCATGGAAGAAGAACTGCACGAGCGGCCCCTGTACCGCCGCTTCGCCGGCCTCGATGGTGCAGCGCGCATGCCCGATGAGACCACCATCTTGCGTTTCCGCCATCTGTTGGAGAAGCACCAACTGGCTCCGCAGGTGCTGGCTGCCATCAACACCGGTCTGGCCCAGCAGGGCCTGATGCTCAAGACAGGCACCATCGTGGACGCCACCATCATTGCAGCGCCCAGTTCGACCAAGAACAAAGAGGGTGAGCGAGACCCCGAGATGCATCAGACCAAGAAAGGCAACCAGTGGCACTTCGGCATGAAGGCGCACATTGGCGTGGATGCCGACTCGGGACTGGTGCACACCGTCATCGGCACAGCCGCCAACGTCAACGACGTGACGCAGGCAGCAGGCCTGCTGAATGGCAAAGAAAAGCATGCCTGGGGCGATGCAGGCTACCAGGGCGTGGACAAGCGCCAGGAGATGCAAGGGAGCAAAGCCAAGGCCAAGATCAAGTGGCACGTGGCCATGCGCCCGGGCAAACGCAAGGCACTTGATCCCGAGCGGGAACTTCACAAGCTGCTGGACAAAGCCGAGCGCCTGAAGGCCAGCGTGCGAGCCAAGGTCGAACACCCGTTCCGCGTGATCAAGCAGCAGTTCGGCTACGCCAAGGTGCGCTACCGAGGTCTGGAAAAGAACACGGCGCGCCTCATGATGCTGTTTGCGCTGGGCAATCTGTGGATGGCCAGGAAGCGGATCCTGGCGCTGCAGGGATAGGTGCGTCTGCGGGGTGCCGAGGTGGCGCCGCAAGGGCTGAAACGGGCCTGTAAACCGTGCCAATCGGGCCTAAGCAGCGGATTGCGCAGGAATCAGGCGGACCTTCCGTTCAACATCAGGCTGTGCCGGGCTGACGAATGGGGTTTTGCAGACCTTCCTTAGCGATTCATCTGGCATCAGTTCTGAGTTGGTTTCATATCGACCCGCACGGTACGTCAACTTAGGTCGCCACCCAGTTGAGCAAATTGATGAAAGCTTTTCGGGATAGCCGATTTCGAAGCTGTCGTAGTCAACCTCTTCGAATTCCTGCATCCAACATAGGAAATTCTCACTGGGAGAATCAAGCTCTTCCCAATTAATTCCTGTTCTCGCAATAAAATTATCTAGGCTAGCTTTGTCGTTGTAGTCAACTGGCGCAGAGAAGAGAAAATACGCGCCATGCGGATTAATAACTTGAACTTTGTCGCCCTCATAGTCAACCTTCAAGATTATAAAGTCGACTATTGATGCCTGGCGGGCGGCATTAGCGATCTGAGCCAGAGCTTGGTCACGCTTTTCAGCATTCTCGTATAAATATATCTGCTGCATGCGTTCTAGGCTCAGCGGTCTTTCGAGGGTGACAGGGGTAAACTTTTTGACACTCGTCACCTCGCCGTTTGGTTCAGCCTGTATCACCAGCCCTTCTGTAGGTACTTCCACAGTCCGAAGATACTCAGAAAAAGGGACCGCCAGTTCATGCCAATCAGTAGAAATCAAAAGAACACGAATTCTCTCCAACTGAACGCCCAGTGTCGATTTCAAAAGCGCAACGTATTTCGTCAATTCATGGAGCGCTGCTCTAGCGGCTTGGTTACTTCGCTTTATTTCAATTACAACAAAATGTCCCAGCTCATCTTTGGCAAGTATATCTATTGCCCCCCAGCTCCTAGCGCACTGTTGAGTTTGAATTCTTTTTTTACTAAAGCGAGGTTCTGGTCAACGCAGCCTAAATTTTCGCTCAAGTAGTCTCTAATTGCCGATTCGTAAAGATTCATTTGGTTTACCGCTTATAAAGCTAGCTTCAATGCCCTCGGAGGCGAAGCATATTCAGTTTTATCGACATAGCTTACGGGAACCTCTCAAAACCCCTGACCTGGAGAGCCCCAGGCCATGTGCGCATAGTTCAGCGCCTTGAATGCGCAATAGCGCCTGTTCAGGGGGCCTGAGCCTCCGTGACCGTGGGGCTTCGCGGCCCCACAGGCTCATGCTTTCGCTGTTTGCAGGCGCATCTGTGCCGTGCAAGTACCGGGTTCGGGTTTGAAGAAAGCATCCACGCCACGCTGCAGGAACGATGCCAGGCGCTTCATGTTGTAGCAGGCGGCCATCATCGTCATCCCCACCGTGGCGCGCGCCTGCCCGAACTTGCCCCCAGGTGGCGGATACCGGCGAACATGTCCTCCACCTTGGCCCGTTTCTTTGCGATCCGCTGGTTGCGTTTGTTCTGCCACTCACTCAAAGGTTTGCCTGCCCGGGCCCTGCGCTGCATCGCATCCACGAATCCCAGCACTTTCAGCATCTGGCGCCTTTGGCGGCTCGGCTAGGCTTCGTCCGCATGCACCGCCCGCCCGGTGTTGTGCATGTCCAGCACCTCATCGAAGTGGTGCCCGTCGTGCTCGCTGGCCGTGCCCGTTCTCGGTGGGGTAGCTAGGCCGCCCACCCTTGCGGCCATCGCCCCGCTCGATGAGGGCATCCGCCAGCCCGGCCAGTTCGCCGAAGTCGATGTGCCGCGCGATCATTTGCAGCGGATCGCCCACCGCATCCCTTTTGTGCTGGCGCGAGGCCTCGGCGAACAGGCCCAACTTTAGTGGGCTGCGGGGTGTGATCATGGCAAGCGGAGGGGCAGGGTTTCTCGGGTCAGAAAGAGAGCGGCTGGGTTTTGAGAGGTTCCAAAAAGTTAGCGAAAAAATCGTGAGCTACGGAGAACCAGCGACTAATTAGCGCTTGTCTCATCGCTGGCGCTGCCGGACAAATGCACGCTGCACAGATACAGGCCCAGCAAGACGCAGGGTAGGAAAAGAAAAATGAAGGGCAAGAAGGCCGCTGTACATACCATGCCAGCCAATCCACCAGCCATCGGCCAGAGCAGGGACGTTCGCTCTTCCCTCAGCCAGGCGAGGTTCATCACGATAAGTGCCAACCAAGCGAAAGCAGCTGCAATTCCAAGGTAGAAACCCGTTCCCCTGACTGCCGAAGCGGGATCGGCGATCACGGCAACAATCGATGAGCCCACGATCATCGTTAGCGACAGCAAGACACCAACGCTGGAGAAGAGCCAGCACACAAGACTTATTGCCACTCTGCGACCGTCCTTGGTTGGTTCCATTTTGCTTTAAGTATCTGCTGTGAGGACTGACCACAATCAGCGTTCGCCAAGTCTTGGCACCCGCAGTTCACGTGCTGTCCATTGTCTTTGGATGCGTCACCCACCAGACCGCACCCATCCAGAATAAGAAGTAGGTCACGCCAGCCAATGCGATGGAAGCTCCTGGAGGCCAATCCAGCTTCGCAGCGAAAGCCAAAGGAACAACAAGGATGGCTGCCAACAGCGTTCCTTTGTTCTGGAGTTCCAAACCACCCGATGTGAGCAAAAGCGCCAAGAAGGTCGATGCGCACGCCAGTAAGAACGCAATAGCTGTCCGGACCCAGAACGGGGCGGTGATTGGTTTGCAACGGACGACACTCATTTGCCACATTCAGATTCAAGATTCAAAGGAAGTCCAACTGTGGCACATGAACGGCGGCTTGTGGCCGGATAGCTGCCTGCCGTGGCCGCTGCTTCCAGCATTGCCCGGACGACTTGCTGAGCGCTGATTCATTCTTCCACTGGGAACCTCTCAAAACCCCGATACCCGGCACTCAGCGCCCTTTAAATCAAAGACTTACGGCGCTCAAACTTGCAAATTCAGAGATTTTGAGAGTTTCCCTGCCGGAATGGGGCGGCAAAGCAATGGGTTGCAAACCCGGCCGCGCCAGTCCGCAGGGGCGCCGCGGGCCGCAGCGCCCGCCCGCCGGGCCCCCTCAGCGGCGCCCGCCGAGCAATCCGCCGCCCAGCTTGACCAGGTCCGACAGGCCGACCTGTCCGTCGCCGTCCTGGTCGAGCAGGCTGCCCAGCACGCCGCCGCCCAGGCCACCCTGCTGCTGGGCACGTTCGCGCTCATGGCCGAGGGTGCGGCCCAGGCTGCCGGCATCGAGCCCGCCGGACTGCACGCGCTGCGCGAGGAACGACATGACGATCGGCGCCAGCCACTGGAGCAACTGCCCCGCGTTGGCCCCCAGGCCCGTGGCCTGGCCGAGGCCGGCCTCGGCCTGCGGGCGCTGGCTGCCGAACACATGGCTCAGGATGTCGGCGCCCGAGCCGGCACTGCCACCGCCACCGCCGAGCAGCGAGCCCAGCAGCCCGCCCAGGTCCAGCCCGCCCCCGCTGCCGGTGGCCGCCGGCAAGTGGTCGCGCTGCAGGGCCCCCAGCAGCGCCTCGGCGCCCTGCGGCTGCGCAGCGTTGCGGCCCAGCGCGCCCAGCAGCAGGGGCAGCGCGGTCTCCACGGCGGACCGGGTTTGCGTGGCGTCGGTGCCCAGCTGGCTGGACAGCTGCTGGAGCGGCGCCCCTTGCAGCTGGGCCATCAGTTCATCGGCGAGAGAGGGGGAAGACGGGTTCATGGGCGCTCCTTCATTGGCGATTGGCAATGCGACGGCATTGCCGTGGGCGTAGCGGCCGGACATCGGCCCTGGGCACGAATGCTATCCGGGTGGCGCCGTCCGATCCCGGGCCGGCCCCGCGCCCGGCGATCCGCCATCAGCGCTCGGCCAGCGCAGGCCGCTCGCGCAGCAGGCGCCCTGCCGGTGGCACGGCCCGTGCCGCCTTGCGCAGCGCCACGGCATCCGGCACCGCCGCACCGCGGGAGCCGCCGTGCACGCGGAACACCTGCACCGCGTCCGACACGGTCTGCGCCTGCGACTGCAGCTCCAGCGCCGAGGCGGCGTTTTCTTCCACCAGCGCGGCGTTCTGCTGGGTGATGCCGTCCAGGTGCGCCACCGCGCTGTTCACCTGCGAGATGCCTGCCCGCTGCTCGTCGGCGGCGCTGTGGATCTGGCCGATGAGCGCGCCCACACGGCGCACGAGGTCCAGCGACTCCTGCATGGTCTTTTGCGCGCTCTCGGTGCGCTGGCGGCCCTCGCCCACCTTCTCGGCCGACTGGTCGATGAGCTGGCGGATCTCCCGCGCGGCGGTCAGCGTGCGCTGCGACAGGCTGCGCACCTCGGCAGCCACCACCGCGAAGCCCCGGCCCTGCTCGCCGGCCCGCGCCGCCTCCACCGCCGCGTTCAGCGCGAGGATGTTGGTCTGGAAGGCGATGGAGTCGATGAGCTGCGTGATCTCGCCGATGCGGCCCGAGGCGGCCTGGATTTGCTGCATGGTGGCGGCCACGCCGTCCACCGCGCCGCTGGTGCGCTCGGCCACGCCCGTGGCCTGGCGCGCCAGCTCGGCCGCCTGGCGGGCCGACTCGGCCGTGTGCTGCACGGTGCCGGTGATCTCCTCCATCGAGGCCGCCGTTTCCTCCAGGTTACTGGCCTGGGTTTCGGTGCGCGCGGACAGCTCTTGATTGCCCTGCGCGATGGCGCGGCTGGACACGCGCATTTTCTCGGTCTCCTGCAGCGCATCGCGCACGATGGACTGCAGGTTCACGTTGAGCTGGCTCAGCGCCTTTTGCAGGTCGCCCACCCCGTCGGAGCGGCTCACCCGCATGCGCTCGGTCAGGTCGCCGGCCGCCATGCGGTTGGCGGCGCGCACCATGTCCGACAGCGGCACCACGGCCACGCGGCGCACGTAGGCAAACCCGGCCAGTGCCACGCCGGCCACGGCGGCCCAAGCCGCTGCCGAGAACAGGCCCTGCTCGCCATCCACCAGGCCCGCCAGGAAGGCGGCCACCAGCACCGTGAAGAACGCCATCGCCACCTTGCCGCCCACGCCCACCTGGGTCCACTCGGCGATGCGGCCCATCGGCGTCAGGCGCACCACGCGGCCCGCGCGCAGCGCATGCACCGGACGGCCGGCCTCGGTCTCGGCGCGCATGCGGGCATAGAGCGCATCGGCCGCCTGCACCTGCTCGGGGGTGGCCTCGGTGCGCACCGACAGGTAGCCCACGGGGCGGTCGCCCTCCATCAGCGGGGTGACGTTGGCCATCACCCAATAGAAATCGCCGTTCCTGCGCCGGTTCTTCACCGCGGCCGACCAGGGCCGGCCCTGGCCGATGGTGTCCCACATGTCGCGAAAGGCCTCCTCGGGCATGTCGGGGTGGCGGATCAGGTTGTGGGGCTGGCCCAGCAGGGCATCGCGCTCGTAGCCGCTCACCTCGATGAACATCGGGTTGCAGTAGAGGATGCGCCCTTTCAGGTCGGTGGTGGACACCAGGGTCTCGCCGGAAGGAAACGGGTATTCCTGCGTGCTGACCGGAAGATTTCTTCGCATGGGAAGCCTTTCTGGAGAAGAAGCTTTGTCTCGCATAGACGGTGCGGCACGGCGCCGCAGGCCACTGTCTTGGGAGCAGTGCGGCCGATGGTAGGGGCGGCATCCCGGCTTGTGGAAAGCTTTCGGCCGAGGCTTGATCTGGGTCAAGAGCGCAGGGCCCCGCAGACGCGGGGCAGTCGTTTACAAGCCACCCATTTGCTATTTATTTAATAGCAACAAAGGCAATAAATACGGCGGCATAGAGCCCTTTTTGCCCCAAAAACACCGTTCCGCCCCACAGAAAACCGCCGCGACACCGGCAGGCCCTCGGCATGGCGCCGGACCGCGGCTTCACACTCCGCTGCCAGCGCCCCCGGTGGCCGCTCCTGCTGGCACCGTGCCCGCCGGGGGACAGCAGGCGGCATGAAGGTTGCAAGGTCCGGACACGGGGCCCGCCCGAGCGGGTTTTCCTGACTGCTACAGCTTCACACGATCTTTTCAATTGACCGTCAGAATGCTCGCCACAACGAAAGCCGCGCCTCGCCCATGAATTCCTCACGATCCGCCACACGCTCGCTGCCCGCCGCCCCCGCTGCCCTCGCCCCACGGCCCTCTCTCGCATTCACCCCCACGTCCGCCACACCCGCCGCCCTGCGCTGGGCAGGCGCCGCCGTGCTGGCCGCCGCCTTCGCGGTGGCCGGGTGTTCGGACAAGGCCGCCAAGCAGCCTGCGCCGCGCGCCCCGGTGGAAGCCGGCGTGGTCACGATCCAGCCCGAGCGGCAGTCGATCACCACCGAGCTGCCCGGGCGCACCAGCGCCTTCCTGGTGGCCGAGATCCGGCCGCAGGTGGGCGGCATCGTGCAAAAGCGGCTCTTCACCGAAGGGGCGGACGTGAAGGCCGGCCAGGTGCTGTACCAGCTGGATGCCTCGCCCTTCGAGGTGGCGTTGGCGAGCGCCGAAGCGTCGCTGGGCAAGGCGCAGGCCACCGTGGGCACGGCCGAGACCAACGCGCGTCGCAATGCCGAGCTGGTCAAGATCGATGCGATCAGCCGCCAGGTGTATGACGACAGCCAGGCGGTGCTGGTGCAGGCCCGCTCGGACCTGGCCGTGAACCGCGCGGCGGTCGAGAACGCCCGCATCAACCTGGGCTACACCCGCATCAAGGCGCCCATCTCGGGCCGCACCACCACCTCGGCCGTGACGCCGGGCGCACTGGTCACGGCCAACCAGACCACGGCGCTCACCACCATCTCTCAGATCGACCCGCTCTACGTGGACGTGACCCAGTCCAGCACCGACGTGCTGCGCCTGAAGACCGACCTGGCCAAGGGGCGCTTTCAGCGCGCGGGCGAAGGCCAGGCGCGCGTGGCGCTCAAGCTGGAGGACGGCAGCACCTACGCCCAGGCCGGCCGGCTGCAGTTCAGTGGCGTCACGGTGAACCCCGCCACCGGCGCGGTCACCCTGCGCGCGGTGTTCCCCAACCCGGACGGCCTGCTGATGCCCGGCATGTACGTGCGCGCCGTGCTGGAGACAGGCGTGAACGAGCAGGCCCTGCTCGTGCCCCAGCAGGGCGTGACGCGCGACACCGCCGGCAACGCCAGCGTGCTGCTGGTCAATGCCGAGAACAAGGTCGAGCGCCGCAAGATCCAGGTCGAGGCCGCCGTGGGCAACCGCTGGCAGGCCGTGGGGGGCCTGGCCGCCGGCGACCGCGTGGTGGTGGACGGGTTGCAGCGCGTGAAGGTGGGCGACACGGTCAAGCCGGTGGAGGTGGCGGCCAAGGCGGCGGCAGCCCCGGCAGGCGGCGCGTCCTCGGCGTCCTCGGCCGCACCGGCTGCGGCACCCGCGGCATCCGGCGCTGCGGCCCCGGCCGCCCGCTGAAGGACCGCCCGCCATGGCACAGTTCTTCATCAACCGGCCCATCTTCGCGTGGGTCATCGCCATCGTCATCATGCTGGCGGGGGCGATGTCCATCAAGACATTGCCGCTGGAGCAGTACCCCAACATCGCGCCGCCGCGCGTGTCCATCAGCGCCACCTACACCGGCGCCTCGGCCAAGACGGTGGAGGAATCGGTCACGCAGGTGATCGAGCAGCAGCTCAAGGGCCTCGACAACCTGATCTACATGGGCTCGACCAGCGATGCCTCGGGCGGCTCGCGCACCACGCTCACCTTCAATGCCGGCACCAACATCGACGTGGCGCAGGTGCAGGTGCAAAACAAGCTGCAGCAGGCCATGTCGCGCCTGCCGCCCGCGGTGCAGAGCCGGGGCGTCACCGTCACCAAGGGCGGCAACGACTACCTGATGATCGTCACCTTCACCTCGCCCGACCCGAGCGTGACGCAGGTGGACATCGGCGACTACATCTCCAGCAACCTGGTGGACGTCATCAGCCGCATCGACGGCGTGGGCGACGTGGCCACGCTGGGCACGCCCTACGCCATGCGCGTGTGGATGGACCCGGCCAAGCTCGAGAAATATGCGCTCATGCCGTCAGACATCGGCAACGCCATCAACGCGCAGAACGCCCAGGTCTCCGCCGGCCAGCTGGGCGCCCTGCCCGCCGTGGGCGAGCAGCAGCTCAACGCCACCATCACCGCGCGCAGCAAGCTGCAGTCGCGCGAGGAGTTCGAGGGCATTGTGCTCAAGTCCACGGTGGACGGCGCCATCGTGCGCCTGAAAGACGTGGCCCGCATCGAGCTGGGCGCCGAGAACCTCACCATCACCTCGCGCCTGAACGGCCAGCCCGGCGCCGGCATGGGCGTGGTGCTGGCCGACAGCGCCAACGCCATGGCGGTGGCCAACGCGGTGAACGCCAAGATCGCCGAGCTGCAGCCGTTCTTTCCGTACCAGCTCAAGCCCTTCACCAGCTACGACACCACGCCCTTCGTGAGCGCCTCCATCGAAGAGGTGGTCAAGGCGCTGGTCGAGGCCATGCTGCTCGTGGTGCTGGTGATGTACATCTTCCTGCAGAACTTCCGCGCCACGCTGATCCCGGCGATCGCGGTGCCCGTGGTGCTGCTGGGCACCTTCGGCGTGCTGTCGGTGGCGGGCTACTCGATCAACACGCTGACCATGTTCGGCATGGTCCTGGCCATCGGCCTGCTGGTGGACGACGCCATCGTGGTGGTGGAGAACGTCGAGCGCGTGATGAGCGAGGAGGGTCTCCCCCCGAAGGAGGCCACGCGCAAGTCCATGGCCGAGATCACGCCCGCGCTGGTGGGCATTGCGCTCACGCTGTCGGCGGTGTTCATCCCCATGGCGTTCTTCGGCGGCTCCACCGGGGTGATCTACCGGCAGTTCTCCATCACCATCGTCTCGGCCATGGTGCTGTCGGTGCTGGTGGCGCTCACGCTCACGCCGGCCCTGTGCGCCACGCTGCTCAAGCCCATCCCCCAGGGCCAGCACAGCCCGCACGGCGCGCCGCGCCGGGGCGTGCTGGGCTGGGTGGACCGCTTCTTCACCGGCTTCAACAGCCGCTTCGACCGCACGGCCGACGGCTACCAGCGCGGCGTGGGCCGCGTGGTGCGCCGGGGCGGGCGGATGATGCTGGTGTATGCGCTCATCGTGGGCGGCATGGCCGTGCTGTTCCTGCGCCTGCCCACCTCGTTCCTGCCCAACGAAGACCAGGGCGCCGTGCAGGTGCAGATCACCCTGCCGCCAGGCGCCTCCAACACCCGCCTGCAGGTGGTGATGGACGAGGTGCAGAAGTACTTCGCCGCGCAGCCCGACGTGGTGAGCTTCAACTCCATCACCGGCTCCAACGGCGACCAAAGCTCGGCGCGCGGCTTCGTGCGCCTCAAAGACTGGAGCGAGCGCCCCCTGGCCTCGCAAAGCGCCGACGCCATCGCCCGCAAGGCCACGCGCGACCTGTCCAAGATTCGCGACGCGCGCATCTTCGTCGTGCTGCCGCCGGCCGTGCGCGGCCTGGGCGCCAATGCCGGCTTCAACTTCCAGCTCAAGGACCTGAACGGCCTGGGCCACGACGCGCTCGTGGCCGCGCGCGACAAGGTGCTGCAGCTGGCCGGCCAGCGGCCCGAACTGTCCAACACCCGCAGCAACAACCTGGACGACACGCCGCAGCTGGGCGTGGCCATCGACGACGCCAAGGCCGGCGCCCTGGGCCTGGCCACCACCGACGTCAACAACACGCTGGGCAGCGCCATCGGCGGCACCTACGTGAACGACTTCCTGAACAAGGGCCGGGTCAAGCGCGTGTACATGCAGGGCGATGCGCCCTACCGCATGCTGCCCCAGGACATCGCGCCCTGGACGGTGCGCAACAGCCAGGGCCTCATGGTGCCGTTCTCGGCGTTCTCCAGCACCAGCTGGACCTACGGCTCGCCCCAGCTGCAGCGCTACAACGGCAGCCCCAGCTACGAATTCGTGGGCGACGCGGCCACGGGGGTCAGCTCCGGCGCGGCCATGGACGCGGTGGAAACCATCATGAAGGAGATGCCGCCCGGCATCGGCTACGAATGGACGGGCGCCTCCTACCAGGAGCGGCTGTCAGGCTCGCAGGCCCCGCTGCTGTATGCCGTGTCCATCCTGTTCGTGTTCCTGTGCCTGGCGGCGCTGTACGAAAGCTGGTCGGTCCCGTTCTCGGTGATCCTGGTCGTGCCGCTGGGCATCGTGGGTGCGCTGCTGGGCATCGGCATCCGCGGGCTGTCCAACGACGTGTACTTCCAGGTCGGGCTGCTGACCACCGTGGGGCTGTCGTCCAAGAACGCCATCCTGATCGTGGAGTTCGCTACCCAGCTGCAAGCCCAGGGCAAGAGCGTGATCGACGCCACGCTGGAGGCCGTGCGCCTGCGGCTGCGCCCGATTCTCATGACCTCGCTGGCCTTCGGCTTCGGCGTGCTGCCGCTGGCCATCGGCACAGGCGCCGGCGCAGGCGGGCGGCAGGCCATCGGCACTGCGGTGCTGGGCGGCATGATCTCCGCCACCGTGCTGGGCATCTTCTTCGTGCCCGTGTTCTTCGTTCTCATCCGCGGCTTCTTCGCCGACCGGGCCGCCAAGGCCGGTGGCCAGCCCACCGGAGCCCCCGCATGACGCCGCGCCAAGCCCCCGCCTTCACCGCCCACCGCCCGCTGGCCTGGGCAGCGGCCGCCGCCGTGGCGCTGGCCGCGCTGCCCGGCTGCACCAACCTGGCGCCACCGTACCAGGCGCCCGCGCTGCCGGTGCCGGCGTCCCTGGGCACGGGCTCGGTGCCGGTCACCGTGACCGCACCCGCCACCTCAGGTGACGGGTCCGCCACGGCGCTCCCGGCCGATCCGCTGGACCGCCCCCTGGAGTGGGCCGAATTTTTGCAAGAACCCCGCCTGCGCGCCCTGGCCGAGATGGCCGTGGCCAACAACCGCGACCTGCGCGTGGCCGTGCTGGCCATCGAACGGGCGCGGGCGCAGTACGGCGTCTCGCGCGCCGACCTGTTCCCCGGCGTGAACGCCACCGGCGCGGGCAGCCGCAGCCGCACCGCCGACGACCTGACCACCGCGGGCCGCTCCAACGTGGGCGGGCAATACAGCGCGCAGCTGGGCTTTGCCAGCTACGAGATCGACTTCTTCGGACGTGTGCGCAACCTGAACGACGCCGCACTGCAGGAGTTCTTGCGCGCCGCCGAAAACCGCCGCAGCGTGCAGCTGAGCCTGGTGGCCGAGGCCGTGAACGCGTGGCTCACCCTCGATGCCGACGGCCGCCGCCTGCAACTGGCCCGCGACACGCTGCGCACGCGCCAGCAGTCGCTGGACCTCACGCAGCGCAGCCATGCGCTGGGCGCCATCTCGGGCCTGACCCTGGCGCAGACGCAGACCACCGTGGACACCGCGCGCGCCGACGTCGCCACCTACACCGCCCAGGTCGCGCGCGACCGCAACGCGCTCGCGCTGCTGGTGGGCGCCGCCGTGCCCGACGACCTGCTGCCGCCCGTGGCCCTGGCCGCCGCAGCGAATGCAGCGCCCACCACGGTGTCGCCCGCCACAGCAACGGCCCCGGCCGACGGCACCTCGCGCAGCAGCGCCCCCCGCAACACCAGCACCGCCGTGGTCCCCGCCACGCCCGCCGCCACATTGCTCGCCGTGCCCGCCGGCCTGCCTTCCGATGTGCTGCTGCGCCGCCCCGACGTGCGCGCGGCCGAGCGCACGCTGCAGGGCAGCTATGCCAGCATCGGCGCGGCGCGCGCGGCGTTCTTTCCGTCCATCACGCTCACCGGCTCCATCGGCACGGCCAGCAATGCGCTGTCGGGCCTGTTCGACGGCGGCAACGGCACCTGGAGCTTCGCGCCGCAGATCCGCCTGCCCATCTTCGACGCCGGCCGCAACAACGCCAACCTGCGCGTGGCCGAAGTGGCCCGCGACACCGCCCTGGCCCAGTACGAAAAATCCATCCAGACCGCGTTCCGCGAAGTGTCCGACGCGCTGGCCGACCGCGCCACGCTGGACGAGCGCCTGGCCGCGCAGCGCTCGCTGCTGGACGCCACCCAGCGCGCCCTGGACCTGTCCGATGCGCGCTACCGGCTCGGGGCCGACAGCTTCCTCACGGTGCTGGACGCGCAGCGCTCGCTGTACGCGGCGCAGCAGACGCAGATCACTCTGCTGCAAGCCGAGCAGACCAACCGGGTCACGCTGTACAAGGTGCTGGGGGGCGGCTGGGCCGCCACCCCCAACGTGGCCCCCTGACCTTGAGCCATCCCGGGGCCGCCCGGTAGGTCATCCACGCCCACTGGCCTGCAACACAGGCGAAGAAGGCCTTCTTTCTGGCAGGCAGGCCAAGGGCCGCCTGCGGCCGGCCGTTCCTGCCTCAACCCATGCCCGCACGTCCGAGCACATGCCAATCCGCGCATGAGATCGCGGCTGCAATCGCAGTTGCAATCGGCCTCATAGCAATTTTCACCCCAAAAATATGATTAAAATGATAAAAAAGACTGCAAGATTAATTAAATTATCAAATTTAGGTTTCTGTGCAAATTCCAACGCGCGGTAAACAAAATTTCACCAATTTTCAGAATCCCATCAAACTGAGCATCTGTCCTACTTCACTCGAAAGGCTTTCAATGCGTAACCTAACCATCCGCCAAAAGCTTCTGGGTGTCATCACGGCAGTGCTGCTCGCCTTCTCTAGCCTGAGCGTGTTCCAGTTGGTCAAGATGTCCGACATCACCCAGGGGCTGGACCAGCTCTACCAGAAAGATTTCACCAACTCCTATTACGTGAGCGAACTCGATGGGCTGCTCACCCGCGTGGACATCAACATCCTGCGCATGATCGCCATCGGCGACCCGGCCCTCATCAAGACGTGGAAGGCTGAGAACACCGAGCGCTTCGCCAAGGCCGACAAGCTCATCGAGGCGTTGTCGCGCAACATCAACGACGATGCCAAGCCGCTCGCCACTGATCTGCAGTCGGCCTACACCAAGATGCGCGCGGGCATGAACCGCCAGATCGAACGCATCGAGGCGAACGACATCCCGGGCGGCGCCGAGGTGAACCGGCTAGAGGTGAAGGACAACGCCAACGCCGTCTTCACGACGCTGGACAAGATCGCCACGCGCATCAAGCAAGGCGCTCAGACCCAGCTCCAGCAGCAACTGGCGACGGGTGCCAGCACCCGCACGGTGGCGCTGGTGGCGCTGGTGCTGATCTCCTTGCTGGGTGTTGCCGGCAGCCTGTTGCTGGTGCGCAACCTGCTGCGCCAGCTCGGCGGCGAGCCCGCCTACGCCGCCAACGTGGCGCGCGAGGTGGCCCAGGGCAACCTGATGGTGGACATCTCCACACGCAACGAAGACAAGGACAGCGTGCTCGCGGCCATGAACGAAATGCGCAACAGCCTGCGCGACATCGTGAGCCGCGTTCGACAGGGTAGCGACAGCATCTCCACCGGCGCCCGGGAGATCGCCTCCGGCAACGTGGACCTGAGCCACCGCACCGAAGAGCAGGCCAGCAACCTACAACAGACGGCCGCCTCGATGGAGCAGCTCAACACCACCGTGCGCAGCAGCGCAGACACGGCACTTCAGGCCACCCAGCTGGCCAACTCTGCCAGCGCCGCCGCGCAACAGGGGGGCGAGGTCGTGCGCCGGGTGGTAGACACCATGGGCGAGATCAGTGGCAGCTCGCGCAAGATCGCGGACATCATCAGCGTGATCGACGGCATCGCCTTCCAGACCAACATCCTGGCGCTCAACGCCGCCGTGGAAGCGGCCCGCGCCGGCGAGCAGGGCCGGGGCTTCGCCGTGGTGGCCAGCGAGGTGCGCAGCCTGGCCGGACGCTCGGCCGACGCCGCCAAGGAAATCAAGGCCCTGATCTCCGCCAGCGTCGAAAAGGTGGAAACCGGTTCGCAACTTGTCGGCGACGCAGGCACCTCGATGGAGAACATCGTCCAGCAAGTCAAGCGCGTGGCCGACCTCATCGCTGAAATCAGCGCCGCCACCAGCGAGCAGACCCAGGGCATCGGCCAGATCAACGCGGCCGTGACGCAGTTGGACCAGACAACGCAGCAGAACGCCGCCCTGGTGGAGGAAAGCTCCGCCGCGGCCGACAACCTGAGCCAGCAGGCCCAGCGGCTCACCGAGATCGTGCGCACCTTCCGCATCGACCTGGACGACAGCAGTTTCCATGGCTTCACGCCCGTGCCCGTGCACGTGCCGGCAGCCCCTCGCAAGGTGCCCGCGGCATCTGCCGCGTTGCGGACTGCGCCGGTGACGAGCCGGCCGGCCCTGGCAAAGCCCGCCAGTGCGGCGCGGCAGGACGAGTGGGCAGCCCACTGAGGGCCGTCACGCCTGGCAGGGCTGGCGGCCGCCTTGCCACGCCGGTTCCGCCGACGAATTGAAAGGCCAGCCTCAGCCCGCCGGCACCAGTTCGACGGCGGCGTGCTCTTCCAGCCACTCGGCGACGGGCCAGCCGGCCTCGTCGGCAATGCCCTGGTTCCAGAACTGCGAGGCGCACAGCACCTCCACGTCCAGCCCTTCGATCGCGCTGCGGGCGATCACCGCGCCGATGTAGGCGCCGCGTGCCCGCTCGACGATGCCCCAGACCAGCGTGGTCTCGGCAGCGCACTGCATGCCGATCAGGAACGCCTCCTTGCGCGCGCCGTCGGCGGTTTTCTCCACCATCCAGGGCAATTGCGCGGCCAGAAGTTCATCTTGCAGCAGCACGGCGAGAAGCTCGCGCGCCTTGTCGGGGCCGAGCGGGACGACCAGGCATCGCTCGGTATCGAATTTCGGGGCCTGGGTGGGCAGCCGCTCGACGCTGGCCTTCATCTCTTGGTACGACATCGTTTTAAACCTCCGTGGGCACCGAGCCTAGGCTGGCGCCCGCTCGGACCGGGTCAGGCGCCCGAAGGAAAGTGGCCGCAGCCGAAGGCCATCGGCCCGGGAGCGGTGCTCCCCCCGCAGCCTCTGTACAAACCCAACCATGGTTACCCGGCGAGCGCCGGATAGTCCGTGTAGCCCTTGGCATCGGGCGTGTAGAACGTGGCCGGATCGGGCGCGTTCAGCAGCGCGTCCTGGCGCATCCGTTCGACCAGATCCGGATTGGCGATGAAAGCCCGGCCGAAGGCGGTGAGGTCGGCCAGGCCGCCCTCCAGCGCGCGCTCCGCACCGGCCTTGTCCAGTCCGCCGGCCAGGATGAACGGGCCGTCGAAAGCCGCCCTCAGATCGGCCTTGAGCTGGGCGGGAACTGGTGGCGTGCCCATGGCCGAGTGGTCCAGCACGTGGACGTACATGAGGCCGAACGCGGAAAGCGCTTTCACCAGGGCGAGGTACTGCGCATCCACGCCGTCGAACGGGCCGGCGCTGTTGACCACCCCATGCGGCGACAGGCGGATGCCCACGCGTTCAGCGCCGATCTCCTTCACCGCCGCACGCGCGATTTCGAGCACCAGGCGGTTGCGCCCTTCGGCGGTTGCGCCATAGCCGTCCGTGCGGCGATTGATGTTGGCATTCAGGAACTGCTCCAGAAGATACCCGTTGGCCGCGTGCAGTTCGATGCCGTCGAACCCGGCTTCGATGGCCAGGCGCGCCGCCGTGGTGTATTCGCCGATCACGGCCTGGATGTCGGCCTCGGTCATGGCGCGTGGCGGCGTGTGCGGCTGGTTGCCTTGCGAATCCGTGCGCATCTCGCCGGGACACACCTCGGCCGACGCGCTGAGCACGTCGGCGCCGGCCGGCATGTTGGCCTGATGGGACACGCGGCCCGTGTGCATCAGTTGCACGACGATCTTGCCGCCTTGGGCATGCACCGCGCTGGTCACCTGCTTCCAGCCTTGAACCTGGGCATCATTGAACAGGCCGGGAATGCGGGCATAGCCCAGGCCGTTCGGCGAAGGCGACGTGCCCTCGGTGATGATGAGCCCGGCGCCCGCGCGCTGCGCGTAGTAGGTGGCCATCAGGCCATTGGGCGTGTTGTTCTCGACCGCGCGGTGGCGCGTGAGGGGCGACATCACCACGCGGTTGCGAAGGGGTGTGTTGCGCAGGGAAAAGGGTTCGAAAAGCATGGGGGGTCCTGGAAAAGAAGGGGCGCGAAGGGAGAGAAGAAGCAGAAGAAGAAACCATCGGGCTGCGAAAGAAAGGCATCCGATGGGCTCGCGTCAAAGAACCTGGTAGCGAGGGGCGGGCGTGCCGACCTGCGTGGCGGCGAACAGCTGGGAGCGGGCGGCCTCGTACCGGTCCCACAGGCCCGCATCGGCCACGGATGGGAAGGTGACCGTCTCGCCTTGGTCCAGCCCTGCGAGCGCCGCATCGACCATGTGCTCGGCCGTCATCAACCCGTCCTTGTTGAGCGCCGCCAGCGGAACGCCCGACAGGTCCCACAGCTCGGTGGCCGTCGATGCCGGCAGGACCACCTGGACCTTCACCTGCGTGCCGGCCAGTTCCTGCTGCAGGCCCGTGCTGTAGTGCAGCACGAAGGCCTTGGTGCCGCTATAGACCGCGCTGATGGGCAGCGAATGGATGCCCAGAACGGAACCGATGTTGACGATCAGGCCCGCGTTTCTCGCGATGAAGCGGGGCACCACCGCCTGGGTCAGGCGCGTGAGCGCGGTGATGTTCAGGGCGATCTGGGACAGCGCATCGTCCGCCGACCGCTGGGACACCTTGCCCAGCCGCGCGATGCCGGCGTTGTTCACCAGGACATGCAGGTTGTCGTTGGTGGACAAAATCGCTTCGACACGCGCCAGGTCGTCGGCCTGGCCCAGGTCCGCCACGATCGGCTCGGCCTGGATGCCATGCGCCTTGGCAAGCCGGTCGCACAGGGCCTGCAGGCGGTCGGCGCGCCGGGCGACCAGAATAAGATCGTATCCACGGGCCGCCAGGCGATCGGCATACACGGCGCCGATGCCGGCCGAAGCCCCGGTGATCAGTGCGACTTTCCGGGATGGGGGATGGGTCATTGCTATCTCTCCGATAAAATTGAGGGCTCAACCAAATTGATTGAGGGCTCAAATGTAGAGCCGAACCTCGGCTTGATTTCAATGGTGCAGCACTCAACCTTTTAAAACGCATGGGAATTACCGACAACCCGATGGACACGCCCAACGCAGGGGTCCAGGCCACGGCCGCAGAGCCTGTCCTGGCCGGCGTGCAGGTCTGCACGAACACGGCGGTGCGCCTGGCGGCCCGCAGGCTGGGGCAGCTGTACGACGACGCCCTCGCGCCGCTGAACCTCAAGGCGACGCAGCTGGCGCTGATGGGGGAGATCGCCAAATTCAAGAGCGCCGAAGCCGAAGGACCGGCGCTGCAGGACCTGGCGGGCCGGCTCGCCATCCAGCTGTCGGCCCTGACCCATGCGCTGCGGCCGCTGGTGCGCGACGGCATCGTCGAGCTGCGGCCCGACGCCCAGGACCGGCGGACCAAGCGGGGCGTGCTGACGCCGCTCGGCAAGCGTTTGCTTTCGGATGCGATCGTGCGATGGGCCACGGCGAACGAACGGGTCGAGGCCGTTCTCGGCCCCGCCTCGGCAGCGAGCTTGAGGGCGTTGGCCGATCAGGTGGCGTCGGATGCGTTCATGGTGGCCTACCAGGCGGAAAACCCGGCACGGGTGCCGCCGGCCCCTTAAGGCGTGCCGCAGGCGGAACGGCCCGACCCATGCGCACCGGCCTGGGCGCTGTGCGCCAAGGCAGGGTCGCACCCGCCCTCCTCACTCCCCGTTGTCTTCGGCGGCCTTGACCAGGTGCTGGCGGCTCTTGTCCAGCAGCCGGCTGTCAATAGGGTGCGCAATCGCCTTGGGCATGACGGTGGTGTCCGCGATCACCTGCTGCGAGCTGGACCTCTTCACAACACCACCACGCCGGGCAGCCTGGATGCTGGCGGCCAGCAGCGTCTCCACGCCTTCTTCTCCAACGCGCTTTCTCCAGCGCGTCAGGCTGGACGGGTCGATGGGCGCCTCGGTCTGCAGGTAGGTCTCGCCGCAGAAGAACTGCCAGTACGGGTTCTCCACCCAGGTGTTCACCACTGCCTCATCGGAGGCGTCGAAGGTGTGCTGCAGGTACGGCAGGCCGGCCACCAGGCGCGCCGGCAAGGCGGGCCGGCCGCGGCCGGATGTGAACGAGACCGCGAAGGTGCGTTCGATCTCGGCCCAGTCGATCAACGCGGCCAGCTTGACCAGCGGGTGACGCATGTTGATCAACTCGTCCAGCCGGGAGATGAACAACTCGTCGCTCTGCGGCTGCGAAGGCTTCGGGCCCATGGAATCTCCGGAGGAATTTGCAAGAAAACAGGTACTGGCAAAACCATACCTTGCAAATGCTGCATCCATCAACCTGAAAAAATGCAAGCAAGATCAACGGCTTGCGCGTTGTTCAGCGCGGACTAAATACTTTCCGGGATCAGGGTGGCTTTGGCCGAATCGCACAGCGAATCCCGGCCGCCGCACCCTCAACCGTCAGTGAACCGCTCCACCAGGAACTCCACGAAGCTGCGCAGCTTGGGCGACCGGTACCGGTCCTGCAGGTACACCACGCTCATCGGCCGCACGGGCAGGTCATGCCCGGGAAACAGCCGCACCAGCCGCCCGGCCGCCACATCGGCCTCCAGCAGGATCGCAGGCTGCAGCACGATGCCCAGACCATGCAGCGCGGCCACGCGCAGCGCCTGGCCGTTATTGACCTGCACGCGGCCCGACACGGGAATGCAAAGCCCGTCGTCGTCGCCGCTGTACAACCGCCAGTTGGCCAGGGCGGCAGGACTGAAGGACAGGCATTCGTGCCCGCTCAGGTCTTCGGGCCGGGCCGGCGTGCCCCGGCGCGCGAGGTACCCGGGCGAGGCGCAGATCATCAGCCGGTACGGCGCCAGCGGCCTGGCGATCAGTGCCGAATCGGGCAGCTGGCCGATGCGGATCGCGGCTTCGAAGCCCTCTTCGATCAGATCGACCACGCGGTCGCTCAAGGACACATCGACGCTCACGTCCGGGTAGCGCGCCAGGTACACCGACAGCGCCGGCATCAGCGCCTCGGTGCCGAAGGTGACCGGCGCGCTGATGCGCAGCTTGCCGGCGGGGGCGAGCTGCAGGTTCTGCGCCTGCGCGTCGGTTTCGGCCACGAGCCGCAGGATCTCCTTGCAGCGCGCGTAGTAGTCCTCGCCCAGGGCCGTCAGGTGCTGGCGCCGCGTGGTCCGGTTCAGCAGTTGCATGCCCAGCCGCTTTTCTAGCGTGCGCAGGTGGTTGCCGGCCATGGTGGCGGAGATTCCGCAGGCTTGTGCGGCAGCGCTCAGGCTGCCTTTTTCCACCGTATGCACGTACACCTGCATGCTGTCGAGCAAGTCCATTGAGCACTCCAGATGCTGAATGCATCAAACAGCGCGCAGTCTATCCAGCCCAGCTATTGAATGGGAGAAGCCCGAGAAGGGCATCCAACTGCGGTACGCCGCTGGCTTTAGAACTTGCGCGCTGATCTTCAGGTTTGGTGGCCAACCCGTGAGCTGCATGATTTGAGCTGCCAGCGGCGAGCTATTCGCTGAGCAGCGACCGCCGCACGGTGGCCTATTCAGTCACCGACAACCAAGCCGGTGATTCGAACACCTCAGTGGGCGCCATTGACGATCCGTTCGCGCCGATGGTCGTCCTGGCTGCGGCCGGGATAACCGGTGTGCCCGCTCTGTCTCAATGGGGACTGGTGCTGATGAGTTTGCTGCTCGGCCTGATGGCTTGACGCATGCGACACGCCACTTGAATTGAATCCGAGCAGGGACGGTGGGCGAATCTCCAGGGCCCCAATGGTGACCGGCTTGCAAGCCGGGCCGAATGGGCTATCGAGAGTCGTTTCTCGCGGGAACAGGATGTGTGGAAAACGAACAGGCTGCCAAGGGACGGAATACTGGACGCCTGTCTCGATTGAGCGCGCGACAGTGCCTGATTTGCGCCGCTTGGCGGGCGGCGACGGCTTTCGGCCAGTAGCAGCCAGTCAACTCAAAGTGAGGCGGGCGCTCAACGTGCAAGCTCAGCGGACGGCCAAGCCGTCCGCTGCAGCGAAAGGTTGAACATCAGGTGCACCTGACTTCTCCCATACATACGGGGCAAGATGCCAGCTTGGCGACCGCGACCACGCGCGTGCCGCAACTCTCGCATTTCCCTTGCTCGTTCAGATCGTCAACACCCGGACGGTCATACCCAGGCGCAGGCAAGGCGACAAACTCGACATCCGGCGGAGCTTCTGGCGACGGCGTGTGGACCTCAACCAGACACAAGCGGAGCCCCTCAGCGTCGAAGCCACGAAGTGCCTCGCATACAACTTCGGCGATTTCGGCTCGCGACATGCCGGCGAGGGCTTCGATGATTTCGTCGCGGCGGGGTCTCATGGTGTTCAACGTTGGACGTAACGAGCGCCGTAGCGCAACGGGGGGAACCAAACTGCGCAGCAGTTTGGCGTCCCGTTGACGTACTTGTTAAAGCGCGGACACATGCTCAACCCAGATAGTTGCGTTGGGGTGATGCTCTGCAATCGTTTCAATCGCGCCCTGCAGAATTTCACCAGGCTCACCGGCAAGCGGATAGATGAAGCGCGACACATCGACAGATTCAAGAGCTTAGTAGTCGGACTCGCTGATAGCGTCCGCGCCGCACCAAATTGGGAACGGAGAAGCCTTTGAATGGGCGATTGCGCGGTGTAGACCCGCAGGAGTGAGTGCAAGGAAGACCATGGCGCTTTAACGTCTGAATTCACCGGCCTGCGCGGCTTTTCGCGCAGGTCTGTTGGAGTAATGGGTTAGAGATTGCCTAGAAATTGCTGGCTTTATTGGCATTGAAAAGCACAGCTTGAATATTTGGAAAGGTGAAAATCCTCATATTTGGGTGCATGGCTTTCAGTGCAGTGATAATCGCAGCAAATTTTCTTCCTTGGTGGTCTTTGCCAATAATATTGTTCAGGTGTATGACATGGTTATTCGAAATCGCACTCGTGGGAGCTAAAAAAATAGCTGTCAAGATCGTTTGAAGTGAGGCTTTAGGTGGCCCCCAATCAAGCGTAAGCAAGTTGACGGCCTGATATACCTCAATATTTAAGGCGCACATTGTCGATGAACTTGCCGCGGATGCAGCCCCTCCCCCTCCGCTGCTGGACGGTGATGTCAGCGGGTTAAAACAAGGAGGGGCAGATTGACCTATTAGGGTCAAAAAATCTAGCGCGCAGTGGCGGCCAACACTGAAAAGCCCAGTATCCGTCGCGGCCGACTTGTTTTGATAGGAGAACGTGTAGCACTCATCCTTAATGGGGCCGCAGCATCCCGTTAGCTTCTGCCCTGGCAACAATTTCGTATGAGCTAAAGGCGTGATTACGTATGCGGAAGCAAGGCTCTTCCGGTTGTTTGGATTCGACCTGTTATGACAATTGGGAAATGGCATGGCTGGCAAGCTCTAATTCAATGTCGACGGCAAAACACGGTTGATACATCCGGGGCGTGACGATACACCCTTTGAAAAAAGGTCTCGCAACCCGCTTGCCCGTTGGCTTGCGAAGCAGGATGCGGCGTAAATAAACAGGTATAAATTTCTCATGAAACCCGGCAAGCGTGAAGTAGGCAAACTATGGCGTGACAGTGAGCCCAACCGAGCTCGCCAACTGTGCGCTCTGCAGACACCGATCCATATGTTTTGAATCAACGGCAGCTTTGGGGCTACGCTGTCCACCGACGACTCAGAGCCCAACGCCACCCCTCGCGGTAGCACCCTAGCCCACACGCACTGCCGTCTCAAGTGCGCCTGCGCACCGCCAGCATTCCCAGCCCCGCCGCCATCAGCGACATCAGGATCAGGCCCCACTCGCTGAGCGTGGGAATCGCGGCCACGCCACTAGGACCCGGCACTGCGGCCAGCACCATGGGAGCGAATGGATCGCTGATGCTGCCCAGCGTGCCGTCGCTGTCGCCCTGCCCGTTGTCCGTCACCTGGTAGGTTGCCGTCAAGCGGTCACCGCTGATGCTGGCGCCGCTGGGCGAGAACCAGCTGTTCGGTGCTCCGAACGTCTGCGGACCGTATTTGCGCAACTGGGCCGCAGCCGGAATGGCGCTGGGATAGGTCACCTTCACCGTGAGCGTGGCGTTGTCGCACCCCGTGGCGGTGAAGCGCAGCACGCCCAGCGGAAAGCTCGCGTTGCTGGGTGCCCCAGGAGGCACGGAGGTGTCGATGTTCAGCGCGCCCACCGTGCATCCCGCAGGCCCCCCAGCGATCTGCACGGAGGCGTTGCCCCCGCCCGGCACCCCCGTCAAAGGCACGCTCGGGTTGACGAACTGCTGCGGTGTGGCCAGGGCCGCCGCTGACAGGGCGCCGTCGCCCACCCCGTTGGCGGCCCGCACCGTAAAGGAATATGCCTGGCCGTTGGTGAGCCCCGAGACCGTGCAGCCCAAAGCGCCGGTCGTCGTGCACGCCACCGTGCTGGCGCCCGCAGGCACAGCTTGCTTGAGCACGGTGTAGCCGGTGACAACGCTGCCGCCGTCATCGGCTGGCGAGGCCCAGGTCAATGCAACGGCACCGTCGCCCGTCGAGGACGTTACCGCCGTCGGCGGGTTGGGTACGGTGACGGCACGCACCAGCAGTGCGTCGGAAGCAATGCCGTTGACCACCGCACGCAAGGCATACCAGCCGCTGGCGAGCGAAGACGGCAAAGGCTGCGAGGTGTAGCTGGTGCTGCTGGCCGCGGCGGGTGCAAGCCATGCGGTTGCCCCGCCGTCCAGGCGCTGCAGCTGCACCAGCGGCAGATTGGTCGCCGAGCTGTTGGTAGAGCCTCCGCTGGCCTCGCTGTCACCGCGCAGCAGCGTGCCGCTGAGGGTCAACGCAGCCCCTGGCCGCAGGGCGCCTGGGCTGGCACTGGTCAGAACCGGTTGGCGGGTGATGGGGGCGCCCAGGTCTGATGTGAACAGCTCCGAACTGGCGACGAGGCTGGTGTTGCCTTGACCTCCCCTGATCAGCACCTTGCCGCTGGGCAGCAGCGTGGCTGTGTGCTGATAGCGCGCAGTGCCCAGATTGCCCGCGCTACTCCAGCCATTGGTGGCCGGGTCGTACAGCTCCGCGCTGGCGACGGTGCCGCTACCGGCACCTCCCGTGACCAGCACCTTGCCGCTGGGCAGCAGCGTGGCCGTGTGCTGATAGCGCCCATTGGCCAGGTTGCCCGCGCTACTCCAGCCATTGGTGGACGGGTCGTACAGCTCCGCGCTGGCGAAGGAACTACCGAGTCCTCCAGTGACCAGCACCTTGCCGCTGGGCAGCAGCGTGGCCGTGTGGTAGTAGCGCGCATTGACCAGGTTGCCCGCGCTGCTCCAGACATTGGTGGACGGGTCGTACAGCTCCGCGCTGGCGACGGTGCCGCTGTTGACGAAACCTCCCGTGACCAGCACCTTGCCGCTGGGCAGCAGCGTGGCCGTGTGCTCGGCGCGCGCATCGCTCAGGTTGCCCGCGCTGCTCCAGACATTGGTGGCCGGGTCATAGAGCTCCGCGCTGGCGACGAGGGCGCTGCCGTACCCTCCCGTGACCAGCACCTTGCCGTTGGGCAGCAGCGTGGCTGTGTGCCCAAAGCGCGCATTGATCAGGTTGCCCGCGCTGCTCCAGCCATTGGTGGACGGGTCGTACAGTTCCGCGCTGGCGAGAGAATTGCCGCTGCTGCTGCCCCCTCCCGTGACCAGCACCTTGCCGCTGGGCAGCAGCGTGGCCGTGTGCAGGTAGCGCCCATTGACCAGGTTGCCCGCGCTGCTCCAGACACTGGTGGCCGGTTCGTACAGCTCCGCGCTGGCGCCGATACTGCTGTTACCGATTCCTCCCGTGACCAGGACCTTGCCGCTGGGCAGCAGCGTGGCCGTGTGGTAGTAGCGCCCATTGACCAGGTTGCCCGCGCTGCTCCAGACATTGGTAGCCGGGTCATAGACCTCCGCGCTGGCGACGAGGCTGCTGTTACCGATTCCTCCCGTGACCAGGACCTTGCCGCTGGGCAGCAGCGTGGCCGTGTGGTAGTAGCGCGCATTGACCAGGTTGCCCGCGCTGCTCCAGACATTGGTGGACGGGTCGTACAGCTCCGCGCTGGCGACGAAGCCGCTACCGGCACCTCCCGTGACCAGCACCTTGCCGCTGGGCAGCAGCGTCGCTGTGTGCCCAAAGCGCGCATTGACCAGGTTGCCCGCGCTGCTCCAGCCATTGGTGGACGGGTCGTACAGCTCCGCGCTGGCGAGCAAATTGCTGTTGTTGAATTGACCTCCCGTGACCAGCACCTTGCCGCTGGGCAGCAGCGTCGCTGTGTGCGAGGCACGCGCATTGACCAGGCTGCCCGCACTGCTCCAGCCATTGGTGGCCGGGTCGTACAGCTCCGCGCTGGCGACGAGGCCGCTACCTGCACCTCCCGTGACCAGCACCTTGCCGCTGGGCAGCAGCGTGGCCGTGTGGTAGGCGCGTGAAGTGTCCAGGCTGCCCGCGCTGCTCCAGACATTGGTGGCCGGGTCGTACAGCTCCGCGCTGGCGAGGGAATCGCCGCTGTTGCCTTGACCTCCCGTGACCAGCACCTTGCCGCTGGGCAGCAGCGTGGCCGCAGATGCGTAGCGTCCAGTGGTAAGGCTGGCCACAGTGCTCCAGGCGGGCTGCGCCAGGGCAGCGCCACTGGCGCCAAGAAGCAGAGAGGCGACAAGAAATACCCAGAATCGCCGAAACCAGGCGAAGTCCAAGACAGGATGCAGGGTCATATTCAGAGTCGCTCGGACTGGTTTTGGTCAGGCAGGAGGCCATCCTGAGCCGATAGAGACCCGCGCTCGATCGACTCGCGCGCTCAGGCCCCTGACCGGGAATCCACTGCCATGGGTTGGTAACGTTGCGCGACGAACCATTCAGGTTTCCGCACACGGGTGTGACATCGGACCGGAGGGTGTGTCTCTTCGACCGATTCGGCATGTTACGAGTGGTTGCCGTTTTTGTCGTTACCTGAAATTGGTGAATTTGAGGGCGACGCCCGAGGCAGGTGGCGGGGCAAATTGCCGGCGATCCGGCCTGTTCGACGGCGGCAACGGCACCTGGAGCTTCGCCCCGCAGATCCGCCTGCCGATCTTCGACGCCGGCCGCAACAACGCCAACCTGCGCGTGGCCGAAGTGGCGCGCGACACGGCGCTGGCCCAGTACGAAAAATCCATTCAGACCGCGTTCCGCGAAGTGTCCGACGCCCTGGCCGACCGCGCTACGCTGGGCGAACGCCTGGCCGCCCAGCGCTCGCTGCTGGACGCCACCCAGCGTGCGCTGGACCTGTCCGATGCGCGCTACCGGCTGGGGGCCGACAGCTTTCTGACGGTGCTGGATGCACAACGCTCGCTGTACGCCGCGCAGCAAACGCAGATCACCCTGCTGCTGGCCGAACAGACGAACCGGGTCACGCTGTACAAGGTGTTGGGCGGCGGCTGGGCCGCCGGCGGTGCGGGCGCGGCGGCGGACGATCCGGTTCTGCGCTGACGCGAGATGCGACGGGTGCGCTCGGTGTACCCCAGCCTGCCAACGAAGCAATGCATTGACGGCCTAAGGCGGGCGGCAGGCGGCAAATCGATGCGGCGGGCAGGGCTGGACCGAGCCGAGCCTCTTGCCCCTACGCTGCGCGAATCCATGGGCGAAGGTCCGAGCCCCCCGCCCCGAAGAAAGCTGCATGCATTCAGTCATCACCAGGCCTGCTGATGAACCCGCTCTAACGATAGTAGTTGCCGTAATCGAGATTTCCTCCAGGGAAAACGGTCGATACCTCGAAATCAGCGGGGTTGTAATGCGGCCGAACCGGCGACTGAGCAGGAATACTCTCGTCTCGATCAACCATCGCCGCAACCACTTCGGCACGGTGTTCGTTCACGATTCTGGTAAGTCGCTGCAATTTTCTGCTGACATCATCCGGTCCTACGGGACGTCCTGTTCCGACAAGGTAGCTCTGAATTTTTGCACTCAGTTTCTCGCACGCTGCCACGGCGCTCTTCATGCCGCCATGGTCGGGGTACTGAATCGCATGCTCCAGCAAAAGCGATATGGCTTCCTGCTGCTGTCGGAGAGTTCGTGCGGCGTTTCGCGTGGTTGGCTCTGTCGCGTGTAGTGGGGAGCGCGGTGCCATGGATCCCGCCGCACTCGTCCGTCCTCGGCCTGGACCTGGGCCTGCATACGGCGAGCCATGTTGCAGCGGTGATCGGTTCCCTGGGGTTGCGACGGGGGTGTTTGCCGCAGGGGTCTGAATCGGCGTGGAACGGCGCGACGTGCTGGATTGAACGCATCCCATGGGGGGTTCCTTTGAAAAGTTGAAAACCCCAGTGTGTCTTCCATTCCATCTAATGGAAAAAAGGATGCGAAGCATTGATTGGATTACCGAAGCAGCGATGGTGCGATGAGCACATCGCCTCGTGATGCATCTGCTGCGCACCACCCCAAGCACCAAAGCGGTTCGCACCTGCCCCGCCGTCGAGCAGTACCGGGTGGCAGAACACTACGATATCAATAGCAAACTCCCCTAGTCCCATATGCGGTGGAGCCATATTCTCCTGAAACACCTCTGACTGCCTTCACCTGGCACGCGCATTGCAACACCCACCCCGTGACCAATGCCGGTCACATGGCTGGCCCCTTCCAATGGCGGAAACGGGGCGGCCAGGACGAAGGCGTCCCCACCGATGTGCAGGCTGAAACGGCCCGCGCTCTGTGCGGACGCCTTTTTTGTTTTTTGGCACGAACACCCATTGGGGGTCACGATGAAAAAATCCAGGCTGGTGATGGTGGGCAATGGCATGGCCGGGGTGCGCACGCTCGAAGAGCTGCTCAAGATCGCCCCGGACCTGTACGACATCACGGTGTTCGGCGCCGAGCCGCACCCCAACTACAACCGCATCCTGCTGTCGCCCGTGCTGGCGGGCGAGCAGACGATCGACGAGATCATCCTGAACGACTGGGCCTGGTACGAAGAGCACGGCATTCACCTGCACACGGGCTTCACGGTGCATGAAGTGGACCGCGTGCGCCGGGTGGTGCACGCCACCAACGCGGCGGGCGAGGCCATCAGCGCCGAGTACGACCGGCTGATCCTCGCCACCGGCTCCAACCCGTTCATCCTGCCGATCCCTGGCAAGGACCTGCAAGGCGTGCTGGCGTACCGCGACATCGCCGACACGCAGGCCATGATCGACGCCGCCTCCACGTACAAGCACGCAGTGGTCATCGGCGGCGGGCTGCTGGGGCTGGAGGCAGCCAACGGGCTGATGAAGCGCGGCATGCAGGTGAGCGTGGTGCACGTGGGCGACTGGCTGATGGAGCGGCAGCTGGACGACGTGGCCGGCAAGATGCTGCAAAAGTCGCTGGCCGAGCGCGGCATGCAGTTTTTGATGAAGGCGCAGACGCAGGAGCTGGTGGGCGGCCCGGACGGCGGAGGCCGCGTGACGGCCGTGCGGTTCAAGGACGGCACCGAAGTGCCCGCCGACCTGGTGGTGATGGCGGTGGGCATTCGCCCCAACACGCAGCTGGCCGAAAAGATGCGCCTGCACGTCAACCGCGGCATCGTGGTGAGCGACACGCTGCAGACCACGACCGATGCGCGCATCTACGCCGTGGGCGAGTGCGCCGCGCACCGGGGCATCGCCTACGGGCTGGTGGCGCCGCTGTTCGAGCAGGGCAAGGTGCTGGCCAACCACCTGGCGGAGTTCGGCATCGGGCGCTACCAGGGCTCGCTCACCTCCACCAAGCTCAAGGTGACGGGCATCGACCTGTTCAGCGCGGGCGACTTCCAGGGCGGCGAAGGCACCGAGGAGATCGTGATGAGCGACCCTTTCGGCGGCGTGTACAAAAAACTCGTCATCAAGGACGACAAGCTCGTGGGCGCGTGCCTCTACGGCGACACGGTGGACGGCAGCTGGTACTTCAAGCTGCTGCGCGACGGCCGCACGGTGGGCGACATCCGCGACAAGCTGATGTTCGGCGAGAGCAACATCGGCGACGCGGGCCACCAGGGCCACAGCAAGGCCGCCGCCATGGCCGACACCGACGAGGTGTGCGGCTGCAACGGCGTGACCAAGGGCGCGATCTGCAAGGCCATCAAGGACAAGGGCCTGTTCACGCTGGACGACGTGAAAAAGCACACCAAGGCCAGCGCCAGCTGCGGCTCGTGCACGGGCCTGGTGGAGCAGATCATCATGTTCACGGCCGGCGGCGACTACTCCGCCACGCCCAAGACCAAGGCGGTGTGCGGCTGCACCGACCACGGCCACCAGGCCGTGCGCGACGCGATCCGCGCCAACAAGCTGCTGTCCATCGGCGACGTGTTCGCCTTCCTGGAATGGAAGACGCCCAACGGCTGCGCCACCTGCCGCCCGGCCGTCAACTACTACCTCATCAGCACCTGGCCCAAAGAGGCCAAGGACGACCCGCAAAGCCGCGCCATCAACGAGCGCAGCCACGCCAACATCCAGAAAGACGGCACGTACAGCGTGATCCCGCGCATGTGGGGCGGCGAGACCACGGCCAGTGAACTGCGCCGCATCGCCGACGTGGTGGACAAATACCAGATCCCCACGGTGAAGGTGACGGGCGGCCAGCGCATCGACCTGCTGGGCGTGAAGAAGGAGGACCTGCAGGCCGTTTGGAAGGACATCGGCATGCCCAGCGGCCACGCCTACGCCAAGGCCCTGCGCACGGTGAAGACCTGCGTGGGCAGCGAATGGTGCCGCATGGGCACGCAGGACAGCACGCAGATGGGCAAGGACCTGGAGCGCGCCATGTGGCGCATGTACGCCCCGCACAAGGTCAAGTTCGCGGTGAGCGGCTGCCCGCGCAACTGCGCCGAGAGCGGCATCAAGGACGTGGGCATCATCGGCGTGGACAGCGGCTGGGAGATGTACATCGCCGGCAACGGCGGCATCAAGACCGAGGTGGCGCACTTCTTCACCAAGCTCAAGACCGCCGCCGAGGTGCTGGAGTACACCGGCGCGTTCTGCGAGCTGTACCGCCAGGAGGGCTGGTACCTGGAGCGCACGGTGCACTACGTGAACCGCGTCGGCCTCGATCACGTGAAGAAACGCATCCTCGAAGACCACGAAGGCCGCCGCGCGCTGTGGGAGCAGCTGCAGTTCGCGCTGGATGGCGAGCCCGACCCGTGGTTCGACTTTCAGGAAGCGCGCGTGGACACGCGGCAGTTCGCCGCCATCGCGCCATGAGCGCGGCCCAGCCATTGCCGCAGCGACTACAACCACCACCCACCATCATTCATCACCCCGATTCGCAAGGAGCCGCCATGAGCGACTGGAAATACATCTGCCGCGTGGACGACATTCCCGTGCTGGGCTCGCGCCGCGTGGCACGGCCGCAGGGGCTGGACGTGGCCGTGTTCCGCAACGGGGCGGACGAGGTGTTCGCGCTGCTGGACCGGTGTCCGCACAAGGGGGGGCCGCTGTCGCAGGGGATCGTGTTCGGGACGAGCGTGGCGTGTCCGCTGCACAACTGGACGATCGGGTTGTGCGATGGGCAGGCTTCGGCGCCGGATGAGGGGTGTACGCCGAAGTTTGCGGTGAAGGTGGAGGGGGGGGAGGTGTTTTTGGATGCTGTGGAGTTGGCGGGGCATGCGGTGGAGTGGGGGCGGCCGGTGGCGGGGCCTTTGAGGCGAGTGGTTGGGTCTGGGTTGGGGGCTTGAGTGTTGGCTGTGTTCTGTTTTTGCAGTGGCTGCGGCTTCTTCTCCCGGGGCCGGGTCTCGGCCCGGCGGCCGAGGTACTTTTCTTTGCTTCGCCAAAGAAACGTACCCAAAAGAAAGGCGACCCTGCTGGCTGCGTCCCTGCGCTTCGCTTCGGGCAACCTGCGGTGCTCGCGGCTGGCGGGGTCCGCGCAAACTCGCTCCACTGCGTTGCGCTCAAACAGCGCGCGGCCCTTTTTCCGCCAGCCGCTGCGCTCCTCGGCACATCCAGAAGGGAACCCAGCGGCCCAACAGCCCACACGGGCCATCGCTCCGCTCGGCCGCCCGTGCGCGAGCGCGTGGCGCCGCGCACCCAGGGCCGAGCGAAGCAATGGCCCGGCTGGCGGGTTCCCTTCTGGATGCGCCGAGGAGCGCAGGGCGCGGGGCGGGCAGGTGTGCCGCAGGACACACCTGCCTTCGTCATCTGACTCGCTGCGGTTGTTTGAGCGGAGTTCACGCAGTGAACGCAGCGAGTTCCGCAGCGCGACCCGCGACCGAGCACCGCAGGTTTCCCCGTTCGCCGAAAGGCGAACGGGGACGCAGCCAGCAGGGTCGCCTTTTCTTTGCTTACTTTCTTTTGGCGAAGCAAAAGAAAGTGAGTGCGCCGCCGGGCGCAACTCCCGGCCCCGGAACGTAACCATCCAGCAACTATAAAATCAATAGCACAACACCCAACAAACAAGCCGGCAACCAGCCACCCAAAAGAACCCACGCCATGAAACAAACAAAATCCACCTGCCCCTACTGCGGCGTAGGCTGCGGCGTGATCATCGAATCCACCGGCGCCCAGATCACCCACGTGAAAGGCGACCCCACCCACCCCGCCAACTTCGGCCGCCTCTGCACCAAAGGCTCCACCCTCCACCTCACCGCCGCCAGCCCCGTCACCCTCCAGACCCGCCTGCTCACCCCACAGCACCGCCCCCAGCGCGGCGACAAACCCCAGCCCATCGCCTGGGAAGCAGCCCTCGACACCGCCGCCCAGAAATTCGCCGACACCATCGCCCGGCACGGCCCCGACGCCGTCGGCTTCTACGTCTCCGGCCAGCTCCTCACCGAGGACTACTACGTCTTCAACAAGCTCGCCAAGGGCCTCGTCGGCACCAACAACATCGACACCAACTCGCGCCTGTGCATGAGCAGCGCCGTGGCCGGCTACAAGGCCACGCTTGGCGCCGACGCGCCGCCCACCTGCTACGACGACGTGCAGCACGCGCAGTGCCTCTTCATCGTGGGCAGCAACACCGCGTGGGCGCACCCCATCCTGTTTCGCCGCATCGAGGACGCCAAGGCCGCCAACCCGGGCATGAAGATCATCGTGGCCGACCCGCGCCGCACCGAGACCGCCGGGCTGGCCGACCTGTTCCTGCCCATCCAGCCAGGCAGCGACGTCATGCTGTTCCACGGCATGCTGCACCTCATGCTGTGGGAAGGCTGGGTGGACAACGCCTACATCGCCGCGCACACCACCGGCTTCGACGCGCTCAAGGCCCTGGTGCGCGACTGCACGCCCGCCCGCGTGGCCGAGGTGTGCGGCATCACCGAGGCGGATCTGGCCACCGCGGCGCGCTGGTTCTCCGGCGTCGGCAATCCCCCGGGCGCGGGGGCCGCCCCGGCCGCGCGCCAGCCCACGCTCAGCCTCTATTGCCAGGGCCTGAACCAGAGCACCAGCGGCACCGCCAAGAACGCCGCGCTCATCAACCTGCACCTGGCCACCGGCCAGATCGGCCAACCGGGCGCGGGGCCGTTCTCGCTCACCGGGCAGCCCAACGCCATGGGCGGGCGCGAGGTGGGGGGCCTGGCCAACCTGCTGTCGGCCCACCGCGACCTGGCCAACCCCGAGCACCGCGCCGAAGTGGCCGCGCTCTGGGGCGTGCCCGGGGTGCCGAGCGTGCCCGGCAAGTCCGCCGTGGAGATGTTCCAGGCCGCGGCCGACGGCGAGATCCGGGCGCTGTGGATCGCCTGCACCAACCCGGCGCAGAGCCTGCCCGACCAGGCCACCGTGCGCCGCGCGCTGGAGCGCGCCGAGTTCGTGGTGGTGCAGGAGGCCTTCGCCACCACCGCCACCGCGCAGTACGCCGACCTGCTGCTGCCCGCCACCACCTGGGGCGAGAAGACCGGCACGGTCACCAACAGCGAGCGCCGCATCTCCCGCGTGCGCCCCGCCGTGCCCGCACCCGGCGACACGCGCCACGACTGGGCCATCGCCGTGCAGTTCGCCCACCGGCTGGAGGCGCGGCTGCGCCCGGGTGCGCCCACGCTCTTCCCCTATGCCACCGGCGACGGCGAGGCCGAGCGCGGCGCCGAGGCCGTGTGGAACGAGCACCGCGAGAGCACGCGCGGGCGCGACCTGGACATCACCGGCCTGTCGTGGGCGCTGCTCGATGCGCAGGGCCCGCAGCAGTGGCCCTGCCCGGCCGGCGCCGCCGACAACACCGATGCCGATGCCGACCCTTCGGCCCCGCCCCGCCCGCTGGGCAAAGCGCGCCTGTACGAAGACGGCGTGTTCCCCACCGCCGACGGCCGCGCGCGCTTTACGGCGAACGCCTGGCAGCCCGTGGCCGAGCCCCGGCAGGCGCGCTACCCGTTCAGCCTGACCACCGGCCGCCTGCGCGACCAGTGGCACGGCATGAGCCGCACCGGCACCCTGGGCCGCCTGTTCGGCCACGTGGCCGAGCCCAGCGTGCAGATGCACCCGCAGGACATGGCGCGCCGCCAGCTGGCCGAGGGCGACCTGGTGCACGTCACCAGCGCGCGCGGCGCCATCGTGGTGCCGGTGCAGGGCAGCACCGACGTGGGCCTGTCGCAGGCCTTCATCGCCATGCACTGGGGCAGCGAATACCTGAGCGGGCAGTCGTCCACCGGCACGCCGCTGGCGGGCGTGAACGCGCTCACCACGCCGGCCTTCTGCCCCACCTCCAAGCAGCCCGAACTCAAGCACACCGCCGTCAAGATCCTGAAGGCCGAACTGCCCTGGCGGCTGCTCGCCATGGCCTGGCTGCCGGCCGACAGCGCCCTGGCCGCGCGCGAGGCGCTGGCCGCGCTGATGCCCGCCCTGCCCTTCGCCAGTTGCGTGCCCTTCAGCAACAACGCGCCCCTGGCGGGCCCCGAGCGCGAGCGCCACGGCGTGCTGCTGCGCGCCGCCGGCCACGGGCCCGCGCCCGACGAACTGATCGAACGCATCGAAGCCCTGCTGGGCCTCGCCACCGCCGAAACCCTGCGCTACGCCGACCGCCGCCAGGGCCAGCGCCGCGCGCTGCGCCTGGAGCGCCAGGGCGGCGACACCCTGCTGGCCGGCATGCTGCTGGCCGGCGACACCCGGGCCGAGGGCTGGCTCAAGACGCTGCTGCAGGAAGAGCTGCCCGCTCAAGGCTATGGCCGCCTGCTGCTCGTGCCCGGCGCCCAGGCGCCCTCCGGCGCGCAGGCCGTGCAGTCGCGCGGCAAGCCCGTGTGCACCTGCCTGAACGTGACCGACGCCGCCATCGCCGCCCACCTGGCGCAGTGCCACGGCACCGATGCCGACCGGCTCGCCCAGCTGCAGGGCGCGCTGCGCTGCGGCACCCAGTGCGGCTCGTGCGTGCCCGAGCTCAAGCGCATGGTGCGCGCCACCGGGCCGCTCGCTCCGACCACGCCGCAGGCAGCGTCGGCCGCCGTCTCCATATAACCAGAAGTTGGCAGAAGTGCGGGAGAATTCGCTCCCCTTCGATCCGCCAGAAAACCCCCACGCCATGGCCATCAGCCACTATCTCAAGGACCTCGGCCGCGGCGCGCGCGGCGCCCGCGCCATCGGCCGCGAGCAGGCCAACGACCTGTTCGGCCAGGTGCTGGACGGCCAGGTCACCGACCTGGAGATCGGCGCCTTCTGCATCGCCATGCGCATCAAGGGCGAGACCGCCGAGGAGATGTGCGGCTTTCTCGACGCCACCCACGCCCGCCTGGCCCGCCTGCCCGCCAGCGACCGGCCCGTGGTCGTGCTGCCCAGCTACAACGGCGCGCGCAAGCTGCCCGTGCTCACACCCTTGCTGGCGCTGCTGCTGGCGCGCGAGGGCCTGCCCGTGCTGCTGCACGGCATGCGCACCGAGGCGCGGCGCATTCTGGCATCGGATGTGCTCGACGCCCTAGGAATATCTGCCCTGAATGCTCCTGAAAAGATAGCAAACGGCAACGTGGCCCACCTCCACACCGAAGCCCTGCACCCGGGCCTGGCCCGCCTGCTGGCCGCGCGCGAAGCCATCGGCCTGCGCAACCCGGGCCACAGCGTGGTCAAGCTGATGAACCCCTGCGCCGGTCCGTCGCTGGTCGTCACCGCCTACACCCACCCCGAATACCAGGAGATGCTGCACGCCACCTTCGCCACGCTGGGCATGAACGCCCTGCTCTCGCGCGGGCTGGAGGGCGAAGTGGCCGCCGATCCGCGCCGAACGCCCCGTTACGACGCCTTCGTCGCCGGCGCGCACCATCTGTGGGAAGAGCAGCAGCCCGGCACCGCCAGCGAGGTGCCCGGCCTGCCCCAGGAGATCGACGTGGACACCACCGCCCGCTACACGCGCCAGGTGCTTTCCGGCGCGCTGCCGGTGCCCGCACCTCTGTCCCGCCAGGTGGAACACATCTTGCGTCTGGCCGGGCAAATCCCTTTGGAGACAACCCCATGAATCGCCCATCCCCCCCCGCCTTCGAAGGCGTTCCCCCCGGCCGCTGCACGCTGGTCGGCGCCGGCCCGGGCGATCCGGAACTGCTCACCATCAAGGCGCTGAAAGCCATCCAGGCGGCCACCGTGCTGCTGGTGGACGACCTGGTGAGCGACGAGATCGTGGCCATGGCCCCGCCCGGCGCGCGCATCGTCCACGTGGGCAAGCGCGGCGGCTGCAAGAGCACGCCGCAGGCCTTCATCGAAAAGCTCATGGTCATGGCCGTGAACGAGGGCGAGAACGTGGTGCGCCTCAAAGGGGGCGATCCGTTCATCTTCGGGCGCGGCGGCGAAGAGGTCGAGCACCTGCGCGCGGCCGGCATCGACGTGCAGGTGGTCAACGGCATCACCGCGGGCCTGGCCGGCATGACGCTGCTGGGCACGCCCCTCACCCACCGTGAACACGCGCATGGCGTGGTCTTCGTCACCGGCCACGCCAAGCCCGGCGACAGCGGCACCGACTGGCGCCAGCTGGCCGCCACGGCACGCGCCGCACGCCTGACCCTGGTCATCTACATGGGCGTGAGCAGCGCCGCGCACATCCAGCAGGAGCTGCTCACCGGCCTGCCCGCCAGCACCCCGGTGGTCGTCATCCAGCACGTGAGCCTGCCCCAGCAGCGCCACGCGCTCACCACCCTGGGCGAGCTGCACGCCACCATCGAGCGCGAGCAACTCGCCAGCCCCTCGGTCATCGTGGTGGGCGACGTGGTGAGCGGCGTGGCGGCGGCCGGCGGCCCTCGCGCGGCGCGCCCTGCCACCACCACTCCCGTCTCGCTGCGCAACGCCGTGGGCGGCTGACAGGCCCGCAGCGCTGGCCGCAGACCGGCGCCAGTCTGCACCAAACAACCCCGCCCCAGCACCGCCCGACGCACTGTGCCGGGCAACGCCAGGGGCTCGCCCAAGCCCTCGGAAACCGGCCAAACGGCTGCGGGCATCCAAGCGCGCCGGGCTCGATCGCAGACACACGCGGCAAGGCTGGCAGGCGCCGAAATACGGCGCCATTTTTCAGAAGCTGAAGTGTTCTGAATCCCGCTTCAAACGCGCCGCGCGTCAGCGACAAGCCGGCTGCGCATCGGTACATTTCTCCCTGGCAGGCACCGCTATCACACGATGCGGCACCGCCAAAAACAACATTCGAAGGGAGAAAGAACCATGGCGATTACCGTGATCGAAAACGCTGGATACGGCGTCTACAACCAGACCATCGATGTGACCGCGCAGGTGGCGGACGCGTATGCCAAAGGCACCCGCGTCTTCACCGCCAACAACAACTGGGGCGATCCGGCTCCAGGCGAGCGGAAATACCTCTACATCTTCTGGACCACCAACAGCGTGACGTCGTCCGGTGTGACCGGGGAAAACGACAAGCACGGCATCACCGTCCCCTGAGCACGGCGCTGCGGGCCCCCGGCGCCGCGCGGCGCCGGGCCGGCAAGCACCACCCGCCTTCATTTTTTTGTATTCCATGCATTCACGGCACTGGCTGCGGGCCCGGTGGGCCATGCCGTGGCTCCATGGTTCACCTGGGTCCGCACGCGAGGGCGCGGCAGGGCCGATTCCACCCCACCTTGAACAAGGAGTAATCCATGCCATCCATGTACGTTCAGAACATTTCGATTCCGGTCGCCAACGCCTCGGTGTCCGACGCGGGCATCGTCACAGCACAGACGACCTACAGCTTCCCGACGAACGTGATTTCGGCCGGAGCCTCCGTTGCGGCCTACACCGCGTCCTTCGGCAACACGGACCACCATCTGCGGACCGTGGGCGCCAGCGTCCAGGTCCAAACCCAGGCCAACTCCCCCACGGTGACGATCACGGGCACCCTGCAGTTGCTGGACAACAGCAACAACAAGCTCAACCCGGCCAGTTGCAGCCTGACCGCCTCGGTGATTGCCTGGGCACAGTAAATCCACTGATTCACCGACCGGACGGCCCTCCTTTGCTGCGTGAAGGAGGGCCGTTCCCATTGGAGCCTTTTCTTTTTCCAAGGAGTCGCCATGCCATCCACCGCCGGTCAGTCATCCAGCGCCCCAGCCCTCGGAATTCTCCAGTTCGACGCAGGCAGCCTGGGCACGGGCGTCAACCTGTTCCGGGGCAACCTGGCCTTTCCGCTCAAGTTGCTCACGCTCCCGGCGCGGGGCGGACTGGCCTGCGATCTGACGCTCATGTACCAGAGCAGCGTGGCCGACCAGGTGGCGCAGTGGAACCTCACGCACCCCAGCGGCGGGCTCGGCGTGGGGTGGAACATGCCGATGGATCAGATCGTGGCGAACACCGGCAGCGCTCCGCTGCAGGATGCCGAGTACTACCTGATGAACCAGGGGCAGGCTCTGCGCCTCGTGCCCATTCCGACGCAGTGGAGCCGTGGCACGGTCAGCGCGCAGGTGCTCGCCGGCGCGCTGCCGGGGCGGGTGCCGCCGGGGCTGGTCACGGCACTGGAAACGCATGGCTGGCGCCCCTCCAGCGCGGCGTTGATCCGGCCCACGGAGCGGCCGGGCGAATGGCGCCTGGACGATCCGCAGCAGCGCCGCTCCCACGCACTGGTGCCGCAAGCGGACGGCACGCTGGGCATCGAGACGGCGGGCCAGTCCTATGAGACCGAGCCCTACCAGTTCTGGCAGGTCACGTTCTATCCCCAATGGAACAGCTGGGAAGTGGTGCGCCCCGACGGCTCGGTCGCGATCTACGGCGAGAGCGACCGCCAGCTCGACGGCATCGAAGACCGCCATCTCGTGCAGTGGGGCATCCACTGGGACAACTGGACCGGGCCGAGCACGCAGGCGCAAGGGCAGGCGCGCCATGCACAGGCCTGGAACCTGGCGGAGCTGCGCAACACGGCGGGGAACTGGATCGCCTTCGCGTACCGCACGTCGGAGCAGACCGTCGGCGCCGGCACGCTCACCTACACCCGCGAATGCCAGATGGCCCGGATGGAAAACGACCTGGGCTGGTCCTGCCGATTCAACTGGAGCCCGATGACGTACGACAACACGTCGCTGGATGCCCCCAAGGAATACCTCGCCCTTCACTCGGACCCACGGCAGCGCCCCGGCCAGGTGCCCAACGCCTGGCAGGACCGTTTCGAATCGGTCTATCTGGACAGCGTGGATGTGTTCAACGACGCAGGCGCACCCCAGGTCCGCCTGAACTTCGAATGGTATGACCTCGTGAACCTCACGGCCCCGGATGCCAGCAATCCGCTGGGCACGGGGGCGTGCTTCAAGCGGTACCTCAAGGCGGTCACCGATGTCCTTCCCGGGGGCGCCTGCAGGCCCGGCATCTCCTTCGAGTACGACCTGCAGGGGCAGGGGCCGCTCCCAGGCGCCCTGACCGCCATCACCTTGCCGACCGGTGGCATCACCCGCTACGAATATTCGGAAATCGACGTCGGGGCCGATGCCGAACTGGACCCCGGCGCCCGCAACCTGACGATTGCGAACCCCTTCGGCAGCGACACGGCTGCCACGCCCCGGGTCTGGTACGGCTCGGACTACGTGGTGATGGCCTGGTATGACAGCGCGCAGAACGCCTTGCTGGCGAATGTTCTGACCTGGGTGGGCCGATGGATGCCCGCCTGGCAGACCTGGCAGCGTTTCGACGGCGCCCTGGATGTCGACCGCATCGGCGCGACCACCAGCGAGCACAGTTTCGTGCTGATGCTGCCTCGCCTGGACGACAGCGCCACCGCGGTCTATCTGGCCTCTCGCCGCCCCATCGCGGTGGCCGACTGGGCCTTCGCCTCCGAGGGCGGCCAACCCGAGCCCTATCCCCATGCCAGCGGCCAGCTGCAGGTCGTGGGCGGCAGCGACTTCTATGTGGTGGTGGACAAGGACAACCGCCAGTTCACCCGCTATGCGCTGAACTGGCAATCCCGGTCCTGGGACATCGCCACGGAAAAGGCGCCGCAGAGCGGGAACAACGCCCGTCTGTTCGCCTGCGCCGCGGGCCAGCACTATCTGACCTTCTGCTACGACCCGGACACTGAGCAGGGACTCTTCAACCTTCGCTTTCGGGACCCCTTGCTGGCCTGGCATGAGGGTGCGTCGCTGGCGACGACGCAGGTGGTGATTCCAGCCTTCGGGACCACGTCGTATTTTCAGATGACCACCGAAGGCGGCATGGCGGCGGCCGCGTGGATCACGGAGTTCACCGCGAAAGGCAGCGCCATCCAAGCGTTCGACTATCGCCTGGCCGTGCTGCGCTGGGACGCGGATTACGGCGATCTCGCCTTCCAGGCGCTGCCGGACGTCTTCGACGGCCCCGGCTTCACCAACCTCTCCACGGCCTTCCTGCAGACCCTGGGGCCTTCCCTCGTCGGCGGCAGCCTCGTGGGCTCCGGACCGAACGTGCTGCGGTTCGATGGCGTCGACTGGTCCTACCACTTCGCCGGGATCCAGTACGCACCCGGCGCCGACCCCAGCACCCAGTTCTACTGGTATGCCTGGAACGGGCAAGCGGTGCTGAAAACGGAGAACACGACTTCGGCGCTGTACTCCGCCCTGGACAGTTTCGACCCCAGCGATCCGGCCGCGGGCTGGACCACGCAGGTGCTGCAGGACGAAGATCCTCCGCCGCCATCGCGCGAGACGCTCGGCTTTCCCACCCTCGCGGGCACCTATGCCTCGCAGGGGGGAACGCTGTATTCGCAGTCCGTCTGGCCCAGCTGGGCTCCGGTGCAGTCGCACCGGCTCGGTGAGATCACCGCGGCCTCCTTCGACAGCACGACGGTCATCGACCAGGCGCCGGACTTCCTGGCTTACATGACGCTGGACGCCGACGGCGCTCCCCAGGACACGCAGGTGCTGTTCTTCCGCAATGGCGGGCTCCTGAAAGATGCGCAAGGCGAGCTGGTGCGCGAGACCTTCGCCGGACAGCAGATGTTCCGCATGCTGAACCACACCCTGCGCTACGAGACCGCCGTTTCCGGGAAACTGCCGGCCATTCCATCGGGCTTCGTGACCTTCCCGACCGGCAGCGACATCGATGCGTCCGTCGAGATGACACTGCACCGCTATGCCAACCATTCCGTGAAAGCGCCGCTGAGGGCCTTCGTGGTCACCGCGCTCACGCAGGACAGCGGCTACGGTGTCTTGAAAAAAGCCTACGCCTACACCGATGTCTCTGCGGCCACCGACAGTTCCGGCAGTGTGGTGCAGTTCGCCACGGTCACCGAATACGCGGCCACCACCGATCCCGCGCTCCAGCAGTACGGCGGGACGACCAGCCACTTCTACAACGGCTTGCCAGCGCGCAGCTTCCAGGCCGCTGCCGAGCGGCAGGTGCGGGCCGGGGCGCTGGCGGACACCCGCTTCGCAGTGGAAGACGCCTACTCGCTCGTGGCGGGCATGCTCATCTCCAAGCAGGTGTTCGGCGCTGACGGCAGCGCCCTGTCGTCGCAGATCAGCGAATGGACCTATGTCGACCAGGTCGCAACGGCGCCCGCCGGCGGCACGCTGCGCAACCTGTATGGTGGCGTTCCGCAGGTGACCTCGTCCACGGAGGTGCTGCAGGGCGTCTCACGCACGATGACGTTCACCTATTCCCTTGCCGGCGGCAGTCCCGATACCGTACAGACCGGGTACTACGGCAGCACCGGGCAATGGCGGGCCACCAGGCGCTCGTCCGTTTTCGGGTTCGAGGTCTATCCGGCGCTTTGGAGCGCGAACATCCTGGCTCCCGTGGCGCAGGCCCTGATGCACAACCAGGACGACGACGGCGCCTGGCAGTTTCAGGCGGGCAAGGTGCAGACCTTCCGGACCTGGCAGCATGCCGATGGAACGCCCTACTGGGCGGAAGCGGACACCTGGGTGGCGAACGAGGCCGATGCGGTGCCCTTTACCGCCTGGGACGGCACGGACCCCGGCCAGGGCTGGCTCCTGCAGGAACGCATCTCCGAGCGGGACGGACTGGGGCAGGTGCTGCTGTCCTATGACCTCGCGGGCCGCCCCATGGCCTCCCTGTACGACGACCGGGCGAGGTTCCGCATCGCCGGGTTCGTCAACTCCGCCTCGGGCAATGCCTACGACAGTTTCGAGGACTACCAGGCCCCCACCTGGAGCCTTCCCGAGGGCAGCGTCGTCCAGGCCGGCGATGCCGCCACCGGCCAATCCTGCCTGCAGGTCAGTGCGTCGGGCACGCTGACGCGCAGCGTGTCCATCGCGCAGGGCCAGGCGCCGCAGGTGTTCTCGCTCTGGATGAAAACGCCCCAGGGCGCCGCCGGCACGGATTTCTCGGCCACCCTGCGCATCACCTCGTCCCAAGGCCAAAACCTGGAGCGCCCCTTGAAGCCGACCGCCGGGCAATGGCAGCCCCTGCAGTGGACCATCGACATGTCGGGACTGGGGCTTGCGGGCCCGGCGACCGTAACCCTGGCGATCGCGGTGCAGATCGATGGACCATCCGTCCCCTGGATCCGCCTGGACGACATCGCCTTCGCCCCCCTGGACTGCCAGTTCCAGGCCGTGGTGTACGACAGCGCGAGCCTTCGGACGGTCGGAGCGCTGACCCCCAACGGCAACATCTCCCGCACGGTCTACAACCCGGTGTCGGAACCCGCCGCGACCATCGGCCCGTGGAACAACCCGAGCCTGATCTGCATGGCCTACTTCTGCCGGCAGGACCACGTGGTGGACAGCACCCATCCCTTCCCCACGGACCGTCCCAATGCGGCCATCAACATCCAGGGCAACGGCGACGGCTTCTACGACCCCTTCGCCGACGATGCCCTGCAAAGCTACACGGCGGTCTCCGGCTCCGAATCCGAATGGACCTGCGGCCAGGGACGGCTCATCTACCAGGGGCAGTCGCAACAGCCGCTCGGCGCGCGCCTGGCGCGCACGGGATTCACGGCCGAGAGCCTGGCCGCGCGGATCCTGGTGGACCCGGCCAGCCTGGGCGAGGTCCTCGTGGGCACGGGCGAATGGTTCGTGGCGCGCACCGGGGGTGACGAACCCGAATGGCAGCTTCGGAACGCGGCCGGCGCGGTGTCCGCACAGGCCGCCGCCGATGGCCGTGCGCGCGAGTGGCTGCTGGTGGCCACGCCCGGCAGGCTGCTGTTTTTCGCGGACGGCCTCAAGGTCTTCGAATACGCCGGCCAGGACGTCACGGCCCCCTTCGGCATCCAGGTGGGCATGAGCGCACCCGGCACCTTCAGTGGCTTCGTGGTGGCGCAGGACATCGCGCTGAGCGTGAGCTATGCCGACGGCCTGTCCCGCAGCTTGCAGACCCTCTCCCTGGAGTCCGGTGACAGCGCCATCCTGGAGATGGGGCTGTATGACGATCGCGGCAACATCGCGGTCAAGGCGCTCAACAGCCGCATCACCGTGCAGGGAAATGCAGCGCTTTTCGAATACCAGGCGGGCATGGTTACCAACGCCGGAGACGGTGGCAGCCTCTGGAGCGGAGCGCCCCTGGAAGGCCTGCTGTCCAGCCAATACCATCCGCAGGCCGGTGGCTATCCGTTTTCACGCACGGCCTTCGAGGCGGCCCCGCTAGCGCGGCCCGTGGCCATGGGACAACCCGGCTTCGACTATGCGATCCGGCCGGGCAGCGCGCACTACGCCACCCGGGCCTATTCCACCAATCAGACGCCCGGCGAATTCGCCTACCCGCTGCCGCTCGGGGAATACCACCTGGTCATCGACACCGACCCCAACGGCGCGGTGACGCAGGCCTGGAAGGACACCGCGGAAAACCTCGTTGGCCGGGTGGTGCAGACCTCCGCCCAGGACACATCGCTGAACTGGCGCATGAGCCAGGTACAGGACGCATCCGGCCGCACCATCGCCTCCGTGCCGCCCAATTCCTATGCGGCCGCTGGAGCGTCACAAAACGGGATTCCGGCGGGCAGTGCGACCGCCACCTACGACTTCGCGGGCCACCGCATCGGCACCACCGACCCCGACAGCGGCAACTGCGAAATGGTGTACAGCACTTCAGGCCTGGCACGCTTCCTGTCCAACGGCAGCGGCTTGCCCGACGGCCACATCATCTACCGCAAGTACGACTCGCTGAGCCGGATCGTGGAGGAAGGCACGGTACAGCAGGCGTGGGACAGGGAGCTGCTGCAGCAAAAGGCCGACGACGCCTCTTGGCCCCCCACGCCGACGACATGGGGCATTCGCCGCTACTTCGACGGCGACGGCAGCGAGGCGACGCAGGCCGACAGCCTCGTAGGCCGGCTCTGGAAGGTGGAGATGCAGCAAGGCGCACAAGGCGGCGCGCAACTGGTGGAGACCTTCGCCTACGACCGGGCCGGGAGGATCGAGCGGCGCGCCCGGACGATTCCCGGCTCGCCGCAGGGCTCCTGCACCGTCACCAACACCTGGTCGCGAGGCGGCAACCTGCTGTCGAGTACCGATTCGTCCACCCAGTTGACCAGCCTGCTGGCCTACGACCCGCTCGCACGCGTGACCTCGGTGTCGGCCCGAGTGAACGGCCTGGACACGGTCCTCGTCGCGCACACCTACTCCCCGCAGGGCAAGCCCGAAACGACGACGCTGCTGCCGACCCCTTCGGGCGCCCTGCTGGAGCGCACCTTCACCTACGAAGCGCCGGGCTGGCCGCGAACCCTCGACGCCGGCCCGCTGTGGAACGAAACGCTGAACTACACCAGCGGTGCGTGCGACGGCGAGGGCTACTACAACGGGGAAATCGCCCGGCAGGGTATCGACTCCAGCATCGCCGACCTGCCTGAGCCTCCCCTGTGCACGCACATGGACGCGCTGGGCAGGCTGACCGGCTGCGGCACCGGCATGAACGCCCAGAGCTGGCAGATGGATCTGAACGGCAACTTCACCCGCCACGACCGGGCGGACAGCAGCGCGACCTATGCCTATCAGGATGGGACCAATCGGCTCTCCAGCTATGCAGCGGCAGACGGCACGCTCACCATGGAATACGACCGTGCAGGGGCCATTGCCCAGGCCCGCGGTCCCGGCGGCGCGACTGCATGGGAAACCGGCTATGACGCCTGCACCGGCCGCCCGGTGTTCTACCGGGGCGGCGACGGAACGTCCCTGGACATCCTGCGTGACGCCGACGGCCACCGCGCACAGGTCACGCGCACGGCCGGCACCGGAGAGCGGCAGCAACGCTGGCAGATGCCCTCGCCCGGCGGCGAGGTGCTCGTGCAGGATTCGGGCACGTCGACCTCCATCGCCCGCTTCATCTCCGCCATCGACGTGCAGGTGGCGTGGATCGATGGAAAGTTCTATTTCGGACTGCTGGACCATCTGGGAAGCGTGCGTGTCGTGCTGGATGCCGACAACGTGGTGGTCGGGGCATGGCGCTACGACATCTACGGCGCGCCGACGGCGGTGGTGCCCTGCCAGGTGCCATGGCCGCGGCTGTTCACCGGCCACAACTACGACGAAGACTCAGGCCTGTACGACTGCAATGCCCGCTTCTACAGCCCCCTGCTGGGTCGCTATCTCAGCGTGGACCCGCTGCTGGAAAGCCCCTCGCCCTACGTGTACGTGGGCAACAATCCCTTGTGCTTCACCGACCCCCAGGGCATGAACGTGTGGGGGATCATCGCGGGGGCGGTGGCGACCCTGGCGATCGGCGTGGCGGGCGTGCTGCTGCTGGGGACCGGCGTGGGCGCTGCGATTCTCGTCGGCGTCGTGGCAGGCGTGGTGGGGTCGATGGCGGGCGATCTGGTGAGCATGGCCACGGGAGACCCAATCTCCTGGAAGCAATTCGGCATCGATGCGCTGGCGGGTGCGGCATCCGGGGCGGCCGGCGCGCTGGCGGGCGGCGCGCTGGGCTCGCTGACCGCGCGCGCCGCGCTGGCCGTCGGCGCTGGCAAGGCGGCCACCACGATATCGATCTCGGTGGTATCCGGCATTTCCGGTGGCGTGGCGGGTGCCGCGGCAGGCTCGGGTGTTTCTGCCTACATGTCCGGGCAGCCCTTCTTCAGCCGCGCCACGTTGCTGAACATCGCCATCGGCGGCATCGCGGGTGGCGGGGCGGGACTCATGGCGGCAGGTGCGCACCTGACCTTTTTCACCGGGGGCAAATCGCTGGGGGTCAATCCAACGCCGCTCACGGAGCACACGCAGATCCCGTCCTTCCCGGACCCGACGGGCAATCCCAATTTTCCGAGAAACGCCGGGGACGGGATGCTGAGGGGAAAAGTACGGATCCTGATGCCCAACGACCCTGTCACCCAGTCCATGGAAAATACCTGGACCCACCTGGATCCCGCGCAACGCGCCACGTTCGAGCAGAACCTCACCACCGTCAACGGCGCCAGCGTGGACGTGGTGGCGACCCACGGCATTGCCGGCAGTGCGATGGTGGAGTGGGCAGCACCCAACGGCACATCCATCAACCGCCCGGTTTCCGCCCAGACGCTGGCAGCCTTCCTCAGGCAGGAAGGCTATGGTGCAACCGGAACGAACCAGCCCATCAAGCTCGTCACCTGCTTCGCCGGCATGCCGGGACGGTTCAGCCTGGCGCAATCGCTCGCCAACGAGATGGGGGTCAGCGTGTACGCCCACTGGTGGGTAGTCAACCCGAACCCCGATGTGGCGACACCCTGGATCCGTTTCGATCCGCGTTGACGCGCGATGCGGTGGATGGGCCGAGGCTGTGTGGAAACACCCAACGAGCATGCGGTCCAGCCCCGCGACTCGCGCTGGAGTCAAAGCGGCGTATGGCAACGGGTGTTCAAGGCTTTGGCAGGATGCGGACAACGAGACGCGATGATCGACGCCACCATCGTGCTCGAGCAGCTCGCCAGCCCCTCGGTCATCGTGGTGGGCGACGTGGTGAGCGGCGTGGCGACGTCCAAGGGCACGGCCCGCTGCGCGGCCCCCCTGCCCTCCGCACAGCGCAACGCGGCGGGGGGGCTGACGCGCGCGGCGGGCTGCTGGCACGCGGCAGCGGCGACCGCGATGCTCAGCGGCATTGTCGCCGCGCCCGCCCTCACCGGCCCCCGATGAGCCGCACCTCCACTTCCATCCCGGCGTCCTTGAAGTGCCGGGCCACCCGGGCCATCTGTTCGGCCCCGCGGTCCGGGTGTCTGGAGTAGCGCCCCGACTGGTTGGTGATGAAGAATTTCTGGCTGGTGGCGTCCCACAGCAGCTCGCCCGAGATGCGGGTCTGCTTGCCCCACCAGTCGCCCGTCGTTTCGTCCCTGGTTCCCGCGACGAGCGAGGGGTGCCCCAGCCGGCGCTCCTTGCCGGCGGGCTCGGAGGCCGGCGTCTCGACCTGCGTGTGCGGCCCCAGGTGCAGCGTGGCGCCCATGCCGACCGACCAGAGGACGGGCGTTCCGCCTTTGATGGCTTCCAGATCCAGCACCTCTTGCAGCTGCACGCCGCGGGAATTGCCGAGTGGAATGGAGACCCGCTGGGGGTTCAGCGCCTCTTCCCAGGCATGGATCTGCGGGTGGCCGTTCTTGATGCGTGCCGATTGCAGGGTTCCCCAGTCGCGATCCAGCCACTGAGCGGTTTCCTCGCCCACCAGTTGCGCGAAGGGCATGGGGCCGTCCGCGTGCGATGTGCGGCTGTCCGGCGACGCCGAGCGCGCCCGGCGCGGCGCCGCCACGTTGTTCCGCTGCGGCCCCACCCGCGATAAATCCGTGGCATCGATCCTGCGCCGCTTCGCACCCGAGGCGCTTGTCCCGGCGCCTGCGGTGCGGGCGCGTGCGTCCGTCGGCATGCCGGAGGGCGGCTCCGCGCTGCGCGCACGGCGTGGGGGTTGCGGGGCCGCCGTGGGCTCCGCGGGCTTTGCCGGGCGCGCAGCGCTGCTTGCGCCGGACCCGATGCGATCGATCGTTTTCATGGCTCACTCCCTTTTTTTGAACCGCCCCTGGCGGGCGGTGGGGGAGCATGATGGGAAGCCGGCCAGGCAGCGCGGGGCCGCGGTGCGAAGCCCTGTGCCTCCTGGCGCACGGCCGCCGCGCCGGTGGCCTGCCTCGCGTCACATGGCGGCTTGCCCCGCCGCCGCCAGCCGCACCTGCTCGAAGCGCTCGGCCTGCTCCCTGCGCAGGGCCTTGCGCAGCAGCGCGGCCTCCCAGCGGCGGCGCTCGTCGGCGGTGGAGGGCGACAGGGGCGGCACGGCGACGGGCTTGCGGTCCTCGTCCACGGCCACCATGGTGAAAAAGCAGCTGTTCACGTGGCGCACCACCTGGGTGCGGATGTTCTCGGCCACCACCTTGATGCCCACTTCCATCGACGAGTTGCCGGTGTAGTTCACGCAGGCCAGGAAGGTGACGAGCTCGCCCACGTGGATGGGCTGCAGGAAGGTGACCTGGTCCACGCTGAGCGTGACGGCGTAGCAGCCCGAGTAGCGCGTGGCGCAGGCGTAGGCCACCTGGTCCAGGAGCCGCAGCACCGCGCCACCGTGCACGTTGCCCGAGAAGTTGGCCATGTCGGGGGACATCAGCACGGTCATGCTGAGCTGGTTGGCCGGGAGGTTGATGGTCATGGCCCGCGATTCTAGGAGCGCACGGCACCGCGGCACGCGGCTTGCGTGGGCGGTTACAGGGCGGTGATGCGGCTTCGCTACACTCGCGCCCGGCGTTCTCGCCCGGAAAAAAAATGCTCGACAAACTCAATGAACTCACCGCCAGCCATGGCGAACTGCGCACCGGCCGCGGCCTGGTATCGGGCGTCATCGCCCTGTCGCTGGCCATCCTGTGCATGCTGGGCGTGCTGGCCTTCCACTTTCCGCAGTACCTCACCACGCCGGAGCTGCGCAAGAGCTACAACGTGGACGTGATCCGCATGATCATGCTGGCCGCGCTGGTGGCGGCGGGCGGCATCTCGCTGGTGAACATGCTGTTCAACCGCTCGCGCTGGCTGTCGGCGGCGGCCTTTTTGCTGGTGGTGTCCACCGCGCTGCTGGGCGGGCACAAGGTGCCGGTGCACGACTTCGCGGACAACACGCCGTACATCGGCCTGGACTGGTTCATCCTCGACCTGCTCGGCAGCGCGCTGATCTTCATCTTCATCGAAAAGCTCTTCGCGCTGCGGCGCAACCAGCCGATTTTCCGCGCCGAGTGGCAGACCGACTTCCACCACTTCATCGTGAACCACATGGTGGTGGGCTTCGTGCTGCTGGCCACCAACCTGCTGGTGCACAAGTTCTTCGGCTGGGCCGCGAGCGACGGCATCCGCGGCTGGGTGCAGGGGCTGAACTTCTGGGTGGCGCTGTTCCTGATCGTGCTGGTGGCCGACCTGGTGCAGTACTGGACGCACCGCGCCTACCACGAGGTGCCGGTGCTGTGGCGCCTGCACGCGGTGCACCACAGCGTGAAAAGCATGGACTGGATGGCGGGCTCGCGCCAGCACATCCTGGAGCTGCTGATCACGCGCACGCTGGTGCTGGCGCCGATCTACGTGCTGGGCTTTTCCAAGGAGGTGATCGACGCGTACATCGTGATCGTGGGCTTCCAGGCGGTGTTCAACCATGCCAACGTGAGCGTGCGCCTGGGGCCGCTGCGCTACCTGATCGTCACGCCCAACTTCCACCACTGGCACCACAGCCAGGACCAGGAGGCGCTGGACAAGAACTACGCGGCGCACTTCGCCTTCATCGACTACGCCTTCGGCACGGCGGTCAAGAGCACCAAGCTGTGGCCCGAGCACTACGGCGTGCTGGGCGACTACGTGCCCAACGGGTTCATGAAGCAGCTCAAGTTTCCGTTCACGTGGAAGGGCTAGTGGCTTCCGTGAACACGGCGGACAGCGCGCAGCGGTTCGACGCGGTCGTCATCGGCGCCGGCGCGGCGGGCCTGTTCTGCGCCGCGCAGGCGGGCCAGCGCGGCCTCTCGGTGCTGCTGATCGACCACGCCGAGAAGGTGGCCGAGAAGATCCGCATCTCGGGCGGCGGGCGCTGCAACTTCACCAACCGCGATCTGGACCCGGCCGCGCCGCACAAGCACTTCGTGGGGCAGAACCCGCAGTTCTGCCGCTCGGCGCTGTCGCGCTACACGCCGGCCGACTTCATTGCGCTGATGGACAGGCACGGCATCGCCCACCACGAAAAGCACAAGGGCCAGCTCTTCGCCGACCGCTCGGCGGAGGACATCATCCAGATGCTGCTGGCCGAATGCGCCGCAGGCGGCGTGGAGCGCTGGCAGCCGTGCCGGGTCAGACATGTGGCGTTTTCGGCCTCCAGCGCAGATTCCACTAGGGCATTCTGCTATCAAATTGATACCGATCGCGGTCCCGTGCTGGCCCGCAGCGTCGTCGTGGCCACCGGGGGCCTGTCGATTCCGAAGATCGGCGCCACCGACTTCGGCTACCGGATCGCGCAGCAGTTCGCCATCCCGCTGGTGGAGCGCCACCCGGGCCTCGTGCCGCTGACCTTCGACGGCGATGCCTGGGCGCCCTACGCCCAGCTGGCCGGGCTGGCCCTGCCGGTGGAGATTTCCACGGGCGCCAGGAAGGCGCGCATGGCCTTCCACGAAGACCTGCTGTTCACCCACCGGGGGCTGTCGGGCCCGGCGGTGCTGCAGATCTCCAGCTACTGGCAGGAGGGCCTGCCGCTGTCCATCCACCTCGCGCCCGGCACCGATCTGCCGGCGCTGCTCGCGCAGGCCAAGGCCCGCTCGCGCAAGCTCATCGCCAACGAGCTGGCCGCGCTGGTGCCCAGCCGCCTGGCCGACACCTGGGTGCAGCAGGACGCGGACTGGCAGCGGCCCGTCAACGAGGCCTCCGACAAGGCGCTGGCGCGGCTGGCCGAGCGGCTGTCGCGCTGGGAGCTGGTGCCCACGGGCACCGAGGGCTACAAGAAGGCCGAGGTCACGCTGGGCGGCGTGGATACGCGCGCGCTGTCGCAGCAGACCATGGAGGCCAAGGCCCAGCCGGGGCTGTACTTCATCGGCGAGGTGGTCGATGTGACCGGCTGGCTGGGGGGCTACAACTTCCAGTGGGCCTGGGCCAGCGCGCACGCCTGTGCGCAGGCGCTGCCGGCCGGCTGACACGCCGCGCAGGGCCGGCGAGCCCGCCAAGCCCGCCAAGCCCGCGGCCTGCGGGCACGGCTCACCGATGGGCGGGTGCCGCCGCCTCGCCCACCACCACGTTCCACCGCGCGGTGCCCAGCCAGTCGCGCAGGGCTGCGACGCCGGGCGGGGCGATGGCCAGCGCGCGCACCCCTTCGCGGCGCAGCAGCCAGCCCTGGTCCAGGCAGTGCGTGCAGACCAGCGCCCCCAGGCGCCCGGCCAGGTGCGGGCGCCGCTCGCTCCAGTCCAGGCACGGCCGGCACAACGGGCGTCCGCTGCGGCTTGGCCGCGTGCCGCTGCCGGTGGCGTCGGCGGCGCAGTGCGTGCCCCTGCCCGCCTCCGCCGCATCCCCCGGGGCGCCGCACGCCGGGCCCCATCCCAGGTCGAGGCCCAGCCGGCCGAGCACGGGCGCCGCCCGGTCGGTGACCTGCCCGCCAGCCTCGCTGTCGAACACGATCGCGCCTTCTTCCAGCAGGTGCTCGGCCACCGCCACGCCCAGCCGCCCGGCGATGTGGTCGTAGCAGGTGCGCGCCATGCGCAGCGCGGCATCGCGCGGGCCCACCGCCACCGGGCGCGCGGGCTGCGCCTGGCCCACGGCGAGCTGCATCAGGCCCTCGAGCAGCCGCGCCACCTCGACCGAGGCCAGGCGGTGGTAGCGGTGGCGGCCCTGGCTTTGCACGGACAGCAGGCGCGCCTGCACCAGCAGCGCGAGGTGACGGCTGGCGGTGGCCGGGGTGATGTGCGCGGCATCGGCCAGCTCGCGCGCCGTGAGGGCGCGCCCGTCCATCAGCGCCAGCAGCATGCCGGTGCGCGCCGGCTCGCCGACGAGCGCGGCGATGTGCGCGATCTGGTTGGTGTTCATGCCGGCCAGTGTGCCGCAGGCGCTGGCCGCGACGCTTCGTTCCACGGCGAAGCATCGCGGCGGCGCGGCACGGCCCAATGGCGGCCTGACAGCGTTCATTCCCCACCCCTGCCTTCCATCCCGTCCCAGGAAAAAAAACCATGGCCCTCACCTGCTTCATCCGCTACGAACTCGACCCCTTCCAGATCGACGCCTTTCGCGACTACGCCGCGCACTGGGGCCGCATCATTCCGCGCTGCGGCGGCCACCTGCTGGGCTATTTCGTGCCCAGCGAAGGCACCAACGACGAGGCCTGGGGCCTGATCGCGTTCGACAGCCTGGCCGCCTACGAGGCCTACCGCGCGCGGCTGCGGGCCGACCCGGAAGGCCGCGCCAACTTCGAGCGGGCGCAGCGCCAGCGCTTCATCCGGCGCGAGGAGCGCACCTTCACCGAAGTGGTGGAAGGCACGTTCCAGCGCCCCGCCCTGCCGCCGCATCCGCCGCTGTCGCTGCTGGCATCGGCCCCATCGCCATCACAGTCGCCATCGCAGCCCGCCCCCGGAGCCGCCCCATGATCGCCGTCATCTTCGAAGTCGTACCCAGCGCCGCGGGCCGCCAGCCCTACCTGGACACTGCCGCCGCGCTGCGCGGCGAACTGGAGCGCATGGACGGCTTCGTCTCCATCGAGCGCTTCGAAAGCCTCAGCCAGCCGGGCAAGCTGCTGTCGCTGTCTTTCTGGTGCGACGAAGCCGCCGTGGCGCAATGGCGCCAGCGCGAGAACCACCGCCACGCCCAGGCCGCCGGCCGCGCGGGCGTGTTCGACGACTACCGCCTGCGCGTGGCGGCGGTTCTGCGCGACTACGGCCTGAACGATCGCGCGCAGGCCCCGGCCGATTCGCGCACGGTTCACGGCAGCAGGGGCGACGGCGGCCGCTCGCCCGCGTAGCCCTGCACCCAGGCCTCCAGCGCCGGCACGGGCAGCGCCTGGCTGAAGTGGTAGCCCTGCAGCTCGTCGCAGTCGAGCGAGTCCAGCGCCTGCGCCGTGGCCAGGTCTTCCACGCCTTCGGCCACCACCTTGAGGCCCAGCGTGTGGCCCAGCGCGATGACGGCCCGGGTGATGGCCAGGTCCGCGCCGTCGGCGAGCATGTCGCGGATGAACGATTTGTCCACCTTGAGCTTGTCGATGTCGAAGCGCTTGAGGTAGGCCAGGCTCGAATAGCCCGTGCCGAAATCGTCGATGGACAACTGCACGCCCAGCCCCTTGAGCGCGGCCAGTTGCTGCTGCGCCGCGCCTGCGTTCTCCATCAGCTGCGATTCGGTCAGCTCCAGCTCCAGCCACTGCGCGGGCATGCCGCAGCGGGCCAGCAGCGTGCGGATGTCGGGCACGAGCGCCGGGTCGGCCAGCTGCGCGGCCGAGAGATTGACCGACACCGGCAGGCCCGCCAGCGCTGCGGGCGGCATCGCATGGCCGGCATTGCCGCCTGGCATATCGACATCGACATCGCCCGGACCCGCCACGCCCACGCCCACGGCAGCGGTGCGCAGCCGCCCGCCAGGCGCCGGCTGCCAGCGTGCCCACTGCAGGCAGGCCTGCTCCAGCACCCAGGCGCCGATCGCGCGGATCAAGCCGGCCTCTTCCGCGATGGGGATGAACTCGCCCGGCAGCACCTGGCCCAGCACCGGGTGGTTCCAGCGCACCAGCGCCTCCACGCCCGTGAGGCGGCCCGATCGCGTGTCCACGCGGGGCTGGTAGTGCAGCTCCAGCTCGTGGCGCTCCAGCGCGCGGCGCAGCAGCTGCTCCATGGCCTGGCGGGCCTGCACGCGCCGGTCGGTCTCCAGCGAATACAGGCGCGCCATGTCGCGGCCCGTGGTCTTGGCCTCGTACATGGCGGCGTCGGCACGGCGCATCAGCTCATCGAGCCCCACGCCGTCCTCGGGGTACACGGCGATGCCCACGCTGCACGACACATTCAGCTCGTGCCCCTGCACCGGGTGGCTCTGGCGGATGAGCGGGATCAGCCGGCGCTCCACGGTCTGCAGCACGTCGTGCGGCCCGTCCACGCCGCGCATCACGATCACGAACTCGTCGCCGCCCAGGCGGCTCACGGTGTCGTGCGCGCGCACCGCCTGCAGCAGCCGCGCCGCCACCGAGCGCAGCAGCCCGTCGCCGATGTGGTGGCCCAGCGTGTCGTTGATCGACTTGAAGCGGTCCAGGTCGATGAACAGCACCGCCACGCGCTCGCCCGCCAGGGCCGCGTGCGCGATGGCCGACTGCAGCCGCTGCACGCACAGCGAGCGGTTGGGCAGCTCGGTCAGCACGTCGTGGTGCGCGAGGAACTGGATGCGCTCCTCGTTGCGCTTGCGGTCGGTGATGTCGATGGCGATGCCGATGTGGTTGGCCACCGCCCCGCCCTTGCCGCCCTCGCGCACGGCCGACACCATCAGCCAGGCCGGATAGGTCTCGCCCGAGCGGCGCCGAAACCGCACCTCGCCCTGCCAGGACTCCTTGTCCTGCAGCGTGCGGGCGATGCGCTCGCCCAGCGGCGGCTCGCCCGGGTCTTCCAGCAAAAAGCCCAGGTCCTCGCCGATCACCTCGTAGAAGTCGTAGTGCGTGCTGCGGCAGAACGCCTTGTTCACGCTCAGGATCTTCTGCCCCGCGCTCATGATGATGATGCCCTCGGAGGAGGCCTCGAACACCTTGGCCCACAGCTCCAGCCGCTGCTCCATCACCTTGAGCACGTTGATGGGCGTGAACGCGGTCAGCATGGCGTCGCGCCCCTGGTAGCGCAGGCGCCGCGCCGACAGCACGGCCCACAGCGGCTCGGCGCTGCCCTTCCAGCGCACCTCGAACTCGTCCACCACGCCCTGGTCCGCCAGCCGCTGGAAAAAGCGCGCGCGCACGCCCGGCTCCATGCCCGTGCGCCAGGGGTCGAGCGTGGTCCCGTTCAGCCACAGGCCGGCCGGCGCATTGGCGTGCAGCACCTCGTGCTCGGGCACCGAGGTGACCACCATCGGAATGGGCAGCGCCTCCACCAGCTCGCGCTGCGCCTCGGCGGCGCGCGCGCTGGCGGCCAGCTCCTGCTGCAGCACGCGCTCGCGGTCCAGCTGCGCCAGCATGCCGTTGAAGGCCGTCACCAGCCGGCCGATCTCGTCGCGGCTGGTCCAGTGCGCGCGCAGCGTGTGGTCGCCGCTTCGGCGCACCTCGTCGGCCACGCGCGCCAGCTGCTGCAGGGGCTTGGCGATCTGCCGCGCCACCAGCGTGACCAGGCTCAGGATGCATCCCAGCAGCAGCATGGCCGTGCCCAGGTGCAGCCACATGCGCGCAAAGAGATCGTCCACCCGGGCGTAGAGCAGCCGGTCCAGCTGCGCCGTTCCCTGCACCCACGCCGTCTGCAGCGCGCCCAGCAGCGCCAGCTGGCGCGCGGGCAGCTCGGCCACCGCCGTGCGCCCCTCGCCCTGGGCAATGCGCTGCAGCATCGCCTGCAGATCGTTGCCGGCCGTGCGCAAGGCCGCGCGCTGCGCATCCAGCGCCGCCCGCAGCGCGGGGGAGCCGGCGATGAAGGCCTGGTCGTAGTCCGCATCGATGCCCAGCATCACCGCATCGAGCCGGCCCGCCAGCGTGAGCAGCTCGGCCGCGTGGTGGTCGCCCTGGCGCCCACCGGGGGCATTCAAAAAAGCCGCCGTGTCGTGCGTGACCTGCAGCAGTTCCGGAAAGCGCAGCAGGATCAGCGACATCACGTAGTAGCTGTCCAGATCGGGATCGAGGATCAGGTTGGACTGGTTGCCCACGGTGGTGAGCAGCTCGCGCCCCTGCCGCAGCAAAGGCCCGCGCACGGGCCCGCCCGCCACGCCAGCGCCCGCGGGGTCGCCCTGGGCGGACTGCTGCAGCAGCGCCTCGAAGCGCGCGGCCGGCTCGCCGGTCTTGAGCGCCGCATCGTGCGCGGCGCGCACCGTCGCCAGCCGGTCCATCAGCAAAATGCCGGCAATGCCGTCGCCCTCCATGAACGCGCCCATCAGACCGTCGCGCACCACCGAGGCATAGGCGGTGCCCACGATCTCCTTGCGCGCGAAATCGATGGCCAGGAATTTCTCGTGGATCAGGATGCCCGACACGTAGATGACGGCCGTCAGGTCCAGCAGGTAGATGAGCATGAGCTTGCGGCCCACACTGAGCCGGCCCAGCCAGCCCGATACGCGGTGCATGATTGCCATGGTGTCGTGCGTGGGCCCCGCGCACGGGAGGAAGGCGCGGGGCGGTTGCGGGAACGGGAATGAATCGAATCAGCGCCACCGGTCCCCATGCAAATTCCAAGCCACACGTTGGGTTGCCACACGCTCCAAACGCAGCCATGGACAGGCCGGATTGCAAGGCTATAATCTTCGGCTTTGCTGGCAATACCCCGTCGGCCAATACTAGTTACAGACGGGGAACCCGCTACACACGGCATCCAGGCCCGATCTCCCGGATACCCTCTGTGGGCACAATTTTGGAAACCATTAGCTAATGACCACCATCCGCGTAAAAGAAAACGAACCCTTTGACGTCGCCCTGCGCCGCTTCAAGCGCACCATCGAAAAGCTCGGCCTGCTGACCGACCTGCGCGCCCGTGAGTTCTACGAGAAGCCCACCGCCGAGCGCAAGCGCAAGAAGGCCGCCGCCGTCAAGCGCCACTACAAGCGCGTTCGCAGCATGCAGCTGCCCAAGAAGCTGTACTAAGCTCTGACAGAGCCGGCCTCACCGCCGCAAAACCCGCGCTAGGGACGCCAAGCGCGGGTTTTTTCGTTTGGGGCAAAGCCCACCCCACCCGTCCACCCCTTGTTGACCGGAGAAAAACATGAGCCTCAAAGAACAGATCACCGAAGACATGAAGACCGCCATGCGCGCCAAGGACAGCGAGCGCCTGGGCACCATCCGCCTGCTGCAGGCCGCGATGAAGCAAAAGGAAGTCGATGAGCGCATCACCCTGGACGATGCCGCCGTCATCGCCATCGTGGACAAGCTCATCAAGCAGCGCAAAGACTCCATCACCGCCTTCGAAGGCGCCGGCCGCCAGGACCTGGCCGACAAGGAAAAGTCCGAGATGGCCGTGCTGCAGGCCTACCTGCCCGAGCGCATGTCCGCCGAGGAAACCCTGGCCACAGTGAAAGCCATCGTGGCCGAACTGGGCGCCGCAGGCCCCGGCGACATGGGCAAGGTCATGGGCGTGGTCAAGACCCGCCTGGCCGGCAAGGCCGACATGGGCCAGGTCTCCGCCGCCGTGAAGGCCGCGCTGGCCGGCTGATCCAGCCCCGGGGGCGCGTGCCATGCGCGCCCCTTTTTTCCCGTTTTTGCGGTCCTGCCGTGCAGCGCTCTCAGCGCTTCAAAAAGCCATGGCGGCGCACCGCCCCCGGTCACCCTCTACTCAATCCCCGGCACTGCCCGCGGCGCCAATGTCAGCGCCGCCCAGGCCGCCATTGCCGCCACTGCCGCCGCCAGCCGCCCATTCCTCGCGGAAGTGCTCCTGCAAAAACTCCACGCACACGCGCACCTTGGCCGACAGGTTGAGCCGCGTGGGATAGACCGCCCACACGTTCGCCTCCTGCCGCCACTCGGGCAGCACCGGCACCAGGTGCCCCGCGCGCAGTTGCGGCCCCACGTCCCACAGCGAGCGCAGCGTGATGCCCCGGCCGTCCACCGCCCACTGCACCACCATCTCCCCATTGTTGGCCGACAGCGGGCCGCGCACCTTCACCGATTCCTCCACGCCGCCGCTGCGCAGGCGCCACACGCCGAACGGGTGGTCGCGCTCCTTGATCACCAGGCAATCGTGGCTGGACAGCTCCGCCAGCGTGCGCGGCATGCCGTGGCGCGCCAGGTAGGCCGGCGCGGCGCACAGCACCCGGTGGTTGTCCGCCAGCCGCCGCGCGATCAGGTGCGGCGCGATCTCGTCGCCCACGCGCACGTCCAGATCGAACCCCTCGCCCGCCACATCCACCAGCCGGTCGAACACTTCCAGCCGCACCTGCAGGCCCGGGTGGCGCTCTACCAGCCTCGACAGCGCCGGCGCCACCACGCGGCGCCCGAAGCCGAAGCTGCAGCTCACCCGCAGCAGGCCGCGCGGCTCGCGGCGCGTGACCGCCACCTCCTGCAGCAGCTGGTCCACATCGTCCAGGATGCGCTGCGCCCAGTGGAAGACGCGCTCGCCCTCCTCCGTCACCACCACGCGGCGGGTGGTGCGGTGCAGCAGCTTCACCGCCAAATCCTCTTCCAGCAGGCGGATGCGTTTGCTCACATAGGCGGGCGATGTACCCAGCTCGGTCGCGGCCTCGCCAAAGCTCGATTTGCGCACGACCACGGTGAACACGCGCAGGTCATCGTTGGAAGGAATTTTGTGCACGAAGTGTGAAGAATGAGACCACAGGCGGCGGATTGTATTTTGCGTGGCACTGCCGAACAATGCCCTCACCCGGCACCTGCCGCCCCCATTTCAATGAAGGACACCATGAGCAAAACCACCTACCAAATCGCCGTCATTCCCGGCGACGGCATCGGCAAGGAAGTCATGCCCGAAGGCCTGCGGGCCATCCAGACCGCCGCCGAGCGCTTCGGCTTCGAACTGGAATGCCGCACCATCGACTGGGCCAGCTGCGACTACTACGCCGCCCACGGAAAAATGATGCCCGACGACTGGAAGGCCCAGCTCGCCGGCGTGGACGCCATCTTCTTCGGCGCCGTCGGCTGGCCCGCCACCGTGCCCGACCACGTGTCCCTGTGGGGCTCGCTGCTCAAGTTCCGCCGCGAGTTCGACCAATACATCAACCTGCGCCCCGTGCGCCTCTTCGAAGGCGTGCCGTGCCCCCTGGCCGGCAGAAAGCCCGGCGACATCGACTACTTCGTCGTGCGCGAGAACACCGAGGGCGAATACACGTCGCTGGGCGGCATCATGTACGAGGGCACCGACCGCGAGATCGTCATCCAGGAGTCGGTCTACTCGCGCCACGGCGCCAACCGCCTCTTGAAGTTCGCCTTCGACCTCGCGCAAAGCCGTGCCAAAAAGCACGTCACCCTCGCCACCAAGAGCAACGGCATCGCCATCAGCATGCCCTGGTGGGATTCCCGCGCCGACGACATCGCCAAGGGCTACCCGAAAGTCACGCTGGACAAGCAGCACATCGACATCCTCACCGCAAGATTCGTGCTGCAGCCCGGGCGCTTCGACGTCGTGGCCGCCACCAACCTGTTCGGCGACATCTTGAGCGACCTGGGGCCCGCCACCACCGGCACCATCGGCCTGGCGCCTTCGGCCAACCTCAACCCCGAACGCACCTTCCCCAGCCTGTTCGAGCCCGTGCACGGCTCGGCGCCGGACATCTACGGCCAAAACATCGCCAACCCCATCGCCATGATCTGGTCGGGCGCGCTGATGCTGGACTTTTTGACGCAAGGCCAGGGCGCGGGCCGGCAGGCGCACGATGCCATCGTGGCGGCGATCGAAGAGGTCATCAAGACCGGGCCGAAGACGCCGGATTTGGGGGGTACGGCCAGCACCACTCAGGTTGGGCAGGCGATTGCGGCACAAATCGCCAGAGCTTGATCAACGCAGGTCCGGTGCTCTGACCACTCTGGCGGGTGCTTGCGCGGCGATCTTTGCATCCGAGCCGACTCAGCACCATTGCACGCTTGATGCATCGCCACACCAGATGGCACCGTTCGAATCGTCTCCTGCCTTGTCTACGTGAGATGGGGACTCCAGGAGGTTAAGGAGAGGTTCCCTCAGGTGTCGCACTTCAGGTTTGAAACCGCCAACGAAAATCAGCTTCGCTTTCGAGAAGAAAAATTCGGAGTCTTACGCCAAATTGTAATTAATATCCTTATTCTCAAGAAGCCGCAACTTTAGAGATAAATATTTATGGTTCGAATCGCCGGAAGCACTAATATAGTGAATAAAAAATCAATCAGCAATGATTGCTCTTCTACAACTCGGAATTTTAGCGGGGAATTCCCAAATACTGCCGAGCCAGATCATTTAAAAGCTCGGGGGTTGTCACTCGCTATGCAATCGTCCCGAGCACCTCGCGCGCCAATAGGAAATCTCGCTGCAAATCAATTCGATTTGTCAGCACCTATAACCGATAGAAACCCAATTGAAGCGATGGAGATTGCATCGATTCGCATAGTGGATAAATTACTAAAAAAATCTGATTTAAGGCCTGGAGACATTCTACTTTACATTAAAGAGCCAGATAATCTACTTCCTATAGATGTGGGCATCGCTTTTGGCCATTATCTTGGGAAAAAGTTGCAACCTCAAAAAAACCGGGGTGAACACAACATCATTCATGCGGCTTTGTGGACAAAAAATCCTAAGCATGCAGGGAATACGCAGGCGTGCGGTGAAGGTGAGCCGGAAGTCGTTGAAGCACATGTAGGCAATTCAAAAAAAACGCACGCTGTTATTGGAACCGCCATCGCCAAAGGAGAGTATTTTGTATACAGACCCAAGAACGAAAACTTAGGCGACTGGGCTTCTCAGATAGCTATGGTTTGGAGTAGCAAACGCAATGTGCCATATAGTCTTGGGAAAGTTGTTAAGGCCGGCTTAAAAAGCCTTACTGAAAAAGGATCAAATTTCAATAGTGTCGCCAATGCTCGCGCGGAAATGTATATGAATGAGGCGTTTGATGCAAATCCATCTTGGAAGAAAGAAGGATCTTTCTGCTCGCATTTGGTCATTGCGGCATATCAGGCAGCCTTTCTTAATTTGGAACAGCTCGAAGAAGGTGGAAGCAAAGAATCAAGTTCTATTGAATCCAAGCTAAGCCAACATACTGAATTCAATGTAAATGCGAGTCGAACGACACCGTTGAATTTGCATCATCTCCTTCAAAACGGCGATGCCTTTGAACAGATTGGAAAGATCAAAATATCTAAAAGCGATGTTCTCTATGGATCACCTTGATGGGAACCTCTCACAACCCCATGATCGACGGATCCGAATAAGCACGAGTAGACGCCAGGGAACCTCTCAAAACCCCGATTTCTACCAATCGACGCCCTTATAAATCAACGAGTTACGACGCTAAAACTTGCGAATTCGGAGGTTTTGAGAGGTTCCCTAACAGGCTGAAGAAATACCCCCGCTCAGCCAGCCCGGCAACCCAACCCCGGTAAGCTCACCAGTCCCTCCCATCTCCATTGCCTGACCCCATGCGCGGCGCCGACACCTTCACCGAGAGCCTGTTTTCCGTTCGCAAGCTCGACGACTTTGTCCCAGCCTCGCATCCCCTGCGTCCCATCCGCAAGATGGTCAACGCAGCCTTGGCCAAGATGGATGCCCTGTTCTCGCGCATGTACGAAGCAGACATCAAAGGCGGGCGCCCCAGCATCGCCCCCGAGAAGCTGCTGCGCGCCATGCTGCTGCAAGTGCTGTACAGCGTGCGCTCGGAGCGCCAGTTGATGGAGCAGGTGCAGTACAACCTCTTGTTTCGCTGGTTCATAGGCCTGTCCATGGACGACGAGGTCTGGGTACCCAGCGTGTTCACCAAGAATCGTGAGCGCCTGATCGAGCACGACGCCGTGATCGAGTTCTTCAACGAAGTGCTCAAGATCGCCGACAAGAAGCACTGGCTCTCGGGCGAGCACTTCAGTGTGGACGGCACGCTCATCCAGGCCTGGGCGGGCCACAAGAGCTTCGCGCGCAAAGGCGACGATGACGCGAGCGGTGATGGTCGTGATGGCAATAGTGACAACACAGATGATGGCCATGGTGCAGATGCCAAAGCCAACAGCGATGGCGGCAACTTCAAGGGCCAGCGGCGCAGCAACGACACCCACGAATCCACAACCGATGCCGATGCCCGGCTGTACCGCAAAGGCAATACCGCCAGCGAACTGCGCTACATGGGGCACACCCTGAGCGACAACCGCCACGGGCTGGTGGCCAATGCGGTAGTCACGCTGGCCGATGGCTACGCAGAACGGGAAGCAGCCAAGGCCATGATCAACGACGCCAGGCAGGCGCAGGCCGATCCCATGCGAACCATCACGCTGGGGGCAGACAAAGGCTATGACGCATGCGAATTCATTGAAGCGTGCCAGGCCATGAACGTCACGCCCCACGTGGCCCAGAACAAGTCAGGCAGAAACTCGGCCGTGCCCGAAGCCATTGCGCAAAGCGAAGGCTACGCGGTATCGCAACAAAAGAGAAAGCTCATCGAGCAAGGCTTTGGCTGGGCCAAGACCGTGGGCGGCATGAGGCAGGTGATGGTGCGAGGAATCAAGCGCGTGGACCAGATGTTCGTGCTGACGATGGCGGGCTACAACCTGGTGCGCATGCGCACGCTGGGGCAATGGGGACAGGTGCGTGCGCAGGCAGTGCATTGAGGGAAAACGGGTGCAAAGGTGGCCCCAACATGCGCAAGAACGCCTGATTGGCCGCTCGGATCCCGGGATGTGAAAGCCAGCGAGCCCGCCGACGACCGCAGGCCAGGACTGGCTTGGAATCTGGGGAGTATTTCTTCAGCCTGCTAAGGTCGCACGATTTCCGATTATGTCATCGAAAATCGAGATGGAATAATCCAAAAAACTATTCCCATCAATGCAAACAGAAATAACAATGCAAGATCCAGCGTGGGCCTTTGCTGAGCAAAGCATCCGATGCACCAAAATACCAGGCATGCAAACAGAGGCAGCAGCATTCCACTCAAGGAAAAAGCACTGAGGAAATAATTCCCAGCCATCCAAAAAGGCCAATGAATTTTCATCACCCAAGCCATTGCTGCGAAAAAAATGATGATTGCGAAGCAATAGCTTCCAATGCTGATTTTCTGCCGCTGCCTCATCTCAGCCCGCTTCTATAAAGATGATCAACCAAATCATCCCTTCTCTTTTTGCCCTCATCTGAATTCTGCGCATAATAAAAATGCCCCGACGAATCCAGCATTTGCGGTCCAAGCCGAGGCGTCGACGTAAGAAGATCAACCCTGGACATCCCCGCATGTAACGGATCACCCTGCTTGGTCAAGTCGATGATGATTAATTTCTTTATGGCAGAGGCACCTCTCAATTGCTGCAGGAATCCGCTGCTGATCGGTGATCCTATGAGTACCAAGTGATCGACAACCGAACCGCTCTGTGCATAGTTAATTGCTACCTGGGCTGCGACCAAGGAGCCATAAGAATAACCGATGAGATTGAACTGAGAACCGCGTGGCGAAAATCTATCCAGAAGCACCTGAATGGGAGCCTTTCCCGTTCTAAAAACCTCTACGCCTACGGCAGCATCCATTAACGTACCTCCAGACCATTTTTGAGGATTGGCTCTTATCAGAGCAATTCCCTTTCGCGCAAAGGCCCTTGTCATGTCATCGATGTAAGCCCCATCCATTCCGGCTCCACCCATGAATACGGTCCCTTTTATTTTCTCACCTGGAACAAATGTCTTGGTAAGAAATGCTTGTGCTTTTTCCTCTAAAGATTGTCTATCTTGAAAAAGATCAATGGGTTGAGAGGCAAAATAACCCTCTCTGGTGCAAGTGCCCAAAGGACCAGGGGACAACCCATGGCCAACAAAATCCCTTTTATTATAAAAATAGGAATCTTTTTCAACATCACCTCGTTCGTGCTGATGAGAACCCGAAGGTCCCGGAATAACATACCAAGTCATTTTCCTCCCCTTTTGCAACCAACTATTGCCTGAAAAAACGCTTCGAGCATTTCCTTGCAAATCAATCCATCTTCTCTTACAGCCAAATATCCAATATCATATTTCAAATGGTTTTACTGCACAAACCAGCTTACTACTACGCAGAAATTCTTTCAAATACCCCCACCTCCCTCAAACACCCCACCAACGCCTGCGTCACCGGCGTCCCCTCCACCCCTCGCATCCGAATCAACCCCACCGGCGGCAATTCAATCTCCACCGGCACCTTCACCACCGCCAGCATCCCCTGCCCCGCAAAATGCCGCGCCACCGTGCGCGCCATGAAGGCCACGGCGCCGCGCTGGTGCAAGAACGTGATCTGCGACAGAAACGATGCCGACTCCACGATGTCGGCCGGCGGGTGCAGGTCGTGCGCGAAGAACTGCTGCTCCAGCTTCACGCGCAGCGAGGCCCATGGGGGCGGCAGCACGCAGGGTTGGTTGGCGATGTCGGCCCAGCGGGGTTTGCGCTTCGTGGCCAAGGGATGGCCGGGGCGCACGACGGCGACCATGGGGTCGTCGTAGAGGGCTTCGGTTTCCAGGTCGGGCGAGGCGTAGCCCGGCTCCAGGCGGCCGACGAACAAGTCCAGTTCGCCCAGGCGCAGCTTCGGCAACAGGCGCGTCAAGTCGCCCTCTTCGATCAGCACGGTGGTGTGGCTGGACCGGGCCTTCAGCTTCTCGACCGCCTGCGCGAGCAGCACGGGCGTGGCGGCGACCATGGCGCCCACGCTGGTGCGGCCGCGGGCGCCGCTGGCCTCGGCCGCGATTTCGTCGCGGGTGCGGTCGTAGCCGGCCAGCACCGACCGCGCGAAGCGCACCACGCTGGCCCCAGCCGCGGTGGGCTCGGTGCCGCGGGTGGATCGGTCGAACAGGGGCAGGCCGAACATGCGCTCGATCTCGGCGAGGGTTTTGGAGACGGCGGGCTGGGTGACGGAGAGGAAATCCGCCGCGCGGCCCACGTGGCGAAACTGGTCCAGCGCCACGAGCATCTGCAGGTGCCGCAGCTTGAGGTTGGAGCGTAAAACGCGGTCGATCTGGCTCATGGGGTGTGGTGCGTGGTGTTGAGTGGCGTGGCCGTGGAAGGTGGGTGAGTGAATCAATGAATGAATGAATGAATGAATGAACGGACCGGGACTGGCCGATGGAGCGTGCGCGCAGCGGTCGGCCGCGGGCCCGCTCAGCGGTGCAGCACGAACTGGCCCGTGAACTGCACCGCATCGTCCCCGCTGCCTTCGGCGCGAACGCGGGTATGCAGCGACAGCCGCGCGCGGCCCCGGCGCTGGTAGGTGGTGATGAAGGTGTTCCACATTGCCGCATCGGGCGCCTCGCAGATCGCCACCGCCGCCCCGCGCACGGGCAGCGGGTAGCGGATGTGGCTCTCCTGGATGACGATGTGGCCGCCCTCGATGCCCGCCTCCCGCAGGCGCAGGTGCAGCCAGCCCCAGCCGGCCAGCACGGCGCCGCAATACAGGCTGCCGCCGAACATGGTGCTTTTGTGATTGACGTTGGGCTCCAGTGGCAACCGCAGGTGCAGCGCGTGGCCGTGCCAGCGCAGCACGGTCAGGCCCATGTCGCGGGTGAGCGGAATGTCGTGGTGCAGCACTTGCTGCAAAGCCTCGGTCGGTTCGGTGGTCATCGGTGCGTCTTTCGGCGAAAGAAGGGGTGGATGGGCTTCATAACCTGCTGGCTATGAAGTGAGTCCGCGAATTCATTGGAAAGCAATGATTGTCTGCCCAAGAATCCGGTGTGTGCTTTCCCGATAAAAAACAGACCGGAGACAACGATGAATGATTTTTCCCGCGCCATGCCGCGGCGCCGATTCGTGCTGGGCGCAGCCGCCCTGGCCGCCGCGTCCACCCTGCCCGCCCTCGCCCGCGCGACGGCCTACCCCGAGCGCCCGATCACCTTCATCTGCCCCTGGCCGGCAGGCGGCACGGCCGACCAGTCGATGCGCACGCTGTGCACGGTGGCCGGCCGCATTCTGGGCCAGGCGGTGGCGGTGGAAAACCGCGCGGGCGCCTCTGGAATGATCGGCTCGAAGGCGCTGGCTGCGGCCAAACCGGACGGCTACACGATCGGGCAGATTCCGATCTCGGTCACGCGGTTTTCGCAGCTGGGCACGCTGCAGGCCGATCCGCGCAAGGACTTCACCTACCTGGCGCGCACCTCGGGCCAGACCTTCGGCATTGCGGTGCCGGCCGATTCGCGGTTCAAGACGCTGCAGGATTTCGTGCAGCACGCCAAGGCCAACCCCGGCCAGGTGACGTATGCACACGCGGGCATCGGCGGCGCCACGCATGTGGGGATGGAAGAATTCGCCAGCGTGGCGGGCATTCGCCTGAACCACGTGCCGTTCAAGGGCGGCGCCGAGGCGCTGCAGGGCGTGCTGGGCGGCCATGTGGATGCGCTGGCCGATTCCAGCTCATGGGCACCGCATGTCGAGGCGGGCAAGCTGCGCCTGCTGGCCACCTGGGGCGAGCAGCGCACCGCGCGCTTCAAGGACACGCCCACGCTGCGCGAGCTGGGCTACGACGTGGTGGTGGATGCGCCCAACGGCATCGGTGCGCCCAAGGGACTGGACCCGGCCATTGCGGCCAGGCTGCGCGATGCCTTCCGCCAGGCCGTGGCGAGCCCCGAGTTCAAGGCAGTGGCCGACCGGCTCGATGCGCCGCTGCTGTACCTGGACGGCCCCGATTACGAAAAATACGTGAACACGGTGTATGCCAAGGAGACCGTGCTGATCGACAAGCTCAAGCTGCGCGAGCTGATGAAGAGCTGATGCCAAGCGGACGGGCGGCCGCATCGCAGCCGCCGCGCCGCCCCACCCCGCGAGAGAGCGCCCCTGTCGAAGCGCCCCCCGAAGCGCGCCCCACCCGAAAGCCCCACCGATGAACGCCATTGCGCCGCCCCAGAGCCTTGCCGACAGCCCGCTGCTGCACCTGCACCCCAACGACAACGTGCTGGTGGCCAAGTCGGCGCTGGCGATCGGGCAGGCCATTGCCGAACTGGGCGTGCGCACGCGCGCCCAGGTGCCGGCGGGCCACAAGATCGCCGCGCGGCGCATCGCGCAGGGCGAGGCGGTGAAGAAGTACGACACGGTGATCGGCGTGGCCACGCGCGACCTGGAGCCGGGCGACTACGTGCACAGCCACAACATCGAGCTGGTCGATTACTACCGCGACCCGGCCTTCGGCGCGGACGTGCGGCCGGTCGATTACGTGCCCGAAGGCGAGCGCGCCACGTTCGAGGGCTTCGTGCGGGAGGACGGCAGCGTGGGCACGCGCAATTTCATCGGCATTTTGTCGTCGGTGAACTGCTCCGCCACGGTCATCAAGCAGATCGCCGCGCACTTCACGCCCGAGCGGATGAAGGCGTTTCCGCACATCGATGGCGTGGTGGCGTTCGCGCAGACGAGCGGCTGCGGCATGTCGTCGCCCAGCGAGCATTTCGACGTGCTGCGCCGCACGATCGCGGGCTATGCGCGCCACCCCAATCTGGCGGGCGTGCTGATCGTGGGCCTGGGCTGCGAGCGCAATCAGGTCGATGGGCTGGTGGATTCGCAAGGATTGCAGCGCGGGCGGCTGATGCGCACGCTGGTGATGCAGGAGGTGGGCGGCACGCGCGCCACCATCGCCGCGGGCGTGGCGGCGATCGAGGCGATGCTGCCCGCCGCCAACGCCGCGCGGCGCAGCACGGTGAGCGCCAGCCACCTCAAGATCGGGCTGGAGTGCGGCGGCTCGGACGGGTTCTCCGGCATCACGGCCAACCCGGCGCTGGGCGCGGCGATGGACGTGCTGGTGCGCCACGGCGGCACGGCCATCCTGTCGGAAACGCCGGAGATCCACGGCGTGGAGTTCATGCTCACGCGCCGGGCGATCACGCCCGCGGTGGGGCAAAAATTGCTGGACCGCCTGGCCTGGTGGGAGCGCTACGCGGCCGGGCAGAACGCGCAGTTCAACGGCGTGGTGGGCCACGGCAACCAGGCCGGGGGGCTGGCGAACATCTTCGAAAAATCGCTCGGCTCGGCGATGAAGGGCGGCACCACGCCGCTGCGCGCGGTGTACGAATATGCCGAGCGCATCGACGAGAGCGGCTTCGTCTTCATGGACTCGCCGGGCTACGACCCGGTGGCGGCCACGGGGCAGATCGCCAGCGGCGCGCAGCTGATTTGCTTTACCACCGGGCGCGGCTCGATGTTCGGCAGCAAACCGGCGCCGACGATCAAGCTGGCCAGCAACACGGCCATGTACCAGCGGCTGGAGGAAGACATGGACATCAATTGCGGCGTGATCCTGGACGGCGAACTGACGGTGCCCGAGATGGGCCAGCGCATCTTCGAGCAGATCCTGCGGCACGCGAGCGGCGGCGCCACCAAGAGCGAGCTGCTGGGCCTGGGCGACCACGAGTTCGTGCCGTGGCACCTGGGCATCGTGAGCTGATCCATGGCTTGATCCTTGGGCTGATCCTTGGGCTGATCCGTTCACTATTAAATTGATAGCTATACGCCCTAGTGTTGATTGCGCTGGAGCCCGATTTCATTCAAACCCCTTTTTGCCTCCCTTCCGCCTCCCTTCTGCCTCCTTCCCGGCCCCTCCCATGCCCCTGACCCTGCCCCTGAATCTCCACCGCCCCGACCTGATCCGCAGCGCCAACTTCATCGCCGGGCACTGGCACCCCGGCCCCGGCGCACGGCTGCCCGTGACCGACCCGGCCACCGGCACTGTCATTGCCGAAGTGCCCGACTCCGGCGCCCCCGAGGCCCGGGCCGCGCTGGACGCCGCCCATGCCGCCTTTCCTTCCTGGCGCCAGGTGCCGGCCAAGCAGCGCGCGGCCATCATCAAGCGCTGGAACGATCGGGTGCTGGCCCACCAGGACGACCTGGGCGCCTTGATCTCCCTGGAGCAGGGCAAGCCCCTGGCCGAGGGCAAGGGCGAGGTGGCCTACGCCGCCAGCTACATCGAATGGTTCGGCGAACAGGCCACGCGCATGAACGGCGAGGTCATCCCCGCCCCCGTGCCCGGCCGGCGCATGTTCGCCCTGAAGGAACCCGTGGGGGTGGTGGCCGCCATCACGCCCTGGAACTTCCCCGCCGCGATGATCGCCCGCAAGATCGCCCCGGCCCTGGCCGCCGGCTGCACCGTGGTCTGCAAGCCGGCCGAGGACACGCCCCTCACGTCGCTCGCCCTGGTGCTGCTCGCGCACGAGGCAGGGGTGCCTGCGGGCGTGCTGAACATCGTCACCGCCTCGCGCGAGAAGACGCCCGAGGTGGTGGACGTGTGGCTCGATGATCCGCGCGTGCGCAAGATCACCTTCACCGGCTCCACGCCCGTGGGCAAGCACCTGGCGCGCCGCAGTGCGGACACGCTCAAGAAGCTCTCGCTGGAGCTGGGCGGCAACGCCCCCTTCATCGTGTTCGAGGATGCCGATGTGGACGCCGCCGTGGACGGCTTCATGGCCGCCAAGTTCAGAAACGGCGGCCAGACCTGCGTGTGCCCCAACCGGGTGTTCGTGCACGCGAAGGTCCACGCCGAGTTCGCGCAAAAGCTCACCGCCCGCGTGGCGGCCCTCAAAGTCGGGCCGGCGAGCGACCCCGCCTCGCAGATCGGGCCGATGATCAACGCCCGGGCGGTGGAGAAGATCGAGCGGCACGTGCAGGATGCGGTGGCCAAGGGCGCCAAGGTGCTCACGGGCGGCCAGCGCCTCACCGACCTGGGCGCCACCTACTACGCCCCCACGGTGCTGGAGAACGCCGACGCGACCATGGCCTGCGCGTGCGAGGAGACGTTCGGCCCGGTGGCGCCGCTCACGCGCTTCGAGAGTGAAGAAGAAGTGATCGCGGCCGCCAACGACACGCCGTTCGGGCTGGCCGCGTACTTCTACAGCCAGGACGTGCGGCGCATCTGGCGCGTGGCGGATGCGCTGGAGACGGGGATCGTGGGCATCAACGAAGGGGCGCTGGCGGCGGAGGCGGCGCCGTTCGGGGGGGTGAAGGAGTCGGGCTACGGGCGCGAGGGATCGACGCACGGGCTGGAGGATTACCTGCACACCAAGTACGTGTGCCAGGGGGGGCTGGGCTGAGGGAGGCACGGCCCACGCCAGCACACCGACCGCACGAGCCTTCACCACCAAAACGCCCCATCACCGCCACGCACGGCCACACCTCGGAAGCCCCGCATGCACTGATCGATTTCCCCACCGGCACGGCGCGACATGGGCGCGGTGCCGGTTTGTTCGCCCAAGTAAAAACCACACACCAGGAGACAACACCATGGTTCCCATCGCTTCCCGTACACACGCACACCCCGGCGCACGCACCTGCACCACAACCACCACCGGCCGCCGAGCGCTCGTCGTATCGGCCGCGCTCGCCCTGTGCGGCCTGGCCGCGCCGCTGGCCGCCGTCCACGCGGCCGATGCCTATCCGGCCAAGCCCGTCACGCTGCTGGTGCCCTACCCGGCCGGCGGCGCCAACGATGCCGTGGCGCGGCTCGTGGGCCAGAAGCTGGGTGATGCGCTCAAGCAGCCCATGGTGATCGACAACCGCCCCGGGGCCGGCACGACCATCGGCACCACGGTGGCGGCCAAGGCCGCGCCGGACGGCTACACGCTGGTGCTGGGGTCCCTGGCCAGCCACGCGGTGAGCCCGCACCTGTACGCCAAGCCCGGCTACGACGCGGTGGCCGACTTCACGCCCATCGGGCTGATCGGCGTGGTGCCGATGGTGCTGGTGGTGGCGCAGGATTCGCCGTACACCAGCGTGCGCGCGCTGGTGGAAGCCGCGCGCAAGCAGCCGGGGGCGCTCAACTACGGCTCGTCGGGCAACGGCTCGCCGCTGCACCTGGCGGCGGAACTCTTCAAGCAGGCCGCGCAGGTGCAGATCAACCACGTGCCCTACAAGGGCGGCAACGCCCACACCATGGACCTGATGGGCGGGCGGCTGGACATGATCCTGGACACGCTCACCAGCGCCTCGCCGCTCATCAAGGGCGGCAAGGTGCGGGCGCTCGCCGTGGCCGCGCCCGCGCGCCTGCCCGAGCTGCCGGACGTGCCCACCTTCGCCGAGGCGGGCTACCCCGGCTTCGAGGTCAACGCGTGGTATGCCCTGTACGCCCCCGCCAAGACGAGCAAGGACGTGGTGGCCACCCTGAACACCGCGCTCAACGCCGTGCTGCGCCAACCCGAGGTGCTGGAGCGCATGGCCGCGCTGGGCGTGCGCCCGCAGCCGGGCACGCCGCAGGCCCTGGCCCGCTTCACGCAGGACGAGCTGGGCCGCTACGGCAAGGTGATCCAGGCCAACGGCATCCGCATCGACTGACCGCACGGGGCAGGGCCTGTCCCTGTCCCCTCTTGCCCCCCTGCACCCCTTTTCCCATTGCACGCCATTTCACCCCACTGCCTGCCATTGCCCGCACGCACCATGAACGCCTCCACGATGCCCGATCCCGCCCCTGCCCCTGCCAAACCCACCCCTTCCGCGGCCCCGTTCGATGTGCTGGTCACCGCCGCTCATTGGCCCGAGGCCGCGCAGGACCTGGTGCGCCGCAGCGGCGGGCGCGTGCATTGCATGGCGGAGCCCATCACCGAGGACACGCTGGCCGAACGGCTGGCCGCCACGGGCGCACAGGCCATCGTGCTGCGCGGCTCCCCACCCATCACCGAGCGCGTGATGGCCGCCGCGCCCGCGCTGCGCATCGTGGCCAAGAACGGCGCCGGGGTGGACAGCGTGGACCGGGCGGCAGCGCACCGCCGCGGCGTGGCGGTGGCCGTGGCCCTGGGCGCCAATGCCGATGCGGTGGCCGAACACGCGCTGGCGCTGATGCTCGCGCTCACCCGACAGTTGCCCGAGCTGGACCGGCGCGTGCGCGCGGGCGGCTGGGCCGACAGCCAGTGGCAGGGCCGGGATTTCCGGGGCAGCACGGTGGGCATCGTGGGCTACGGCAGCATCGGCCGCGCCACCGCGCGGCTGGCCGCCGCGCTGGGCGCGCAGGTGCTGGTGCTGCGCCTGGCGGGCCAGGCCGACGGCTTTGCCGCCGAACCCGACCTGCACGCCTTCCTGGCGCGCGTGGACATCCTGAGCCTGCACTGCCCCTTGACCGACCGCACGCGCGGCCTGATCGGCGCGCGCGAGCTGGACTGCCTGCGGCCCGGCGGCCTGCTCATCAACACCGCGCGCGGCCCGGTGGTGCAGGAAGCGGCCCTGCTGTCGGCGCTGCGCAGCGGCCACCTGGCCGGCGCGGGGCTCGACACCTTCGACACCGAGCCCCTGACCATGCAGCACCCGCTCAACGCCCTGCCCCAGGTGCTGCTGACGCCCCACGTCGCCGGCGTGACGCGCGATGCCGCGCTGCGCGTGGCCACCGCCACGGCGCGCAACATCGTGGACCATCTGCACGGCCGGCCGTTGAAGCCGGGCCACCTGCTGGCCGGCGGCTGAGCCCGTCCGGCTACTCTCCAATCCCCTTCGCTTCACGCCACACACCATGCCCGCACACAACCCTTTCAAATCCGCCCTCGCTGCCCGCCAGCCCCAGATCGGCCTGTGGCTGTCGATGGCCGACCCGTACCTGGCCGAGGCCGCCGCCACCACCGGCTACGACTGGCTGCTGATCGACGGCGAGCACGCGCCCAACGACGTGCGCAGCACCCTCGCCACGCTGCAGGCGGTGGCCGCGCAGCCCGCCCAGCCGGTGGTGCGCGTGGTGGAAGGCAGCGAATCGCTGATCAAGCAGATGCTGGACATCGGCGCGCGCACCCTGCTCGTGCCCATGGTGGACACGGCCGAGCAGGCCCGCGCGATTGCCGCCGCCACGCAGTACCCGCCGCACGGCAAGCGCGGCGTGGGCAGCGCCGTGGCCCGCGTGTCGCAATGGAACAGCCGCGCGGACTACCTGCAGGTGGCCGACGACGAGGTCTGCCTGCTCGTGCAGGCCGAGACGGTGACTGCGCTGCAGAACCTGCCGGCCATCTGCGCGGTGGACGGCGTGCACGGCGTCTTCATCGGCCCGGCCGACCTGGCCGCGTCCATGGGCCACCGCGGCAACCCGGGCCACCCCGACGTGCAGGCCGCCATCGAAGGCGCCATGCGGACGATCATCGCCAGCGGCAAGGCCGCCGGCACGCTCACCTCCGACCCGGTGCTGGCGCAGCGCTACCTGGACCTGGGCTGCACCTTCGTGGCGGTGGGGGTGGACGTGCTGATGTTCGTCGGCGCGGCACGCAAGCTGCGCGCACAGTTCGGCGGGCCGGTGGTGGCCGCGGTGCCGCCCCAGGCGGGTGCCGCGTATTGAGCGGTCCCAGCGGCTGCGGGGCCGGGCGCGCGGCGGTCCTCCGGGGAAACGCGGGGCCATGGGCGCCAACGCCATGGCGCGCCGCGCCAGGGCCGTGGTTTTCGAAATTGGCGCCAACGCAACACCTACGAAATCACCCCCGGTTCCGCATTAAACTTTCGGGCGGTAACAATTACTAACCCTTGGAGGCGGTTATGAGAAAAATCCTATTGGGCAGCGTGCTCGCCCTGGTGGCAGGCACGTCGTTCGGTGCCACGGTCAACATCACCAGCACCGGCAACTACGCCAACCTGCAGAACTACACGAACTGCACCACGACGCCCGCAAGCCTGTGCGCCAACTTCCTGCCCACGCACAACGTGACAGGCACGTTCTCGACCGCAGGGGCCTTGCCGGCCAACGCCAGCAACCTGGAGATCGGCTCGACCGTCACCTCCTACAGCTTCTCCAGCGGCCTGGACACGGTGGCATCCACCGACACCAACGCCCGCCTGAACACGCTGCGCATCTCCACCGACGCCTCCGGCAACATCACGAACGTGAACCTGATGCAGGCCGTGCTGTGGGTGACGGGCACCGCACCGCACACCACGGCAGACCGCTTCACCGCCGTCATCCTGGCCGGCGCCAACAGCACCTCCACCCACAACTCCGGCTGCCAGAACACGGGCACGGGCAGCAGCGGCGTGACCGATACCTGCCTGACGTCAACCGGGGTCGACACCTCGCGCAGCACGGCCAACAACGCCCCCGTGAGCTACGCGATGGCCGCGGCTGCGGTGACGACGGCAGCGCCGATTCCCACCGTGTCCGAATGGGGCCTGATCCTGATGGCCTCGCTGCTCGGCATGTTCGGCATCGCCCGCCTGCGCCGCCAGCGCTGATCGGCTTTCGTTCAGCCCAACAAAAAACCCGCCGCTGGCGGGTTTTTTGTTGGGCTGGGCTTTCGCTGCCCCGTGCAGCCTGCGGCACCGCGGCTTAGCTGCCGGCCACCTTCATGCGGTTCACGAGGATCGAACCCACGGTCTTGGCGCCGTAGTTGTAGGCATCGGCGCCCACGGCTTCGATGCCTTTCAGCATGTCCTTCAGGTTGCCGGCGATGGTGATCTCATGCACCGGGTAGGCGATCTGGCCGTTCTCCACCCAGAAGCCGCTGACGCCGCGCGAGTAGTCGCCCGTCACGTAGTTCACGCCCTGCCCCATCAGCTCGATCACGAAAAGGCCCGTGCCCAGCTTTTTCAGCATGGCGTCGAGGTCGTCGCCCGCACGGGTGCGGCGCGAGGTGAGCGTGAGGTTGTGCGAGCCGCCCGAGTTGCCGGTGGTCTTCATGCCCAGCTTGCGCGCCGAGTAGCTGGACAGGAAGTAGCCCTCCACACGGCCGGCATCGACCACCTTGCGGGCCGCCACGCGCACGCCCTCGTCGTCGAAAGGCGAGCTGCCCTTGCCGCGCAGCACGAACGGGTCTTCCAGGATGTCGATGTGCTTTGGCAGCACCTGCTTGCCCAGCGAGTCGAGCAGGAACGTGCTCTTGCGGTACAGCGCGCCGCCGCTCACGGCCTGCACGAAGCCGCCCAGCAGGCCGGCCGCCAGGGGCGACTCGAACAGCACGGGGCACTGCGTGGTGGGGATCTTGCGGCTGCCCAGGCGGCTCAGGGCGCGCTCGGCGGCGTAGCGGCCCACCTGGGCCGGCGCGGCCAGCTCGCGCGCATCGCGCATGGAGCTGTACCAGGCGTCGCGCTGCATGTCGGCATTCTTGCCGGGCAGCGCGGCGATGGGCGCCACCGACAGGCTGTGGCGCGAGCTGGCATAGCCGCCGCGAAAGCCGCGCGTGTGGGCGCTGAAGAAGTGGCTCTGCTGGGCCGACACGCCCGCTCCTTCGCTGTTGGTGATGCGGCGGCTGGTCTGCAGCGCGGCGGCCTCGCATTCCATGGCGATGCGCGCGGCCTCTTCGCTGGTGATGGCCCAGGGGTGGAACAGCTCCAGCTCGCGGTGCGAATCCTCGGGGGCGATGTCGGCCTCGTCCGGCAGGCCGGCCACCGGGTCTTCGGCGGTGAAGCGGGCGATGTCGTAGGCGGCCTGCACGGTCTGCTCGATGGCGGCGTTGGAAAAGTCCGACGTGCTGGCATTGCCGCGCCGGTGGCCGATATAGACCGTCACGCCCAGCGACTTGTCGCGGTTGCGCTCGACGTTCTCCAGCTCGCCCTTGCGCACGCTGACCGACAGGCCGCAGCCCTCGGACGCCTCGGCACCGGCGTCGGTGGCGCCCAGCTTCTTGGCATGCGCCAGAGCGCGGTCCACGAGGTCTTCGAAAAACGGGCGGGTGTAGCTGAAACCGCTGTCGGGTGTCTTCGGGGCGGCGCCGGCGGCGCGTGGGCTGGGTGTATTCATATCGGCGGCTATGATACTTGCCGCCTTCGGCGCCACGGTGCCGAAGCCTGTATGGGCACACGCGTGCCCCTCCCATTGCCCCCAAAATGTCACGCAAACCCAAAAAAGGCTACTACGTGCGAGGCCAGTTCGTTGCCGAAGGCAGCGAGTTGGACATCGAACTGAAAGCCGAGCTCAAAGGCACGCACGAAGCGAGCCGGACCGACCTGAAGCGCGAGAGCGATGCGCTGCAGAAACTCGGCGAAGACCTGCTCACCCTGCGCGCCGACCTGATGGAACGCGTGCAGCTGCCCGAGAAGCTGCGCGATGCGCTGGCCGAGGCCAGGCGCATCACCAACTTCGAGGGCAAGCGCCGCCAGATGCAGTACGTCGGCAAGATCATGCGCCAGCTCGACCCCACCGTCGTGGCCGCCGCCCAGGCCGCGCTGGACGAGCAGCACAACGGCTCGGCTGCCGAAAAGCTCGCGCTGCACGCCTCCGAGCGCTGGCGCGACCGGCTCATCGCCGACGACGCCGCGCTGCCCGACTGGCTGGAGCGCTTTCCGCGCACCGACACGCAGCAGATCCGCGCGCTGATCCGCCAGGCGCGCAAGGACGCGCAGCCCGAGGGCAAGACCGCGAACGTGCAGGTGTCCGAGGGCCTGGCCCCGCGCAAGGGCCGCGCCTACCGCGAGCTGTTCCAGCTCGTGCGCGAGCAGATGGAAGACGCGGCCACCCACGCCCGCCATGAAGAAACCGGCCGCGATGCCTGACGCCGTGGCGCCCGCCGCGACCGGCGGCTTCGAGCCGGTGCGCATCGGCATCGTCTCCATCAGCGACCGGGCCAGCACCGGCGTCTATGAGGACAAGGGCCTGCCCGCGCTGCAGGACTGGCTGGCCCGCGCGCTGCGCAACCCCATCGCCTTCGAGCCCCGGCTGATCCCCGACGACCAGGCCACCATCAGCGCCACGCTGATCGAGCTGGCCGACACCGCAGGCTGCAGCCTGGTGCTGACCACCGGCGGCACGGGCCCCGCCCTGCGCGACGTGACACCCGAGGCCACGCTGGCCGTGGCCCACAAGGAAATGCCGGGCTTCGGCGAGCAGATGCGCCAGATCGGCCTGCGCTTCGTGCCCACGGCCATCCTCTCGCGCCAGGTGGCGGTGGTGCGCGGCAGCACGCTCATCATCAACCTGCCCGGCCAGCCCAAGGCCATCGCCGAGACGCTGGAAGGCCTGCGGCGCGAGGACGGCAGCCAGGAGGTGCCGGGCATCTTCGCCGCGGTGCCGTACTGCATCGACCTGATCGGCGGGCCGTACCTGGAGACCCACGAGGCGGTATGCAAGGCGTTCCGGCCGAAATCGGCCGTGCGGCGCTGATGCTATATTTTTTATAGCATAACGCCCTAGTCTTTATTGCGCTGGAGGCCTTTTTGGCCTTTAGTCCCCTGGACGCCGAAGCCGGGGGCGCGACTTTCCACCGGCCAAGGCGCCGGCTACTTGCCCACCAGCTCGTTGAGCTTGTCCGCCTGGAACTGCTCCTGGCGCGCCGCATCGCAGGGCACGCAGTCCTTGGCCGGCGCCTGCGGGTTGGCCGAGAGCTTTTCGATGGCCTGCCACAGCAGCGCGATCTGGTGCTCCTGCGACGAGGCGTTGTCGATCAGGCCGCGCATGGCCTGCGAGAGCGGATCGTCTTCCTGCGTGATGCCGTAGGCGGTGAAGGGGCGCGCGGCCTGCGGCTCGGTCACGTCGGCGCTCTGGCCGGCCTTGGAGGGGATGATGCGGGCCGGGATGCCCACGGCCGTGGCGCCCGGCGGCACGGGCTTGATGACCACCGCGTTGCTGCCGATCTTGGCGCCGTCGCCCACCTCGAAGCCGCCCAGCACCTTGGCGCCCGCGCTCACCACCACGTCCTTGCCCAGCGTGGGGTGGCGCTTGGCGCCCTTGTAGAGCGAGGTGCCGCCCAGCGTCACGCCCTGGTAGATGGTGCAGCCGTCGCCGATCTCGGCGGTCTCGCCGACCACCACGCCCATGGCATGGTCGAAGAAGACGCGCTCGCCGATCCTGGCGCCGGGGTGGATCTCGATGCCGGTCATCCAACGCGCGAAATGCGAGATGAACCGCCCCAGCCACGGCAGGCCGTGGCGCCAGCACCAGTGCGCCGGGCGGTGCAGCCAGATCGCGTGCAGGCCGGGGTAGCAGGTGACCACCTCCCAGGTGCTGCGCGCGGCGGGGTCGCGGTCGAGGATGCACTGGACGTCGGAGCGCAGGCGGTCAAACATGGGGTGGTCGGGCGTGGGGACGGGGCGGAAAAGAGCCGCCGAGTCTATCGCTTTGCCTGCGCGGCGCCGGTCATGGCTTTGGCGACACCGCGCAGGATGTGGATTTCCTCGGGCGTGAGCTGCGCGCGGTTGAACAGCTGGTTCAGGCGCGGCATGAGCTTCTTGGGCGCGGCGGGGTCGAGAAAGCCGATGTCCACCAGCGCGCGCTCCCAGTGCGCCAGCATGCCGGCCACCTGCGCGGCGTCGGCGCGCTCGGTGGCGGGCGCCGCAGAGCCTTCCTGCGATGGCGTGGCGGCGGCGAACCCGCCGAGCGCCAGGCGCCATTCGTAGGCGACGACCTGGATGGCTGCGCCCAGGTTGAGCGAGCCGAACGTGGGGTTGGTGGGAATCGACAGCGCCACATGGCAGCGGTACACGTCGTCGTTGGCCATTCCGAAGCGCTCGCTGCCGAACAGGAAGGCCACGCCGGCCTCAGTGGTGGTGGCGGTAGGGGTGGCGATGGGGATGGGAGCCGAATCGGCCTCCAGCGCATATTCCCCTAGGGGGTATTGCTCATTTTTTAATAGCAATTCGAAATGCTCGCGCGGCGAGCGTGTGGGCGGGCCGAAGTCGCGCGGCGTCATGGCGGTGGCGCACAGGTGGCTGATGCCGTCCAGGGCCTCGTCCAGCGTGGCGACGATGCGCGCGTTCTCCAGCACGTCGAGCGCGCCGCTGGCGCGCTGGATGGTTTCCTCGCGCCGCAGCACGTTGGCCCAGCGCGGGGCGACGAGCACCAGGTCGCCGAAGCCCATGGTCTTCATGGCGCGGGCGGCGGCGCCGACGTTGCCGGCATGGCTGGTGTGGATGAGGATGAAACGGGTCTTCATGGGCGCGCGGTCGGTGGAAAAAGGCAGTACGGGTAAAATCGCGCGCTCATTGTCGCCGTCCGCATCGCCGGGGCGCCATTCCCCGTTCCTGAACCGCTGGGCCGCCCTCCTTTGCGCCCGGCCCACGCCACAATCCAATGTCGACCAATCTGCACCCCATGCTCAACGTGGCCATCAAGGCCGCACGCGCCGCCGGCGCCATCATCAACCGCGCGGCCCTGGACGTGGAATCCGTGCGGATCTCGCAAAAGCAGATCAACGATTTCGTGACCGAAGTGGATCACGCGAGCGAGAAGATCATCATCGAGACGCTGCTCACCGCGTACCCCGGCCACGGCATCCTGGCCGAGGAATCGGGCAGCGAATACGGCGCGAAGGATTCGGAGTTCGTCTGGATCATCGACCCGCTGGACGGCACCACCAACTTCATCCACGGCTTTCCGGTCTATTGCGTGAGCATCGCCCTGGCCGTGCGCGGCAAGGTCGAGCAGGCCGTGATCTACGACCCGACCCGCAACGACCTCTTCACCGCCACCAAGGGCCGCGGCGCCTACATGAACGAGCGCCGCATCCGCGTCTCCAAGCGCACGCAGCTCAAGGAATGCCTGATCTCCACCGGCTTTCCGTTCCGCCCGGGCGACAATTTCAAGAACTACCTGAACATCATGGCCGACGTGATGCAGCGCACCGCCGGCCTGCGCCGCCCCGGCGCCGCGGCGCTGGACCTGGCCTACGTGGCCGCAGGCTTCACCGAAGCGTTCTTCGAGACCGGCCTGTCGATCTGGGACGTGGCAGCCGGCTCGCTGCTGGTGACCGAGGCCGGCGGCCTGGTGGGCAACTTCACGGGCGAGGCGGACTTCCTGGAGCAGCGCGAATGCCTGGCCGGCGCACCGCGGATCTACGGCCAGCTGGTGCCGATCCTGACCAAATACAGCCAGTTCGCCAGCGCCGGCGACAAGGCGGCCGTGCGCCAGGCGGCGGCCAACCTGTCGCTGCCCACGGACGGCCTGGACGACGTGGTGCCATCCACCCCGGCCGAGGACGACGAAGCCGCCAGCGGCGCGGCGCGCTGACCGACCGCGCCAGCCAGCGCAAAGCGACAGAAAAAAAGGGACTGCCGCACCGGCCTTGGCCGGGCGGCAGTCCCTTCGTCTTTTCGGGCCTTCGGTCCGCGCGCCCGCCTATGCAGGGTCGGGGTACTTGCGCGCGATGTCGCGAAAGTCGTCGGCCAGGTCAACGAAGGCATCCACCATGTCGGGGTCGAAATGCGTGCCCCGGCCCCGCACGATGGTCGCGCAGGCCTGCTCGTGGGAATACGCGGGCTTGTACACGCGCTTGCTGATGAGCGCGTCGTACACGTCGGCCACGGCCATGAGCCGGGCCGAGACGGGAATGGCATCGCCCGCCAGGCCCTCCGGGTAGCCGCTGCCGTCCCACTTTTCCTGGTGGCTGTAGGCGATCTCCTTGGACACGCTGAGGAAGGCCACGCGCATGCCCAGGCGTCGCTCGGCGTCCTCGATGGCGTTGCGGCCCAGCGTGGTGTGCGTCTTCATGACCTCGAACTCTTCCACCGTGAGCTTGCCGGGCTTGAGCAGGATGCGGTCGGGAATGCCGATCTTGCCGATGTCGTGCAACGGCGCCGACTTGTACAGCAGCTCGATCATGCGTTCGGTCAGCGTCTGCTCGAAGCGCGGATGCAGGCGCAGTTGCTCGGCCAGCGCCTTCACATAGAGCTGCGTGCGGCGGATGTGGTTGCCCGTCTCGTTGTCGCGCGTTTCGGCCAGGGAGGTCATGGCCATGATGGTCACGTCCTGGATGGCCTGCACTTCCAGCGTGCGCATGGCCACCTCGCGCTCCAGGTAGGCGCTCTTGTCGCGCAGGAAGTCGGCGGTGGCCTTCAGGGCCAGATGGGTGTGCACGCGCGCCAGCAGGATGGGCGGGCTGATGGGCTTGGTGATGTAGTCCACCGCACCGGCCGCCAGGCCCATGCGCTCATCGTCGGACGTGGAGCGCGCGGTGAGGAAGATGATGGGAATGTCTCGCGACTGCGGGTGTGCCTTGAGCTGGCGGCAGACCTCGTAGCCGTCGATGCCCGGCATCATGATGTCCAGCAGGATCAGGTCGGGCGGCGGGGACGACTGCGCGATCCGCAGCGCCTTCTCGCCCTGGTTGGCGACCTTGACGTGGTAGTGGTCGCGCAGCAGCGTGCCCATGAGCGTGAGGTTGTCGGGCGTGTCGTCCACCACCAGCACGGTGGCAATGGGCTTTTCGACAAAAAGGGACTCGTCGGCATAGAAATGGGGAATGTCCATGGGGTGGTCCTGTCATGCGGTCCCGCCTGAAGGCTCGGACCCGTCGAGGTCCGATTGCGCCGCAGCATGCAGCGTGTCCAAGGCCCGCTCAAACTCGAAACTCCGGGTATCCGCTTCCAGCGCGACGAAGGCCGCGCCCAACGCACTTTCCAACAGCGGCCTATTTTGCTGCAGATGCTCTACCGCGGCCGGGTCATCGGCCTGCAGCAGCACTTGCAGGCGCTGCAGGGCCGGGCGCAGCGCCATGGCGGCGGGCTGGCCCGGCGATGCGGCGGCATCCGCCGTCCCTGCCGATGCGGCGGCCTCGGCGGACGGGCTTGCGGCGGCCCATGCGTCCAGCCCCGACAGCAACTCGGCCATGCGCCGGTCCACGCCGTCGCACAGGCGCTGCAGCGACGCGCTGCGCTGGCCGGTGCGAAGCGCCTGCTCCAGGGCCTCGGCCTCGTTGGACAGCGGCTGCGCGCCGATGTTGGCGGCCACCGAACGCAGCGTGTGCGCCAGGCGCTCGGCCTGCTCCCAGTCCTGTGCCTGCACCGCGCCGGACAGGCCGCGCGCCACATGGCGCTGGCCTTCGGCGAACCGGCGCAGCATGTCGGCATACAGCGCGGGCCGGCCCAGCGCGCGCTGCAGCCCCAGCGCCGTGTCGAGCCCCGGCACGCCGTAGGGCAGCGGCGCCAGCCCCGCGCTGGGCGCTGGCGGAGGGGAGGCGCTGGGGGTGGCCGGTGCGCCAGCCGCTCCGCCCGCCTCGTCCATGCGCACGCCCAGCCCCGGACGCGGCCGAATCCAACGCGCCAGGGCGCGCCACAGCACGGCGGGCTCGATGGGCTTGGGAACGTGGTCGTTCATGCCGGCGGCAAAGCAGCGCTGGCGGTCGGACTCCATGGCGTTGGCGGTCATGGCGATGATCGGCAGGTTCGAGTGGCGCGGGTCGGCCCGCAGCGCGCGCGTGGCGGTCTCGCCGTCCATCACGGGCATCTGCATGTCCATCAGCACCGCGTCGTAGTCCTGGCGCTCGATGCATTCCAGCGCCGCCTGCCCGTGCGCGGCCACATCCACCACGAAGCCGGCATCGCGCAGCAGCTCCAGCGCCACGAGCTGGTTCAGCTCGTTGTCCTCCACCAGCAGCACGGTGGCGCCGCGCACGGCCAGGGGCGGCTGGTCGCTGCCCGGCTGGGCCAGGTGGGCCTGCGTGGGCATCCAGCCATGCTCCAGCGGCTGCATGAGCGTGTCGTACAGCACCGAGGCGCTCACCGGCTTGACCAGCACCGTCTCGATGCCTTGCTCGCGGGCCGCGAGCATGACCTCCTCGCGCCCGTAGGCGGTGACCATGAGCATCTGCGGTACGCGGTCCAGGCCGATCTCGCGGATGCGCCGGGCCAGCTCGATGCCGTCCATGCCCGGCATGTGCCAGTCGATCAGCAGCAGGCCATAGGGGCGCTGCTCGTCGATGCCTTGGCGCAGCGCAGCCAGCGCCTGAAGGCCGGACTCCACCTCGGTGGTCTCGAAGCCCATGGCCTGCAGCATGTCGGACAGCACGGTGGCGGCGGTCTGGTTGTCGTCCACCACCAGCACGCGGCGACCGCGCACGCCGGGCGGCGGCAGCAGCGCGGGAACGGGCATGCCGCAGTCCAGCGGCAGCGTCACCCAGAAGGCCGATCTCTTGCCGGGCTCGCTCTCGGCGCCCACCTCGCCGCCCATGAGTTCGGCCAGGTTCTTGCAGATGGCCAGGCCCAGGCCGGTGCCGCCATAGCGCCGCGTGGTGGACGCATCGGCCTGCTGGAAGCTCTGGAACAGCCGCCCCATCTGCTCGGGCGTCATGCCGATGCCGGTGTCGCGCACCTCGAAGCGCAGCAGCACGCGCTGGCCCGCGCGCTCCAGCACGCGCACCAGGATGTGGATCTCGCCGCGGTCGGTGAACTTGATGGCGTTGTTGGCGAAGTTGATAAGGATCTGCCCCAGCCGCAACGCGTCGCCCACCAGGTGCGCCGGCACGTCGGCGGCGGCATCGAGCACCAGCTCCAGCCCCTTCACGCCGGCCTTGTAGCCCACCACGTCGGCCACGCCCTCCAGCATGCGGTCGAGCACGAAGGGCTGCTTTTCGACGATGAGCTTGCCCGCCTCGATCTTGGAGAAATCCAGGATGTCGTTGATCACGCCCAGCAGGTGCTGGCCGGCCTGCTGAATCTTGGAGACGTAGTCGCTCTGGCGCGGGGTGAGCCCCGATTTGAGCGCCAGGTGCGACATGCCGATGATGGCGTTCATCGGCGTGCGGATCTCATGGCTCATGTTGGCCAGGAAGTTGGACTTGAGCGCAGTGGTCTCCTCCGCCATCTCCTTGGCGCGGCGCAGCTCGCGCTCTGCGCGCTGGCGGTCGGTGATGTCCACGAAGGTGCCGATGACGCCGCCCGGCGTGCCGTCGGGCCGCTGGAACCCGTGCAGCCAGAACAAGGTGTGGTGGATCTCGCCGTCCGCATACGGCAGGTCCACTTCCTTGTGCACCGACTGCGCGCCGCTCAGCGCGAACTGCGCATCGGAATCGAACGCAGCGCGCTCGGCCTCGGACAGGTAATGCAGGTCCAGCACGGTGCGGCCAATGAGGTCGTCGCGCCGCACGCCGAAGGCGCGCTCGTAGGCGCGGTTGAAGCCCACATAGCGCCCATCCGCATCCTTGTAGAACAGCGGCACGGGAATCGCGTCGATGAGCGCCTGCTGGAACACCAGCTGCTCGGCCACCTGCGCTTCCAGCAGCTTCTGGTCGTTCACGTCCACCTGCACGCCGATCAGGCGCCGCGCGCGGCCTTCGTCGTCGCGGATGATGCGTGCCGCACACAGGAACCAGCGCACCTCGCCGTCGTAGCGCACCACGCGCCAGGAGTCCTGTAGCTGGTTGTCGCTGCCGGCCAGGGCGCTGTCGATGCGCGCCTGGGCGCGGACCCGGTCCTCGGGGTGCAGGCGGTCGAGCCAGTCCTGCAGGCTGCGCCCTTCGGGCTGCGGCGGCACGCCGTATAGCGATTCGAGCTTGTCGCTCCACACCAGCTTGTCCGAGGCCAGGTCCAGGTCGAACACGCCGACCTTGCCGGCCTCCTGCGCCAGCGCCAGGCGGTCGTTGATCTCGCGCATGGCTTCTTCGGCCGCGCGCGCCTCGCTCACGTCTTCGATCACCCACAGGCACGAGTCGCTGAAACCGTCCATCTCCAGGCCCCGGCCGGACACGCGGGCCTCGAACACCGTGCCGTCCAGGCGATGCAGCGTGCAGGCCTCCCGCACCGCCCCGCCCGCCTCCAGCCGGGCGCCGGTGCGCTCCAGGAACACGCCGTGCCCCTGCGCGCCGCCGAACATGCGCGACACGGGGTAGCCCAGCAGTTCGGCGACGGTGCCTTTCATCAGCTCGGCGAACGCCGGGTTGAACTGGCGGAACACGCCGTCGCACACCAGCAGGATGGGCGGCGCGTTGTCGAAGATGGCGGTCTGCTGGGCCAGCAGATCGTTGAGCAGGCGCTCGCGCCGCTGCAATTCGTGGTGGGCGGTGATGCGGTCCGTGACGTCCTCGTGCAGCCCGACGATGGCGATGCGCCGGCCCCGCTGGTCGAACACGGGCGAGAGCGTCGCCTCTTCGTGGAACAGGGTGCCGTCCGCCCGGCGGTTGATGAATTCGCCCCGCCACGACTGGCCGGACAGCAGCCGTGCCCACAGCTGCTGGTAGGTCTCGGGCGGGGTCTGTCCGCTGGCGATGACCGAGGGTTTCTGGCCGCGCACCTCTTGCAGCGTGAGGCCGCTGTTGCGTTCGTATTCGGCGTTGACCCAGTCGATGCGGCCCTGCGCATCGGTGATGACCACGGCCACGGGGCTGCTTTGCAGCGCGGCGCCCAGCACCTGGAACCGCTCCATCGCGGTGGCCATGCGCGCGCGGTGGCGCAGCATCTCCAGCATCATCCCGCCCATGAGCAGCAGCAGGGCGAACGTGCCACCGCCGATCAGCCAGCGCCGGGAGGGCGGCAGCAGCGCGCTCACGTCGTCCAGCGCGACGAGCTGCCAGGTGCCGTCGGGGTCCTTCCAGTCGAGCGGGTGCTTGTCGAGCGCGTAGGTCGTGCCATCCACGACGACCTCGCGCGCATCGAGCCGGAACGGCAGCGCCGACGCCACGCCGTTGTCGAAGAGCTTGCCGAACTGCCGCTGGTCGCGAACGGCATCGATGCGGTCCTGGGTGAGCGGCGGCGCCATCGCGTAGCGCCATTCGGGCCGGGTGGACGAGAAGGCCACGCCCTTGGGCGACATCAGCAGCATGGGATAGCCGGAGCGGGCCATCTGCGCGTCGAACGCATCGAACGCCACCTTGACCATCACCACGCCGATGATGGCGCTGGCCGGCGAATCGCCCTCGTACAGCGGCGCGGCGTAGTACAGGCCGCGCTCCTGCGTGTTGCCGCCCAGCGCCGGGTACACGTTCACTCCGCCCCGGATCGCCTGCTGGAAGTAGGGCCGGTACGACAGGTTGATGCCGGTGGAAGGCGTGCCCGGCGTCTCGTGGGCGACCACGGTGCCATCGCGCGACATCACGTACACGCCGCTCATCAGGAACCGGCCGCGCACCACGGCCAGCCGGGCCAGCGCCTCGGGCGCATCGGGCGGCAGCTCGCCGTTGGCCACCTGTTTCAGCGCCGGCTCGCTGAGCCCCAGCAGGGTCACCGCACCGAGGATGGGGCTGCCCATGCTTTGATTGAGCAGCGAGTCGGCCGTGTGCGCCAGTTGGCGGCTGCGCTCCTCCGCCCGGCCCGCGGCGCGCAGGTGCGCCACCGTTTCGACGACCAGCCACGCGCCGAGCAGCGCCATGGCGATGACCAGCACCGCACCGCGCCGCCATCGCGCGTCGCCCATGGCGTGGTCGTGCAGGCCGCCGATACCGCCGGAGCGAGGGCTCACCGCCATGGCTTGGCGCCCCATGCCGCGGGATGCCCGCAGGGGCCGCAAACGGCCGCGATCCGAGGGCGCACGCAATACATTCCTGGAAACACCATCACAGTCGCTTTGAACCTTCCACAACGGCAGGACACACACACTGGTCAGGACATGCCCGAAGGCACTCGCCCCGCAGTATGTCAAAACGTAACAGTTCTTGGAATCTTTTACTTCCAAGCGGCATCTGGACAATCGGGATGTACCCGGGCCTAGCGCTGCCGCGGCAGGGCCATTCCGGTGCCCCAAAGGGGGCTGAGATCCTTCCCACGCCATCCGCCCGGTGAGCGGCAGGCCCTTGCCGGCCCCCGTCCCGCCGCCGTTCTTTTTCTTCCCACCGCCCACCCCAAGGAGCCCCCTCGACGATGCTGGATTTTTTGTCTCTCTCCCCCTGGCTTGCCACCCTGCTCGGCGCCAGCCTCGCTGCCTTCGCCGGCGCCATGGCCCACCGCATCGCCGCGATGCTTGCGCTGCGTGCCACGCGGGGGCTGCCGGTGCTGCAGACCGTCGTACAGGCCTGTGTGCCGGCCATGCGGGTGCTGCTGCCGCTGTTCGCCACGCAACTGGTCTGGGTCGCCGCCGCCGACAGCCTGCCGCACCTGGCCACCGTGCGCCATTTGACCGGGCTGGCCCTCATCGCGGTGACGGCCTGGGCGCTGATCGCGGCCATCGGCGGCGTGGCGGACGGGCTCATCGCCCGCTATCCGGCGAATGTGGAAGACAACCTCACCGCCCGCCGGGTCGCCACGCAGGCGCGGGTGCTGTCGCGCACCGCCATGACCGGCGTGGTCATGGCAGCGGTGTCGCTCATGCTCATGACCTTTCCCGGCGCGCGGCAAGTGGGCGCCAGCCTGCTGGCCTCGGCCGGCGTGGTCGGCATCGTGGCCGGTATCGCGGCACGGCCGGTGTTCAGCAACATCATCGCGGGCCTGCAGATCGCGCTGGCGCAGCCCATCCGCATCGACGACGTGCTGATCGTGCAGGGCGAATGGGGCCGCGTGGAAGAGATCACGGGAACCTACGTGGTGCTGGCCATCTGGGACGAGCGGCGGCTGATCATTCCGCTGCAATGGTTCATCGAGAACCCCTTCCAAAACTGGACCCGCACCAGCTCGCAGATCCTGGGCACCGTGTTCCTGTTCGCGGACTACCGTTTGCCGCTGGACCCGCTGCGCGCCGAGCTGGCCCGCGTGCTGGAGACGGCGCCGGAATGGGACCGGCGCGTGAGCGTGCTGCAGTTGACCGACGTGACCGAGCGCACCATCCAGATCCGCGTGCTGGTCTCTGCCCGGTCGTCCGGCCTGGCGTTCGACCTGCGCTGCCGCGTGCGCGAGGCACTGGTCACCTTCATCCAGCGCGAATACCCCGACTGCCTGCCCCAGGTGCGTGGCCCGCAGGAGGCCGTGCGCGCCGACGCATCGCCGCACCCGCAGGCCTGATGGCACTCGCAGGCACGGTGGCAGGAACGCCGCTTGCCGATGGCAGCGAGGGGACACGCCATGTCTTTTGACATAGCCCTTTCCAGCGCTTGAAGGTATAAAACGCAGTTACTAGAAAGACGAGCTGAATGACCCAAAGGGCGGCAGAAATACTGGTGGTGGACGATCATCCCGAAACAGCGGAGCTGGCAGCCATGGCGCTGCAACTGGATGGTTTTACCGCGGCGATTGCCAACAGCGGCGCGGATGCGCTGCACTACATCGAACAGCACCAGCCCGCCTGCGTGCTGCTCGATTTCGACATGCCGGGCATGGACGGCCTGGAACTGGCACGGCGCGTGCGCGAAGCGCACCGGGACGACATCGTCCTGATCGCCCTGACCGGATGGACGGACACCAACGACCGCGTCACCGAACTGCTGGCGGTGGTGGACCACCACTTTCTCAAGCCCGTCGATTGGCGGCGCCTCACCGGGATTTTGTCGCCCCTGCGCTGAGCGGCGGTTCAGCACTCGCTGAACCGTGACCGATATTCCTTGTTGGCGACTCGCAGGGATAGCGGCCATCTCTGCCGGCCTATCCGCAGCACGGGCCGCATCTGCTTCGGCACGGCTTGGCCAATCGGCCAGACGCATGTCCCCCCTCTTTTGCCCCCTCAGGCGCAGCCCTCGGCGCCTTTCGCGCCAGGCCGCGCCCGCAAGGGGGAAAATCACGCGATCATCCCGCGCAAAGCCGCACGGCCGAGGCGGGTGAGCTTTCAAGACGAATGGCGTGCTTGCCACCAAGATGGGTCGAAAATGAAACTTGCCACCTGGAACATCAACTCCCTTTCCGTGCGCCTGCCCCAGGTGATCGCCTGGCTGGCCGACAACCCCGTCGATGCGCTGTGCCTGCAAGAACTGAAGCTGGTGGACGAAAAATTCCCCCACGACGCCTTGAAGGAGATCGGCTACCACGCGGTCGCCTTCGGCCAGAAAACCTACAACGGCGTCGCCATCCTGAGCCGCAGCCCGCTGCGCGACGTGGTCCGGAACATCCCCGGCCATGAAGATGCGCAGGCCCGCGTGATCGCCGCGACCCTGGACACCCCGGACGGCCCGCTGCGGCTGGTGAACGGCTATTTCGTCAACGGCCAGGCGCCGGGCTCGGAAAAGTTCGCCTACAAGATGCTGTGGCTCGAAGCGCTGCACCGCTGGCTGCGCGAGGAACTGCTGGCCCACCCGCGACTGGCCCTGCTGGGCGACTTCAACGTCGCGCCCGAAGACCGCGACTCTTTCGATCCGGTGGGCCTGAAGGACACCATCCACCACACCGTGGAGGAGCGGGGACATTTCCAGCAACTGCTGCAGTTGGGCCTGACCGACGCCTACCGCCTGTTCGAGCAGCCCGAAAAAAGCTATTCGTGGTGGGACTACCGCATGCTGGGGTTCCAGAAAAACCGCGGCCTGCGCATCGACCATATCCTGGTGAGCGAGGCGCTGCGGGGACGCGTGACGGCCTGCACCATCGACCGCGCGCCCCGCAAGAATCCGCAGCCCAGCGACCACACGCCGGTTGTCGCCACGCTGGACTGACCAGAAGGCTCCGACAGGCCCTGCGGCCGCCGAGGCGGCTCGCCAGCGGGCAATCGACGCCGATCAAAACCCCTCAACGACGGGCAGCGCCCGCCAGCCCCATTTCCACATCCGGTTGCCTGCGGGCGGCCGGGCCCAGGCGATCCTGCGCCCAGGCCATCACGTTGGGGACCTGCTGCCAACCGGCCCTGATTTTCTGGGCCGCGTAGCCACCGCCCTGCGCCACATACGGAGCCCCGATTTCGATCAGCCCGGACATGAGGCCGAACAGCATCACCGACGACGCGCGCTTGCTCGCCAGCATGCCGGCATCGGCCCGGTCGGGGGGCAGCGACGCGGGCGATCCGGTGATGTCGATGCTGGAGTTCGCAGCGAAGAGTTCGGAGGCGAACAGGCCAACCGTGACCACCACCGCGGCCGGCACGGGCGACGTCACCAGCGCTTTGGCGCCCTGCAATGCCGAGGGCCCCACCGCCTTGATCGTATCGCCCCAGGATTTGCGTGTTTTATCGATGACCTCGGGCAGGTCTTCGCGCAACAGCATCCTGGCGTCGTAAGGCACCGTCTGCGACAGCTTCATCACGTTCTTCGCACCGGCGGCCAGCATGCCGCCGAATCCGTCGATGAACGTGGCGTCGATGCGATCGGCCCAGACACGGTTCACGCTGTGGTCTCCCCGGCCTTCGATGGCGGCCTGAATGTAGGGCTCCACCGTCCTGGGCAGGTTCTTGGCCACGTTGAGACCTGCTGAAATACCCGCGTTTTTAAGGATTTCCGCATGCGGATCAGGCTGCAGCGAAGCCGGCAGCCGGGTGTTGCCGCCGTAGTCGTTGTAGATGCCGGGCTTGACGATGGCCCCGCCGACCACGCTGGCGAACACATCCACCGCCCCCACGCCCACCCCCACCGCCAGCCCCAGCAGGGAGGGGTTCTTGAGCAACGCCAGAGGCAGCATCGCCACCAGCTTTTCATTGGCCGCCGTCATGCCCGCCATGTACCCGCCCCCGTCGGCAAAGCCCATGCCGATGAAACTCAAAGTGGCGTCGTGGCGCCAAGCCTGGCTCAGGAAATCGTGGAGCTTTTTCGGGGTGTCGATGCCTTTTTCGAAAAGCACTTCGGTGTTGCGCTCCAGCCGCGCGACGACGTCCGGTGCCTGTGCGGCGCCCGGGCCCAGGAGCGATGCGATGGTGGCCTCGGCAGCGTCATGCAACACCTCTTCCCGAGGCAGAGACGTCCGAGGAGAAAAATAGACCGAGTTCCGGTCGGACACGCTGTCGGACAGGTCGATCTCGACGAGAGAAGCGGCCTCCAGGGACGAAATTTGCGCAGAAGAGGCGGTATGTCCGGCACCGGCTGGCCGCGGCAGTTCGGCCCGCGGCCGCGGCGCGGCGGTGCTGCCGTGCGGTCCGCCAGAGCGCGGGAAAAGCGGCTGCAGCGCGCCGGAAGACGTTGTGGTGTGCGCGCGAGCGCGTTGCTGGGGCGCAGCCGTATCGGCGTTGGCCTCACGCCGATCGGCACCGGGAAAGCTCTGCCCTCGTTCGGGCACCGGGCGCCGCGCGGAGGCCGGGCTGCTTTGGATTGCGTTCATGAAATCTCCCCCTTTTGTTGTGAACGGAATGGTCCACCGGGCGGGCACGCCACCGATGAACCGCTCACTCTAGGGTTCGTCCCCGGCCCGTTGCGGGCTCTCGAGCGAAGCGCCGCAGCACGATGCGAACGGGCTGTACGGGTTTGCTGGCAGACGCAAAAAAGCCCCGGAGTCCGGGGCTTTCGGGCTACAGCCGCGGCGGCTGAGCTTTCGCAGAACCGTCCGCGGAAACGTTATGCCGCAGCCTGGAAGCGGTTGCGCAGGGCACGCACTTCGTCGTGGTTGCGCTGGGCACCTTCGGCCTGGCGCTCCACCATGGCCCGCACGTTGGCTGGCAACGATGCCTTCAGCGCCTTGCGGTAGCGGGCCACGGCGGCGTCTTCACCACGCTCGCACTCTTCCAGCACGGCCTTGTCGTCGTGCGTGGACATGGCGGCCTTCACGGACACCCAGCCGCGATGCAGTGCGCCGGACATCGAACCGCCGCTGGAAGGCTCACCGCCATGGTTGCGGATTTCGCGCTCCAGTTCGGTGGCCGCAGCCGCGCATTCGCTGGCGTGGCGCAGGAAAATGCCCTTCAGCTCAGGCGATTCAGCATGCTCGGCCGAGGCCTTGAAGCCGTATTCGCCGTCGCGGCACGATTCGAGCAGGTCGTCCAGCACATCGACCACATCGTCGTTGTCAACCAGCGCGGTGGTGTTGTCATACGTGGGGCTCGAAGAGACCGTGGTGCCGCGGCCTGCGCGTTCCCATGCAGCGCGGGCCGCCGGGCGAGCTTCTTCCCATTCCAGGCGGCTCGTGGAGCGGGCAGTGCCCCAGTCGCGGGCCAGGTTGGGCTCGACGGCATCGAAGTCGCCGTCGTAGCGGCCCACAGAGTTCCAGCCCAATTCGTAGGCAGGACGGTATTCGTCATAGGAGCGGCCCTTCACATGGTAGGGCTCGCGTTCATAGCTTTCGCGCCAGTAGGCGTCTTCCACCGTGGGGTTGACCGACTCTGCGGCGGCCTTGCCAGCCAGGCCACCGACCACCGCACCCGCCACACCGCCGACAGCGGCACCGATGGGGCCGCCGAAAGCACCGGCCGCTGCGCCAGCCATCGCGCCACCTGCAGCGCCGACGCCGGTGCCCACGGGGTGTGCGCCAGGCTCGTTGGTCAGAGGGTCGCGGTTTGCATCGTTGAAATCGGACATGAAAGTAACTCCGGTTGGTTGAACAGTGCCTTCATTCTTCAAGGCATCCATTGCGCCGGAGGTCGGCCTGTGCACCGCGCGACTGTAGGACTCATGCTTGCACAGGCCCTTGGCAAAACTCAGGCCCGACAACGCTTCATTGCTATTAATTTAATAGCTACATGCCGCCGTCTTTATTGCGGTGGAGGCCTTTTCTTCATGCATCTTCCGGCGCGTCCAGGCCCAGTTCCTGGATCTTGCGGGTGATGGTGTTGCGGCCGATGCCCAGGCGCTGCGCCGCTTCCATTCGCCGTCCGTGCGTAGCGGCCAGCGCCGTGCGGATGAGGCGCGACTCGAACCGACGCGAGAGGGCATCCCAGACCTCGGTCTGCCCGCCCGACAGCAGCTTGTGTGCCTCGGCTTCCAGCGCCTGCTCCCAGCCGGGAGGATCAGCGAGGATCACCTGCGAAGCCCCCGGCACCGGGAAGGCCGCGCCGAGGGTCGAGGTGGCAAGCACCCGCTCTTCGCCGGGCAACGCCACTGCCGTGGGAGCGGCGCTTGAAGGGACAGAGGCGGCCAGCGGCGTCGCCGGTGCTTCGCCGCGCGGCTCCTGTACGGACACCTCCGGCGCCGCCGCAGGCACGGGCGCCTCCAGCACTTCGGGGGGCAGATCCTGGAGCGAAATGACCTGGGCCGGCGCCATCACGGTCAGCCAGTGGCAGATGTTCTCCAGTTGCCTCACATTGCCGGGAAAACCGAATTGGCCCAGCCGCACGAGTGCGACATCGGAGATGCGCTTGGGCTCCACACCCAGTTGCCGCGCGCTCTGCTGCAGGAAATGCCGCGTGAGCATGGGCACGTCTTCATGGCGTTCGCGCAGCGCGGGCAGGCGCAGCCGGATGACGTTGAGGCGGTGGAACAGATCTTCGCGGAACACGCCGTCCTTCACCCGGCGTTCCAGATCCTGGTGGGTCGCCGCGATCACGCGCACATGGGCCTTGACGCCGGCATGGCCGCCGACGCGGTAGAACTGGCCGTCGGACAGCACGCGCAGCAGACGCGTCTGAAGGTCGAACGGCATGTCGCCGATTTCATCGAGGAACAGCGTGCCACCCTCCGCCTGCTCGAAGCGCCCGCGCCGCTGGGTCTGCGCGCCGGTGAAGGCGCCACGCTCGTGGCCGAACAGCTCGCTCTCCAGCAGGTCCTTCGGGATGGCGGCGGTGTTGATGGCCACGAAGGGCCCGCCCGCCACGGGCGAATGCTTGTGCAGCGCGCGCGCCACCAGCTCTTTGCCCGAACCCGATTCGCCGGTGATGAGCACCGTGACCTGGCTCTGGCTCAGCCGCCCGATCGCCCGGAACACGTCCTGCATGGCCGGGGCCTGGCCCAGCATTTCCGGGGTGGCGGTCTGCCGCTCTTCGGTGACCTCTTCGCGCTGGCTTTCTTCGACCGCACGGCGGATCAACTCCACCGCCTTGGGCAGGTCGAAGGGCTTGGGCAGGTATTCGAAAGCGCCGCGCTGGAAGGCAGACACCGCGCTGTCCAGGTCGGAGTACGCCGTCATGATGATGACGGGCAGACCCGGCTGCTGTTCGCGCACTTTCTCCAGCAACTGCAGGCCCGAGCCGCCCGGCATGCGGATGTCGCTCACCAGGACCTGCGGCCCCTGCCGCTCCGGATCGCCGGGGGTGATTTCAGCCAGCGCGTCCAGCACCTCGCGCGGGTGAGTGAAGCTGCGCGTCGGCAAGCTCTCGCGTGCCAGCGCCTTCTCTAGGACGAAGCGGATCGAGGGGTCGTCATCTACTATCCAGATCGGCTTCATGTGTTGGTTCTACCTTGTTCCCATGGATTGCTTATCGGGACCTCAAGGCAAGGGAATGAGGATTCGGAAATCGGTGCGACCCGGCATGCTGTCGCATTCGATCAATCCGTGGTGCCGCTGCACAAAGGTCTGTGCCAGCGTCAAACCCAACCCCGATCCCCCATCACGCCCTGTCACCAAGGGATAGAAAATCCGCTCCTTGATGGCTTCGGGCACGCCCGGTCCGTTGTCGATGACATGCAATTCCAGTGCCAGCCGATAACGCTGCCGGCCGAACGTGACCTGGCGCGCAACCCGCGTGCTCAACGTGATCAGCGCGTCGCCCACAGCGATGCGTTCGGTCAACACCTGCGCAGCGTTCTGCACGATGTTCAGGAGCGCCTGGATGAGCTGCGCGCGGTCGCCGCGGAACTCGGGGATCGAGGTGTCGTAGTCGCGCTGAACCCGCAGCCCCTGCGGGTATTCGACCAGCACCAGCGACCGCACACGCTCGCACACCTCGTGGATGTTCACGTCCCCCACGAGATGCGGATGGCGGTGCGGCGCCAGCAGGCGGTCCACCAGGCTTTGCAGGCGGTCCGCCTCGTGGATGATGACCTGCGTGTATTCGGTGAGCTCGGGGTTATCGAGCTCCATCTCCAGCAACTGCGCCGCGCCGCGGATGCCGCCCAGGGGGTTCTTGATCTCGTGGGCCAGGTTGCGGATCAGCTCCTTGTTGGCCAGCGCCTGTTCGCGCAGGCGCTCTTCGCGGTCCTGCCGAGCCTGAGCCTCCAGTGGCCAAAGCTCGACGAGGATTTCGCCAGAGTGTTCTGCAACCGCCAGGTGGACATGCACGGGCATGGCATCTTGCTGCTGCGCCCGGCGCAGTGCGGCCTCGAATCGCAGTGCGGCGAAGTCTTGCCCACGCGCTCCGGCCAAGGCCGTTTGCAACAGCGCCGGGTCTGAAAAATAGCCGCTGAAATCGGAGCCCTCCAGCGTGCGCCGCGACTGCCCGAGCATGTTCTCCAGGGAGGCATTGGCGAACAGCACGGCCCCGTCAGGTTGCAGCACGGCCACGAGCGTGGACACGAGGTCCAGCGCCTGGTAGCGCGCGGTATCGGGTTTGGAAGAAGCCACCACGCTCAGCGATTGGCCGCGGGCAGACGGGCGAGTTCGCGCTTGATGCCGGCCACATCGCTGTCCGCGCGGGCCAGGCTGGCCTTCAACTCGGCGGTACGCTCCATCCACAGTTGGGGGTTGCGCAATTCGAGGGCGGTGCGCTGGGGCTCGCCGTTGTTGTATTCCTTGGCGATCTCGGCCTGCCGCGCCTCGGCCTTGCGCAGCTCGGCTTCCAGGATGGCGCGCGCATCGGAGTCCCGTGCCCGCTGGTCGTTGGTGTCCACCCGTGGGGCATTGGCAGGCGAGGTACTGGCGCTCGGCGTGCTGCCACCGGAGGCCGCTGGCGTGCCACCCGGGCGAGCACCCTGCACGACCGTCACATTGCCGCCTTCGACCAGCTTGCAGCCGCGTTCCTTGGCTTGGCTGGCGTTATTGGTGTATTCATTGCCGCAGCGGTAGATGCGATCCTGTGACCACGCGGCAGGCGCCACGGCGCCGATGGCCATCAGTGCGATGAGTGTTTTCTTCATTCAGGTTCCTCGCAAGGCATGCCGGCGGCATGCGGGAGATGCCAGGGGAGTATCTCCCAATCGCAGAGCCCCGCCAATCGGCCCCCCAGTCTCGGGCGGTTATTACCCTTTGGGCTACAGCGCCGCGTTGGACCACGAATCGTGCCATGAAAAAAGGCGGCCGAAGCCGCCTTTTGGGTGCGTATTCCTTGGCCGAAGCCCAAGGCTTACAGCGAGTAGTACATGTCGTATTCGACAGGGTGGGGTGCCATGCGGAAGCGCGTGACCTCGCCCATCTTCAGGTCGATGTAAGCATCGAGCATCGAGTCGGAGAACACGCCGCCCTTGGTGAGGAAGCCGCGGTCCTTGTCCAGATACTCCAGCGCCTGGTCGAGGCTGTGGCACACGGTGGGCACCAGCTTGTCTTCCTCGGGTGGCAGATGGTACAGATCCTTCGTGGCGGCTTCGCCGGGATGGATCTTGTTTTCCACGCCGTCCAGGCCGGCCATCATCAGGGCCGAGAAGCACAGGTACGGGTTGGCCGATGGATCGGGGAAACGCGCCTCGATGCGGCGGCCCTTGGGGTTCGCCACGTAAGGGATGCGGATCGAGGCCGAGCGGTTGCGGGCCGAGTAGGCCAGCTTCACGGGGGCTTCGAAGCCGGGCACCAGGCGCTTGTAGCTGTTGGTGCCAGGGTTGGTGATGGCATTCAGCGCACGTGCGTGCTTGATGATGCCGCCGATGTAGTACAGCGCGAAGTCGGACAGGCCGGCATAGCCGTCGCCTGCGAACAGGTTCTTGCCGTCCTTCCAGATGGACTGGTGCACGTGCATGCCGGAGCCGTTGTCGCCGGCGTAGGGCTTGGGCATGAAGGTGGCGGTCTTGCCGTAGGCATTGGCCACGTTCCAGACCACGTACTTCAGGACCTGCGTCCAGTCGGCGCGCTCGACCAGCGTGCTGAACTTGGTGCCGATTTCGTTCTGGCCAGCGCCTGCCACTTCGTGGTGGAACACTTCGACCGGAATGCCCAGGGATTCGAGAATCAGGGACATCTCGGCGCGCATGTCTTGCGTGCTGTCAACGGGAGGGACCGGGAAGTAGCCGCCCTTCACGGTGGGACGGTGGCCGCGGTTGCCGCCCTCGAGCTTGGCGCCGGAGTTCCAGGGCGCTTCGTATTCTTCGATCTCGAACATGACCTTGCCGGGCTCGTTGGACCAGCGAACGCCGTCGAAGATGAAGAATTCAGGTTCAGGGCCGAAGAAGGCGGTGTCACCCAGGCCAGAGGCCTTCAGATAGGCTTCAGCGCGCTTGGCGATGGAGCGGGGATCGCGGTCGTATGCCTTGCCATCGCCCGGCTCGATCACGTCGCATTGCAGGAACAGCGTGGTTTCCTCAAAGAACGGGTCGATGTTGGCCGTGTTGGGATCGGGCATGAGTTGCATGTCCGAGGCTTCGATGCCCTTCCAGCCTGCCACCGAGGAGCCGTCGAACGCGTGACCCGAAGAGAACTTGTCCTCATCGAAATGGGACACAGGCACAGTCACATGCTGCTCCTTGCCGCGGGTATCGGTGAAGCGGAAGTCAACAAACTTGACCTCATTCTCCTTCACCATCTTCATCACGTCTGCAACGGTCTTTGCCATCAGGTTCTCCAGGATTTAAGCGCTTGTTGAAAAAAACACCACGAAATAAAAGCAGGTTGCGTGCCAGCCAGGTGCTGTGATGCACTAAGGCGGAGCATGAGAACGACACCGCCTGCCATCTCGCTAAATTTGCACCAATCAAGTGCAAAACAATGAACACTAGTGAAACTTATACATTCCGCACCATTTCAGGGCCGCAGTTTGCACCAAATTCATGCAGCGCTTCCTGCAAAGCATTCCACGCCGCGGGCACCCGTTCTGCAGGGCCTTTCACTCCCAGTTCGATGTGGCGCCCATGCACTGGATGATCCACGCTGGGCAGGCTGAAAACCCGCACTGGTGCATGCTGGCTTTCAATCCGCTCCATCAACGGGGTCAAGGCAGCCTCCATCGCGCCGTAGACAACGATGGAATGCTCGGTCTGGGGCGCGCGGTTGAACCACTGTGCACATTGGTCGTCCAGAACCCACTCCACCATCGGCCAAGCCATGACAGGAAACCCCGGCACGAAATGCACGGCACCACCGGCCCCACCATCGCATGAAAAACCAGGGATCTTGTTGTATGGATTGGGAATGATTCGAGCGCCCTCGGGAAACACCCCCATGTTCAGCCGGTGCACGTTGTCCGCACGATCAGGCTCATAGGGCACGCCCTGTTCGATCGCGACGTCCTGCATGCGCTGTCGAATCAACGCCTCGGCCTCGGGGTGCAATCGGAGCGGCACGCCCAATGCGCGCGCGGCGCATTGTCGGGTGTGATCGTCGGGGGTGGCGCCGATGCCGCCGCAAGAAAACACCACATCTCCGGACGCAAAGGCACGTTGCAAAGTGGCGGTGATGCGATCTGGGTCGTCGCCCACGTAGTCGGCATAGGCCAGCTGCAAGCCACGCGCACCCAGCAGTTCAATCACCTTGGGCAAGTGCTTGTCGGCGCGCTTGCCGGACAGGATTTCGTCGCCAATGATGATGAGTCCAAAGGAAGGGGTCATGGTGTAGGGTTTCCGGCGGGGGCCGTGGGCAAAATGATGGGGCTTGGCGGTACGCTGGCGTCGCCAGCAGCCCCGCTCTGCTCGGCTCGCAACCGCTGAAGCGCATCCAGCGCGTAATGCGTGAACCACAAGGAGGAGAAGGCGAACACGAGGGTGTAAATCCAGACGGCCAACGGAATCAACACGAAGAATGCCGCCGCGAACAAGACCCCCGACGCCCAGACGATTCCAGGCGCCGCGCCCAGATAACCGCACAGGATTCCGATGGCCAGCAGGCGCATGCGGTGGCGCTTGAAAATTTCTTCGCGCTCCTGACGGCTGGCATGCTCCGCCAAGGCATCAAAAACCATCACACGATAGGTCAGCCACCCCCAGATCAGCGGGGGCAGCACCAATACCAGCGGAGGAATGAGCCAGAGGGGAATGGAGACCAGCAACGCTGTCATGGCAGCCACAGTCGCACCGAGAGACCAAGCCAGACTGGCCACAAACGATGCGCCACGCTTGCGCTCCAGCAACGGGAAACGGCGCTTGGCCACGAACGTGACAAGCGCGGGCGTCATGACCACAGCGACCACCAGCACCGAAACGATCATGATCACCGGTGTGGTGAGAACCACCACGATCAAAGGCGCGAGGGTGGCAGGCGCCTGCTCCATGCCCCAAGCCTGAAACCATCCCCACACCATCGCCAGAATGTCTGAAGACTCCAGGGCTGTGCGGACGGCCTGCACCGCAGCGTCCCAGAAAAAATGACTGCCCGCCCAAGCCAGCAGCAGCATGAGCAGCAACGGCAAAAGAGAGAGGCCGATGACGCGGGGATACAGGCAATGGGCGGCTGCGCGCCAGAAGGAATGGATCAGCAATGCCATGGCGGGAGGATAGCGTGTGCAGAAGTCCAGCCGTTATCTAGGCTCTGCCGAACAGGCGCAAAACGCCGCGCCACTGCTGCGCCCAAAACCCCTGTCCATAGTTTCGAACACGGCCGTCAGGCCCCGGCTGAACCTGGTCCCGCACCCCTGTCGGGTCGTATCGCAGTTCGAAATTGGCAGTCCTGAAAAGCATGTCCCACCAAGGCAACAACACTCCAAAATTGCAGCCACCCAGAACGGTGACTGGCTTCAAAGCGGGTTCTGCTTGAACATAACTCTCCGACAGCAACTTCGAAGGGGTCTGTACGGAACGCAGCGTTACCGATTCATGCCCTATGCCGATGGCATGATGCAGGCGGTGAAACCGGGGGCTGACCCACAAACGCTCGCCCCAGCGGCCAAACCATAAACGCAAATTGGCGTGATGGAAGTTCTCGCTCAACTGCGTCAAAGCCACGATGGCCACGAATTGGCCTGGCGCCACACCGATCAGCTGCGCCACGGTGACCACGATCGCATCGCGCAAAAGATCATCGAGAAGGTGGTTGCGGTTGTCGCTCCACATGGTCATCTGCCGCTGCGAATGGTGCAACGAATGCAGCCGCCACCACCATTCGAAGTGGTGCTGCCCGCGGTGGATCCAGTAATCCAGAAAGTCAAAGACCGCCAAATAGACCAGCAGGCTGACCCACGGCAGATCGGTCACGCCCGGCCACAGCGCATCCAGATGGAATGTGCTGATACCGTCCATGCGCAGCACCCCGAAAAAAGCGTCCCACAACGGATCGACACTGAAAAAAAGCGCCAAACGGAACAGACCGAGGCGGTGAATCAATGTGTAGACGATGTCCGTTCGGACAGCAGCACGGTCGAGCATTGGTTCTACAGGGCGCCAATGCTGCAGCGGCGCGATGATGACCAGCATCACGACCAATTGCAGCAGGCCGACCAACAGCCAGCCTGTGGCAGCATAGCCATCCTCCAGCAGGCCAGCCATCCCCGTCGCAAACATGATCGGCTGGATGAGTGACTCAAACAGCCATTGCTGTGCGCTATCGAACCCGTTCGTCAGCCAATCCATCGCTCACATGCTCCTGTCACAGACGGTTGTTCCGGTTCAACGCTTACCAGCCAACCAATCACGGTAATCCGGATGGTCATTCAATGTTCTAAAGCAGAATCCGCGCTGCTTCAACCCGTCGATCAAGGGCTCCAACACGGTAGGAGCCCAGGGATCCTTACGCGACCAGATGCCAAGATGGGCCAGCAAAATGTCTCCGCTCCGAATATTGTCCAGCGCTTTTTTCAACAATGCGGCGTTGCTGAATTTTTCACTGGGCAACTCATCGCCCAAGAAGCCCGCCGGTGACCACCCCACGTGGGCATAGCCGCATGACTTGGCCGCAGCCAATAGGCGAGGCGACGTCTTTCCGCCAGGCGCACGAAAAAGGGGAAGAGGCACCTTGCCCGTCACCTCGCGCAAACGGTCGGAAGCCCTTCGGATCTCACTGCAGTATTGCTCCGCACTGAGGGTCAAATCCTTGCCCGCTTGAGGGCCGGAAGATGACCGGACATGGAATTTCGGCGTATCCGCCGTACCCGCATCCGCACGCCAATATGTATGGTCCATGGTATGGGAGGCGAAAGCATGCCCCTCCGATGCCCGCGCATGCCACCACGGCGCCCAGTGCGCTCCCAAACTCCCATCGCCAGTCTTTGTTTTTTCATCTGCTGCGAAAAAGGTCACCACAACCTTTTTGCGCTTGAGCACTTCGGCAACCAAAGGAGCAATTTCCATGTGCCCCGTGTCGAAGGTCAGGTACACGGGCTTTTGGCAGTCGGCTGTTTCAGCCGCCACCGCAGCATTGAAGGCCCCGTTAGCTATCAAAAAAATAGCAAGCCGCCCAATGAGCGCCATGGTGCGCAATGCCATCTTCATCAACTCCTACCGCGGAGCGTGCTGAAGCGTCCACACACCGTGGGGCGATTTGCCCACATTGATCTTCTGCACGACTTTGCGTTCTACCGTGTCAATGACCAGCATCTTGCGAGCCCATCGGGCGCTGACATAGATCCACCGACCATCGGCTGAGACGTCCATGCAATCTGGCCCTCCAGGCGCCGGATAGGTATCGACCACTTGACGTTTGACCATGTCGATCTTGCTGATCGTATTGGCCACCCGATTGCTGACAAACACGTGGCGCTTGTCACCTGCGCCCCGGAAAGCATGGGCCCCGCTCCCAGTCTTGATTCTCTGGACACTGCGGGGAGCACTTTCAGACACGTCGAAGACCTCGACACTATCGCTGCCCGTCAAACCAATAAAAAGGAATTTATCGTCGGGACTTCCGTAGATGTCTGCAGGCATGGCACCCGTCTTGATGCGCCACTTGATCTTCTGGGTTGCAATGTCGATCGCGACCAGTTCATCGCTGTCCTGCATCGTTGAGTAGACCGTTCGGCTCTGGCTATCCACCCAAAGATGACTGGGGGTTTTGGCCGTAGCCACCCGCTGTACCAAAGTGAGGTCTTTGCCATCCCAGCGATAAAAGTCCACATGGTTCAAGCGATTGGCAGCGGTGATCAACCACTTCATGTCAGGCGTGAACCGTAAGTGGTAAGGATCAACAATGCCCCGAACCGTGCGCTGCACTTGAGCGCTTTTAGGGTCAATGAAGGTCAGCGTATCGGCCAGCGCATTGGCTACGACGAGAGACTTCTCGTCTGGCGTCAGATACATATGGTGCGGCTCTTTCCCGGTGGGAATCCGAGATGTTTCCGTCCAAGTAGCAGGATCGATCACGCTGATGTCCGCCTCAAGCGAATTCAGCACAAAAACGGGGGGTAACGCTGCGCTGCTCGCGGCCGTAGCAAAGAACGCCCACCCCAAAAACACAACGCGGAAACATCCGCCAATTGAAAACTTCACAGTAGGTACTTTCACAACACGCGGCAGTGTAGCCGGTGAAGATGCATGGCCTATGCCTATCCGGGCAACAACTCAACGTCATCCGCAACAGCATGCGTCGAAGACATTCGTGCAATAGCTAATCAGCTAGCTGGTCAATGCAGCAAGATCGTCGTCATCCAGCCATTTCCATTGCCCTGGCGCCAACCCAATTGGTAGGGCCAAGTTGCCGATACGAGACCTGTGCAAGGTCTCTACACGGTTACCCACCGCAGCGAGCATGCGCTTGACTTGGTGATATTTGCCTTCAGTCAAAGTAAGGCTCAATCCATGATCGGAAGTCTGCACGCAAGCGGCTGCCTTTACTGCAATAGGATCATCGTCAAGCACAACTCCTTCAAGCAAACGGTCGATCTGAACTGAACTTACCGGATGCTTGGTTCCCACTTCATACAATTTAGGAACATGCTTCTTGGGTGAGCTCATGCGATGGATGAATTGGCCATCATCGCTGAGCAACAAGAGCCCTGTCGTATCTTGATCCAACCGCCCCACCGCCTGCACACCCTGTATCGCACTTTTGCAAGGTCTTTGGCGCAGCGGCATGGGGAGCAACGTGTAAACGCTGGGATAGGTCGAAGGTTTTTGAGAACACTCGGTGCCGGATGGCTTGTGAAGCATCACATAGGCTCTGGATTGATATACCCATGTTTCCTCTAACACCCGAAACTTTATTCCCTCTGGTTTCAAATCCATAACTGAATTCATGCAGACTTGAAAAATACCAGTCTCCGAATCAAATAACTGGACCAAGCCACGCTGGATTAGTCCTGCGCATACACGCCGGGTACCAAACCCTTGAGAATAAAGAATGTCTTGTAACTGCATATCACTACAACGTGTTGCTTAAATCAATATTCTGAATTTCCAAAGCAAAGCGCCCCGACATCGTTGGATGTCGGGGCGCTTTGGGCTGTAAGAGCCTGACGATGACCTACTTTCACACGGGAACCCGCACTATCATCGGCGCAAAGTCGTTTCACTGTCCTGTTCGGGATGGGAAGGAGTGGTACCAACTTGCTATGGTCATCAGGCATAACTTGGAGCTACCTTGATGTGATCAAGGCGGCGAATTCATAGAGTTTGGAATCAGCTTGTATTTTGACTGCGTCACTTGGCATAACAACTTGATCAAATGGTGATCAAAGTTATAGGGTCAAGCCGCACGAGCAATTAGTATCAGTTAGCTTAACGCATTACTGCGCTTCCACACCTGACCTATCAACGTCCTGGTCTTGAACGACTCTTTAGGGGGCTCAAGGCCCCGGCAGATCTCATCTTGAAACGAGTTTCCCGCTTAGATGCTTTCAGCGGTTATCTCTTCCACACTTAGCTACTCGGCAATGCCACTGGCGTGACAACCGATACACCAGAGGTGTGTCCACTCCGGTCCTCTCGTACTAGGAGCAGGCTTCCTCAAATCTGCAGCGCCCACGGAAGATAGGGACCAAACTGTCTCACGACGTTTTAAACCCAGCTCACGTACCTCTTTAAATGGCGAACAGCCATACCCTTGGGACCGGCTACAGCCCCAGGATGAGATGAGCCGACATCGAGGTGCCAAACACCGCCGTCGATATGAACTCTTGGGCGGTATCAGCCTGTTATCCCCAGAGTACCTTTTATCCGTTGAGCGATGGCCCTTCCATACAGAACCACCGGATCACTATGTCCTGCTTTCGCATCTGCTCGACTTGTCAGTCTCGCAGTTAAGCACGCTTATGCCATTGCACTATTAGCACGATGTCCGACCGTACCTAGCGTACCTTCGAACTCCTCCGTTACGCTTTGGGAGGAGACCGCCCCAGTCAAACTGCCTACCATGCACTGTCCCCGATCCAGATAATGGACCTAGGTTAGAACCTCAAACACACCAGGGTGGTATTTCAACGTTGGCTCCATGAGAACTAGCGTCCTCACTTCAAAGCCTCCCACCTATCCTACACAGATCTGTTCAAAGTCCAATACAAAGCTACAGTAAAGGTTCATGGGGTCTTTCCGTCTTTCCGCGGGGAGATTGCATCATCACAAACATTTCAACTTCGCTGAGTCTCAGGAGGAGACAGTGTGGCCATCGTTACGCCATTCGTGCAGGTCGGAACTTACCCGACAAGGAATTTCGCTACCTTAGGACCGTTATAGTTACGGCCGCCGTTTACTGGGACTTCAATCAAGAGCTTGCACCCCATCATTTAATCTTCCAGCACCGGGCAGGCGTCACACCCTATACGTCCACTTTCGTGTTTGC